>NZ_JBNPUY010000001.1:0-1187396 GCF_051168395.1 Bradyrhizobium sp. HKCCYLRH1030 | reverse complement strand
TGTCAGGATGGCATTGCTCGTGAGCTCGCTGCCGTTGTCGCTCACCACCATCTTGGGCTTGCCGCGCTCGGCGACCAACCGGTCCAGCTCCCGGGCGACCCGGGCGCCCGAGAGTGAAGTGTCGGCCACCAGCGCCAGGCACTCGCGGGTGCAATCGTCGACCACGGTCAGGATGCGGAAGCGCTGGCCATCGGTCATCTGATCCGACACGAAGTCGAGTGACCAGCGATCATTCGGGAGCAGCAGCACCGTCATCGGCGCTCGCGTCCCGATGGCGCGCTTGCGGCCACCTCTGCGGCGCACCGTGAGCCGTTCCTCCCGGGACAGCCGGAACAGCTTCTTGTGATTGACCAGGTAGCCCTCCCGCTTGAGCAGGACGTGCAGGCGACGATAGCCGAAGCGGCGGCGCTCATGGGCGATCGCCCTCATGCGCTGCCGCAGCCCGGCATCATCGGCCCGGCTCATCTGATATCTGACTGTCATGCGGCAACATCCGATGGCTTTACACGCCCGCCGTTCGCTCATCCCGTGGACACCCATGAGATGCGCGACAGCTTTCCGCTTCGCCGCGGGCGTCACCACTTCTTTCCCAGGAGATCCTTCAGCGCTGCATTGTCCAGCATGGCGTCCGCCAGCAGCCGCTTGAGCCGCGTGTTCTCGTCCTCCAGCGTCTTCAGCCGCTTGGCCTCCGAGCGTCCATTCCGCCGAACTTGGCCTTCCACTTGTAGATGCTGGCGTCGCTCACGCCATGCTTGCGGCACAGATCGGCGACCGGAACGCCGGCCTCGTGCTCCTTCAAAATCCCGATGATCTGCTCTTCCGTAAAGCGGCTGCGCTTCATGCTCTGGTCCTCGTTGGGCCAGAACGAACTTCAAACTGGATTAAGCCCCAGGGGCAAGGTCATGGGGGCTGCGGACGAGTCTGATGTTTTGGTAGCAAACGAAACCCGGCTCGCCTCAAAAATTCATCGCGCCGGATTTTCGGTCAAGGTTTGGTCGTAAAGTGAATTCGTCGGGTGGTTGACTGTTTGGCGGCCCGAACTGTGACCTCCTGCTTGCCAGCCGTCATCACCGCAGCATCAACGCCAGCCAGCATGACGCCGCATTCGATTTGGCCTGGTCGCTACTGACTCCACGTCAGCCCTTTAGCTGGTAGCCAATCTTCCCAATCCGGAGGCAGCTGGGAATAGCTCGCTTGTTTTCTGTAGCTCCCAACGACGGGTTTCAGGTTGTCGCAGGAACAGAACCTGTCGACGACAGCCTCCTTGATGGCATGAGCGGCTCTCTTTCCCAGTCTGGCTTCTTCGCTGCGGAACTTTCTCCAAAGCAAGACTTCGATGAACTCATGGACGAGAACGCTGTTGAAATCCAATCCCTTCATTTCCGGATAGCTTACGACTAATCGCGGCGCCATCGATGCGCCATCGTGCGACCCGCCCGGACCAAACTTGGTGACATGGACGCGCACGACCTTTGGCAACTGACGCGTAAGCTGCGCAACGAAATCGGAAGCAAATCGATCCTCCACCCGCCGCCATGACTGCACGACGCGCTCCAGACTGGCGCCCGGCAAGTCGTGACGCACGATCGCGTCGCGCAGTCTCTCATCTGAAAACCGAGCTATACCTTGCGCGATCTCCGCTTTGAGCGCATCTGGCCAGGTCACATCATATTTTTCGGCGCGAAAGAATTCGAGATTTCCAAGTTGGAATCGGACGTGGGAGACCTCGTCTTCGATCGTTGAAGAAAAGCGAAACTCCATGATGGCCACCTTCATGAAACGCCAGTTGAACGACCGTCGACCGGAGCCGCCATGCCCCGATGCAAGGGTTCAGTTCCCTATATTTCGAAGATTTCCAGCTCCGAGAAGCCGTTGCAGCGGCGGTCACATTGGCCGAATCGCCTAGTCGCACGAGACGCGATTACCCATCCGCCGGCACGTCCTGCCATCACTGAAATAGGTCGTGCTTCCGACCGTGTGCGACGACGTGCCATCGCTGTAGTAGGTGTGGTTGCCGATCTGCTGCGAGCTGCTGCCGTCGTTGTTGTAGGTGAAGCGCCCGATCTGCTGGGACGAGGAGCCGTCGCTCCAATAGGTGTTGTTGCCGATCCGCTGTCCCGACGTCCTGTCGTCGCACAGGATCTGGTTGCCGATGAGCTGGCAGGTCTCGGCCTGAGCCGCTGTCGCCGCCCACAGGCCGAACGCGATCGCGAGAGCGTGGCGCATGAAGTCGATTCCCTAAATTGCAGCATCCAATCGCAACCCACGCGTGAGCGCAACGGAAAACGATCCGTGATGATCTGTGCGGATCAACGTCCGGCGCCGCGCGTCCTGGTCTTGCCGGCGGCTCCGCCGACCCGGAACGCCCGCATCTGGCCGCTGAGAAAGCGCAGCAGATGGCTGGCGGCATGCGGCAGCTCGCGGCCGCGCCGGGTGATGACGCAGGCTTCGCTCGAGGCCAGCAGGCGGTTGTCCACCGGCACGGCGGCGAGGGAGCCGTCGGCAAGATCGGCGGCGATCGCGAAGGCCGGCAGGAGCGTCAGGCCGAGGCCGCTCCTGACGAAGTGGCGGAGCACGTTGATGGAGCTGGTGGTGAGCTTCGGCGAAAGGGCGATGCGCTCGGCGGCCTCCGCCATTGCCACGACCTGACGCGTGCCGTAGCTCGGATGCATCAGTCCGAGGGGGTGATCGGCGAGCTCGCGCAAGCGCAAGGGACGGCCGAGCCGCGCGAGCGCATGATCCGGCGGCATGATCGCGCAGAGCGGCTGCCGGCTCGCGGTCGCGATCCGGATGCGCGGATCGGCTGATGGGTTGAACACCAGGCCGATGTGATGGCGATCCTCGGCGACGGCATTGACGACCTCGTTGGTGCCGGCCAGATCGAACGCCATGGTGAGGTTGGGATGGCGTTGCCAGAACTGGCCGAGCGGGCCGGACATCAGGTCGCTGACGAAACCCTCGCCGAGTACGATGTCGACATGGCCGCGTTTGAGGCCCTGCAATTCGCGCAGCTTGGCGACGGTGTCGGCCTGGTCGGCCTGCCATTGCCGGAAGCGCTCGACCAGCAGCGCGCCGGCCGCGGTGGCGCGGATGCCGCGGCTGAGGCGCTCGAGCAAAGTGAGGCCGAGCTCCTTTTCCAGCAGCGCGATCTGCCGGCTGATCACCGACGCGTTGACGTCGAGCGCTTCGGCGGCGGCGCGCACCGAGCCGAGGCGGATCGCCTCGTGCAGATAGTGCAGGCGGTGGTGATCGAGCAGGGCGGACATGGCTTCGGAACGTGTTGACCTGAGGTCAACACTAGCGGCGGACGGCGCTGATGTCTGCTCCGGAATTGCGCGGCTACGCTGGCGAGGCAAATCTGGCAGGAGGCCTCGTGACCGCGGTCGGCATCATCGGACTTGGCAACATGGGGCGCGGTATGGCGCTGACGCTGAAGGGCGCGGGCTTCGCCGTCACCGGCTACGACACGCTAGCCGCGACGCGCGCGGCGCTCGCGGCCGAGGGCATCGCGATTGCCGACGGCATCGGCGGCGTGATCGCCGCCGCCGACATCGTGATCCTGTCGCTGCCGACCGCCGGCATCGTCGCCGATATCGTGGAAGGCGCCGGCGGTATCCTCGCGCAGGCCAGGGCCGGCGTCGTCATCGTCGACACCTCGACCTCGCATCCCGAGACCTCGCGCCGGCTCGCAGCCCTTCTCAAGGCGCGCGGCATGGGCTTCGTCGATGCGCCGGTCAGCGGCGGGCCGAAGGGCGCGGCGACCGGCACCATGACGATGGTGATCGGCGCCGACGGCGATGATCTCGCGCGCGTGCTGCCGGTGCTGGAGCGCATGAGCGCCAAGCGCGTCCATGTCGGCGGCGTCGGCGCCGGCAACGTCGCCAAGATCGTCAACAATCTTCTCTGCGCCGCGCATCTGCTGACCGCCGCGGAGGCGCTGCGCATCGCCGATGCGGCGGGCGTCGACGCAGTGCGGCTGCTCGAAGGGCTCAATGCCGGCTCCGGCCGCTCCGGCGTCACGCTCGTCAACGTGCCCAACTGGATTCTCAACGGCGCCTTCGACTCCGGCTTCACCATGCAGCTGATGCGCAAGGACGTCAGGCTCGCGGCGCAGTTCATCGGCGAGCTCGGACTGTCGCTGCCGATGGCCGCCGACACCGCGCGCATCTGGGCGGACAGCGCCGCCAGCATCGCCGACACTGATGATTTCAACCGCATCGTCGAGCTGCAGCTCGGTCCGATACCGAAGCCGTGAGCGTGCCGCCATGACCCATTTCATCGATCCCCGCCTGCGCGCCGCCACGCTGCCGTTCTGGCCTGACTTGGAGGCCGTTGGCTCCCATGTCGGCGGTGACCTGATCGTCGGCGATGGCGCGACGGTCTCGGTGAATGATCCCGCCACCGGCAGATTGCTGTTCACCTATGCCGATGCCGGTGCCGACGTGGCGGCCAAGGCGGCTGCTGCTGCGGGGGCGGGGCAGGCGGAATGGGTGAAGCTGACCGCCGCGGGCCGCGGCCGCGTGATGCAGGCGGTGGCGCGGGCGATCCTCGCCGCGGCCGAGCCGCTGGCGCATCTGGAAGCGCTGTCCGCCGGCAAGCCGATCCGCGACACCAGGGGCGAGGTCGCCAAGGTCGCGGAGATGTTCGAGTACTATGCCGGCTGGGCCGACAAATTCCACGGCGACGTCATCCCGGTGCCCTCAAGCCATCTCAACTACACGCGTCGCGAGCCGATGGGCGTGGTGCTGCAGATCACGCCGTGGAATGCGCCGATCTTCACCGCGGGCTGGCAGATCGCGCCAGCGATCAGCATGGGCAACGCCGTGCTGCTCAAGCCCTCGGAGCTGACGCCGCTGACCTCGCTGGCGCTGGCAGGCATCGCCGAACGCGCGGGCTTGCCGAAGGGCGTCGTCAACGTGCTCGCCGGTTTCGGCCACACCACGGGGCAGGCGGCGCTGGTGCAGCCCGCGGTCAGGAAGGTGGTGTTCGTCGGCTCGGTACCGACCGGGCGGCTGATCGGCGAGGCTGCGGCGCGCAGGCTGTTGCCGTCGGTGCTCGAGCTCGGCGGCAAGTCCGCCAACATCGTGTTCGCCGATGCCGATCTCGAACGCGCCGCCGTCGGCGCGCAGGCCGCGATCTTCGGCGGCGCCGGACAGAGCTGCGTCGCCGGCTCCAGGCTGCTGGTGCAGAGCGCGGTCTATGACCGCTTCGTCGATCTGGTCGCAAAAGGTGCAGCGAAGATCAGATGCGGCGATCCGCTGTCGGCGGACACCGAGATCGGTCCGATCAACAACGCCAGGCAATATGATCACGTGCTGTCGTTGATCCGGGAAGGCGCGGCGGAGGGGGCGGAGATCGTCGCTGGCGCAAATGGCGTGGCGCAGGACGGCGGATATTTCGTCAAGCCGACCGTGCTCAAGAACGTCACCAACGCCATGGGTATCGCGCGCAAGGAGGTGTTTGGTCCGGTCGTCGCCGCGATCCGCTTCGACACCGAGGCGGACGCGATCGCGATCGCCAATGACAGCGAGTTCGGCCTCGCGGGCGCGGTGTGGACCAGGGATGTCGCGCGCGCGCATCGCGTCGCAGCACAGGTCAAGGCCGGGACGTTCTGGATCAACGCCTACAAGACCATCAACGTCGCCTCGCCGTTCGGCGGCTACAACAACAGCGGCCATGGCCGCTCCTCCGGCATTGAGGCGCTGTACGAATACACGCAGGTGAAGAGCGTGTGGGTCGAGACCGCGGCCGAGCCGGCCGTGGCGTTCGGCTACGCGCCGGGCTTGCGCGACTGAGCGGGCATGGCATGATCGGTGCAAGAGCTGCGCGCCACGGAACGACCACTTAGTTCCGAAATAAGGAACGGAAACATGCCGCGCTTCGTCAACGTCGCCATTGGTCAGCTCGGCCCGATTGCCAAGAGCGAAACACGGACCGCGGTGGTTGCGCGGCTGATGGCGTTGATGCGGCAGGCGCACGCCAATGGCTGCGACCTGATCGTTTATCCCGAGCTCGCGCTGACGACGTTCTTCCCGCGCTGGTACATGGCCGATCAGGCCGAGATCGACCTCTATTTCGAGCGCGAGATGCCGGGGCCGGAAACGCAGGCCTTGTTCGCGCTCGCGAAGGAGCTGCGCATCGGCTTCTGCCTGGGCTATGCCGAGCTGGCGCTCGAGGGCGGCATCGTGCACCGCTACAATACCGCCATTCTCGTCGACAAGACCGGCGCGATCGTCTCGAAATACCGCAAGGTGCATCTGCCGGGACATGCCGAGCACGAGCCGTGGCGCAAGTTCCAGCACCTGGAAAAGCGCTATTTCGAGCCCGGCAAGCGCTTCGGCGTCGCGAGCGCCTTCGGTGGCGTCATCGGCATGGCGATCTGCAACGACCGCCGCTGGCCGGAGACCTATCGCGTGATGGGGCTGCAGGGCGTCGAGATGGTGCTGATCGGCTACAACACGCCGGTGCACAATCCGCCCGCGCCGGAGCATGACGATCTCTCGCTGTTCCACAACCGCCTCGTGATGCAGTCCGGTGCCTATCAGAACGGCACCTGGGTCATCGGCGTCGCCAAGGGAGGCATCGAGGAGGGCATCGACCACATCGCCGGCAGCTGCATCATCGCACCCTCCGGCGAGATCGTCGCGGCCTGTGCCACCAAGGGCGATGAGATCGCGCTGGCGCGCTGTGACCTCGATTTGTGCAGATCCTACAAGCAGACGGTCTTCAACTTCGACGTCCATCGCCAGCCGCAGGCTTACGGCATGATCGTCGAACGCAAGGGCGAGACGCTGATGGCCGACGGCTCGCCCGTCAGAAAGCAGGCGTGACGCACGATGTTGCTGCACGGCACTTTCCGTAGCCCGCATGAGCGAAAGCAACATGCGGGTTCGCATGAACTGTGCGGGAGAACCCGGGGGCGCTGCGCTCGCCCGGGCTACGCAAAAGCTTGCGCTCCGTGCCTCATTTGCGTTCAAATGAATGCACTCCACGCGCATGGCATGGGCCTTGCTTATAATTTCGGCAATTGAACTTGGCATGTTGCATCAGGAGAGAACATGGATCGCAGGACGGTATTGAAGGGATTGGCGGGCGCGGGTGGTCTGGCGCTGACGGGGATTGCGGCACCGGCGATCGCACAAGGCGCTGCCGCACGCACCTTGCGTTTTGTGCCACAGGCCAATCTCGCCAATTTCGATCCGATCTGGGGCACGCAATATGTCGTGCGCAACGCGGCCGCGATGGTGTGGGACACGCTGTACGGCATCGACGACCAGTTCGTGCCGCAGCGCCAGATGGTGGAATCCGAGCAGGTGTCCGACGACGGCCTGACCTGGACCTTCAAGCTGCGCCCGGGACTGAAATTCCATGACGGCGAGCCGGTGCTCGCCAAGGACGTCGTCGCCAGCCTCACGCGCTGGTCGGCGCGCGATCCGATGGGCCTGATGCTGAAGGCGCTGCAGAACGAACTGACGGTCGTCGACGACAAGACCTTCAAATGGGTGTTGAAGCAGCCCTATCCGAAGATGCTGTTCGCGCTCGGCAAGGGCAATGCGCCCTGCGCCTTCATCATGCCCGAGCGCATTGCGCAGACCGACCCGTTCAAGCAGATGTCGGAATATGTCGGCTCTGGCCCGTTCAAATTCGTCAAGGGCGAGTGGGTGCCGGGCGCCAAGGCCGTGTTCGAGAAGTTCACCGACTACGTGCCGCGCCAGGAGAAGCCGGTGTGGCTCGCCGGCGGCAAGCAGGTGCTGGTCGATCGCGTCGAATGGGTGATCATGCCGGATCCTGCGACCGCGGCTGCCGCGCTGCAGAACGGTGAGGTCGACTGGTGGGAGAACCCGATCACCGATCTCGTGCCGGTGCTGAAGGGCAACAAGAACATCGGCGTCGACATCGGCGATCCCCTCGGCAATGTCGGCTCGTTCCGCATGAACCACCTGCATGCGCCGTTCAACAACGTGAAGGCGCGCCAGGCGATCCTCATGGCGATGAGCCAGGAAGATTATATGCGCGCGCTGGTCGGCGACGACAACGCGCTGTGGAAGCCGCTGCCCGGCTTCTTCACGCCGGACACGCCGCTCTATACCGAGGCGGGCGGCGACATCCTCAAAGGCAAACGCGATTTCGCGGCGGCCAAGAAGCTGCTTGAGGAGGCCGGCTATAAGGGTGAGCCGATCACCTGCGTCGTCGCGCAGGACCAGCCGATCACCAAGGCATTCGGCGACGTTACCGCCGATCTCCTCAAGAAGCTCGGCATGACCGTCGACTTCGTCGCCACCGATTGGGGCACCGTCGGCGCCCGCCGCGCGCAGAAGACGCCGCCTTCGCAAGGCGGCTGGCACATGTTCCACACCTGGCACGCAGGTGCCGACTGCATCAACCCGGCCGCCTACACCGCGCTGCGGGCCAATGGCGACAATGCCTGGTTCGGCTGGCCGACCAGCGAGCCGGTGGAGAAGGAGATCACCAACTGGTTCGCCGCCAAGTCGCTCGACGAGGAGAAGGCGGTCGCCGCGCGCATCAACAAGGCGGCGATCGACGACGTCGTGTTCGCGCCCACCGGCTTCTTCCTCGGCTATACCGCTTGGCGCAAGAACGTCTCGGGCGTGACCAAGGGGCCGATCCCCTTGTTCTGGGGCGTGTCGAAGACCGCATAGGGCGAAAGACCTCCCATGCTCACCTATGCGCTCCGCCGAGTCCTGTCGACGCTGCCGGTGATGGCGATCGTCGCGCTGTTCGTCTTCAGCCTGCTCTACATCGCGCCGGGTGATCCGGCCGTTGTGATCGCAGGCGACCAGGCGAGCCCGGCCGACGTCGAGCGTATCAGAGCCAATCTCGGACTGGACCAGCCATTCCTGGTCCAGTTCGGCAGCTGGGTTTGGCGTCTGCTGCACTTCGATCTGGGCACCTCGATCTTCACCAACCTGCCAGTGTCGGCATTGATTGCCCAGCGTATCGAGCCGACGCTGTCGCTGATGATGGTGACCCTGGTCCTCACGATCATCATCGCCGTGCCGCTCGGTGTCATCGCGGCCTGGAAGGCGGGCACCTGGATCGATCGGATCATCATGGCCTTCGCCGTGTTCGGTTTCTCGGTCCCGGTGTTCGTGGTCGGCTACATCCTGGCCTACGTCTTCGCGCTGAAGTTCGATTGGCTTCCGGTGCAGGGCTACACGCCGCTGGCCCAAGGGTTCTGGCCGTGGCTGCAGAACCTGATCCTGCCGGCGGTCGCGCTCGGCTGCGTCTACATCGCGCTGATCGCGCGCATCACCCGCGCCGCGATGCTCGAGGTGCTGCAGCAGGACTACATCCGCACCGCGCGCGCCAAGGGCCTGGGGCAGGGCGGCATCCTGTTCATCCATGCGCTGAAGAATGCCGCGGTGCCGATCGTCACCGTCGTCGGCATCGGCATCGCGCTCCTGATCGGCGGCGCCGTCGTCACCGAGAGCGTGTTCGCCATTCCGGGCCTCGGCCGGCTCACCATCGATGCCATCCTGCGCCGTGACTATCCGGTCATCCAGGGCATCGTGCTCTTGTTCAGCTTCGTCTACGTGCTCGTCAATCTCCTGATCGACGTCACCTACACCCTGGTCGACCCGAGGATCCGCTATTGACCGCCACGACCTCCACATCGCCGCCGCCAGGCCTCGTCCTCGCGCCTGTTCTGCCCGACCTGATGGTCGCGCCGAAGATCCGGCGCGGCGCCATCGGCTTCCTGCGCAACCATCCGACGGTTGCGATCGGCGGCGCGCTCCTGCTGCTGCTCGTCATCATCGGCGTGTTCGCGCCATTCCTCTTCACCGTCGATCCCACCGCGATCGCGCCGGCCAAGCGCACGCGGCTGCCGTCGGCGGATTTCTGGTTCGGTACCGATGCACTCGGCCGCGACATCTATTCCCGCGTGCTCTATGGCACCCGTGTCTCGCTGACGGTCGGCCTCGCGGTGGCGCTCGGCGCCTCCCTGATCGGCCTCACCATCGGTCTCGTCGCCGGCTTCCTGCGCTGGGCCGATGGCGTCCTGATGCGCTGCATGGACGGGCTGATGTCGATACCGCCGATCCTGCTCGCGGTGGCACTGATGGCGCTGACGCGTGGCAGCGTCGGCAACGTCATCCTCGCCATCACCATTGCCGAGATCCCGCGCGTCGCGCGGCTGGTGCGCGGTGTCGTCCTGAGCTTGCGAGAGCAGCCCTATGTCGATGGCGCGGTCGCCTCGGGCACGCGCACGCCGATGGTGATCCTGCGCCACATCCTGCCCAACACCATGGCGCCGATGCTGGTGCAGGCGACCTACATCTGCGCCAGCGCCATGATCACCGAGGCGATCCTGTCCTTCATCGGCGCCGGCACGCCGCCGACCATCCCGTCCTGGGGCAACATCATGGCCGAAGGCCGCGCGCTGTGGCAGGTCAAGCCCTTCATCGTGTTCTTCCCCGCCGCGTTCCTCTCGGTGACCGTGCTCGCCGTCAACCTCGTCGGCGACGGCCTCCGCGACGCGCTCGACCCGCGCATGGCGAAGAGCCCATGAGCAGCGCAGTCAGAGATCGCCGGGAGCTCAAATGATGTCGCTGCTCGAGGTCGAGAATCTCCAGGTCCATTTCCGCACGCCGACCGGCATCAACCGTGCCGTCGATGGCGTCTCCTTCCACGTCAACCCCGGCGAGACGCTCGCCATTGTCGGCGAATCCGGCTGCGGCAAATCGGTGACGTCAATGTCGATGATGCGGCTGATCCCGGAGCCGCCGGGCAAGATCGCGGGCTCGATCAAGCTCGAGGGCAGGGACATTCTTAGGCTCTCCGACCGCGAGATGCGTCAGCTCCGCGGCAACGACATCTCGATGATCTTCCAGGAGCCGATGACGAGCCTCAACCCGGTGCTGACGGTCGGCCGCCAGATCGGCGAGACCCTGCGGCTGCATCAGGGCCTCGATCAGGCGCAGGCCGAGGCCCGCGCGGTGGAGATGCTGACCCTGGTCGGCATCCCCGAGCCGGCACGCCGCGTGCGCGAATATCCGCATCAGCTTTCCGGCGGCATGCGCCAGCGCGTGATGATCGCGATGGCGCTGGCCTGCAACCCGAAGCTCCTGATCGCGGACGAGCCGACCACCGCGCTCGACGTCACCATCCAGGCGCAGATCCTCAAGCTGATGCTGGAGCTGAAGCAGCGCGTCGGCGCCGCGATCATCCTGATTACCCATGATCTCGGCGTCGTCGCCGAGGTCGCCGAGCGCGTGATGGTGATGTATGCCGGCCGCAAGGTCGAGGAAGCGCCGGTCAGGGAGCTGTTCCGCTCGCCCCGCCATCCCTACACTCAGGGCCTGCTCGGCGCGCTGCCCAAGCTCGGCTCGTCGCTGTCGGGCGAAACCAGGCGTCTCGCCGAAATTCCCGGTCAGGTGCCGGACCTCAAGCAGCGCATCGAGGGCTGCGTGTTCGCCGGCCGCTGCGCGCTCGCGACCGATGTCTGCCGCCAATACGCGCCGGGTCTGGAGCAGAAGGCCAAGCATCACATCGCCGCCTGCCATTTCGCCGCCAAGGAGCAGGCCGCCGCATGACCATGCCGCTGCTCCAGGTCAACGACCTCAAGAAGCACTTCCCGATCCGCAGCGGCCTGTTTGGGCGAGCCAAGAGCCGGGTGCACGCCGTCGACGGCGTGTCGTTCGAGATCGCGCGCGGCGAGACGTTGTCGCTGGTCGGCGAATCCGGCTGCGGCAAGTCCACCGTCGGTCGCGCCATCCTGCGGCTGTTCGACATCACCGCCGGGCAGATCGTGCTCGACGGCACGCGGATCGACGATCTCGGCCCGGGCAGCCTTCGCGAGATGCGCCGCCGCGTCCAGGTCGTGTTCCAGGATCCGTTCTCCAGCCTCAATCCGCGGATGCGGATCCGCGACATCCTGGCCGAGCCGATCAACAATTTCGGCCTCGCCAAGACTGCGGCCGAGCGCGATGCGCGCATCGCCGAGCTGATGGAGATCGTGCGGCTGCCGCGCGACGCCGTGAACCGCCGCCCGCACGAATTCTCCGGCGGCCAGCGCCAGCGCATCGGCATTGCGCGGGCGCTCGCCGCCAAGCCCGACCTGATCGTCTGCGACGAGGCGGTCTCCGCGCTCGACGTCTCCGTCAAGGCGCAGATCGTCAACCTCCTGCAGGACCTGCAGCGCGAATTCGGCCTCGCGCTGCTGTTCATCAGCCACGATCTCGCCATCGTCGAGCACATGACGCACCGCGTCGCCGTGATGTATCTCGGCCGCATCGTCGAGCTCGCCCCCAGACGGCAGATCTTTGCGTCTCCTGGCCATCCCTACACCAGGGCGCTTCTCTCAGCCGTCCCAATTCCCGAACCCGGCGCCGAGCGCACCCCGATCATTCTCAAGGGCGACGTTCCCAGCCCCGTCAACCCGCCCAAGGGCTGCCGCTTCAACACCCGCTGCCCGCTCGCATTCGACCGCTGCCGAATGGAGGCGCCCGAGCTGCGTCTGAAGGGCGAGGACCAGTGGGTGGCGTGCCATCTGGAGAATGCGTAGTTGTAGTAGCGAAGGGTGGGCAAAGGCGCTACGCGGCGAAAGCCGCGAAGCGACCTGCCCACTGCGCCCGGTGCGAATGACAGCTTGACGCACGAGACCGCCGCGCCAATCGTCATCGCGGGCGCAGCTCGCAATGACGGAGGAGAGATGGTGCGTTTCTCGCGCGGATATGGGTGCAGCGCGTAGCCCGCATGAGCGACGGCCGGCGCGCGGGACGCGCGTCGGCGCCAGCGACATGCGGGGTCTTACGTGCCGTGTCGGCGAACCCGGATGTCGCTGCGCTCGTCCGGGCTAGGTGGCGACCGAACGAAACTTCGACGGCACGCGGCATCGCTGCGCCGCGCGTCGTCGCTGCAGATCATGTCTTGAGGAATGGTACCGCAGCCGCGCGCGGTTGCGACCAGACGTCGGCTCACTGGGTACGGCTCTCGCCCGCTTCAGACTGCAAGCGACCGATTGAATTTCGTCCAGTAGAACGTCGCAAAGCGCGATCTGCGACAGCAGGGCGGCCTCTGTCGATCGGTGCGACGTCGGCCGATCGAGGTGCAGCTTTGCTGTGCGGATTCTGCTTAGCGATTTCAATACCGAATGATTGGACAGGTCGCCGCCTCGAATATCGGTCATTTTGCCTGCACCACCACTACACGAGATCTGTCGCATCAGGACCAATTTGGTTCAAAGCAATCGGTATGCCGCGAAGGGGGCCGCGAGCGGACAGCGCGACCTTGCGGGTCCCTCCGGCGTCTGCAAAGCAGCGCCCACGGACATCAATCGGCGGTTTACAGTCGGTTCCGAAATTGAAACTTGGCACGTTGAGTTGACGCTTTGCCTGCCTGATTGGCAACTTATCGCTCTTGGCCGAGCGATTGGCGACCTGCTGATGACCTATTGCAGTCGTGCCAAACTGGAAGACGCTCGCTGTGCCCGGCGAGGGGATGACCTGGTGCACCGCCACTGAACTGGTAATGCCTACAAGATAACTAAGAGAATGCAACGTGACCGTCTTGATAAGCATGATTGGACTCACTTCATCTCGCCTCATATCGACAGGCGTGTGGACGTTGCCAGGTTCGCGTTGTGACAAGGGCATAAGTTCATCGCTTCGGTGACCTGCTTCGCAAGATCGAGAATCTCAAGCGCCGAGCGTCGCCGGTTAGGTGTGTTGGTGTTCCGAACATTATCGTCTCCCAAAAGTGCCGCGGGTCTCGGCTCGCTCGGTCACGTTCAACCCTGTCTGTCGCTGCGAGGATGCGCCTGGCGAGTCTTGATTTCGTGGTGGAGTTTTGCCCGGCGTTGGGCAGGGGATCACCGCCTCGTCCAGCACGGAACTCATGAGTTCCACTTCGCCGGGATGCCGGTTCCCGTGCCGCCACGTTCATCCCCTCTCTTACGGTCGCACTCGACAGAACCTGCTGCCTGCTCATCTCAACGAGATTGAAGCGCGTCGCGCGGCGATTTTGAAGTTATTCTCAAGTCCAAACTCTGCAAACGTTGCTCAGAATTAGCCGCAACACTAGCCAGTTACCTGCTCAAATTAACATGTGAGAAGTCGGGAACATGATCGAGCTGCGGCGCCTGGCCGCCTGGCCGCATGGCCGCATGGCCGCCTGCCGCGTGACGGGAGTTTCTCGGAGTTGACTTGGATCAGTCGGGAGGACGTACTCTTCGGTATTCAAGCGAGCCGTGAGCGAGGACAGACCGATGAACTTGGACCGATCCGTGAGCCTATTGAGCCGGGCTCCCGTCATTCGTACGGACGATCCGGAGGCGATGGAGCACGCGTTGCGTACGGTCTATGGGGCAACGGGCTTCGCAGTCACCAAGGCAGATGGCTTCCTGGGGGTGGGCAACTATCTTCGGCTTGCGAATATCGGCCTCGGCTTTTGTGCCTATGGCGGGGCGAGGGCGGTCGTCAAGTTCCCGGAAAGCGACTACGCGCGCCTGCAAATTGGCCTCAAAGGCAGCGCTTTGACCGTTCTGAATCGCACGGCGATCGCGATAACCGAACGGCAGTCCTGCATAGTTGCGCCTGGCGAACCCAACAGGATTGTGTTCGAGCCAGGTTATGAGCAGCTCATTCTTCGAATAAGCGCGAGGGCGTTGGAGCAGACATTGACGACGCTGCTCGGTGCAAAGCCAGCCGGTGTCCTCAAGTTTGATCCCATAGCGGCTGCGGTGCAGCCGAACGCTCTGGTCTTGCGCGATCTGGCGATGTTTCTCGCTCATCAGTTGGATGCGGCGGCGACAGAGCTGCCGCGCGCGGTGCTCGTCGAACTGGAGCAGGCTCTCATCGTTTCCTTCCTGTCGGCTCACCGCCACAATTTCAGCGAGCTGTTGGAGAGAGCCGAAAAGGATGTCGTGCCGCGCATCGTCCGGCTGGCCGAGGAGTATATCGAGGCTTCTTGGGACCGCGCCATCACGATCGAGGCGCTGGCATCGCAGACAGGCGTCAGCATCCGCGCGCTCTATACTGCGTTCAAGAAGAGCCGCGGATACTCGCCGATGGCGTTTGCGAAAACGGTGCGATTGCGACGGGCAAAGCAGATGCTCTCGGGGGCAGATCAGCGCACCTCCGTCTCTGCAGTCGCCTACAATTGCGGCTTCGGAAATCTCGGACACTTCGCAAGAGACTATCGCGAGATGTTCGGTGAGCTTCCATCCGAAACTCTGTTGCGCTCGCGACGAGCCGCCTAGCTCGCCTTACAGAAGCGTCGGTCAGGCCAGTCCCAATAGCGCTTGGGCAGCGGCGAAGCAAAGCGCGGGTCGCCAACTCAAGCTGAGAGCCAATCATGATGACGCCGTCCGACTGCGGCGAGGCGCTAAGAAGCGGGTCAGGTCTTTCGAATATTCTCGTCTCGTAGAAAGCGCCGCGCTTTTCAACTTGTTCGGGTCACGTTCACCTGACGTCGCTGCTGGATACGCGTAGCGAGCTTCAACTTCATGGCGGATATTCTCTCGGGGGTAGGCGGGAGGGTTGCCGCGTCGTCCAGCGCAGACCTCATGAGATGAGGCCAAGTAGTAATCTGGAAGGAAATTGAAGCGCATCGATGAAGAAGATGGAACTGCGACACCTCGCCGCTGACCGGTGTTTTCCCGGAGTATCAGTTCGGTCAAACCGAGGTACCATCTTCCGATGAACCTAGATCAATCCGTAAGCCTGCTGAGCCGCGCTCCCGTCATTCGTACAGACGATCCGGAGGCGATGGAGCACGCGTTGCGTACCGTCTACGGGGCAACTGGCTTCACAGTCACCAAGCCAGATGGCTTCCTGGGGGTGGGCAACTACCTTCGGCTTGCGAATATCGGCCTTGGCTTTTGTTCATATGACGGGGGAACGTCGGTCGTCAAGTTCCCGGAGGGCGACTTCGCGCGCCTGCAAATTGGCCTCAAAGGCAGAGCTTTGACCGTTCTAAATCGCACGGCGATCGCGATAACGGAGCGGCAGGCCTGTATAATTCCGCCGGGTGAACCGATCAGGATTGTGTTCGAGCCAGGTTATGCGCAGCTCATTCTTCGAATAAGTACGGGGGCGCTGGAAAGGTCGTTGACGACGCTCCTGGGCGCAAAGCCGGCTGGCGTCCTCAGGTTCGATCCCATGGCGGCTGCGGTGCAGCCGAACGCTCTGGTCTTGCGCGATCTGACGATGTTCCTCGCTCATCAGCTGGATGCGACGGCGACAGAGCTGCCACGCGCGGTGCTGGCCGAACTGGAGCAGGCTCTCATCGTTTCCTTCCTGTCGGCTCACCGCCACAATTTCAGCGAGCTGTTGGAGAGAGACGAAAAGGACGTCGCGCCGCGGATCGTTCGGCTGACCGAAGAGTATATCGAGGCCTCTTGTGGGCGCGCCATCACGATCGAGGCGCTGGCATCGCAGACAGGCGTCAGCATCCGCGCGCTGTATGCGGCGTTTAAAAAAAGCCGCGGATACTCTCCGACGACGTTTGCAAAAACGGTGCGATTGCGACAGGCAAAACAGATGCTCTCGGGGGCAGATCAGCGCACCTCCGTCTCTGCAGTCGCCTTCAATTGCGGCTTCGGAAATCTCGGACACTTCGCAAGAGACTATCGCGAGATGTTCGGTGAGCTTCCATCCGACACTCTGTCGCGCTCGCGGCGAGCCGCCTAGCTCGCCTGACAGAGGCGCCGGCCAGGACCATTCCAAAGAGCGCCGGGGCCAGCAACGCGCGGTGGGCAGGTTGTGCCCGGCGAAGCTTGCTGATGATGTCCAGTATTCGCAGCCAGGCTGGGCCACCGTGCTGCGTCTGGAGGCAAAGCGACCGAACTGCGACATTACGGGCGACGTGTCATAGTCATGCGCTCGGCGGCGGACATGCTGCAGGGCGGGTCAAGGCGTGCAGGCGACCATTCGCCGCTAGCGACATGCCATGGCGATTCACGCACCTCCCGCTCGGCGATGCGGGGCAGCGGCAACCCCCCGCTTGCCCAGCCTGCGATTGAAGGCTTCGCAGCCTGCGACCGGCCTGCCACACCAATACAGCCAATCGTCCATATGCCGTGCCGTCGCCGGGTGGGTGCATTGTCAGGAGACCTTATGGCGATTAAAGATTCCGGCCCAGACCGCGTCGGCGCCGCAAGCCCTCCCGCGCGGTCGCGCGTTCGATGAGGCCGCCATGCATCTTGCCCATGATCCCACAGCGCCGGCGGCAGCAGGGATCAGCTTCGACCAGTTCCTGGCCGTCGACATCCGCGTCGGCACCATCGTCGCGGCCGAGCCCTATCCGGAGGCGCGCAAACCGTCGCTGAAGCTGACCATCGATTTCGGGCCCGGCATCGGCACCAGGCGCTCCAGCGCCCAGATCGCCACGCTCTACGATCCGGCCACCCTGGTCGGCCGCCAGGTGGCCGGCGTCGTCAACTTCCCGCCGCGCCAGATCGGCAAGTTCATGTCCGAGGTGCTGACGCTCGGCTTTCCCGATGAACAGGGCAACGTCGTGCTGTTCCAGCCCGACAAGCGCGTGCCGAACGGCGCGCGGCTGTTCTGACGCGCGGAGAGCCGACCGCCATGGATATGCTGCTCGAACCTGTTACGCTGCCGCCGTTCCCCGAAGGCCTCAGGATTTCGCTCAGGCAGATGCATCTTCTCCAGGCTCCCATGGGCGGCACCCTGGTGACCGGCGGCGCCACCTTCCGCGTGTTCGCGCCGCATGCCAAGGCGGTCTACGTCTCCGGCCCGTTCAACGACTGGGCGCAGGACGCGAGCTGCCGGCTGGCGCCGATCGGCAACGGCCATTGGGCGATCTTCGTGCCGTCTCTGAAGGACGGCGACGCCTATATGTACTTCGTCGAGGGTGAAGGCAGCTCCGGCTACAAGCGCGATCCGCATGCACGGCTGCTTACGGTCGATCCGCCGTTTCCGCAGGCGCATTCGGTGCTGCGCAATCCGCACGCTTTTCCCTGGCACGACACCGACTACACGCCGCCGCCCAACAACGAGCTCGTGATCTATCAGCTCCACGTCGGCACCTTCGACATGAAGGCGGGCAATCCCGACGGCTGCTTCTTCGACGTGATCGAGCGCGTGCCGCATCTGGCGAAGCTCGGCGTCAACGCGATCGAGCTGCTGCCGGTGCAGGAATTCCCGACCATGTTCAGCATGGGTTACAACGGCACCGACCTGTTCAGCCCGGAGAGCGAGTACGGGGAGGCAGAAGACGCGCATCTCGCGGCCTACTTCAAACGCACCAACGAGATCCTCGTCGCAGCCGGCGCGACACCTTACGCCGATATCGGCGTGGTGCGTCACTGCGACGACCAGCTCCGCGCGCTGATCGACGTCTGTCATGTCCATGGCATCGCCGTGCTGTTCGACGTCGTCTACAACCACGCCGGCGGCGGTTTTGACGAGAGCAGCATCTGGTTCTTCGACCGTCAGGCCTATGGCGATCCCAATCGCAGCCTGTATTTCACCGATCAGGGCTGGGCGGGCGGCCAGGTGTTCGCCTACTGGAACGCCGACGTGCGGCGGTATCTCGTCGACAACGCCGTGATGTTCTATCGCGAGTATCACGCCGACGGCCTGCGTTTCGACGAGGTCAGCGTGATGGACCGCTTCGGCGGCTGGGCGACCTGCCAGCAGCTCACCGAAGCGCTGCGCGCGGAGAAGCCGGATGCGATCCAGATCGCGGAATACTGGCCGGTGAACCCGTGGGTGGTGAGGGACATCGCGCATGGCGGCGCCGGCTTCGATGCGACCTGGAGCGACGGACTGCGGCTCGCGGTGCGCGGCGCCGTCGCGAGCGCGGCCGGCGGCGCCGGCGCCGTCGTCCCGATGCAGCCGATCGCCGCGGCGATCGCCGATCTCAGCCTCGACAAGCGCTGGCGCGCGGTCAACTCGATCGAGAACCACGACATCGTCTATGCCGGCCGCGAGCCGCGCATCCCGCGCCTCGCCGATCCCGTCGACAGCCGCTGCTGGTATGCGCGCAGCCGCAGCCGCGTCGCCACGGGCCTGTTGCTGACCGCGCCGGGCATCCCGATGCTGTTCATGGGCCAGGAACTGTTCGAGGACAAACCATGGAGCGACACGCCGAACCCCGACGCGACGATCAGTTGGGCGCTGCTCGACGGCGAGGACAAGATCACCGCTGATGCGATGCGCTTCACGCGCGAGCTGATCGCGATCCGCCGCACCCATCCGGCGCTGACCGCGGAGGGATGCGCCATCGTCCACGTCCATGACGGCAACCGCGTGCTCGCCTTCCACCGCTGGGACGGCCAGGGCGACGACGTGATGGTGATCGTCAGCCTCAGCGAGACGCCATGGCGCGACTACGCGATCGGCTTTCCGGCAGCGGGGCAGTGGAAGGAGGTATTCAACAGCGACGTCTATGACAACTGGGTCAATCCGGATGTGGTCGGCAACAATGGCGCGGTCAGCGCAGGCGGCCCGCCGCTGCACGGCCAGCCGTGCTCGGCTGACGTGACGATTCCGGCGAATGGCGTGCTGGTGTTCGCGAGGGAGTGACGGACGCGTAGCCCGGATGAGCGCAGCGATATCCGCGGTCCCACGACTGTTGCGATGATCCCGGATGTCGCTGCGCTCATCCGGCCTACGAGCGTCGCCGTGTGGCTACACGATCAACCGCCCCTGGCGCTCCGCGATCCCGATCACCGCTTCCGTCCCCGCATTGAAATCGAGGTGATCCGCCTCGATGCCGTCGGAGAAAATGACGCCGTTCTCGGGCATCAGCGAGCGCAGGCGCAGTGTTTCGGCGCCGTTCAGCCCTCCGCAGACCAGGGATGTCTGTGACGTCTTGCTCGGGAACGGCTCGCGCACGGCAAAGCGCAAGCTCCGGGCGTCCCAGGGCAGGGCGGTGTAGTCGCCGCCCGTCGTGGGGCTGCCGAAGTTGCCGGCGATCGCCAGCGCGCCGGTGACGATGCTCTTGAACCACGCAGTCGAGCCGAGTCCGGTCGCGACGATCAGGCCGCTGGAGGACTGCCGCTCCTGATGCTCGCGGGTCGCGATTTCGTAGCGGGCCGAGACATGCGTGCGCGCGCCGATGAAGAGGTCGTTGACCGCATGGAGCACCTGGCCGTCGGCGAGGCTCGCGCGCGCCATGGTCACCGTCTTGGCCGCACGCCGGTCGGCAGCAACCTCCGGCAGCAGGCTCGCGAGATCGGCCGGCGCGAACGGCAGCAGCACGCCGTCATGCCGGGCCGCGTCCGGGTTCAGGCCGAGCAGCGGCTGGCCGTCGAGATATTTCATGGTGTTGGCGACGAGCCCGTCGGGGCCGAGCGCCGCGACGATGTCGGCGGGGCCGAAGATGAAGTTCGGCAGGAAGCCGCGGTCGACGATCTGGTAGCGGCCCCAGCGCTCCAGCGTCTGGACGCTGGTCAAGCGCGCGGCCTGGTAGGCCGCGTGCTCGCGTTCGTAGTCGGAGAAGTCGGCGCCGAGATGCTCGACATAGAAGCGGGCCTGGTCCGCGGTGAGGAATCTGGTGATCAGCTCCTCGAGCCGCGTTCTCCTGACGACCAGCACCACCTTGCGGTCATTGCCGGACACGGGCGGCCTCCGCGGGCTTCTGCATCAGGCTGTTCAGGAGCTCCGGCGAGACGTTCAGCTGCCCGATCTTCTCGGCCTTTTCGGCGAGGCCCGAGAACGCCTGCGCGATCAACTGGCCGGGTTGCATGCCGGTGGCGGCCAGCGCCTGGATCACGCGGGTGTCGACGCCCTCGAAGATCTTCATCAGCGCGCCGACGCGATAGGCTTCGGCATCCGCCAAAGTGCGGGTGTTCGCCGCATTCAGCGACACGAAATCCTTCCGCTTGGCCTCCAGCCCGATATCGGCGACCATGCCGGCCTCGCGCAGCTCGTTCTTCTTCGCGGCGACGCTGGCCTCCGCATCCATCTGCGTCTCGCGGATCGAGCGCTTCTTCTGCTCGACCGCGATCTCCGTGTCGAGCTCGCTCTCGCGGATCGCCCGCTCGCGCTCGACGGCGAAATTGCGCCGCGCGAAGATGGCTTCGTCCGCGGTCCTCAGGATCGCCTCGCGCGCCTCGGCCTCCAGCGCCTTGGCGGTCTCCGGCGTCGGCTTCACCGCGCGCACGGCGACGCCGAGGATCTCCAGGCCCAGCGCCTCGATGTCGGCGCGCCGCTTCAGTCCGGCCGCAATCGTCTCGGCGATGCGGTCGGAGGCGCGCAGCGCTTCCTTCAGGGTCATGTCCTTGACGGCCTGCTGCGCCAGCACCTCGACCGCGCCGAGCACGCGCTGCGGCAGCTCCTCCGGGTCATCAGACTCGTAGGTCTTGCCGTCGCGCTTGAGCGTGAAGTTGAGCATCGCCGCCGCCTTCCTCGGCTCGCCGATGCGGTAGGTCACCTGGCCCTGGATCGTCAGCGTCTGAAAGTCGCGGGCGATCTGCTGGAAGATGAAGGCGGCGTCGCGGCTGCCGATGGGGATCGCGACCAGGGAAGTGGCGGGCCCGTAATAGAAGGTGGAGAGCCCGGCACCTTCCTCGACCACGCTGCCGGCGCGGTACTTGAGGAGATAGGTGGTGGGTTGGGCCTTGATGAAGCGTAAGCCGAACATGGCGGCCTCCTGACGTTCAATGGATAAGTGTGTCACACCAACTTAGTAAGTTGGACAGTACAACTAAGTATGCTAGTGTCAAGGGACAAATTCGGGGGCGGACGGTATGGCAGCACGGCAGGGGCAGGGCGGCGGAGCGGCTGCGAGGGCGGGCGGACTGGATTTTCCGCGGCCGCTGACCACGGTGGACATCGTCATCTTCGCGATCCGGCTGGAGGCGCTGCACGTGCTGCTGGTGCGGCGCGGCCACGGCGAGGGAGAGCCGTTCCCGGACGCGTTTGCGCTCCCGGGCGGCTTCGTCGATGTCGACAAGGATCGCGATCTCGAAGCCTGCGCGCGGCGCAAGCTTGCCGAGAAGACCGGCGTGATCAGCACCTATCTGGAGCAGCTCGGCAGCTGGGGCAGTGCGCACCGTGATCCGCGCGGCTGGTCGGCGACGCACGCGTATTTTGCGCTGATCCCGGCGTCAGCGGCGGAGGCCGCGCTCGCGGCCGATGCGCAATGGTTTCCGCTCGTGGGCATGAGCGTGAAGCCGAATCTCGCGTTCGATCATGCCGAGATCCTGCAGGCCGCCGTGCAGCGGCTGCGCAACAAGGCCGAGTACACCTCGCTGCCGGCCTATCTGATGCCGGAGGAGTTCACACTGCCCGAGCTGCAGCGGACTTACGAGATCGTGCTCGATCGTCCGCTGGAAAAGAGCGCCTTTCGCACCCGCATGCTCTCGGCCGACCTCATCGAGCCGATCGCCAAGATGCGCAAGGGGCCAAACCGGCCGGCGCAGCTCTATCGCCTGAAGGCGGCGGCCGCGCCGGTGTATTTCGCGCGGACGTTCAACGCGCCGGAGTGAAGCTCCGTCGCCCGCATGCGCGCAGCGATATGCGGGTTCTCGTCAGGTGCGGCGGCGAACCCGGATGTCGCTCCGCTCATCCGGGGCTACCAAGGCGAGACGGCCGCATCAGGCCGAAAAGTCCACCACCAGCGACTTGCTGGTCGAGCTCGACGAACTCGTGCCGCTGGCGCTGTAGGATGAGGTCTTGCTGTTGTTCGAGCTCTGCAGCGCCTCGAGCAGCTTCTTCAACAGCTCCTCGACCTGGGACGAGGACGATGAAGACGACGAGGAGGAGGTGCTCGACGTGGTGTCGGTGCTGGAGTCATCGCTCGGCGGGGCCGGCGGCGGGCCGCCGGCGCCACCCGCGCCGCCCGGACCGCCGGAGAAGGCGTTGGCAAATACGTTCTTCAGCTCGGTCGCCTGGTCCGAGGTCAGCTTGCCGCTGTCGACCTCGCTCTGGATGAGATCGTCGATCTTCGACTGCATCTCCTTGGGCGACGGCGGCGCGCTGGAGCTCGACGATGACGACGAGCTGCCGCTCTGCAATGCGGAATCGATGTCGTCGAGCGCCGAGGACAGCGCAGTCTGGTCGGCGGAGCTGACCTTGCCGGCCGAGACTTCCTTGGTGAGTTCCTGCTTGAGCAGGTCGAGCGGCGAATATCCGCTCATGGAGGATGCAGAGATCGACGTCATGGCGTGCTCCGGGGTGCGACATCAAACCTGCGTCCAGGTGTGACCGGAACGCTTAACAGCTCCTTGTTCCGTGTTTCTGGATGTGTCCCGCAGCAGGCTGCACACAAAACGAAGCAAGAAAGTCAGCATGGCTGCGTAGCCCGGATGAGCGCAGCGACATCCGGGTTCGGCACGAGCGCCGGTGGCGACCCCGGATGTCGCTGCGCGCATCCGGGCGACGGTCCGCGGCAAGGCGGCATGCCGCCAGCGCAATGCTCCGGCGCGGGAAATGGTGTATCCGCGGGTGACAGGCGGGGCTCTCGCTCGGGATGTCCGCCACAAGGAATAAAGCCCCCGGAGGAACTCCATGTCGGCCCTGCCGCTTTCTGGCATCAAGATTCTCGATCTGACCCGCGTGCTGGCCGGACCGCTGTCCGCGCAGATGCTGGCCGATCTCGGCGCCGAGGTGATCAAGATCGAGCGGCCCGGCACCGGCGACGATGCGCGCGCGTTCGGTCCGCCCTACCTCAGGGACCCCGATGGCAAGGCCAACAACAACAATTCCTTCTACATCTGCGCCAACCGCAACAAGAAGTCGGTCACGGTCAACATCGCGAGCCCCGAGGGGCAGGAGATCATCCGCGCGCTCGCGAGGGATTGCGACGTGTTCATGGAGAACTACAAGGTCGGCGATCTCAAGCGCTATGGCCTGGACTATGAGGCGATCCGCGCCGTCAATCCCGAGGTGATCTATTGCTCGGTCACCGGCTTCGGCCAGACCGGGCCGTATGCACCGCGGGCGGGCTACGATGCGATCTTCCAGGCCATGGGCGGGCTGATGAGCGTGACCGGCCACATGGACGGCGAACCGGGGGCGGGGCCGATGAAGGTCGGTCCCTCGATCGTCGACTACATGACCGGCATGAACACCTCGATCGGCATCCTCTCCGCGCTGTATCACCGCGACGTCAATGGCGGTGGTGGCCAGCACATCGACGTCTGCCTGTTCGACACCGTGATCGCCTCGCTGTCGCACTATGCCCAGATCTTCCTGATCAACGGCAAGTCGCCGCCGCGCCGCGGCACCTGGGGCAATGGCGGCATGCCGGCCGGCGTGTTCCGCTGCACCGACGGCGAATTGATGCTGGTGGTCGGCAACGACGCGCAGTTCGCGCGCACCTGCGCGGTGTTAGGCGCGCCCGAGCTCGCAACCGACCCGAAATTCGTCAGGAACAACGACCGCGTCGTCAACGGCAAGGAGATCATGGCGATCTTTGCCGGCCTGTTCCTGAAGAACTCGGTGGCGCATTGGCTGGAGGAGCTGGAGAAGGCGGGCGTGCCGTGCGGGCCGGTCAACGACTTCGCCCACGTGTTCGCCGATCCGCATGTCCGCTCGCGCGGCATGGAGGTGAAGGTCGAACACCCGTTCGAGCCGCATCTGTCCCTGATCCGCAACGCGCTGACCTTCTCCGGTACCCCGATCACCGAGTATCGCGCGCCGCCGCTGCTCGGCGAGCATACGCAGGATGTGCTGTCGGGGCTCGGCTATGATGAAGCGAAGATCGCGGCGCTCAAGCAACGGGGCGTGGTGTAACCGGGGCCAACGCGCCGTAGCTCGGCCGAGCGCAGCGACATCCGGGATCGCCAGGACCGCCGGTGAAGAACCCGGATGCCGCTGCGCTCAATTGGGCTACGGGCGCTACGTTCGCGGCGAGTTCACGGTCTCAATGGACGTGATGATGCCGTCGGTGCTTCGCACGAGGCTTGACGGGGGTGGGCGCTTGCGCCGTCGGCGCGCCAAGCTGCTGCCGCGATTCCTGCAGGCGGCGCTGATAGCCGGGTGAATTCATGATGCTGGCGGCGGCGCCGCGGGCCAGCACCGGCTCGCTGGCGGTCACCATCACGAGCGCCGACGTGACGAAGGCGAGCAGCAGGTTCGGTCGGTGCGTCACGAGTGGACTCCGTGGTGGATGGTGGGATCTCGTCGCCCGGATGAGCGCAGCGATATCCGGGGTTCCACAAGCTGCCGCGATGAACCCGGATGTCGCTGCGCTCATCCGGGCTACGGGCTGCGCGCTGCAATCCTGGCCTTCGACTTTGCCGCCTGATCGCGCGTGGTCAAGCCGAGCACGGCGCCGCGCACCACCCGCGCGATCACATCCTCGACATCGTCGAGGTCGCATCGGCCGTCGGAGAGCTTGGTGAGGCGCTCGCTCTCGCGGATGGTGTGATGCGCCATGGCGAGCGCAAAATGCAGGCCCCAGAACAGATCGACCTCGGAGCTGTCGGGCAGGGCGCGCTGCATTGCGCCGGCGAATTTGCGCAAATGGTCGATTTCCTTGGTCTTGATGCGGCGAATTGGCGGCACCGATTCGATCGAGGCGCGGATCATGAACTGCGCCACCGCCGAGCGTTGGTTCTCAGGGCCAAGGCAGCCGCGCAGGATCGGGCCCACGAGGGCGCGCAGGATGTCGGAGATGTCGGCGCGACCGCCGCCCGCATCCTCGGCTTCACGCAATTCGCGCAGGCGCTCGCGGTTGAGCGCGATCGAGCGGGTCACGAACAGTTCGGCGATCAGCTCGTCCTTGGAGCCGAAATGATAGTTCACCGCGGCGAGATTGACGTTCGCCTCCGCCACGATGTCGCGCAAGGTCACGTCGGAGAAGCCGCGTTCGGCATAGAGCCGCTCGGCGGCGATCAGGATCGCAGTCCGGGTCTGGTCGGTCGCCATGCTCGTCCTCCCGAACGATGAAGCGGGGTGGGGAGTTGCGTTTCAAACAATTGTATGAAACTATTGTTTGAGACGGCCGCAATGTCAATCACGGTTCTTCCGTGGGGCGACATTTCGGCGCTGCAGCGACGGTTCGCGCGGTCGTGTCGCGCAAGATCACACTTGCACGGACGCCGTGGGCGGGCCGACACTGCGGCCAAAGTTTCAGAGGAAACACCCAAGGAGAGTCCCATGGACTTCACGATGTCGGCGAAGCAGCAGGAATGGCTGGAGCGCGTGCGCAGCTTCATGACCAAGCATGTCCGCCCGGCGGTGCCGATCTACAAGCAGCAGGACGCCGAGGGCGACCGCTGGAAGGTGATCCCGATCCTGGAGGACCTCAAGGCCAAGGCGAAGGCGGAAGGCCTGTGGAACATGTTCATGCCGCCGTCGCCGCATGAGGACGACGAGTTCCGCGGCGCCGGCCTCACCAATCTCGAATATGCGCTGCTGTCCGAGGAGATGGGCCGCATCTCCTGGGCGTCCGAGGTGTTCAACTGCTCGGCGCCCGACACCGGCAACATGGAAGTGTTCATCCGCTACGGCACCAAGGAGCAGAAGCGCAAATGGTTGCGCCCGCTGATGGACGGCGAGATCCGCTCGGCCTTCCTGATGACGGAGCCGGCCGTGGCCTCGTCGGATGCCACCAACATCGAGACGCGGATCGTGCGTGACGGCGATCATTACGTCATCAACGGCCGCAAATGGTGGTCGTCGGGCGTCGGCGATCCCCGCTGCAAGATTGCGATCCTGATGGGCAAGACCGATCCGTCGGCCGCCAAGCATCAGCAGCAGTCGCAGATCCTGGTGCCGCTCGACACCCCCGGCATCAAGGTCGAGAAGATGCTGCCGGTGTTCGGCTTCGACGACGCGCCGCACGGCCACGCTCAGGTGCTGCTCGAGAACGTCCGCGTTCCTGCGGAAAACATTCTGCTCGGCGAGGGCCGCGGCTTCGAGATCGCGCAGGGCCGTCTCGGTCCGGGCCGCATCCATCACTGCATGCGCACCATCGGCAAGGCTGAGGAGTCGCTGGAGAAGATGGTGCGCCGGCTGATGACGCGCCAGGCCTTCGGCAAGAAGATCATCGAGCATTCGGTGTGGGAGCAGCGCATCGGCGAGGCCCGGACCAACATCGAGATGTGCCGGCTGTTGTGCCTCAAGGCCGCCGACATGATGGACAAGGTCGGCAACAAGACCGCCCAGGGCGAGATCGCGATGATCAAGGTCGCTGCCCCCAACATGGCGCTGAAGATCATCGACGACGCCATCCAGGCGTTCGGCGGCGCCGGCGTGTCGGATGATGCGGGTCTCGCCAAGGACTACGCCAACATCCGCACGCTCCGTCTTGCCGACGGCCCGGACGAGGTGCACAACCGCGCCATTGCCCGGCTCGAGATGAAGAAATACGCCAACGAGCCGCGGCATTGAGCGTCGACTTCTAGGGTGGGCAAAGCGTCCGTCGCCGCGCAGAGCGCGGGGGCGGATGCGTGCCCACCCACTTTCGAGTTCAAGCCAACAGGGTGGGCACGCTTCGCTTTGCCCACCCTACGAATTCTAATGCCGAGCGGTGACTCACCACTTGCGTCATTCCGGGGCGACGCGCAGCGTCGAACCCGGAATCCAGAGATGGGTCCGCCAAGATAGAGATTCCGGGTTCAGCCCTGCGGGCTGCCCCGGAATGACGAACACGTGAGAAGGGAGCCTCGTCGTGGCCGACGGCGTCAAGAAGGACGAAGAATTCTCCGGCACCAAGCCGGTCGAGGAGCGGCATCGTTTCGACGAGGCCAAGCTCGCGGCCTGGATGGCCGAGCATGTCGAAGGCTATCAGGGCCCGCTGACCGTGCTGCAGTTCAAGGGCGGCCAGTCGAACCCGACCTATCGTCTGAACACGCCGGCGCGTTCCTACGTGCTCAGGCGAAAGCCGTTCGGCAAGCTGCTGCCGTCGGCGCACGCAGTCGATCGCGAATTCCGCGTCATCGCCGCGCTCGGCAAGCAGGGCTTTCCGGTCGCCAAGGCCTATGCACTGTGCAACGACGACAGCGTCATCGGCGCTGCCTTCTACATCATGTCGATGGAGGAGGGCCGGGTGTTCTGGGATCCGACCCTGCCGCATGTCGCAGCGCCCGAGCGGCGCGCGATCTTCACCAGCAAGATCGAGACCTTGGCCAGGCTGCACAGTTATGATCCGGCGGCGATCGGCCTCGCCGACTTCGGCAAGCCCGGCAACTACTTTGCTCGCCAGGTCGACCGCTGGACCAAGCAATATCGCGCCTCCGAGACCGAGCATCTGCCGGAAATGGAGAAGCTGATCGAGTGGCTGCCGCGCACCTTGCCGGCGCAGCAGCGCGTCTCGATCGTGCATGGCGACTACCGGCTCGACAACATGATCTTCCACGCGACCGAGCCGCGCGTCATCGCGGTGCTCGACTGGGAGCTGTCGACGCTTGGTGATCCCATGGCGGACTTCACCTATCTGCTGATGCAGTGGATCATGCCGGGCCTCGACGGCGTCGACCTGAAAGCGCTGAACATCCCGACCATGGAAGAGGCGGCGGAGATCTATCGTGGGGTCACCGGCACCGAGCTGCCCGATCTCAACTGGTACTTCGCCTACAATCTGTTCCGGCTCGCCGGCATCCTGCAGGGCATCATCGGCCGCATCCGCGACGGCACCGCCGCCAACGACAAGGCGATCGAGTCGGTCAAGCGCATGGTGCCCATGACCAAGCAGGCCTGGTCCTATGCGCAGAAGGCGGGGGCGGTGTAGTCTCCTGTAGCCCCGGATGAGCGAAGCGACATCCGGGGTCACACGCGCTGCGGCGATGAACCAGGATGTCGTTTCCGCCCATCCGGGCTACGAATTCCGCGCGCCGGCTAGGCCAATCACCGCCCACCGCCGCCGCCACCACCTCCACCGCCGCCACCGGCCGTGGTCATCGCGCCGCTGTAGCGCGGATCGGTCTGCTTCATGTAGATCGGCGAGGTGTCGCGGCTCTGACGGCGCATGGCTTGCTGCACCTGGACCTCGGTGCCGCAGGCTGTCCAGGAGACGAGCTCACAGCCCGGCCACTGGAATTCACGGGCGCTTGCGTTCGTCACCAGCGAGCCAGCCGCCGTGGCGGCCATCAGGGTGAGCAGCGCGAGTTTCGATAGTCTCGACATGTTAACCATCCTTCGTTTCGGCGAGGCCGGAATGGTCCGCTTGCGAGGTTCGACGGCGGCTCGGAGAAGGGGGTTCGAGGACGTGGGCGTAAAAGATCGCCGGTCATTAGGGGGGCATGCTTGAACCCGAGCGTGGCTCATGGCGACGCGATGGTCTTGCCGCCACGCTCCATCGACACGGGTTGGTCCGCGCGGCGCATTGACCTGACTGCCGGGAGCTTGACCACGACGGGCGCGCGCAGCTAGGCACTGTCGTCGCTTGCCATCTCGCAAGAATGTCCCGCGAGCGGAGCTTTGCTGCCATGTCGCCGGTGTCCATTCGCCCGGATCTCGAGGTCGATCCCGCAACCGCCGATGCGATGCTTGCGCGCGCGGAGATCGACGCGCGGGTCGCTTCGGTGTCGCTGTTGCATGGTGGGGAGATCAGTGCCGTGTATGCGCTGGCTCTGCAAGGCAGCCAGCCGTCGCTGGTGCTGAAGATCTATCCTGACAGCATGAGCTGGAAGATGCGCAAGGAGGCGCGCCTGCTCGATCTGGTCCGGAACCGCCTGCCGGTGCCGGCGCCGCGGCTGCGCGCGGCGGACGCCTCGCGCGAGCTGATCGGCCTGGACTACGTGATCATGAGCCGGCTCGACGGCGATCCGCTCGGTCCTCTCGAACAAGCGCTGTCCGCGCCGGAGCGGCGTGAGGCTTTCGAGCAGGTCGGTCGATTGTCGCGTGCCTTTCACGACATCGCGATGGATGCGTTTGGCTACATCGGCGCCGACGGCATCATGTCGGGCCATGCCGACAATCGTAGCTATCTCACCTCTCAGTTCGAACGCAAACTGGGCGAATTCCGCAGCCGCGGCGGGCCGGCTGATCTCGCCGCGCGCATCGCGCGCCAGGTGGCCGACGCGAGTGATCTGTTCGCCGCCTGCGGCGCGCCGGTGCTGTGTCACAATGATCTTCATCCCGGGAACGTGCTTGCGCGCGTCACCGGGGGCCGGGTCGAGCTCACCGGTGTGGTCGATTTCGAGGGCGCGCTGGCCGGCGACCCGCTCAAGGATGTCGCCAAGGCGATCTACTATCTCTCGCCGGAGCAGCGCGAGGCGTTTCTGGGCGGCTATGGTCCGATGAGCCGAACGGAGATCGAGCCGACGCTCGCGATCTATCGTCTGCTGTTCTCGCTGGAGCTGTGGTGCTGGTATCGGCAGTTTGGGGCGGCCGAAAAGCTCGCGCCGCTCATCGAGGACCTCGACCGCCTTGTGAGCGGCTAGAGCATGATCCGGAAAAGTGGAAACCGGTTTTCCGAAAGGATCATGCTCAAACAAAGAGATCCGATCATGATGCGTTTCCTTGGAAACGCATCATGATCCAGGTCCGTTCGGCCAACGCTTGCCCGTCGGGCAAATCGGCATGTGAGCGTGGCGTTGTCGGCCCCGCGCAGGCTGCGGTTATGACTGCAATCATCGTCGCCGATGAAGAAAGTTCGCGAGCGCGGTCAATGTGATGGTCTCGTCCAGTCCGGAAGGCTAAAAGATTTCGCTTTCGCTTTTTCGGAATTTGTGATCTGATGCGCTCATCCCGTCCCACCGAAGGGGCGTTGCGCGCGATCGTCACGACACGCGGGGCGGGGAGCGGTGGCCGCGATCATGTCGCAGCGTGTCCGGAGGGATGCGCGGACGAACGGCATGGCGCGGACGTGAAGTCGCAGCGTGCTGGCACCCCGATGCTGGTGCTACGTCGCGACGGCGCTCGCGCGCCGCGCGGACAATGGTGGCCAGAAAGCCCGGCGCACCAGGCAGACTGCGTATAAGCGTGAAGACCATCGCGCAGGGAAGGCCGGGCGTTGTCCGGCTGCACCTGTGGTACCTGCCGCCTGCATTTTTTCTCGCAGGCGGGCCGCAGGCGTCAGCCGACGCCTGGCCTTCCCTGCGCCCTTCGCTTGAGGGGCGGTGACTATCGGGATCACTCGGGCGCGAAGGCGTCGCGGGAGGGCGTACTCATGTCTGTCGTTCGAGAGCGAAGTGATTGTTTGACGCGAGGGCCGTCGTCCCAAGCTCGTCATGCCCGGGCTTGTCCCGCCTGCGCGGCCGAAGCCGCTTCGGCGCGGCGAAGGCCCGGGCATCCACGTCGCTGCGTGCATGCCGATCGACGTGGATGGCCGGGACAGGCCCGGCCATGACGGATGAGAGAGGAGCGGCCATGTCGGCGCGCCGCCAAAAGGCGACAGCGCTAGATCGGCTTGCCTGCATACGGCATCGACGCGGTCAGGCCGCCATCCACCGGGAAGGCCTGGCCGTTGACGTAGGAGGCCTCGTCGCTGGCGAGGAACAGGGCCATGGCGGCGATCTCGTGCGGCTGGCCGGCACGCTTCAGCGGATTGAGCTGGCCGATCTTGCCTTCGGTGCCGCGCTCCTTGGCGCCGTCGAAGATCGGCTTGGTCATGCCGGTCTCGATCAGGCCGGGACAGACCGCGTTGATGCGAACGCCGGTGCCGGACAGCGAGTAGGCGGTGGTCTGCACCAGGCTGATGACGCCGGCCTTGCTCGCGGCATAGGGATGGCCCGAGGCGCCCGACTTCAGGCCCGCAACGGAGGCCGTGCAGACGATGGCGCCGCGCTGCTGCCGTACCATGTGCGGCATCGCGTATTTCACCGCGAGGAACGGGCCGATCAGGTTGATGCGCAGGATCTCCTGCCAGTGCTCGACGGTCTGCTCGGCGATCGGGATCAAGCCGCCGGAGATGCCGGCATTGGCCCAGATGACGTCGAGCTTGCCATAGGTCGCAACGGCGCGATCGATGAAGCCGCTGACGTCGGCCTCGGAGCCGGCGTCGGCCATCACGGCCTCCGCGATGCCGCCCTGCTGCTTGACGAGTTCGACCGTCTCCTTGACGCCTTCGCTGCGATCGACGGCGATCAGCCGCGCGCCTTCCCTGGTGAACATCAGCGATGCAGCGCGGCCGATGCCGCTGCCGGCGCCGGTGATGATGACGGATTTGCCTTCGAGGCGGCCCATGTTTCCTCCCTGCTTCAATTGTGATCAGTTGCGTGCCGCGCAACGGAATTCAAACGCCGTTTCAAACGTGCTGAGATCGCCAAGCGGCTTGAGACGATCTGGGCCTTCACGTACAGCGGGAGACGAGCGGAGGGAAGGGTCTGAGCGATGTCGGCTGATGGAACGAAACCTTCTGTCGTCACCACGCGCTGGTGGTGGGTGCGTCACGCGCCGGTGCGCAGCGACGGCGGCAACATCTACGGCCAGTCGGACATCGCCTGCGATACCTCCGATCGCGAGGTGTTCGAGGCGGTCGCGAAAATCCTGCCGCGCAGCGCGGTGTGGTATGCGAGCAATCTGATGCGCACGCATCAGACGGCGGAGGCGATCTGGGCCGCCGGATTCCCGCGTCCCGCAGCAATGATCAGGGAGGCCGCTTTTGCCGAGCAGCATCTCGGGCAATGGCAGGGCATGAACCGCGCCGCGTTCCTGGCCAGCCGTCCCGCGGGCAGCCACTGGTTCGCCGACATCGATGAGCCGGCGCCGGGCGGCGAGAGCTACATGGATCTGTACACCCGCGTGACAGCGGCGATTGCGCGCATCACGGTTTCGGAAGCCGGCCGCGACGTCGTCGCCGTCGGCCATGGCGGCACCATCAAGGCGGCTGTTGGCCTGGCGCTCGGCGGCCTGGTCGAGAAGGGGCTCGCCTTCGACATCGACAATTGCTCGGTGACCCGGCTCGACCACATCGTGGCCGGCGAGACGAGTACTTGGCGGCTGCCGATGGTCAATCAGCAGCCCTGGATCGCGGACGTCGCGCACCGCGCGATGCACCAGCCGGCCGGGCCGGAGGTGACGACGAGCAAGCTGGCGTGAAACGAGTAGTGAGTTGCTATGCGCGTCATTCAAAAATCTCGCCCGCCACACGGGCAGTGCACCCTCTTCCCTTGTGGGAGAGGGCGCAGTCACTGGCACCGCGGAAAAGTCTCGTGGACGTCGCCGTGCCAATTTCGAAACCGACAACAGCTAAATAAGTAGGAGGAACTCCCCATGACCCTGTTCGACATGACCGGCAAGGTCGCCGTCATCACCGGATCCACGCGTGGCATCGGGCTCGCCATTGCCGAACGCATGGCCGAGCACGGCGCCAAGGTGGTGATCTCCTCGCGCAAGGCCGATGTCTGCGACCAGGTGGCGCGCGAGATCAATGACCGCTTCGGTGCAGGCACGGCGGCGGCAGTCGCCGCCAACATCTCCAGCAAGGAGAACCTGCAGAACCTCGTCGACGAGGCCAACCGCATCTACGGCAAGATCGACGTGCTGGTCTGCAACGCGGCGTCGAATCCTTACTACGGGCCGCTCGCCGGCATCTCCGACGATCAGTTCCGCAAGATCCTCGACAACAACATCGTCGCCAACAACTGGCTGATCAGCATGGTCGTGCCGCAGATGATCGCGCGCAAGGACGGCTCGATCATCATCGTGTCGTCGATCGGCGGTCTGAAGGGCTCGACCATCCTCGGTGCCTACGCGATCTCCAAGGCTGCCGACATGCAGCTCGCGCGCAACCTCGCCTGCGAATACGGCCCGCACAATGTGCGCGTGAACTGCATCGCGCCCGGCCTGATCAAGACCGATTTCGCCAAAGCGCTGTGGGACAATCCGGAGAACCTCAAGGCCTCGACCGCGCGCTCGCCGCTGCTCCGCATCGGCATCCCCGACGAGATCGCGGGTGCTGCGGTCTTCCTGGGCTCCGCCGCGGGCAACTTCATGACCGGCCAGACCATGGTGATCGACGGCGGCGCGACGATCAGTTGAGGGGGACACACGGGTGTGGTGCGCGATGATGCCGCCACACTCTCAACTGTCGTCCGCCGGGACGACAGCATTTGCTGCGCGCCGCCCTCATTCCACCGCCGCGTACACCACGTCGCGCACCAGCGTGCGCAGATAGTCGCGTTGTCCGGGGGCCTGCGCCATGAACACGCAGAACAGCTCCTCCTTCGGATCGATCCAGAAGAACGTGCCGGCGATGCCGCTCCAGAAGAAGGTGCCGGGCGAGCCGGGGAAGGGGGCGATGCCAGCCTCGCGGCGCACCGCGAAGCCGAGGCCGAAGCCGTGACCGGGCGACAGCAGCGTGCCCTGCGTCTTCACATGGGGACCGAGGTGGTCCGACGCCATCAGCTCCAGCGTCTTGCGGCCGACCAGCCGGGTGCCGTCGAGGCTGCCCTTGCCGAGCAGCATCGCGCAGAACCGGGCGTAGTCCATCGTGGTCGCCACCAGCCCGCCGCCGCCGGATTCCATCAGCGGCTGCTCGGTCATCTTGAACAGATTGACCGCCTCGCCGGTCCACGGGTCCTTGGCGAACGGCTCGGCCAGCCGGCCAGCATTCGCCTCGGCGGTGGAGAAGCCGGTCTCCTTCATGCCGAGCGGCTCGAGGATGCGCTCGGAAAGGAAGGGGCCGAGCGTCTGGCCCGAGACGACCTCGATGATGCGCCCGAGGATGTCGGTCGAGCGGCTGTAGTTGAACTCGGCGCCCGGCTGGCAGATCAGTGGCAGGCCGGCGACGATCGTCGCGTGCTCGGCGTTGGTGATCTTGCGGCTGCGCACTCGCGATTGCTGGTAGAGTTGGTGCACCGGCCCGGTGCCGGTGTGCTCATACGCCAAGCCCGAGGTGTGGCGCAGCAGGTCCTGGACCGTCATCGGCTGGGCGACCGGGACAAGCTCCAGCTTGCCGCCGGTCTCGACGCCCACTTTCTGCTCGCCGAATTCCGGGATGAACTTGGCGACCGGGTCGGACAGCAACAGCTCGCCGTCCTCGACCAGCATCATGATCCCGAGCGAGACGATCGGCTTGGTCATCGAGAAGATGCGGAAGATCGAATCCGGCCGCATCGGCGTGTCGGCGTCGGGCGCTTGCCGGCCGATGGCGTCGAACCAGCCGATCCGGCCGCGGCGGCCGACCAGCAGGGTGGCTCCCGGGATGGTTCCCTTGTCGGCCTCGCGCTTGAACGCATCCGAAGCTCGCTGCAGCCGAGCCTGGGACAGGCCCAGCGCCTCGGGGCGGTCATCCGGCAGCGGCGGCGTCAGCGAGCGGAGCGCGGAAAGGTGCGCGCTGGATGCGGCAGTCGGCGGGGTCATGGGCTCTCCCTGAAGTCCTGTTGTCGGTTTGCATCAAGTCTGGCGCGGAAGTTGTGGTCTGACCAGTCGATTTGCCCCATTGCACCCTTGCATTCGGGGGGAGGTCTATGCTTCAAAGCGCGCGAACCGGCGACACTGTCCCGGCTCGCTAGGAGTGTAGCTCAATTGGTAGAGCACCGGTCTCCAAAACCGGGGGTTGGGAGTTCGAGCCTCTCCACTCCTGCCAGCGAGATCAAGCACTTAAGCCAAAAATCGACGAGACAGGTGAGGCCGGGGCCCGCAACGCGCGAGCCCCGAATGCATTTCAGCAACCCCTTATTGTTTCACATAAGGACAGTTGCCGTCCTTCATCGGCCGGAACACCTGGTCGCCGGGCACCTCCGCCAGCACCTTGTAATAGTCCCACGGGCCCTTCGACTCTTCGGGCTTCTTCACCTCGAACAGGAACATCGAGTGCACCATGCGGCCATCCTCGCGCAGGATGCCGTTGTCGGTGAAGGCGTCACGCACCGGGGTCTCGCGCATCTTCGCGAGCACCGGCTTGGTGTCGCGGGTGCCGGCGGCCTTGACGGCATTGAGATAGTGCAGGGTGGCGCTGTAGGTCGCGGCCTGGTTCATGGTCGGCATCCGCTTCATGCGCTCGAAGAACGTCTTGCCGAACGCGCGGGTGCGGTCGTTGAGGTCCCAGTAATAGGCCTCGGTGATGATCAGGCCCTGCGCCAGCTTCAGGCCGAGGCTGTGGATGTCGGAGATGAACATCACGATGCCGGCGAGGTTCTGGCCGCCGGCGACGATGCCGAACTCGGCGGCCTGCTTGATGGTGTTGATGGTGTCGCCACCGCCGTTGGCCATGCCGATGATCTTGGCCTTACTGGCCTGCGCCTGCAGCAGGAAGGACGAGAAGTCCTGGTTGTTGAGAGGATGCCGGGCGCTGCCGACCACCGTGCCGCCGGCGGCGCGCACGACGTCGCCGGTGTCGCGTTCGATCGAATGGCCGAACAGATAATCGGCGGTGATGAAGAACCAGGTATTGCCGCCGTTCTTGACGATCGCGCTGCCGACCGTGTGCGCGTTTCCATAAGTGTCGTAGGTCCAGTGCACGGTGTAGGGCGAGCAGGACTTGCCGGTGATGTCGGAGCTCGCGGCATCCGTCACGATCATCAGCTTCTCGAACTGCTTCGACATCTCCATGCCGGCCAGCGCGGTGGCCGAGGTCGGCATGTCGATCACCATGTCGACGGCCTCGTTCTCGTACCATTTGCGCACGATCGCGGCGGCGATGTCGGCCTTGTTCTGCGGGTCGGCGCTGATGACCTCGATCGGCTTGCCGAACATGCTGCCGCCGAACGCCTCGACCGCGAGCTTGGTCGCCTCGAGATTGCCCTGGCCGCCAATGTCCGAATAGACCGACGAGAAGTCGCCGAGCACGCCGATCTTGAGCGGGGCTTGGGCCTGGGCACAGGCAGGGACGGCGGTGAGGGCGAGAGCGGCAAGACCGAGAGCAGCAAGGCTGACGGCGGCAAGGCGCGTCCGTCCCTTGCGCGGGGCAAAGCTCATGGGTTTCCTCCGGATTGTTCTCGTGCGGACGAGAATGAGCGGGCGCCGCAGGCCCGGCAAGAGCAGGAACCGCTCCACCGCGGGCATTTCGTCGCGGCAACTGCTCAACCTGCCGTGGTGCGGAAATGGCCTGCCGCGACACGAAAAACCGCGTTGTTGCGAGCCTGGCGGGGGCCTGCCACGGGAATGACCGCCGACGCCCGGCATGCCCATATCTTGACCTTTGGCCGGCCGGACAGTAGATATCTTGGCAACCTGCAGCCGGCCCGCGACAAAAGCGGATATCCGGCGCGGCTTTTCACTCCCCGAACAAGCGAGCCCGTGGATTCGGCTCATCTCTCCGACAAGAGGGTGGGCCACGGACGGCTGTTCGGTTTTCCCAGTCAACTCTTCAATCGTCCGATGACGGACGCGGACCCCTGACGATGGCTACCAGCCCGTTCAAATTCCTGCAGGAAGTGCGCTCGGAGACCGCCAAGGTCTCGTGGCCGAGCCGTCGCGAGGTCACCATCACCACGATCATGGTGTTCGTGATGGTGGCGCTGGCCTCGGTGTTCTTCTTCGCCGCCGATCAGATCATCCGTTATCTCATCACCCTCGTGCTGGGCATCCACTGATGGCAACCGCAACGCAAAGCTCCGACAAGCGCTGGTACATCGTCCACGCCTATTCGAACTTCGAGAAGAAGGTCGCGGAGTCGATCCGCGAGCAGGCCAAGCAGCGCAATCTCGAGGACCTGTTCGAGCAGGTGCTGGTGCCGATCGAGAAGGTCACCGAGGTGCGCCGCGGCCGCAAGATCGACGCCGAGCGCAAGTTCTTCCCCGGCTACGTGCTGGTGAAGATGAAGCTGACCGACGAGGCGTTCCACCTGATCAAGAACACGCCCAAGGTGACCGGCTTCCTCGGCGCCGAGAACAAGCCGATGCCGATCTCCGAAGGCGAGGCGATGCGCATCCTGAACCAGATGCAGGAAGGCGTGGAGCGGCCGAAATCCTCGGTGTCGTTCGAGATCGGCGAGAACGTCCGCGTCGCCGACGGCCCGTTCGCCTCGTTCTCCGGCGTGGTCGAGGAAATCGACGAGGCCCGCTCGCGCGTCAAGGTCGCGGTGTCGATCTTCGGCCGTGCGACGCCGGTCGAACTGGAATTCAACCAGGTCGAGAAGATCGTCGGTTAAGGGCCGGGCTGCCGGCTCTCTCGGCGTCCCGGGCTTTCCTTTTCGTCCGATCTCGTGTATCGGGCGCGCTTCGCTCCCCGAACGGGGGGCGATTTCGTTCGTGGGAGGCGTGACCGGCTTTGCCAGCCGGGCCAAGCGCGCCGGACCACGGTCCCAAACCTCGCCTGACGGGTTTTGTCGCCCCAAGGCGTTGCGTTCGCATCAGGCAGAATCGCGAACGCATTGGAGAGTCATAATGGCAAAGAAAGTAACCGGTTACCTGAAGCTTCAGGTTCCGGCCGGCGCGGCCAATCCGTCGCCGCCGATCGGTCCGGCGCTCGGTCAGCGCGGTCTCAACATCATGGAGTTCTGCAAGGCGTTCAACGCCCAGACCCAGAAGGAAGAGAAGAACACCCCGATCCCGGTGGTCATCACCATCTATGCGGACCGGTCCTTCACCTTCGAGATGAAGACCCCGCCGATGTCCTACTTCCTCAAGCAGGCCGCCAAGATCCAGTCGGGCTCCAAGGCCCCGGGTCGCGACAAGGCCGGCAAGGTGACCAAGGCGCAGGTGCGCGAGATCGCCGAGAAGAAGATGAAGGACCTGAATTGCGACTCGATCGAGTCGGCCATGAAGATGGTCGAGGGCTCCGCCCGCTCGATGGGTCTGGAAGTTGCGGGGTAAGGCGCCATGGCACTCGGAAAGCGTTTGAAGAAGGCCCGCGAGGGCATCGATCGCACCAAGCTCTACCCGCTTGCTGACGCGATCAAGATGATCAAGGAGCGGGCCGTGTCGAAGTTCGACGAGACCATCGAGGTCTCGATCAACCTCGGCGTCGATCCGCGCCACGCCGACCAGATGGTCCGTGGCGTCGTCACGCTGCCGAACGGCACCGGCCGTACGCTCCGCGTCGGCGTGTTCGCCCGCGGCGCGAAGGCCGAGGAAGCCAAGGCCGCCGGCGCCGACGTGGTCGGCGCGGAGGACCTGGTCGAGAAGGTGCAGAACGGCAATATCGACTTCGACCGCTGTATCGCCACCCCCGACATGATGCCGCTGGTCGGCCGTCTCGGTAAGGTGCTCGGTCCGCGCGGCATGATGCCGAATCCGAAGATCGGCACCGTGACCATGGACGTCACTGGCGCCGTCAAGGGCGCCAAGGGCGGCTCGGTCGAGTTCCGCGTCGAGAAGGCCGGCATCATCCAGGCCGGCGTCGGCAAGGCCTCGTTCGCCGAGGACAAGCTGGTCGAGAACATCAAGGCGCTGGCGGATGCGGTGGTGAAGGCCAAGCCGGCCGGCGCCAAGGGCACCTACGTCCAGCGCGTCGCGGTGTCGTCGACCATGGGCCCGGGCGTCAAGGTCGAGCCGGGCACCTTGCTCGCATAACACCTTCGGACATCGTCAGCATTCAGTGGGGCGGGATCGGCAATCGATCCCGCCCTTCGCATTTCCGCACCCCAAGTGAGCGGCACGCCCGCTGCAAAATTGCAGCCGGGCCGGCGCAAAACACAACGAGGCTCAGCCCCGGGCGCCTTCGGATGTCCGGGCCTCGGATCGCATGCTGGGCCTCGCAGCCGCCAGCAGCTTGCCGATCTCGGGCTTGCAGGCGCCGCAATTGGTGCCGGCCTTCAAGCGTTGGCCGATGGCGTCGACGCTCGCAGCACCGTTCTGGATCGCCGACGAAATCTGGTTACGACCAATTCCGAAACAGGAGCAGATGACCGCACCGATGTCGTCTGCGGCCGCCGATGGCTGGCCCGCGAGCAGGGCATTGCGGGCGTTCGGTGACAGCCGCTGCTCGGCAAACAGGCCGATCAGCCACGACCGCGATCCCAGCCGCTGGTCGGGCGCGACGAAGACGCAGCCCTGCAGCCGGCCATCCGATACGCCTGCGTAGCGGAACCGGCCGGCGGCCGGGTCGCGATACGCAATCCAATCGATCTCCGTTCCGGCGATCCCAAGCTGTTCGGCGGCCCACTCGCGCCAACTCGCAGGCCGCTGATCGAAGGCAAGCTCGAGCCGGAAACACGCTCCGACCTTGCCCTGCACCCAGTACTCGCATGGCGGACGGCGGATCTCCTGCCGGCTTAGGATGAAGACGTGCCAGTTCGGCGCATAGGGCTCCGCCTTCACCGGCGTATGCTTGGACTCGGGCTGACCCGACAGCGGATCAGTCGCGGGATTGACCAGCGCGTTGACACGGCCAGCGCCGGCGAACTCCTCGTTCCAATGCATCGGAACGAACACGCAGCCCCGCCGCTGCTCGGTCGAGATCGCGACGCGCGCCACCATCTTGCCCCAGGGGCTCGTAAGCCGCACCAGCGCCTCGTTCTCCAGACCGGCCAGGCGCGCATCCTCCGGGTGGAATTCGGCGCAAGGCTCGAAGACGTGCGCGAGCAGCCGCGCGGATTTTCCCGTCCGCGTCATGGTGTGCCACTGGTCGCGAATGCGCCCGGTGTTCAGGACCAGCGGATAGTCCCGGCTGGTGGCGTTCCGCGCCGGTCGCGGCGTGACTGCCACGAAACGGGCTCTGCGATCCCCGGTGAAGAATTGCCGGTTCTCGAACATCCGCGCCGTGCCGGTCGGAAAGTCCCGCGTCACGGGCCACTGGATCGGCGCCAGCGCCTCATAGGCGCGGCCGTCGAGCGTGCTCAGGGCCGAGATGTCGAAGTCGCGCGTGTTATTGTTCTCGAAGCCGGACAGCGCGGCGTGCTCGCGAAAGATCTCGGCCGCGCTGCCATACTCGAAACCGGCGAACCCCATCCGCTGGGCGACGTCGCAGATGATTTGCCAATCCGCGCGCGCCGCGCCGGGTGCGGGCAGGAACGCCCGCTGCCGCGAGATCCGGCGCTCCGAATTGGTCACCGTGCCGTCCTTCTCGCCCCAGGCGAGCGCGGGCAGCAGGACATCGGCATGCCGGTTGGTGTCGGTGTCGCGCATGCAATCGGACGCGACCACGAACGCGCAGTGATCCAGCGCGGCACGAACCCGATCGGCGTCGGGAAGGCTGACCACGGGGTTGGTCGACATGATCCAGACTGCCTTGATGCGGCCATCGGCAATCGCATCGAACATTTCGACCGCCTTCAGCCCCGCTTTTGGCGCGACCACCGGTGACCGCCAGAATCGCTTCACCAGCTCCCGGTGCTCGGCATTCTCGATCTCGAGATGCGCGGCGAGCTGGTTGGCGAGGCCGCCCACCTCGCGGCCTCCCATCGCGTTGGGCTGGCCGGTCAGCGAGAACGGTCCCATGCCGGGACGGCCGATACGGCCAGTCAGGAGATGGCAGTTGATGATCGCATTGACCTTGTCGACCCCGCTGCTCGACTGATTGACGCCCTGGGAATAGAGCGTGACAACGCGCTCCGTCTTCGCGAACCATGAAAAGAACAGCTCGACCGCGCCCTCGCTCAGCCCGCAGGCCGCCGCCGTCTCGGCGACTGTCTGCCGGCCGGCGACCTGCAGCGCCGCTTCCGCGCCGCTGGTGACCTCACTGACAAAGCCGTCGTCCGCATAGCCGCCGCGTGCGAGATAGGCGAGCAGGCCGTTGAACAGCACCGCGTCACTTCCGGAACGCAGCGGCAAATGCAGGTCGGCGCCTTCGCAGGTCGCGGTCCTCCGCGGATCGACAACGACGATACGGCAGCCGGGATTGTGCTCCTTGGCCGCCAGCATGCGCTGGTGCAGCACCGGATGGCACCACGCGGCGTTGGAGCCGACCAGGACCAGCAGGCCGGCCTGCTCAAGGTCCTCGTAGCAGCCCGGAACGGTGTCGCTGCCGAATGCGCGCTTGTGGCCCGCGACGCTCGACGCCATGCACAGGCGCGAATTGGTGTCGATGTTCGCGGTCCCGACGAAGCCCTTGGCGAGCTTGTTGACGACGTAATAGTCCTCGGTCAGCAACTGCCCCGAAACATAGAATGCGACGGCATCCGGTCCATGGTCGCGGATGATTTCGGTGAAACGGCTCGCGACGAGGTCGAGCGCCTCATCCCAGCCGGCTGCCCGCCCGTTCACGATCGGCTCGAGCAGACGTCCCCCGAGATCGATCGTCTCCGCCAGCGCCGATCCCTTGCCGCACAGCCGGCCGAGATTGGCGGGATGCTGCGGATCGCCGCGGACGCTGATGGTCCCTGAGTCGTCCCGATCGGCGACGACGCCGCAACCGACGCCGCAATAGGGGCATGTCGTCCTGACGCTCATGCGATACCGTTCAGGCCGCGGCCGTCTGCTGCAGGGACAACCACACCACGCCATCCTCGACCTTCGCGGGATAGGATGGCGTACAGCCCTGGTCGGGTGCCACGGCCTGTCCGGTCGCGAGCTCGATGACGAAATTGTGCAGCGGGCATGTCACGCGGTGGTTGTGGACGATGCCCTGCGACAACGGGCCTGCCTTGTGCGGGCAGCGATCGTCCAGCGCGAACACCTCGTCACCATCGGTGCGGAAGACCGCGATGTTGCCGCGCGGCGTGCGCACGACGCGCGAGCCGAGCGGGGGAATGTCGTCGAGCGGGCCGACTTGAAACCAGGTGGTCATGCGAGCTCCAATTCAGCCATCGGCGTAAACTCGTTGCGATCGACGCCGCGACGGGCGCGCGCCGCCCATGGATCGCTCTGCGAGAATTGCTGCGAATAGGCGAAGCGTTCAAACAGCGCCTTGCGGTTCTTGACGTCCTCGACCACCTGCTTGTGGATGTTGTCGAAGCCGACGCGGTCGCACCATTTGTACATCCGTTCCAGGTACCAGCCCTGCTCGCGATAGAGCTGGGTCAGCGCGACGATGATCTCGAGCGCCTCGTCCTCGGTCGCGGTCTTGGTCAGGAATTCCGTGCCCTTGATGTGCAGGCCGGCGGCGCCCGCAAAATGGATCTCGTAGCCTGAATCGACGCAGATCACTCCGACATCTTTGCAGGTCGATTCCGCGCAGTTGCGCGGGCAACCGGAGACGGCGAGCTTCACCTTCGCGGGCGTCCATGATCCCCACATGAACTTCTCGATCTTGATGCCGAGGCCAGTGGAGTCCTGGGTGCCGAAGCGGCACCATTCCGACCCGACGCAGGTCTTCACGGTGCGCAGACCCTTGGCATAGGCGTGGCCGGAGACCATACCCGCATCGTTGAGATCGGCCCATACCGCCGGCAAATCTTCCTTCTTCACCCCGAGCAGATCGATACGCTGTCCGCCGGTCACCTTGACGGTCGGGATGTTGAACTTGTCGGCGACGTCGGCGATCGCGCGCAATTCGCCGGGCGTGGTCACGCCGCCCCACATCCGCGGCACCACGGAGTAGGTGCCGTCCTTCTGGATGTTGGCGTGAACGCGCTCGTTGATGAAGCGGGATTGCTGGTCGTCGCGATACTCGCCGGGCCAGGTCGCGAGCAGATAGTAGTTCAAGGCGGGCCGGCAGGAATGGCAGCCGTTCGGCGTCTTCCAGTCCATGAATCGCATGACAGCGGGGATCGACTTCAGTTGCTGTTCGACGATGACGCGCCGGACGTCGTCATGGCTGTGGTCGGTGCAGGCGCAGACCGGCTTCACCTTGGGCGCCGCCGAGTAGTCGCCGCCGAGCGTGAACGCCAGCACCTGCTCGACCAGGCCGGTGCACGAGCCGCATGAGGACGACGCCTTGGTATGGGCGCGCACGTCGTCGAGCGTGAACAGCTTCTTTTCGCTGATCGCCTTGACGATCGCGCCCTTGCAGACGCCGTTGCAGCCGCAGATTTCGGCCTCGTCGCTCATGGCGGCAACCGAGTTCTGTCCGCCGTGGCCACCGTCGCCGAGATGCGCCGAGCCGAACACCAGACGTTCGCGCATGTGGGAGACATCGGTGCCGTCGCGCATGTGCTGGAAATACCAGGGCCCGTCGATGGTGTCGCCGTACAGCACGGTGCCCACGATCTTCTTGTCGCGCAGGATGATCCGCTTGTAGACGCCGCGATTGGCATCCTGCAGGACGATCTCCTCCTTGTCGGGTCCCGGCGCGAAGTCGCCGGCCGAGAACAGGTCGATGCCCGTGACTTTCAGCTTGGTCGAGACCACTGACCCGTCATAGGTGGCGAATCCCTTCATCGCCAGATGATTGGCGCAGACCTTCGCCTGGTCGAACAGCGGCGCCACCAGACCATAGGTCTGACGGCGGTGCTGCACGCATTCGCCGACGGCGTAGATGCGACCGTCATAGGTCTGCATCGTATCGGAGACCACGATGCCTCGCTCGCAGTACAGCCCGGCCTTCTTTGCCAGTTCGATATTGGGACGGATGCCCACGGCCATCACCACGAGATCGGCCGCGACCTCGGTGCCGTCGGTGAAGCGGACGCCGGTGACGTGCGTTTCGCCGAGGATGGCCTGCGTCTGCGCCGGCATCTTGAACTCCAGCCCGCGCTCCTCCAGCGATTTGCGCAGCATGCCGCCGGCGACCGGGTCGAGCTGGCGCTCCATCAGCGTGTCGAGAAGATGCACGACCGTGACCTTCATGCCGCGCTTCATCAGACCATTGGCGGCTTCGAGGCCGAGCAGGCCGCCGCCGATCACGACCGCGTGGCGATGTCGCGTCGAGGCTTCGACCATGTGCTCGACGTCCTTGATGTCGCGGAAGCCGATGACGCCGGGCAGGGCGGCGCCGGGGACCGGAAGAACGATCGGGCTCGAGCCGGTCGCGATCAGCAACCGATCATAAGGATAGCGTTCGCCAGTTTCGGTGACCACCTCGCAGCTCCGGCGGTCGATCATCGTGACCGTCTCGCCCTTGCGCAGGGTGATCTGGTTGTCCTCGTACCACTGCTCCGTGTTCAGCATGATGTCGTCGACGGTCTTCTCGCCCGCGAGCACCGGCGACAGCAGGATGCGGTTGTAGTTGCCGTAGGGCTCGGCGCCGAAGACGCTGATGTCGTAGAGATCAGGCGCCCGTTCCAGCAGCGCCTCCACTGTGCGAATGCCGGCCATGCCGTTGCCGATCACCACCAGTTTCTGCTTGATCGTCTTGTCGAGCATGGTCTGCCTTTCGAATGCCAGCGACATCCAGCGGCGACGCGAACGGGCGTCAGCCCAATCGGTCGCTGTGGTCATGTTTGAATTTTGGGGGAGGCCCAACTGCGGGCAGAGCTGATCGTCGCCAATGACGGTCGCGAGCCAACTGATTCAAATCTCGTGCCATTCGGGTCGTCGCCGGAAATCGCGGTAATTCAAGGGTTGAGCCGCCGCTTGCGCGCGCTGCTGGCGACACCTGCGCTCAAATAGTAGCCGCGGCCGATCAGATTATGTGCATCATCGATGGAAGCGCTTCGGTTCGAGCACCGATCGCGTCGGCTTCGGCGGGCGCTCAAAAAGCCATCAGTGTGCGCGCGGTGCAGGCGGGCTCTGCGTTCATGTTGAGCATCAGCGATCCGTAGAACTGCGGCTTCGAAGTCCCAAGCTCCGGTACGGGTTGAGAAAAACGTGAATCACCAAAGTTGGTGCGAAACTTGCTGAAAGGCGAGCAGGACCGGGCGTATCTCAACGACGAGACCGCCGCTCAACTCACCCGACAATTTGTCCCCTTTACGCAGCTCCTGCCGAGCCTGCTCGCGCGCGCCTGCGTCACGAGGTTTGAGACCATGAAGCTCGACGACTTCAAGAAGGCCGGTCATTGGCCGACACTGCTGGCTGCTTTCCTCTATTTCGACATCAGCTTCATGGCCTGGGTCGCACTCGGACCGCTGATCGTCTATGTCGCCCGCGACATGAATCTTGCGGTCAACGAAAAGTTCACGCTGGTCGCGATCCCCGTGCTGGCAGGCGCGCTGCTGCGTGTTCCCATGGGCATTCTGGCCGACATCATCGGCGCCAAGCGCACGGGCGTGATCGCGCAACTGGTGGTCATGACGGCGACCGCCTGCGTTGCCTATTTCGGACTCCCCAGCAAGCTGGCCGTCGAGCTGTTCGGCGTCGTGCTCGGCATCGGCGGCGCCTCGTTCGCCGTCGCGCTGCCTCAGGCCAGCCGCTGGTATCCGCCGCAGTATCAGGGCATCGTGATGGGGATCGCAGGGGCCGGAAACATGGGCGTCGTGCTCGACACGCTGCTCGCGCCGACCATCGCCGAACATTGGGGCTGGCAGGCCGTTTTCGGGGTGCTGCTCATCCCGATGGTCATGGTCCTGATCTACTACATCGTCGCCGCGAAGGATGCGCCCGGTGAACGCAAGCCGGTCTCGCTCAAGGCCTATGGCGGCCTGCTGCGCGATCCCGACAGCCGCTGGTTCATGTTCTTCTACTTCATCACCTTCGGCGGCTTCGTCGGCCTCGCCAACGCCCTGCCGCTGTACTTCTCGGTGCAGTATCATGTCTCCGGAGTGGCGGCCGGATTGCTGGTGGCGCTGATCGTCGCTTTCGGCTCCGGCTTCCGTCCGGTGGGCGGTCTCATTGCGGACCGGATCGGTGGCATCCGGTCGCTCTCGATCCTGTTTGGCATTGTGGTCGCCGCCTATGTCGTGATCGCCTTCATGCCGGAAGGGCCGGCTGCGCCGACCCAGGCGGGCTGGGCGCTCATGAACATGCCACGCATTGCGTGGATTTCGGTGCTGTTGTTCTCGATCGGCGTGCTCGCGCTCGGGATGGGCAACGGCGCGGTGTTCCAGCTCATTCCGCTGCGCTTCCGCCACGAGATCGGCCTGATGACCGGTCTCGTCGGCTGCGCAGGCGGCATCGGCGGATTCTTCCTCGCCCAGGCGCTCGGCACGGCCAAGGGAATGACCGGCGGATTCGGGGCCGGCTTCCTGTTCTTTGGTTTGCTGGCATTGCTCGGCTTCGTCGGACTTGCCATGGTCAAGGTCCGTTGGCGCACCACGTGGGGCGCCGTTTCCGGCGCGCGCGTCTGAACCGACGCGCCGTCGCTCCATAGGCAAGGTGTTCAGGCGTGGCCGGCGCGCATCGCAATCTTCAGGTTCGCGTCGGCTTCGCTAGCGAGACCGGCAAGCGACCGAACAATGAGGATTACGTCGGCGCCCGCCTTGGCCTGCAGGGGGCGACGGATCGCGATATCGTCGCCGCCGTCGCCGACGGCGTCGGCGGCCACAAGGGTGGGCGCGAGGCGGCGGAGCTCGCCGTCCGCGGCTTCATCGATGCCTATCATTCTCTGCCCGAGACGGCGGGCGTGCGAAGCCGAGCCGCGCGTGCGCTGGAAGCCATCAATAGCTGGATCCATGCGCAGGGCCGCGTCGACCCCGAGTTGCATGGAATGAGCTGCGCCTTCTCCGCGGTGGTGCTGTCGCGGCGAACCTGCCACGTCGTCCACGTCGGGGACACTCGCGTCTATCGCCTCAGCGAAGGGCGCCTCGAGCGTCTGACGACCGACCATGTCGCGGGCCGCGCTGACCTTGCCCACGTCCTCAACCGGGGCATCGGTTTCGAGCAGTTCGCCCGCTTCGACTACACGACGCTCGGCATGCGTCAGCACGACCGGTTTCTGATCTGCAGCGACGGGATCCACGGCATCCTGCCGGATTCGCGCCTTCAGGAGATCCTCGCCGAGCGCACGCCCCCGGACGATTCCGCGCGCGGGATCGTCGCCGCCGCGCTCGCGGCCGGCAGCAATGACAATTCGACGGCGCTGGTGCTCGACGTCGTCGATCTTCCGCCCGCTGACCGCGACGAGCTCACCGGTTCGATCTCGTCCCTGCCGATCGGCGAGCTGCCTTCGCCCGGTGACGTGATCGACGGATTCCGGCTTGGCGAACTCCTGTCCGATGGCCGCTACTCCCGGCTGTTCAAGGCGATCGACGCGGGGCAGGGTGACAGGGAGGTCGTCCTGAAATTTCCGCATCCGCGCGTCGCGAGCGAAGGTTCGTTCCGCCTGGCGTTCATTCGCGAAGCCTGGGTCGCCGCGCGTGTGCGCAGCATCTGGATCGGCGAGATCATCGAGCTTCCCGTCGAGCGCCAGACCCGGCTCTATTCGGCAATGCCATTCTACGCGGGGGAGACGCTCGAGCAGCGTCTGAACCGGCCGCCCCGATTGTCGCTTGCGGAGGGCACCGCGATCGCGACCAAGCTCGTGCGCGCGGTGGTGGCGTTGCACCGGGCCGGCATCATCCATCGCGACATCAAGCCGGACAACGTGATCCTGCTCGAGAACGGCGGCTTGCGCCTGATCGATCTCGGGGTCGCGCGCGTGCCGCGGTTCGAGGACTTTCCGGCCGAGGATATTCCGGGGACCCCGAGCTACATGGCGCCGGAGCTGTTCGCCGGTAAGCCGGGTGACGAAGCGTCCGACCTGTTCGCCCTCGGCGTCACCGTCTACCGCATGTTCACGCGCTCTTATCCGTTCGGCGAGATCGAGCCGTTCTCGCGCCCGCGCTTCGGCAAACCGGTGCCGATTTCACGCTACCGACCGGAACTGCCGGCCTGGCTCGACGCCGTGATCGGAAAGGCGTTGAACGTCGATCCTGCACAGCGTTACGGTGATGCCATCGAATTCGCCCACGAGTTGGAGAACGGTGCGTCATGGGCGGGTCCGGCGATCGCCAAGCGTCGCTCGCTTCACGACCGCAACCCGCTGTTGTTCTGGAGGATGCTCTGCGCGCTTCAATTCATCATCATCATCATTCTGGTGAGCCTGCTGACGCGACACTGAGTGGCGACGTGCGACCGCCCGAATAGGTAATCCCGATGCCCGAGAAGGTCCTGATCTATTCCCGCCTGCCGAAGTCGCTGACCCAGCGCTTCGCCGATCGCTTCGAGCTGCTCGACAGCGGCGGCACGCCGGCGCACGAGGTGTTTCCGGCGGAGGAGGTTGCGCAGATCCGGGCTTTGATCACAGCCGGCGGCACGCCTCTGGGGGTCGACGACATGGACCGGCTGCCGGCGCTCGGGGCCATCGTCTGTTACGGCACGGGTTATGATGGCGTCGACCTGAAGGCGGCCGCGGCGCGCAATATCGTGGTCGGCCACAGTCCCGGCGCGAACGCTGCAGCGGTCGCCGATGTCGCGCTCATGCTGATGCTGGCGAGCGTGCGGCGGTTGACGGCGGCGGATTCCTATGTGCGCACCGGTGGCTGGGTGGAGGCCCGGCCGTCGCCGCTGTTGAAGCCGCCGCCTGGTCTGTCCGGCTGCAAGGTCGGCGTCTACGGGATGGGCGAAATCGGCCGCAAGATCGCCGCGCGCGTCGCCGCTTTGGAGACCGAGGTCGGCTATTTCAGCCGCACGCGCCACGACGATCTGCCGTATCAGTATTTTTCAAGCCTTGATGCCTTGGCCGAATGGTGCACCGTGCTGATGATCGCGGTCCGCGCCGGCGCGGAGACCACGCACGTCGTCGATGCCGATCTCCTGAAGAAGATCGGGCCCGATGGCCATGTCGTCAACATCTCGCGTGGCTCCGTGATCGAAGAAGGGGCGCTGCTTTCAGCACTGAAGGACGGCATCATCGCTGGCGCCGGGCTCGACGTATTCGAAACCGAGCCGCACGCCCCGGATGGGCTGACGTCGTTGCAGAACGTGGTGGTCACGCCGCATATCGGCGGCAACACCCGCGAGTCTCACGTGGCGATGCAGGAATGCGTGGTGGCCAATCTCACGGCGTTCTTTGCGGGGGAGCCACTGCCGTTTCGGGTCGGATAGGCAGATGGCGCTCCCCCAGCACCGCAACGTCAAACGCGCAGACCGCAGATAAGTTCCACACTTGGTGCAGAAATATTCTGATGCACTGCACGCCTCTGTGAATTGCGAGTGATTTTCAAACGCTTCTAAGTTCCTCTCCTGCAATTCAGGAGAGCGGCATGGCGGCGTTCACCCTCAAGATCAACGGACGCGAGCATCAGATCGACGTCGACCCGAATACGCCCTTGTTATGGGCGATCCGGGACAATGCCGGGCTGACCGGCACCAAATACGGATGCGGCGTGGCGCAGTGCGGTGCCTGCACCGTGCATCTCGACGGCCAGAGCGTTCGCTCCTGCTCGCTGCCGGTGTCGGCGGTGGGCAAGAGCGAGATCACCACCATCGAAGGGCTGAGCGGCAAGGAAGGTGCGGCCGTGCAGAAGGCCTGGGCGGCACTCGACGTGCCCCAATGCGGCTACTGCCAGTCCGGCCAGATCATGAGCGCGGTCGCGCTGCTCGGCCTTAATCCCAAGCCGACCGATCAGGACATCGATCTCGCGATGAACGGCAACATCTGCCGCTGCGCCACCTATGTGCGCATCCGCGCTGCCATCCATACCGCAGCCAAGACGTTGGAGGGCTGATCATGAATGTGCATATGAAGCCCGCCACGTCCGCTCCGACATTGTCCCGCCGCTCGCTGCTGAAGGCGGGAGCGGGGCTGGCGCTCGCCACCTATGTCGCCCGCAATGGTGTCGCTTACGCGCAAGACGCGGCGAAGTCCGTCAACATTGCGCCCAACACGTTCCTTGTGATCGGCCAGGACGACACTGTCACCGTTCTCTGCAAGCACATCGAGTTCGGGCAGGGCCCGTTCACCGGCATGGCCACGCTGGTGGCTGAGGAGCTCGATGCCGATTGGTCGCAGATGCGCGCCGATCATGCGCCCTCGAATCCGGTGCTCTACAAAAACCTGCTGTTCGGGGTGCAGGGTACCGGCGGCTCCAGCGCAATCGCCAATTCCTACGAGCAGATGCGCAAGGTCGGCGCCGCCGCGCGCGCGATGCTGGTGGCCGCGGCCGCCGACGAATGGAAGGTCCCGGCCGAGGAGATCACGGTCGAGAAGGGCCTCATCAAGCATCCGTCCGGCAAGCAGAGCGGCTTCGGCGCGCTGGCCGCCAAGGCGATGCAGCAGCCGGTGCCGGCGAACCCGCAGCTCAAGGATCCCTCCGCCTTCAAGCTGATTGGCAAGGAAGGCGCGGTGACCCGGCTCGACAGCGTGGCGAAGTCGAACGGCTCGGCCGAGTACACGCTCGACATCAAGGATCCGGGGACGTTGACCGTTCTGGTGGCGCGCTCGCCGCGGTTCGGCGGCACGGTGGCGTCGTTCGACGCGTCGGCGGCCAAGGCCGTGCCGGGAGTGGTCGACGTCAAGGAGGTGCCGAACGGTGTAGCCGTCTATGCCGAGGGGTTCTGGCCGGCGAAGACGGCACGTGACCTACTCAATATCACCTGGGACGACAGCAAGGCGGAGACGCGCGGCACGGCGCAACTGCTGGAGGAGTTTCGCGCCCGTGCGAAGAAGCAGGGCGCCCTGGTGAAGCAGGAGGGCGACGTTGACGCCGAGATCGCCAAGGGCGGCAAGCTGATCGAGACCGAGTTCGTCTTTCCCTATCTGGCCCATGCGCCGATGGAGCCAATCAACGCCTTCATTCACTGGAAGGGCGATACCGCCTCGGCGCGCTATGGCAGCCAGTTTCCGACGCCTGATCACGCCGTGATCGCGCAGGTGCTTGGGCTCGACATCGCCAAGGTCGATCTCAAGACGATTCTCGCCGGCGGCAGCTTCGGCCGGCGGGCGCAGCAGTCGACCCACGTCGCCATGGAGCTGGCGCAGGTCGCCAAGGCGATCGGGCCGGGACGTCCGGTCAAGCTGGTGTGGACCCGCGAGGATGACATGCGCGGCGGTTACTACCGACCGTTCAGCCTGCACCGAATGCGCGGTGTGGTCCGCGACGGCAAGATCGTGGCGTGGTCGGATACGATCGTCGGGCAGTCGATCATGAAGGGCTCGCCGTTTGAGGCGATGACCATGAAGAACGGCCTCGATTCGACGGCCTATGAGGGCTCCAACGAGATCCCTTACCAGGTGCCGAATTTCCGCTGCGACCTGCATCAGGTCGATGTCGGCGTGCCCGTGCTGTGGTGGCGCTCGGTCGGCCACACCCATACTGGCTACGCCGTCGAGGCGTTCGTCGATCAGTTGCTCGAAGCCGCCGGCCAGGATCCTGTGGAGGGACGACTGGCGATGATGGCCGACAAGCCGCGTCACGCCGGTGTGCTCAAGGCGGTCGCCGAGCTCGCGGACTGGAAGGGCGCCAAGCTCGAGGCGGGCCGCGCCCGCGGCGTTGCCGTGGTCGAGAGCTTCAACACCTACGTCGCCCAGGTGGTCGAGCTGTCGATGGGGGCCGACGGACCGGTCGTGCACAAGGTGTGGTGCGCGGTCGACTGCGGCGTCGCAGTCAATCCCGACATCATCCGCGCCCAGATGGAGGGCGGCATCGGCTTTGCGCTCGGCCACATCCTCTATGCGCAGCAGCCGCTCGACGAGGGACGACCGGTGTCGGGCAATTTCGACACCTACCGCTCGCTGCGCATCCACGAGATGCCGCAGATCGAGGTTGCGATCGTGCCGTCGACCGAGAAACCCTCGGGAGTCGGCGAGCCTGGCGTGCCGCCGCTGGGACCTGCCGTCGCCAACGCCATGGCCAGGCTGGGTCTGCCGCGCCCGACCCAACTGCCGATCCGGCCGGGAGACACCGCATGAGCCTGTTCAGAACGGCGACGATGGCGCTGCTCGCTGGCAGCCTGGCTGCGGTTGCGATCGTAGCCCTGCCGGCACTGCGGCGCGCCGATGCGGCGCCCGAGGCCACGCACGTCGCCGGCGGGCTCAAGCCGGTGGCGGACTTCGCCAGGATCAAGAGCAAGGACGAGCGCGCCGTGGCGCTGTTCGAAGAGGCCGGCAAGGTGCTGCAGTCACCGCGATGCATGAACTGCCACCCGGCCGGCGACCGGCCGACCCAGACCGACAGGATGATTCCGCATCAGCCGCTGGTGGTCCGCGGCGAGGCCGGCATGGGTGCCCCCGGCGGGCTCGCCTGCACGACCTGCCACCACGAGGCCAATTTCGACGCGGCGCGCGTGCCCGGTAATCCCAAGTGGCAGCTGGCCCCGATCGAGATGGCTTGGCAGGGCAAGTCGCTCGGCCAGATCTGCGCACAGATCAAGGATCCAAATCGCAACGGCGGCAAGACCATGGCGCAGCTGATTCACCATATGGCTGAGGATGAGCTGGTCGGCTGGGGCTGGAATCCGGGAGCTGGGCGGACCCCGGCCCCGGGAACCCAGAAGCAGTTCGGCGAGCTGATCAAGGCCTGGGCCGACGCCGGAGCGGCCTGTCCGAAGGGCTGAGGCGGGATTGCGCCCCTGCGCGTGCAATGCCCCTCGGCCCTGATGAGCGCAGCGACATCCGGGTTTTCCGGCAGAGCACGTGAGACCCCGCATGTCGCTATCGCCGACGCGCGTCCCGCGCGCCGGCTGCCGCTCATCCGGGCGACGGGGCTCCCACCCGGCTCCACGGCATGGCCCAACTGGTGCGATTTTTGCTCTTGGGGTCTTGGCAAGTCGCAATGGACCCGTTAAAGAACCGGCTTCCAGGCGGGCCGGCTGTTGCTGGCGCGCCTGTGCGCGCATTCCGAAAGTTGAGAGGAGCCAGCATTCCTTTTGAGGATATCCGTTTGGATTTCTCGGAAGGAAGAAGGATCTTTCTGCTCTCGAATGCCGCAGGGGAGGTCGGTTCGCCGATCACTCCGAATCCTGTCCGAGACTGCAGGCGCCGGCGCGGAAATCCAGTTTCCTCAATGGCTTAATCATCCAGCCTGCATAGACGGGTGAAGACCGGATTTCGGCATGTCCACTGCCTTTGTCGTGGTGGCATGCAGGTTTGGTTCGAACCTCGACACTCCGCGGGCTCTCAGGGCTTTCGGAAGGGCAGGCTATTCATCGCCGTTTTGCCTTTCGTGTCCTCGGGTTCTTCCGTCCGGAGGTCAGGTTTGGTGGGATGGCGGGTGCAACCCGGCGGTCCCGCTTTCGGGCGAAGGCCGCCAACCGGAGAGAGCTTGCTGTGGAACGAGCGGCAAAAAAAGAGGCGGTCGAGCAGCTGCACGAGGTCTTCAAGACCACGGGCGTTGCCGTCGTCGCTCACTATTCCGGCCTCACCGTGGCTCAGATGCAGAACCTGCGCAAGCAGATGAAGCAGGCTGGTGCGTCGGTGAAGGTCTCGAAGAACCGTCTCGCCAAAATTGCTCTTGAAGGCACGGACGTCGTCGGCATCGGTCCCCTGTTGAAGGGGCCGACCGTGATCGCAACTTCGAACGATCCTGTCGCGGCGCCCAAGGTTGCCATCGAATTCGCCAAGGCGAACGAAAAGTTCGTCATTCTCGGCGGCTCGATGGGCTCAACCGTCCTGAATGTCGACAGCGTGAAGGCTCTGGCCTCGCTGCCGTCGCTGGACGAACTGCGCGGCAAGCTCGTCGGCCTGATCCAGGCTCCGGCGACCAAGCTGGCCCAGCTCGCCAACGCTCCCGCGGCCAAGGTCGCGCGCGTCATTCAGGCTCATGCCTCAAAGGGCGAAGCGGCCTGACGCCCTTCGCAAACACTCACAACCTGGTTTCGAACCGAACCACACTAAAGGACTACATCAATGGCTGACCTGCAGAAGATCGTCGACGACCTCTCGGCCCTCACCGTTCTCGAGGCTGCTGAGCTCGCGAAGCTCTTGGAAGAGAAGTGGGGCGTGTCCGCCGCGGCCGCCGTGGCCGTCGCCGCTCCGGGCGCTGGTGGCGCCGCTGCCGCTCCGGCGGAAGAGAAGACCGAGTTCACCGTTGTCCTGGCTTCGGCCGGCGACAAGAAGATCGAGGTCATCAAGGAAGTCCGTGCCATCACCGGCCTGGGCCTGAAGGAAGCCAAGGACCTGGTCGAGGGTGCTCCGAAGCCGGTCAAGGAAGGCGTCAACAAGGACGAGGCCGAGAAGATCAAGGCTCAGCTCGAGAAGGCCGGCGCCAAGATCGAGCTCAAGTAATCGCTTCGATTGCGCGAACGAAGTCCCTGGGCTGCCATGGGCAGGTCGGGGGCTTTCGACAGATTATGATGATCGGGTGGTAACATCGCCCGGTCATCATGTGGACAAGGAGTTTTGCAGGGGTATTGGGCGCGGCTCGGAATCACTGCAAAAGGCGTGCAACGGAACCGTCCGTTGTGGGCCGAACACGGAAAAGTGTGGAGATTTAGGGGCTTCGCTCTCGAATCTCGATTATTGTCAACCCATATTGGGTCGGCAGCACGAAAAGCCGGTTGATCGGTGGAGTGGCGTCTCCGTCCGTAAGCCGTTGGGAGATAGGCAATTTCGGGCTTTTGCAGTCCGTGACGAGATGGTTGTGACGAGCGGGTGCGTCCTCGCGCCTCGCGCGTCGTTTTGCGTTTTGCTGGTCTGAAGAACAGATCTGGGACATTTCCGTTCCGGCTCTGGGCCTCAGATCCTCGAAATGGATCGAAATTCAACCCGAAGGGGCGGTGGCAGCCGCTGTTTCGGAAGGTTCGCCCCTCCGGGCGACGAAATGAGAGGCCACGATGGCGCAGCAGACATTCACCGGTCGCAAACGCGTTCGCAAGTTCTTTGGACACATCAAGGAAGTCGCGGAGATGCCGAACCTCATCGAGGTTCAGAAGGCGTCCTACGACCAGTTCCTGATGGTGGACGAGCCCACGGGTGGCCGGCCGGATGAGGGCCTGCAGGCGGTGTTCCGCTCGGTATTCCCGATCTCCGACTTCTCCGGCACCTCGATGCTGGAGTTCGTCCGCTACGAGTTCGAGCCGCCGAAATATGACGTCGACGAGTGCCGTCAGCGCGGCATGACCTTCGCTGCGCCGCTCAAGGTGACCTTGCGCCTCATCGTGTTCGATATCGACGAGGAGACCGGCGCGAAGTCGGTCAAGGACATCAAGGAGCAGGACGTGTACATGGGCGACATTCCGCTCATGACCATGAACGGCACCTTCATCGTCAACGGCACCGAGCGCGTCATCGTCTCGCAGATGCACCGTTCGCCGGGCGTGTTCTTCGACCACGACAAGGGCAAGACCCACTCGTCGGGCAAGCTGCTGTTCGCCGCCCGCGTCATCCCGTATCGCGGCTCCTGGCTCGACATCGAGTTCGACGCCAAGGACATCGTGTTCGCGCGCATCGACCGTCGCCGCAAGCTGCCGGTGACGTCGCTGATGTTCGCGCTCGGTCTCGATGGCGAGCAGATCCTGTCGACCTTCTACAAGAAGCTGATCTACAAGCGCATCAAGGAAGGCTGGCGCGTTCCGTTCGACGCCAACCGCTTCCGCGGCTATTCGACCGTCAACGACCTGATCGACGCCGACACCGGCAAGGTCGTGCTCGAGGCCGGCAAGAAGCTCACCGTTCGCGCCGCCCGCCAGCTCCAGGAGAAGGGGCTGAAGGCGCTGCGCATGTCGGACGAGGAGCTGCTCGGCAACTACATCGCCGAGGATCTCGTCAATCCGAAGACCGGCGAGATCTATGCCGAGGCCGGCGAGGAGATCACCGACAAGCTGTTCAAGGTGCTGAACGAGCAGGGCTACAAGGACCTGCCGCTGCTCGACATCGACCACGTCAATGTCGGCCCCTACATCCGCAACACGCTGTCGGCCGACAAGAACATGACGCGTGAGGACGCGCTGTTCGACATCTACCGCGTGATGCGTCCGGGCGAGCCGCCGACGCTCGATTCGGCGCAGGCGATGTTCCAGTCGCTGTTCTTCGATGCCGAGCGCTACGACCTCTCCGCGGTCGGCCGCGTCAAGATGAACATGCGCCTCGAGCTCGATGCGCCGGACACCCAGCGCACTCTGCGCAAGGAAGACATCCTGGCGGTCATCAAGACCCTGGTCGACCTGCGCGACGGCAAGGGCGAGATCGACGACATCGACCATCTCGGCAATCGCCGCGTCCGCTCGGTGGGCGAGCTGATGGAGAACCAGTACCGCATCGGTCTCTTGCGCATGGAGCGCGCCATCAAGGAGCGCATGTCGAGCGTCGACATCGACACCGTGATGCCGCAGGACCTGATCAACGCCAAGCCGGCCGCCGCCGCGGTGCGCGAGTTCTTCGGCTCGTCGCAGCTGTCGCAGTTCATGGACCAGACCAACCCGCTGTCGGAGATCACCCACAAGCGCCGCCTGTCGGCGCTCGGACCGGGCGGTCTGACGCGCGAGCGCGCCGGCTTCGAGGTGCGCGACGTGCATCCGACGCATTACGGCCGCATCTGCCCGATCGAGACGCCGGAAGGTCCGAACATCGGCCTGATCAATTCGCTGGCGACGTTCGCCCGCGTCAACAAGTATGGCTTCGTCGAGACGCCGTACCGCAAGGTCAAGGACGGCCGCGTCACCGACGAGGTAGTGTATCTGTCCGCCATGGAGGAGGGGCGCTACCGCGTCGCGCAGGCCAACGTGCCGCTCGATGCCAAGGGCCGCTTCACCGAGGACCTCGTGGTCTGCCGTCATGCCGGCGAAGTCGTGCCGATGACGCCCGACAAGGTCGACTACATGGACGTGTCGCCGAAGCAGCTGGTTTCGGTTGCCGCGGCCTTGATCCCGTTCCTCGAGAACGACGACGCCAACCGCGCGCTGATGGGCTCGAACATGCAGCGCCAGGCGGTGCCGCTGGTTCGCGCCGAGGCGCCGTTCGTCGGCACCGGCATGGAAGGCGTGGTTGCCCGTGACTCGGGCGCCGCGATCGCGGCGCGCCGCTCGGGCGTGATCGACCAGATCGACGCCACCCGCGTCGTCATCCGCGCCACGGAAGATCTCGATCCGACCAAGTCGGGCGTCGATATCTACCGGCTGATGAAGTACCAGCGCTCGAACCAGTCGACCTGCATCAACCAGCGTCCGCTGGTGAAGGTCGGCGACATCGTCAAGAAGGGCGACATCATCGCTGACGGTCCGTCGACCGATCTCGGCGAGCTCGCGCTCGGCCGCAACGTGCTGGTCGCGTTCATGCCGTGGAACGGCTACAACTTCGAGGACTCCATCCTGCTCTCCGAGCGGATCGTGAAGGAGGACGTCTTCACCTCGATCCACATCGAGGAATTCGAGGTGATGGCCCGCGACACCAAGCTGGGTCCGGAGGAAATCACGCGCGACATTCCGAACGTGTCGGAAGAGGCGCTGAAGAACCTCGACGAAGCCGGCATCGTCTATATCGGCGCGGAGGTGCGCGCCGGCGACATCCTGGTCGGCAAGATCACGCCGAAGGGCGAGAGCCCGATGACGCCGGAAGAAAAGCTCTTGCGCGCCATCTTCGGCGAGAAGGCCTCCGACGTTCGCGACACCTCGCTGCGGGTGCCGCCGGGCGTGCAGGGCACAATCGTCGAGGTCCGCGTCTTCAACCGTCACGGCGTCGACAAGGACGAGCGTGCGCTGGCGATCGAGCGGGAAGAGATCGAGCGTCTGGCCAAGGACCGTGACGACGAGCAGGCGATCCTGGACCGCAACGTCTACAGCCGTCTCGCCGACATGCTGGACGGCCGCCAGGGCATCTCGGGGCCGAAGGGCTTCAAGAAGGATACCAAGATCACGCGTGCGGTGCTCGACGAGTATCCGAAGTCGCAGTGGTGGCTGTTCGCCTCGCCGAACGACAAGCTGATGGCCGAGATCGAGGCCATGCGGAAGCAGTACGACGAGTCGAAGAAGGGGCTGGAACAGCGCTTCCTCGACAAGGTCGAGAAGCTGCAGCGTGGCGACGAGCTGCCGCCCGGCGTGATGAAGATGGTCAAGGTCTTCGTCGCCGTGAAGCGCAAGATCCAGCCGGGCGACAAGATGGCGGGCCGTCACGGCAACAAGGGCGTCGTGTCCAAGATCGTGCCGATCGAGGATATGCCGTTCCTCGAGGACGGCACCCATGCGGACATCGTGCTGAACCCGCTCGGCGTGCCCTCGCGCATGAACGTCGGGCAGATCCTCGAGACCCATCTCGGCTGGGCCTGCGCCGGCCTCGGCAAGCGCATCGCCCAGACGGTCGATGCCTACCTGTCGAAGCAGGACGTCAAGCCGCTGAAGGAGACCTTGAAGCGGATCTACGGCGATGACGAGACCATCAAGTCGCTCAACGACAACGAGTTGATCGAGCTTGGTCACAATCTGAGCCGCGGCGTGCCGATCGCCACGCCGGTGTTCGACGGCGCCAAGGAGGCCGACATCGAGGAGATGTTGAAGCTCGCCGGCCTCGACGCATCCGGTCAGTCGACGGTCTATGACGGCCGCACCGGCGATGCGTTCGATCGCAAGGTGACGGTCGGCTACATCTACATGCTGAAGCTGCACCATCTGGTCGACGACAAGATCCATGCGCGTTCGATCGGCCCGTACTCGCTGGTCACCCAGCAGCCGCTGGGCGGCAAGGCCCAGTTCGGCGGCCAGCGTTTCGGCGAAATGGAGGTGTGGGCGCTCGAAGCCTACGGCGCGGCCTACACGCTGCAGGAGATGCTGACGGTGAAGTCGGACGACGTCGCCGGCCGCACCAAGGTCTACGAGGCGATCGTGCGCGGCGACGACACGTTCGAGGCCGGTATTCCGGAATCGTTCAACGTGCTGGTCAAGGAAATGCGCTCGCTCGGCCTCAACGTCGACCTGCACAACTCCAAGCTCGGACCGGCGCCGACGTCGGAAGCCGCCGAGTAGTTCAAGAGGTCATGCCCGGCCGTCTCGGACGGCCGGGTGCCGGCGCCTTCCCCCGCGGGTCAGGACAAGGCGCCCGTTGAGAGATTTTCGAATTTGCGGCCGACCCCCGATCGGCCCGCGAGGAGAATACGATGAACCAAGAAATTATGAATCTCTTCAATCCGACGACGCCGGCTCAGGTCTTCGACCAGATCCGGATCTCGATTGCGTCTCCGGAGAAGATTCTGTCCTGGTCCTATGGCGAGATCAAGAAGCCGGAAACGATCAACTACCGTACCTTCAAGCCCGAGCGCGACGGCCTGTTCTGCGCCCGCATCTTCGGGCCGATCAAGGACTACGAGTGCCTGTGCGGCAAGTACAAGCGGATGAAGTACAAGGGCATCATCTGCGAGAAGTGCTCGGTGGAGGTGACCCTGTCGCGCGTCCGGCGCGAGCGCATGGGCCATATCGAGCTCGCCGCTCCCGTCGCGCACATCTGGTTCCTGAAGTCGCTGCCCTCGCGCATCGGCCTGCTGCTCGACATGACGCTGAAGGATCTCGAGCGGATCCTGTACTTCGAATATTACGTCGTTCTCGAGCCGGGTCTGACCGCGCTCAAGGACCGTCAGCTGCTGTCCGAGGACGAGTACCTCAAGGCGCAGGACGAATACGGCCAGGACAGCTTCACCGCCATGATCGGCGCCGAGGCCATCCGTGAGCTCTTGCGCGGCCTCGAGCTGGAGAAGCTCGAGCAGACGCTGCGTGCGGAGATGCAGGAGACCGACTCCGACATCAAGCACAAGAAGCTCGCGAAGCGCCTGAAGATCGTCGAGGCGTTCCGCCACTCCGGCAACAAACCGGAATGGATGATCATGACCGTGGTTCCGGTGATCCCGCCGGACCTCCGCCCGCTGGTGCCGCTCGACGGCGGCCGTTTCGCGACCTCCGACCTCAACGACCTCTATCGCCGCGTCATCAACCGCAACAACCGCCTGAAGCGGCTGATGGAGCTGCGCGCGCCCGACATCATCATCCGCAACGAGAAGCGCATGCTTCAGGAGGCGGTGGATGCGCTGTTTGACAACGGCCGCCGCGGCCGCGTCATCACCGGCGCCAACAAGCGTCCGCTGAAGTCGCTCGCCGACATGCTCAAGGGCAAGCAGGGTCGCTTCCGTCAGAACCTGCTCGGCAAGCGCGTCGACTACTCCGGCCGTTCGGTCATCGTGGTCGGTCCCGAGCTGCGCCTGCACCAGTGCGGCCTGCCGAAGAAGATGGCGCTCGAGCTGTTCAAGCCGTTCATCTATTCGCGGCTCGACGCCAAGGGCCTGTCGACGACGGTCAAGCAGGCCAAGAAGCTGGTCGAGAAGGAGCGTCCGGAGGTCTGGGACATCCTGGACGAGGTCATCCGCGAGCATCCGGTGCTCCTGAACCGCGCGCCGACGCTGCATCGCCTCGGCATCCAGGCGTTCGAGCCGGTGCTGATCGAGGGCAAGGCGATCCAGCTGCATCCGCTGGTCTGCTCGGCCTTCAACGCCGACTTCGATGGCGACCAGATGGCCGTGCACGTTCCGCTGTCGCTCGAAGCGCAGCTGGAAGCGCGCGTCCTGATGATGTCGACCAACAACATCCTGCATCCGGCCAACGGTCAGCCGATCATCGTGCCGTCGCAGGACATCGTGCTCGGCCTCTACTACGTCTCGATCATGCGCGAGGGCATGCCCGGCCAGGGCATGGCGTTCGGCAACATGGCCGAGCTCGAGCATGCGCTGCACGCCAAGGCCATCCATCTCCACAGCAAGATCAAGTATCGCTGGGAGGGCATGGACGAGACCGGCAAGATCGCCAAGCGCTGGATCGAAACCACCGCGGGCCGCGTCATGCTCGGCCATCTCCTGCCGAAGCATCCGCGCGTCACGTTCGAGGTCATCAACAAGCTGATGACCAAGCGCGAGATCTCGGGCGTGATCGATCAGGTCTATCGTCACTGCGGCCAGAAGGAGACGGTGATCTTCTGCGACCGCATCATGGCGCTCGGCTTCTACAACGCCTTCAAGGCGGGCATTTCGTTCGGCAAGGACGACATGGTCGTGCCGGCGGGCAAGTGGAAGATCGTCGACACCACCCGTACGCTGGCGAAGGATTTCGAGCAGCAATACAATGACGGTCTGATCACCCACGGCGAGAAGTACAACAAGGTCGTCGACGCCTGGTCGAAGGCCAGCGAAGAGATCGCCAAGGAGATGATGAAGGAGATCTCCGTCACCAAGAAGACGGCGACGGGGGCGGATGCCGACATCAACTCGATCTACATGATGTCGCATTCCGGTGCCCGCGGTTCGCCGGCCCAGATGCGTCAGCTCGCCGGCATGCGCGGCCTGATGGCCAAGCCGTCGGGTGAGATCATCGAGACGCCGATCATCTCGAACTTCAAGGAAGGTCTCTCGGTTCTCGAGTACTTCAACTCGACCCACGGCGCCCGCAAGGGTCTCGCGGACACCGCGTTGAAGACCGCGAACTCGGGCTACCTGACCCGTCGTCTGGTCGACGTCGCGCAGGACTGCATCATCACGCAGGACGATTGCGGCACCCATCTCGGCATCAAGATGCGCGCCATCGTCGATGCCGGCACGGTCGTGGCCTCGCTCGGCTCGCGCATCCTGGGCCGCGTGCCCTGCGACGACGTGCGCGATCCCGCGACCAACGCGGTGCTCGTCAAGGCCGGCACCTTGATGGAGGAGAGCCACATCGACGCCATCCAGCAGGCTGGCGTGCAGGAGGTGAAGATCCGCTCGGCGCTGACCTGCGAGCTGGTCAACGGCATCTGCAAGATGTGCTACGGCCGCGATCTGGCGCGCGGCACGCCGGTCAACCACGGTGAGGCCGTCGGCGTCATCGCCGCGCAGTCGATCGGTGAGCCCGGCACCCAGCTGACGATGCGCACTTTCCACATCGGTGGTGCGGCGCAGCTGAACGAGCAGTCCTTCGTGGAATCGAACTTCGAAGGCAAGGTGGTCATCAAGAACAAGGCGATCGCCCGCAACAGCGAGGGTCATCTGATCGCGATGGTCCGCAACATGGTCGTGACGATCGTCGACCCCGACGGCACCGAGCGTGCGACGCACCGCATCCAGTACGGCGCGCGCATGCATGTCGACGACGGCGACATGATCAAGCGCGGCCAGCGCATCGCCGAGTGGGACCCTTACACCCGTCCGATCCTCACGGAAGCCGAGGGTACGATCGGGTTCGAGGATCTGACCGAGGGTCTGTCGATCTCGGAAACGCTCGACGAGTCCACCGGTATTGCCAAGCGCGTGGTCATCGACTGGCGTGGAACGCGCGGTGGCGCGGATCTGCGTCCGGCCATCGTGATCAAGGGCAAGGACGGCAAGGTGCTCAAGCTCGCCCGCGGCGGCGATGCCCGCTACATGCTGTCGGTCGACGCGATTCTGTCGGTCGACGTCGGCTCGACGGTGAAGCCGGGCGACATCCTCGCGCGTATCTCGACGGAAAGCGCCAAGACGCGCGACATCACCGGCGGTCTGCCGCGGGTGGCGGAGCTGTTCGAAGCGCGCAAGCCGAAGGATGCCGCGATCATCGCCGAGATCGCCGGCACCATCCGGTTCGGTCGCGACTACAAGAACAAGCGTCGCATCTCGATCGAGCCGGTCGACAAGACCGAGGAGCCGCGCGAGTACCTGATCCCGAAGGGCAAGCACATCCATCTGCAGGATGGCGACATCGTCGAGAAGGGCGACTTCATCGTCGAAGGCAACCCGGCGCCGCACGACATCCTGGCGATCAAGGGCATCGAGGAGCTCGCGGCCTACCTGGTCAACGAGATCCAGGAGGTCTACCGGCTGCAGGGCGTGCTCATCAACGACAAGCACATCGAGGTGATTGTCCGCCAGATGCTGCAGAAGGTGGAGATCACCGACCAGGGCGATACCGACATGATCTCGGGCGAACAGGTCGACAAGATCGAGTTCGACCTGCTGAACGCGAAGGCCGTGGAGGAGGCGAAGAAGCCGGCCACAGGCACTCCGGTTCTGCTCGGCATCACCAAGGCGAGCCTGCAGACCCGGTCGTTCTTCTCGGCGGCCTCGTTCCAGGAGACCACCCGCGTCCTCACCGAGGCGGCGGTCAACGGCAAGATCGATCCACTCGAGGGTCTCAAGGAGAACGTCATCGTAGGACGTCTGATCCCGGCCGGCACCGGCGCCTCGATGGCCCGCATCCGCGAAGTCGCCTTGAAGCGCGACAAGCTGATTCTCGACGAGCGCGAGAAGCAGGCGGCGATCGTGCCGGCGCAGCCCGAGCCTCAGCCGCTCGCGCTGCCGCCGGCGGAGTAAACGGACGGTTGCGGCATGACCCCGACGGTGTCGGGGTCTGCCGTGCGTTCATCACGCGTAGAAAAGGCCGGCGTTTGCCGGCCTTTTTTTGACATTTTCTTCTCCTGTTGCCGCGCTGCTGCCCCGTTGTTCATCTTCCCTTCAGGGACAGAGGCGCTTTTGGAAGCATCAGATCCGCTGAGCTGATTTCCGTCGATTCCCGTGGCGATGCGCCGATTTGCTCCGGCGCAAATCTTTTGCGGGCCGGTTACGCTATGGCCGATCGAGCCCCGAGGGTGGCAGGACCCCTGTATGGACGACCGGCAACGTCGCTGACAGCCGGAGATGGCGGAACTTCGATGCTTGACCTTGCGATTGTTGGTGGCGGTCCGGGTGGCCTGATGAGCGCCTGGTATCTGAGGCGCAAACTCGGCGATCTCTGCAAGGTGACGATCTACGAGGCATCCGACCGGCTCGGCGGCAAGATCGTGACGCGCAAGTTCGATACCGCACCGGCGATGTATGAGGCTGGTGTCGCGGAAATCTACGACTACTCGATGACCGGCCCCGATCCGCTGCGCGAGCTGATCCAGCATTTCGGGCTGCAGACGATTCCGATGGATGCGCTGCAGGTCCAACTCGACGGCGAGCTGCTCGACGACGTGCCGGGGCTGCGCCGCAAATACGGCCCGAAGACGGCCGCTGCGGTCGAGGCGTTCCGCAAGCGTTGTACCGACGTGATGTCGCCGGTCGAATATTACGAGGGCGTCGGCGCCCACGATAACGAGCACCCCTGGGCCTACAAGACCTGCGAAGAGCTGCTCGACGAGGAGGTCGAGGATCCCACGGCCAAGCGCTTCTTCAAGGTGATGTCGCGCTCCGACCTCGCGACCGAGGCCCACAACACCAACGGCCTCAATGCGCTCAAGAACTTCGTCATGGATATCGACGACTATATCGGCCTGTACTCGATTCAGAACGGCAACGAGCAACTGATCGAGTGCCTGCGCTCCGAGGTCGATGCCGACATCCAGCTCAATCATCGCGTGCTCCGCATCGGCAAGACCGAGGCGGGTCGCTACCGGCTCAACATGATGAACGGCAAGGGGCCGGAGACGCGCGAGTTCGATCTCGTCCTGGTGTGCCTGCCGCATTCCTGGCTGTCGACGGTCGGCTGGGAGGGCGAGAAGCTGCGCCAGTCCATGGTCAAGCACATCGCCTATTTCGATCGTCCCGCGCATTATCTGCGCGTCTCGATCCTGTTCGACGAGCCGTTCTGGGGCGAGAAGATTCCGGGCTCCTGGTTCATGTCGGAGGCGTTCGGCGGCTGCTGCATCTACAACGAGGGCTCGCGCCACGATGTCGGCAAGCACGGCGTGCTCAACTGGCTGATCGCGGGCTCGGATGCGCTCGCCTTCGCCAACCTCTCGGACCAGGAGCTGATCGATGCCGCGCTGAAGTCGCTCCCTGCTGCGCTCGGCGACGCGCGCGCACACTTCATGGAAGGCAAGATTCACCGCTGGCTGTCGTCCGTCAACGCGCTGCCCGGCGGTCTGCCGGTACGCGACGTCATGACCAATCACCGGCCTGAGCCGAAGGAGCACCCCGGCATCGTCGTGGTCGGTGACTATCTGTTCGACTCGACCCTGAACGGGCTGCTCGATTCGTCGGACGCCGCCACCGACATCATCCTGACCGAAATGATGCGGCTGCGCCGCGCCCGCTCGCAGGCCGAAACGCCGCTGTCCGACAAGATCGACCGTGACTATTTCGACAATTATCGCGGGCAGGGGCCGTACAGCGAAGCGTGGTCGCAGTTCACCGATCCGGACTATCTGACCAGCCTGATCAAGATCGTTTGGAACCGGGCCGGCAAGGGCAAAGGCTACAAGCTCTTGGTCGCCGGCTCCGCGAGCGGTGAACTGGTGGGAGCGCTCCGCGAGCGCGGCATCGATGCCTGGGGCATCGAGAACAACCGCTACATCCATGGCAAGACGCCGAAGGCGCTGAGGAAATACAACAAGCTCGGCTCGATCACCGATATGCCATTCAAGACCGGTGAGTTCGATTTCGTGTTCGAGACCAGCCTCTGCCATCTCGGTGACAAGCAGGTTGCGCGCGCGATCCGCGAGCTCAACCGCGTCGTCAAGACCGGCCTCGTGTTCGGCTCGATCACCTCGGACATGGCTCCGGCGCTGGTCGACCGCTACGACCTGCTGCGTGGGGTCAAGAAGCTCGGCACCTGGTGGGAGTGGTCGGAGCTGTTCTTCGGCAACGGGTTCGATCTGGCCATGCACCGCCGCGATTGCACCGACGAGGTGTGGGCAGCGACACTCGCGGCCAACAAGGGGCCCGGCCAGTGGTACGCCGACGCCGACAGCCTGCGCTATTCGTTCTTCGACAAGGTCGAGGACGAAGACTAGGCTCGCGGCACAGCCGCCGGCATTTCGAGGCAGGGCCGCGGGCGTTGACCGGCATCTCGATGCTGTCTTGCGTCCGCGGCGCTTGTGACCGTGCTGGTTGCGTGACAGGGGCGCGTCTTGGTCGCGGCGGGTGCGGCACCGTATGGCGAGAATGCTGGCGGCAGGCGGACACAGGTGGTAAAGCCGAGCCGCTTTAATCCGTTACGGTCATACTGGCCGTGCAGGATCGGTTCGTTGAATGGCGCCCAAATCTTCACCGCCGCGAAATCAGACGTCCGCAACGGCAGCTGATCCTGCCGATGATTTGGACAAGCGGGGGCCGGCGGCGGCCGTGCCTGCCGTTCCAAAACCCGGAACAGCGAAGACGTCGGCGACAGAGACGGCTGACGTCGTCGGCGACGATGAGGACGATGACGAGGAGGACGGTGAAGAGGCCGGCCTCGACCTCGACGATGATGACGACGACGAGGATCTCGTCGTCTACACGGCCCGCGAGGCCGCAGGTGCGCTTGCAACCATCTACGGCTTCGTCTCGCCGCTGCTCGCCAGATACAAGAAGATGCTGGCTTTCGTGTCGATCGGCGTCCTGATCGAGACGCTGTTCAACGTCATCATGCCGCTCAGCCTCAAGTTCCTGATCGACGATGCGCTCGGCGAAGAGGATTTCGAGGCGCTCTATCGCATCCTCGGCGTGCTCGCCGCTGCGGGCATCTTCACCTCGATCATTGCCGTGCTCTACGAGCGCTGGGATGCGCGGCTCGCGGCCTGCGTCATCTCGGACGTTCGCACCCGTCTGTTCGATCACGTGCAGAACCTGCCGGCCGCCTATTTCCAGCGTACCAAGCGCGGCGAGATCCTGTCGCGCTTCTCGGTCGACATGTCGGCGTTCGAGAACGTCGTGAAGAGTTTCGCCAACAGCGCTGTGCTGCCGTTCCTCGAGCTGATTGCGGGCATCATTCTGATGCTGTTCCTGAACTGGCAGCTCGCTGCGATCGCGCTGCTGGTGTTTCCGATCACCCTGATCGGCCCGCGTATCCTGACGCCGAAGGCGGTTCAGGCCAATTACGAGCAGAAACTGAACGAAGCGTCGCTGCTCGGCGTGATCCAGGAGAACATCGCGGCGCAAGCCGTCATCAAGGCCTTCAGCCTCCACCGCAAGGTATTCGGCTGGTTCAGCTTCCGCAACGACGCGGCGCGGCGCAAGATGGCCGATGCGATGTTCCTGTCGACCATGGTCGAGCGCACCGTCACGATCTCCGTGCTGCTGCTGCATCTCGTCGTGCTCGCTCTCGGCGCCTATCTCGCCACCAAGGGCCAGATCACGATCGGCACCTTCGTCACCTTCGAGAGCGCATTCTGGGAGGTGTCCTACAACATCGCCCATGTCATGCATTTCGTGCCGGTGTCGATCTCCTCGGCGGCCGCGATCCGGCACATGCAGGAGCTGTTGGACGAGCCGACCCGCGGCGCCGACCGGCCGGGCGCGCCGGATCTGCCCCGCATCAGCCACGACATCACCTTCGAGCGCGTGACCTTCCAGTACGAGGGCAGCGAGACGCCGGTGCTCGACAATCTGAGCCTCAAGCTCGACGTCGGCAAGCGGATCGCGATCGTCGGTCCGTCGGGCTCGGGCAAGAGCACGCTGCTCAACCTGATCCTGCGGCTCTACGTACCCGATGAAGGCCGCGTCACCATCGACGGCGTCGACATCCGCAAGGTGACGCGCGATTCGCTTCGCGGCAGCATGGCCGTGGTGTTCCAGGACAACATGCTGTTCAACATGTCGCTGCGGGAGAACATCCGGCTCGGCAAGGAGGGCGCCACCGACGCGGAGGTGGAGGAGGCGGCCAAGAAGGCCGAGATCCACCGCTACATCATGAGCCTGCCGCAGAAATACGACACCATCGTCGGCGAGCGCGGCGACACGCTGTCCGGTGGACAGCGCCAGCGCATCGCGATCGCCCGCGCCATCATCCGCAACCCGTCCGTGCTGCTGCTCGACGAGGCCACTTCGGCGCTGGACCAGACCACGGAAGCCGCGATCAACCGCACCCTGCTCAAGGTCGCCAAGGGCCGCACCATGATCTGGTCGACCCACCGCCTGACCTCGGTGGTCGAGATGGACGAGATCATCGTCATCTCCGGCGGCCGGGCGATCGAGCGCGGCAGCCACGCCGAGCTCTTGGCGAAGAATGGGACCTATCGCAAGCTCTGGGATGACCAGGGCCATCAGCCGAGCCGGCAGGATCAGGCCGACGACGACAGCGATGACGAGGAGGACGACGACGAGGAGGATGATGACGAGGAATAGACGTTGAGCGGCGCATTGGTCTTCGTCAGCCGCTGCCGAACCCCGCGGCCGAGCGAGACGGCAAAGCGCGCCCAGCGTTGCGCCTGCCAATAGGGGCTGGCCCCGATCGAGACCGATCGGAAATTCCATGCCTTCTCGAGCGACCACGCATCGCAGGCCGTCTTGACCGGGTCCGCATAGAAGGCCGCGATCTTGGCCTCGCCCATGCCGTCAGTCGCCAGCCAGCGCGGAATGTGGACGTTGCAGAGGCGCTCGACATCGGTGAACACCTTGTCGGAACCGGTGCCGGTGACGGGGCAGGTGGTGCAGAAGGCGTCGCCGACGAGCACGACACCCGGCATGCGGTACCCGCTGTTGATGGTGAGATCGGCGGGCCGGACCCGCACCTCGCCGCTCACGGCGTACTCGCCCGTGATCCGCCGCAGGCCGGGCAGGGCGGCGGCCAGCGTTTCGACTGGGTTGCGGCGGATCGCCCGAAGCCAGGGATCATCGACCTCGCGGTAGGCGAACAGGTTCGCCCGCATGCGCTCGCCGATCGGGAACAGGGTGATGTAGGGCACCCGCGCCTTGGCTCGTTCCTGGAAATAGGTCATGGCCGGGAATGGGAAGGCGGAACGGCCGACCGGCGTCAGGTCGAACCCGATCGAGATCGAATGGGCGGGGCTGGTGATCGTGCGGGTGATTCCCAGCATGTGCCGCAGCCCGACGTTCAGCCCGTTGGCGAGCACGACGAGGCGGGCGGAGATCGTCTGCCCGTTGGACAGCACGACCGACTGGCGATCCTCGGTTGGCGTGATCGCTACGGCCTTGGCGACGATTCGCGTCACAGCGCCTGGGATCTGGTCGCGCACCGCCGTCACGAGCGCATCATACGGAATGCCGTATTGCTGGACCTGAGCCCGTTCGAGCACGTAGCCGAATCGGGCGATCCAGTTCTCCGGGGCCAGGGTGGCTTGGGTCAACGCCTTGTCGGCGATCCCGGTGCGACGGAATCGGCCGATCTGCTCGGCACCGGAGATCTTCTCGATTCGAAAGTCGGGCGGGGAGACCGCGTGGGGATCGACGAGAATCGCGGGGATGCCGGCCATTCCGAGCATGGCGGCCGTGATCGAGCCGCTCAGGCCGCCGCCAATGATCGCAATGTCGGTATATTCTGTCACCAGGCGCCTCGTCGCGGCGCCATCCTTGTCGGCCAAAGCCGAAAAAAGCCTTATCTTCGATGTTTCTGGACATGTCCCGGGCTGGAGAGGCGCCTGCACTCGCAGGGCTGTGCGGTCTGCAGATACCTCGGACGGCGGGGGCCCTGTCGGGACCGGAAACCGCAGCGGCCAGAAGCGCTTCTTTGCGCGTCCTGCGGCGTCGTTTTGCTTGACTTGGATATTTACCGCTTATAAAAGGCCGGCACTCAACGACAGGCGGTGAGCTTCGCCAGCGTCGGTACGGATCACCCAGACCACCCGAAACCGGGCGGGACGGGCACCACCCTCGACGAATGCCGCTCAAACGCTGTCGATCATAGCTAGGCAATGCCAAAACGATATTAGATCTCTCGAGCTCGTTCTCCTGAGACCAATTTCGGATGCATGACCTCGGTAGGCCGCCCGCCAGCGCAAGCTGACTGGTGGTGATCGCGGTCCTCTGTGGCGTCAAGCGCTTTCCGTTCAGCGATGGACGGTTGGCGCGATTTCGTTTTGCGTGGGTTTTGATCGCGCGAAACGGCCCGGTGAGGCGGGGAACCTCGAACAGAATTTGCGGAAGCCGGTCGCGGTCTCCGTGCGAACGTTGAGAAGGGTGAAGGCCAAGATGCCGACGATCAACCAGCTGATCGCAAATCCGCGCGAAGTGCAGAAGTCGCGCAAGAAGGTGCCGGCGCTGCAGCAGTCGCCGCAGAAGCGTGGCGTTTGCACGCGCGTCTACACCACGACCCCGAAGAAGCCGAACTCGGCGCTTCGTAAGGTCGCCAAGGTGCGCCTGACCAACGGCTTCGAGGTGATCGGCTACATTCCGGGTGAAGGCCATAACCTGCAGGAGCACTCGGTGGTCATGATCCGCGGCGGCCGCGTCAAGGACTTGCCGGGCGTGCGCTATCACATCCTCCGCGGCGTGCTGGATACCCAGGGCGTCAAGAACCGTAAGCAGCGCCGTTCGAAGTATGGCGCGAAGCGTCCGAAGTAAGACGTTCGAGAGAAGCGGGAACAAGATCACATGTCGCGTCGCCATTCAGCCGAAAAGCGTGAAGTGCTTCCGGATCCGAAGTTCGGGAACATCATTGTCACCAAGTTCATGAACTCGGTGATGTACGCCGGCAAGAAGTCGGTCGCCGAAGGTATCGTCTACGGCGCGTTCGGCATCATCGAGGCCAAGACCAAGCAGAGCCCGCTGACGGTGTTCGAGCAGGCCCTCGAAAACGTCATGCCGACCATCGAGGTTCGCTCCCGTCGCGTCGGCGGTGCGACCTACCAGGTGCCGGTCGAAGTTCGTTCGACCCGCCGGCAGGCGCTGGGCATCCGCTGGCTGATCTCGGCCGCGCGCGACCGCAACGAGAAGACGATGACCGAGCGGCTTTCGGCGGAGCTGCTCGACGCCTCGAACAATCGGGGTAACGCCGTGAAGAAGCGTGAAGACGTGCACCGGATGGCGGAAGCCAACCGCGCCTTCTCGCACTATCGCTGGTAACGGCGACCCGAACGGAAATCAGGGAACACACCCATGCCCCGCCAACACGCCATCGAAGACTATCGCAACTTCGGCATCATGGCGCATATCGACGCCGGCAAGACCACGACGACCGAGCGCATCCTCTATTATACCGGCAAGAGCCACAAGATCGGCGAAGTGCACGAAGGTGCCGCGACGATGGACTGGATGGAGCAGGAGCAGGAGCGTGGCATCACGATCACCTCGGCTGCGACCACTGCGTTCTGGAACGGCAAGCGCCTGAACATCATCGACACCCCCGGCCACGTCGACTTCACCATCGAGGTCGAGCGCAGCTTGCGGGTGCTCGACGGCGCCGTGTGCGTTCTCGACTCCAACCAGGGCGTCGAGCCGCAGACCGAGACCGTCTGGCGCCAGGGCGACAAGTACAAGGTTCCGCGCATCGTCTTCGCCAACAAGATGGACAAGACCGGTGCCGACTTCTTCAAGTGCCTGGCCGACATCGTCGATCGCCTGGGCGCGAAGCCTGTTGCGATCCAGCTGCCGATCGGCGCCGAGAACAATTTCAAGGGCTGCATCGATCTCGTGACGATGAAGGCGATCGTCTGGAACGACGAGGCGCTCGGCGCGAAGTTCGACTACGTCGAGATCCCGGCTGATCTCGCCGACCAGGCCAAGGAATATCGCGAGAAGCTGGTGGAGGCCGCCGTCGAGCTCGACGACGACGCGCTCACCGCGTTCCTGGACGGCAAGGAGCCGGACGAGGCGACTCTGAAGCGCCTGATCCGCAAGGCCGTGCTGACCGGCGCGTTCTATCCGGTGCTGTGCGGCTCGGCCTTCAAGAACAAGGGCGTGCAGCCGTTGCTCGACGCCGTCGTCGACTATCTGCCGTCGCCGCTCGACGTGCCTGCGATCAAGGGCACCGACGACAAGGGCAACGAGGTCGTGCGCAAGGCGGACGACAAGGAGCCGCTGGCGCTGCTCGCGTTCAAGATCATGGACGACCCCTTCGTCGGCACGATCACGTTCTGCCGCATCTATTCGGGCATCCTGACCTCGGGCACCGGCGTGGTGAACTCGACCCGCGAGAAGAAGGAGCGCATCGGCCGCATGCTGCTGATGCATGCGAACAACCGCGAGGACATCAAGGAAGCCTATGCCGGCGACATCGTCGCCCTCGCAGGCCTCAAGGAAGCCCGCACCGGTGACACGCTGTGCGATCCGTCCAACCAGGTGATCCTGGAAAAGATGGAATTCCCGGAGCCGGTCATCGAGATTGCGATCGAGCCGAAGTCGAAGGCCGACCAGGAGAAGCTCGGCGTCGCGCTGGCGAAGCTGGCCGCTGAGGATCCGTCCTTCCGCGTGTCGACCGATCACGAGTCGGGCCAGACCATCCTCAAGGGGATGGGCGAGCTCCATCTCGACATCAAGGTCGACATCCTCAAGCGCACCTACAAGGTCGATGCGAACATCGGCGCGCCGCAGGTGGCGTTCCGTGAGCGTATCACCAAGCCGGCCAACGTGGACTACACCCACAAGAAGCAGACCGGTGGTACCGGCCAGTTCGCGGCCGTGAGCCTCGTGGTCGAGCCGAACGAGCCCGGTGGCGGCTACGTGTTCGAGTCCAAGATCGTCGGCGGTGCGGTTCCGAAGGAATACATCCCGGGCGTCGAGAAGGGCATCGAGAGCGTGCTCGGCGCGGGCGTCGTCGCCGGCTTCCCGGTGGTCGACGTCAAGGTGGCGCTGGTCGACGGCAAGTATCACGATGTCGACTCGTCGGCGCTGGCCTTCGAAATCGCCTCTCGTGCGGCTTTCCGCGAGGCGCTGCAGAAGGGCAAGTCGGTTCTGCTCGAGCCGATCATGAAGGTCGAGGTGGTGACCCCGGAAGACTACACCGGCTCGGTCATCGGCGACCTGAACTCGCGTCGTGGCCAGATCCAGGGCCAGGACATGCGCGGCAATGCCAACGTCATCAACGCGATGGTGCCGCTCATGAACATGTTCGGTTACGTGAACAACCTGCGCTCCATGAGCCAGGGGCGCGCGACCTTCACGATGCAGTTCTCGCACTACGCTGAAGCGCCGGCCAACGTGTCGGCCGAAGTCCAGAAGAAGTTTGCCTGATTGTCGTTAGCTCAAGTTAGCGACTGAACGGAGAGTCAAATGGCCAAAGCTAAGTTTGAACGTAACAAGCCCCACTGCAACATCGGCACCATCGGTCACGTCGACCACGGCAAGACCTCGCTGACGGCTGCAATCACCAAGATCCTGGCCGAGACGGGCGGTGCGACGTTCACTGCCTACGACCAGATCGACAAGGCCCCGGAAGAGAAGGCGCGCGGCATCACCATCTCGACCGCGCACGTCGAGTACGAGACCAAGAACCGCCACTACGCCCACGTCGATTGCCCCGGCCACGCCGACTACGTGAAGAACATGATCACCGGCGCTGCCCAGATGGACGGCGCGATCCTGGTCGTGTCGGCCGCTGACGGCCCGATGCCGCAGACCCGTGAGCACATCCTGCTCGCCCGCCAGGTCGGCGTGCCGGCGCTGGTCGTGTTCCTCAACAAGTGCGACATGGTCGACGATCCGGAGCTGCTGGAGCTCGTCGAGCTCGAGGTCCGCGAGCTGCTCTCGAAGTACGAATTCCCGGGCGACAAGATCCCGATCATCAAGGGCTCGGCGCTGGCCGCTCTGGAAGATTCGGACAAGAAGCTCGGCCACGACGCCATCCTCGAGCTGATGCGCAATGTCGACGAGTACATTCCGCAGCCGGAGCGTCCGATCGACCAGCCCTTCCTGATGCCGGTCGAAGACGTGTTCTCGATCTCGGGCCGCGGCACCGTGGTGACCGGCCGTGTCGAGCGCGGCATCATCAAGGTCGGTGAGGAAATCGAGATCGTCGGCATCCGTCCGACCCAGAAGACCACCGTCACCGGCGTTGAAATGTTCCGCAAGCTGCTCGATCAGGGCCAGGCCGGTGACAACATCGGCGCGCTGCTCCGCGGCACCAAGCGCGAGGACGTCGAGCGCGGCCAGGTGCTGTGCAAGCCGGGTTCGGTCAAGCCGCACACCAAGTTCAAGGCTGAGGCCTACATCCTCACGAAGGAAGAGGGTGGCCGTCACACGCCGTTCTTCACCAACTATCGTCCGCAGTTCTACTTCCGCACGACCGACGTGACCGGCGTCGTTCACCTGCCGGAAGGCACCGAGATGGTGATGCCGGGCGACAACATTGCGATGGAAGTGCACCTGATCGTGCCGATCGCGATGGAGGAGAAGCTGCGCTTCGCCATCCGCGAGGGCGGCCGCACCGTCGGCGCCGGCGTCGTCGCCTCGATCATCGAGTAACAACAGCGAATAGGGAATGGCGGGTGGCGAATGGAGATTATCCATTCGCCGTTCGCTACTCGCCACTCACTACTCACAGAAAGATACGGCAATGAACGGCCAAAATATCCGCATCCGTCTCAAGGCGTTTGACCATCGTATCCTCGATACGTCGACGCGCGAGATCGTCAACACGGCGAAACGGACCGGCGCGCAGGTTCGCGGACCCATTCCGCTGCCGACCCGCATCGAGAAGTTCACCGTGAACCGTTCGCCGCACGTCGACAAGAAGAGCCGCGAGCAGTTCGAGATGCGCACCCACAAGCGCCTGCTCGACATCGTCGATCCGACCCCGCAGACCGTCGATGCTCTCATGAAGCTCGATCTGGCCGCCGGCGTCGACGTCGAGATCAAGCTCTAAGTTTTTGGATTCACGTTCGCACCTCACGCGGACATAGAGAAGAACAGGAAGCACGCCGATGCGCTCCGGAGTGATCGCACAAAAGGTCGGGATGACGCGGGTCTTCACGGAGACCGGCGAACATATCCCCGTGACCGTGCTGAAGCTCGGCAATTGCCAGGTGGTCGGTCACCGCACCACCGAGAAGAACGGCTACGTCGCGCTGCAGCTCGGCAGCGGCAGCCGCAAGACGGTCTACATGCCGAAGGCGGAGCGCGGCCAGTTCGCGGTCGCCAAGGTCGAGCCGAAGCGCAAGCTCGCCGAGTTCCGTGTCAGCGAGGATTCGCTGATCCCGGTCGGCGCCGAGATCCAGGCCGACCATTTCGTCGTCGGCCAGTTCGTCGACGTCACCGGCACCTCGGTCGGTAAGGGCTTCGCCGGCGGCATGAAGCGCTGGAACTTCGGCGGTCTGCGCGCCACGCACGGTGTGTCGATCTCGCATCGTTCGATCGGTTCGACCGGTGGCCGTCAGGACCCCGGCAAGACCTGGAAGAACAAGAAGATGCCCGGTCACATGGGCGTCGATCGCATCACCACGCTGAACCTGCGTGTGGTGCAGACGGACGTCGAGCGCGGCCTGATCCTGGTGGAAGGCGCGGTGCCCGGCTCCAAGGGGGGCTGGATCTCGGTGCGCGACGCCGTCAAGAAGCCGCTGCCGAAGGAAGCGCCGAAGCCCGGCAAGTTCAAGGTCGCGGGTGAGCAGGCTGCCGAAGCGCCGGCCGTGCAGGAGGGCGCATAAATGGAACTGAAAGTCACCACCCTCGAGGGCAAGGAAGCCGGCTCCGTCCAGCTGTCCGACGCCATCTTCGGTCTGGAGCCGCGTGCCGACATCATCGCGCGCTGCGTCCAGTGGCAGCTCAACAAGCGTCAGGCCGGCACCCACAAGGCCAAGGGCCGCGCCGAGATCTGGCGCACCGGCAAGAAGATGTACAAGCAGAAGGGCACCGGCGGTGCTCGTCACGGCTCGGCTCGTGTGCCGCAGTTCCGTGGCGGCGGCCGCGCCTTCGGTCCGGTCGTGCGCTCGCATGCGACCGACCTGCCGAAGAAGGTCCGTGCGCTGGCGCTGAAGCATGCGCTGTCGGCCAAGGCCAAGGACGGTGATCTGGTCGTGCTGGAGAACGCCACCCTGGAGGCGGCGAAGACCAAGGCGCTGATCGGTCACTTCTCGGGTCTCGGCCTGACCAACGCCCTGATCATCGACGGCGCCGAGCTGCATACCGGCTTCACCAATGCCGCCCGCAACATTCCGAACATGGACGTGCTGCCGATCCAAGGCATCAACGTCTACGACATCCTGCGCCGTCAGAAGCTCGTGCTGACCAAGGCGGCGATCGATGCGCTGGAGGCGCGCTTCAAATGAAGACCATCGATCCGCGCCACTACGACATCATCATCGCGCCGGTCGTGACCGAGAAGGCGACCTTCGCCTCGGAGCACAACAAGGTTCTGTTCAAGGTGGCCGCCAAGGCGACCAAGCCGCAGATCAAGGAAGCGATCGAGAAGCTGTTCGACGTCAAGGTCAAGAGCGTCAACACGCTCGTCCGCAAGGGCAAGACCAAGGTGTTCCGCGGCAATTTCGGTTCGCAATCGGACAGCAAGCGCGCGATCGTGACCCTCGAAGAGGGCCACCGTATCGACGTGACCACCGGACTGTAAGGCTGAGCTGCCATGGCACTGAAGACATTCAATCCCACGACGCCCGGCCAGCGCCAGCTGGTGATGGTCGATCGTTCGGCCCTCTACAAGGGCAAGCCGGTCAAGGCGCTGACCGAAGGCAAGCAGTCGAGCGGCGGTCGCAACAACACCGGCCGCATCACCGTTCGCTTCCTCGGCGGCGGTCACAAGCAGTCGTACCGCACGGTCGACTTCAAGCGCGACAAGGTCGACGTTCCCGCGACCGTCGAGCGCCTGGAGTATGATCCGAACCGGACCGCCTTCATCGCGCTGGTCAAATATCAGGACGGCGAGCTCGCCTACATCCTGGCGCCGCAGCGACTGGCGGTCGGCGACACCATCGTCGCCGGCAACTATGTCGACGTGAAGCCGGGCAACGTCATGCCGCTGGGCAACATGCCGGTCGGCACGATCGTGCACAACATCGAGGTCAAGATCGGGAAGGGCGGCCAGCTCGCGCGTTCGGCCGGCACCTACGCCCAGATCGTCGGCCGCGACCAGGACTACGTGATCGTCCGCCTGAACTCGGGCGAGCAGCGCCTGGTGCACGGCCGCTGCCGCGGCACCATCGGTGCGGTGTCGAACCCGGACCACATGAACACCTCGATCGGCAAGGCCGGCCGCAAGCGTTGGATGGGCCGCAGGCCTCACAACCGCGGTGTCGCGATGAACCCGATCGACCATCCGCACGGCGGCGGCGAAGGCCGTACCTCGGGCGGTCGTCACCCGGTCACTCCGTGGGGCAAGCCTACCAAGGGCAAGAAGACCCGCACCAACAAGTCGACCGATAAATTCATTCTCTTGAGCCGCCACAAGCGGAAGAAGTAAGGAACGACGGACATGGTTCGTTCAGTCTGGAAAGGCCCGTTCGTCGAGGCGTCGCTGCTCAAGAAGGCAGATGCGGCGCGCGCGTCCGGCCGTCACGACGTCATCAAGATCTGGAGCCGCCGCTCGACCATCCTGCCGCAGTTCGTCGGCCTGACGTTCGGCGTCTACAACGGCCAGAAGCACGTGCCGGTGGCGATCAACGAAGAGATGGTCGGCCACAAGTTCGGCGAGTTCTCGCCGACCCGCACCTTCCACGGCCATTCGGGCGATAAGAAAGCCAAGAAGGCTTGAGGATTAAGCGATGAGCAAACCAAAGCGCGAACGGAGCCTCCCCGAAAACGAGGCCAAGGCTGTGGCCCGGATGCTTCGGGTGAGCCCGCAGAAGCTGAACCTGGTGGCGCAGATGATCCGCGGCCGCAAGGCGTCGGCCGCCCTCGCCGACCTGCAGTTCTCGCGCAAGCGGATTGCGGTCGACGTCAAGAAGTGCCTGGAATCGGCGATCGCCAATGCCGAGAACAATCACGAGCTCGAGGTCGACGATCTCGTCGTCTCGCAGGCTTTCGTCGGCAAGGGAATCGTGATGAAGCGTTTCTCGCCGCGCGGTCGTGGCCGTTCGGGCCGAGTTTTCAAACCGTTTTCGCAGCTGACGATCATTGTGCGTCAGGTCGAGGCGAGCGCTTAAAGCAGGCGCTGGGAGAATACGATGGGTCAAAAGATCAATCCGATCGGTCTGCGTCTCGGCATCAACCGGACCTGGGATTCGCGCTGGTTCGCTGGCAAGGCCGAGTACGGCAAGCTGCTGCATGAAGACGTCAAGATCCGCGAGATCCTGCACAAGGAGCTCAAGCAGGCGGCCGTCGCCCGCATCGTGATCGAGCGTCCGCACAAGAAGTGCCGCGTCACGATCCACTCGGCACGTCCGGGCGTCGTGATCGGCAAGAAGGGCGCGGACATCGACAAGCTGCGCAAGCGCGTCGCCGACATCACCTCGTCGGACGTCGTCATCAACATCGTCGAGATCCGCAAGCCGGAGCTCGATGCGACCCTGGTCGCCGAGTCGATCGCCCAGCAGCTCGAGCGCCGCGTCGCGTTCCGCCGCGCCATGAAGCGCGCCGTGCAGTCGGCGATGCGTCTCGGTGCCGAGGGCATCCGCATCAACTGCTCGGGTCGTCTGGGCGGCGCGGAAATCGCCCGCATGGAGTGGTATCGCGAGGGCCGGGTGCCGCTGCACACGCTGCGCGCCGACATCGACTACGGTGTGGCCACCGCGTTCACCACCTTCGGCACTTGCGGCGTGAAGGTCTGGATCTTCAAGGGCGAGATCCTCGAGCACGATCCGATGGCACAGGACAAGCGGATGAACGAAGGCGGCGGCGAGAGCTCGCAGCCCCGGTCGCGCCGCGACGCGGCCTGATCGATCAGCCGCGACAAGACAGGTTTGAGGGCTCAAAGCCATGATGCAACCAAAGAAGACCAAGTTCCGAAAGGCGCATAAGGGCCGTATTCACGGCGTTGCGTCCTCGGGCGCGACGCTGGCCTTCGGCCAGTTCGGGCTGAAGGCGATGGAGCCGGATCGCGTCACCGCGCGCCAGATCGAGGCCGCCCGTCGTGCCTTGACCCGTCACATGAAGCGCGCCGGCCGCGTCTGGATCCGCGTGTTCCCGGATCTCCCGGTGTCGAAGAAGCCGGCTGAAGTCCGCATGGGCTCCGGCAAGGGCTCGCCTGAATTGTGGGTGGCCCGCGTCAAGCCGGGCCGGGTGATGTTCGAGATCGACGGCGTGAGCAACCAGATCGCGCGCGAGGCGCTGCTGCTGGCGGCCGCCAAGCTGCCGATCAAGACGCGCTTCGTCGAGCGCATTGCGGAGTAATGGTCATGGCCGAGATGAAGATTGCCGACATTCGCGCGATGAGCCCCGATCAGATGGACGATGCGATCGTCAACCTGAAGAAGGAGCGCTTCAACCTGCGCTTCCAGCGTGCCACCGGGCAGCTGGAGAACACCGCGCGGCTGCGTGAGGCGCGCCGCGACATCGCCCGTATCAAGACCATCGCCGCGCAGCAGCGCGCCAAGACGAAGTAAGAGGCTCGACATGCCGAAACGGACCCTTCAGGGCGTCGTCGTCAGCGACAAGCAGGCCAAGACGATCGTTGTGCGCGTCGACCGGCGCTTCACCCACCCGATCTACAAGAAGACCATCCGCCGCTCGAAGAACTACCACGCCCACGACGAGAACAACGAGTTCAAGCCGGGCGACATGGTGTGGATCGAGGAGAGCAAGCCGATCTCGAAGCTCAAGCGCTGGACCGTGGTCCGGGGCGAGCACAAGAAAACCGCCTGAGGCGCGGACCGCGGCCCTCGTCGAAGAGGGCCCGTTTCGCTTTCGGGATCAAACAAGGCGCAGCTTTCCTGCGCAGCAGATGAAGAGGACGAGGTGCATCAATGATTCAGATGCAGACCAACCTCGACGTGGCCGATAATTCCGGCGCACGCCGTGTCATGTGTATCAAGGTGCTGGGCGGCTCGAAGCGCCGCTATGCCACCGTCGGCGACATCATCGTGGTGTCGATCAAGGAAGCCATTCCGCGTGGCAAGGTGAAGAAGGGCGACGTCATGAAAGCCGTCGTGGTGCGCGTCCGCAAGGACATCCGCCGCGCCGACGGCTCGGTGATCCGCTTCGACCGCAATGCGGCCGTCCTGATCAACAACCAGTCGGAGCCGGTCGGCACCCGTATCTTCGGGCCGGTGCCGCGCGAGCTGCGCGCCAAGAACCACATGAAGATCATTTCGCTTGCGCCGGAGGTGCTGTGATGGCTGCCAAGATCCGCAAGGGCGACAAGGTGATCGTCCTGACCGGTCGCGACAAGGGTCGCACCGGCGAGGTGTTCGAGGTGCGTCCCGACGAGGGGACGGCGCTGGTGCGGGGCATCAACCTGGTGAAGCGTCACCAGAAGCAGACCCAGAACCAGGAGGGCGGCATCATCAGCAAGGAGTCGCCGATCCAGCTGTCGAACGTCGCTTATGTCGGCAAGGACGGCAAGCCGACGCGCATCGGATTCAAGATTCAGGCGGACGGCAAGAAGGTCCGCGTTGCCAAGAGCTCGGGAGTTGAGATCGATGGCTGAGACTGCTTACACCCCGCGCCTCCGCACGGAATACGACCGCACGATCAAGAGCCAGCTGACCGAGAAGTTCGGCTACGCCAACGTCATGCAGGTGCCGCGGCTCGACAAGGTCGTGCTCAACATGGGCATCGGCGAGGCCGTGAACGACCGCAAGAAGGCGGAAACCGCCGCGGCCGACCTGTCGCTGATCGCCGGCCAGAAGGCGGTCGTGACCTATTCGCGCGTCGCCATCGCGACCTTCAAGCTGCGCGAGAACCAGCCGATCGGCTGCAAGGTCACCTTGCGCAAGACGAAGATGTACGAGTTCATCGACCGCCTGATCAACGTCGCGCTGCCGCGCGTCCGCGACTTCCGCGGCCTGAACCCGAAGAGCTTCGACGGCCGCGGCAACTATTCGCTCGGCATCAAGGAGCACATCATTTTCCCCGAGATCGACTTCGACAAGGCCGGGGAGAGCTGGGGCATGGACATCACGGTGTGCACCACCGCGACGACCGACGACGAGGCCCGTGCCCTTCTGACCGCATTCAATTTCCCGTTCCGGCAGTGAGCAGCTGACTTCAAGCTTCTCAAACGCGGATACCCAGGAGCCAAGCATGGCAAAGAAGAGTTCAATCGAGAAGAACAACCGGCGCAAGCGGATGGCGAAGAACGCCGCCCCGAAGCGCGCCCGGTTGAAGGCGATCATCGCCGACAAGTCCAGGCCGATGGAGGAGCGCTTTGCCGCGACCCTGAAGCTGGCCGAGATGCCGCGCAATTCGTCGGCGACTCGCATCCGCAACCGGTGCGAGCTGACGGGCCGGCCGCGGTCGAACTACCGCAAGAACAAGCTGAGCCGCATCGCGCTGCGCGAGCTCGGGTCCAAGGGCCTGGTTCCGGGCCTCGTGAAGTCGAGCTGGTAAGGAGGGTCGCACCATGTCAACGCACGATCCCATCAGCGATCTGATCACCCGCATCCGCAACGCGCAGATGCGCTCGAAGTCGAAGGTCTCGACGCCTGGCTCGAAGATGCGCGCCAGCGTGCTCGAGGTGCTGAAGTCCGAAGGCTACATCCGTGGCTATGCCACGCTGGAGCATCCGTCGGGCCGCAGCGAGATCGAGATCGAGCTGAAATATTTTGACGGCGAGCCCGTGATCCGCGAGATCGAGCGCGTCTCCAAGCCCGGCCGCCGCGTCTACACCTCGGTGAAGAACCTGCCGCGTGTGAACAACGGGCTCGGAATTTCTGTTTTGTCGACACCGAAGGGAATCATGGCCGACCACAGCGCGCGTGACGCGAATGTCGGCGGTGAAGTTCTCTTCACGGTGTTCTAAGAAGGATTGAGCCATGTCACGTATTGGCAAGAAGCCTGTGGCGGTGCCGTCCGGAGTGACGGCCTCCGTCGACGGACAGACCGTCAAGATGAAGGGGCCGAAGGGCCAGCTTCAGTTCATCGTTCATGACGACGTGGACGTGAAGTTCGAGAACGGCCAGGTCAAGGTTGCCCCGCGTTCCGAGACCAAGCGCGCCCGGTCGCTGTACGGCACCGCGCGCGCCCAGATCGCCAACCTGGTCGAAGGCGTGACCAAGGGCTTCGAGAAGAAGCTCGAGATCACCGGCGTCGGTTACCGCGCCGCGATGCAGGGCAAGAACCTGCAGCTCGCGCTCGGCTACAGCCACGATGTCGTCTACCAGATCCCGGAGGGCATCACCATCGCGGTGCCGAAGCCGACCGAGATCACGGTCACGGGCATCGACCCGCAGCGCGTCGGCCAGGTGGCCGCTGAAATCCGCGCCTACCGGCCGCCGGAGCCCTATAAGGGCAAGGGCGTGAAGTACGCGGGTGAATTCATCTTCCGCAAGGAAGGCAAGAAGAAGTAACGGAGCCGGACATGTCGAGAGCCAAGGTTACGAATGCCCGGCGCAAGCAGCGCGTGAGGCTGTCGCTGCGCCGCTCCGCCGGCGGCCGTCCGCGTCTGTCGGTGTTCCGCTCGTCGAAGCACATCTACGCTCAGGTCATCGACGATCAGAAGGGCGAGACGCTCGCCTCCGCGTCGTCGATGGAGAAGGAGATGCGCTCGGCCGGCAACACCGGTGCCGACATCGACGCGGCGAAGGCGGTGGGCAAGCTGCTCGCCGAGCGCGCGGTGAAGGCGGGAATCAAGGAAGTCGTGTTCGATCGCGGCGGCTATCTCTATCACGGGCGCGTCAAGGCGCTGGCCGACGCGGCGCGCGAGAGCGGGCTGAGCTTCTAACATCAATGGATATGGGCGTCAGAGCCCCTCAGAAGATTGGATAGCACCATGGCAGGTGAACGGGAACGAGGCGGTCGCGATCGCAAGGAGCGCGAGGAGCGCGACAGCGAGTTCGTCGACAAGCTCGTCCACATCAACCGAGTCGCGAAGGTCGTGAAGGGCGGTAAGCGCTTTGGCTTTGCGGCGCTCGTCGTGATCGGCGATCAGAAGGGCCGGGTCGGGTTCGGCCACGGCAAGGCACGTGAGGTTCCGGAGGCGATCCGCAAGGCGACCGACTCCGCCAAGCGCAACCTGACCCGGGTCGCGCTGCGCGAGGGCCGCACCCTGCACCACGACATCTTCGGTCGTCACGGCGCAGGTCGCGTCTATCTGCGTGCGGCTCCGGCCGGTACCGGCATCATCGCCGGCGGCCCGATGCGCGCCGTGTTCGAGACGCTGGGCATCCAGGACGTGGTGGCGAAGTCGATCGGCTCGTCCAACCCGTACAACATGGTGCGCGCGACCTTCAACGCGCTGAAGCACCAGGATAGCCCGCGCTCGGTCGCCGCGCGCCGCAACATCAAGGTGTCGACCCTGCAGGCCCGCCGCGTCGGTGGCGATGCCGAAGCCGCCGCCGACTAAGGTTGGGCCGACTAACGAACGCGCGCCGTCCGCTGGATGGCGCAACTCGGAGTGAACACGATGGCTAGCGCCAAGACGATCAAGATCGAGCAGATCGGCAGCCCGATCCGCCGGCATCACTCGCAGCGCGAGACGCTGATCGGGTTGAAGCTCAACAAGATCGGCCGCGTGACCGAGCTGCCGGATACGCCGGCGGTCCGCGGCATGATCACCAAGGTTCATCATCTCGTCCGCATCGTCGACGAGAAGTAAGGAGAAGGGCGATGAAGCTCAGCGATATCGCCGACAACGCCGGCGCGCGCAAGAAGCGCATGCGCGTCGGCCGCGGCATCGGCTCCGGCAAGGGCAAGACCTCGGGCCGTGGCGGCAAGGGCCAGACCGCGCGCTCCGGCGTGCGCATCAAGGGCTTCGAGGGCGGTCAGATGCCGATGCATCGCCGTCTGCCGAAGCGCGGCTTCAACAACATCTTCGCGCTCGATTTCGTCGAGATCAATCTCGACCGGATCCAGCAGGCGATCGATGCCAAGAAGCTGGACGCCGGCAGCGTGATCAACGCCGAGTCCCTCGTGAAGTCCGGTGCGCTGCGCCGCGCCAAGGACGGCGTGCGCCTGCTCGGCCGCGGCGAGCTCAAGGCCAAGATCAACATCGAGGTGCATGGCGCCTCGAAGTCGGCGATTGCGGCGGTCGAGAAGGCCGGCGGCACCGTCAAGCTCCTGGCGCCAGCCAAGGACGAAGGCGAGGCGGCGTAACATCTGCGTCATTGCCCTGCCGCCGGCGCATGCCGGAGAGGGCAGGGCAATGGACAGAACGCGCCCGCGCACCAGATAATATCCGGCGTCTGCCCAGCCCTGCGAGCCCTCGCGGGGCCCAGTGCGGTGAAGAAGGGCGGCGGGAGAAAGCTAGATATGGCCTCAGCAGCGGAACAACTGGCGGCAAACCTCAATTTCGGCGCGCTTGCGAAGGCCGATGAGCTGAAGAAGCGCATCTGGTTCACCCTCGGCGCGCTGCTGGTCTACCGCCTCGGCACCTACATTCCGCTGCCGGGCATCGACCCGAACATCTGGGACTCGGTGTTCCGCACGCAGGCCGGCGGCATTCTCGGCATGTTCAACATGTTCGCCGGCGGCGGCATCCACCGCATGGCGATCTTCGCGCTGAATATCATGCCGTACATCTCGGCATCGATCATCATTCAGTTGCTCACCACCGTCTCGCCCCAGCTCGAAGCCCTCAAGAAAGAGGGTGAGGCTGGCCGCAAGATGTTGAATCAATACACCCGCTATCTGACGGTGATTCTTGCTGCCGTGCAGTCCTACGGCATCGCCGTCGGCCTCGAAGGCGCGGGCAACGTCGTCGCCGATCCCGGCCTGTTCTTCCGCCTCTCCACCGCGATCACGCTGACCGGCGGCACCATGTTCCTGATGTGGCTCGGTGAGCAGATCACCTCGCGCGGCATCGGCAACGGCATCTCGCTGATCATCCTGTCCGGCATCGTGGCCGAGCTGCCCTCGGCGCTTGCCAACATGCTCGAGCTCGGCCGCCAGGGCGCGCTGTCGACCGGCCTGATCCTGATCGTCATCGTGATGGCCGTCGCCGTGATCGCCTTCATCGTGTTCGTGGAGCGCGCCCAGCGCCGGCTCCTGATCCAGTATCCGAAGCGCCAGGTCGGCAACAAGATGTTCGAGGGCCAGTCCTCGCATCTGCCGCTGAAGCTGAACACCTCGGGCGTGATCCCGCCGATCTTTGCCTCGTCGCTGCTGCTGCTGCCGACCACGGTCGCCAATTTCAACGCCGGCAAGGGACCCGAGTGGTTCCAGTGGATCACGACGCAGCTCGGTCATGGCCGGCCGCTGTTCCTGGTGCTGTATCTGGCGCTGATTCTGTTCTTTGCCTTCTTCTACACCGCGATCGTGTTCAACCCGACCGAGACCGCCGACAACCTGAAGAAGCATGGCGGATTCATCCCCGGCATCAGGCCAGGCGAGCGCACCGCGGAATATATCGATTACGTGCTGTCGCGGATCACCGTGCTCGGCGCCATCTATCTGGCGATCGTGTGTCTGATCCCGGAAATTCTGATTTCCTACGCTTCCGTCCCGTTCTACTTTGGTGGCACTTCGCTTCTGATCGTGGTCAGCGTTACGATGGATACCGTGGCGCAGGTTCAGGGTTATCTGCTCGCCCATCAGTATGAGGGGCTGATCAGGAAGTCGAAGCTGCGGGGGCGCCGCCGCGGATAGCGGCGGATCGCGGCCCGGGAACCACCAAGCCAAGAACAAGGTGTGCGGGAGGGTCGCTCACCGTGTGCCGGGGGGCGAAATTCGATGAGACTCATTCTTCTGGGGCCGCCCGGTTCGGGCAAGGGAACGCAGGCGCAGCGCCTGGTGCAGCAATATGGCATCGTTCAGCTGTCGACCGGCGACATGCTGCGTGCCGCGGTGGCGGCGCAGACGCCGATCGGGCTGAAGGCCAAGGACATCATGGCGGCGGGTGGCCTTGTCCCGGACGAGGTCGTGGTCGGCATCATTGCCGACCGGATCGAGCAGCCGGACGCCGCCAATGGTTTCATCCTCGATGGCTTCCCGCGCACGGTGCCGCAGGCGGAGGCGCTGGATGCGCTGCTGAAGCAGAAGCAGATGAAGCTCGACGCGGTGATCGAACTCCGGGTCAATGAAGGCGTGCTGCTTGAGCGCGTCGAGCGCCGGGCCGCCGAGACCCGCTCGCGCGGCGAGGCTGTGCGGGCCGATGATACGCCGGAGGTCCTGACCAAGCGCCTAGCCAGCTACCGCGACCAGACCGAGCCCCTGATCCACTATTATTCGGACCATCGGATGCTGGCGACCGTCGACGGCATGATGCCGATCGAGCAGGTCACCGAGGAGATCGGACGGATCCTGGCCGCCGTTGGCAAGTCCAGCGGGAGCCGGGCGGCCAAAAAGGCGAACCCGGCCAAGCGCAGTGCCAAGGCTCGGGGCAAGACCGCGCCGGCAAAATCGGCCAGAAAGGCTCCGAGGGCGCCTGCACCGGCGAAAAAGGCCGCAAAGACAGCAAAAAAGGCCGCAAAGACTGCGAAAAAGGGAGCAAAAGCGGCCCCCAAGAAAGCCTCCAAGGCTGCGAAGAAGGCCCCCAAGCCCGCTGCCAAGGCGACCCGGGGAACCCGGAAAACCTCTGCAAAGGCTGCAAAAAAGCGCGCCAAGAGGTGACCGAATCTTGTAGGGGCGGTTGACGACCGCCGTGTGAATCCATTAATAAGCCCGCATCCAAGTCGGATGGTTTTCCAAAGATGCCGGGCCCCACGAATCGAGGGGTGGGCGTCTTGTTCGCGTTTGCGGACACCTGCCCGAGATAGCGAGAACGAAGGCCGGTCCATCCTGGGATCGGTGACAGGAGAGAAGTCCGTGGCCCGTATTGCCGGTGTCAACATCCCGACCAACAAGCGCGTCCTGATCGCGCTCCAGTATATCCATGGCATCGGCCCGAAGATCGCGGGCGAGATCATTGACAAGGTCAAGATTGCCGAGGATCGCCGCGTCAACCAGCTGAGCGACCAGGAAGTCCTGCAGATCCGCGAAATCATCGACCGCGACTATGTTGTCGAGGGCGACCTGCGGCGCGAGACCGGCATCAACATCAAGCGTCTGATGGACCTCGGCTGCTATCGCGGCCTGCGCCATCGTCGTGGCCTGCCGGTGCGCGGCCAGCGCACCCACACCAATGCGCGCACGCGCAAGGGGCCGGCCAAGGCGATCGCCGGCAAGAAGAAGTAATTTGGCGAATTGCTGATAGCGGGTGGCGAGTAGGGGCAATCCCTATTCGCTACTCGCTATTCACCATTCGCCTTTCTGGTGTAGCCGCTGGCACTACGGCGGCGTTGAGATCTCGAGAAAGGTACTTATATGGCCAAGGAAGCCGCACGTGTCCGCCGTCGTGAGCGCAAGAACATCGCCTCCGGCGTCGCCCACGTGAATTCGTCGTTCAACAACACCACCATCACCATCACCGACGCGCAGGGCAACACCATTGCCTGGTCGTCGGCCGGCACGATGGGGTTCAAGGGATCGCGCAAGTCGACCCCGTATGCCGCGCAGGTCGCGGCGGAGGACGTGTCCAAGAAGGCTCAGGAACACGGCATGCGCACCCTCGAGGTCGAGGTTGCCGGCCCGGGTTCCGGCCGTGAATCGGCGCTCCGTGCGCTGCAGGCTGCGGGTTTCACCGTCACCTCGATCCGCGACGTGACGACGATCCCGCACAATGGTTGCCGCCCACGCAAGCGTCGGCGCGTCTAATCTGAAAGAGGCGGACAGCATGTCCGCCTCGTCGTGCTTTTGAGACATTTCGACTGCCGCGATCTGAAGCGCGGTTCTCCAACGCCAGTCAGTCAGATCCCATGACTGGCCCATGGGTGAAACAGTGACGATCCAGAAGAATTGGCAAGAATTGATTCGGCCGAACAAGCTCCAGGTCACGCCGGGCTCCGACGCGACCCGTTTCGCCACCGTGGTTGCCGAGCCGCTGGAGCGCGGTTTCGGGCAGACGCTCGGCAATGCGCTGCGCCGCATCCTGCTGTCGTCGCTGCAGGGCGCCGCCGTGCAGTCGGTGCACATCGACGGCGTGCTGCACGAGTTCTCCTCGATCGCTGGTGTCCGCGAGGACGTCACCGACATCGTGCTGAACATCAAGGACATCGCGATCAAGATGCAGGGCGAAGGCCCGAAGCGGATGGTCGTGAAGAAGCAGGGCCCGGGCGCCGTCACCGCCGGCGATATCCAGACCGTCGGCGACATCGTGGTGCTCAACCCTGACCTGCAGCTCTGCACGCTGGACGAGGGCGCAGAGATCCGCATGGAGTTCACGGTCGCCACCGGAAAGGGCTACGTCGCCGCCGATCGCAACCGCCCCGAGGACGCCCCGATCGGCCTGATCCCGGTCGACAGCCTGTTCTCTCCGGTCCGCAAGGTCTCCTACAAGGTCGAGAACACCCGCGAGGGCCAGATCCTCGACTACGACAAGCTGACCATGACGATCGAGACCAACGGCGCGATCACGCCGGAGGACGCGGTGGCCTATGCCGCCCGCATCCTGCAGGACCAGCTCAACGTCTTCGTCAACTTCGAAGAGCCGCGCAAGGAAGTCGCCCAGGAGATCATCCCGGACCTCGCCTTCAACCCGGCCTTCCTCAAGAAGGTGGACGAGCTCGAGCTGTCGGTACGTTCGGCGAACTGCCTGAAGAACGACAACATCGTCTACATCGGCGACCTCGTGCAGAAGTCGGAAGCGGAAATGCTGCGCACCCCGAACTTCGGCCGCAAGTCGCTGAACGAGATCAAGGAAGTGCTGGCCCAGATGGGTCTGCATCTCGGCATGGAAGTGCCGGGCTGGCCGCCGGAGAACATCGACGAGCTGGCCAAGCGCTTCGAGGATCACTACTGAGCATTCGTCATTCCGGGGCGCCTCGAAGAGGCGACCCCGGAATCTCGAGATTCCGGGTTCGATGCTGCGCATCGCCCCGGAATGACGTCCATCACTCGGGCGAACGCAGGCAGCCCACCTGAGCAACATGTCCGACGAACCGTCGCGGCAGATAGAAATGAAGGACTAAGACAATGCGTCACGGCAAGGTTCATCGGAAGCTCAACCGCACCGCCGAGCATCGCAAGGCGATGTTCGCCAACATGTGCGCAGCGCTGATCAAGCACGAGCAGATCGTCACCACGCTGCCGAAGGCCAAGGAGCTGCGGCCGATCGTCGAGAAGCTCGTCACCCTCGGCAAGAAGGGCGGTCTCGCTTTGCGTCGCCAGGCGATCGCCGAGATGCGCGATGTCGACCAGGTCAAGAAGCTGTTCGACGTCCTGGCACCCCGCTACAAGGACCGCAACGGCGGCTACACCCGCATCATCAAGGCCGGCTTCCGCTACGGCGACAACGCCGCGATGGCCGTGATCGAGTTCGTCGATCGCGACGTCGATGCCAAGGGCCTGGATTCCGGCCCGGTGCAGGAGACCTCGGAAGCCGCGTAAGCGGATCTGGTCAAGATTTTCAAAGCGGCGCCTTCGGGCGCCGTTTTCGTTTTGCAGGCGTGTTTGGTCGCGGCTTGGCGGTCAGGTCGTCGATCGGAAGCGTGATCGTTCGGAGTGTCACGTATGAGTGCGGCAGAGCTGCACATCGTGTACGAGCCTGATGAGGACGGCACCGGCAAGATCGTGGCCACCGCCAAGACGGGCGCCTTCGCCGCGCAGGGTGAGGCATGGTTCGGTCGCAACCTGGAATCTTTCCTTGGGCGACTGCGCGCCTATCCGCTGTCGTCGCAGACGCCGCCGACGATCGACGGGGGATATTGGGATGGCAAAGGCGTCCTCGTGCAATGGCTGATCCGGATCACCATCAAGCCATACGATCTCGCGGCCGGTTGCTCGTACATGCCGAGCTAGCGTCGGACGCGCGGAGGGGACGGATGGTCTGCACAACTGCGCCTCGATCCGCTTCCTGACCGAATATGCACTCGTCGAACGTTTCGCGACCGAGCTGGCGCAGGTCCTGAACGGCAAGCGCGAAGCGGCTATCCTGATAGGGACCACGAGCTGACAACCACGGCGCCTTCGGGCGCCGTCTTATTTCGAGGATCAGCTCTGCGCGCGGCGCGTTGAGTGTCGGCGCGCGACGCCCCACATCCGTTCCTTCAGCACAACGGAGAGCTGCTCATGTACATCGACCTTTCAGGAAAAACTGCGCTCGTCACCGGGTCCACCGCCGGCATCGGCTTCGCCATTGCCAAGGGATTGGCCGCCTCGGGCGCCGAGGTCGTCCTGAACGGCCGGACCACCGACCGTGTCGATGCGGCCGTCGCGAAGCTGAAGCAGGCGGTTCCGGCGGCGAAGCTGCGCGGCGTCGCCGGCGATGTCGCTCAGATCGGCGGCTGCAACGCCATCGTCACCGCGCTGCCCGAGGTCGACATTCTCGTCAACAATGCCGGCATCTTCGAGCCGAAGGAGTTCTTCGACATTCCCGACGAGGACTGGAGCCGCTTCTTCGAGATCAACGTCATGTCCGGCGTGCGCATGGCGCGCGCCTACATGCAGGGCATGCTGAAGCGCAACTGGGGGCGCATCATCTTCATCTCCTCGGAGTCGGCGGTGAACATCCCGACCGAGATGATCCATTACGGCATGACCAAGACCGCGCAGCTCGCGGTCTCCCGCGGCCTCGCCAAACTGACCCGCGGCACCGGCGTGACCGTCAATGCAGTGCTGCCGGGACCGACGATGTCGGAAGGCGTCGAGACCTTCGTCAAGGATCTCGCCCGTCAGAACGGCCAGTCGGAGGAGGAGGCGGCCTCGTCTTTCGTCAAGCAGCACCGGCCGGCCTCGCTGCTGCAGCGCTTCGCCGGTGTCGACGAGATCGCCAACATGGTCGTCTACGCCGCCTCCAAGCAGGCCTCCGCCACGAACGGCGCCGCGCTGCGCGCCGAGGGCGGCATCCTCGACACCATCGCCTGAGGCCGGCCATGGCGGCTTACGTCATCTCCGAGGTCGAGGTGCGCGACATCGAGGCGATGGAACGCTATCGCACCCGCGCGGCGCACTCGATCGCGCAATATGGCGGGCGCTATCTGGTCCGCGGCGGGACCTCCGAGACGGTCGAAGGCGGCCCGCCGGCCAAGACCCTCATTATCGTCGAGTTCCCGTCGATAGCCCGGCTGCGAGAATGGTATGCGTCGGCCGAATACGCCGACGCCCTGGGCGAGCGCTGGAAGGCGCTGGACCGCCGGCTGATTTTCGTCGAGGGTGCTGCACCTGCGTAGAAAACGGACTCTGTTGCGCCCATGCTGACCATCACCCCCCGCCGCAGGCGTTGGCTCAAGCTGACCTCGGCGCGGTGGCAGCGGCGGGTGCTGTTCGTGGCCGGCGGCCTGGTGGTGGGCGCGGCGGCGGTGGCGCTGGCGGAGCTCGCCGACCTGGCCCAGCTCGCCTTCAACTGGCTGCTGTCGAAATCACGCTACGCCTCACTGATCGTGACGCCCGCCGGCTTCGCGCTGTCGGTCTATCTGACCCAGCGCTTCTTCCCGAACGCGCAAGGCAGCGGCATCCCGCAGGCCATCGCCGCGCGCCACCTGACGGACACGAGCGCGCGCAGCCCGCTGGTGTCGATCCGCATCGCCATCGGCAAGGTGCTGCTGACCCTGCTCGGGCTGCTGTGCGGCGGCTCGGTCGGCCGCGAGGGGCCGACCGTGCAGGTCGGCGCCTCCATCATGTTCGCGCTCGGCCGGCTGTCGCCGCGGCGGCAGCCGGGCTTGATCCTGGCCGGCGCCGCCGCCGGGGTCGCGGCCGCCTTCAACACGCCGCTGGCCGGCATCGTGTTCGGCATCGAGGAGATGAGCCGTGCCTTCGAGACACGGACCTCGAGCCTCGTCATCGCCACCGTGATCGCCGCTGGCCTGACCTCGCTGGCCCTGATGGGCAACTACGCCTATTTCGGCACGACGCCGATCGCGCTCGGCAAGGGCATCGACTGGCTGGCGGTGCCCGTCTGCGGGGTCTTGGGCGGTGCCGCCGGCGGCCTGTTCAGCCGCATCCTGATCACGATGGCGCGCGGGCTGCCCGGGGCATCCGGCCGGCTCATCAAGCGCCACCCGCTGCCGTTCGCGCTCGCCTGCGGCTTTGCCGTCGCGCTGTGCGGGCTGGCGTCAGGCGATACCATCTACGGCACCGGCTATGCCCAGGTGAAAGGGGCGCTGGAGACCGGCACGCCGCTGCCGGGCGATTTCGGCGTGCTGAAATTCCTCGCCACCACCTTTGCCGCGATCAGCGGCATTCCTGGCGGCATCTTCGCGCCGTCGCTCGCAGTCGGGGCGGGTATCGGCGCCAACGTCGCCAGCCTGTTCCAGCAGTCGCTACTGGCGCCGATCATGCTGCTCGGCATGGTCGCCTATTTCGCCGGCGTCGTGCAGGCGCCGATCACCGCCTTCGTCATCGTCACCGAGATGACCGACAACCACGCCATGGTGGTGCCGCTGATGATGGCCTCGCTGATCGCCTACGGCACCTCGCGTCTGATCTGCGAGGAGGGGCTCTATCACGCTCTCGCCAAGGGCTTCGTCGCCCGAGCTGAGACCAAGGCTGAGGCCGCGCAGGAGTCGAAGCAGGCCACAGCGCCGTCCTGACCAAGCGCTCATCCACCATGTTCGGAGCGCGCCGATAACGGCTGTCGGTTCAATCGCTTGATGGCAGATCCTGAGATCTGCCATCGGCTCGAAAGGGCTGCCGGCGGCCCCGTTGCCGGCGCCGCCGCGCAAGGTTCGTCGGCCTACTTCCTGAACGGATCCGGCCGCATCAGGAGCCGGCCGGAGATCGAGTTCGGCACCTCGTAGGGCGAGCCGATCGACAGCACGTGGCTCAGCGCGATCAGCCGGTTCGGCAGCTTGGCCGGCGGCGGTGTCTGGAACGAATAGGACGTCGGGTTGTGGCACAGGAAGCAGTTCAGCACGTTCTTGATCGGCGTGTTGTCGGCGTTCTGCACGAAGGTCTCGGCGGTGGCGTTGGCGAGATTGACCGAGCCGACCGCGCTGGTCTGGTTGCTGTTCAGGTTGTACGAGTTGGGGAGCATCCAGACGGTGCCGTCGAGGCTGTAGCTCGCGAACGTCGATTGCGGGCCCTTCAGGCCGGAGAGAAAGCCCTGGGCTTGCACCGTGATCGCGAAGATGTTGCCGACGCCGTTGGGCTGGTTCTCGCCGCCGGTCTGGTTCTCGAGCACGACGTTGGTCACCGGCGTCAGCTTCTGGGTCGCCGGATCGAGCCGCAACTGCGGCCGGTTGGCGCCGGGCAGCGCCGCGATGTTGACCTGCGAGAACGGCGTGCGGCCCTTGTAGAGCGTGTAGCTCTTCGGATCGGAGCGGCTTGCCGATGGCGCAAAGGTGTTGTCCGGCGTCTGCGGCGAGTTGTTCTTCAGCTCGAACGTGCCCCACAGGAATTCGGGGTGGTTCTCGGTGTAGCCGACCACGTGCAAGCCGATCAGCGCCACGGTCACCGTGACGAACTTGCCGGGCGTCGGGCGGATCGTGATCAGGCCGGGGGTGACGTTGTTCTCCAGCACCGGCACCTGTGCCTGGGTCGTATAGGCGCCCGCAGGCGGTGCCTGCCCGGGGTCGAGCCGCAGCCACGTCGCCTTGAACACCGCATCGCCCACGGCGAAGGAGGAATCTGCCGGCTGGCTCTGGTAGCCGCCGGTCGCGATCAGGTTCTTGCGCGCCGTGTTGAAATAGCCCTGGTTCATGTGGACCGAGGCGTAGACGGGATAGCCGTTCTGCGCGACCAGCATGTTGCCGTCGGCTTCGACGATGGCGCCGGCACCTTCGGTGAAGCCGGCCGTGCCGTGGAAGACCTGGGCGCGGGCCGCCAGCGTCAGCGGGCGCTGCCGTGGTGCGCCGGCATTCTCGGCGTTGCCGAGCAGCTCGTCGGGCGTCGCCAAGGTCATGAACCGCGGCACGGCGGCGCCGGAGCCCGAGTCCTTCACCAGCGCTGTCGCCCAGACGAACGCCTCCCACGACCATTGATGGAAATTGCAGTCCGGCGTCGGGATGGTCTTGGTGTCGGAGGTGGGGAAGGCGGCGTCCGGCTTGAGATAATTGCCCAGTCCCTCCGACCAGCCGAAGGCCGGGCAGTTCTTCGCCGGCGGCGGAGCAGCGCTGGCGGGGTTGAGAGCGCCGGCAAGGCCGCTCGCGGTGACGGTCGTCGCGAAAGTGAGCATGAGCCACTGAATCGTCTTCATGGCCGGTCTCCATTGATGTGCGCGCTGGGACGGGCCGATGGTCGCCGCCATGCGTCGCAAATGATTGTTAAAAATGATTCATTCAAAAGTAGTGCGCGGCGAACATGCACCCAAAGGTGAGATTTGCAAGACCGGCAGCTCACGCAGTCCGCAATTTTTTTCGGACGCCCCTCGCGGCAGTGGAATGCGGCTCGCGGCAGCATTCGTCTTCACCAGCCGACACGGGCTGCAGTGTGAGCGCAGGCACGGTTGACACCACGGATCGCGTGCATCCTGGCGGCCGTTCGCTGGAGAAGTGCGGACAATGAGGTCTTCACGCCGGTGGACAGCAACCACAGGAGAGTGAAATGAAGTCCATCATGGCCGCTGCGTTGCTGCTCGCGTTGACGTCGGGCGCAAGCCTTGCGGGCACGCCGCTGATCGATGCACGGCAGCACAACCAGTCACATCGCATCTACAACGGCATCGCGAGCGGACGGCTGACCTATCCGGAGGCGCAGCAGCTCGTCCGCGGTCAGATCCACGTCCAGAAGCTGGAAAACAAGGCCAAGGCGGACGGCGTGGTGACGCCGTTCGAGCGTGCCCGCATCAACGTCGCGCAATCCGTGCAGGGCGCGCGCATCTTCTGGAAGAAGCACAATTAGCCGCGCACGGTAGCTCGCTGTGGCAAAGCGCCGCTTCGGCGGCGCTTTGCCACCACGTGATGCGGCGGCGCCGCTCACACCAGCGCGGCTGCGACGCCGGCCAGGGCGCTGAACGTGACCACGACGAGCGGCGGCGCGCGCCAGGCGACCAAGAGGACAAAGCCGACCAGCGCGATGCCAAAATCCGCGGCGTTGTGGACGGTGGTCGTCCAGACCGGGTCGTACAGGGCCGCTCCCAGCGCACCGACGACCGCAGCGTTGACGCCCCGCATCGTCGCCTGGGTGCCGGCGCGCTTGCGGAGCGAGTCCCAGAACGGCAGCGCGGCGAGCAGGACCAGCATGCCCGGAAGGAAGATGCCGAGGAGACCGAGCGCGGCCCCGACGATCCCATGCGGCTCCGGAACGACAACGGTGCCGAGATAGGCGGCGAAGGTGAAGAGCGGGCCCGGGACGGCCTGCGCGGCGCCGTAGCCGGCGAGAAAGGCGTCGTCGCTCAGCCAGCCAGGTCCGACGAAGGCCTCGCGCAGCAGCGGCAGCACGACATGTCCACCGCCGAACACCAGCGCGCCGGAGCGATAGAAGGCATCGAACAAGGCGACGCCGGTCGATCCCGTCACGCCGCGCAGCAGCGGAAGTCCCGCCAACAGGATGGCGAACATGGCGAGCGCAACCAGCCCCACGGTCCGCGACACCGGGATCGCGACGTGTCCGGACGGCGCCGCCTCGCCGCGGCAGAGCCACAGACCGGCGAGGCCGCCGAGAACGATCGCTCCGATCTGGGCGAGCGAGGCGGTGCTGAATAGGATGACGAGGGTTGCGGCGACCGCGATCGAGGCGCGCGTCCGGTCGGGACAGAGCGTGCGCGCCATGCCCCAGACCGCCTGCGCGACGATGGCGACCGCGGTCAGCTTCAGTCCGTGCAGCAGGCCGTCGCCGACCGGACCACTCAATTGGCCGGCACCATAGGCGAACAGGACGAGAATCGCGGCCGATGGCAGGGTGAAGCCGGTCCAGGCGGCGAGCGCGCCGAGATAGCCGGCCCGCATCAGCCCGATGGAGAAGCCGACCTGGCTGCTGGCGGGGCCGGGCAGGAACTGGCACAGCCCGACCAGATCGGCATAGGCATGCTCGTCGATCCACTTCCGCCTGACGACGAACTCGTCGCGGAAGTAGCCGATATGGGCGATCGGACCGCCGAAGCAGGTCAGGCCGAGCGTGAAGAAGATCCGCAGAACCTCGAGCGGAGATCCGGAGCGCCCGCCGTGATCGGCGGGCGGGTTGGTCGCGGACTTCAGGCTGCTCACGGACGTTCGTTCCAGGCGCGAGGAGGTTCCTATCGGCTTTCGTTAAGGGGAAACGGGACCGTCGGCCAGTCTCGATCGCTCATGGCCGCTGATCGGACCGCGCGTCGGCTGCCGGCCATCTTATGCCTTCGATCGGCGGGATGGTGGGGCACGGCGCCACCGCGATCTCGCGCGCGGGGAGACCGCGGGGGCGCCTTTGCCCATTGTTGCCTGTTAGTTAGCTCCATCCCTCCAGCACGATCTTGCCGCGGGAGGTGTTGCTCTCGATCAACGCGTGCGCGCGCTTGAGGTTGGCCGCGTTGATGGTGCCGTAATTGTCGCCAAGGGTGGTGCGGATCACGCCCTTGTCGATCAGGTCGGACACGTCGTTGAGCAGATGGTGCTGCGCGATCATGTCGGCTGTCGTGAAAGATGAGCGCGTGAACATCGATTCCCAGTGGATGGAGATCGCCTTGCCCTTGAAGGCGGCGAGCGAGAACTCGGCGGGATCGTCGATCAGGCCGAACTTGCCCTGCGGCGTCATGAAGTCGGCGATTGCCTTGTAGTGCTGGTCGCTGTGGGTGAGGCTCGCGATGAGCGCGACCGGCGGCAGCTTCAGCGCGTCGATCTGCTCCTTCATCGGCTTGCCGTGGTCGATGACGGCATGGGCGCCGAGCGACAGGCACCAGTCGCGGGATTCCGGGCGGTTCGCGGTGGCGAGCACCGTCAGGCCGGTGAGGCGGCGCGCAAGCTGGATCAGGATCGAGCCGACGCCACCGGCCGCACCCGTGATCAGCAAGGTGCGGTCATCGAGGCTCTTGCCGGGGACGGCGCCGAGCCGGTCGAACAGCAGCTCCCATGCGGTGATCGAGGTGAGGGGCAGGGCGGCGGCTTCGGCGAACGACAGGCTCTTCGGCTTGCGGCCGACGATGCGCTCGTCGACCAGATGGAATTCGGCATTGGTGCCCTGGCGCAGGATCGAGCCGGCGTAGAACACCTCGTCACCGGGCTTGAACAGGCTCACGTCCGGGCCGATAGCCTCGACCACGCCAGCGGCGTCATAGCCCAGGATCTTGGTTTCGCCGGCGGGCGGTGCGGCGCGCTTGCGCACCTTGGTGTCGACCGGATTGACCGACACCGCTTTCACGGCGACGCGGATGTCGCGTCCCTTCGGCTCGGGTTTGGCGGTCTCGAGATCGAAGAGCGCGCGGTCCTCGGTGATGGGCAGCGACTGCTGGTATCCGACGGCCTTCATGAACAGCCTCCTGGTTGGCTTGGCGATAGGATCTGTTTGTCCTGCTGGCGCCAGTTCAGCAAGTACTGTAAAAATGGGGAACTAGTCCCCGTTTGGATACTATTGGGCCAACACGCGATGAAACGGAAGAATTTCACCCGCCGTCCCGGCTGCGCGGTCGAAGCCACGCTCGATCTGATCGACGGCAAGTGGAAGGGCGTGATCCTCTACCACCTGCAGGGTGGCAGCCAGCGCTTCGGCGAGCTGCGCCGGCTGATGCCCGGCATCACCCAGCGCATGTTGACCAAGCAGCTGCGTGCGCTGGAGGAGGACGGGCTAGTCGTCCGCAAGGTCTATGCCGAGGTGCCGCCGCGCGTCGAATACAGCCTGTCCGAGGTCGGCGAGAGCCTGCGGCCGGTGATCGAGGTTCTCAGAAGCTGGGGCGAGCGGCACCAGGAACGGCTGTCCTGCGCGCCCGTTGCAGAGACCATCAAATCGCCGCATCAGGCCGCCTGAGCTTGGCCGCACCGGCCGTTCCGCTTATATCGAAACCGTCATTTTCCAGGATTGTTCGCATGTCGTTGATTCGCTCCACACTGGTCCTGCTGCTGTCCCTGCTGGCCGCGTCTCCGCTCGCGGCGCAGGACCGGCGCGTGCCGCAGTCCCAGGCCGAGCTGCGGCTGTCGTATGCGCCGATCGTGCAGCGCGTGCAGCCGGCGGTCGTCAACGTCTACGCCGCCAAGGTGGTGCAGAACCGCAATCCCTTTCTCGACGATCCGATCTTCCGCCGCTTCTTCGGTCTGCAGGGCGGGCCGCAGGAGCAGATGCAGCGCTCGCTCGGCTCGGGCGTGATGATCGATGCGTCGGGTCTCGTCGTCACCAACGTGCATGTGATCGAGGGCGCCGACGAGGTGAAGGTTTCGCTCGCCGACAAGCGCGAGTTCGAGGCCGAGATCGTGCTGAAGGACAGCCGTACCGATCTCGCCGTGCTCAAACTGAAGGGCACCAAGGAGCAGTTTCCGACGCTCGACCTCGCCAATTCCGACGATCTGCTGGTCGGCGACATCGTGCTGGCGATCGGCAATCCGTTCGGCGTCGGCCAGACCGTGACCCACGGCATCGTCTCGGCACTGGCGCGCACGCAGGTCGGCATCACCGACTATCAGTTCTTCATCCAGACCGATGCCGCGATCAATCCCGGTAATTCGGGCGGTGCGTTGGTCGATATCAACGGCCGTCTGGTCGGCATCAACACCGCGATCTATTCCAAGTCCGGCGGCTCGCAGGGCATCGGCTTTGCCATTCCTGCGAACATGGTGCGCGTCGTCGTGGCCTCGGCCAAGAGCGGCGGCAAGGCGGTCAAGCGCCCCTGGCTCGGCGCGCGGCTGCAGGCGGTGACGCCCGAGATCGCCGAGAGCCTCGGCCTGCGCTCGCCGACCGGCGCGCTGGTCGCCTCGGTGGTCGCGAACAGCCCGGCGGCGAAGGCGGGCATCAAGTCGTCGGACCTGATCGTGTCGATCGACGGCCAGACCGTCGATGATCCCAACGCGTTCGACTACCGTTTTGCGACCCGTCCGCTCGGCGGCACTGCGCAGATCGAGGTGCAACGCGGCGGCAAGCCGGTGAAGGTCGCGGTCGCGCTGGAGACCGCGCCGGACACCGGGCGCAACGAGATGGTCATCAACGGCCGCTCGCCATTCCAGGGCGCGAAGGTCGCCAACATCTCGCCGGCGGTCGCCGACGAGCTGCACCTCGATGCCGACACCGAGGGCGTGGTGGTGCTCGAGCCGGGCGACGGCACCACCGCCGCCAATGTCGGCTTCCAGAAGGGCGACGTCATCATGGCCGTGAACAACCAGAAGATCGCCAAGACCGCCGATCTCGACAAGGCCTCGCGCGAGGCCGCCCGCATCTGGCGCATCACCGTGCTGCGCGGCGGCCAGCAGATCAACGTCACGCTCGGCGGATGAGCCCGAAGCGTCCCCAGCAGGGAGGCCCGAGCCTCTTCGCTGCGGCGGGGATGGAGCACGATGCGCCACGGCCGCTGCCGGAGCGGCTGCGCCCGCACAAGCTGTCCGACGTCGTCGGGCAGGATCACATCCTCGGGCCCGATGGCGCGCTGACGCGCATGCTGGAGACGCGCACGCTGGGCTCGCTGATCTTCTGGGGCCCGCCCGGCACCGGCAAGACCACGGTGGCGCGGCTGTTGGCAGACGCCACGGAGTTGCATTTCGAGCAGATCTCGGCGGTGTTCTCCGGCGTCGCCGATTTGAAGAAGGTGTTCGACGCGGCGCGCGCGCGACGCGAGACCGGGCAGGGCACGCTGCTCTTCGTCGACGAGGTGCATCGCTTCAATCGCGCCCAGCAGGATTCCTTCCTGCCGGTGATGGAGGACGGCACCGTCGTGCTGGTCGGCGCGACCACGGAGAACCCGTCCTTCGAGCTCAACGCCGCTCTGCTGTCGCGCTCGCGCGTGCTGGTGTTCCACTCGCTCGACGCCGCCGCGATCGAGAAGCTCTACAGCAACGCAGAGGCGGTCGAGGGCCGCAAGCTGCCGCTCGATGACGAGGCGCGCGCCGTGCTGATCCGCATGGCCGACGGCGACGGCCGCGCCGCGCTGACGCTCGCCGAGGAGGTCTGGCGCTCGGCGCGCAAGGACGAGATCTTCAACGCGGTGCAGCTGCAGGACATCCTGCAGCGCCGCGCGCCGATCTACGACAAGTCCGCCGACGGCCACTACAACCTGATCTCGGCCCTGCACAAATCGGTGCGCGGCTCGGACCCGGATGCCGCGCTGTACTACTTCGCCCGCATGCTCGACGCCGGCGAGGATCCGCTGTTCCTCGCCCGCCGCATCGTGCGCATGGCCGTGGAGGACATCGGCCTCGCCGATCCGCAGGCGCTGGTGATCGCTAACGCCGCCAAGGACGCCTATGATTTCCTGGGCTCGCCCGAAGGCGAGCTCGCGATCGCGCAGGCCGTGATCTATGTGGCGACCGCGCCGAAATCCAACGCCGCCTACAAGGCGTTCGGCGCAGCCAAGCGCGTGGCGAAGGAGGGCGGCTCGCTGCTGCCGCCCAAGCACATCTTGAATGCCCCGACCAAGCTGATGCAGAGCGAAGGCTACGGCACCGGCTATCAGTACGACCACGACACGCCCGACGCGTTTTCGGGACAGGACTACTTTCCCGACGCCCTCGGCCGCCAGCAGTTCTACGATCCCCCGGAGCGCGGCTTCGAGCGCGAGATCAGGAAACGGCTGGATTATTGGGCGAAGCTGAGGAAGGAGCGGGGCGGGTAGGATCGCTGACCTTGCGGCTTGCTCGGTTCACCTCGGCCCGCTTGCTGGGAAACACCGAGCTCTCCTGCGGACGCCTGACTCGGAGACCGCTATGCCAAGTGACCATCAACTACTTCCCGCTCTGTACGAACTCCGCGATCTCCCGCGTCAGTCGGTCGTCCTCGGTATTGATCGCATACACCTCGGACATGTGGCTGTGCTGCGGCAGCATCACCGCGCGGGCGCAGCCGGATGGCCGTTTGCAGGCGGCCTGCTTCAACAGGTCGAACTGCTCGACGAAGCGCGGCGGGTCGAGCTCGGCGGAGACGATCATGAGCGGCAGACTCGAGGCTTGCAGGCCTGATAGCGACGAGCGCTCCTTGAAGCGCGAGGGATCGGTGCCGAAATAGGCCATCTCCTGGTCGCCGAGCGGCGTCGCGGTGAGGTCGTAGACGCCCGAGGCCATGATCGCGCCCGCAAGGCCGCCGCCGGCGACCTTGTGGAATTCGGGATGCGCCACATAGGTCGCGACGTGCACCGCGCCGGCCGAATGGCCCATCAGATAGATGCGCGCGGGATCGCCGCCGTTCTCGGCGGCGTGGGCGACCACCCATTGCACCGCGCTGGCGACGTCCTCGACGCCGGCAGGCCAGGGGAATTTCGGCGCGAGGCGGTAGGTGATGTTGACGCCGACGAAGCCGCTCTTCACCGCCCATAGCATGATGTTGTCGTAGAACGGGCCGTCCGGCGTGGTGCGCTTGTTGCCGCCGATGAAGGCGCCGCCATGCACGAAGATCAGCACGGGCCGGGGCGGGGCCGCGGCATCCGGTGTGAAGACGTCGAGCAGATTGCGCTCCGCCGTGCCGTATCTCACATCGCGCTGCACCTTGACGCCGGTGTAGGGTTCCTTGGCCTGCAGCGGCGCGTAGATCGCGGCGGTCTTCGGCGGGGCGATGACCCGACCCATCTCGATCAGCTTCCAGGCGATGTCGTCGGGCATCGGGCTCTGCTGCGCCTGCGTGGCGGTCGTCGCCAGCGTGGCAGCCAGGATCGCCAAGCCCAGTCGCGTGAGCGTCATTCGATTCGCTCCGATCAGTATCGATGGCCCAAGTGGCCGACTCACAAGCGGATTTATCGCGATTTCGCCGTGACTGGCAGTGGCTTTTGAGATACGCAACCTGCCATGAGCCGCCGTATCAAGCGAACCCAGACCCGATCCGATCGCCCGACCGATCGCCGCAGCGAGCGGCCGAAGGCGGAGGCGGCCCGCAGCCCAGGCGCCGCGGCCAAGCGTGAGTCTGCGAAGCGTCCCGATGCCGAGCGGCCGCGGCGCGACCGTTTTGCCGGTGACCGCGAGGCGGCACCGCGCGGCGATTTCGGGCGCGGCAAAGCCGAGCGCAGCCGTGCGCCGCGCGCCGAGGGAGAGGATCGCCGCGACAGCTTCGCGCCGCGCAAACAGCCGCCGGCCAAGCGCGCCGGCGCCGGCAAGCCTGCGCGGTTCAGCTCGGAGCATGCCGAGCGCAGGCCTGCGGCGCCGCCGCCGAAGAAGGTCGAGCCGGAGACGCCGCTGCTGCCGACGAAGGTGCAGACCGTGGTGGTCACGGCCGACGAGAACAACATGCGCGTCGACCGCTTCCTCGAGGCGCGCTTCCCCGGTCTGTCGTTCTCCCACATCCAGCGCATCGTCCGCAAAGGCGAGTTGCGCGTCGATGGCAAGCGCGCGGACTCCAAGGACCGCCTGGAGGAAGGCCAGAGCGTGCGCATTCCGCCGCTCAAGCTCGATGCGCCGAAGGAGCGCGCCGGCCTCTCCGAGGGCGAGCGAAAGACGCTGGAGAGCCTCAAGGCGATGACGCTGTACGAGGACGACGACGTGCTCGTCCTCAACAAGCCCGCCGGGCTCGCGGTGCAGGGCGGCTCCGGCATGACCCGCCACATCGACCAGATGCTGGAGGTGATGCGCGACGCCAAGGGCCAGAAGCCGCGGCTCGTGCACCGCATCGACCGCGAGACCTCCGGCTGCCTCCTGATCGCCAAGACCCGTTTCGCCGCCACGCATCTGACTGGCGCCTTCCGCAGCCGTTCCGCGCGCAAGATCTACTGGGCGCTGGTGGCGGGCGTGCCCAAGCCCAAGCAGGGCCGCATCTCCACGTATCTTGCCAAGGAGGAGAGCGAGGACGACACCATCATGCGCGTCGCCGCCCATGGCGACGAGGGCGCCAGCCACGCCGTGACCTACTACGCCGTGGTCGAGGCCTCGGCCAACAAGCTCGCCTGGGTGTCCTTGAAGCCGGTGACGGGGCGCACCCATCAGTTGCGCGCGCACATGGCCCATATCGGCCACCCCATCGTCGGCGACCCCAAATATTTCAACATCGAGAACTGGGCGCTGCCCGGCGGCCTGCAGAACCGGCTGCATCTCTTGGCGCGCCGCATCGTCATCCCGCATCCGCGCGGCGGGTTCATCGACGCCACCGCGCCGCTGCCGCCGCACATGCTGCAGTCGTGGAACCTGCTCGGCCTCGAGCATGACCGCTTCGACCCGATCGAGAACGCGCCGGAGGAGTGAGCGGCTCCGAAGCGCTCAGCCTCTCTGTTCGACGAGTTGAATGCCCGCGTCCCGCAGCGCGCAGAAGATGTTTTCGATATCCTCGGGCGGCATGTCCCATCCGCACAGCGCGTTCAACTCGTCGAAGGTGATCTTGCCATCCTGCTCGCTCATCGCGATCAGCCGGCGAACGATCTCCGGCATGTTCATGGTCGTCCTCCTCTTTGCAGCCTCTGCTTAAGGGGAGGAGAATCGGTTTCCGCTGCGGCCTTCAGTTCCGGAACTGCTGCAGGAACAGTGTGAGCGAATCGTGCGGGGTTTCGACATCGAGGATGACCCAGCCGTCCGGCCCCTTGACCACGATGAAGTTCATCGTCACGCGGTGACCCTGGTTGTCGAAGCTGGCGGCGACATAGGTCTTGTCGAACTGCCTGCGCACAATCGAGATCGCGACCGGGCCGAGCTTCCAGCGCGGGCTCTGCACCAGGAAATCGTAGGGCTCACGCCGCGGCGCCGTCCAGGCCCTGGCGAGGCTCGGATCGAAGAACTGCCGTGCGACCTCGGCCGTCCGCGGCAGCCCGGCGGAGAGCTCCGGCGCGCCCCGGCCGTAATGCGCATAGACGTTGCGCACCAGCGATTCCGGCGTGCGGAAGCCGGCTACGGCCGGGACGGTGCTGCCGAGCAGGACGAGAGCGGAGAGCAGGGGACGCATCGGCAGCTCGCATTTCGGGCGGACAGGGCTTATCTACCGCAAAAACAACGGATCCCGTGTGATCATCCCGCGAGAGGGCTGGAATTCTGATGCGTGAACTGTTTGACGACGTCGTCGGCCGGTCGCCGCTCGATCCGCAGGAATCGGCGCGCCAGGCGATGCGGACGCCGCTGCGCAAGCGCTTCTACAAGGAGGCCGGGACCGCCGCCGCCGAGGGCGGCTTCAACGTGACCCTCGACGGCCGGCCGATCCGCACGCCGTCGGGGCGCGTCGTCATCGTTCCCGCCGGGGAGCTGGCGGCGGCCGTGGCCGCCGAGTGGCAGGCCCAGGGTGAGAACATCGACCCCGCCACGATGCCGCTGACGCGGTTCGCCAACAGCGTCGTGCAGTCGGTGGTCGACCGCACCGATGACGTGCGCGAGGACATTGCCAAATATCTCCAATCGGACCTGTTGTTCTACCGGGCCGGCCATCCTGAGGGGCTGGTCGCGCGCGAGGCCGAGCATTGGGACCCGGTGCTGGACTGGGCCCGCGATAGTCTCGGCGCGCATTTCATCCTGTCCGAAGGCATCATGCATGTGACCCAACCGGAGGCTGCGGTGCAGGCGGCGCGCGGTGCGCTGCCGACCGGCCCGTGGACGGTGGCGGCGGCGCATGTCGTCACCACACTGACCGGCTCGGCGCTGCTGGCGCTGGCGCTGGTTCATGGGGTGCGCGACCCTGGCCAGATCTGGGCGGCAGCCCATGTCGACGAGGACTGGAACGTCGCGCAATGGGGGGCCGACGAGGAGGCGATGAGCCGCCGCGCCGCCAAGCAGATCGACTACGAGGCCGCCGTCCGCATCCTCCAGGCGGTCGACGCCGCGCTCTGAGGCCGGTTAACGCCGGGTTTAGGGGCAACCGATAGGCTGTGCGCGTAACCCGAGTACGCGCATGGTCCAGAGTGTCACCCCGTCGCCTTCCGTGAGCGCCGTCCGCGGCGTCGGCAGCTCGCCGGCCGGAACCACGGTGGCGGCAGCAACCACGCTGCAGGCCGGCGCACTGGTCAGCGCCAGGGTGCAGCAGGTGCTCGCCGAGAATCTGGTCCAAGTCGCGATCGGAAACCTGTCGATGGAGCTCGCGAGCGAGCTGCCGCTGCAGGCCGGCCAGACGGTGCAGGTCGCCGTGTCGCAGACCGCGCAAGGGCTGCAGCTCGCCATCGTCGGGCAGGGCGGCAGCGCTGCCGCTGGCACCACCGGCACCCCGACGCCGGCCGCCACCGTCGTCGACGTCACCGGCCGGCTGGCGCCGGGGCTGCCTCCGCCGCCGGATCCGCTGACCGGGATGGAGCGGCTCGCATTGTCGATTGCCAGCGAGGAGGCGGCGACCCGTCAGGGCAGCCAGGGCCAATTGTTCGCCGATCTCCAGGCCGTCGCCGACTCGCCGAACCTTCCACCGGCCTTGCGCGCCGCCGTGGCCCAGGTGCTGGCGCAACAGACCCAGCTATCGCCGGCGCTGACCGCGGAGGATGTGCAGAACGCCGTACAGCATTCCGGCCTGTTCCTGGAATCCTCGCTCGCCAATGGCGCCGCCGGTGCCGGCACGCCCGACCTGAAGGCGGCGCTGATCGTGCTGCGCCAGACGCTGGCGACGGTGCTGCAGACCGCCGAGCCCGGCATGGCGGCGTCGACGCAGCCGTCGCCCGGTGGCTCCTACGCCTCGGTGCTGTCCGAGGCCGGCCGCGCCGCCGCCGCGCAGCAACAGAGCGGCGCACCCTCGCTGGTGCCCGACATCGAGATCGAGCTGCCGCCCCAGCCCTGGGCCACGGGAATGGGGCGGCCCGACGCCGCGTCTGCCGGCTTCACCGGCTCGGCGCTGATCGAGGCCCTGACGGGCGCCAAGGCGCAGTCGCTCACGCCCGGCACGGTGCTGGCCGTGCTGCAGGAAGCGCAGCAGCAGATTCCGCGCGCCGCCGGCCTCGTTCCCGGACGCAACGCCAATGGCCGCGCCGATATGGTCGTGCGCACCAACACGCCGCCGCCGCCGTTCCGCGGGGCTGCACCGATGCCGCAGGCCGTGGCGGCGCCGACGCTCCGCCCGGACACGCCGCTGCCGGCGATCGCGCACCGCCTGCTCGACGAGACCGACCAGGCGCTGTCGCGCCAGACCCTGCTGCAGGTCGCCTCGCTGCCGGATCGCCCGGACGCCTCGACCGCGCGCACCGATCCCGCGCCGCCGCGCTGGAACTTCGAGATTCCCTTCGCTACCCCGCAGGGCACGGCCATGGCGCAGTTCGAGATCTCGCGCGACGGCGGCACGCAATCGCCGGACGCCGCCAAGCGCGTCTGGCGGGCGCGTTTCTCGCTCGACGTCGAGCCGGCCGGCCCGGTGCATGCGATGATCAGCTTCAGCGCCGAGCGCACCTCCGTGCGGATGTGGGCCGAGCGTCCGGTCACCGCCGCGCGCTTGCGCGCCGGTCTCTCCGAACTGAGCCAGGCCCTCAGCCGTGCCGAGCTCTCGCCGGGCGATCTCGTGGTGCAGGACGGCGCGCCGCCGGCGGCGATGCCGCCCAGGGCCGGCCATTTCCTGGATCGCGCGCTATGAGCATCGAGGTGAAGGCCGCCAACAAGACCCAGCTCGCCGTCGCCTTGCACTATGACAAGGGCCAGGGCGCGCCGCGCGTCGTCGCCAAGGGCAAGGGCACGATCGGCGCCAAGATCATCGAGGTCGCGAAGGCGCACGACATCCCGATCGAGGAGAACGAGGTGCTGGCCGGCGCGCTCTCCAATGTCGAGCTCGGCGACGAGATCCCGGAGGAGCTCTACAAGGCCGTCGCCGAGGTGCTGGTGTTCGTGCTCAACCTGTCGCGGCCGATGCGCTGAGCGCGCCGCATTTGTGATCTCCGTCATGCGTCGGTCGTCACCGCCCTGTGATAGGGAGGAGCCGACGACGACGGAGAAATTTGCGATGCCCATGATGAGCCGCCGCCACGTGCTCGCCCTGATGACCGGCGCCAGCCTGCTGCCCGCACGTTCATTCGCGCATGTCGCGCCGCCGCGCAACGAGATCCGCAGCGATCTCGCCAAGCGCTTCACCGACGAAGGCACCAAGGGGACTTTCCTGGCCTACAAGGTCGAGGAATATCTCGTCATCGCCAGCGACACCGATCGCTCCGGCGAGGCAAGGCTGCCGGCCTCGACCTTCAAGATCGCGAACTCGCTGATCGCGCTGGAGACGGGCGTCGTCGAGGATCCCGACAAGGACGTGTTCAAGTGGGATGGCGTCTCGAGATCGATCGAGGCCTGGAACAAGGACCACACCTTGCGCAGCGCGATCGCGGTCTCCGCCGTGCCGGTCTATCAGGAGATCGCGCGCCGCATCGGCGCTGAGCGGATGCAGACATATCTCGAGGAGCTCGACTACGGCAATCACGACATCGGCGGCGGCATCGACCAGTTCTGGCTGACCGGCGCGCTTCGCATCGATCCCGTCGAGCAGGTCGATTTCATCGATCGCCTCAGGCGTGGCGCGCTTCAGGTCTCCAAGCGCAGCCAGGATCTGACCCGCGACATCATCCCCGTGACCAAGGTCGGCGATGCCGTCATTCACTTCAAGTCCGGACTGCTCGGCAAGGAGCAGGGGGCGCTTGGCTGGATGGTCGGCTGGGTCGACAAGGGCGATCAGCCGACCGTGTTCGCGCTCAACATGGACTGCCCTGAGCCGCGCCACGTCGAGGCTCGGATGACGCTGACGCAGGCTTGCCTGAAAGACATCGGCGCGGTGTGAATCGAACTGCCGTGATGTCGTGGCGTAGCCCGGATGGGCGCAGCGATATCCGGGACCAGCGAACGTGAGTTCCTCGAAGACCAGGACACTGTCGTCATTGCGGGGAGCGAAGCGACGAAGCAATCCGGAGTCATCGAGGGACTCGGGATCGCTTCGCTTCGCCGCTTCGCGCGCAATGACGCGGAAATGTTGGTGGCCTATCTCCGCGCCAGCTCCAGGTCGACGCCCCTGATCTCCGTGCCCGCCGGGCGGATCGACACGGTCTGCCGGCGTCCCTGCGTCGTCAGCGACAGCCCGGCGGAAAACGTCTGCCCGCGCGCCTGGGCTTCGATGCGGTTGCCGACCGCGCGGCCCTCGATCGTGCCGGATGCGTTGTGGCTCGATTCGCTCCATTGCCCCGAGATCTCGCCGCCGCGATAGGCGACGTCGCTGGAGAGGTCGATGTTGTAGCTGTCGCTCGCGCAGCGGATGTTGAGCCGGAGCTGCTCGCCGGCGCCGCCGACGTCATAGGCCGCGCGGCAGCGCAGCCGCTCCTGGTTGCCGTCGGACATGCTGATCACGCCGCCGCCGGTCCAGGAGCCCTCCAGCCCCCGGAACGGCGCGGCAGGCGCCGCATGGGCCGCGCCGCCCAAGGCGAGGGCGGTCAGCAAAGTTGGGATCGCAAGGCGAGAGGCGCGCATCATCGGGCTCCGTTTCATCGTCGAAAAGTGAGCGACAACGCAGCAAGACCCGATGCGTTCGACCTGTCACCTCAAGAATTGATCCAAATCGTTCTATTTTTGCTCACGACAGTTTGAACAGTGCGCGCAGGAAATCCGTCACCGCCTGGCGGGCCGCCTCGGCCGTGGCCGGATTGCCGCCGACATGCGGATCGAACTCGACGCAGGCGTCCTGATAGGTGAAGGGCTGCTGCGTGTCGGCATTGATCAGCATCCCGCCGTCGCTCTCCTTGATGCGGCAGTTGCGCACGGTCTGCGCCTTCGGCGCGACGGCGAGCATGTTGGCGCCGAGCAGGCCGAGATCGAAGCCGTGCGGCGAGTCCGGATATTCGGTCAGCGCGACGTCGCGGCCCGCTGCCTTCAGCCGCTCGACATAGGCCTTGCAGGTCCGCACCGGATTGTAGTCGTCCGGTCCGCCGTGAAAGATCCGGATCGGCCGCGCCACGACGTCGGTCTCACCGAGATAGGTCGTCGAGCAGTCCGGATAGAACGGGATGTAGGCGGCAAATTGCAGCCCGGAATTGTTCCAGCGCTTGTGGAAGCGCTGGAGGCTCGCATACAGCGCCGCCTGTCCGCCGCGTGAAAAGCCCATCAGCACGATGCGCTCGGGATCGACGCGCGGATGCTTCGCCAGCACGTCCAGCGCACGATAGATGTCCATGATCAGGTTCAGCCGGCCGAGCTGGGCCTGGTTGGTGCTGGTCGCGGTGATGCCGCGCCCGGTGAAGCCGTCGATCGCGAAGGTCGAGATCCCCATTGCATTGAAGGTGCGGCTCCAGGCTGCGATGTTGGCGCCGACGCCGCCCGAGCCGTGCATCAGCACCACCACCGGCAGCCTGCCGCTGCCCTGCGCCACGCGCATTTCGCCGACGACGGTGACCGGCTTGCCGCCGTCGTCGCCGGAGAGGAACTGCCGGTCGGACAGGGTCAGCGAGGGGATCGGGTACATCTCGACCCGGGCGGGCACGTCCTTGGTGATGCCCTGCGCGCTCGCGCTGCCGCAGAGCCCGGGACCGAGTGCAGCGAGCAGCATCATGACCACCGCCGTTGCTGCCGAACGCCGCGCTGGTCCAGCGGTGGTGCGCGATACGCGTCTGAGACCGAAACAGGCGCGCGCGGCAAGCGCCAACGGCGCGCTACCATGGTGTCGCTCCATGACCGTCCTCCTGGCTCGCCGCTTGTGGCGCGGCTTTGCAACCAAGTAGAACGAGCGATCATGGCGCTGTCAAACCATCCCGTGAGATGCATGGTGGACAACGGATCGAGGGGGCATGTGCGTTGCTCGGGCGGGCAGCCCGGCGGAGAGCGGTATGCTGATCACGCGGCGCTCGTGCGACCGTTTGGCGATCGCGGCCTCTGCGCCCGGTAACGTGATCAGGACGAGGCGATCATCGACCGTCAGCGTCGCGTGATCCGACTTGTGGGTGATCCATTATCCTTTCGGTGTCGTTGCGGATTCTTCGTGCCTTTCGGACTCCGCATCAACGCCCGGGAAGCAAAGCGCGACATATCGCCCAGCATCCTTGCAGACTTCTGCGATGATACATGGTGCGCAGTTGTCGCAGTCGCCGCATGTTGCGGAAAAATTCTGGATTGCAGCTATCAGTTCGCCTATGAGGAGCGCACGAACGTTCGCCGGCTCGCGACGGTGGCATACGACGCGTCGAGTTGGTGAGCGACGATCTGGAAGACGGGCGGCGGATCCTCGGCGATCCGATGTCCTCGATAATCGTCCAGCATCCATGCGCGCCGGCGACGTAACAAGATGGACTTCATGCTGAGAGAGCAATTGATCCGTTCGGCCGGCGCGACGATCTGTGCGGTCTCGTTTCTCACGCTTGCAGCGTGCAGCGACCGTGACGGCTCCGGTGCCTCCCAAGCTTCGAGCCCGCCCGAGGTCGGCGTGATCACGGTCGAAGCGGCGCCGGTGACGTTGACCAAGAACCTGCCGGGGCGGATCACGTCGATGCGGATCGCCGAGGTGCGGCCGCGCGTCAGCGGCATCGTGGTCGAGCGCAGCTTCCAGCAGGGCGCGCTCGTCGAGGCAGGCGCCGTGCTGTACCGGATCGATCCGGCGCCGTTCCAAGTCGAGCTCGACAAGGCTCGCGCTGCGCTCGCCAAGGCGGAGGCCGTGCTCTATCAGGCCGATCGCCAGGAAGACCGCCTCAAGACCTTGTTGACCGGCCAGGCCACGTCCCAGGCGCAGTACGAGCTCGCGGTTGCCTCCGAGCGCCAGGCCGAGGCCGACGTTGCGGCCCAGAAGGCTGCGGTCGCGCAGGCGCAGCTCAATCTTGATTGGGCGACGGTGCGCGCGCCGATCAGCGGCCGCATCGGCCGTGCGCTGGTCACCGAAGGCGCGCTGGTCAATCCCAACGAGACGACTCATCTCGCCACCATCCAGCAGCTCGATCCGGTCTATGCCGACTTCACCCAGTCGGTTGCCGAGCTGAACGAACTGCGGCGCGATCTCGCGGAAGGGCGGCTGAAGAGCGTTGCGCCCGACGCGGCGCGCGTCCGCCTCGTGTTGGACGACGGCTCAATCTACAAGCATGCAGGGCGCCTGCTGTTCTCCGACGTCAGCGTCGATCCGGGCACCGCCAAGGTGACGTTGCGCGGCGAGTTTCCGAATCCCGAAGGCGAGCTGCTGCCCGGTATGTATGTCCGGGTGCAGATCGAGGAGGCGATCGATACCAACGGCATCGTGGTCCCGGCGCAGGCTGTGCAGCGCACGACGTCGGGCAGCAGCGCCGTCTATGTCGTCAATGACGAAGGCCGCGCCACCCTTCAGCCGGTACGTGCCGGGCGCACGCTCGCCTCCGGCGTCCTGATCGAGGATGGCCTCAAGCCCGGCTGGCGCGTCGTCGTCGACGGCGTCCAGAAGGTGGCGCCCGGCAGTGCCGTCACAGCCGTGCCCTGGAAGGTTTCCGGCTCCGACAAGCCGTCCGCCTCGAACTGACGCAGTCACGGCCCGGAGGTTGTCATGTCGCGCTTCTTCATCGCACGTCCGATCTTTGCCTGGGTCGTGGCGATCTTCATCTGCCTGGCCGGCGTGCTGTCGATTCCGTTCCTGCCCGTCGCGCAGTATCCGATCATTGCGCCGCCCTCAATCTCGATCTCGACCGCCTATCCCGGCGCGTCGACCGAGAACCTGTATTACAGCGTCACGCGCCTGATCGAGGAGGAGCTGAACGGCGCCGCCGGCATCCTGAACTACGAATCGACCAGCGACACCACCGGCGAGGTCGAGATCCTCGCTTCGTTCAAGCCGGGCACCGACATCGACCTCGCCTCCGTCGACGTCCAGAACCGCATCAAGCGCATCGAGCCGCGCCTGCCCGAGGCGGTGCGGCAGCAGGGCATCGTCATTCTCGAGGCGAGCAGCGCCATCCTGCAATTCGTCACCTTGACCTCGACCGACGGCAGTCTCGACGAGATCGGGCTCGGCGACGTCGCGACGCGCTACGTGCTGCCCGAGCTGCGCCGGCTGCCCGGCGTCGGCCGTGCGCGGCTGTTCGCCACCGAGCGCGCGATGCGCATCTGGCTCGATCCCGACAAGCTGCTCGGCCTCGGCCTCACGCCGCAGGACGTCGATCAGGCGATCGCGGCGCAGAACGCGCAGGTCGCCTCCGGCCAGCTCGGCGTGCAGCCGTCGCCGACCCGCCAGCGGGTGCAGAACACCGTGCTGGTAAAGGGCCAGCTCGAGTCGCCGGAGGAGTTCGGCAACATTGTGCTGCGCGCCAACCTGAATGGCTCGGCCGTGCGGCTTGCGGACGTCGCGCGCATCGAGGTCGGCGGTCTCTCCTATGCGTTCTCGTCCTGGCTCAACGGGAAGCCCGCCGCCTCGGTCGCGGTGCAACTGGCGCCGGCCGGCAATGCGCTCGCCACCTCCAAGGCGGTCAAGGCGCGGATGGAGGAGCTTGCCGCGTTCTTTCCCCCGGGCGTGAAGTACGAAGTCTCCTACGACGTGACCCCGGTGATCGCGGCCTCCGTCAAGAAGGTGCTGATGACGCTGGGCGAGGCCGTCGTGCTGGTGTTCCTGGTGATGTTCCTGTTCCTGCAGAACATCCGCTACACGTTGATCCCGACCATCGTGGTGCCGATTGCGCTGCTCGGCACCTGCGGCGTGCTGCTCGCGCTCGGCTTCTCCATCAACGTGCTGACGATGTTCGGCATGGTGCTCGCGATCGGCATCCTCGTGGACGACGCCATCGTCGTGGTCGAGAACGTCGAACGCATCATGGCGGAAGAGGGGCTGCCGCCGCGCGAGGCGACCGACAAGGCGATGGATCAGATCACCGGCGCGGTGATCGGCATCACGCTGGTGCTGATGGCCGTGTTCGTGCCGATGGCCTTCTTCCCGGGCTCGGTCGGCATCATGTATCAGCAGTTCTCCGCCGCCATGGTGGTGTCGATCGGCTTCTCGGCGTTCCTCGCGCTGTCGCTGACGCCCGCGTTGTGCGCGACCCTGCTGAAGCCGATCGAGAAGGGGCACGGCCACGCCGCACGCGGCTTCTTCGGCTGGTTCAACCGCCGCTTTGCCGCGGCGACCAACCGCTACAGCCAGGCGACGCGCTGGATCGTGGCGCGCGCCGGACGCTTCATGATCGTTTATGCACTGATCCTGGCGGGGCTCGGCTATTCGTTCTGGCGCATGCCCGGCGGCTTCCTGCCGGTGGACGACCAGGGCTTCGTCATGGTCGACGTGCTGGCGCCCGCCGATGCCAGCGCCAACCGGACCCTCGACATCTTGCAGGAGGTCAACGAGAAGCTGGTCGCGACGCCCGGCATCGACACGGTGTCGTTCGTCGCCGGCTTCAGCTTCTACGGCCAGGGCGCCAACACCGCGCAGGCCTTCGTGACGCTGAAGGACTGGTCAGAGCGCAACAAGGCCCAGAGCGCGGACGCCCTGATCGCCAAGCTCAATCCGCAGTTCGCGAAAATCCGTGATGCCGAGGTGTCGGTGCTGGCGCCGCCGCCGATCGACAATCTCGGCAACACCTCCGGCTTCAGTTTCCGCCTGCAGGATCGCTCGCAGCGCGGCTATGATGCGCTGATGGCGGCCAAGGATACGCTGTTTGCGGCCGCGGCGAACTCGCCCGTGCTCGGCAAGCTGAGCGTCGAGGGGCTGCCGCCGGCGCCCTCGGTCCGTCTCGAGATCGACCGTGCCAAGGCGGCCGCGCTCGGCGTCACCTTCGCGTCCATCAACGGCGCGCTGTCGACGAGCCTCGGCTCGAGCTACATCAACGACTTCCTCAATCTCGGCCGCATGCAGCGCGTGATCGTGCAAGCCAATGAGGACAAGCGCCTCAAGCCGGAGGACCTGCTGACCTACAGCGTGCGCAACACGGCCGGCGAGATGGTACCGTTCTCCTCCTTCGCCCGCCTGTCATGGGTGGTCGGGCCGACCCAGGTCGTCGGCTTCGACGGCTACCCGTCGGTCCGCATCACCGGCAATCCCAAGCCGGGCTACACCTCCGGCGACGCGATCGCCGAGATGGAGCGGCTGATGGGCACCTTGCCGAAGGGCTTCGGCTACGCCTGGACCGGCCAGTCGCTGCAGGAGAAGCTTGCGGGATCGCAGGCCGCGTTCCTGCTCGGGCTGTCGATCCTGTTCGTCTTCCTCTGCCTCGCCGCGCTGTACGAGAGCTGGGCGATCCCGTTCGCGGTCATGCTCGCCGTGCCGCTCGGCCTGATCGGCTCGGTCGCCGCGGCCTGGCTGCGCGGCCTGCCGAACGACGTCTATTTCACCGTCGGCGTCATCACCATCATCGGCCTGTCGGCGAAGAACGCGATCCTGATCATCGAGTTCGCCAAGGACCTGCGGGCGCGCGGGATGCCGCTGATCGAGGCCACCGTCACCGCCTGCGAGCTGCGTTTCCGGCCGATCATCATGACGTCGCTGGCCTTCATCCTCGGTGTCGTGCCGCTGGTGATCGCCACGGGGGCGAGTGGCGCGAGCCAGCAGGCGCTGGGCACGGGCGTGCTCGGCGGCATGATCACGGCGACCTTCCTCGCGGTGCTCTGGGTACCGGTGTTCTTCGTCGTGGTGATCCGGTTCTTCACCCGCGACAAGCCGGCCGCGGCGACGCCGAACCGGGAGCTGCCGTCGGCCGCGCACTGATCCGGGGCGTGCAGGGGACGCGCCGTCCGATCAGGCTGCGGCCCGGCCGATCCGGCCGAGATGGGTGAAGCCGAAGCCGTCGGCGTATTTCAAACCGTAGCCGGCGAGGCGGTCGACGCCGACATGGGCAAGCCAGACGGTCGCGATCGCCGTGACCAGCGGTTGTCCGGCCAGGAGTCCGAGGGCGAGCAGGGCGGCGGGCGCCAGCGTGCTGTGGACGGCATTGTAGACGACCGCGCCGACGCGCGGTCCGCCGAGATAGGCCGCGAAGCTGGTGTCCGGGGCCAGAAACAGCGCCGCGAACAGCCACCACGACCCGCCCTGGTGGGCATAGAAGGCGGCTGCGCCGGCGGCCAGCGCCAGCCCTTCGAGCCGCAGCAGCAGGCGCGGGCCGCCACGGACGGCGCCATGGGATGTGCCGGAAGGCTCAGTGACCAGATCCGGTTGAGCGGCCATATCAATGATTCTGCTTCCAATTCCGAACTGTGGGAGGAGGGGTGGCACGGCCGAAAGCGGCTTTCCGGCTCCGAAATAGCCGTGATAGAAGGCCGCCAACAGTCACGACATCGGGAACGGGCGGGAAGCGCATGAAGGACATCCTGGACACCCTCGAGGAGCGGCGCAAAGGCGCCAAGCTCGGCGGCGGCGAGAAGCGCATCGAGGCGCAGCACGCACGCGGCAAGCTGACGGCGCGGGAGCGCATCGAGCTGCTGCTCGACAAGGGCTCGTTCGAGGAGCTCGACATGTTCGTCGAGCACCGTTCGACCGAGTTCGGGATGGAGAAGACCAAGGTCCCGGGCGATGGCGTCGTCACCGGCTGGGGCACCGTCAACGGCCGCAAGACTTTTGTGTTCGCCAAGGACTTCACGGTGTTCGGCGGCTCTTTGTCCGAGACCCACGCGCTGAAGATCACCAAGCTGCAGGACATGGCGATGAAGGCGAGGGCGCCGATCATCGGCCTCTATGACGCCGGCGGCGCCCGCATCCAGGAGGGCGTCGCGGCGCTCGCGGGCTATTCCTACGTGTTCCGCCGCAACGTGCTGGCGTCCGGCGTGATCCCGCAGATCTCGGTGATCATGGGCCCGTGCGCCGGGGGCGACGTGTATTCGCCGGCGATGACCGACTTCATCTTCATGGTGAAGAACACCAGCTACATGTTCGTGACCGGCCCGGATGTCGTGAAGACCGTCACCAACGAGGTCGTGACCGCGGAGGAGCTCGGCGGCGCCTCGGTGCATGCGACGCGCTCCTCGATCGCCGACGGCGCCTTCGACAACGACGTCGAGACGCTGCTGCAGATGCGCCGCCTCATCGACTTCCTGCCGTCGAACAACTCCGACGGGGTGCCGGAATGGCCGAGCTTCGACGACATCGAGCGTGTCGACATGTCGCTCGACACGCTGATCCCGGACAATCCGAACAAGCCCTACGACATGAAGGAGCTGATCCTGAAGGTCGTCGACGAGGGCGACTTCTTCGAGATCGCGGAAGGCTTCGCCAAGAACATCGTCACCGGCTTCGGCCGCATTGCCGGCCGCACCGTGGGCTTCGTCGCCAACCAGCCGATGGTGCTGGCCGGCGTGCTCGACAGCGACGCCTCGCGCAAGGCCGCGCGCTTCGTCCGCTTCTGCGACGCCTTCAACATCCCGATCGTCACCTTCGTCGACGTGCCGGGCTTTCTGCCGGGCACCGCGCAGGAATATGGCGGCCTGATCAAGCATGGCGCCAAGCTGTTGTTCGCGTACTCGCAATGCACGGTGCCGCTCGTCACCGTGATCACCCGCAAGGCCTATGGCGGCGCCTTCGACGTCATGGCGTCCAAGGAGATCGGCGCCGACATGAACTACGCCTGGCCGACGGCGCAGATTGCGGTGATGGGCGCCAAGGGCGCCGTCGAGATCATCTTCCGCGCCGACATGGCGGATCCGGAGAAGATCGCCGCGCGCACCAAGGAATACGAGGACCGCTTCCTGTCGCCGTTCATCGCTGCCGAGCGTGGCTACATCGACGACGTCATCATGCCCCACTCCACCCGCCGCCGCATCGCCCGTGCGCTCGCCATGCTGCGTGACAAGAAGATGGAGATGCCGGCCAAGAAGCACGACAATCTGCCGCTGTGAGCGGCGGTTGAAGAGCAGGGAGGGCGGCGCACCGGCGGGTCGCCGTCGTATTTGACGAAGTCTGGCGGCCGCCGCGCGCTGCCGCCGGATCGGCGCGGCAATCTGCGCCGTTTTCGCCCCTGGCGTTAAGCTTACGGCTTAACTAACCTTTAACGAAGGGTTTGCGGGAGCTGGGCCGCTGGCCTAGCCTTTATCGATCGCTGATGGGTCAGAAGAGTAGGGGCGCGTATCATGGCTGTTAGAACATCGGCATATCGGAATTCCAGAGTTCTGGTCGTCTGCGCGGCCGCCGCCGCGCTGGTGTTCTCCTCCGAGGCCGCGTCGGCCCGGTCTGGCGTTGCCGTGGCTGCGCCCGTGGCCGCCGGTCAGGCGGGGGCAAGCCAAGTCGTCCCGCCGGCGCCTGGCGTGCGGCCCTTCGTCCGTCACCACCACCGCGGCTATCGTTCCTATCTGCCGGCTGCCGGCGCGTTCGCCTATGGCGGCTATGGCGAGCCCGTGCCGCAGCAGATCCCCGAGCACACATCGGCCGATGTGCGCTACACCTATACCTACGACGTCCCGTGGGACTGGGTCCACCGCTTTCCGCCGAACGTCGTGCCGTCGGATCGCCCCTATGTGTCGAGCTGCCCGATGCAGACCGTGACGGTGCCGGGACGCCGCGGCGGCGATCACTCCGTCACGATCACCCGCTGCTACTGACGTTTTGAGCCAGCTCAATGCGACCCGTGTGAACCGGCGCTAGATTTCATCAAATACCGACCGGCCTCGCTCGCGCGAGGTCGCGAGGTGACGAGGCCCGGACTCCTAGGCACTCCGGGCCTCGTTGATTCTGATAGTCTCCCGTCATCGCGCGAGTCGGCGCGGGGGAGGCTCCAATGATCGAGACGGCGGCGAGGTCGCGTTTTTTGATCGTGCGCATCTGCATGGCGCTGATGATATCGGCCGCCGCCGCTCAAGCCGCCGGCGCCGATGAGACCGTGACGATCGGCGGCTCCCGCGTCGCCCTGATCAGGCCGGCCTCGGTGCGCGCCAGCGTGATCCTGCTGCCCGGCGGCGACGGCGCCATCAATGTCGGCGATCGCGGCGACATTCACGGCCTGCTCGGCAACCAGCTGGTGCGCACGCGCAACGCCTATGCCGCCCGCGGGCTCGCCGTCATGGTCGCGGACGCCAGCACCGATTTGAAGGCCGCGGTGGACTACATGGCCGCGATCAAGCGGCCGGTGACGGTGATCGGGACCAGCCGAGGCACGTTGCGCGCCGCGGAAGGTATTGCCCGCGGTGCCCGGCCGGATGCGCTGGTGCTGACTTCGGGCTTCCTCAGCCCGGAGTCCGGCAGCTCCTCGAACGTGATGTCGATCCTTGGCTCGCCCTCCGCCTTGCCGCGGACGCTGGTCATTCATCACACCAGTGACGGCTGCAAGTTCACGCTGCCGGCGGGCGTCGATCCATTCATCAGATGGTCGGGCGGCCGCGCGCGGGTGAAGTGGCTGTCGGGCGGCGCGGAGGCGGGGGATCCCTGTCAGGCGCGCGGCCATCACGGCTTCAACGGGCTCGACGGGCAGGTGGTCGGCCTGGCCGCAGGGTTTCGCTGAGCGGCCGATTGCAGGTAGACTCCGCGGCAACACCAACATGGTCCGGAGGAAACTCGATGCCGTCAGCCATTTTCGTCGTTCGCGCGACCCTGCCTGATCCCGCCCGGCGCGATGAGTTCGATCGCTGGTATCGCGACGTTCATCTGCCCGACGCGATCAGGAGTTTTGGCGTGCGCAAGGCGTGGCGGATGTGGAGTCTCGCTGATCCCTCGGTGCATCAGGCGATGTATCAGTTCGATGCCATCGACGCGATGGAGCGCGCCGTCGGCGGCGACGAGATGAAGCGCCTGATCGCCGACTTCAATCGCGACTGGCCCGACGTGACGCGGACGCGTGAGAGCTTCGTACTGGCGGACGGATTTCCAGTTGATTCTTGACTTTGGGTGCATTCTCATCGAGCTGCGGTAGCCATCAATTCGCAAGTGGCCACCAAATGCTCGCAATCGGAGATGAATTTTCTTCAGCATCCGCACAATGGCCGAGCAGGTGTTCAACAATCTAGCAATTGTCTCGCTCGTACGGCGTCACTTTGGCTGAGGCCAGAAGAGCAGCTAAGCACAATTCAGCCAAGACGAAGAAACGCATTTTGCGCAGTTCGTAAGCAATCGGACAATGCGCACTTGGACAATAGCGTATTTCACCCAACTCGTAAGGCCGGTGCTGGATGCTCTCGGCGCTTTCGGAAATGATGGTCTCACGCGGTCGAGGCCCGCCAGCAAAATCTTCAACCGGTCTATATCTCCTTCAGGATTGCTTCTATTTCGGGTATCAAGTTCCGCCCGGGACAGTCGGTAGGGGCATGAAGTTTGTGGATGGTGACGCTGGACGTTGGAAGATTCCAACGAATTAAGAGCCACTTCAATAGGCCTCGCAATGCTTCTCTTTGCCCTGGGCGTACCACTTCATGTTCGAAGTCACCCTCGACAGCAATCTGAATGTAACCTCTAGGATCGTAGCCCGTATTAGTGTCACCGGCGAACCTTACATCCCGTCCCTCAGCGATGGAGCCCCTTGCGTCGATGTAGAAATGATAAGGTACATCGGGCCAGGATGGTTTTGACTTTGATGGTGAGACTCGACCTGGCGATTGCGAGAATGCCTGCAAGCCGCGCATCTTCGCCTCGATGCTCGTCGAGTTGTTACTGCGAACCCCCGTATGATGTATAATTATGCCAATTACAGTCTGGGCTGTCATTCCACCATTTGCCGGTTTCGCTCCCCATTGTTCGCGCGACACGATCTCCGGCTGCACGCCCTGAACATCGGGGTTTCGGTCAGCAAAGGACCGCTCGGTACCGGTCGCGCTGCAATTCGAAAGGGTTGCAGCGAGGGCGAGTAACAAAACGAGCTGCTTCCCCATGGCCATTCCTTCGGGTCTGAAGTCGAATAGAGCGTATCCGGGTGCTATTAGGAATGCCTGGACAATGGTCAGGGCGGCCCAAGCTGGACGATCGGCACCAAAGTTAGGCGCGCTTCAGCAGCTATTCTTAAAGTATGCTGTTGGATAGCCGCGCTGCTTGTATCCTTGTGCGGCGCTCTGGGCTGTGTCCCTGTTCAGCGGGCCGACTCCGACACAGTACCAGCCGGCGCGGAAGTTAGGATAGTAATTACGAGCATTTGTGTCGATGAGTTGTGCTTGAAGCGCACCGCTGATTCCGCGGGCGACACTCAGATCTTCGGAACAATATGCTATCGCGTAGTAGCCGCACCTGCGGCCCCCTTCTGAGGGCGGGTTCGGCTGCGTAGGGCTGGGTGCTAAAGCTGCGTTGGGCGCCTGAAGAGCAGCGGGTGCCATCGCCGTTGCAGGTCGGGCACTCGAGTTGGCCTTCTCATTTTCAGAGTCGGCCCTTTCAAAGACGGCATTTGCGAAGCAAGGGCTTGAGCCACTCTTCAACTCCCATACCATCTTGGCTTGAGCATTCGTAGTAAGAATGAGGTAGTAACAGGTAAATCCAGCGCCAGCGATCTGATAGTTCGATCCGCTCTCGCCCCTTGAACTCGTGATGGAGGCCTGACCGAGATTGGGTAAGCTAGCTTCGCGCGTCTGACCAATCTTGTTGAAGACGATGTGCGGTCCAGGCGGACTGATCGAAACCCACACGCCATCGAACATTTGTAAGGCATCGTCGGCGAGCGCATTTGTCGAGAAAGCCAATGATACGCTCGTCACCCCGGCAACGAGAAAGACGGGAACGCGCATCGCTCACTGCTCCGCGCTAGGGAGGATCTTTCTTGAAATGCGCAGATGGGAAACACACCGAGGAGCCGCCTTTGAGTTCCCAGGTCATCTCGCTATTGTTTATCTTGCCGACGAAGTATTGACACGAAAAGCCCTCGCCGGAGACTAGGAAGTTCGACCCGTTCTCGCCGTTTGAAACTCGGATGGCCGCCTGTCCTAAGACAGGAAGGCTGGCTTCACGAGAGTTGAGGCCCACCTTGTTGAAGATGAAGTGCGGACCGGGCGGATTGACCGAAACCCAAACGCCGTTGAAAATGTCCAGCGCGTCCGCCCGAGCGTTAGCGGTTGCAAAAACAAGGAGGTACCCAAGAGCTATCAAAAAACAGCGCATTGCGCTTCCCCTTCAGGTTAATATACTAAGGTCAAAAAGCCGTATGCGCGGCATTGCCAAGGCTACAACCACTGCATTAGGATTTCCAGTGTTTTGACGAGGCCCGGACTGAGCACGGAATAAGGGCAGAGGGGGATAGTATGTTGATAGTTAGGGTATGGAAGAGTGATTTCTCTTCGAAGCTTCTGGTGGCCGGCCTCTGCGCAGCCTTTTTCCTGCCTCAAGCCCAAGCGCAAACTCAAGGCCTTCTCGATGGTCGGTTGCTCGGCAACTGGCTCAAGAGTGGATCCGGAGACAATATTCGCTTTCTGTCAAATGGTGATTTGAACATTTCGTTTTCCGGGGCGGCAACCGTTTTCAACGGAGTCGGATCGGTCGAGAGGTGTGCCGATGGCGGCGCGAATATTTGCCTGGTCGGGCCACGCTTTAGGTGTGCCTACCGGTATGCTTTTGCCGGTGAAGGACTAAATCTCTCGTTCCGTACAGGTGGGCCGGACGTGGCCTGTAGAGCCGCGGCAGGCGATTACCGGCGGGTGGAGCCCTAAGCGACTGGGGCTACTTCCGTTCTGAATCGTGTCCATCGAGCAGTCCCGGCGGGGCTTTTGATCCATTGGTCCCGCAAAAACGTCTGCTGACGGTTTGAGTGATTGCTTGCGCTATTTGAGCCTGCATTGTCTCCGTTTGAAGATTGATTTCGTCCGCTCGGTTGACGATCACGCCCGCCTCAAGGAGCAGAGCCGGATAGAAAGCTTCCTTCAGCACGGCTAACCGATCATTCAGATAGATCCCGCGCTGCCGATCAATGAGTTTTCGCCCTTCACCGGGAATCTTCATCGCATGGTGCAACGAAGGCCGCAGTCCTTGCCTGATCAGTTCATCTGCCAAAATCTGGGCAGCCGCTAAGCTTTCGGCAAACTTGGGAGTGAGCTCAGACAGGAAGATCGAAAAGCCGGAAAATTCGTCGCTGTAATGGTTTGCTCGTCCGGCGAAGCTCCATTCATGGATGAATAGCGGCTGAACTGAATCGTGATGAATGGAGATAAATAGAGTTGGAGAATAGCGCTTTGCCTGGGCGACGCGGTTGAGTAGCTGTTCTTGACCTATGCCGTGTACGACCAGCACGCTCACAAGGTATCCCGACCTTGCAAGTTCCAATGAAACCCTGCGAGCGAGGTTGAGGTTGAACTCAAACTCCGGCACGCCGCGCGCGCTAGTCGCTCCGGGTTGCTCAGGCGTGTGGCCGACGTCCAGCATAACCTTCGCGATCGATGTGCAGTGCGGCGCAGACGCTGACTGTGATGCTGCGGTCGGTATCAGAGCGATACTGCTAAGGCTGCTCGCGAGAAGGACAGCTCGAAGGCAAGATAATGCTCGCATGGAGGCCCCGGTCCAAAGCACCGCTTCTAATGCACTTGTCGATGGAGACCGATCCGATCAATCATACGGTTGTGTTCGAGGGAACTGTTAGCAGCCGTCACCACTGCGAAGCCGAGATAAGCAGGCTTTCAACTGGGAAATCCGCCTCGAGTAGGCGCTCGCCAAGCAAGTTATATTCGTAGCACAGGCATTTCGATCGTTGGACAACCAACTCTTCTCGGTTGCAGCCAGTCGTGAAGAGCTGGCTGCGTCACCGTTGCTGCGAGCGTAAGCCTGAGCCGATGTATACAAAGCGTCAAGATTTTGATCGAGCTGAGCTAGGCCGCTGTCTGAACAGACAGTTCGTTCCGCCTCATTCAAGCGCGCGGAGCAGGAGAAGCTCGGAGAGACGGGGGTGCGAGGCGGTGGAGGTGGCGGTAACGGTGTCGGTGCCGGTGCCGGTACCGGTACTGGTACCGGGCTATCGGCTTGCTCGAAAGCAGCTGATTTGAAACAGATGTCCCCACCGCTCTTCAGCTCCCAGACCATTCTTGTCCGCTGGTTGGTGGTGAGTATTAGGTAGAAGCAGGTGAACCCTGGGCCCGAGATTCGGAAATTTGATCCGTCTTCTCCATTGGATGGACCTATCGTGGCTTGGCCTAGTATCGGCAAACTAGCCTCTCTTTGACCCAGGCTGATCGTATTAAACACGACGTGCGGTCCCGGCGGGTTAACTGCCACCCACACGCCGTTGAAAATCTGTGTTGGATCGCCCTGCGCCTGAGCGCCGACGGTTGAGGCTAGGGAGCTCAACAATACCAAGGTAATGGCACGATAAAACACTGCTTGCTCTGAACGTTTCTTCAATTCGGGTGCTCAGTCTAATCCGCTCGCCAGCAGCTGATCAAGCCATACTCGACCTGGACCGCGTACGCTTCTCCCGAGGCCGGATCACTATTGCTGCGCCATGTCCGATCGTTACGTGCTGGTCATCCGAACGCGTAGTTCTCCGCCTATTCAAGCGTTCACTCATAAGCGTCGTCCTGAATCGTAGTCGGCTGATCGCGGACTTCAATCGCGATCGGCCGGGTGTGACGCGTATGCGCGCGAGGTCGTGCTGGCGCAGACGGTCGACGCATGCTCGGTGCCGCCGGAAGAAGCCCTTTCGGATCACGGGGACGACGTGTCGATGGTATCATGTGCGCGCCATTTGGCTGTGATCGACTAAGTTCAGCTCACGTTCAGGTGATGGGTCGAATACTCCCTTCATGCCCTGGCTCGTGCATCATGGAGGCGTGCGATGGAACGACGGAACTTCCTCAAGCTGGCATTGGGGTTCGGCTGCGCGGCGGCGGCCGGCGCCGTGCTCCGCACCACCGATGCGGTCGCTGCGCCGCTCGCGCCATTGCTGCTGAACGAGGCGGCGCCTTCAGCCAGGGATCAGCACGTCGAGCCCGCGGTCGGTTCGCAGGATGAGGCCGACCGGCTCGCGCCGGAGCAGGTTCGCTGGGGGCATCACGGACACCATGGTCACGGCCACCATTGGGGCTGGCGCCGGCGGCATTGGGGTTGGCGGCGCCGTCATTGGGGCTGGCGCCACCATCATCGGCACTGGCACCGCCATTGGCATCGCCGCCACCATTGGTGATCGGCGCAGCCGCATTGCGAGAAAGCGCAGTTTCAGACGTGTGACCGCAACACGGCAGGGGTCGGCGTGGCGCGATCCCTGTCGCTCATTGTTTGCTTTCACCTGCCGAGGAAGTCCAGCAGCAGCCGGTCGTACGTCTGCGGCGCATCGAGGAAGACGAGGTGGCCGGCATTGGCGACCACCTCGGCGCGCGCATCGCCCATCCGGCTTGCCAGGCCCTTTGCCAGCTCGGCGTTCTGGCCCATCTTCGCTCTCAAGGCCTCGGGCGCGTTGGGCCGTCCCGGCGCGTTGTGATCGTCCGCGCCCATGATGAACAGCGTCGGCTGCGTCAGCAGCGGGATCTCGTGCACCACCGGCTCGCGGTAGATCATCTGATAGGAGCTGACGAAGCTCTTCAGCCAGCGCGAATAGTCGGCGCTTTGCTTCAGGTTGAAGCGTGCATCGATGAACGGCGTGACCTGCTCCGGCGGCAGCTTCAGCGCGTAGTTGGTCTCCAGCTGCTTGCGATAGCCGTCCGCCGTCAGCCGGTCCTCACTCTCGATGATCTTTTCCGACGGGATCGGCGGCACGTAGACGCGATAGTCCTCGAGCCCGATCGGCGCGGTCAGCACGAGATGCGCGACGCGGTCGGGATAGGCGCGGGCGATACGCACGGCCAGCATGCCGCCCATCGAATGCGCGACGATATCCGCCTTGGCGATGCCGAGGTGATCGAGCAGCGCCAAGGTGTTGCGCGCCAGCGTGTCGAAATGCAGCTCGCCTGCAGGCTTGGATGATTTGCCGAAGCCGACCTGGTCGGGCACCACGACGCGGAAGCCGGCGTCGGTCAGTGTCTTGATCACGGGCGCCCAGTAGCTCGAGGGGAAGTTGCGGCCGTGCAGCAGCAGGGCAACGCGGCCGTTCGGCTGCGCCGGCGCCACATCCATATAGGCCATGCGCAGCTGCTCGCCGTCATTGACCAGGGGCAGCAGGCTGACCGGATACGGATAGGGGAAACCTTCGAGATTGATGCCATAGGGCTCGCGCGGCGCCTCCGCCGCCGGGGCGACAGTCGGGGCGAGGGCGAGCAGGGCGGCACAGAAGGCGACAGCGAAACGGGACATGAACACTCCACGACGGACGTGACGAGATGGTCGTCAACCGTCACGCCGTGCCCCGCGTTCGCCTTGGCCGCAAGGCACGAGGGCCGCGCTGCGATAAAGAGCGCGTGATCGTCAGTCTTCGGCCGGACCGAACAGCGCCGCGAAATGCTTTTCGCCGGCGCGGCTGAAATTGACCACGCGACTGCCTGGGGTGGCATCGCGCGCCGCCCATTTCAGCTCGGTGAAGCGCTTCATCAACGCTGCGCCGAGCGTGCCGGCGAGATGATGCCGCCGCGCGCTCCAGTCGAGGCAGGCCTTGCACACGGGCCGGCGCGGATGCGCCAGCATTTCCGGCGAGATCCGCAAATGCTGCGACAGGAAATGTTTGCCGTCCTCGGTCAGCACGATCTCCTGCTTGCGCCGGCGGACCAGCTTCTGCCGCGTCATGCTGTCGAGCATCTGCACGCCGAGATCGCCGGCGAGATGGTCGTAGCAGATGCGTGCTCGCCGCAGCTCCGGCTCCTTCGGCCCGGTGCGCACCCGCATGTGGCCGGCGCGCGCGGCAAGGCCGGCGAGCTTCTCCAGCACGTCGGCGACATCGGGATCGGCGAGCCGGTAGTAGCGGTGGCGGCCCTGCTTCTCCGGCTCGACCAGGCCGCCGCCTTCGAGCTTGGCAAGATGCGAGCTCGCCGTCTGCGGCGTCACGCCCGCTTCCTGGGCGAGCTCGGTCGCGGTCAGCGCACGGCCCGAGAGCAGCGCAGTCAGCATGTTGGCGCGGGCGGGATCGCCGACCAGCGCCGCCACCATCGCAATGTCCGGACCTGATTTCATACTTCGATGCTAGCCGAAGCATTCTCGCCCGGCAAGCGGATAGTGTCGACGATACAGAACTCACCGGAGGTTGTCATGACCATCACCGTCTTCATCCGCTATCGCATCGATCCGTTCAAGCGCGACGTGTTCGAGGCCTATGCCAGGCGCTGGCTGTCGATCATCCCCCGTTGCGGCGGCGACCTGATCGGCTATTTCATGCCTCATGAAGGCACCAACGACATCGCCTACGGCCTGATTTCATTCGACAGTCTCGCAGCTTACGAGCGCTATCGCGCAGCCTTGCGCGGCGATGCCGAGGGCCGGGCGAACTTTGCGCTGGCCGAGGAGCACAAGCTCATTCGGGGCGAAGAGCGAACATTCTTGCGCAACGTCGTGGCGGCGCAATGATCGCGGCTCTATGCTGCCGCAACGCGAGGATGCATGGGAGGATGACATGACGTTGATCAACACGGCGGACAAGCGCGCGGCCTTTCGCAAGCTGCACGAGGCCGGCTGCTTCGTGCTGCCGAACCCGTTCGATGCCGGCACGGCCAAAATGCTGCAACATCTCGGCTTCAACGCGGTCGCCTCGACCAGCGCCGGCTTCGCGTGGTCGATCGGCAAGGCGGACACCGGCACGACGCTCGACGAGATGCTCGCGCATCTGGAGGCGCTGTCCGCGGCGGTCGACATTCCCGTCAACGCCGATTTCGAGGGCGGCTTCGCCGATGCCCCCGAGGGCGTGGCCGCCAACGTCACGCGCGCGGTCGCCACCGGCGTCGCCGGTCTGTCGATCGAGGACTCCACGGGTGACAAGGATGATCCGCTCTACGCGCGCGAACTGGCGGTTACGCGCATCCGCGCCGCACGTCAGGCGATCGATGCAAGCGGTGGGGACGTGCTGCTGACCGGCCGCTGCGAGGCGTTTCTCTGGGGCAAGCCCGACCTCAAGCTCGTGACCGACCGCCTCGCGGCCTATGCCGAGGCCGGCGCGGATTGTCTGTACGCTCCGGGGATCAAGACGGTCGAGGAGATCACGGCTGTCGTCAAAGCGGTGGCGCCCAAGCCTGTGAACCTGCTGATCGGCGCGTCGGGTCTGTCATTGAGCCAGGCCGCCGAGCTCGGCGTGCGCCGCATCAGCGTCGGCGGTTCGCTGGCGCGGGTGGCCTGGGCCGGCTTCGTCCGGGCGGCCAAGGAGATGGCCGAGCAGGGCACCTTCACCGAACTGGCCAATGGCTATCCCGGGGGCGAGCTGAACAAGCTCTTCGGTTGAGATCAGGCTGCGCGCCCGTCCTCCCGCAGATTCTGATCTCATCCGCCTGTAGAAAAGCCGCGGACTCTGCCGCGGCTTTTCAGTCTGATTTGCTGAAATCGCTTAGTAGCGATCCGTTCCGATGCCGACGCTGACGCCCGGGGCGCGGAAGCCGATGCCGCCGCGGTCTTCGTAGCCGCGCCGTTCGATGTAGCGCTCACGCGGAGCGTACGCGTAGGAATCGCGATCTTCGCCTTGAATGATGACGCGGCGTTCACTGCGCTCGCGCCAACAGCGGCCTTCCTCGTTACAGACCATCCGGACGTTCTGGATGTCTCGTTGCGGGACCGCCGAGGCTACGGGAGAGATCGGTGCCGCCGAAGCGGCAGTCACGGCCAGCGTGCTTGCCGCGGCTGCGATAGCTATGGAGAGAGCTTTCATTACGTATCTCCTGGGTGAGAGTGTCAATGAGCCAACCGGTTCGCGCTGCTATGGTTCCATGGCGGCCCTCGCACGCTTCGCGTAATTTGTCGGAGGACTCGCCAAAAAACGGCGGCGGGTGATGCTCACCCGCCGCCCAGGAGTGGGACGGCTGATTGCCGTCCGCGAGATTATTTGATGGCGTTGGGCTTGTCGCTCGGGGCCGCCGGCGGCGGTGTGGTGCGATCTCCCGCGGCGCCGGTCGTCACGCCGGGCGAGGTGTTATCTTTGGTGGTCGAGGCGGATTGCGAGGCCGGCGTGGTGCTCGCCTGATCGTTGCGCATCGACATGTTGTTCAGCCCGTAGAACACGGCGCCGAGCAAAATCGCGATGCCAAGGGCGTACGCTGCGATCCGGCCGGTCGAGGCGGAGCCTTCCCTCAACTCGGGATCGGGCTGCAGCTGGCTGTCCGTCCGCGCCGCGCGCTCGTAGTCGGCGCCGGTCATGTCGGCACCGGGCATGCCGGGCCGCGTCGTCATGTCCGGCCGGTTCATGCCGTCGGGATAGCGTTCGTTCGGGAGCCGTTCGTTGGCCATGATGTCCTCCTTGCGATTGTCACCCGACAACCAGTCGGGCCCCGGCTCTGTTCCGCGAAACCTTACGAAATCGCCAGTCGATCCGTTGCACCGCGCGCTAAGGTGCCTCGCGTGCACTGCGATTCTCCGTCCTGTTTGTTGGAGCCTTCGATGTGGAACCTGCCGCCCGGTGACAGCGTGTTGCATCTGTTGACCTGGGTGGCGCTGGCGGCGCAGGCGATGACGGCCGCGCTGGCGGCGGGACGCCGCAGTATGGACTGGATGGGCGTCTGCTTGTTGGGGGCGATCACCGCGCTCGGCGGCGGCACCTTGCGCGACGTGCTGCTCGGCCACTATCCGCTTGCCTGGGTCGAGCAGCCGTCCTTGCTGCTGCTGACCGTGCTGGCGCCGTTCGTGACGATCGCCATGGCGCGCCTGGTTCACAGGCTGACCATGGCGTTCCTCGTTCTCGATGCGGTCGGCCTCGTCGTGTTCACGATGACGGGCTGCGACATCGCCTGGCAGATGAACGTGCCGATCGGCATCGTCATCGTCGCCGGGATGATCACGGGTTGCGCCGGCGGCGTGCTGCGCGACATCCTGTGCAATGACGTGCCATTGCTGTTTCGCGCCGAGCTCTACGCCAGCGTGTCCCTCGTCACGGGCCTGGTCTATGCGACCGGCTTGTCGCTCGGCATCGCCAGCGGATGGTGGACGGCGCTGACCTTCGCGCTCGGACTGTCGTTCCGGCTGCTCGCGATCCGCTACAAATGGAACATGCCGCGCTTCGTATTCGCGGGCGACGATCGGGGATGAACGACCGCGGTCTTGTCGCATCGCACAATTCGTTTCGGGCCAGAATCGCGCCGGCCACAACGGTTCACTAACCGTCCGCCGAGCCGCCAAAGCCATGGTGCGCATCATCCCATTTCGCGGCAGTGGCCGTTTTCGACACAAACCGCAAAAGCCGCAGCCGGCTCCCGCCACGAAATTGCGATTTCGGTTGGCTGCCCTGCGCAGACGAGATTTGTGATGCGCATTCTTCAAAAGCAGACATAAATGATTGGCAGAACGCGCGCTTCCGCCGGCCGGCGGCAGCCGCGCACCCTGACAAGGCACGGCAAGAGGGCGGAATGGGACTCAACGAGAGCGAGATCAATCTCGACCAGAAATACACCGCAAGCTCCGGCCACATCTTCCTGACCGGCATCCAGGCGCTGGTGCGGCTGCCGATGGCCCAGATCCGGCGCGACCGCGCCGCCGGCCTCCATACCGCCGGCTTCATCTCCGGCTATCGCGGCTCGCCGCTCGGCGGCTACGACCAGCAGCTGTTCTCGGCCCGCAAGCATCTCGAGCAGTACAACATCAAGTTCCAGCCCGGCGTGAACGAGGACCTCGCGGCGACCGCGATCTGGGGCTCGCAGCAACTCGCACTGTCGCCCGGCGGCAGGTATGACGGCGTCGTCGGCATCTGGTACGGCAAGGGCCCCGGCGTCGACCGCTGCGGCGACGTGTTTCGCCACGGCAATGCGGCCGGCTCCGCCAAGAACGGCGGCGTGCTCTGTCTCGCCGGCGACGACCACGGCGCCAAATCCTCGACCGTGCCGCATCAGTCCGACCATGCCTTCATCTCGGCGCTGATGCCCTATCTCTATCCGTCCTCGATCCACGAGATGATCGAGATGGGCCTGCTCGGCATCGCGATGTCGCGCTATTCCGGCTGCTGGGTCGGAATGAAGGTGATCACCGAGACGGTGGAGACGACCGCCGAGATCAACCTCAACGACGAGATGACGCCGTTCGTCATCCCCGCCGATTTCGAGATGCCGCCGGGCGGCCTCAATCTGCGCTGGCCGGATGACCGCTTCGAGCAGGATCGGCGGCTGCAGGACTACAAGGGCTTTGCCGCGATCGCCTTTGCCCGCGCCAACAAGGTCAACCGCATCACGATGGACTCACCGAACGCCCGCTACGGCATCATGGCGTCGGGCAAGAGCTATGAGGACATCCGCCAGGCGCTGCGCGAGCTCGGGATCACCGAGGAGGTCGCCGCCAAGATCGGGCTTCGCCTCTACAAGATCGGCATGCCCTGGCCACTGGAGCCGGAAGGCGTGCGGCAGTTCGCGGTCGGCCTCGAGGAGATCTTCATCATCGAGGAGCGTCGCGAGATCGTCGAGAACCAGGTCAAGCAGGAGCTGTTCAACTGGCGCGACGACGTCCGCCCGCGCATCGTCGGCAAGATGGACGACCACGACAAGCGCTTCCTGCCGTTTGCCACCGAGCTCTCCGTCGCCTCGCTCGCGACATCGCTCACCGAGCGTCTTCTCCGCCTCGACCTCAACCCCGAGATCAAGGCGATGCTGCGCGCCAAGGCCGACTGGTTCAATGGCCGCGACGCCTCGCAGATGCAACTGGTCTCGCCGGTGGCGCGCACGCCGTATTTCTGCTCGGGCTGCCCGCACAACACCTCGACCAAGGTGCCCGAGGGCAGCCGCGCGCTGGCCGGCATCGGCTGCCACTTCATGTCGTTGTGGATGAACCGCAACACCGAGACCTTCACCCATATGGGCGGCGAGGGCGTGCCGTGGGTCGGCATCGCGCCGTTCACCGACGAGAAGCACATCTTCGCCAATCTCGGCGACGGCACCTATTTCCATTCCGGCAGCCTCGCGATCCGCCAGTCGATCGCCTCCAAGGCCAACATCACCTACAAGATTCTCTACAACGACGCGGTCGCGATGACCGGCGGCCAGCGCCATGACGGCGATTTGTCGCCGCAGCAGATCACCTTCCAGCTCCATGCCGAGGGCATCCGAGAGATCTATCTGGTCTCGGAAAATCCCGACGCCTATCCGGCCGACAGCATCGCGCCCGGCGTCAAGCTCGCGCATCGCGACGAGCTCGAGAACGTCATGAAGACGCTCCGCGAGACCAAGGGCGCCTCGGCGATCGTGTTCGTGCAGACCTGCGCCGCCGAGAAGCGCCGCCGCCGCAAGCGCGGCACGATGGAGGATCCGCAGCGCCGTGTCTTCATCAATCCGGCCGTCTGCGAGGGCTGCGGCGACTGCTCGGTGCAGTCGAACTGCATCTCGGTCGAGCCGCTGGAGACCGAGCTGGGGCGCAAGCGCGTCATCAACCAGTCCTCCTGCAACAAGGACTATTCCTGCGTGAAGGGCTTCTGCCCGTCCTTCGTCACCATCGACGGCGGCAAGCCGCGCAGCCGCGCGCCCGCTGAGCTCGGCGACATCGGCGAGATGCCGGAACCGCTGACCAAGCCGTCACTGGAGCGGCCCTACAACGTCGCGGTCGGCGGCGTCGGCGGCACCGGTGTGCTGACGATCGGCGCGCTGCTCGGCATGGCCGCGCACATCGAGGGCAAGGCCTCGATGATCCTCGACATGTCGGGCCTCGCGCAGAAGGGTGGCGCGGTGCTCAGCCATGTCCGCCTCTCCGAGAATACGGCTGACGTGACCTGCTCGCGCATCGTCACGGGGACCGCCGACCTCGTCATCGCCGCCGACGAAGTGGTGGCGGGTGCCAAGGAGACGATCACGCTGTGCGATGCCGAGCGCACCCATGGGGTCATCAACAGCCATCTGATCCCGACCGCCGATTTCGTGCTCAACCGCGACTTCAATTTCCAGAACCGCAAGGTGACGAGCCTGCTGGAAACGGCGCTGCACAAGGACTCGACCTTCCTCGATTTCACCAAGCCGGCCGAAGCGCTGCTTGGCGACAGCATCGCCACCAACATGATGATGATGGGCTACGCCTACCAGAAGGGCCTGCTGCCGCTGTCGGCCGAGGCGATCGAGAAGGCGATCGCGATCAACGGCGTCGCGGTCAAGATGAACACCGAGGCGTTCCGGCTCGGCCGCCTCGCGGTGGTCAACCCGGAGCGGCTCGCCGACATGATGACCGGCAAGGACGAGGCGGTGCCGCCGAAATCGCTTGAGGCGATGACGCTCGACGAGATCATCGCCCACCGCATGGCGTACCTTACCGGCTATCAGAATGCGCGGCTCGCCAAGCGCTACCGCAAGCTGGTCGATCAGGTGCGCGAAGCCGCCGACAAGGGCGGCTACGGCGAGGCGCTGCCGCGCGCGGTGGCGATCAACTATGCCAAGCTGCTCGCCTACAAGGATGAGTACGAGGTGGCGCGGTTGTTCTCCGACGGCAGCTTCGAGAAGCAGCTCCATGACGCGTTCGAGGGCGACTACAAGATCAGCTTCAACCTCGCGCCGCCCATCCTCAATTCCGGCCTCGATCCGCAAGGGAGGCCGAAGAAGCGCAGCTTCGGGCCGGGCATGATGAAGATGTTCCGCCTGCTGGCAAAACTGAAGGGCCTGCGCGGCACACCACTGGACGTCTTCGGCTACGCGGCCGAACGCAAGATGGAGCGCGACCTGATCGCCGGCTATGAGAAAGACGTCGCCACCGTGCTGAACCTGCTGTCGCCTGCCAACGTCGACATCGCCGTCGAATTCCTGTCGCTGCCGGACAAGATCCGCGGCTACGGCCCGGTCAAGGAGAAGGCGGTGAACGACGCGAAAGTGCGTTATGCGCAACTCGCCGCCGACCTCGCCAGCCCGCCGCCGGCGCCACGGCAGATGGCGGCGGAGTAGGCACTCCAGGCGACGTGCCGTAGGGTGGGCAAAGGCGCGCGAGCGCCGTGCCCACCATCATGCGATCTGTATACCTCTCGTCATTCCGGGGCGCTCGTGCGCGCCTGCGCGAGCCGGGAATCCATAACCACAGACGGGATCATTGCGCGAGATTTTCGCTTTCGTCGTCGCAGCGGCCCGTCGTGGCTCTGGAACCCGCGCTCAGCTCTCACGTCAAATGGCTCCGCTATTTTGTCGAGCGGTCTGCCCCGGAATGACGCCTGGGAGTGTGTCGTGCGCTCACACCACCGTCATTGCGAGCGTAGCGAAGCAATCTAGCGTCCTTGCCCAACTCTGGATGACTCCCGTTCACCCACTCGTGCGGATGTCGCATAAATCTGCCGTATTCACTACATGTTGCTATATGCATGGAGGCGTCGATAGGGGTGATCCATGCGAGTTCTGGTTTTCTTGTTCGCGGCTATCGCGGCGATATCGACCTCGAGCCACGCCGAGGTCATGTCCTGGCGTGGCGTGGGGCCGGTCGACCTGGGCATGACCGTTGCCGAGGCCGAGCGTGCGTTGAACGCAAAGCTTGGTCCGATGGAGCCGCCGTACACGAAGGAGTGCTATGTCGCCAGTCGCGCCGACGGCAAGGACGAAGCGCTGTCCTACGTGATCGTCGATGGCAGGATTGCCGTGATCTACCTCTTTCTCGACGATGGGCGTCGACCAGATCCGAAGATCGTCGACGCGAACGGAGTTGGAGTGGGGTCGACGGAGGCCGACATCGCGGGTGCCTATGGAGCGACGGAGCGGACATTCGCGCCATACGAGAGCGAGGAGACCGAGGAAGACAAGGCCGAGCGGCTGAAGCAGGGTGTCACGGAGCCGCCACCCGCACCCAATCATTGGGTGATCGCCAAGAGCCCGGATGCCAAGAGAGCGATCATTTTCGAGACCCGGGATGATAAGGTGATCTACTGGAGGACGGGAATCTTGCCGGCGGTCATGTCCTGGGAGGATTGCATATAGTGCCCACGTGAACGAAGCGACACGGGCGGCCAGGGGCGTCAGTTCGCCATCCGCTCCCGGCTCATGCGCAGCGTCACGACCAGGCCTTCGGCGGACCAGTCGAAGGCGATGGTGCCGCCGAGCTGGGCGTTCATGCTGCGATGGATCAGTTTGCTGCCGAAGCCTTCGGTCGTGTCGGCCGACTTCGGCGGCCCGCCGCGCTCGGTCCACATGATCACCACTTCGTCGTCATGCGCGCTGCACGACACGTCCAGCGTGCCGCTCGAAACCGACAGCGAGCCGTATTTCGCCGAGTTGGTCGCGAGCTCGTGGATCACCAGCGCCAATGTCGTGCTCGAGCGTTCTCCGACATTCATCTTGGGCACCGACACACGGATGCGGACGCTGGCGCCTTTCTCATCATAGGGGGCAAGCAGCACCGAGACGAGATCGCCGAGCAGGGCTGCTTGGTTCGTCCCGCCCGGCCGCGGACGTATCAGATCCTGGGCACGGCCCAGCGCGATCAGCCGGCTGGCGAGCTCGTGGGCCATGTCCTCCTTTGTCGCCGCCGTGCGCGACGTCATCTGCGTCAGCGCGGTGGCGATCGTCAGCAGGTTCTTGACCCGATGGCTCATCTCGCCCGCCAGCAGCTCGTTGGCTTCTTCGGCCTGCTTGCGCTGGGTCACGTCGAGGAAGACGCCGAACATCAGCCGCTCGGCGATGTCGGCATCGTCACCTTGGCCGCGGGCGGAAATCCAGCGGATTTCGCCATCCGCGAGAATGCGAAAATCGATCTCATAAGCGCCGACGATCGCCCGTGTCGCTGAAAACGCCGATCTCACCCGTTCGAGATCGGCGGGGTGAATGTTCTGGGAGAGCACCTCGAACGTGATCCTGCTCTTGGTCTTGGGCACCTCCCACAGCTCATAGGCGCGCTCGTCCATCGTGATCGCGTCGGTGTCGACGTTCCACGACCACAGGGCCACGCCGGCAGCTTTGGTGGCAGCGCGCAGATGCTTTTCGTGCCAGATCGGCATGCACGCGTCCTCGGCCGGCATAAGTTCGATCCCCGCTTTCTTCGCCGCTCTGCAGGCTACGGATCCCGCAATCCGGCAGCCGCAGCCATGTTCGCCCTCCGACTACGCCGCCGCTGCGACTTCGTCGATCGAGGACATGACGGCCTCGGTCGCCGTCTGATGCACCATGTGGCCGGCGCCGCGCACGCGGCGAAAGGTGCTCTGGCTGACGTCGTGATGAAGCCGTCTGGACTGGGCGTCGATGTCGATCAGGCGATCCTGATCACCGGCAACGATCACGACCGGCATCTTCAGCTCACCGTACGCTCTCCTGAAGCGGAAAGCATCGGGAATCATCAGCGCGGCCTCCGCGGCGGAGGCGCGGATCTGCGACGGGCGAACCGCCATTTCCTTGGGGAAGCCGGCAAACTTCGCCGGAACCGATCGCGGGCCGAACAGCTTGGCCATCAGCAGCGGCCACATCATCCGGCTGATCAGAGGGGAGATGGTGTAGCGCAGGATATCGCCCAGCAAGGGAATGGCCGGAGCCGATCCGGCCACCACGTCGGACCGGAAGGTCGGATAGTAATAGCCAGAGGCGAGCACCATGCCCTTGACCATGGCCGGATGTTCGAGGGCGAGCGCGACGGCGACGGATGCGCCCCAGGAATGACCCAGGACGAAGGCCTCCGAGACGCCCAGGCGATCGAGCGCGCTCTTGATTAGCCCGGCCTGCGCCGTCGGCGTCCACACGACGTTGCGCGGCCGGTCGCTGTGGCCGAAGCCCGGCCGGTCGAACGCAATGACACGGTAGTTCTGCGCCGCCAGATCGATCAGGCCGCTGGAGGCAAAGTCCTGGATCATGCTGCCGTTGCCGTGCAGCAGCACCAGCGGCACGCCGGTGCCGCGCTCGACATAGTGCAGCCGGACGCCGTCGACGTCCATGAACTGGCCGGCGGGAGGATTGGCCCGCTCGGCAGACTTGGCGAGGCGGCGATTGACGAGCGCCGTGATGGCCAGGACGGCCGTGGCCGCCGCTGCCGCCAGAAGAAATGGATGAGTCTTCGCCAGCGACCGGCTGCGACGCGCCAGCGGCTGGAGGGATGGTGTCGAGTTGGTCAGGCGGCTGGGCGTCGACGCCGCGAGCGCGCGCGCTGTGGTCCGGGCTGCGGTCATCATCTGCCCTCATGGAAAGGCGTGCACGACATCTGGAGGATCCGAGAAATGATGCAGCGCAGGAGCAACGGCCGGTCACGCGGTTCGTTCCGTTGTGCCGTCCTGGCGCGCATGGCCGGGGTGTAGGTCGACCTCCGAGCGTTCCGGCCGAGCTCGACCAGCGCAATCGGTCCGGCTTCTGCACCCGGCGGATCGAGGCAGGACTCCCCACAGATGTGCCTTGCGCAAACGGCCCGTCGGGCAGAATCTACTTTACGAAATTCAGAAATTGTGCTTTGATGCGCGCATCCCGCCTCGGCCGGAGGGGCGTTGCGCGCGATCGTCACGACACGCGAGGCGGGGAGCGATGGCCGCACTTGTGCCGCAGCGTGTCTTCGGACGCGCCGACGAACGGCATGGTGCGGACGTGAAGTCGCAGCGTGCTGACACCCCGATGCTGGTGTCCCGCGCAATGCGCAAGCATTGTCGCGAATGGTGGCCAACAAGCCCGGCGCACCAGGCAGACTGCGTATAAGCGTTAAGACCGTCGCGCAGGGAAGGCCGGGCGTTCTCGGCTGCACCTGTGGTACCTGCCGCCTGCATTTTTTTCGCAGGCGGGCCGCAGGCGTCAGCCGACGCCTGGCCTTCCCTGCGCCCTCCGACTTGATGAGGGTGAACGACATCAGCACAGCTCGGGCAGCATCTGCCGCGGGAGCGCTCGCTCATGGGCTATGACGAACCGATCGCGTCAGCTTTCGAGCAGCCACTCCGTCGCGCTGCGCCACAGCGTGTCGCGATGCGCCGCGCGGAAGAAGCCCATATGGCCGATCGCGGACGCCCCGACGTCCTGCGGCGCGATGTCGAGCAGCTCCGGCGTCGTGCCCGTATAACCAGCGCACAGCAGCTCAACCGCGGGCCGCGTGGCCCAGGGATCGTCGGCGAGGCACAGCGCCCGGACGGGACTCTTGAAGTTGGCGTAGTTGGCAAGCGGCAGCGATGCGTCATCGAACAGATAGCGCGGGCTCATGATCCAGCGCACCCATTGCAGGAAGACACCCTTCGGCAGGTCCTCGCCGACGCCACTCCAGCCCGGCGTGTAACCCAGCGCATGAGTCAGCGGGACGCCAACGCCGTTGAGCATCGTCGCCACGCGCCAGCGTTCGCCCGGGGCCATCAGCTTCCAATAGCCGGCCTGCGAGGCGATGAAGAGGGCGCGCGACACCTCGGTGTTGTTGGCGAGCAGGCCGAGCGTCTGGCCGCCGAAGGAGTGGCCGACATAGCGCAGCGGCAGCGCACCGTAGCGCGCACGCATCCAACCGACCGCGCCGGTGATGTCGAGTGCGGCCCAGTCGGTCATCGAGGCCGCAAAGCCCTTCAGGGAGCGGGGACGGCTGCCGCCGATCCCGCGATAGTCGTAGGTCAGAACCGCGCAACCCTGCTGGGCAAGATGAGCAGCGAAGCCGCGATAGATCCGGCGCGGGATCGCCGCCCCGGAATTGATCAGCACGGCATGCGCCGGCGTGCCGCGCGGCATGAACAGGGTGCCCGCGAGCGCAAAGCCATCGACGGCCGGAAGGGTCAGATCCTCGCTCGAAACGCCGTCGGATCCCGTCTCAGCCACGCCTCGTCCTCCCATCACTTGCCCTTCCGCAGCAAAGTCAAATTCGGGTGGCGGTGCAAGCCCTTGTGTCCGCGCCCTAAATTCCAAGTGGCGGCACGGGAGCAGGCTGTGTATAAGGCGCGCGCCGCCGCGCGGGGAATTTGGCGTGCAGTTGCCGAGAGGGAGTAGAGAGCCATGACCGAGCGCTGGAGCCCGGAGAGCTGGCGGTCCAAGCCGGTGCAGCAGGTGCCTGACTATCCCGACCAGAAGGCGCTCGCCGAGGTCGAGGCGCAGCTTGCGACCTTCCCGCCGCTGGTGTTCGCCGGCGAGGCGCGCAACCTGAAGAAGGCGCTGGCGCGGGTGGCGGCGGGCGAGGCATTCCTGTTGCAGGGCGGCGACTGCGCCGAGAGCTTCGCCGAGCACGGCGCCAACAACATCCGCGACTTCTTCCGCGTGCTGCTGCAGATGGCCGTGGTCATGACCTATGCCGGCGCGGTGCCGGTGGTGAAGGTCGGCCGCATCGCCGGCCAGTTCGCCAAGCCACGCTCGTCGCCGACGGAGAAGATCAATGGCGTCGAGCTGCCGAGCTATCGCGGCGACATCGTCAACGACACCGCCTTCACGCCCGAGGCGCGCATCCCCGATCCGCAGCGCCAGCTCGACGCCTACCGGCAGTCGGCGGCGACCTTGAACCTGCTGCGCGCGTTCGCCACCGGCGGCTTCGCCAATCTCGGCAGCGTGCATCAGTGGATGCTCGGCTTCGTCAAGGATTCCCCGCAGTCGCGGCGCTACAAGGAGCTGGCCGACCGCATCTCGGACGCGCTCAACTTCATGCGCGCCTGCGGCCTCGACCTCGAGAGCCATCCGGAGCTGCGCGCCACCGACTTCTACACCAGCCACGAGGCGCTGCTGCTCGGCTATGAGCAGGCCTTCACCCGGGTCGATTCCACCACCGGCGACTGGTACGCGACCTCGGGCCATTTCATCTGGATCGGCGACCGCACCCGCCAGCTCGACCACGGCCATGTCGAATATTTCCGCGGCATCAAGAACCCGATCGGCCTGAAATGCGGCCCGTCGCTGAAGCCGGACGAGCTGCTGAAGCTGATCGACATCCTCAATCCCGACAACGAGCCGGGCCGGCTGACCCTGATCAACCGCTTCGGCGCCGACAAGGTCGGCGATCATCTGCCGGGACTGATCCGCGCGGTGCAGCGGGAAGGGCGCAAGGTGGTGTGGTCGTGCGATCCGATGCACGGCAACACCATCACCTCGACCTCGGGCTACAAGACACGGCCGTTCGATCGCATCGTATCCGAGGTGCGGGCGTTCTTCGCGGTGCATGCCGCGGAGGGCACCCATGCCGGCGGCATCCATCTCGAGATGACCGGCAAGGACGTCACCGAATGCATCGGCGGCGCGCGCGCGATCACCGACGAGGATCTCAACGACCGCTATCACACGGTGTGCGATCCCCGGCTGAACGCCGAGCAGTCGATCGACATGGCGTTCCTGATCGCCGAGCTGCTGAAGCAGCAGCGCGGCGGCAAGACCGCACCGATGCCGGCCGTCGCGGGCTTCTGATGCTGCGTTTGTGGCGCGCGACGGTCAACTCGCGCAACGGCCTGGCCTTCGCGCTCCGCTCCGAGCAGGCGGTGCGCGAGGAGGTGGTCGCGTTCCTGCTGGCGCTGCCGCTGGCCTATGTCGTCGGCGCGACGCCGATGCGCAGCGTCGAGCTGGTCTGCGCGGTGGTGCTGGTGCTGGTCGTCGAGCTGCTCAACACCGCGATCGAGAAGCTCGCCGACCGCCTCACCACCGAGCACGATCTGCAGATCGGCCGGGTCAAGGATCTCGGCTCGGCTGCCGTCGGCGTCGCGCTGCTGATGTCGGGCTGCTTCTGGCTGTTCGCGATCGCCGAGCGGCTCGGGCTGCTTTGAATGAGTTGAGCGATGGCCGCCGACATCTTCAGGATCACGCTGGCCCAGCTCAACCCGACGGTCGGCGACATCGCGGGAAATGCCGCGAAGGCGCGCGAGGCGCGGGCGAGGGCGGCGGCCGACGGCGCCGATCTCGTGGTGCTGCCGGAGCTGTTCCTGGCGGGGCATCCATGCCAGGACCTGGTGCTGAAGCCGGCATTTCAGGCCGCGTGCCGGGCCGCGATCGAGGCTCTCGCGCGCGAGACCGCCGATGGCGGGCCGGCGGTGCTGATCGGCACGCCCTGGATCGACGACGGCAAGCTCTACAATGCCTGCGTGCTGCTCGACACCGGCCGCATCGCCGCGACGCGCTTCAAGGCCAACCTGGCCGATGGTGATCAGAAGCGCGTGTTCATGTGCGGCCCGGCGGCCGGCCCGCTCAGCGTACGGGGCGTCCGCATCGGCGTCGCGATCGGCGAAGACATCTCGCCCGAAGAATCCTCGAACGACGAAAACGTCATCGAGACGCTGGCGGAAACCGGGGCCGAACTCATCGTCGTGCCGAGCCGCTCATGCTACCTGCGCAGCGGCGGCGACCGGCGCCTGTCGGCCGCCGTGGCGCGCGTCACCGAAAGCGATCTGCCGCTCGTCTGGCTCAACCAGGTCGGCGGTCAGGACGGCAAGGTGTTCGACGGCGCATCGTTCGCGCTGAACGCCGATCTCTCGGTGGCCGCGCAGCTTCCGGGCTTCGCCGCTGAGGTCACGACCTTGGCATGGAGCAGGGGAGACGACGGCTGGCAGTGTCGGGGACCGGTCACCACGCCGAGCGAGGGCGACGAGGCGGACTACGCGGCCCGCGTGCTCGGCCTGCGCGACCACGTCGAGAAGCATGGCTTCACCGGGATCGTGCTGGCTCTGACCGGAGGCATCGAATCCGCGCTGTCATTGGCGATGGCCGTCGATGCGCTCGGAGCTGCGAGGGTGCGCGGTGTGGTGCTGTCCGGGCCGGACATGCCGCAGGAATCGCCGGCTATTGCAGTCGCGGCGCGGTTCGGCGTCACCGCCGAGACGTTGCCGATCGCACCGGCAGTGGCAGCCTTCGAGGCGGTTCTGCCCGGTCCGCTGGCGGGCAACGCCCGTCACGCTCTTTTGGCGCGCGTGCGCGGCTCGCTGCTGCTGGCCTTGGCGAGTCTTTCTGATGAGCTCGCCGTCGTGCCCGGCAAGAGGTCGGAGCGGCCTGTTTGTGAGATCGGTGACGCGACCGGCGGTGTCGCGCTGTTCGACGAACTGCCCGAGACCGAAATCGTCCGGCTCGCAGCGCTGCGCAACCGCTGGAAGCCCGCGAATGCGCTGGGGCCGGCGGGCGAGGTGATCTCGCCCGATCTCGTTGGCCGCGCGTTCTCAGACGCGTCCGAAGGATGACACGGATGGCCCGGCGAATTTGCTCAGCGCGCCGGGATGAAGGTCGGTCCGACCGTGCGGATCTGCTTGTCGCCACCGGCGCCCGTCGTGGTGTCCGCAGTCGCGGGCGCTGCGGCATCGGCCGGCGTGGCGCCTTTGCGGGCGGCGTTCGCCGGCGGCTTGCCGGTCTGGCGCTGCTGCATCCGCTTGGCGCTCTCCTCGGTGACGATGATGTCGCCCTGCTCGGCGGCTGTGGCCCGGTCGTCGATCGATTTCAGCGCATCGGCCCAGGTCTGGCCGGGCGCCTTGCAGGAACAGCTCGGGTTGAACTCGGTGCGATACTTGAAGGCGTTCGGCAGCGCGGTGTAGGGCTGGCCATTGACCGAGACCGCCTGGTTCATGTCCTCGCCGGGATTGCGATAGGTGAACAGCGTCGCGTCGGCGGCGGGGCATTGCGCCTTGCAGGCGCGCTCGTCGTCGGCGAAGCGGCCGGGAACGGTGGCAAACGAGATCGGGAAATAGGCGCCGTCGCAGCTACGCACGCACACGGTCCGGTAGGTGCCCTGCGGCGCCGCGAGATCGGCGCTCGGCGGCGGCAGCGATGCGGCGGGATTGCTGTCGGCACCGCCGCCGAACAGGCTGGTCAGGAAGTTGCCGCCGCCGCCGCGATTGGCGTTGGCATATTGCTGGTACTGCGGGCCGCAATTGTTCTGGCCCAGCGCAGCCAGTACCGAGCGGCGCTGGTTGTCACGCTCACCACCGAGTCCGCCGCCACGCATCCGCTCCAGGCTGTTGGTGATCTGGTCGAGATTGGCGCGCATCTGCTGGATCTGGTTGTTGATCGGCTGGCACTCGGCCGCCCGGCCATTGAAGATCGAGAAGAAGCCGGGGCTGTCGCAGCCCATGCGCTTGGCCTGCATGCTGACGCGGTCGAGCTCGCCTTGCTGCTTGGCGGCCGCGTCCTGATAACGCCGGATCTGGTCCTCACGCGCGGGATCGCCACCACCGCCGCGATCGATCGAGGCGAGCTGCGCCTCCAGGCGCGGACAGATCGGATTGACGCCGGCCTGCGGCCCGGGCGGGCCCGGCGGCATCTGCCCATAGGAATCGGAGCTGGATTGCGCCAGGGCGTGCGGGCCGGTCAGGGTCAGTCCGAGCAGCGTAAAGAGGGCCAACCGGCGCGGAGACAGGGATGCGATCAAGATGCGGTATTCCGGTCCATGGGTGCAGCCGCGGACTAGCACAGAATTCGGAAAAATCGCGGCAGCGGCGGGCATCCCATAGCCGCTTTGTCGGGCATCGTCACGTCGTTTCCAGGGCGCCGGGGTGGCGGGAACCGCGGTTCCCGGCCGTCTCAGCGCTGGCAGGTGATCGCGACAAAGTCGCTGCAGCCGCCACGGGCGCAGTTTGCGCCGGCTTTCGGCACCGATCCCGTGATTTCATCGGGGTCGACGCGGCGATAGGAGGAGGCCTGTGCAAAATCCCGTGATTGGCAGTACGACCGCGCGGCCGAGGCGCCGCATCGGTCGCCCTTGGCGAGGCACTGGTCGACGCCGTAGCCGTCGGCTTCGTTGGCGATGATGAAGATGCGGCTCTCCGCCGTGGCGGTGGTCGCGGCGGCGAGGAGAACACAGCAGGCGAGCAGCGCCGGGGAGATTCGCATGGTGCACCGGTGGGTGTAGGAGACAACTCATGGTTAGGCCCAAAAGCTTAAAAATGATTAACCATGAGGCGGGGCGCGAGCATTTGGGCAGTGAAAACGGCCGTTTTGCGGCTCTTGACGGAGACAGTCTGCTGCAGCATGGTGAGTTTCATGAACGGTTTCCTCGCCATCTGCTGCATTTGCCGCGAGATTACGCGCTAGCGATTCGCTGGCTGAGGCCGTCTTTTCTCAACAGAGATGATCAGGACGCCCGGCCGGCAGGTCGGAAGTGTGATTCGTGCCGTGGCGGCCCGCTCGCGGGCGGTCGTGCGGCGTAGGACACCCGTTTCGCTTCGTCATGGACTGTCGGTCCGGCGGGGCGGTGAGCACAGGGCATTCGGGGACGGACCATGGACTTGCGTTTGTACGACACCGCGTCGCGGGAGAAGCGCCCCTTCGTGCCGCTCGATCCCAACAATGTCCGCATGTATGTCTGCGGACCGACGGTCTACGACTTCGCCCATATCGGCAATGCGCGGCCCGTGATCGTCTTCGACGTGCTGTTCCGGCTGCTGCGGCATCTCTATGGCAAGGATCACGTCACTTATGTCCGCAACATCACGGACGTCGACGACAAGATCAACGCCCGCGCCGCGCGCGACTTTCCCGGGCTGCCGCTGAACGAGGCGATCCGGAAGGTGACGGAGCTGACGGCCAATCAGTTCCGCAGCGACGCGGCTGCGCTCGGCAGCCTGCCGCCGACCTTCGAGCCACGCGCCACCGAGTTCGTGCTGCCGCGCCCTGATGGCAAGGCGGATATGGTGAGCCTGATCAAGCAACTGATCGCGCGTGGCCACGCCTATGAGGCGGGCGGCGAGGTGTTGTTCGACACCCGGTCGATGCCGGACTACGGCGCGCTGTCGGGCCGCAGGCTCGACGAGCAACTCGCCGGCGCGCGCGTGGCCGTCGATGCGCACAAGAAGAATCCTGCCGACTTCGTGCTGTGGAAGCAGTCGTCGGAGGACGAGCCGGGCTGGGACAGCCCGTGGGGCCGCGGCCGGCCGGGCTGGCACATCGAGTGCTCGGCGATGAGCGCAGCCTATCTCGGCGAGGTCTTCGACATCCATGGCGGCGGACTCGATCTGATCTTCCCGCATCATGAGAACGAGATCGCGCAGTCGCGCTGCGCGCACGGCACGTCGGTGATGGCGAACTACTGGCTGCACAATGAGTTCGTCCAGGTCGAGGGCGCGAAGATGTCGAAGAGCCTCGGCAATTTCGTCACCATCCGCGACCTGCTGGCGGACTGGCCTGGCGAGGTGCTGCGCCTCAACATGCTCAAGATGCATTATCGCTCGCCGGCCGATTGGACCGTCAAGGGCCTGGAGGAGAGCGCGAAGACGCTCGACGACTGGTATCGCGTCGTGGCCGATGCGCCGGGTGAGCAGCCGGGGCCCGAGATCATCGCCGCCCTCGTCGACGACCTCAACACGCCGCTGATGATCGCAGAGCTGCACGCGTTGCGGAGCCGTGCGGCGTCCGGCGGCGAGACGGACCGCGCGGCCTTTGCCGGCTCGCTCCGCTTTGCGGGCTTCCTGTCGGACACCGTCGCGCGATGGGAAGCGCGAAAGCAGCAGGCCAAAGGCGTCGACGCCGCCAAGGTCGAAACCCTGATCGCCGAGCGTACCGCGGCCCGGGCGCGCAAGGACTTCAAGGAGTCCGATCGCCTCCGCGACGCACTCGCCGCGATGGGTATCGTATTGAAGGACGGCAAGGGCGCCGACGGCAAGCCGGTCACGACCTGGGAGATTGCGCGATGAGCAAGCCCGACACCCCGTTTCCGCGGCACTGGCTGTACTACATCCTGCTCAAGCTGGTGCTGATCGCGGGCGCAGTGGCGCTGGTCACGAAACTCTATGGCATGTGGTGACGCATGGGACAGGCTCTCCCGAGGCCCGCGCTGCGGCCGTTTCTTCCCGCTGATGCGCCGGTGCTGGCCGCGATCTTCGTCGCCAGCATCCAGCAATTGACCGGTGATGACTACAGCGAGGAGCAGCAGGAGGCCTGGGCGTCCGCTGCTGAGGATGAGACGGGTTTTGGCAAGAGGCTGGCATCCGAGCTCACCTTGATTGCGACCCTGCAGGGCTCGCCGGTCGGCTTCGCCGCGCTGAAGGGCAACGATCACATCGACATGCTCTATGTCCATCCGAATGCGGCCGGGCAGGGCGTCGGGGCCCTGCTATGCGACGCGCTGGAAAAGCTGGCGGGCGCGCGCGGCACGACCGGTCTGTCGGTCGACGCTAGCGACACGGCGGTCGAATTCTTTCGCAAGCGCGGCTACGTCGCGCAGCAGCGCAATAGCGTCTCCATCAATGGCGAGTGGCTCGCCAACACGACGATGAAGAAGACGCTCGGCTCCGGGGGAGCGCAGGCATGAGCAGGGCAGGCACAAGCAGGGAACGGCTTTATCTGTTCGACACCACCCTGCGTGATGGCGCGCAGACCAACGGTGTCGATTTCACGCTGGCCGACAAGCAGGCCATCGCGCGCATGCTCGACGATCTCGGCATCGACTATGTCGAGGGCGGTTATCCCGGCGCCAACCCGCTCGACACCGAGTTCTTCGCCGCCAAGCCGAAGCTCGGCCACGCCCGCTTCACCGCCTTCGGGATGACGCGCCGGGCGGGACGCTCGGTGTCCAACGATCCGGGCGTGGCGGCGCTGCTGGAGGCCAAGGCGGACGCGATCTGCTTCGTCGCGAAGTCATCCGCCTACCAGGTGCGCGTCGCGCTGGAGACCACCAACGAGGAGAATCTCGCCTCGATCCGCGACAGCGTGACGGCCGCGAAGGCTGCGGGGCGCGAGGTGATGCTCGACTGCGAGCATTTCTTCGACGGCTACAAGGAGAATGCGGAGTTCGCGCTGGCCTGCACCCGCGCGGCCTATGAGGCCGGCGCGCGCTGGGTCGTGCTGTGCGACACCAATGGCGGCACCATGCCGCACGAGATCGAGCTGATCGTCGGCGAGGTCGTGAAGCACGTGCCGGGCGATCACCTCGGCATCCACGCCCATAACGACACCGAGCAGGCGGTGGCGAACTCGCTTGCCGCGGTCCGCGCTGGCGTGCGGCAGATCCAGGGCACCTTGAACGGACTCGGTGAGCGCTGCGGCAATGCCAATCTGTGCTCACTGATCCCGACCTTGAAGCTGAAGACGGAGTTCTCGGATCGGTTCGAGATCGCCGTATCGGACCGGCAGCTCGCCGGCCTGATGAAGGTCTCGCGCACGCTCGACGACATGCTGAACCGTGCGCCGAACCGGCACGCGCCTTATGTCGGCGAGAGCGCCTTCGTCACCAAGACCGGTATTCATGCGTCGGCCGTGCTGAAGGATCCGCAGACCTATGAGCACGTCCTGCCCGAGCGCGTCGGCAATCATCGCAAGGTGCTGGTCTCCGACCAGGCCGGACGATCCAACGTCATCGCGGCGCTGGAGCGCGGCGGCATTCCCTTCAGCAAGAGCGATCCGAAGTTGACGCGCCTCGTCGAGGAGCTGAAGGAGCGCGAGGCCGCGGGCTACGCCTACGAGTCCGCCGACGCCTCGTTCGAGCTGCTGGCGCGGCGTACGCTGGGCTCGGTGCCGGAGTATTTCCGGGTCGAGCAGTTCGACGTCAATGTCGAGCAGCGCTACAACGCGCTCGGTGAACGCGTCACGGTGGCGCTGGCCGTGGTCAAGGTGGACGTCGCTGGCGAGCGGCTGATCTCGGCGGCGGAAGGCAACGGCCCGGTCAATGCGCTCGACGTCGCCTTGCGCAAGGATCTCGGCAAGTACCAGGGCTTCATCGACGGCCTCAAGCTGATCGACTACCGCGTCCGTATCCTCAATGGCGGCACCGAGGCGGTCACGCGCGTGCTGATCGAGAGCGAGGACGAAAAGGGAGAGCGCTGGACCACGGTCGGCGTCTCGCCGAACATCATCGACGCCTCGTTCCAGGCGCTGATGGATTCGGTATTCTACAAGCTGGTGAAGTCCGGCGCGAAGGGATGAGATGATGCATCCGTCGTTGCGAGCGAAGCGAAGCAATCCAGGCCTGAATGCGCGATTCTGGATTGCTTCGTCGCTTCGCTCTTCGCAATGACCTGGAGAGGCCAGGAGCAAACGCATGATCGACCACGTCTCCGTCGGTGTCAGCGATCTCGTCCGCAGCGCGCGGTTCTATGAGCGTGCGCTGGCGCCGCTCGGGCTGACGCGGCTGATCGAGCGTCCCACGACCATCGGCTTCGGGAAGGCCTATCCGGAATTCTGGATCAATCTACGCCCCGCCATGGCGCGCGTGCCGGCCGACACCGGCTCTCATGTGTGCCTGCGAGCCAGGAGCACGGCGGAGGTCGATGCGCTTCACGCGGCGGCGTTGGAGGCGGGCGGAGTTTCCGACGGTGCGCCAGGACTGCGGCCGCATGATCGCGTGCGCTATTATGCGGCCTTTGTGCTTGATCCCGATGGCAACCGGATCGAGGCGGTCACATTCCCGAGCGAGTAGGCGCTCAGAGCCGTTTGGCGATCTCAGGCGCCATCTCGGTCTCTTCCTTGGCGACGCGGGCGGCGGCCTCGCGCAGGCGCGGCAGGATGTCCTCGACGCGTTCGGCCCTGAGCAGCTCGATCTGGAAGCCGGGGCGGATGAACTCGGTCTCGCGCATGTGCGCGAGCAGCCCGAACAGCGGTTCCCAGAAGCCGTCGATATTGGCCATCAGCACCGGCTTGGCGTGGCGTCCGAGCTGCTTCCAGGTCAGCTGCTCGACGAGCTCCTCGAGCGTGCCGATGCCGCCGGGCAGCGCCACGAACGCGTCGGAGTGCTCGAACATCAGCCGTTTGCGCTCGTGCATGTCGGGCGTGATGATGAGATCCTTGAGCGGCATCATGACTTCCTTCTTCACCAGGAAGTCCGGAATGATGCCGGTGACGTCGCCGCCATGGTCGAGCACGGCCTTGGCAACCGCGCCCATCATGCCGATGGAGCCGCCGCCATAGACGAGCCTGACGCCGTTCTCGGCAAGCGCCTTGCCGAGTGCTTTCGCCGATTCGATGAAGCTGGGATTCGTCCCCGGGCCGGAGCCGCAATAGACGCAAACGGTGCGGATTTCAGTCATTGGAGCGGTGTGACACTGCAGTTGAAAGGCGTCAAGACGAGGGCGGAGGACGTGGATTCGCGGGCTTTCACGGATTGATGCAGGCTGAATGGGTCCATTTGTCCGAAAACAAGTATGCAAATACTGCGCCGCGGCAACGGATTCCGTCGACGTACCGGTGCATCCGGCGCCCGGACACTCTATATGACGCAGGCAACGCCCGGCATCACAACATGCCAAAACACTCGCTGCTCCAGAACGTTTGATGCCGCCCGATTCCTCCTCCGAACCAGCCGCCAACCAGCCTTCGTCCCTCGAGCAGGGAACGCTGGCCGGCACGCTGCGCCACTTGTGGCCCTTCATCTGGCCGAGCGATCGCGCCGACCTGAAGATGCGCGTGCTATGGTCGGTGGTGCTGCTGATCGCGGCCAAGGTCGCGACGCTGGTCCTGCCCTTCACCTTCAAATGGGCGATCGACGCGTTGACCGGCGCCAATACCGCGCCGATCGCGCCCGATAACTGGGCGTTCTGGCTGGTGGCCTCGCCGATCGTCATGACGGCAAGCTACGGCGGGATTCGGGTGCTGATGGCGGTGCTGACGCAGTGGCGCGACGGTATTTTTGCCCGCGTCGCCATGCATGCCGTGCGCAAGCTCGCGACCATCACCTTCGTCCACATGCATGAATTATCGCTGCGCTTTCACCTCGAGCGCAAGACCGGCGGCCTGACCCGCGTGCTCGAGCGCGGCCGCAACGCGATCGAGACCATCGTGCGCATGGTGATCCTGCAGCTGATCCCGACCATCGTCGAGGTCTCGCTGCTGACGGCGGTGCTGCTGTGGCAGTTCGACTGGCGCTACGTTCTGGTCACGCTCACCATGGTCGCGGCCTATCTCTACTACACCTACATTGCGACCGAGTGGCGCATCGAGATCCGGCGCCGCATGAACGACTCGGATACGGATGCCAATACCAAGGCCATCGACTCGCTGCTCAACTACGAGACAGTGAAGTATTTCGGCGCCGAGGCGCGCGAGGCCGAGCGTTATGACCGTTCCATGGAGCGCTACGAGCGGGCCAGCGTGAAGACCTATACCTCGCTCGCGGTGCTCAACGCCGGGCAGGCCGTGATCTTCACGATCGGGCTGACGGTGGCCATGCTGATGTGCGCCCAGGGCGTGCGTCAGGGACGCAACACGGTCGGCGACTTCGTCATGATCAACAGCATGATGATCCAGCTCTACCAGCCGCTGAACTTCATGGGCATGGTCTATCGCGAGATCAAGCAGGCGATCATCGACATCGAGAAGATGTTCGGCGTGCTCACGCGCGATGCCGAGGTTAAGGACGCGGCCGGAGCGACGCCTTTGGTGGTCACCTCTGGCAATGTCCGCTTCGACGACGTCCGCTTCGCCTATGAGCCGGAGCGGCCGATCCTGCAGGGGCTGAGCTTCGAGGTGCCGGCGGGCAAGACGGTCGCGATCGTGGGGCCGTCCGGTGCTGGCAAGTCGACCATCTCGCGGCTGCTGTTTCGGCTCTACGACGTCTCCGGCGGACGCATCTTGATCGACGGCCAGGACATCCGCGACGTTACCCAGGTGTCGCTGCGCGCCCAGATCGGGATGGTCCCGCAGGATACCGTGCTGTTCAATGACACCATCCGCTACAACATCCGCTACGGACGCTGGGATGCGGACGACGCCGCCGTCGAGGAGGCAGCGAGGCTGGCCCAGATCGACGGTCTGATCCGGATGGCGCCGAAGGGCTACGAGACCCAGGTGGGCGAGCGCGGCCTCAAGCTCTCCGGTGGCGAGAAGCAGCGCGTTGCGATTGCCCGCACCATCCTGAAGGGGCCGCCCATCCTCGTGCTGGACGAGGCGACCTCGGCGCTGGACAGCCATACCGAACACGAGATCCAGGAGGCGCTCGATGGAGTGTCGCGCAATCGTACCTCGCTCGTGATCGCGCACCGGCTTTCGACCATCGTGGCGGCCGACGAGATCATCGTGCTCGACCGGGGGCGAATTGCCGAGCGCGGCACTCATGCCGAGCTGCTGGCCAAAGGCGGGCTGTATGCCGGCATGTGGAACCGACAGCGCGAGGCCGAGGAGGCGCGCGAAAAACTGGCGCAGATCGGCGACGATGCGGGGGCGCCGAACCGCAATCCGCCGGATCGGAGCGAGCCGGACGCGGCCGGGCCCGATCGGACCGGACAGGTGGCGAGTGCCGCCGAATGATGCCGCGAACCGCCCTGATCTGAACTCAAGAATGCATTAAGGATTCATTTTGACCTTCGCCGGCCATCGACCTAGTCAAGGCGGCGGTCCGCTCTGAGGTCAGAGCGACAACACTCAACGAAGCAGGCCATGTCGATCAGCAATTCCATCCGCGCTCAGATCCCGCCGATCCACCCGGAAGGTTATCCTTTCATCGGGGGATTTGCCCTCGTCAGCCTGATCCTGTTCTGGATATTCACCCCGCTCGGCTGGATCGGCACGCTGCTCACCGTCTGGTGCGCGCTGTTCTTCCGCGACCCGATCCGGGTCACGCCGCAGCGGGAAGGGCTGGTGGTGGCGCCGGCCGACGGGCGCATCTCCATGATCACGCGCGCCCTGCCGCCGGCCGAGCTTGGCCTCGGCGACCGGCCGCTGCTGCGGGTCTCGATCTTCATGAGCGTGTTCAACGTGCATGTGAACCGCAGCCCGGTGGCCGGCCGGATCGAGAAGATCGCCTACCGTCCGGGCGCCTTCATCAATGCCGAGCTCGACAAGGCGAGCGAGGACAACGAGCGCAACTCGCTCGCGATCTCGACGCCGCATGGCCGCATCGGCGTGGTCCAGATCGCAGGCCTCGTGGCGCGCCGGATCGTGTCGTTCGTGCGCGAGGGGCAGACCATTGGGGCTGGCGAGCGCTTCGGCCTGATCCGCTTCGGCTCGCGGCTCGACGTCTATCTCCCCGACGGCACGGAGGTTCTGGTCTCGGAGGGGCAGACGGCCATTGCCGGCGAGACGATCCTGGCCGATTTCGACGTCCCCGTGCCCGGCCTGACGTTCCGGAGCCAGTGAACCGTCGCTGCCCGCTGGTGACCCATTAAGGGGACCTTGAGCTGTGTTCAGGCACAAGGTTCCGGCCAAACCACACGTGGTGTGATCATGAGCTTCGACGTGAACTCTCCCGAACTGCGCCGCCGCCGTTTCCGCCCGATCCCGGTGCGGCTGCTGGTGCCGAACATGATCACCCTGCTGGCGATCTGCGCCGGCCTGACCGCGATCCGGCTGTCGACCGAGGGACGGATGGAGCTCGCGGTCGGCGCCATCGTCTTTGCCGCCTTCCTGGACGGCATCGATGGCCGCATCGCCCGCATGATCAAGGGCCAGTCGAAGTTCGGCGCCGAGCTCGACAGCCTGGCCGATTTCGTCAATTTCGGCGTGGCGCCGGGCCTGATCCTGTATTTCTGGCAGCTCCATGAGCTGCGCGACGGCGGCTGGATCGCCGCCATGATGTACGCCATCAGCGGCGGCCTGCGGCTGGCGCGCTTCAATGCCAGCATCGACGATCCCAACAAGCCGCCCTTCGCCGCCAATTTCTTCACCGGCGTGCCGGCACCGCTCGGCGCCATCACCGTGCTGCTGCCCGTCTATCTGGCGTTCCTGGACCTGCCGAGGCCGCCGGCGCTGGTGACGGCGTTCTACACCCTGCTGATCGCCTTCCTGATGGTGTCGCGGCTGCCGGTGTTCTCCGGCAAGACCACGCGGATGCGTGTCTCGCCCGAACTCGTGCTGCCGGTGTTCGCCTCGGTGGTGTTCTTCGTGGCGCTGCTGGTGGTCTATCCCTGGCACATCCTGTCGGCCGGATCGATCCTCTACATCCTGAGCCTTCCGTTCGGCTGGCGGCTGTATCGGCACCAGGCGGCGCGGCACGCCGCGGTCCTTGGTGCCGCGGCTGCGGCGTCGCACGCCTCGTCTTCATCCACGACGGCTTTTGCGCCGACCGGCGCGCCAGCGGTGGAGCAGGGGCAGCGGCCGCCGGAACGGCTGCACTGAGCGCAGGGCCCAAGACCCGGCGCGCGCTTTGCCGGCTTGGGCGCCTCAGTTATACCGGATGGCCAAGGACGGCCGCGAATGCCGTCCGCATCATCCGGAGAAAACGCCCGTGACAAGCACTGCCGCCGCGCCCCTCGCTGCTTTCGTCCTCGAGGCGCTCGCGCGCTACGATACGCCGACCATCTGCAACGCGATGGAGATCGTGGCGCCCGAGCGGCGCCTGATCGGCTACACGACCAAGCCGCTGGTGTGTCCGTTCCCCGATCTGCCGCCCATGGTCGGCTACGCGCGGACGGCGACGATCCGGTCCGTCGTCAAATCGGGATTGCCGGCGGAGGAGCAGGCGAGGCGACGCACCGACTACTACGAATATGTCGGCACCGGTCATGGTCCCCGCATCGTCGTGATCCAGGATATCGATGGCCCCGACATCGGTTACGGCGCATTCTGGGGCGAGGTACAGAGCAACGTCCACAAGGCGCTCGGCTGCCTCGGCGTGATCACCGATGGATCGATCCGCGACATCCCGCAATGGGCTGCCGGCTTCCAGGCACTGGCGGGCTCGATCGGTCCGTCGCATGCGTGGGTGCATGCCGAGAGCTTCGGCGGCGAGGTCCGCGTCGCCGGGATGACCGTGCGCTCGGACGACCTGATCCACTCCGATCGCCATGGTGCGATCGTCATCCCCGCCGACATCGCGGCGAAGCTTCCCGAGGCGGCCGAGTTGTGCGCGCGCCGTGAAACGCCGATCCTGGAGATCGCGCGGTCTGCGGATTTCTCGCTCGAGAAGCTCAAGGCCGCTTTGAAGCGGTCGGCGGAGATTCATTGAGCGTCGCTTCACTCCGGTCCCAATGGGCGAGCCGTACCGCGCGGCGGTGCGGCCCGCCGGCCTTGCGCTGGGCGCTCGCCGAACTGCGACGCTGCAACCGCATCCGGATGACTACGGGGTGGCGGCTGACCCTCCGCCGAAAATATCGCGCACGGTGACGAATTACCCGCAAACAGGCCGGAATTCGCCGAAGGTTAAGCGGCCGTCGCTCGTTGAGAAGATTTTATCCATCAAGCTTTACCTGATGGCTAGCCTGTCCCGATAGGCATGTCGCCCGAGGGCGAAGGACATGCGCAGGCTGATATCGAAATCCGGGCCGTTGTTCGGGCGGCTCGACCGGACCGTCGACAAGATGGTTCGGCTGATCGGACATTTCGGCAGCGCCGCGATCGGCCTCTCGGCGATCGCCCTGGTGTGGGCCGGCATCTTCTACACCATCTCTGAAGAGTATACGCGCACCGAGCAGTCGGCGCTTAAGAACGGCGCCAATCTGGCCCGCGCGTTCGAGGAGCAGATCATCCGCTCGATCCGCGCGGCAGATCAGACCTTGCTCTACGTCCGCGACTCCTATGCCAGGGACCCGCACAACTTCGACATGTCGCTATGGTCGAAGAACAGCCAGTTCCTGTCCGACTTCTCGTTTCAGGTCGTCGTGATCGGCAAGGACGGCATCATGCTGTCCAGCAACATCGATCCGAAGATGCGGGGCCTCGACCTGCGCGACCGCGAGCACTTCCGCGTTCATGCCGACGGCAAGGATGATTTTCTCTTCATCAGCAAGCCGATCTTCGGCCGTGTCTCCAACAAATGGTCGATCCAGTTGACCCGCCGCATCATCATGCCGGACGGTTCGTTCGGCGGCGTCGTGGTGGTCTCGCTCGACCCTGAATATCTGTCGAGCTTCTACAATTCGGTCGATCTCGGCAAGAAGGGCAATGTCACACTGCTCGGTCTCGACGGCATCGTGCGCGCACGGGCCTCGGCCGGTCCGGGGGGCGTCGGATCCTCGCTCGCCGGCAGCCCGGTGATGAGCGCCATTCAGCACGGAAGCAGCGGCTTCTACACCTTCAAAAGTCTGATCGACGGCGTCACGCGCATCTACTCGTTCCAGCGCATCAAGGATCTGCCGCTGGTGGTCATCGTCGGTCAGGCCTCCGAGGAGATCTTCAGCGCCTTCAAGCTCAACCGCGATCGTGATCTGCTGGTCGGAGCGTTGCTGACGGTGGTCATCGGCATCATCACGATCCTGATTGCGCGCTATCAGGCGGGGCTTGCCGCCTCGCGTGATGCCGCCGAGGCAGGTACGCGGGCGCGCTCCGAATTCCTGGCGATGATGAGCCATGAGATACGCACGCCGATGAACGGCGTCATCGGCCTTGCCGATCTCTTGCTGTCGGCGGACCTCGCGCCGGAGCAGCGCAAGATCGCGACCACCTTGCGCGAGTCGGCCGACTATCTGTTGCAGCTGCTCAACGACGTCCTCGATTTCTCCAAGCTCGATGCCGATCGTCTGGAGATCGAGCACATCGAGTTCGACCTGCACCGGTCGGTGACGGCGACCGCCGAGCTGCTGGTGTCCCGCGCCAAGGAAAAGGGTCTGCAGCTGACGACCTCGATCGCGCCGGAAGTGCCGAACTACGTGGTCGGCGATCCCGCGCGATTGCGCCAGGTGCTGTTCAACCTGGTCGGCAATGCGCTCAAATTCACCGAATCGGGCGGCGTCCATATCGATGTCCGTGCCGAGAACCTTGCCGGGCCGCACCTGACGCTGGTGTTCTCGATCGCCGATACCGGCGTCGGCATTCCCGCAGACGCCGTCAGCCGGCTGTTCAAGCAGTTCTCGCAGGTCGACAATTCCATCTCGCGCCGCTTTGGCGGCACCGGTCTGGGGCTCGCAATCTGCAAGCGCCTCGTCACCTGCATGGGCGGCGACATCACGGTGCAGAGCAAGGTGGGGGAGGGAAGCACCTTCACCTTCTCGATCCAGGTCCAGACGCAGCCGGACGTCGAGCAGGTGAGCGCGCCCGAGGCGACCATCGTGCCGGTCGGTGAGACGATCGCCGAGGAACGTCCGGGCAGCCTCGAGCCGCTGAAGATCCTCGTTGCCGAGGACAATCTGACCAATCAGTTCGTCATCAAGAAGCTCCTGGACAAGCTCGGTCACCGCTACGACATCGTCGAGAACGGAACCCAGGCGATCGCGGCCGTGCAGAGGCAGGCCTACGATCTCGTGCTGATGGACATGATGATGCCCGAGATGGACGGGCTGACGGCGACGCGGATGATCCGCTCGCTGCCGCCGCCCGCCCAGGACATCTACATTGTTGCCCTGACGGCCAACGCCACCAGCCAGGATCATCTGGCTTGCACGGACGCCGGCATGAACGACTTCGTGACCAAGCCGGTCACGCGCGATCGACTGAATGCCGCTCTGCTTCGCGCGGCCGCTGCTACACACAAGGAAAGGCTTGTCGCATGACCGACTGGGTGCAATTCGACGAATCCGTCTATCAGATCCTGGTCTCCGAGCTCGGCGAAGAGGATGCGCTGGAGGTCCTGCGCACGTTCCTCGACGATACGTCCGGAAAGTTCGGCACGCTTGCGGCCAAGTTCGAGGATCGCCTCGAACTGAGGCGTGAGGCGCATTCGATCAAGAGCTCGTCGGCGACGTTCGGTTTCTCGGCGCTGTCGCGCCTGTCGCGCGAACTCGAGGTGGGATCGGCGACGATGGAGCCGGCGCAGATGCTGGAGATGGTCCACAAGATGCAGCGATCATTCGATCAGTCGGCCGTCTTCGCCGCGGCGAACCTGCTCAAGTCCGGATCCTCAGCCGCTTGAGCGAGTCGGCGTGGTCTGCGGCGCTGCTGTTTACCTTTCATTATGCCTACCGAATTCAGTAACTCGTCCTTAATGGCGGACATCTAGTCTCGTGACATGCGGTCCAGAAGCACCGCGTCGGTCCGGCAGGGTCGTGGTTTGCGTACGCGGGTGGAGTTGACTCATGGATATTATGACGAGTGCGGGGCTCGTGGCTGGCGTGATCGTCATCGCGACGATGATGCTGCTGGGCGGCGATCTCGAGATGTTCGTCAGCGAGCACGCCGCAATCATCATCTTCGGCGGTTCGATCGCAGCCACCATGATTCGCTTCCCGCTGGGCGTTATGCTGCACGGCGTTCCGCTTGGAATGAAGTACGCTTTCACCATGAGCCGCCTGTCGGCCCGCGAGCTCGTCGACGAGCTCGCCCGCATTGCCGAGATCGCGCGCAAGCAGGGCCCGGTCGGCCTGGAAAAGGTCGAGACCGACGAGCCGTTCCTCGCCAAGGGAATCCGCTACGTGGCCGACGGCTACGACCTCGAATTCATCCGCGACAATCTCGAGCGTGACCGCGACAATTTCCTGATGCACCTCGACGAAGGCAGCAAGATCTATCGCGCCATCGGCGACTGCGCCCCGGCGTTCGGCATGGTCGGCACGCTGATCGGCATGGTGCAGATGTTCGCCAACATGACCGACCCCTCGAAGCTCGGCCCGTTCATGGCGACCGCGCTGCTCGCGACCCTGTACGGCGCGTTGGTGTCGAACCTGATCTGTCTGCCGATCGCCGACAAGCTGCATGGCAAGCTGCTGGACGAGGAAACCAACCGGACGCTGATCATCGACGGAATCCTGATGATCCGCGACTCCAAGAGCCCCGCCCTGGTCCGCGAAATGCTCCTGGCCTATCTGCCTGAGAAGCATCGCCACGCCGAAGGCGAGCCCGTGCCGGCCTGATCGGCTGCGGCGGGGCGATCCGGGGTGGGGTAGGCAATGGCCAAGAAGAAGAGGGGCGATGCGCATGGCGGCGGTCACGGCTGGTTCGTGACCTTTGCCGACCTGATGGGACTTCTGGTCAGCTTCTTCGTGATGCTGGTCGCGTTCTCGACCATGGACAACAACAAGCTGAAAGTCGTCGCAGGCTCGATGCGCGACGCCTTCGGCGTGCAGTCCGAGTCGCGCTATTCGGGCATCGTGGAATCCGACGGCCTGCCGACCCGGCCGAAGCTCAAGAACGCCGCCCACATCTCGCCGGAGGAGACCGCGCGCGAGCCCAGCCCCGAGCAGGAGGAGCGCCAGCATACCAATGGCGCCAAGCTGAAGATCGATCGCCAGTTCGCGCTGGCGTCTGCCTCGCTGCGTCAGGCGCTGCAGGACATGCCGGAGATGACCGAGATCTCCAAGCACATCATGTTCGAAGAGACCAAGCAGGGGCTCAACCTGGAGATCGTCGACCAGGACGGGCGGTCGATGTTCGCGGATGGCTCGAAGGTGCCCTTCGACCGCACGCGACGCCTGATCGAGAAGCTGGCCGCACCGCTCAAGGCGACACCGCTTCGGGTCCAGATCACCGGGCACACGGCCGCCGGCTTCGTTCCCGCCCGGAGCGATTATGATGGTTTCGACCTGTCGGCGGACCGCGCCAACGCAGTACGCCAGATCCTGGAGCGGGAAGGGCTGCCGGCGAGCCACATCTACGCGGTCTCCGGCAAGGCGGATAGCCAGCCACTGTTCCCGGACGATCCCTCGCTGGCCGCCAACCGCCGCGTGACGATCACCTTGATGCGGGAAGACCCGCCATTGCCGCCCGATCTGAAGCCGTAGCCGGGACGCTTTGCCTCCCGCATCATATTGCCGCACGGGCGCCTGCGAACGGCAACGAAGAGCATCAGCAGCCACTTGATTCGCCTGAGGCAGATCCGACATCTGCCTCAGGATGCTTGGGCTAAAGGCACTTGCCGCGATGCGGCATGCGACATCTGTGTCAGCCGTGCCGTTTGGTTGCGGGCTGGGAACATAGGTCTGCTTACGGTAGAGACTTGACCTGCGAACGGTCTACGTTCACACGCGCCGGGCCAAACAGGGAAGATGCGTTCCGAGCACATGACGGCCAGCGCGACATCGACCGAAGGACAGGACACCGCGAGCACGTCGGGGTTTTGGGGGCTGACGCTAGGCAGCATCGGCGTGGTGTTCGGAGACATCGGCACCTCGCCCCTCTACGCCTTTCGCGAGGCCGCGCACGGCGCTGCTCAGGGGCACCCGGTGTCGCGGATCATCGTGCTCGGCGTGCTCTCGCTGATCCTCTGGTCGCTGTTCATCGTGGTGACAGCCAAATACGTCCTGCTGCTGCTCCGCGCCGACAATAACGGCGAGGGCGGAACGCTGTCGCTGATGGCGCTCGGACAGCGGGCTTTGGGTCGGCGCAGCCTGTTCCTGATGTCGCTGGGCGTGATCGGCGCTTCGATGTTCATCGGAGACTCGATGATCACGCCGGCGATCTCGGTGTTGTCGGCGGTCGAAGGCCTCAAGCTCGCCGCGCCCGCGCTCGAGCATTATGTCGTGCCGCTGACCGTGTTCATCCTGGTCGTGCTGTTCGCGGTCCAGAGCAAGGGGACGGCGCGCGTCGCCTCCGCCTTCGGCCCGGTCATGGTCACGTGGTTCACCGCCCTCGCCGTGATGGGGCTGGTCCACATCCGCGACGACCCCTCCGTGCTCGCGGCCATCAATCCCTATTATGCGGTGCAGTTCCTGCTCTCGCACGGCACGATCGGCCTGGTCACCCTGGGCGCGGTGTTCCTCGCGGTCACCGGCGGCGAGGCGCTCTACGCAGATCTCGGTCATTTCGGCCGCAAGCCGATCCAGTCGGCCTGGCTGTTCTTCGTGCTTCCGGCGCTGCTGATCAACTATTTCGGGCAGGGCGCCCTGGTGCTGTCCGATCCCGCCGCGATCGAGAATTCGTTCTACCGGATGGTGCCTGAACTGTTGCTGCTGCCGCTGGTGGTGCTGGCCACCGCCGCGACTGTCATCGCGAGCCAGGCCGTGATCACGGGCGCCTATTCGCTGGTCAGCCAGGCGGTCCAGCTCGGCCTGCTGCCGCGTTTCGAGGTGCGCTATACGTCGGAGAGCCATGCCGGCCAGATCTATCTGCCGCGGGTCAACCGGCTGTTGCTGATCGGCGTGCTGCTGCTGGTCCTGCTGTTCCGGACCTCGAGCAATCTCGCCTCCGCCTACGGCATCGCAGTGTCCACCACCATGGTCGCCGACGGCATCATGGGCTTCGTGGTGATCTGGAAGCTGTGGAACTTGCGTGCGGCCGTGGCGGCTGCCGTGATCGCTCCCTTCGTCATCGTCGATATGACCTTCTTCAGCGCCAACCTGCTGAAGCTCCTCGAAGGAGCCTGGGTTCCGCTGCTGTTCGGTGCCGCGATGGTCGTGACGATCTGGACCTGGCGGCGTGGTTCGGCGATCTTGGTGCTCAAGACGCGCAAGATCGAGGTTCCGCTGGATGACCTGATCACCAGCCTGGAGAAGAGGCCTCCTCACATCGTCAAGGGCACGGCGGTGTTTCTCACGAGCGATCCGACCTCGGTGCCGACCGCATTGCTGCACAATCTCAAGCACAACAAGGTGCTGCACGAGCACAACGTGATCCTGACCATCGAGACCGCACAGACGCCGCGGGTCGATGTCTCGGAGCGCGTGCGCATGGAGAAGATCAGCGAGAAGTTTTCCAAGGTGCGGCTGCGCTTCGGATTCATGGAATCCCCGAACGTGCCGCGCGCGCTCGCGGTGGCGCGCAAGCTCGGCTGGCAGTTCGACATCATGTCCACGTCGTTCTTCGTCTCGCGCCGCTCGTTGAAGCCATCGTCCCAGTCGGGCATGCCGACCTGGCAGGACCATCTCTTCATTGGTCTGAGCCGGTCGGCCAACGACGCCACGGACTATTTCCAGATTCCCACGGGCCGGGTCGTCGAGGTGGGTACCCAGGTAACGATTTGATCGGTTGGTCTTCCCTGATGTCTCATGTATGCCTAAATGCATGGCTGAGGCGCATTCCCGACAGGTCCGTCGCAACGCGCTGCCGCTATAAGCCGCGCGCTCTGCCGCGTTGTGCAGTGAAGCATTAACGAGTCCTCGAGGGGGCTACCCCATGACAGTCGACGTCGCAGCTACGCCCGCGGAAGCGCCGGCGACCAACGGGCATGGCAACGCCCATTCCACGGCGAGCTTCGCGGCGCTGACACTGGGAAGCATCGGTGTCGTCTATGGCGACATCGGCACCAGCCCGCTGTACGCGTTGCGTGAAGCGGTCATGGCTGCGAGCAGCAGCGGCGAAGCTGCGCCTCACGCCGTGATGGGGGTGATCTCGCTCATCCTGTGGGCTCTCATCGTCGTCGTGACCCTCAAATACGTCGTGATCCTGCTGCGCGCCGACAACCACGGCGAGGGCGGCACCCTGGCGCTGATGGCGCTCGCCCAGCGTGCGGTCACGCGCGGCGCCAGCGTCATCGTTCTGCTCGGTATCGTCAGCGGCGCGCTGTTCTATGGCGACGCGGTGATCACGCCGGCCCTGTCCGTCCTGTCGGCGATCGAGGGCATCAAGCTGGTGACGGCGGCGTTCGATCCCTACGTCGTGCCGCTCACGGTCATCATCCTGGTCATGCTGTTCGCGGTCCAGGTGCGCGGCACGGCCAAGGTGGCGGCGTTCTTCGGCCCGATCATGCTGATCTGGTTCCTGGTGATCGGGATCGCGGCGTTGCCGCCGATCCTGCACCATCCGGAGGTGCTGTGGGCGATCAACCCGCTGCATGCCGTGTCGTTCATGCTGCATCACGGGATCATCGGCTTCATCACGCTCGGCGCGGTGTTCCTTGCCGTCACCGGCGCCGAGGCGCTGTATGCCGACCTCGGCCATTTCGGCAAGCGGCCGATCCAGACCGCCTGGCTGTTCATCGTGCTGCCGTCGCTGGCGCTCAACTATCTGGGGCAGGGGGCGCTGGTGATCGCCGACGCGAAGGCGATCGAGAACCCGTTCTTCCTGATGTTCCCGGATTGGGCGCTGATCCCGATGGTCGCGCTCGCCACCATGGCGACCGTCATCGCGAGCCAGGCCGTCATCACCGGTGCCTATTCGCTGACCCGGCAGGCGATCCAGCTCGGCCTGCTGCCGCGCTTCGAGATCCGTCACACCTCCGAAGCGCATTCGGGCCAGATCTACATTCCGCGCATCAACAAGCTGCTGCTGATCTCGGTCATGCTGCTCGTGCTGATGTTCAAGTCGTCCAGCGCGCTGGCCTCGGCCTACGGCATCTCGGTCACCGGCACCATGGTCGTGACGGCCATGATGGGCTTCGTCGTGATCTGGAAGGTCTGGCGGTGGTCGCCGTTCGCGGCCGCCGCGCTGATTGCGCCGTTCCTGTTCCTGGACCTGACCTTCCTGGCGGCGAACCTCCTGAAGGTGTTCGAAGGCGGCTGGGTGCCGCTGGCGCTGGGCGGCTTCGTGATGACGCTGATGTACACGTGGCGGCGCGGCAGCCGGCTCTTGTTCGACAAGTCGCGCAAGCTCGAATTCCCGCTCGCCGATCTCGTGACCATGCTTGAGAAGCGTCCGCCGCAGCGGGTGGCCGGTACGGCCGTGTTCCTGACCAGCGATCCCTTGAGCGCGCCGACCGCGCTGATGCACAGCCTCAAGCACTACAAGGTGCTGCACGAAAAGAACGTGATCCTGACGATCGAGACCGCGCCGACGCCGCGCATCGAGCCGTCCGAACGCGTTCGCCTCGAGCAGATCAGTCCGACGTTTTCCAAGGTGACGTTGCGCTTCGGCTTCATGGAATCGCCCAACGTGCCGCGCGCCCTGGCGATCGCGCGCAAGCTCGGCTGGCAGTTCGACATCATGTCGACCTCGTTCTTCCTGTCGCGCCGTACGCTGAAGCCGGCTGCGCATTCAGGCATGCCGCGCTGGCAGGATCACCTGTTCATCTCGATGAGCCGCTCCGCCAACGATGCGACCGACTATTTCCAGATCCCGAGCGGGCGGGTGGTGGAGGTCGGCACCCAGGTTACGATCTGAGCTCGAGACCCATCCCGTCAGCGTGCCGAAGCGCTTGATTTTCGCAGCGTCTGGGGTGAGTTTGGCGGCCGGATCAGGGCCGATACGGCCCCGCTGAAGGCTTGGAGGATGGGCGTGGCTGTTGTGCACGATTTGACCCCGCAGGACGTGGCCCAGGGGATCGCGGAAGGGCGAATTCTTCTGGTTGACGTGCGCGAGCCGAATGAAGTTTCCGCGGAAGCCTATCCCGACGGCGTCGTCGTTCCGCTGTCGGGCTTCGACCCGAAGCTGATCCCGGATCCCCAAGGCAAGGACGTCGTGTTCGCCTGCCGCTCCGGCAAGCGCTCGGTGACGGCATCGCTCGCCGCGCAGGCCGCCGGGCTGCCCTACGACAAGCATCTCCAGGGCGGTATGCTCGGCTGGAAGGCGGCCGGCCTGCCGACCAGGACCGGCGGCTGACAGGCGATCATGATCTCGCAGAACAAGGTCTTCGCCGACCTGCCCGTCACCATTTTCGAGCAGATGTCGCAGCTCGCGCGCGACAACGACGCCATCAATCTGGGGCAGGGCTTTCCCGACGATCCGGGCCCGGAGGATATCCGCCGCGCCGCAGCCGACGCGGTCCTCAACGGCTATAATCAGTATCCGTCGATGATGGGCCTGCCGGAGCTGCGCCAGGCCATCGCCGCGCACTACAAGCACTGGCACAAGCTCGATCTCGATCCGATGAGCGAGGTCATGGTCACCTCCGGCGGCACCGAAGCGCTGACGTCGGCGATCCTGTCGGTGGTCGAGCCGGGCGACGAGGTGATCTGCTTTCAGCCGGTCTATGATTCCTATCTGCCGATCATCCGCCAGGCCGGCGGCATTCCGCGCCTCGTCCGCCTCGAGCCGCCGCATTGGCGGCTCTCGGAGGAGATGCTGCGGCAGGCGTTCTCACCAAAGACCAAGGCGGTGCTGTTCAACAACCCGCTCAACCCAGCCGCGGTGGTCTACCCGCGCGAGGACCTCGAGCTGTTGGCACGCTTCTGCCAGGAGTTCGACGCGGTCGCGATCTGCGACGAGGTCTGGGAGCACGTCGTGTTCGACGGCCGCGCGCACATTCCGCTGATCGCGATTCCCGGGATGCGCGACCGCACCATCAAGGTCGGCTCGGCAGGCAAGATCTTCTCGTTGACGGGCTGGAAAATCGGCTTCGTCTGCGCCGCGCCGCATCTGTTGCGCGTGGCCGCCAAGGTGCATCAATTCCTGACCTTCACGACCGCGCCGAACCTGCAGGTCGCGGTCGCCTACGGCCTCGGCAAGTCGGACGACTATTTCGTCAACATGCGCAGCGAGCTTGCGCGCAGCCGCGACCGGCTCACGGCCGGTCTCGAAAGCCTGGGCTTTCCCGTGCTGAAGGCGCAGGGAACCTACTTCCTGACCGTCGACCTTTCGCCGCTCGGCCTCAACGAGACCGACGAGCAGTTCTGCCGCCGCATCGTCCACGACTACAAGGTGGCCGCCATCCCGGTGTCGGCGTTCTACGAGACGGATGCCGTGACCTCCGTGGTGCGGTTCTGCTTTGCCAAGAAGGACGCAACCCTGGATACGGCGCTGGAGCGCCTGTCGGACGCCATCCACCGGCGCTAGGAGACAAGTGATGACGCGCGGCTGCATGGGTTCGGCTCTGGCGCTGGCCGTCGCGGCGTTGACGCTTTCCGTACCGGCGGGGCGCGCCGAGGAGCGCGTCGTCAACTTCTACAACTGGTCGAACTACATGGCGCCCGGTGTCCTTGACGACTTCACCAAGGAGACCGGCATCAAGGTGGTCTACGACACGTTCGACGCCAACGAGACCCTGGAGACGCGGCTGCTCGCCGGCAAATCCGGCTACGACGTCGTGGTGCCGACGGCGTACTTCCTACAGCGCCAGATCAAGGCAAAAATCTTCCAGCCGCTCGACAAGTCGAAGCTGCCGAATCTCGCCAATGCCTGGCCTGTCGTGACCGAGCGTCTCGCCACCTACGATCCCGGCAATCAGTTCGCCGTCAACTACATGTGGGGCACGACCGGGATCGGCTACAACGTCAAGGCGGTCGAGAAGATCCTGGGTCCCGGCGCGCGGATCGACAGCTGGGACATGGTGTTCAAGCCGGAGAATCTCGCCAAGTTCAAGGATTGCGGAGTCCACATGCTGGATTCCGCCGACGACATCTTTCCGGCCGCGCTGAACTATCTCGGCATCGACCCGAACTCGACCAGGCAGGCCGACCTGGAGAAGGCGGCCGAGGTGGTCGGCAAGGTCGCACCATCGGTGCGCAAGTTTCATTCGTCGGAATATCTGAGCGCGCTCGCCACCGGCGAGATCTGCCTCGTCGTCGGTTGGTCCGGCGATATCATGCAGGCGAGGAGCCGTGCCCAGGAAGCGAAGAACGGCATCGAGATCGGCTATGCGATCCCGAAAGAGGGCGCGCAGATGTTCTTCGACAATTTTGCCATTCCCGCCGACGCCCAGCACGTCGCCGAAGCCTATGCGCTGATCAACTACCTCTACCGCCCCGAGGTCGCGGCGAAGAACTCGGACTTCCTGTCCTATGCCAACGGCAATCTCACCAGCCAGAAGCTGATCGACCCGAAGATCCTTGGCGACAAGAACATCTATCCGGACGACGCGACCTTGAAGAAGCTGTTCGTCATCACCGCACGTGAGCCGGCGACGCAGCGGATCATCAACCGGCTCTGGACCAAGGTGAAGACGGGCAGGTGATGACTCCCGTCATTCCGGGATGGTGCGCAAGCACCAGACCCGGAATCTCGAGATTCCGGGTTCGATGCTGCGCATCGCCCCGGAATGACGAGACTTGATCGCTTGGTTTGATCTGACAAATCGGTTGAGATCGATCACGTCATCCGGTGCATCGCGCAGAGCTTGTTGCCGTCGAGGTCGCGCAGGTAGGCGAGATACAGCTTGCCGGCCGAACCTTCACGAACACCAGGCGGGTTTTCGCAGGTGGTGCCGCCGGCTTCGAGCCCCGCCGCATGCCAGGCGTCGGCCTGTTCGGGCGAGCTGCAGGCAAAGCCGATGGTGCCGCCATTGGCAGGGGTCGCGGGCTGGCCGTTGATCGGCTTCGACACCGAGAAGATGCCGGTCGGTGTGATGTAGAAAATGCGGTGGCCGTCGACCCTGGCGGGGCGCACGCCCAGCGTCCCCAGCAGCTTGTCGTAGAAGGCCTTGGCCTTGTCGAGGTCGTTGGTGCCGATCATCACATGCGAAAACATTCGCGCTTGTCCTCCCTGGAGCTTCCGAACATCTGTCGGATCGGCGGCCAAGGTAGCGAGCGTTCGTGTAGGAGGTAAGAGTTTTCTTCGGATGGGCCTGTCGACGGCATCGGATGCTGCCAACCGGCTTCCTTGGGGTGGAATTTGGTACGGCGCGAGCTACCGCCAGCGCCGGTGCAGCCAGAGCCATTGCTCGGGATATTCGCGGACCCAACTCTCGACGACGTCGGTGATCGCCTGCGTCGTGCCCTGGATGTCGATCTGTCCGTCGGCCGTCCGCACCGGCGTCACTTCCTCCGAGACTTCGGCGCGGAAGCGATTGCCGGGGAGGCGGATGATGCGCACGCCATGCACCGGGCATTCGACCTGGCGTAAGAGGCGGGCCAGCATCGGATTGGCGCGGGTCTTCCGGCCGAAGAACGTCACCTCGACGCCGCCGGTCAGGTACTGATCGACCAGCATGGCAACGTGCTGGCCGTTCTTGAGCGCCTGGGCCAGCCGCAGCGGGGCGTCGCGGCCGGCCGGGACCAGTGTGCCCATCTTGACCTGCCGTATCTCCTGGATGATGCGGTCGGCGGCGGCGATGTTGGGTCGACGATAAAGGATCGCCGTATCGAGCTTATGGGCGACCGCCGCCAGCGCCGGCATCTCCCAATTGGCGAGATGGCTGGCAAAGATCAGGGCTGGCTTGCCGTCGAGACGGAGCTGATGAAACAGCTCATGGGTGCGCGGCGACAGCTCGATCCGGCTGCGCTCGGGATGCGCCTCGTCGTAATCCCAGATCTTGTCGAGATGGGCGAACTCGGCGCCGACGCGGCCGAGATTGTCCCACACGCCGGCGAGGATTCTCTCGATCTCCTCGGGCGATTTCTCCGGGAAGGCCGCGGTGAGATTGTCGCGACCAATGCGCTGCTCGCGCAGGCGTGGCCCGATCATCTGCGCAATGCGCGCGAAGCGGTCGGCCGTCTTCTGCGGGTCGAAATAGCGCGTGGTCCTGAGCATTCCGACCGTCAGCGCGCCGACGGCGGAAGCCCCGGCCGACTTCACGGCTCGGCGGATCACGAGCTTGGTCCGGAGGGGCAGGAGACTCATCGATGGCAGCGGCGGATCAGGCCGGTTCGCGCGTCAGGATCAGCGAGGCGTTCTGGCCGCCGAAGCCGAACGAATTCGACATCACGGTGGTGACACGCGCATCGCGGGCCTTGTTGCCGACGACGTCGAACAGGATCGCGGGATCCGGAATGTCGTAGTTGATGGTCGGCGGAATGCGCTGATGCTCGAGCGTCTGCAGCGAGAAGATCGCCTCGACCGCGCCGGCTGCCGAGATCGTGTGGCCGACCATCGACTTGTTCGACGACACTGGAATCTTGCTGGTGTGCTCGCCGAACACGGCGGAGACGCCGACATATTCCATCTTGTCGTTCTCGGGCGTGGCGGTGCCGTGGGCATTGATATGGTCGATCTGCTCAGGGGCCATGCCGGCATCGGCGAGCGCCTTGCGGATGCAGCCGATGATCGGCTTGCCGTCCGGCGAGGAACGGGTGCGGTGGAAGGAGTCGGTCAGCTCGCCGCAGCCAGCGACGACGCCGAGGATCTTGGCGCCGCGCGCCACGGCCGCGTCGTAGCTTTCCAGCACCAGCGCGCCGGCGCCCTCGGCCATCACGAAGCCATCGCGGTTCTTGGAAAACGGCTTGGAGGCGGCCTGCGGCGGGTCGTTCTGGGTCGACAGCGCCGACAGCAGCGAGAAGCGCACGAGCCCTTCCGGATTGACCGAGCCTTCGGTGGCGGCGCATAGCGCGACGTCAGTCTCACCGCGTCGGATGGCTTCGACGCCGAGCTGGATCGCGGTCGCGCCGGAGGCGCAGGCGGTCGACAGCGAGATCGGCGAGCCCTTGGTGCCGAAGGTGTCGGACAGCGAATCGGCGACCGAGCCGAACAGGAAGCGGTGGTGATAGTTGACGAACTTGCCGCCGCCGCAGACCTTCAGCAGGTCGTCATAGGTGAACTGAGTGCCGCCAACCTCGTGCGCGAGCTCCAGACGCTGGGGCCACTCGATCTCGACCGGCGCCACGGCGAGAAACAGCGGGCCCGGAAAATCGCCCTTGCTGCCGATTCCAGCCTGCGCGATGGCTTCCTCGACGGCCATGTGACCGAGCCGCTCGGACAGTCCCGTCGACGTGAACGGCGCCACGGGGACGAAATCGACCGTGCCGGCCATGGTCGTCTTCAGGCCGTCGATCGGAAACCGCGTGATGGTGCGGATTCCGGACTCGCCGGCCACGAGCTTGTTCCAGTTATCGGACTTGCCGGCCCCAAGGGAGGTCACGATGCCCATCCCGGTCACGACCACGATGGGGCGTCCAAACTTGTCGCGTACACTCATGATGTCCCCCGTCGTGTCTTCTTAAGGCCGTGCCGCGTTCACTTGACTGCTTCGACCAAGGCCATGCCTTCGCCGCGGTAGTGGCCGGCGCCGACCACCACGATCTGGGCCGGAGCATCCTTCATGTCGGTCTCCACGCCCGAGGCGTCACCCGGCGCGAACAGCGCGCCGCGCGAGATCGAGAGCGCAGCGAGCGCGAGACCGAGCGCGAACTGCGCCTCCATCGAATGGCCGAAGCGGGTCCCGCTCGAGCGCACCGCGAACGCCTTGTGATGGTCGAGGAATGCGCGCTCCTCCGACGTCACCGGCTCGGCGCCGGTCGCGCCGGTGATGATGGCGCCGGGGGCCCCGTGGACATCGAGCGCCGACCACAGACGGTCCAGCGTTCCCGTCACCGCGCCTGCCTCCTTGCGGCGGGCGCGGTCGGCGACGACCTTGCTGAGCCGGGCCAGCGGCTTGGCGCCGCGGGCCTCGGCATGCGGCCTGGATTCCAGCACCAGGAACGCGCCGGCCGATCCGAGCGCGAAGCCCGGATGGTCCTTGCGGGACCAGACCGGCTTGAATTCGTTCTTCAGATTGTAGTCGCCGAACTCGTACAGCACGAGCAGATCCTTGCGCTCGCCATTGTGCGAGCCGCCGACCAGCGCGATGTCGCTCTGGCCGCCGGCGATGCGGGCCAAAGCGATCTTGAACGCGTCGACGCCCGCAACCTCCTCGCCCATGAAGGTGCGCGAGGTGCCGCAGACGCCGTGCGAGATCGCGATGTTGCCGGCGAGCAGGTTGGACAACTGCGCCAGGAACAGGGTCGGGCGCAGGTCGCTCATCAGCCGATCGTTCAGGAAGCCGGGCGTGCAATTGCCCTGGGCTTCCGCGTTGAGGATCGCGGTGTCGACGGAGATGTCGCGCTCACCGCCGCCCGCGGCGACGATCATGTCCATCCGCGACAGGATGTCCTTGTTGCCCTTGAGGCCGGCGGAATCCAGCGCAAGCCCGGCGGCATAGGTGCCGATGCGCTGCCACGCCTCCATCTGGCGCTGCTCCTTCTTCGGGATCTGCGCTTCCAGATTCACCTTGGCCCAGGGATGCACGATGTAGGGCGCGAAACCCTGCTCATCGACGTTGATCCGGCCGGAGTTGAGGGCGTCCCAGTTCGCATCGAGTCCCTCGCCAAGCGAGGTCGCAAGACCGATACCGGTGATCCAGACTTCGACGGGTTCGGAGGTCACGGCTGTCGTCTCACTCATCGCTGCAGGACCTGTTGCGGAAAGCCGACGCGCTCGGCGACGGCGTCCATGTGCCCGCGCAGCTCCGGATTGGGGAAGGGGACGTGACTGAAAGTGATGGTCGCATTCGAACGCAGTTTGCCACCGACCTTCACGCGCGCTTCGGTCATGGCGTAACCGGAGCCCTCGTGCAGCACGTTGGCCTCGACGGTCAGCACCTCGCCCGGCGACACGAAGCCGCGCATCTTGGCCTCCTTGACTGCGGCAAGGAACGGCATCCGCTCGAACTTCATCAGCGCGAGCAGCAGCCAGCCCGATGTCTGCGCCATCGATTCGATCAGGAGAACGCCGGGCATGATCGGATAGCCCGGGAAATGTCCTTCGAAGATCGTGCTTTCGGTGGGGACCTTGGCTTCGACGGTGATGGTCTTCTCGTCCAGCCGAAGATCGAGAATGCGGTCGATGAGCAGGAAGTATTCGATCTGCATGGCGGGCGCTCACGCGCCCTTGGCGGCGACCAGCTCGTCGATGCGGGCGCACAGGTTCTTCAGCACGAAATACTGCTCGGTGCTGGCTTTGCCGTCGTTGACTTCCTGCGTCCACTTCTCGAGCGGCAGCTTGATCCCGAAGGCCTTGTCGATCGCAAATGCGATGTCGAGGAAATCGAGGCTGTCGATGCCCAGATCGTCGATGGCATGGCTATCCGGCGTGATCGTGTCGCGCGGGATGTCGCAGGTTTCAGCGATGATCGTGGCGACCTGATCGAATGTTGAGGACATCACTAAGCCTTTGATATTTTGGAGCTAATCCGGTAGGTGGCGACGGGAGGACACCGCGCCCCCGGGGCCGTCTGATGCGAGCCCTTCTACCCCCGTCGCCCGGGAGTCGTGTGCCCGTATATCGGAGCGACGCGGTGAGTTCAATGGAGCCGGACACGGCGGTTGTGGCGGGATTGTGATGCCCCGTCGGCCGCGGCAGCCGCGTCCAGCAGGGGGATCAGGGCGTGTAGGTCTCGGTGATGATGCGGGCGCAGTCGCGCCGTCCGGTCAGCAGGCAGTCCTGGGTCTTGCGCAGGTCGGCAATGCTCATCGCCAGCCAGATGCCGATCGCGGTCAACGCGACCGTGAAGGCGATGGCGGCGATGTTGGCCAGGATGCGGTGACGGAAGTCATCGGGCTCCTCGCGGGGCTGCTCATACCGGGAGAGATCGAGTGTCGGCCGCTCGCCCCGATGCAGCTGAATCGGCGGACTGCCGCCCTCGGTGACGCGCCGCACCGGACTGCTGCGCGGCCGGAACGGCACCACGCGATGCTCTTCCTCCGCTGCAATGGGGCGCTGGGACTTCATGCCTCGACTCCGATGGTCCTTTCTAGCACGCAGGCCCGACCTCTCACAAAGAAACTTTGCCATAATTGAGCTGCATCAGCAAAGCATCTCGCTCCTCGGATGCATCCAATCGGCGCCCGCTCCGCGGGTGATTGGAACCTGCCGCGGCCGGTCCGAACGGCGTCGCAGCTACGGGCAGATGCGCTGGAACGGCTCGGCAGGCGTGGCATAATGCTGATCATCCCCCGGAGCCCAGCCATGGCCAATACCCGCGAGCCGCTGCTTCATCCCGTGCCGATCCTGTCCCTGCGCCCGACGCAGATGACCGTGGGCATGCGCGAGGTGAAGGAGAAACGCGAGCGCTGGCGCGAGCACAAGTCGAAGAAGAAGCAGGCCGAGCTGCTCGGCAAGCACATGATCCCGGTGGTGCTTGGTCCCGATGAGCGGCACTACGTCGTCGACCACCATCACCTCGCCCGCGCGCTCCATGACGAGGGCGTCAAGGACGTGCTGGTCACGGTGATCGGCGACCTCTCGATGGTTGATCGCGAGGCGTTCTGGGGCGTGATGGACAACAAGCGCTGGGTCTATCCTTACGACGCCAAGGGCGTGCGGCGGCATTTCAAGGACCTGCCGAAGTCCGTCGCGAATCTGAAGGACGATCCGTTCCGCAGCCTGGCCGGCGAACTGCGCCGCGCCGGCGGCTTTGCCAAGGACACGACGCCGTTCAGCGAGTTCCTATGGGCCGACTTCCTGCGCCGCAAGGTCAAGCGCAAGACGGTCGAGACCCATTTCGCCGCCGCCATGGAGCACGCGCTGGCGGCCGCAAAGAGCCACGACGCGGTCTATCTGCCGGGCTGGTGCGGGCCGGCGTCGGACGACTGATCGTCTCACTTGGTCTTCGGCAGCCGCCCCATCAGGTAGAACTCGTCGTTGGGCCGCATGCCCGTGACATTCGCGATCCGGTTCGACAGCGCGAAGAACGCCGCGATCGCGGCGATGTCCCAGATATCGTCGTCGCCGAAGCCGTGGCCGGCCAGCGCCTTGAAATCGGCATCCCCGACCGTTTGCGCCTCGAGCGCCACCTTCATCGCGAAATCGAGCATCGCCCGCTGCCGTGGCGTGATGTCGGCCTTGCGGTAGTTGATCGCGATCTGGTCGGCGATCAGGGGATTCTTGGCGCGGATGCGCAGGATCGCGCCGTGCGCGATCACGCAATATTGGCACTGGTTGGCGCTCGAGGTCGCGACCACGATCATCTCGCGCTCGGCCTTGGTCAGCCCGCCGTCCTTCTCCATCAGCGCGTCGTGATACGCAAAGAACGCGCGGAACTCGTCCGGCCGGTGCGCAAGTGTCAGGAACACGTTGGGCACGAAGCCGCTCTTCTCCTGCACGCCGAGCAGCCGGCTGCGGATGTCGTCCGGCAGCGCATCGATTGCGGGGACGGGGAAGCGGCTGATGGCGGGCTGGGTCATGGCAACGGGTCCGGCATGCGTGGCAGGGGGCGAACCTTAGTCGATCGCGGCGCAGGCGCAACGGGCCAGCTCGGTCCATCACCCGCCAGTGGTGGAGCGCCCGCAACGCCTCCTCGGCAGCCGTCGTCGGTCGGGATTAAAGAGGGGCCGCCGCCGGCTTTAGCGCAGCGGCTTCTTCAGCAGGGAGAAGCGGTCCGGGTCGAGACCCATCGACGGCTGCAGCATTGGCGCGTCCAGCGAGGCGGACAGGCTGCCGCGATCTCCGAGGTTGCCGGCGCCGCTGTCGCCGCTCGACGCGTCCCGGCTCGAGGTCGCTCCGCGCCAGCGCTCCAGCACGGCACTGACGAAATGCATGTCATGTCCGGCATTCACCGAGCGGACGGTGGCGATCGTCGCCTCGCTGCGCGGCAATTGATGCAGCGGCACCTCCTTGAAGCGCAGCCGGGTCGGCAGCGCGACGCCTTCGCCGAACGCCAGCACCTCGCGGGTGCCGAGCGAGGGAACGAAGGAGAGCAGGTTGGCGGCGGCATCCGACACCGCCGAACGCAGCAGCGACTGGTCGCGCTCGTTGGCGAGCCGCATCGTGAACAGCGTGTTGCACTGGGAGATGATGGTGGCGTCGAGCTCGGCCGGCCGCTGGGTGATCAGGCCGAGATAGACGCCGTATTTCCGGCCTTCCTTGGCGATGCGCGAGATCGCCTTGCGGGTCGGGCCGAAGCCGATCGAGCGGTCGGCCGAGGCGTAGCGGTGCGCTTCCTCGCAGACGAACAGCAGCGGCGAGACGCCGTCGCTCCACAGGCCGAAATCGAACGCCATGCGGCACACGACCGAGACCACGGAATCGACCACCTCGGCCGGGAAGCCGGCGAGCTGCATGACCGTCATCGGCCGGCCGTTGGCCGGCAGGCGGAACAGGTGGCTGATGACCTCGGCCATGGTGTCGCCGCCGACATTGGCGTTGTCGAACATGAAGGCGTAGCGCGGGTCGTTGCGTACCGTCTCGATCCGCGAGATCAGCTTGTGATAGATGATGCGCGAGGAGCGGTTCTCGAGCTTGCCCATGCGCTCGTCGATCAGGTTGATCAGGTCGACGAGGCGGTAGGGCACCGGCGTATCGACGGTGTAGCCGACGGTCTTCGGGTCGATGCGCTTGAGCCCGATGCGGTCCGTGTTCTGGTATTGGGTGTAGATGCCCTTCGCCAGCGGGATCACTTCTGCCAGGATGTCGAGCTCTTCCGGCACGCCCGGTCGGCCGCCGAACAGGACGTCGACGATCTCCTCGAAATTGAACAGCCAGAACGGCAGCTTCAGGTTGCGCGGGTTCAGCACCAGCGCCTTTTCACCAAAGCAGCGGCCATATTCGTTGTGGACGTCGAGCAGGAAGATACGCAGGTTCGGCCGCGCCTTCAGGATCTCGTTGAGCAGCAGCGACACGCCGGTCGATTTGCCGACGCCGGTCGAACCGAGCACAGCGAAGTGCTTCGACAGCATTTCCTCGACATTGACACAGGCGCGTACGGAGGTGTCCTGCTGCAGCGCGCCGATGTCGATGTGGTCGCCGGCGGTCGGCGTGTAGATCGTGCGCAGCTCCTCGCTGGTGATCATGTCGACGGCGTCGCCGATGGTCGGGTAGTGGGTGACGCCGCGCTGGAACTTGGGCCGTTCGGCCGGCCCGAGAATCTCGCCGAGCAGGTCTACCGAAGCCGTCGCGACGTATTCGCTGGCACGCGAGAGGTCCTCGCTGGTCACCTCGGTGATGATCGCAATGATCGTGGCGCTCGGGCAGCGAATGCTGATGAAACGGCCGACTGTCGCGCGGATATCGGAGACGTTCATCTGCTGTGTCGACAGAATGCCGACGCGGGCCTGGGAGCCCCGCACCGAGATCACGCGTCCGAAGGATGTCACGGTCATGAAACCTGTGGTGAATTGTTGAGTTGACACCTTCTCTGCTGGGACTGGAAAATTTGTTAAGCGGGCAATGTTTGTGAACGCGCCGGCCGCCCAGCCCGGCGGTCGGAGGGTCCCGCGGGGCGTTGCGATCGCACCTCCTCAATCGGGCCTAAGACCTTGCACCGTAAGGCTTTCTGCATCCTTTCCTCAGGCGTCGCGCGAACCGTCCGGGTTAACGTCCGGTTCACCATCTCCAAGGCTCTTCCTGTACGGCTCTTCGGCTGTGGAGGCCGCGGCACCGAAAGAGATCTGGAGGGGCTGCCGCGCCGATCCGAACCCGTCCAGCCGCTCAGCGATTTGATCGCAATCAATCTGGAACCCGGGCGTGCCGGCTATATTTTTCTCGTCAAGCGCGAGGGAGCGGATGCCGGCCGATCAACGAAATCGGTCGCGCCCATGCCGTTGCGGACCCGATCCTCGCGTGAAGCAGGAGGATGATGTTATGGCTGAACCTACCAAGCTGCCCGTCAACACCGAGAAGGCAGGTGCGCCATCCATGCAGGGGTGGCGGCCGTTCGAGAACCTGCGCCGCGAGATCGATCGCGTGTTCGAGGACTTCCATGGCGGGATCTGGCGCACGCCGTCGTTGTTCGACCAACTGCCGGGCCTGGCCCGCGCACGGTCCTTTGCCGTGGCGCCGGCGGTCGACGTCGCCGAGCACGACAATGCCTATGAGGTCACCGCTGAGCTGCCCGGCCTCGACGAGAAGAACGTCGAGGTGAAGGTTGCGAGCGGCGTGCTCTCGATCAAGGGCGAGAAGCAGGAGGACAAGGAGGAGAAGAAGAAGGACTATTACGTCCGTGAGCGCAGCTTCGGCTCGTTCGAACGCTCCTTCCAGATCCCCGACGGCGTCGACACCGACAAGATCGAGGCCGTGTTCAAGCAGGGCGTGCTCAAGGTCACCCTGCCGAAGAAGCCCGAGGTACAGAAGGCCGCCAAGACCATCGACATCAAGGCGGCGTGACCGCATCTCGTGGCTTTCCGTCCCATGATCATGGGACAGACGATGGATCGGACGCCAAGGAAGGGCCGCGCGTGCGGCCCTTTTTTTCGCGGAGCTGCAGGGGTAATCTGCCTTTCAAGCAAAGGTCGGCGATGCCGGCCGGGGGAGCGACCGGAAGGGAGACGAGAGGATGGGCAAGCTCGCACTGGCGGCCAAGATCACGCACGTGCCGTCGATGTATCTCAGCGAGCTGGATGGTCCGGCCAAGGGCAAGCGACAGTCGGCGATCGACGGTCATATCGAGATCGGCCGGCGCTGCCGCGAGGCCGGCGTCGACACCATCGTCGTGTTCGACACCCATTGGCTGGTCAATGCCGGCTACCACATCAATTGCGCGCCGCATTTCGAGGGGCTCTACACCTCGAACGAGCTGCCGCACTTCATCGCCAACATGACCTATGAATACGACGGCAACCCGGAGCTGGGCCACATCCTCGCCGAGGGCGCCAACGCCCATGGCGTCGCCACCATGGCCCACGATGCGACGTCGCTGGCGCTGGAATACGGCACCTTGGTGCCGATGCGCTACATGAACCCCGACCGCCACTTCAAGGTCGTCTCCGTCTCGGCGCTGTGCACCTCGCACTATCTGGCCGACAGCGCCAAGCTCGGCTGGGCGTTCCGCCGCGCGGTCGAGGATCATTACGACGGCACGGTGGCCTTCTTCGCCTCGGGCTCGCTGAGCCATCGCTTTGCCCAGAACGGCACCGCCGACGAGTATCGCGACCGGATGTTCAGCCCGTTCCTGGAGCGGCTCGACCACGAGGTGATCCAGATGTGGGAGCACGGCGAGTGGCCGGATTTCTGCGACATGCTGCCGGAATATGCCAGCAAGGGACATGGCGAGGGCTTCATGCACGATACCGCCATGCTGCTGGGCGCGCTCGGCTGGAACCACTACGACCGCGGCGTCGAGGTGGTGACGCCGTTCTTCCCCTCATCGGGGACGGGCCAGATCAACGCGGTGTTTCCGGTCTCGCCGATGCCGCAGGCGCTGGACGACGTCGGCCGGCCGCGCGCCGCCGCACTCGCGGGCGGTCGGCTGTAGCGCCTCTCACCAGACCTCCGCATGCCCGAGCATCTCGATGATGTCCTCGGGATAGACTTGATCGGCGGTCGCCGTGAGCTCGGCTGGTCGCCGCCATTTGCTCGGTGTTGAACCGCGGCGTCGGCCGCGCGACCAATGCGGGACGGATCGGAGGCCGGTGACCGTTCAATGCTGACGAGAATTCTGCTGCTGACCGCAATGCTCATCGCGCCGGGCATTGCCACTGCGCAGGCGCCGCATCGCGAAGCCTGCAACGTCGAGGCCGACGTCACCGACCGCGATCCGAATGGTGCCAATGTCCGTGCCGAGCCTGGCGGCAGCATCGTCAAGGTCCTGAAAAATCCGACCGGCGATGGCTGGATCGTCGTGCATCTCGTCGCGCAGCAAGGCGACTGGTTCGAGATCGACCGGGCCATGCTGAACGACGTCGATCAGGGCAAGGAGACCGTGATCTTTCAGGGCAGGGGCTTCCTGCATCGGAGCATCGTCGGCGCCAGCGGCCTGCAGAACGGCGCGGCGATCTACCGCGATCACGCCACGTCGAGCGCGAAGCTTGACCCGCATGCGAGCGGTGACCAGGCGGTCGAGCTGCTCGGCTGCTTCGGCGACTTCGCCAAGATCCGCGTCAAGAAGGGCATCGGCTGGACCCGGCAGCTCTGCACCAACATGGTGACGACCTGCTCGTGACAGCGTGCGCTCGCCGAGCTCCGTCGCGGGCAGCCCGTTGACCACGGCTGCGTTGCAGGTCGTCGCGCCTGCTCAGGCCGCGCGCTGCTGGTGCTGCGACAGCCGCTCGCGCTCGCGCCGGCACCCGGCCGCGAATTGGCGCAGCCGCTCGATCGTCAGCGCGTCGGTGATGCTCCGCTCGAGCCGCTCGGCCCGCTCGATCTGATCGTCGAGGTCCATCAGCTTGGTCATGTCCCGTCTCCCTGGCCAGACAATTTGAAGCAAATTGCATCGTTCCGGCCGGATGAGGATCGTGGTGAATGACGGGTTAATTCCGTGATCGGGCGCACGCTGGCAGGATCGTGCCGGCGAGCCGACGATGGACCGGCGGGACTGCGTCGTCGATGCATCGCAAGCGTCGGCATGGGTCGAATGGCGCACGGGCGCGACGCTGTGCCGGCCGGACGCTGATTCAAGCGCTAGCCGGTCGTCGCTCGTGCGCAATAGTCACGCCAGAACGTCCGGTATCCCTGTTCCACATGCTGCGTGTAGAGCGCGCCGTTTCCGGCGGCTGAATTCAACACCCTGGCGGGCAGCTCGGCACGGAGCGCGGCAAGCTCGCCGGGCCGCGAGCAGAATTTCAGCGCTGTCGCGAGATAGCCTTCGTCGTCATCGGCGACCCACGCGTCGAGGCCGACTGCCTTGACGATCGCGCCGCCCGCCCGTGCCGAGGGGGTGCTGCCGAGCTTGGTGACGACAGGCACGCCCATCTGCAGTGCCTCCCACGTCGAGATGCCGCCGTTTTGCGGGAACGGATCGAGTGCGATGTCGATATCGGCGAACGTCGCAAGATGCTCCTCGCGCGACGTCTTTCCGACGCAACGGACGCGTTCCGCGGCGATGCCGTGGGCGACGAAGCGGGCGATCAAGCCGTCGCGCAGCAGGGGATCGTTCATCGCATGGTTCTTGACGACGATCATCGAGCCCGGCGTCGCAGCCATCAGCTTCGACCATAGAGCCAGAGTCGGCTCCGAAAACTTGTCGGCGCGATTGAACGAGCCGAAGGTGACGTGGCCGTTGCGAAGCATCGGCAGCGGCGACGGCGGAATTGGAGGCGGCGGTTCGATCGTGATCAGCGACGGCAGATCGTAGATCTTTTCGGCAAACAGATGCCGGACCGCGGCCGGAATCGTCACCGCATCGGCCAGCAGATAATCCATCACGGGCAATCCGGTGCCAGTGACGCTGCCGACGGCCGAGACCTGGATCGGGGCAGGCTTGCGCGCAAACAGCGTGAGCCGGTGGCCGGCGGAATGTCCCGAGAGGTCGACGAGGATGTCGATCTTGTCGGCCCGGATCTGCTCGGCGAGCTTGTCGTCGATCAACTGCCAGGCCTCGACCCAGCGATCGACCAGCGAACGGCACAGCTCGGTCTTGGCGTCCCTCGTCGGTGAACACGAATAGGCAACGATTTCGAACCTGGCCCGATCGTGATGGCGAAGGATCGGCAGGAAGCCGAGCGCCGCCGAATGCTCGCGGAAATCGGACGACACGTAGCCGACGACAAGGCGCCGGTCCGGGTCCAGATTCCGCTCGCCGAGCGGCAGACGTGGCAACCGCGCGCCGATCGCCTCCCACCAGTGTCTCCGTTCTGCCTGGAGACGTTCGACCCCGACGTCGGGCAGGAAATCCAGCGCGAAGATCTTCTTGGTGATCGCGTCCTCGTAGTCCGGGTTGATCGCGAGCGCGCGGTCGTAGTCCGCAATCGCCGTGGCGATGTCGCCTTGCATCGCGGAGCAGACCCCGAGCAGGGTCCAGGCGCTCTCCTGCTTCGGGTTCTGCGCCAGCATCTTGTCGATGAGCGAGGTCGCCAGGGCGATGTTGCCGCGGACGAGCGAAACCGTGGCCTTGCCGCGCAGGGCGTCTTCCAGCAGCGGTTCGAGGGCCAATGCCGCGTCAAAATCGGCTTCCGCCTCGTCGAACTTGCCCTGCTCCTGATAGGCTCGCCCGCGCTGGGCGAGGGCAGGGGCCGCAGTCGGATTGATCGCCAGCGCCGACGTCAGCGCGGCCACTGCAGTATCGAAGTTCCGCAGGTTCATGCTGACCAGGCCCTTGCCGAACAGGGCCGTCAGCAGCCGCGGCTGCAGCGCGAGCGCGCGATCGAAGCTCTGACCGGCGTCTTCGTACCGGCCCGTGAGCAGTAGCGCCATCCCGCGATTGGCGTGGGCGTCGGCATAGCCGGGCTTCAGCGCGATGGCGCGGTCGTGCGCTGATATCGCCTCGTCGAAACGCGACAGGCTCATCAGCGCATTGCCGAGATTGGTGAGCGCAGTCGGGAAGTTCGGCTGGAGTCCGATGGCGCGTTCGTAACGGGTGCGAGCCTCGTCGTAGCGGCCGAGCCGGAACAGCGACAGGCCGAGATCGGACTGGGCTTCGGCCGAGCGCGGGTCGACCTCGATCGCGCGTGCCAGGACGAGCACGGCTTGGTCGAAACGGCCGCAGTCCCGTTCGGACACGCCGAGCAGATGCAGAGCGCCGAAATGCTGCGGCAGGTCCTGCAGGATCTGCCGGCACAGGGCCTGAGCCTCCGGATGCCGGCCTTCGCGGTAGGCCTTGACCGCCGCCGGCAACAGCACGTCCGCCTGTTTCTTGGCCCGCTTTTGCAGCCTTGCGTTCTGGAAGGCACGGGAGCCGACGCTGCTTTGCAAGTGTTTTCCTCCACAGAACCGGTCCATTGCCCGCAATGGTTGTTCCGTTCTCGCCGATTCGCAATGAGCAGACGTTAACGCGAGGGACGCGTGCCGAAGGGGTGGTGGAGGCCGCAGCGTGTCCGCGCCTTGAAGATGGATCTCGTGCCCGAGGCAAAAACGACCCCGATGCTTCTCAGATCACGAGGATGAGGCTGTCGTGCTTCAGGCCGTCGCGGCAGTGATCAAGCTGGCTGGGGAACCTGGATTCGAACCAAGACAAACAGAGTCAGAGTCTGTTGTGCTACCGTTACACCATTCCCCAACGGAATGCCCTGCAGTTTCAAGCAATTGCCGGACTGTCTGGCACCGTTTTGCGCGCCGGCCGGCAAAGCAGGGCGGCGACGACGGGTCCTTCTACCCGCATGTCTCAGGCTTTGGCAAGCCGCTGGATGACGGATTTCCAACGTGCTCTGCCGCCCGCCGCGCCACGGGCCGGCAGGGTCTAGCGCTCGCCTCTTGCGGCCTGCGGCTTTCGCGGCGCGCCGTCCGGGCCGGCGCGCAGCAGCAGGACCAGGCAGGCGCCGAGCCGTTCCGCGATCTCGTCATCGTCGATCGACAGCGGGCCGGGATCGTTGAGAATGGCGTTCACCAGGGTGCCGAGCACGACCTGGACGCCGAACGCGACCGTCTTTCGCGCCTCCGCTGTTCGCGACCGCGTGCGCGAGGCCGCGCCGGCGCGCCGGCCCGCAGGCAGCAGGAGCAGCGCCGCGCGCTCCGACAGTGCCTGTGCCAGCTCCTTGAAGCCGCTCCAGTGGTTCGGTCCGCGCTCGCTGCGCACGAGCGCGGCGCGCAGCACGCCCTTGTGACGGCGCATCCACAGCACGGTGCCGCGCACCAGCAGGTGGCATTGCAGGTCGCCCGCGCGGACGGGATCGGACGGCGGGAGTCTCAAGAGCTGTTTCCGACCGTCCGCCAAAGTGAGCGCGAGCAGGGCGTTGAAGTAGGCCTCCTTGCTGTCGAACCGGCTGTAGAAGGCGCCGACCGTTGCCCCGATATGCGCACAGAGGTCGCTGATCGACAGCTCCGCGAGGCTGCGCGTGCGCAGCAGCTCCTCGCCGGCCATCAGCAGGGCAAGCGTCGTCTCGCGGCTGCGCTGCTGCCGCGACGGGGTCACGCCGGGCAGGTGGTCCGGCGCGATCCGCTGCGGCATGTCGCTGGCTCCATCTGGAATGATAATGATAATTATGATTATGATCCGAGGCAAGCCTGGCCGTGCCACCCAGCCCCGGGGCGTCGCGGATCCCAGAGCAATCACAACGATAAACTCGTACGGGCTGCGAGGCGCAGCCGGGACGCGAGCGAGAGGGAGGACGAGGCATGAGCGAGCCCGCATTCGGCGGTACGATCGGCAGGACCATCGCAGGCTCCAGACCCTGGTGGCCGGCGCCGCCGCAGCCGCCGAAGGGCGCGCCCAACATCCTGGTGGTGCTGTTCGACGATGTCGGCTTCTCCGATTTCGGCTGCTACGGCTCGCGGATCCGCACCCCCGCGATCGACGGGCTGGCCGCGCAGGGCCTGCGCTATTCGGGCTTCCACACCACAGCGATGTGCTCGACCACACGGGCGGCACTCCTGACCGGTCGCAACCATCATTCAGTCGGCGTCGGCTGCCTTGCCAATTTCGACTCGGGCTATCCCGGCTATCGCGGCAAGATCGCGCGCGAGGCGGGGACGCTGGCCGAGATGCTGCGCGCCCATGCCTATCGCAACTACATGGTCGGCAAATGGCACGTCACGCCCTTGACCGAGAGCGGCGCGACCGGGCCGTTCGACGGCTGGCCGCTGGGGCGCGGCTTCGACCGCTTCTATGGCTTCCTCGACGCCGAGACCGATCAATATGCGCCGGAGCTGGTGCTCGACAACACCCATGTCAGCCCGCCCGGCAGCTACGCCGACGGCTATCACCTGACTGCCGACCTGGTCGATCAGGCGATCCGCTTCATCGCCGACCACACGGCCGACCGGCCCGAGCTGCCATGGTTGACCTGGCTCGCGCTCGGCGCCTGCCACGCGCCGCATCAGGCGCCGCACGACATCATCGAGAGCTACGACGCGGTCTTCGCCCATGGCTGGGACGCCGAGCGCGCGCAGCGGCTGGCGCGGCAGAAGGCGATGGGGCTGGTGCCGGAGAGCACGGACCTGCCGCCGCGCAATGATGGCGTGAAGCCCTGGGAGGCCCATTCCGAGGATGAGCGGCGCGTCTTCACCCGGCTGCAATCGGCCTTCGCCGGTATGCTCGATCATGCCGACCTGCATCTGGCCCGGCTGCTCGCTTTTCTCGACAAGGCCGGCCAGCGCGACAATACGCTCATGATCGTCATGTCCGACAATGGCGCCAGCCAGGAGGGCGGGCCGCTCGGCTTCGTCAACGCGATGGGACCGTTCAACTTCAAACCGGAGCCGATCGCCGAGAAGCTCGCGCGGATCGACGACATCGGCGGGCCGGATACGCACTCGAACTTCCCGCATGGCTGGGCGATGGCGTCGAACACGCCGCTGCGCCGCTACAAGCAGAACACCCATGGCGGCGGCATCCGCGATCCCTTCATCGTCTCCTGGCCGCAGCGCATCGCGGCGCGCGGCGAAGTCCGCCACCAGTTCGTCCATGCCTGCGACCTCGTGCCGACCCTGCTCGACCTGATCGGCATCGATGCGCCGGCCACGATCGCGGGTGTGCCGCAGATGCCGCTCGAGGGCGTGAGCTTCGCCGCCTCGATCACCGATCCGGCGGCACCGTCGAAGCAGGTCGCGCAATATTTCGAGATGTTCGGCCATCGCGGCCTCTGGCACGACGGCTGGAAGGCGGTGGCCTTTCACCCGTCGGGCACGCCGTTCGACAACGATAGATGGGAGCTGTTTCATCTCACGCAGGATTTCTCCGAGACGCATGATCTCGCCGCCGCCGAGCCGGAGCGGCTCGCGGCACTGGTGAAGCGGTGGTGGGAGCAGGCGGAGGCGCACCAGGTGCTGCCGCTCGATGATCGCTTCGGCCCGCGCTTTGCCGAGAACGCGGCGCGTTTCCACGGCGCGCGCACGCGCTTTACGTTCCACGCCGGCATGGGCCATGTGCCGACCGACGTCGCGCCCGACGTGCGCAGTCGCGACTATCTGATCGAGGCCCACGTCGAGATCGATGCAGAGGGCGCATCCGGCGTGCTCATCGCCCATGGCGATGCGACGTCGGGCTACAGCCTCTACGTCAAGGATGGTCATCTCGTGCACGATCTCAACATCGGCGGCCGGCACGAGATCATCAGCTCGACCCGCCCGGTGCCGGCGGGATCGCATCGCCTGGGTGTCCGCGTCGAACGTCTCAGGCGGCAGACCGAGCCCGCCAAGGGCGCGCGCACCGGCATGAGCCGGTACACGTTGCTGATCGACGGCGAGGAGGCCGGCGCGCTGACGACGCAGCTCGCCTTCCACACGCTGATCTCCTGGTCTGGGCTCGACATCGGCCATGACCGCGGCAGCCCGGTGTCGGACTATGCGGCGCCGTTTGCGTTCACCGGACGGCTCTCCCACGTGACCGTGACAATGCAGGACGAACAGAGTCTGGACGGCGAGGGCGTCGCCAACGCCGAGCTGGCGCGGCAGTAGGCGACAACAAGCGGCGGACTATTCCGCCGCTTCCTTGACCGGACCTGCGGCCGCGGTCTCGGGCTCGTGGTCGATATGCGTGCGGCCCCAGCGCGCGAAGGCGTTGTTGACCTTGTCGAGATAGAGATAGACGACCGGCGTGGTGAACAGCGTCAGCATCTGGCTGACGATCAGGCCGCCGACCATCGCATAGCCGAGCGGCTGGCGGATCTCCGAGCCGGTGCCGTTGCCGAGCATCAGGGGCACGCCGCCGAGCAGGGCGGCCATCGTCGTCATCATGATCGGACGGAAGCGGAGCAGGGCGGCCTGGCGGATCGACTGCTCGGGCGGCAGATGCTGGTCACGTTCGGCGGCGATGGCGAAGTCGACCATCATGATGCCGTTCTTCTTCACGATGCCGATCAGCAGAATGACGCCGATCAGCGCAATCAGGCTGAAATCGTAGCCGAACGCCATCAGGATCGCGAGCGCGCCGACGCCGGCCGAGGGCAGCGTCGAGAGAATCGTGATCGGGTGAATGTAGCTCTCGTAGAGGATGCCGAGGATCAGATAGACCACGACGAGGGCGGCGAGGATCAAGAGCGGCACGGTCGACAGCGACTGCTGGAACGCCTGCGCAGTGCCCTGAAAGCTCGAGTTCAAGGTTGCCGGCGCGCCGAGCTCGACCATCGCGCGCTGCACCGCATCGGTGGCCTGGCCGAGCGCAACGCCCTGGGCGAGGTTGAAGCTGATCGTGATCGACGGAAACTGACCCTGGTGGCTGATCGACAGCGGCCGCACCGGCACGTTGGTCCAACTGGCGAAGGTCGAGAGCGGCACCTGGTCGCCGGTGGTCGGCGATTTCACGTAGAGCTTGTTGAGCGTGTCGATATTGCCCTGCAGCTCAGGCAGGATCTCCAGGATCACGCGGTAGGAATTGAGCTGGGTGAAGTACTGCGCGACCTGGCGCTGGCCGAACGCGTCATACAGCGTGTCGTCGATCAGCTGCGGCGAGATGCCGTACCGCGAGGCGGTGTCGCGGTTGATCGTGAGCTGCACGGTGGTGCCGTCGGCCTGCTGGTCGGTGGCGACGTCGCGCAGCTGCGGCAGCGAGCGCATCTTCTCCAGGATCTTCGGCGCCCACTCGTTGAGCTCGGCGAGATTGGAGTCCTGCAGCGTGAACTCGAACTGGGTTCGGGACGGTCGGCCGCCGAGGCGGACGTCCTGCGCGGCCTGCATGTAGAGCCGGGCTCCCTCGACCTTCTCGAGCTGCGGCCTCAGGCGTGCGATGATCTGCTGCGCCGATGCATCACGCTCGTCACGCGGCTTCAAAGTGATGAACAGATTGCCGGTATTGCCGGCGCGGCCGGAACCGCCGATCGCCATTGCGACGCTGGCTACGCCCGGATCATCCTGCACGATCTTGGCCAGCGCCTCCTGGCGCGACTGCATCGCCTTGAAGGAGATGTCCTGCGACGCCTCCGACGCGGCGGTGATCAGGCCGTTGTCCTGCTGCGGGAAGAAACCCTTGGGGATCAGCACGAACAGGTAGATCGACAGGCCGAGCGAGGCGAAGAACACCATCAGCGTGGCGAAGCGCCAGCGCAGTGCGATGTCCAATCCCTTCTCGTAGGCCCTGAGCAGCGCCTCGAAGCCGCGCTCGCTCCATTGGTAGAATTTGCCATGAGCCTGGTGGCCGCCGCGCAGGAAACGCGAGGCCATCATCGGCGTCAACGTCAGCGAGACGAACATCGAGACGAAGATCGTCATCGCCAGCACGACCGCGAATTCGCGGAACAGGCGCCCGATGATGCCGCCCATCAGCAGGAGCGGGATCAGCACGGCGACCAGCGAGATCGAGATCGAGACAATGGTGAAGCCGATCTCCTTGGCCCCCTTGTAGGCGGCTGCCATCGGGGACTCGCCTTCCTCGACATAGCGAGAGATGTTCTCGAGCATGACGATGGCGTCGTCGACGACGAAGCCGACCGCGATCGTCAGCGCCATCAGCGAGAGGTTGTCCAGCGAATAGCCGACCCCCCACATCATCGCGCAGGCGCCGAGCAGCGCGAGCGGCACGGTGATCGTCGGGATCACCGTGGCCCAGAAGCTGCGCAGGAAGATGAAGATGACCATGACCACGAGAAGGATGGTCAGGAGCAGCGTGAACTGGACGTCCTCGACCGCGGCACGGATGGTCGTCGTGCGATCCGACATCAGCTCGACCTTGATGGCCGGCGGGATCGCCGCAACAAGGCGCGGCAGCGTCGCCTTGATCTTGTCGACGGTTTCGATGACGTTGGCGCCAGGCTGCTTGAAGACCACCAGGAACACGCCGCGCTTGCCGTTGGCCCAGGCGGCCTGCTTGGCATCCTCCGGCCCGGTCACCGCCCGGCCAATGTCACGGACGCGCAACGGACCGCCATTGCGGTAGGCGATGATGACGTCGTTCCAGTCCTTCGACTCGGTGAGCTGGTCATTGGCGTAGATGGTGTAGGCCCGACGCTCGCCGTCGATGTTGCCCTTCGGGCTGTCGACCGTGGTGATCGCGATCTGGCTGCGCACGTCCTCCATCGAGAGGCCCTTGGCGACCAGCTTGGCCGGGTCAATCTGGATACGGATCGACGGCTTCTGCTGGCCGCCGATGATCACCTGGGCAACACCCGAGATCTGGCTGATCTGCTGCGCGAGCTGCGCATCGACGGAGTCGGAGACCGTCGTCAGCGGCAGCGTCTCGGACGTGGCGGACAAGATCAGGATCGGCGCGTCCGCCGGGTTGACCTTGCGGTAGGTCGGCGGCGACGGCAGGGTCTTGGGCAACTGGCCCGAGGCAGCGTTGATGGCGCCCTGGACGTCGTTGGCGGCGCCGTCGATGTTGCGGTTCAGGTCGAACTGGATCGTGACCGATGCGGTGCCCAGGTAACTGGTCGATGTCATCTGGGCGATGCCGGGGATCTGTGCGAATTGCCGCTCCAGCGGCTGGGCGACCGAGGTCGCCATGGTCTCAGGGCTGGCGCCCGGCAGATTGGCGGTCACCTGGATGGTCGGGAAGTCGACCTGCGGCAGCGGTGCGACCGGCAGCAGGGGGTAGGCGACCAGGCCGATGAACAGGATACCTGCCATCAGCAGCGAGGTGCCGATGGGGTATTTGATGAAGGGTGCCGAGATGCCGCCGTTCATTCCTGCCGGACCTTAGCTGGCGCCGGCTCCGAGCTGGCCACCGCGGTGGTCACGACCGAGCCTGGCTGAACTTTGAATTGACCGCCGGTGATCACCTGCTGGCCGGGGGTCAACCCCTCTTCGACGACGGTACGGCCATCGAGCGAAACGCCGACCTTCACCTTGCGCAGCTCGGCCTTGCTGTCCGGGCTCACCGTGTAGGAATACAGCCCGTTGGTCGAATGCTGGACGGCGTCGTCGGGAACCACCGTGGCATCCTTCAGCGTCCGCACCAGGAGCCGCGTCGAGACCGACTGTCCGGGCCACAGCACGTGGTCCTTGTTGTCGAACACCGCCTTCAGCCGGATCGTTCCACTCGACGTGTCGACCTGGTTGTTCACGACCATCAGCTTGCCCTCGGCGAGCTGCTTCCTGCCGTCGGTGGTGAACGCGATCACCTTCAAGGGAGCGGTCTTCTGCGCCTCGTTGATGTAGGGCAACTGCTCCTCCGGCGCGGTGAAGATCACCGCGATCGGCTCGATCTGCGCGATCGAGACCATGCCGGTCTGGCTCGAGGCGTTGACGATATTGCCGATGTCGACCTGGCGGAGGCCGGCGACCCCGGAGATCGGCGCCTTGACCTGGGTGTAGCTGAGCTGGGTCTGGGCATTGGCGATCGCGGCGTCGTCGGCGGCGATCTGTGCCGTGAGCTGTGCGACGGTGGCGCGCTGGGTGTCCTGCTGCTGCCGGGTCGCGAACTCGCCGAGCTTGGTGGTGCGCTGCAAATCGAGATTGGCGTTGTTGAGATTGGCCTCGTCCTGCGCCCGCTTGGCCTTGGCCTGGTCGAGCGCGGCCTGGAACGGCCTCGGGTCGATCTCGACCAGCAGGTCGCCCTCTTTCACAAGCTGGCCTTCGGTGAAGGCGATCTTGTCGATCTGGCCGTCGACGCGGGTGCGGACCTGGACGGTGTTGAAGCCTTGCACGGTCCCCAGGCCGGTGAGGAAGACCGGGAAGTCCGTCTTCTCGACCGGCACGGTCGAGACCCGAACCGCCTGCGGTCGGGCCGATGTCTGCTCAGCGGTCTTCTTCGCTGCCTCGGCGCCCTGATGACGCTGCCAGCCGTAATAGCCGGCGCCGCCGAGAGCCGCGACAAGCAGGATCCAACCGAGGGTTCGTGATGTCTTCATGCTGGCCCATATGCTGAGACGAACAGGATAACCGGTCTTTAAAACCATTCCCAGCATGCCAGATATAGTACGCACGCAATTAATGTGTAAACACACGAGCGCGTGGACAAACCTAAACAATCGGCAAGCTTCGAGGAAGCGCAAGGGAGTTCACAGCCATGTCGCTGGATATGAGACGTCAGCTCGTTGCGCAGCTTGTCGAAAGCTCGCGCATCCTGCGCAACTATATTGATCATCGTGCCAAACAGCGCGGCACCACCCGCGCCCAATGGGTGGTGCTGTTTCGGCTGCGCGCGCATGAGGGGATGTCACAGGTCGATCTCGCAGAAGTGCTGGAACTGCAGCCGATTTCGCTGGTGCGTCTGCTCGACAGGCTGGTCGAGCAGGGGCTGCTGGAGCGCCGGCACGATCCGAGGGATCGCCGCGCGAACCGTCTCCATCTCACCGCCGCGGGACGAGAGCTCGTCGATGATCTCGACGAGCTGCGCGATGCGATCGCCGGCGACGTTCTGCACGACATTCCGGACGAGGCCGTAGCCACCAGCCTGTCCACGCTCAGGGACCTGAAGGATCGGATCAAGACGCTATCCGATCCGAAAGCCGAGGTGGCGCTCAAATAGCCGAGCCGCGGCGCAGACCGTTCTGATCCCATCTTGAGTTGCGTCGTATAATAAAACATCTTGAGTGCGAAAAATGGCGGGGAAGCTTGCCGTTGCCGCGGCGTGGCCTGCGCGAGAGCAGGGCGGTCTGCGGCGATCCTCTGCCGCCATCGTCGGCTGGCGCGCCGCGCCGGACCATTCGCCGGCCGCGCGGGTCTCTCGTGCGAATGCCGCACTCCGACCTATTCTCGCCGTCTTGTCGCGCCCGATGGGAGCTGATTAGAAGCCGATGGGTCCCGCCGCCGTCATGGCGCCGTCGGGCCGCGGCAGGATTCAACCGGAGCGAGGCTGTGTCGCCGACGATGCGCCGTGCGACGATAGCGAATGGGGAGCTCACGATGGAAGAACTGAATGGAAAGATGCTCGCGTGCCAGATCCTGGTCACCGGCCTGATCGCGCGCGTCGCCAACGAGCAGCGCGATCCGTTGCGTTTCCTGACCGATTTTCGCGATGAGATCAGGGCCGTCGTCAAGGGCGTGCGGATCGCGGGGATCGATGATTCCGATCGCGTGCGCCAGATCGCGGTGCAGACCGTGGACGAGCTGTTCTCGCTGATGAAGCCGCCGAGCCCCGACGAGCCGGCTGGCTCGTCGAACTGACCTGCGCCGGGGTTACGCCCGACGCGGTGCTGATTCGACGGCAGCGCGAGTCAAATCGCGCTGTTTAGAACGATTTCAAGTTCCGCATGTTGTTAGTTGAGCGTTTTTAGAATTGTTTTGATCTGGAACTATTCAAGGCCAAATTAGGGCTCCTCAAATTGACCCCCTGAAACGCGCCCGATACCAACGACACATCGTCGCACTGCGAATGATCCGCGTAAGCGATGTGGAATGAAGATCTGGGGCGCGTGAAAATAAAATGGGACAGGTGATAGCACCGCGTTCGCTGCGTGGGGTCGCAGCGATGAGGTTCAATGACGGACGCGGAGAGGGGCCCTCCGTCACCAAGGTGTCGGCGGTGGCCGGGCTGATGGCGGTGGCATCGATGTCGTCGGCCGAGGCGCAACCGGCGTCCGACCTGCCGCCCGTCAACGTCGATGCGCCGATCGCGCGGGCCAAGCCGACGTCCTCCAAGCCGACCGCCGAGCAGGTCCGCGCGCGCAATGCCCTGCGCCGCGCGGCGGCCCGTCAGCAGTCGGCGCAGCAGGCCGCGGTGGCGTTCCCGAACGCAGGCGGACTGTCCGCGCCGGACGCCAACCCCTACGCGGACGCAGCCGAGCCCTACAAGGTCAACCGCGTGCAGGCGTCGGGCAAGTTTCCCGAGCCGCTCCTGAACACGCCGAAGACGATCACCGTGATGAGCAAGGAAGTGCTTGCCGACAAGCACGTCACCGCGCTCAAGGAGATCGGCCGTTCGACCGCCGGCGTCACGCTCGGCTCGGGCGAGGGCGGCAATGCGTTCGGCGACCGCTTCTTCATTCGCGGCTTCGATGCCCGCAACGACGTCTTCATCGACGGCATCCGCGATCCCGCGGTGTCGATCCGCGAGAACTTCTTCACCGAGCAGATCGAGATCCTGCGCGGTCCGGCCTCGTCCTATGCCGGCCGCGGCACCGCCGGCGGTGCCATCAACATCGTCACCAAGCAGGCTGGCGATACGAACTTCAAGCGGATGGATACCGAGTTCGGCACCGACCAGCAGAAGCGCGTCACGCTCGACGTGAACCAGGTGATCTCGCCGACCTTCTCGGTGCGCACCGGCGGCCTGTTCCAGGACTCCAATGTGGCGGGGCGCAACTTCGTCACCGATGACCGCTGGGGCGCCTTCCTCTCGACCAAGTGGACGCCGATCGACGATCTCAAGATCACGACGAACTATGTCCATACCGATCTGTCGGGTTATCCGGATTTCGGCGTGCCCTACTACAAGCAGGGCAACGTCCCCGTGACCTCGGCAGGCATTCCGCGCGGCACTTGGTATGGCTTCCTCAATCGCGACTTCCAGACCGCGCGGCAGGATTTCGGCACTGCCGCAGCCGAGTACAAGGTCAACGAGGCGATCACCCTCAGCAGCAAGTTCCGCGGCGAGCACTCGCTTCTCAACTATATCGGCACGTTGCCGCAGGGCCCCAACACGACCAGCCCGAATCCGCTGCTCTGGACCACGACGGCGAGCGCACAGAGCCGCTACCAGACGGTGGACGTGTGGGCCAACCAGAACGATGCGACGTTCAAGCTCGATACCGGCGGCGTCAAGCACACCGCGGTGCTCGGCACCGAGTTCTCGAACGAGAACATCTCGATCGATCGCTACACCGGACTCTCGTCCGAATTGTTCGGCGGCGGCTCGACCAGCTCGGGCGCGGTTACCGGCGTCAACGTGTACTCGCCGCAATACACCTACATCCCATTCAGCAATACGCCGTCGCTGATCGGCAACCCGACGCGCTACGGCGTCAACACCAACAGCGTCTACGTCATGGACACGGCCAACTGGCAGGACACGGTCATCCTGAACGGTGGGGTGCGCTATGACGGCTACAACATGAGCTCGTCGACCAATTCGCCGAAATACCTCAAGATGAACGCCGACCTGGTCAACTACAATGTCGGCCTGGTCTACAAGCCGATGCCGATCGGCAGCATCTACGCGGCCTATGCGACCTCGGCCAATCCGTTCGGCTCCGAACTCGACGCCACCGGCACCGATTACGGCGGCGTGCCCGCCAACACCGCGGTCCTGCTCGGACCGGAGCGCAACAAGGCGGCCGAGCTCGGCACCAAATGGGAGCTGGTCGACCGCCATCTGCTGGTCTCAGCCGCGCTGTTCCAGACCACCAAGGACAATGCCCGCGAGACCGTCGGCGGCCTGCTCACCTCGGGCGCGGCCTACCGCATCCAGGGCATCGACATCGAGGCGGAAGGCAAGCTCACCGATCGCTGGAGCATCTTCGGCGGCCTGGTGCTGATGCAGTCGAAGGTCACGCAGAGCGGCGTCGCCTCCAACATCGGCCTGCAGCTAGCCAACATCGCGCATCAGTCGTTCAGCATGCTGTCGAAGTACAAGCTCGACAATGGCTGGGAGATCGGCGGGCAGGCGGTCTACCGCTCCAAGGTCTATGGCGGCACCTTCGCGGCCAACACCGGCAACGAGCTGCCGAGCTACTGGCGCTTCGACGCCTTCGTCGAGAAGAAGCTCGACGCGAACTGGACCATGAAGCTCTATGCCCAGAACCTGACCAACAAGCTGTACTACGACACGCTGTATCGGAGCGCGGTGCCGTTCGTCGCCGTGGCCCCGGGGCGCGCCTTTTACATCGTCACCACTGCGAAGTTCTGATCATGCTGATCTGCATCCCGGACGTTCTGTCGAAAGACGAGGTCGCCGACTTCCGCCGCGTCATGGATGAGGCGGATTGGGAGGACGGCCGCTCGACGGCCGGGGCGCAGTCGGCCATGGTCAAGCGCAACGAGCAGTTGCCGCCCGACGGCGAGGCGACGCGGGTGCTGGGCAAGCGCATCATCACGGCACTGACGAAGAATCCGCGCTTCCTGTCGGCGGCGATCCCGCTGCAGATCTTTCCGCCTCTGTTCAACCGCTACACCGCCTCGCGCGGCGACCATTTCGGCATCCATGTCGACAATGCCGTGCGCGGCGATCCGCTGACCGGCCTGCGCATCCGCACCGATCTGTCGATGACCTTGTTCCTGGCCGAGCCCGACAGCTATGACGGTGGCGAGCTTGTGATCGAGGACACCTACGGCTCGCACGAAGTCAAGTTGCCCGCGGGGCACGCGGTGCTGTATCCGTCATCGAGCCTTCACATGGTCACGCCGGTCACGCGCGGCGCCCGGGTCGCCTCTTTTTTCTGGATGCAGAGCATGATACGGGATGCCCACGTCCGGAGCATGATCTTCGATCTGGACGCGGCGATCCAGAGCTTGGCTGACCGCCTCGGGAGGGACGATCCCGATGCTGTCAAGCTGACCGGCATCTATCACAATCTGATCCGGCAATGGGCCGAGGTCTAATGGGCCGAGATATGATGACATCGTTCCTCGTTAGGTTTGCAATCGTCCTGTCATGTCTGTCTGTTGCTGCGGGGCTACCTGCACATGCGCAGCAGGAGCCGGCCAGGTCCGCCCCGGCGGTCTCGACCGATCTGTCCGCGCCGGCGCCGGGCACAGCCCTGACGATGGCCCCTCCCGCGTCGGGACAGGTCGCCCCAACGGCTGCCGCCCCGGTGGGCATCGAGACCGGCGCCCGCAATGGCAAGTCGGTGACCACCGGGCTGGACGAGCTGTCGCCGTTCGGCATGTTTCTCAAGGCCGACATCGTCGTCAAAGCGGTCATGATCATGCTGGCGCTGGCCTCGATCGCAAGCTGGACGATCCTGATCGCCAAGAGCCTCGAATTCTCCGTCCTGCGCCGCCGGCTGGTCGTCGCGCTGCGCAAGCTGACCGGGGCGAAGTCGCTGGCCGAGGCCCATCTTGCGCTTGGTCAAGGCAAGACCGTCGCGGCATTGCTGCTGCAGGCTGCGATATCAGAGGCACGGCTGTCGGCCGGGCTCGGCAGTGACGAGGGCATCAAGGAGCGCGCAGCCTCGAGCTTCACCGAGATCGTTCGAGCCGAAGCGCGCAGGGTCCGCACCGGCATGGGCCTGCTCGCCACCGTCGGCGCGATCTCGCCCTTCGTCGGACTGTTCGGTACCGTCTGGGGCATCATGAACAGCTTCATCGGCATTTCCAGATCGCAGACCACCAACCTCGCGGTGGTCGCGCCGGGCATCGCGGAAGCGCTGCTGGCGACCGCGATCGGTCTGGCCGCGGCGATTCCGGCCGTGATCATCTACAATCACTTCTCGCGGGTCACGAAGGGCTATCTCGAGCTCGTCAACCGCGCCTCCGGCACCACCGGACGATTGCTGTCGCGCGATCTCGATCGCAGCCATACCGGCCTTCACGTCCGGGCGGCGGAGTAGCCGAGGATGGCCGTCTCGCTCTCCGAAGGCGATCTCGACGACGATTTCGACGAGACCCACGACATCAACGTGACGCCGTTCATCGACGTCATCCTGGTGCTGCTGATCATCTTCATGGTGGCCGCGCCGCTCTCGACCGTCGACCTGCCGATCGACCTGCCGTCCTCGAGCGCCACGCCGCAGAAGAAGCCGGACAAGCCGACCTATGTCTCGATCAAGCCGGACCTGTCGCTGGCGATCGGGGAAAATCTGGTCAAGCGCGTCGATCTCGTGCGCGAGCTCGATGCCATGACCGATCAGCCGAAGGACCGGCCGATCTTCCTGCGCGCTGACAAGCTGGTGCCCTATGGCGAGCTGATGGGCGTCCTGGAACTGCTGCGCGCCGGCGGTTACACCAAGATCAAGCTGGTGGCGCTGGAAGCGCCGCCTGCCGCGGCCGTGCAGGTGCCGCCGGCCCAGCCCGCGCAGCCGTGAGGAGCGCCGGCTTGTGATGAGCGACCTCGACATCGGGCACTCCCCCTCGCGCCGTCTCTGGTTTCTGGCGATCATGGGCGCGCTGATCCTGCATGTCGGCGGGGCCGCGCTGGCGCTGACGCATCTGAACGACGACGAGGACGCCGGCGGCCTCGGCGCGGCGGGCGCCGAGGTCATCGACATCGATATGGGCTCGCCGAAGGTCGAGGACGACGAGGTTCCGGTCGGACAGGACTCGGTAGCGCAGACCGCCGCTCCGCAGATGCAGGAGCAGAAGGCCGAGGTCGAGCAGACCGATCTGCAGAAGGATGTGCCGACCACGACCGAGGAGGCCGACCGCGAGGTCACGACCTCTGACGTGAAGAAGCCGACCGAGGAGCAGAAGGTCGCGACGGTCCAGACACAGGCGTCGGAGGCGCAGGAAGCCTCCGAAGACAGCGCGCGCAAGGCCCTGGACGAGAAGGTTCCTGAAGCCGAGAAGACCAAAGCGCCGAATGCCGGTATCGGCAAGGACGTGCAAAGGCTGACGGCCAATTGGGGCCGCAAGATCAGCGCCTATTTCGAACTCCACAAGAAGTATCCATCCGGAAAGAAGGCCGCTGCCCAGCTCAAGCTGGCGCTCGTGCTCAATCGGCTCGGCCGTGTCGTCTCGGTGGACGTCAAGGAAACGTCCGGCGATCCGGAGTTCGATCAGGCCGCCCTCAGCATGGTCCGCCGTTCGGATCCCGTGCCAAAGCCTCCCGCGGGCCTCACCGACGACGAGTTCTCCTTCATCCTGCCGGTCAAGTTCAACCCGCCGAAATGAGCGGGTGGGGTTCGGCTGACCTCACTGCCAATACAGCCTGACTCCGACGTAGACCACGCAGAGCGCGGCGAAGATCAGCGCAACCGGCAGCTTGCGCGGAGCGGTCGTCCCGCTTTGCGCCGCCTTCTTCGGCGGCAGCTTGCGGAAGGCGGTGACATTGCCGGTCACCGGCTCGGCGGCGACCGGCTTGACCTCGGGCGGGGCGCCGCCGCCGCCCATCTCGGCATAATAGGCCTTGTACATCTCGCGGATGGTGGCCTCGGTCGCCTCGTCCTCCGGCATGTCGCCGAGGCGGGCCTTGTAGCTTGCCAGGAAGTCCTGCGCCGCCGGCGGCAGGCCGGAGGCGCCGTTCAGCTTGGCGATCATCTTCCAGGTCGCGAAATCGGCACGGGCGCGGGTGTCGGCGCGGCGTGCGATCATCATGTCAGCGGCTTTGACCAAGAGTGCCTCGGGGCTCGTTCGTTACCATCCCTGACGGGTAGATCTAGACATTACCCGTCAATAGCAGAAGCAGCTGCTTCAGAGAATCGGTCGTGGCGCGGAGCAGCCCCGACACGAGATCAAGATTGAGACCAAATTGGGAACCCGCCAGCGGCAGGAGGATCAGACATCCGATCAGAATCAGCATGCCATACGGCTCGAGCCGGGCAAGCGGCCGCGCCAGCGCCGCCGGCAGCACGCCCACCGCGACCCGGCCGCCATCGAGCGGCGGTATCGGGAGCATGTTGAACACGGCGAGCAGGATGTTGAACGAGAAAATATTCCACAGATTGCTGGCCACCCACCGCGCCGCCTCCGGTGGAACCAGCGGCAGGGCGTGGAACGCCAGTCCGGCCGCCAGCGCCAGCGCGATGTTGGTGGCCGGTCCGGCCAGCGCCACCATCACCATGCCGGCGCGCAGCGGCTTCAGATTGCGAAAATCGACCGGCACCGGCTTGGCGTAGCCGAACAGGAACGGCGAGCCGGACAGCAGCAGCATGCCCGGCAGCAGGACGGTGCCGAACGGATCGATGTGCTTGAGCGGGTTGAAGCTGACGCGACCGAGTCGCAACGCGGTGTCGTCGCCGAACCGCCAGGCGACGAAGGCGTGAGCAGCCTCATGAAAGGTGATGGCGATGATGATCGGCAGGATCCAGACGGAGATGCCGTAGAGCGAGATGTTCAAGGATCGGGGTTCCGGACGCGTTACCGCCTTACATAGGCACGATGGTTCCCCGATGCTACGCGGGATTCTCCGGAAATTGCGGCAGGCCGTCGCTGAGCTGCACCCAATCCATCTTTTCCGAGACCCAGATGTGCTCGGTCGGGGCAAAGGCGTTGCGGTCGTCGAAGCAGGCCAGGGCCACGCCGACAACCGGGCGCGTCCTGCGCCATGAGAACAGCCTGACGCCGCAGCGCGGGCAGAACATGCGATCGAGCGCGTCGGAGGAGGGGAAGCGCGCGGTTTCGCCGGTGATCGTCAGCGCGTCGTGCGCGAACAGCGCGCGGGCGAAGAACGGCGCGCCCGTCGCCCGCTGGCAGTTGCGGCAGTGGCAGACGCGTACGTTGATCGGCTCGCCGGTGCATTGGAAGCGCACCGCGCCGCAGAAGCAGCCGCCGTGGTGGGTCATGGTGGGACCTCCAACTGGTCATGATCTCTCGCGATCGTCAGCAGTACCGGAACGGTTCTGCCTATCGCCGTCATTGCGAGCGCAGCGGCGCCGCGGAGCAATCCAGGGCCGCGCGAGGAGCTCTGGAGTGCTTCGTCGGCTTTCGCCTCCTCGCAATGACGATTTCTCGGTGAGGACGGGCTCTATCGATCGGCACGCCGACTAATAAGTTGCGCGGCCACCGGAAATGTCGAATACGGCGCCGGTCGAGAACGAGCACTCTTCCGAGGCGAGCCACGACACCAGCGCGGCGAGCTCTTCCACCAGCACGAAGCGGCCTTTCGGGATCTTCGACAGCATGAAGTTGATGTGCGCTTCCGTCATCTGGTCGAAGATGGCAGTCTTCGCCGCGGCGGGCGTCACCGCATTGACCGTGATGTTGTGCTGCGCCAGCTCCTTGCCGAGCGACTTTGTCAGCGCGATCAGGCCGGCTTTGGACGCGGAGTAGTGCGCAGCGTTCGGGTTGCCCTCCTTGCCGGCGATCGAGGCGATGTTGACGATGCGGCCATAGCCCTGCTTCAGCATCACCGGCACGATCGCCTTGGCGCAGATGAAGGGACCGTCGAGATTGATGCGCAGCACCTTGCGCCACTCCTCGAGATCGGTCTCCCACACCGTCTTGTTGATGCCGGCGATGCCGGCATTGTTGACCAGGATGTCGATGCTGCCGAACGCGGCCAGCGTCGCGTCACGGGCGCCTTCGACCGCTTTGGTGTCGGTGACGTCGACCTGCAGCGCCAGCACCTCCGGACCGATCGCCTGCGCGGTCTTCTCCGCCAGCGCGATGTCGTGATCCCAGATCGCAACCTTCGCGCCCGACGACTTGAAGCGCTCGGTGATGGCGCGGCCAAAACCTTGCGCGCCGCCGGTGACCACGGCGCAGCGGTTGGTAAGGTCGATGTGGTTCATGATGTTTCCCCGGTCGATCTTTGTTGTCGTCATTCCGGAGCGCGCGCAGCGCGAACCCGGAATCTCGAGATTCCGGGTTCAGCCCTGCGGGCTGCCCCGGAATGACGAAGCAGAACTACAGCGTCCAGCCGCCGTCGATGGTATGCGCGACGCCGGTCGTGAACGCGCTCTCGTCGCTGGCAAGATAGACCGCGAGATGGGCGATCTCCTCCGCCGTGCCGAGCCGGCCCATCGGCTGGCGCGAGATGAACATCTCCAGCCCGTTCGGGCCGGCCGAGGCCGCGCGTCCCAGCATCGAGGGCGTTTCGATCGTGCCCGGGCAGATGCAGTTGCAGCGGATCTTCTTGCCGACGAAATCGGCTGCGACCGAGCGCGTCAGCGCCGCCACGGCTGCCTTGGTCGCACCGTAGACGTAGCGGTTCGGCGCCGCCTTGAACACGCCCGCGGCGGAGGCGATGTTGACGATGGCGCCGCCGCCCTGATCGAGCATCTTCGGCAGGAAGGCGCGGATGGTGCGATGCATCGACTTGACGTTCAGATCGAACGAGAAATCCCAGTCGTCGTCGGAGCAGTCGAGGATGGTGCCGTTGTGCACGAAGCCGGCAGCGTTGAGCAGGATCTCGACCTTGCCGACCCGCTCGGCCATCGCGTTCACGGCCGCGGTGTTGCGCACGTCGAGCGTCGCGACCTCGGCAATGCCTTCGCTCTTCAGCGTGCTCAGGCCGTTCTCATCGATGTCGGTGGCGAATACGGTGGCGCCTTGACGCGCGAAGGCAATGGCACAGGCGCGGCCGATGCCGGCAGCGGCGGCAGTGACGAAGGCGCGCTTGCCCTTGAGACGGTCGGACATGGAGTCTCCCTTGGGAATTGACTTCTTAGTTATCGTCATTCCGGGACATCGCGAAGCGATGGGCCCGGAATCCATAACCACGATCGGGAGTATGGATTCCGGGCTCGCGCTTCGCGCGCCCCCGGAATGACGGCAGTTGGGTCTAGTGATTATGCCTTGCCACACCCACGGTGCCGGCGATGTTGTGATAGCGCGTGGCAAGCTCCATGCAGGCGCCGGTGGCCTGCTGGCCGACGGTGTTGCGATAGAGCTCCTGCCATGGCGTCTGGTTGGCGGGGTGCGGGAAGCCGCCCTTGGCCTTCAGCTCGGCGCGCCGCTTCGCAAGCTCCTCGTCCGAGATCAGGATATTGGCCGAGCCCTTGTTGAGGTCGATGCGCACGCGATCGCCGGTCTTGAGGATTGCGAGCCCGCCATCGGCGGCGGCCTCCGGCGACGCATTGAGAATCGACGGTGAGCCCGAGGTGCCGGACTGCCGGCCGTCGCCAATGCAGGGCAGGGACAGGATGCCGCGCTTGATCAGCGCCGCCGGCGGCTGCATGTTCACGACCTCGGCGCCGCCGGGATAGCCGATCGGACCGGCGCCGCGGATGAACAGCACGCAGTGCTCGTCGATCGCAAGCTGCTCATCATCGATGCGGTCGTGATAGTCCTCAGGCCCCTCGAACACGATGGCGCGGCCCTCGAAGGCGTTCGGGTCCTTCGGATTGCTGAGATAGCGGTCGCGGAACTCCTTGGAGATCACGCTGGTCTTCATGATCGCGGAATCGAACAGGTTGCCGCGCAGCACCAGGAAGCCGGCATCCTTCACCAGCGGCTTGTCGTAGGACCAGATCACGTCGCCGTCGGGCTTCGCTGCCTCGCGGCAATTCTCACCCATGCTGCGGCCGTTGACGGTGATGACGTCCTCGTGGATGCGCTTGTGCCGCATCAACTCGCCGATCACGGCCGGCACGCCGCCGGCGCGATGGAATTCCTCGCCGAGATAGAAGCCGGCCGGCTGCATGTTGACGAGCAGCGGCACGTCGTGGCCGACCTTCTGCCAGTCGTCGATGTCGAGCTCGACGCCGACATGGCGCGCCAGCGCGTTGATGTGGATCGGCGCGTTGGTCGAGCCGCCGATCGCGGAGTTGGCGACGATGCAGTTCTCGAACGCCTTGCGTGTCAGGATGTCGGACGGCTTCAGGTCTTCCCACACCATGTCGACGATGCGCGTTCCGGTCTCGTAGGCGATCTGGCCGCGCTCGCGATAGGGCGCGGGGATCGCGGCGCAGCCGGGCAGGGACATGCCGAGCGCCTCGGCCAGCGCATTCATCGTCGACGCCGTGCCCATGGTGTTGCAATGGCCAACCGACGGCGCCGAGGAGGCGACGATCTCCATGAACTCCTCATAGCCGATCTCGCCGGCGGCGAGCCGCTCGCGCGACTTCCACACCACGGTGCCGGAGCCGGTGCGCTGCCCCTCGTGCCAGCCGTTCAGCATCGGGCCGCCCGACAGCACGATGGCGGGGATGTTCACGGTTGCCGCGGCCATCAGGCAGGCCGGCGTCGTCTTGTCGCAGCCGGTCGTCAGCACCACGCCGTCGAGCGGATAGCCGAACAGGATTTCGACCAGGCCGAGATAAGCGAGGTTGCGGTCGAGCGCGGCCGTCGGGCGCTTGCCGGTCTCCTGGATCGGATGGGTCGGAAATTCCATCGCGATGCCGCCGGCGGCGCGGATGCCCTCGCGGACGCGGTGCGCCAGCTCGATGTGGTGGCGGTTGCAGGGCGAGAGATCGTTGCCGGTCTGGGCAATGCCGATGATCGGCTTGCCCGACTGCAGCTCAGCCCGGGTCAGGCCGTAATTCAGATAGCGCTCGAGATAGAGCGCGGTCATGCCCGGATTGTGCGGATCGTTGAACCACGCCTGCGAGCGCAGCTTGCGGCTTTTGTCAGCGCCGTTGCCGGCATGCCCGTTCGAGTTCGTCATGTGTTTTCTCCCGCAGTGCAAACGTGGCGAGGCCGGTCCGTCGTCTGCGCGCTATCGGCCCGCTGTCGAAGATCGCCTACGTCTTTCGTTCAAGTCGTCGTTGGTTCGAGTGGTTCTAGTTCATGGCTTTTGGTTGCGCTACCATTTTGTTCCGGAAGCGCGCCCCGACGCGGGCTGCGGACTTGCGGCGGCGCGCTGCAAGGTCGAGCTCTGCCGTTCGATCACCTCGAAGCCGAGATCGACGACGCGCTGCGCCACGGGACGGCCTTCGACGGCGTCCATGATCATCGTCGCCGCACGCCGACCCATCTCGTAGCGATTGGTACGCACGCTGGTGAGCGTCGGAACCGCCGCGGCCATGAATTCCATGTCGTTGAAGCCGACGATCGCGATCTGCTCGGGTACCGCAATGTGCCGGCGCTGGCATTCGAACAGCACGCCGAGCGCGAGATCGTCGTTGGCGCAGAACACGGCGTCGAGATCCGGCGCCTTCATCAGCAGATCGGAGAACAGGCTGCCGCCCATTGTGGTCGAGGTCGGAACAGGCGCCGTGACGATGAGACGCGGGTCGAACAAGCCGGCCTCCTTCATCGCGTTCTGATAGCCCTGCAGCCTGCGCTGCACCCTTGGGTCCATGCGGGCGCCGATGAAGCCGATGCGGCGGCAGCCCTGCGCGAGAAGGTGTGAAATGGCTGCAAAACAGGCATCGACGTGCGAAAATCCGATCATCATGTCAATCGGGGCGGCGCCGAGCTCCATGATCTGCACGACGGGACAGTCCGCTGCCTGGATGATCGACCGGCTCTCCGCCGTCTGGTCGAGACCGGTCACGATCAGGCCGGCCGGCTTCTGCATCAGGAACAACCGCAGCAGGCGCTCCTCCTGCAACACGCTGTAGCGGGTGTTGGCGAGCTGGATGCTGTAACGGCTGCCTTCGAACGCATCATAGATGCCCCGCAGCACGTCGGAGAACACGTTGTTGGTGAGGGACGGTATCAGCACGCCGATCACTTCGGTGCGCTGCGATGCGAGCGCGCGCGCGGCGAGGTTCGGCACATAGCCGAGCTCCTTGGCGGCACTCTCGATCCTCGTGCGGCGGCCGGCCGAGACCGTGTCGGGATTACGGAAGAAGCGTGACACCGTGATCGGGCTGACGCCCGCCAGTGCCGCAACTTCGGTCAGCCGGACTTTGCCCGGCTCGATGCGTTTCCGTCCCATGCCTCGCTCATAGCATAGGCGGTCTGGTACACAAGCGATATTGACAGCGCTATCACGCGGTTGCTAAGCGAGGCATTGCGGAAGCGAACTGAACTGCGGACAATGTCGGCCGTACTGGCCCTGTTTCGGAGCCGGTCGGAACGACCAGAGCCAACAAGACCATCAAAAACAAGACCACCAAGAACAAGACTGCACGACCAGGACTACAAAACGACAAGCGGCCTGATCAAACGGCCGAGAACAACGGTCAGAATGCCGCCGGCAAGCAGCCAATGCTGTCGGTCTTTGAGGAGGAAATTGATGTCGTCGGTGCAAATTCGCGACGTGCGCAAATCATTCGGCGGATTCGAAGTGCTGCACGGCGTGACGATTCCGATCGAGGATGGCGAGTTCGTCGTGCTGGTCGGGCCGTCCGGCTGCGGCAAGTCGACGCTGCTGCGCATGCTCGCAGGGCTCGAGAACATCACCGCCGGAACCATCTCGATCGGCGAGCGCGTCGTCAACAACGTGCAGCCGAAAGAGCGCGACATCGCGATGGTGTTCCAGAACTACGCGCTCTATCCGCATATGACGGTCGCCGACAACATGGGCTTCTCGCTGAAGCTGCGCGGCGCACGGCCGGAGGACATCAAGAAGGGCGTCGCGCGCGCCGCCGAGATCCTGGCGCTGACGCCGCTGCTCGACCGCTATCCGCGCCAGCTCTCCGGTGGCCAGCGCCAGCGCGTCGCGATGGGCCGCGCCATCGTGCGCGATCCGCAGGTGTTCCTGTTCGACGAGCCGTTGTCGAACCTCGACGCCAAGCTGCGCGTCGCGATGCGCACCGAGATCAAGGAGCTGCATCAGCGTCTCAAGACCACCACCGTCTACGTCACCCACGACCAGATCGAGGCCATGACGATGGCCGACAAGATCGTCGTGATGCATGACGGCATCGTCGAGCAGATGGGCTCGCCGCTCGATCTGTACGACAAGCCGGACAACCAGTTCGTGGCCGGATTCATCGGCTCGCCGGCGATGAACTTCCTCAACGGCCACCTCAAGTCCAACGGCTCGGTCTATGTCGAGACCGAGAACGGCGCCCGGCTGCCGATCCTCACCGCGCCGGCTGCCTCCGACGGCCGCCCCGTCGTCTACGGCGTGCGGCCCGAGCATCTCGAGCTCGCCAGCGACGGCATCGAAGCCGAGGTCGTCGTGGTCGAGCCGACCGGTTCGGAGACGCAGATCGTCGCCCGCATCGGCACCCAGGACATCATCGCGGTGTTCCGCGATCGCCACGAGGTCAATCCCGGCGAGAAGATCCATTTGCGCCCGCGCGCGTCGGCGGCGCATCTGTTCGACAAGGATAGCGGCCGGAGGATTTGAGCCGGCCGCTCGACGCAACGACACAACAAACAAAACAAGCAAAATACTCAACGGGAGAAAACTTCAGATGGCTCATTTCCCCACGGACCGACGGTCTCTGCTTAAGGGCGGCGCGACGCTGCTGGCGGCTGCGGCGACGATGTCGGCGGAGGATCTGCTCGGCTACGCCAAGGCCTGGGCGCAGACCTCGCCCTTCAAGCCCGAGCCGGGCGCCAAGATCAACATGATGCGCTGGAAGCGCTTCGTCGAGGCCGAGGACGTGGCCTTCATGAAGATCGTCGACGCCTTCCAGAAGGCCAACAACGTCACCATCAACGTCTCCAACGAATCCTATGACGACGTCCAGCCCAAGGCCTCGGTCGCGGCCAATACGGGGCAGGGGCTCGACATGGTGTGGGGCCTCTACACGCTGCCCTTCCTGTTCTCCAACAAGTGCGTCGACATGACCGACGTCGCCGATTACCTCGGCAAGAAGTGCGGCGGCTGGACCGACTCGGGCAAGGCCTATGGCATGCTCGACGGCAAGTGGATCGGCATTCCCGTGGCGGCCACCGGCGGCCTCGTCAACTACCGCATCTCGGCGGCCGAGAAGGCCGGCTTCAAGGAGTTCCCGAAGGATCTCGCGGGAATGTCCGAGTTCTTCAAGGCCATGAACAAGAACGGCACCCCGGGCGGCATGGCGCTCGGCCACGCCTCGGGTGACGCCAATGGCTGGGTGCACTGGGCGCTGTGGGCGCACGGCGGCAATTTGATCGACAAGGACAACAAGGTCGTCATCAACTCGCCGGAGACCGCCAAGGCGCTCGAATACGTCAAGGGCCTGTACGACAATTTCGTGCCGGGCACCGCGTCGTGGAACGATAGCTCCAACAACAAGGCGTTCCTGGCCGGCCAGCTCTACGCGACGGTCAACGGCATCTCGATCTACGTGACCGCCAAGAAGGAGGCGCCGCAGATCGCCGAGGACATGAACCACGCGCATCTGCCGCCCGGCCTCGACGGCAAGACCCGCGAGATGCATCTGGGCTTCCCGATCCTGGTGTTCAACTTCTCGAAGTATCCGCAGACCTGCAAGGCGTTCACCGCCTTCATGCTGGAGCCGGAGCAGTTCAATCCGTGGATCGAGGCGGCGCAGGGCTACCTGTCGCACTTCCTCAAGGCCTATGACGCCAACCCGATCTGGACCGTCGATCCGAAGAACACGCCGTATCGCGACGTCGCGGCGACCGCGACCACGCCGGCCGGCGTCGGCAAGCTCGGCGAGGCCGCTGCGGCCGCGATCGCCGACTTCGTCCTGGTCGACATGTTCGCGAACTACTGCACGGGCCGCGAGGACGTGAAGACGGCGATGGCGAGCGCCGAGCGCTCCGCCAAGCGCATCTTCCGCTGAGCGAGGCCGACCGGCGCGCGAGAGCGCCGGTCGCCATCGTCGGAGGGTGGGCAAGGCGCAACGCGCCGTGCCCACCGTCATTGCGAGCGCAGCGACATGTCCGCCATAGCCGACGGGCGACGGCGGAAGCAATCCCGGGAGGAACGTCGGACTCTGGATTGCTTCGTCGCTTCGCTCCTCGCAATGACGGAGTAACTCTATCCGTCCCGAACGCCGGTGGGCGCGCGTCGCTCACCCCACGGTTCGAAGGGAGCTGCTGGATAAATGAGTACCATTCAGACCTCGTTGCCACGAGGCGCCGCCGTCGGCGAGCCCTCGGCATGGGTGCGCATCAAGACCAACCGCAACGTGATCGCGCTGTGGTTCATGCTGCCCGCGGCGGCTTTCCTGATCCTGTTCCTGGCCTATCCGCTGGGGCTCGGCGTCTGGATGAGCTTCACCGACGAGAAGATCGGCCGCAGCGGCGTCTTCGTCGGTCTGGAGAACTACGAATGGCTGTGGGACGACTCGATCTTCTGGCTGTCGGTGTTCAACACGCTGCTCTACACGATCGTGGCGAGCGCCATCAAATTCGCCATCGGGCTCTATCTCGCGCTGCTGTTGAACCGGCACATGCCGTTCAAGGCGATGATCCGCGCCATCGTGCTGATCCCCTTCATCGTGCCCACGGTGCTGTCGGCGATCGCGTTCTGGTGGATCTACGATTCCCAATTCTCGATCATCTCCTGGTCGCTGATCAAGCTCGGAATCATCACCCAGAACATCAACTTCCTCGGCGACACCTCCTGGGCGCGCGCCTCCGTCATCATCGCCAACATCTGGCGCGGCGTGCCGTTCGTCGCGATCACCTTGCTCGCCGGCCTGCAGACCGTGTCGCCCTCGCTGTACGAGGCGGCCACGCTCGACGGCGCCACCAGCTGGCAGCGCTTCCGCTTCATCACCTATCCCTTGCTGACGCCGATCATCGCGGTCGTCATGACCTTCTCGGTGCTGTTCACCTTCACCGACTTCCAGCTGATCTGGGCGCTGACCCGCGGCGGCCCGGTCAATGCCACGCATCTGATGGCGACCTTGAGCTATCAGCGCGGCATCATCTCGGGCCGGCTCGGCGAGGGCGCCGCGATCGCCACCGCCATGATCCCGTTCCTGATGGCGGCGATCGCGATTTCCTGGTTCGGCATGCAACGGCGCAAATGGCAGCAAGGATCCGACCAATGACCGACACCACGCTGCACGCCAAGGCGCCCACCACCGCCGGCACCGACGAATCCGAGGGCATGAGCTATCTGGAGTCGCTGCCGCGGCGGCTGGTGACGCTCTATCTGCCGCTGTTCATCATCCTCGTGGTGCTGCTGTTCCCGTTCTACTGGATGGGGCTGACGTCGATCAAACCCGACGAGCAGCTGATCGACATGGAGAAGTACAATCCGTTCTGGGTGGTGCATCCGACCTTCAAGCACATCTCCAAGCTGCTGTTCGAGACGCAGTATCCGCGCTGGCTGTGGAACACGATGTATGTCGCGGTCGGCGCCACCACGCTGTCGATCTTCGCTTCCGTGCTCGCGGCCTATGCGATCGTGCGGTTGCGCTTCAAGGGCGCCGACACCGTCGGCGTGCTGATCTTCTTCGCCTATCTGGTGCCGCCGTCGATCCTGTTCATCCCGCTGGCCTCGGTGATCCAGGCCTATGGGCTGTTCGACTCGCCGTTGTCCTTGATCCTGGTCTATCCGACGCTGCTCATCCCGTTCTCGACCTGGCTGCTGATGGGCTACTTCAAGACCATCCCGTTCGAGCTCGAGGAATGCGCTTTGATCGACGGCGCCAGCCGCTGGCAGATCCTGGTCAAGATCGTGGTGCCATTGGCGGTGCCCGGCCTGATCTCCGCCTTCATCTTCTCGTTCACGCTGTGCTGGAACGAGTTCATCTACGCGCTGACGTTCCTGCAGTCGACCCCGAACAAGACCGTGCCGGTCGCCATCGTCAACGAGTTCGTCGACGGCGACATCTACAAATGGGGATCGCTGATGGCCGGCGCCTTGGTCGGCTCGCTGCCCCTCGTGATCCTTTACGCCTTCTTCGTCGAGCATTATGTGTCGGCCATGACCGGCGCGGTGAAGGAGTAGGCGGCTTTGTCCGTGAGCCGGGTCAAGGCGTCGCTTGCTGCTCACGCGGATCTCAACTCCCGTCATTGCGAGGAGCGAAGCGACGAAGCAATCCAGAGCCATTCCGATGACTCTGGATTGCTTCCGCCGTCGCCTTTCGGGCTATGGCGGACAAGTCGCTTCGCTCGCAATGACGAACGTTGAGACCATGCCCAATCGTTGCATTTGAAGGAGCATACCCTTGCATATTCTCGTTCTCGGCGCCGCCGGCATGGTCGGGCGCAAGCTGGTCGAGCGTCTCGTCCGCGACGGCCGCCTCGGCGACAAGGCCATCACTCGCATGACGCTGCAGGACATCGTCGCGCCGTCTAAGCCCGACACGTCCATCGCCGTCGACACCATCGCCGGGGACTTCGCCGTCCCAGGCTTTGCGGAGAAGCTCGTCGCCGGCCGTCCCGACGTGATCTTCCACCTCGCCGCGATCGTCTCCGGCGAGGCCGAGCTCGATTTCGACAAGGGCTACCGCATCAATCTCGACGGCACGCGGATGCTGTTCGACGCCGTCAGGCTGATCGGCGACGGCTACAAGCCGCGGCTGGTCTTTACCTCCTCGATCGCGGTGTTCGGCGCGCCGTTCCCCGAGGCCATCGGCGACGAGTTCGTCAATGCGCCGCTGCTCAGCTACGGCACCCAGAAGGCGATCGGTGAGCTCCTGCTGGCCGATTACAGCCGCCGCGGCTTCTTCGACGGCGTCGGCATCCGCCTGCCGACCATCTGCATCCGCCCCGGCGCGCCCAACAAGGCCGCCTCCGGCTTCTTCTCCAACATCCTGCGCGAGCCCTTGGCCGGCAAGGAGGCCGTGCTGCCGGTGTCCGAGGACGTCCGCCACTGGCACGCCACGCCGCGCTCGGCGGTCGGCTTCCTCCTGCATGCCGCAACCATGGACACGGCCAAGATCGGCCCACGCCGGAACCTGACCATGCCCGGCCTGTCGGCGACGGTTGGCGAGCAGATCGCAGCCCTGCGTCGCGTGGCAGGCGACAAGGTGGCGGATCGCATCAAGCGGGAGCCGGATCCCTTCATTGTGGGCATCGTCGCCGGCTGGCCGCGGAATTTCGAGGCCAAGCGGGCTCGCGAACTCGGCTTCACCACCGAGGAAAAGACCTTCGACGACATCATCCGGATTCACATTGAGGATGAGCTCGGTGGCAAGTTCGTGGCCTGAGACGGCCGCCAGCCTCTGGACTCACATGGCGCAAAGCGCCATTTGAGGGGCAGGGAGACATTCGGGAGAGAGAGCATGACCGCCAGCATCGTCGGATGGGCGCATACGCCATTCGGGAAGTTCGACGCCGAGACCGTCGAGAGCCTCGTCGTCAAGGTCGCCAACGAGGCGATCGCCGACGCCGGCATCTCGGCCGGTGACGTCGACGAGATCGTGCTCGGCCATTTCAACGCGGGCTTCTCGCCCCAGGATTTCACCGCCTCGCTGGTGCTGCAGGCCGATCCGGCGCTGCGCTTCAAGCCGGCGACCCGGGTCGAGAACGCCTGCGCGACGGGCTCGGCCGCCGTGCACCAGGGCATCCGCGCCATCGCCGCCGGCGCCGCGAAAATCGTGCTGGTCGTGGGCGTCGAGCAGATGACGCGCACACCGGGCCCGGAGATCGGCAAGAACCTGCTCAAGGCGTCCTACCTGCCGGAGGACGGCGACACCGTCGGCGGCTTCGCCGGCGTGTTCGGCAAGATCGCGCAGGGCTATTTCCAGAAATACGGCGACCAGTCCGACGCGCTGGCGCTGATCGCCGCCAAGAACCACAAGAACGGCGTCGCCAATCCCTACGCGCAGATGCGCAAGGATTTCGGCTTCGAGTTCTGCCGCTCCGAGAGCGAGAAGAACCCTTACGTCGCCGGCCCCCTGAAGCGCACCGACTGCTCGCTGGTGTCCGACGGCGCCGCCGCTCTGGTGCTGACCGACAGCGAGACCGCGAAGTCCTTCGCGAAAGCAGTGAACGTGCGCGCGACCGCGCATGCGCAGGATTTCCTGCCGATGTCCAAGCGCGACATCCTCGCCTTCGAGGGCTGCACCGTGGCCTGGCAGCGCGCGCTGGAGAAAGCCGGCGTCACGCTGTCCGATCTCTCCTTCGTCGAGACCCATGACTGCTTCACGGTCGCCGAACTGATCGAGTACGAGGCGATGGGCCTGACGCCGCGGGGGCAGGGTGCCCGCGCCATCAAGGAGGGCTGGACGCTCAAGGACGGCAAGCTGCCGGTCAATCCGTCCGGCGGCCTCAAGGCCAAGGGCCACCCGATCGGCGCCACCGGCGTCTCCATGCACGTCATGACCGCCATGCAGCTCACCGGCTCCGCGCCGGAAGGCATGCAGCTCCCCAATGCCAAGCTTGGCGGCATCTTCAACATGGGCGGTGCGGCCGTGGCCAACTACGTCTCGATCCTGGAGCCGGCGAAGTAAGGCTCAACGACCGTCTATCGTTTGTCATTGCGAGCGAAGCGACTTGTCCGCCATCGCCCGAAAGGCGGCGGCGGAAGCAATCCGGGGCCGCGCGTGCCGCTCTGGATTGCTTCGTCGCTGCGTTCCTCGCAATGACGGTGATACAGGAGAGCTTCCGCGATGCGGAAGCTCTTTGTCATTGACTGGTCCGATTGCCCATCATGATCATCTCCACCGAACGCCTGACCTTGCGCGAGTGGCGCGACGACGATCGCGCGCCGTTCGCGGCGATGTCCGCCGATCCGGCCGTGATGCAATTCCTCCGCGCGCTGCCAACGCGGCAGGACTCGGACCGGTGGATCGATTTCCAGATCGCCCATCAGGCCGCGCACGGCTTCGGCTTCTGGGTGGTCGAAGATCGCGCCACCGGCACTTTCCTCGGCGCCACCGGCCTGTTCCGCGTCGCCTTCGATGCGCCGTTCACGCCGGCGGTCGAGATCGGCTGGCGGCTGTCGCGCGCGGCCTGGGGGCGGGGGATTGCGACCGAGGCGGCGAGGGCGTCGCTCACGTTCGGCTTCGATGAGCTCGGCCTCCACGAGATCATCGCCTATGCCGCGCCGGCCAATCAGGCGTCACAGAACGTCATGCGCAAGCTCGGCATGATCAGGAACGAGGCGTCGGATTTCGATCATCCGCGAGTCGAGGCGGACAGCCCGTTGCGCCGGCAGGTGATGTACCGGCTTCCGCGCGAGGTGTGGGCCAATGCCTCGTGCTGATCTCTCCTCCCAGTCATTCCGGGGCATTCGCGCGCAAGATGGCGAAGCCATTTTGAAGCAGCGCGAATGAGCCCGGAATCCATAACCACAGGACGAGGTGTGTCGAAGGCAGGCGCCACGAGCATCTCGCGCCCCACGGCCGGTTGTGGCTATGGATTCCGGGCTCGCGCTGCGCGCGCCCCGGAATGACGGAGGGAGGGAAGCCACGCGTGCATCAGCTCCGCCACACCTTTTCCTCGCTGAACCCCAGCTCGGCGAAATCCTTCGCCCGCAAGCTTGAATCATCCGCAGGGAAAAACTCGTCGAGCTGCGGCGGCTTCACTGACGTGCTCGACAGCATGGCATGCGCCTGGCCGCGGTGATGGATGTCGTGCTGGAACAGGTGCAGCAGCAGCCGGTCGCAGCGCTCGTTCTGTACCCGGCTCTCGCGGTTGATGCGGACGGTGTCGTCGAGCCGCGCCGGCGTCAGCGCCTCGCAGAATGCAATCAGCCGGCGGTCCATCGCGCCCTGCGCCTTCGCAAGATCTGCGAGGCGCGGGAACGGCACCTCGTTCTGCCACGCCATCGGGCCGAGCCAGCCGCCTTCCAGCGCGTCGATGTAGAATAGGTCGATGATGTAGATGTGGTTCAGCGTCCGCTGCAGGCTCGGGAAAAAGCCCGTGCGCTCGGCAGCGAAATCCTCGGCGCTGAGCTGGCCGCAGGCGGTCAGCAGCCGGTGATTGGCCCAGGCATTGTTGTAGGCGAACGCGCGGAAGGTCTGGACGAGATCGGCGGGCATTGATCAGGGCACCCCGTGATGGCTCGCCGCAGATCATACGGAACTCCGTGCTCCCTTCACCATCCATTTCCGCGGGCCGGAGCGCATCATCCCCATGCGCTTTTGCGGAACTCTGCCGGGATCGGCCAAGCGGCGAATTTCGCCAGGGCCTTCAAGCTGATTTGGCCTGTCCAGTCCCCTGGTCAAAAATATTCATGTTTCGCTTTTCCAGAAAATATGCTTCACTCTCCCCATCCTGCTTCGCCACGAGGGGCGCTTCGCGATCGTCACGAACGTTGAGGCAGGGAGGCGGTGGCCGCGACGTGTCGCAGCGTAGCTTGTCTGCGCGGACGAACGGCATGGCGCGGACGTGAAGTCGCGTGGTCCCGGCATCCCGACGCTGATGCCAAGTTCGCGGGGCATGATGATCCCCAAGGACGACGGTGGCCAAAAGCCGGCGCACCGAGGAGAGCGCGAAATAAGCGTGAAAACCATCGCGCAGGGAAGGCCGGGTCGGTCCGGCTGAACCTGTGGTTCTCTCCCCGTGCTTTCTTTCGCACGGGGGCCACGGGTGCCAGTCGGCACCCGGCCTTCCCTGCGCCCTCTGTTTCGAAGGGGGCGGCTTCGATCAGCACAGCTCGGACAGATCCTGTCGCGAGGCCATCGATGCTTGGGTGCTTGCGAAAAGCAGACCTTGTCTCACTCCGGCATCATCTCGCCGGAGCCGCCGAACTCCGCCGGGAAATCCTTCAGCTTCGGCAGGCCATCCCTGATGGGCAGCACCGTCTCCGCGTAGTTGACGTGCACACCGGGCGTGAACTTCAGCGTCGGAATCGTCGCGGCATAGACGTCGATCATGCCGAGCGGCGGGTGGTCGGTCATCAGATGCCCGCCACACTTGGTGCAGTATTTGCGGTGGCTCATGTCGGTCTTGTGATAGCTGCCGATCGCGTCAGCCCCCTTGGTCACCCGCACGTTCGCAGGCTTCCACAGGGTGAAGGCGTTGACCGGACCGGCCGACCAGGAGCGGCACGACGAACAGTGGCAATAGCCCATCGCCTCCGGCTCGCCATCGGCCTCGATCTCGACCGCGCCGCAGAAGCATTTGCCCTGATAGAGCGTCATGAGTGTTCTCCCTCGTGTTTGTTTTGGATGTTGGACCGGCATGCTGACACACCTGAACGCTGAAATGGAATCCTAGAATGCAGCTCGCGGCGGGGAACATCTGGTGCAGCGCGGCGGTCGTCGTCCGTGATCCGCGACACGGAATGTTGCGGCGGGGGATCTGACGCATGGCCCCATACCCGCGCGGCGGCTTGCTAGGGAACATCAGGTGCCGTTAGCTCTGGCGACAACAAGGATCGAGGGAGCCGACGCCACGATGGGACCGCTTGCGGGCATCAAGGTCATCGACATGACCACCGTGCTGATGGGGCCGTATGCCGCCCAGACGCTCGGCGACTACGGCGCCGATGTCATCAAGGTGGAATCGCCGGAAGGAGACGTCACCCGCAAGATCGGCCCGTGGCATCATCCGGGCATGGGGCCGGTCTATCTCAATACCAACCGCAGCAAGCGCGTGATCTGCCTCGACCTCAAGAAGCCCAGGGGACGCGAGGCCGCGCTGCGGCTCATCAAGGACGCCGACGTCCTGCTCTACAACATCCGGCCGCAGGCGATGGCGCGGCTGAACCTCGGCTATGACGTGGTCTCCGCGCTCAATCCGCGGCTGGTCTATGCCGGTGTGTTCGGCTTCGGCCAGGATGGTCCCTATGCGGCCAAACCGGCCTATGACGACCTGATCCAGGGCGGGGCGGCGCTGTCGCATCTGATGGCGGTCGCCGGTGACGGCACGCCGCGTTATGTGCCCAATGCGCTGGTCGACCGCATCGTCGGCCTGACGGCGGTCGGTGCCATCTGCGCCAGCCTCGTGCACCGTGACCGCACCGGGCGCGGCCAGCGCCTGGACGTGCCGATGTTCGAGACCATGGCGGCCTTCATCATGGGCGACCATATGGGCGGGCTGACCTACGAGCCGCCGCTCGACAAGGGCGGCTATGCGCGGCATTTGTCGCCCGACCGCAGGCCCTACAAGACCGCCGACGGCCATATCTGCGTGATCGTCTACAACGACAAGCAATGGGACGCGTTCTTCACCGCGTCCGGCCGCACCGACCTGCGCGCGGATGACAGGTTCAACAGCTTTGCCCGGCGTGCCGCCAACATCGATTTCGTCTATGCCGAGCTCGCGCGCATCTTCCAGACGCGCACCACGGCCGAATGGACCGATCTGCTGGATGCCGCCGATGTGCCGGTCATGCCGATGCACGACCTCGAAAGCCTGCTGAACGATCCGCACCTCGTGGCGACCGATTTCTTTCCCGTGGTCGAACATCCGACCGAAGGTCCGATCCGCAGCACCCGCGTGTCCGCGACCTGGTCCGAGACCAAGGCCGAGCCGCTGCGTCTGGCGGCACGGCCGAACGAGCATGGCGCGGTTATCCTGCACGAGCTTGGTTTCTCGGACGAGGAGATCGCCGCGATGATCCGCGACGGCGTGACGACGCCGGCGCCTGCCAGGGAGTGAGACGATGGATTTCGCGCTCTCCGCCAACCAGGAATCGATCCGCGATGCGGTGGCCAAAATCTGTGCTCGCTTCGACGATGCCTACTGGCTGAAGAAGGACAAGGAGGGCGGTTTTCCCGCCGACTTCCACAGGGCCTTGGCCGAGGCTGGCTGGCTCGGCATCTGCATCCCGGAGGCGTATGGCGGCTCCGGGCTCGGCATTCTCGATGCTGCGATCATGATGCGCACCATCGCCGAATCCGGCGCCGGCATGTCCGGTGCCTCGGCGATCCACATGAACGTGTTCGGGCTCAATCCGGTCGTCGTGTTCGGGACCAAAGAGCAGTGTGCGCGGATGCTGCCGGGCATCGTCGATGGCAGCGAGAAGGCCTGCTTCGCCGTGACCGAGCCGAACACCGGCCTCAACACCACCCAGCTCAAGACGCGTGCCGTGCGCAAGGGCGACCGCTACATCGTCAACGGCCAGAAGGTGTGGATCTCGACCGCGCAGGTCGCCGAGAAGATTCTGCTGCTGGCGCGCACGACGCCGCTGGAGGAGGTGAAGCGCCCGACCCATGGGCTCAGCCTGTTCTACACCGATTTCGACCGCAGCCGGATCAAGGTGCACGAGATCGAGAAGATGGGCCGCAAGCCGGTCGACTCCAATGAGCTGTTCTTCGAGGATGTCGAGATTCCGGTCGAGGATCGCCTGGGCGAGGAGGGGCGCGGCTTCGACTACATCCTGCACGGCATGAATCCGGAGCGTATCCTGATTGCCGCCGAAGCCGTCGGGCTCGGTCATCTCGCACTGTCGCGCGCGTCGGCCTATGCGAAGGTGCGCAACGTGTTCAATCGCCCAATCGGCCAGAACCAGGGCATCCAGCATCCCCTGGCGAAGAACTGGATGGAGCTGGAGGCCGCGTGGCTGATGGTGCTGCAGGCCGGCTGGCAGTACGACCAGGGCCGGCCTTGCGGCCCGGCGGCGAACGCCGCGAAATATCTCGCCGCCGAAGCCGGCTTCCACGCCTGCGAGCAGGCGGTGATGACCCATGGCGGCTTCGGCTATGCGCGCGAGTATCACGTCGAGCGCTATTTGCGGGAATCCCTGATCCCCCGCATCGCCCCGATCAGCCCGCAACTGATCCTCAGCTTCATCGCTGAGAAGGTCCTCGGTTTGCCGAAGTCGTATTGAGATGGGTTCTGACTGAGATGATGAACGCAATCGTGATGGACGCACAATGCCTGCATTCCCGCCCCCCTTGTGGGGGAGGGGCAGGGAGGGGGGTACCCCACGAAGGCTCGTCGTGCGGCCATCCCCACCCCCGACCCCGCCCCACAAGGGGGAGGGGAGCGCAGCGGCGCTCGTGGTGGGGACCATGACCTACATCACCGGCACCGGGCTTACCTCGTTCGGCAGGCATGACGGCCGCTCGTCGCTCGACCTGATGAGCATGGCGGCGCAGCTTGCGCTGGATGATGCCGGGCTGACGCGGCGCGACATCGACGGCATCCTGTGCGGCTATTCCACGGTGTCGCCGCACATCATGCTCGCAACCGTGTTCGCCGAGCACTTCGGCATCACACCCTCTTACGCCCATGCGGTGCAGGTCGGCGGCGCCACCGGGCTCGCGATGGTGATGCTCGCGCATCACCTGGTCGAAGCCGGCGTCGTCAGGCACATGCTCGTGGTCGCCGGAGAGAACCGGCTGACCGGGCAGAGCCGCGATGCGTCGATCCAGGCGCTGGCCCAGGTCGGCCATCCCGATTATGAGCTGCCGCTCGGGCCGACCATCCCTGCCTATTACGGCCTCGTCGCCTCGCGCTACATGCACGAATACGGCGTCACCGAGCATGACCTCGCCGAGTTCGCCGTGCTGATGCGGGCGCATGCGCTCGATCATCCCGGCGCGCAATTCCATGAGCCGATCACCATCGCGGACGTCATGGCATCGAAGCCGGTGGCGCGGCCGCTCAAGCTGCTCGACTGCTGTCCGGTGTCCGACGGCGGCGCCGCCATCGTCGTCAGCCGCGAGCCGACCGGAGCGATTGCGGTGCACGTGCGCGGCTGTGCCCAGGCGCATACGCATCAGCACGTCACGGCGGCGCCGGCCTTGAGCGAGCTTGGTGCCGAAATCGCGATCGCGAAGGCGAAGGCCGCAGCGGGTGTAGACATCAAAGACGTCGACTACGCCGCCGTCTATGACAGTTTCACCATCACGCTCTGCATGCTGCTCGAGGATCTCGGCCTCGCCGGCCGCGGCGAGGCGGCGGCGCGGGTCAGGGCCGGTCATTTCAGCCGCGACGGCGCCGTGCCGCTCAACACCCATGGCGGGCTGCTCAGCTACGGTCATTGCGGCGTCGGCGGCGCCATGGCGCATCTGAGCGAAGCGCATCTGCAGATGACGGGGCGCGCCGGACCTCGCCAAGTCCGCGAAGCAGCGCTGGCGCTGCTGCACGGCGATGGCGGCGTGCTGTCGTCGCATGTCAGCATGTTCTGGGAGCGTGTGCGATGAGCGAATCGTCCGACTGGACCAGGGGGGTTGCAGCGATTCGCTTTCAGCGCTGTGCGTGCTGTGCCCACCTGCAGTATTTCCGCCGCGGCTTCTGCGCGGCCTGCGGCTCGCTTGCGCTCACCGATCACGCGGCGACGGGCGAAGGTACCATCTATGCGGCATCATTGGTCTGTCGTGCCGCGACGCCGGAGACGCGCGCGCATGTGCCCTACAACATCGTGCTGGTGGATATGCGCGAGGGCTTTCGCATCATGGCCCATGGCGACCACGAACTTGCGATCGGCGATCTCGTCATGGCCCGCTTCGTCACCTTCGCAGGCGGCATCGTGCCGTACTTCGGGAAAGTCAAATGAAGATGGGGAACAGAACGACGTCTGAAAAGGTCGACCGCGGGCGGCCGAGGCGGGACGATACGCATGAAAAATTCGTCCCGACCCGGATCGCCGCGCGATTGACACAATACTGTTACGCTACGCCTACTAACTCAAACGCAACTCAACTCGGTCGTTCGCGTGAGCAATCAAGCTCACATTCCTACCTACGGGCGATGAAGAAACTGCGACGCAGAACCTCCAGACAGCCCTTCATCGCCCGTAGAACAGGACGCTGGCGATGACGATCATGGACGTCACCGCCAGCATATGCGCGAGTGCCTCCGACGTTGCCCTCTTAGTGGCTTCCTTCATGCCGTTTCCTCCCTGGACACTGGACACGACTCTCCGTGGCGCAAATACACACGCTACGTCGGCTGGAATTTTACTCGGAACACCCCACTTCGACGTTCGCTTCGCGAGTCCCCACTCGGCGTTCATCGACGGTTCAGAACATCGTCGGGTAATGCGGCGTGAATTGGGCTCGCTTATGGTTGTCCTGCGACCGAGTCCCGGTAACGTTTAGGCGAGCCCGTACAAATACGAGTGATGCGAATTATCGACCAGAAGCCGTTAGTTACTGTGAATTACAACCTTGAGTATTTGTTTGCTTCGACCGCGTGCGACGCTTCGATGACTGACTTCGACGCACTGAAATCAGTCTGCCGCGAGCAGGTTGAGCCGCGCATTGGCGACCGTCAGACGCTCGGCCAGCAGTTGCGCCAGATTGCGCATGATGCGCTCGCCGGCTTTCGGATGGCGCACGCGGAAACGCTCGAAATCCACCAGCGAGATCTCGAAAGCGGTGGCGGAGAAATCCGCGACGACGTCGGCGGAGCGCACGGGCTCCAGCAGCGCCATCTCGCCGAAGCATTGCCCCGCCGTCAGCGTCGCCAGCCGGATGCCGTCGGGCAGGGTGACGTGGACGACGCCGGAGCGCAGGAAGAAAAGCGAGGCCGCAGCATCGCCGGCCGCCAGGATGCGTTCGCCCTGTTGATAGTGCCGGATGGTCGCGAGCGCCGCGAGCTCGTGGCGCTCGTCCGCGGAGAGCCCGGCGAGCAGCGGCTGCTCGGCGAGCTCGGTGGTTTCGAGGAAGTCGATCGCCCCGCCATAGCGATAGACGATCTGGTCCTCGGCCCATTCGATCGCGGCGTCGAGCAGGTAGAAGTCGCGGACGTTCCTGATGTCGCCGGTGCGGGCCGCGATCTCCTGCCATTCCGGCGAGCTGCGGCGGATGCCCGACAGCACGACGGTCACGTCGAAGTCGGCGAGCTCGTGAAACAGCTCGGAAAGCAGGCGCACGCCTGCTTGTGTCATCGCGGTGACGCGATGGAGGTCGACGATGACGAATTGCGGTCGCGTGCTCGCCGCAAGCTGGCGCGAGACGTAGTCGACGTTGGAGAGCGACAGCGTGCCGACCAGCTCGAGCACGCGCACCGCGTCCGGATGTGCGGCGAGGATGTTGCGCTCCTGCGCGCGGCGGCTGCGTCGCGACGGGCTGGCGCCGATGTCGTAGTCGGCGATGATCGTGGTGCGCGCATCGTCGGAACGGTTGAGCATGTGCAGGCCGTAATGCGCCGACAGCGCCTCGCAGACCTTGATGCCGCGCACGCTGTTGCCGTGACCGTCGAGCCTGGGCGAATAGCTGCCGAGCCCGAGCCGCGCGGGCAGGCTCGCCAGGATGCCGCCGCCGACGCCGCTCTTGGCGGGAATGCCGACGCGGTAGATCCATTCGCCGGCGAAGTCATACATGCCCGACGAGGTCATCACCGACAGCGTGCGCGACACCGCATAGGGCGTCACCACCTGCTCTCCGGTGACGGGATTGACGCCACGATTGGCGAGCGTGGCCGCCATGATCGCGCAGTCGCGCGCGGTGACGAGCACGGCGCATTGCTGGAAGTAGACCGCGAGCACGTCGTCGACAGGCTCCCTGATGACCTCCGACGTCCGCAGCAGATAGGCGATCGCGCGGTTGCGATCGCCGGTGGCGGCTTCCGACGCGAACACCGCGTCGTCGACATCGAGCTTGCGGCCGGCGAAGCGGCCGAGCGCGTCGCGAATGGTCTCGAAGGCGTCATTCTGACGTGCCTTGCGGATCAGGCCGCTGCACGCGATCGCGCCGGCATTGACCATCGGATTGAACGGGTGGTTCTCCGCATTGAGCCGGATCGAATTGAAGGGATCGCCGGACGGCTCGACGCCGATCACGCGCTCGACCTCGTCGGAGCCGAGCGTATCGAGCGCGAGCGCGAACACGAACGGCTTCGACATCGATTGGATCGTGAACGGCACGCGGCTGTCGCCGACCTCGTAGACGTGGCCGTCCAATGTGGCGAGGCCGATGCCGAAATGCGCCGGGTCGGCCTTGCCGAGCTCGGGGATGTAGTTCGCAACGGTGCCGTCATGATCGGGCCAGAAGTCGGCATGGCAGGCCGACAGGAAGCGCTGCAGCGGCGGCATCGCGGCCGTCGCCCAATGCTGCGGATGTCGGATCGGCCTCGGGTGGGTGGTCATGGCAAGCTCGGCGGGAACAAGGTCTCGCGCCGGTTATGTCGCAGCCGCGACGGCGCAGCCAGCCCACACTTGTCGCAACGCTGGTCAAATGTTGCCGCTGCTCACCGATTGAGCGGGTTTGCGGGCGCGATGACCGTCCCGTGTTGCCATGCGCGAGAGGCGATGCCCATCGAAAGCCGCCGCTGCGGTACCGCGCGTTGGAACCGGCGACGATCGTCCCTCCCGCATCCTGCAGCCGATTGCCTGAGGATGCCGAGTCTTGTGCCAACACGCTGAAGAATGGCGGGTTTTGGAGACGGTCTGCTGTTGTGACGGCAAAACGGCTGGGCTAGCTTGTTCAACAAGCGGAATATCATTCCGCATGACGGAATTGGTGGGAAACGCATGGGACGACGGTCTGAGCGATTGAGCAGGGGCAGCATGCTGCCCGGAGATCTCGCCGGCGAGGGCGAGGTCATTCAGGTGGTGTCGCGGGCGTTCGACGTGCTTCGCTGTTTCGAGGGGCACGAGGCGCGGCTCGGCAATCTCGAAATCTCCAACCGCTGCGGCCTGCCGCGGTCGACGGTGTCGCGGCTGACGCACACGCTGACGCGCATGGGCCAGCTGGTCTACCTGCCGCGCGATCAGAAATACCGCATCGGCCCGAGTGCCGTGGCGATGAGCACGTCGATGACCAGAGGCTTGCAGCTGCGAAATCTGATCCGGCAGCGGCTGCAGGACGTCGCGGAGCAGTTGCCCGGCACCGTCGGCTTCGTGATTCCCGATCGCTTCCACCTCGTCTATCTGGAGTTCGGCCGCGCCGCGAATGCGCTCGGACTGCATGAGACCACCGGCAGCCGCATCTCGATGGCCTCGACCGCGGCCGGTCATGCCTATGTCGCCGCGCTCGAGCCGGAGGTCGGCGACGCCTTGCTGGCCGAGATGGAGCGCGAGATGCCTGACGCGGCCAAGCTGCTGCGGCCACGCCTCGAGCACAACAGACAGTTTCTCAAGGAGCATGGCTACGTCGTGGCCTGCGGCCTGTGGAGTCCGCACATCAATGGCGTCGCGCTGCCGCTGTGGTCGCCGCAATACCAGACCTATGTCGTGCTCACGATCGGGCTGTTGTCGGCGATGTACGACGAGCAGCGGCTGCATGACGAGGTCGCCCAGCCGATGCGCGAGCTCGGCCGCAGCATCGCCGCGCTGCTGCAGGGCGCGGAAGCCGACGTCTTCAACAACCGGATGGACAGAAAACCGCTCCAGGTGAACGCGAAGACTAACCACAAGAACAAGACCATCACCGGGGCAGGGGGAACGAATGAGTTGGCAGCCGGAGCTCGAGGAACTGGCCCGGCGCGAGGCCTTCGCGCGGGAGATGGGCGGGCCTGACAAGGTCAAGCGTCAGCACGACCAGGGCCGTCTCACCGTTCGCGAGCGCATCGACGGCGTCGTCGATCCCGGCAGCTTTCACGAGATCGGCGCGGTCGCCGGCCTCGGCGAGTATGACGAGCAGGGCGAGCTCAAGCACGTCACGCCCGCCAATTGCGTGTTCGGGCGCGCCCGCGTCGACGGCCGCACCGTGGTCGTGGTCGGCGACGATTTCACCGTGCGTGGCGGCTCGGCCGATGCCTCAATCGCCGCCAAGCCGTTGATGGCGGAGGAGATGGCGCACGACTTCCGTCTGCCCATCATCCGTATCATCGAGGGCTCCGGCGGCGGCGGTTCGGTCAAGACGATCGAGACCAAAGGCGCGGCCAATCTGCCCGGCGGCATCGGCGGCAATCGCTGGTACCGCTACACGACCGAGAACATGTCGCTGGTCCCGGTGGTCGCGCTCGGCCTCGGCTCGGTCGCGGGGCTTGGCGCAGCGCGGCTCGCGGCGAGCCACTACTCGGTGATGACCAAGCAGTCGGCGATGTTCGTCGCCGGGCCGCCGGTCGTGAAGCGCCTGGGCCAGGACCTCGGCAAGATGGAGCTCGGTGGCGCCGACATCCAGACCAAGGCCGGCGGCGTCGATCATGCTGTGGACACCGAGGCGGAGGCGTTCGCCTGCGCGCGGCGCTTCCTGTCCTATCTGCCGTCGTCGGTCTACGAGCTGCCGCCGACCTTGCCTTGCACCGACGATCCGCAGCGCGTCGACGAGCAGCTCATCAGCGCGGTGCCGCGGGATCGCCGGCGCGTCTACAAGATGCGGCCGATCATCGAGTCCGTCGTCGACAACGGCTCGTTCTTCGAGGTGGCGCAGAACTATGGCCGTCCGATCATCATCGGCCTCGCGCGGCTCGAGGGCCGCGCGGTGATGGTTCTGGCGAGCGATCCCTATCACTTCGGAGGCTCATGGACGGCGGACGCCTGCCAGAAGGTGATCCGCTGGGTCGACTTCGCCGAGACCTTCCATCTGCCGATCGTCTACCTGATGGATTGCCCCGGCTTCATGGTCGGCCTCGAGGCGGAGAAGGCCGCGACCATCCGCCACGGCGTGCGCGCAATGGCGGCGGTCAATCAGTCGACGGTGCCGTGGTGCACGGTGATCGTGCGCAATAATTTCGGCGTCGCTGGCGTCGTTCATCAGCCGGCCGATCGATTCTCCATCCGCTATGCCTGGCCGTCGGCCCATTGGGGCTCGCTGCCGCTCGAGGGCGGCATCGAGGCGGCGTATCGCGCCGAGATCGACGCCGCGCCGGATCCGAAGGCCAAGCTCAAGGAGATCGAGGAGCGGCTGACCAAGTTGCGCTCGCCGTTCCGCTCGGCCGAGAAGTTCTGGGTCGAGGAGATCATCGATCCCCGCAAGACGCGCGCGCTGCTGTGCGAGTTCGCCCGCCTCGCCGAGCCGCTGCGCACGCCCGGGCCGCCCACGGCGATGACGACGCGGCCGTGAGCTTACGCCGCGGCGGGCTTCGCCTGCCGCGCGATCGCCAGCGCCAGAAGCGCCGCGACGATGCAGAGCGCGCCGGCGGTGAAGAACGCCGGCAGGTAGCTCTGGAGCAGCGTGCGCGACAGGCCGGCGCCGAACGCGGCGGTGCCGGCGCCGAGCTGATGTCCGGCGAACACCCAGCCGAACACCAGGTTGGCCCGCTCGGCCCCAAACCGCTGCGCCGTCAGCCGCACCGTCGGGGGCACGGTGGCGATCCAGTCGAGACCGTAGAACATCGCGAACAGCGACAGGCCATAGAACGAGAAGTCGGTGAACGGAAGGAACAGCAGCGAGAGACCACGCAGGCCGTAGTACCAGAACAACAGCCAGCGATTGTCGTACCGGTCCGACAGCCAGCCCGAGACGATCGTGCCGACGAAATCGAACATGCCCATCGCGGCGAGCAGGCTCGCCGCCTGCACCTGAGGAATTCCGAAGTCGAGGCACATCGGGATGAGATGCACCTGGACAAGGCCGTTGGTCGAGGCGCCGCAAATGAAGAACGTCGCAAACAGCATCCAGAACACTGGCGCCCGCGAGGCGTCGCGGAGGGTGCCGAGGGCGGCGGCGAGGATCGGCGTGGTGACGGGCGAGGGGGCGGCGATCGGGTCGGTGTCGTTGTCGCCATAGGGTCGGAGGCCGAGATCACTCGGGCGATCGCGCATCAGCAGCAGCACGGCGGTGGCGGAAACGCCGAGCATGATGCAGATCAGCCCGAGCGCGACGCGCCAGCCGAGCCGCTCGGTGAGGCTGGCGAGCAGCGGCAGGAACACCAGCTGTCCGGTGGCGACGCTGGCCGTGAGAATGCCGACGACGAGGCCGCGCCGCGCGACGAACCAGCGCGTGGCGATGGTCGCGCCGAGCACCAGCGCGGTCATGCCGGTGCCGATGCCGATCACGACGCCCCACAGCAGCACGAGGTGCCACACCTGTGTCATCGCGAGCGACGCCAGCAGCGCCGACACCACGATCAACTGGGCCAGCAGCGTGATGTTGCGCAGGCCGTAGCGGTTGAGCAGGGCGGCGGCGAACGGCGCCATCAGCCCGAACAGCACGAAGCGGATGGAGAGCGCCGAGGAGATCTCCGCGGTGCTCCAGCCGAATTCCTGCTGGAGGGGCACGATGAACACGCCGGGTGCGCCCACCGTGCCGGCGGACACCAGGGCCGTGAAGAACGTCACGGCGACCATCACCCAGCCGTAATGGATGTTGCGCCGTCCAAGGATCGCTGCAAGTTGGTTCGAGATCATGAGGCTCTCAGTACAATGGGGTTGCGCGCCCATTCTGCCAGGGCGCCCAAATGACATAAATGGCTAAGTTCCCTCGTTTCAGGACATCAGGGTCGCTCCACGGCGATCGCAGTCGCCTCGCCGCCGCCGATGCACAGTGCGGCCACGCCGCGCTTCAGCCCGCGCGCTTTCATCGCATGCAGCAGCGTCACGATCAGCCGCGCGCCGGTGGCGCCGATCGGGTGGCCGAGCGCACAGGCGCCGCCGTTGACGTTCAGCCGGTCACGCGGGATGCCAAGGTCGCGCTGCGCGGCCATGGCAACGACGGCGAAGGCCTCGTTGATCTCGAACAGGTCGACATCCTCGACGCGCCAGCCGACCTTGTCGAGCAGTTTCCTGATCGCCGGAATCGGCGCCGTCGTGAACCATTGCGGCTCCTGGCTGTGGGTGGCGTGGCCCTTGATCTCCGCGATGACAGGCAGCCCGTCGCGATCGGCACGCGACCGCGCGGCGAGCACGAGCGCCGCGGCACCATCCGCGTTCGCGGAGGACGCTGCGGGCGTGATCGTGCCGTCCTTGCGGAACGCCGGGATCTTCACCGGATCGACCTTGAGCGGATGCTCGTCGTTGGCGACCAGGCGCGGGCCGGATTTCTCGACGATCGTGATCGGGGCGATCTCGGCCTTGAACGCCCCGCCTTCGACCGCCTTGCGCGCACGCGTCAGCGTCTCGATGGCGTAGGCATCCTGGTCGGCGCGGGTGAACTGATAGGCCTCGGCCGTGGCCTCGCCGAAATCGCCCATCGAGCGTCCGGTCTCATAGGCGTCCTCCAGGCCATCCAGCATCATGTGATCGAGGATCCGATCGTGGCCAGCACGATAGCCGCCGCGCGCCTTGGTCAGCAGATATGGCGCATTGCTCATGCTCTCCATGCCACCCGACACGACGATCTCGGCGGAGCCCGCCCGAATGACGTCGTGCGCCAGCATCGCGGCCTTCATTCCGGAGCCGCAGACCTTGTTGATGGTGGTGGCGCCGGTGGCGTCGGGCAGGCCGGAACCGCGCGCGGCCTGCCGTGCCGGAGCCTGGCCCTGGCCGGCCGACAGCACGTTGCCCATGAACACCTCCTGGACCGCATCGGGCGAAACGGTGGCGCGTTCGAGCGCGGATCCGATCACGTGCGCGCCGAGCTTGTTCGCACTCAGCGGCGAGAATTCGCCCATGAAACGGCCCAACGGCGTGCGGGCGGCGGACAGGATCACGACGGAATCGGACGAGGCCATGACAAGGCTTTCTGATGAAATATGATAATCATCATATAATAATCTCTCGCAAGAGGAAACCCCGGCGGTCCCTGCTGAACCGTCGTGAAGCTGGCGCGAGGCTGCCGGGATCTGCGAGGCGAGACTTGGAGAAACTTGCTATCGCTTGCGGTCGATGAAATGTTGCATCAGCCGTTTCGGCTCGTCGGTGAGGAACGACCGTCCGAAGGCGCCGATCGATATCTCGATGGACTCCTTCAGCGGCAGCTCCTCCCATTGCCGCAGCAGAGCCTTCTGCGTCCGCAGCGCTTCGGGACCGCAGGCGAGCAGGGATGCCACGGCCTTCTCGACCGCGATGTCGAGTTCTCCCTCGGCGGCGACGGCATCGACGAGGCCCCAGGCGAGAGCGGTCGGCGCGTCGATCGTCTCGGCGGTCATCAGCAGCCAGCGCGTGCGGCCCCAGCCGATGAGACGTGGCAGCAGCGCGGCATGAATGACCGAGGGAATGCCGACACGCACCTCGGGCATGCCGAACTTGGCGTCGTGTCCCGCGACACGGATATCGCAGGCCGCTGCGACCTCCAATCCGCCACCCAGACACCACCCCGGCATCCGCGCAATCACGGGGGCAGGAAAATGTCGCACCGCTTCGCAGAGCCCGGCAAGTCGCGAGATGAAGGTTTCCGCTGAAGCCTGGTCCAGCGTTGCCATCTCCTTGATGTCGGCGCCGCCGATCATGCTCTTCCCGCTTTCGCCGGCCAAAACGAGAACGCGAATGGCGGCGTCGGAGGCGAGCGATCGCAGCCCGGCTTCCACGTCGAGAATCGCCGCCGAACCGAGAATGTTGAGCGCGCCTGCATTGCAGATCGTCAGCCGAACGACGCCTTGGCCGTCACGACTCACGCCGCAGTGGGAATTGAGCATGTCCATGGTCGTCCTCGTCGGGTTCCTAGGCAACAGGGGTGTGCCGGGAATAAATCAGGCCAGCGAAGTTGATTTAGATCAACTCGAATTCATCAAATAGCTGCAGCGAGCAGGACGCAGAGCTGTTATAGTATGACCGCAGACATTCAATGGGACGGCAATGCGTTACTCTCCGGAACACAAGGCGGAAACCCACGCGCGGATCGTGCGCAAGGCATCGGTGCGGCTGCGCGAGCGTGGCGCTCATGGTGTCGGGGTTGCAGACCTGATGAAGGAGGCCGGACTGACTCACGGCGGCTTCTACGCGCATTTCGATTCGCGCGAGGCGTTGGTCGTGGAGGCGTTCGGTTATGCGATCGATCGTTCGATGGAGCATTGGCGCAAGCTGCTGGACCAGTTGCCGCCGCAGAAGCGGCTCTCGGCCATCGTCGACGGCTATCTGTCCGCCGGCCATCGCGACGATGTCGGTCACGGCTGCGCGGTTCCTGCGCTCGGAGCGGAAATCGCCCGCGAGAGCGCCAAGACCCGCAAGGCCTTTGCTGCGAAGCTGGAAGAGTTGATCGACCTGTTCGCCGAGTACATCGTCGACGTACCGGCCAAGACTGCGCGAAAGCGGGCTTCGGCGATGCTCGCGACTCTGGCGGGGACGCTCGTGATGGCGCGACTCATGGGCAGCGGCGAATTGTCAGACGATATCCTGAACTCCGGGCGCGAGGTGGCGCTGGCCGTCGCCAGCGGAGGTGGGCCGGCGGGCAGGGCACCTGTGCGGGCACCCGCAAAAAGGCCCGTGAAGAAGGCGGTAGCCGCGAAGCGCTGATCCGTCGCGCGGCTCGGATGCGGGACGCGGCACGCTGCACGCCGCGGGGTCTGCAGTGATCGTGCCGACCGAGCGAAGGGGCGGCATTTTCGCAGCGCCGATCAGCGCTTAGACCCTTCCCAAACGCCGCAAAGACTGCAAGATGCCGGCCAATTCGGCACTGCTTACCCCTGCGGAGGATACCCCATGCGTTCGATCGGTCATTTTATTGGCGGCAAAGAGGTCAAGGGCACGTCTGGACGGACGGCCGATGTCTTCGAGCCCATGACCGGCGACGTTCAGGCCAAGGTCGCGCTGGCGTCCCGCGCCGAGCTCCGGGCCGCGGTCGAGAACGCCAAGGCGGCGCAGCCGGCCTGGGCCGCCACCAATCCGCAGCGCCGCGCGCGCGTCATGATGAAGTTTCTGGAGCTCGCGCAGCGCGATTACGACCAGCTCGCCGAGCTGCTGGCCCGCGAGCACGGCAAGACCGTTCCAGATGCCAAGGGCGACATCCAGCGCGGCCTCGAGGTGGTTGAGTTCGCCTGCGGCATTCCGCATTTGATGAAGGGCGAGTACACCGAAGGTGCCGGTCCGGGCATCGACATCTATTCGATGCGCCAGCCGCTCGGTGTCGTTGCCGGCATCACGCCGTTCAATTTCCCGGCGATGATTCCGATGTGGAAGTTCGCTCCCGCCATCGCCTGCGGCAATGCCTTCATCCTGAAGCCGTCGGAGCGCGATCCGGGCGTGCCGATGAAGCTCGCCGAGCTGATGATCGAGGCCGGTCTGCCGCCGGGCATCCTCAACGTCGTCAACGGCGACAAGGAGGCGGTCGACGCCATCCTCGAGGATCCGGACATCATGGCGATCGGCTTCGTCGGCTCGTCGCCGATCGCGCAGTACATTTATGAGCGCGCCGCCGCCCACGGCAAGCGCTGCCAGTGTTTCGGCGGCGCCAAGAACCACGCCATCGTGATGCCCGACGCCGATCTCGACCAGGCCGTCGATGCGCTGATCGGCGCCGGCTACGGCTCGGCCGGCGAGCGCTGCATGGCGGTGTCGGTTGCGGTGCCCGTCGGCAAGACCACGGCCGACCGGCTGATGGAGAAGCTGATCCCGCGCGTGGAAAGCCTCAAGATCGGCACGTCAGTCGACCCATCGGCCGATTTCGGCCCGCTGGTCACCCGCGAGGCGGTCGAGCGCGTGAAGAACTACGTCGACATCGGCATCAAGGAGGGGGCGACGCTCGCCGTCGACGGTCGCGGCTTCAAGATGCAGGGCTATGAGAACGGCTTCTACATGGGAGGCTGTCTGTTCGACAACGTCACCAGGGACATGCGGATCTACAAGGAGGAGATCTTCGGGCCGGTGCTGTCGGTCGTTCGTGCCAAGGACTATGCCGAGGCGCTGGCGCTGCCGTCGGAGCATGATTACGGCAACGGTGTCGCGATCTTCACCCGCGACGGCGACGCCGCGCGCGACTTCGCGGCCAAGGTCAATGTCGGCATGGTCGGCATCAACGTGCCGATCCCGGTGCCGATCGCCTACTACACCTTCGGCGGCTGGAAGAAGTCCGGCTTCGGCGATCTCAACCAGCACGGCCCGGATTCGATCCGCTTCTACACCAAGACCAAGACGGTCACCTCGCGCTGGCCGTCCGGCGTCAAGGAAGGCGCGGAATTCTCGATCCCGTTGATGAAGTGATGAGATGAACTGACAACAGTGGGAGCCCGCTAGGGCTCCCACTCCGTCATTGCGAGGAGCGAAGCGGCGAAGCAACCCAGGCTGCCTCCGCGGAAAGACTCTGGATTGCTTCGCTTCGCTCGCAATGACGGAGTGTCAAGAGGCGCCACGGCCAACAAACAAGACCAGGAAACGCGGAGAACGGATGCAGTTCGCTCTCGACGAGGATCAGATCGCGGTGCGCGACATGGCGCGCGCCTTCGCGGCGGAGAAGATCGCGCCGCATGCGCTGCGCTGGGACGAGGAGAAGCATTTTCCCGTCGATGTGATGCGGGAGGCCGCAAGCCTCGGCATGGGCGGCATCTACATCCGCGACGATGTCGGCGGCTCGGGTCTCAGCCGGCTCGATGCGACGCTGATCTTCGAGGCGCTGGCGACGGGCTGCCCCACGGTGTCGGCCTTCATCTCGATCCACAACATGGCCTCGTGGATGATCGACACCTTCGGTACCGAGGCCCAACGCCAGGCTTACCTGCCGAAGCTCTGCGCCATGGACCTGATCGCGAGCTATTGCCTCACCGAGCCGGGCGCGGGCTCCGATGCGGCGGCGCTGCGCACGCGCGCGGCGCGCGAGGGCGACGACTACGTGCTCAACGGCCAGAAGCAGTTCATCTCCGGCGCGGGCGCCACGGATATCCTCGTTGCGATGGTTCGCACGGGAGCCGACGGTCCCGGCGGCATCTCGACCCTGGTGATCGATGCCAATACCCCCGGCGTGTCGTTCGGCGCCAATGAGCGCAAGATGGGCTGGAACGCGCAGCCGACGCGCGCGGTGATCTTCGAGAATGCGCGCGTTCCGGTGGCCAACCGGCTCGGCGAGGAGGGCATCGGCTTCAAGATCGCCATGGCCGGGCTCGACGGCGGCCGCCTCAACATTGCCGCGTGCTCGCTCGGCGGCGCGCAGGCCGCGCTCGACAAGACGCTGGCCTATACGAAAGAGCGCAAGGCGTTCGGCAAGCGGCTCGACGAATTCCAGGCGCTGCAGTTTCGCATCGCCGACATGGCGATCGAGCTGGAGGCGGCACGCACCTTCGTCTGGCGCGCGGCGGCTGCGCTCGACCGCAAGGATGCTGACGCGACCATGCTGTGCGCTATGGCCAAGCGCTTCGGGACCGATGTCGGCTTCGAGGTCGCCAACCAGGCGCTGCAGCTGCATGGCGGCTACGGCTATTTGAGCGAATACGGCATCGAGAAGATCGTGCGTGACCTGCGCGTGCACCAGATCCTCGAAGGCACCAACGAGATCATGCGCCTGATCGTGTCGCGCAAGCTGATCGAGGCGGCGCGATGACCGAGGCTATCGAAGGCGACCTGATCGTCCGCCGCGAAGGCTCGGCCGGCATCATCCGGCTGAACCGGCCGAAGGCGATCAACGCGATGACGCTGGAGATGTCGATGGGCATCGACGCCGCGCTGGATCGGTTCGAGGGCGATCCGGCCGTCGCAATTGTCGTGCTCGAAGGCGCGGGCGAGCGTGGACTTTGTGCAGGCGGCGATATCCGCGGGCTCTATGAGAGCTCGAAGACGAATGGCGATCTCGGCAAGGTGTTCTGGCGCCAGGAATACATCATGAACGCGCGCATCGCGGCGTTTCCAAAACCCTATGTCGCCTACATGGACGGGCTGGTGATGGGCGGCGGCGTCGGGCTGTCGGCGCATGGCCGCCACCGCATCGTGACCGAGAAGACCAAGCTCGCAATGCCAGAAGTCGGTCTCGGCTTCTTTCCCGACGTCGGCGGCACCTGGCTCTTGTCGCGCGCGCCCGGCGAACTCGGCGCCTATTTCGGCCTGACCGGGCAGACCATGAACGGGCCCGATGCGATCCATGCGCGCTTTGCCGATGCAGTGGTGCCGACCGAGAAATGGCCGGCGCTGCGCGAGGTCCTGACCAAAGTCAGGCCGGGGACGCTGTCGATCGAGATCGACCGGCTGATCGCAGGCTTCGCGACGTCGGAGACGTCCGGCCCGGTGGCGGCGCAGCAGGCCAAGATCGACGCCTGGTTCGCCCATGACAGCATGCACGACATCTTTGCCGCCTTGAAAGCGGACGGCTCGGAGCTCGCGTTGGCGACGCTGAAGACGCTGCAGGAGAAGTCGCCGCGCGGCATGGTCGTGACGCTCGAGCTGCTGCGATTGGCACGCGGTGCGGCGTCCCTGGAGGAATGCCTGGTGCGCGAGTATCGTGCGGCGCTCGAAGTGTTCCGCAGCGACGATTTCCGCGAGGGCGTGCGTGCGGCGATCATCGACAAGGACCGCAATCCCAGATGGTCGCCGCCTGATGTCGATCAGGTGACACCGGACATGCTGGCGCCATATCTTGCCGAGATTGGCGCCGACGAGCTGACCTTTCCGCAGAGCAGATAACAATCAGGTCGAGGGGAGAGAACGAACCATGGCAACGATCGCATTCATCGGCCTCGGCAACATGGGTGGACCAATGGCCGCCAACCTGGTCAAGGCCGGCCACAGGGTGGTCGCGTTCGATCTGGTCGAGGCCTCGCGCGCCCAGGCCAAGGCCGATGGCGCCGAAATCGCCGACAACGCCATCGCCGCGGCCAAAAGCGCCGATGCCGTCGTCACCATGCTGCCGGCCGGCAAGCATGTGCAGGCAGTCTGGAACGAGGTCGTGCCGGCGATGTCCAAGGGCGCGCTAATCATCGATTCCTCGACCATCGACGTCGAGAGCGCGCGCGCCGCGCATGCGCTGGCCACAAGGCACGGCATCGCCGCCGTGGACGCGCCGGTGTCCGGGGGCACCGGGGGCGCCAAGGCCGCAACGCTTACCTTCATGTGCGGCGGCGAGGAGAGCGCGTTCGCTGCGGCCAAGCCGATCCTTGAGAAGATGGGCAAGAAGATCGTCCATTGCGGCGGCGCCGGCGCGGGGCAGGCGGCCAAGATCTGCAACAACATGATCCTCGGCATTTCGATGATCGCGGTCAGCGAGGCGTTTGCGCTGGGTGAAAGGCTCGGCCTGTCGCATCAGGCGCTGTTCGACGTCGCATCGACCTCGTCGGGGCAGTGCTGGTCGCTGACATCCTATTGCCCGGTGCCGGGCCCGGTGCCGGCTTCGCCCGCCAACAACGACTACAAGCCCGGCTTTGCGACCGCGCTGATGCTGAAGGACCTCACGCTGTCGCAGGATGCCGCCAAGGCCGCCGGCGCGGCGACCCCGCTTGGCCAGCACGCGCAGGAGATCTACAAGGCGTTCGAGGCCGCCGGCCATGGCGGCGTCGATTTTTCCGGGATCATTCAGCACGTTCGCAAGCTCGCCGGGACCACCTGATGACGACATTCAAGGACGCACGCGCGTTTCTGCTGGCGCATCGCACCGACTACGATGCGGCCGTGAAGGGTTTCCGCTGGCCCGATGCCGTCCCGTTCAACTGGGCGCTCGACTGGTTCGATGCCGAACTCGCGTCCGATCCGGAGAGCCGCGACCGCACCGCGCTTTGGATCTTCGACGCCGCGCAGGACCGCCAGACCAAGCTGTCGTTTGCGGCGTTGTCGCGCCGCTCCAACCAGGTCGCGAATTTCCTGCGCGCGCAGGGCTTGAAGCGCGGCGACCATCTGCTGCTGCTGCTCGGCAACGTCGTGCCGCTGTGGGAGACGATGTTGGCGGCGATGAAGCTCGGCGTCGTCGTGATCCCCGCGACGACGCTGCTGACCACCGACGAGTTGCGCGATCGTCTGGAGCGCGGCCGCGCCAAGGCCGTGGTCGCGGCGCAGGATCAGGTTGCGAAGTTCGCCGATCTGGGCGCCGATGATCTCGTCCGCATCGTCGTCGGCGCGCCGGCGGCACCTGCCGGCTGGCTGCCGTTCGAGCAGGCGGCCGGCGTGGCCGAGGCGTTCACGCCGGATGGGCCGACGCAGCCGGATGATCCGATGCTGCTCTATTTCACCTCGGGCACCACGGCCAAGCCGAAGCTGGTGCGGCACAGCCATCGCAGTTATCCGGTCGGCCATCTCTCGACCATGTACTGGCTCGGCCTGCAGCCGGGCGACGTGCACCTCAACATCTCCTCGCCGGGCTGGGCCAAGCATGCCTGGAGCTGCTTCTTCTCGCCCTGGAATGCCGGCGCCACGGTATTCGTGGTCAATCAGCCGCGCTTCGACGCCAAGGGGCTGCTCGCGATCATCAAGCGCTGCGGCGTCACGACGCTGTGCGCGCCACCCACGGTGTGGCGGCTGTTCATCCAGGAGCATCTCGCCGACTTCAAGGTCTCGCTGCGCGAGGCCTGCGGCGCCGGCGAACCGCTCAATCCGGAGGTGATCGATCAGGTGCGTGCCGCCTGGGGGCTGACGATTCGCGACGGCTATGGCCAGACCGAAACCGCGGCGATCGTTGGCAACTCGCCGGGCCAGAAACTGAAGATCGGCTCGATGGGGCGGCCGCTGCCGGGCTATCGCGTCGAGGTCGCCGACATCGACGGCAATCTCTCCGGCGAAGGCGAGATCACGCTGGCGCTCACCGGCGAGCGTCCGGCCGGACTGATGCAGGGCTATCAGGGCGACGACGGTAAGCTGTCGGGCGCCGATGGCATGCGCTACCGCACCGGCGACGTCGTGTTCCAGGACGATGACGGCTATCTCACCTTCGTCGGCCGCTCCGACGACGTGTTCAAATCGTCCGACTACCGCATCTCGCCGTTCGAGCTGGAAAGCGTGCTGTTGGAGCATGAGGCCGTCGCCGAGGCTGCCGTTGTGCCGTCTCCGGATCCCATCCGTCTTGCTATACCGAAAGCCTATGTGTTGCTGACGGCGGGCGCGGAGCGCTCGCGCGCCACTGCGCTGTCGATCTTCACCCATTTGCAGGCGCGCCTGGCGCCATTCAAGCGCATCCGCCGGCTCGAGATCGTGAGCGAGCTGCCGAAGACGATCTCCGGAAAAATCCGCCGGGTGCAGCTGCGCCGGCTGGAGCACGAGGACAACCGCACGGACCATCTGCGCGGCACGGAATTCAAGGAAGAGGATTTCCCGGAGTTGAAAACGAGGCCATCCGGGCACGAGGTGTAGGAACGCATGAACAAGATCTGGAAGAAGCCGCCGATTTCGCTCGAAGCCTATCAGGCCATGGTCGGCCAGGAGATCGGCGTGTCGTCATGGCACGTGCTCGATCAGAAGCGCATCGACACCTATGCCGACGTGATCGAGGATCATCAGTTCATTCACGTCGACCCCGAGCAGGCCAAGGCGACGCCGTTCGGCACCACGATCGCGCACGGCTTCCTGACCATGTCGCTGCTGTCGGTCATGTCCTATGAGGTCATGCCGGCGATCGAGGGTACGGCGATGGGCGTGAACTACGGCTTCGACAAGCTGCGCTTCATCTCGCCGGTGAGATCGGGAAAACGCGTGCGCGGCCGCTTCGTCCTTGCCGAAGCCACTCTGCGCAAGCCGAAGGAGCTGCAGTCGCGCACCAACGTCACGGTCGAGATCGAGGGCGAGGACAAGCCCGCGCTGGTCGCCGACTGGATCGGACTCATCTATCTGAGCTAACTCACCTCGTCACAACCCACCCTTCGTCATCGCCGGGCTTGACCCGGCGATCCATCAAGTCCGAGAGTCTTTCGAAGTGGATGGATGCCCGGGTCGAGCCGGGGCATGACGAGCGACAAATAGGAACGACACATGGCAATCAGATTCGACGGACGCGTCGCCATCGTCACCGGCGCAGGCAATGGTTTGGGGCGCGCGCATGCGCTGGGGCTGGCGAGCCGCGGCGCCAAGGTCGTGGTCAATGATTTCGGCGGCGCGCGCGACGGCACCGGCGGCTCGATGACCGCGGCGGAGACGGTGGTCGAGGAGATCCGCAAGGCCGGCGGCACCGCGATGGCCGACGGCGCCGACGTCTCGAATTTCGAGCAGGTCACCGCGATGGTGGAGCGCGCCAGCAAGGAGTGGGGCAGCGTCGACATCATGTGCGCCAATGCCGGCATTCTGCGCGACAAGTCGTTCGGCAAGATGGAGGTTGCCGATTTCGCCAAGGTGCTGGATGTGCATCTGGTCGGCACTTTCTACTGCTGCAAGGCGGTGTGGAACGGCATGCGCGAGCGCAACTACGGCCGCATCGTCATGACGACATCATCCTCCGGTCTGTTCGGCAATTTCGGCCAGGCCAACTACGGCGCGGCCAAGACCGGCATGGTCGGCCTGATGAACGTGCTGGCGGAGGAGGGCCGCAAGACCAACATCCGTGTCAACATCATCTCGCCGACGGCCGCGACCCGCATGACCGAGGAGCTGCTGCCGCCGCAGGCTCTGGAGCTGATGAAGCCGGAATCGATCACGCCCGCGGTGGAATATCTGCTCAGCGAGGACGCGCCCACGCGCACCATCATGGGCGCGGGTGCGGGCTCGTTCGCGGTCATCAGGATCCTGGAGAGCGAGGGCATCAACCTGCCGCCGGAGGAGTGGACGCCGGACGCGATCGCCGCGCATTTTGCCGAGATCAGCGACATGTCGAAGGCGCGGGCGCTGCAGGGTGCGTTCGAGCAGACACAGAAATACGTCGGTCAGGCCGCAGCGCGGCTGGGGATCAAGCTGTAAGGCACCATACGCATCGCACCCTCCGCCGTCATGGCCGGGTCAAGCCCGGGCATGACGACCTGTTGTGTGGTGACGCCATGGCCCTAAACTCCAGTCATGACCTTATCCAAGCAAGTTGCCGTCATCGGAGCCGGGCCGGCCGGGCTGATGGCGGCCGAGGTGTTGGCTGAGGGCGGTGCCGCCGTCACCGTCTACGACGCGATGCCGTCGGTCGCGCGCAAATTCCTGATGGCAGGGCGCGGCGGCCTCAACCTCACCCATAGCGAAGAGCTGTCCGCCTTCCTGTCGCGCTATCGCGAGGCGGCGGCGTGGCTGGAGCCGGCCATCCGCGCGTTCCCGCCGCAGCGGCTGCGCGACTGGTGCGAGGCGCTCGGCGAGCCCACGTTCATCGGCTCCTCCGGCCGCGTGTTTCCGACCGCGATGAAGGCCTCGCCGCTGCTGCGCGCGTGGCTGCGCCGGCTGGCCACGCAGGGTGTGCGCTTCGAGCTGCGGCATCGCTGGACCGGCTGGGACGAGGCAGGGCGGCTGACATTCGAGACACCGGCAGGACTGCGCGCGATCACGGCCGATGCGACCGTGCTCGCGCTCGGCGGCGCCAGCTGGCCGCGGCTCGGCTCCGACGGGGGCTGGGCATCGCTTCTCGCCGCGAAGGGTGTCGCGATTGCGCCGCTGCGGCCGGCCAATTGCGGCTTCACTGTCGCCTGGTCGGACATCTTCCGCGGCCGCTTCGAAGGCCAGCCGCTCAAAGGCATCGCGCTGTCGTTTGCTGATCGCAGCGTCCGCGGCGAGGCTATCGTCACGCGCGACGGCATTGAAGGCGGCGCGGTCTATGCGCTGTCCGCCGAGTTGCGCGAGGCAATCGCTCTGGAAGGCGCGGCCATTCTTGACGTCGCGCTGCGACCCGATCTTGCGACCGCCGATCTGGTCAAGCGGCTGTCAGCGCCCCGCGGCAAGCAGTCGTTCTCGAATGTCCTGCGCAAGGCGCTGCAACTGTCCCCCGTCGCGATCGGCCTGCTGCAGGAGGCGGCAAAAGCGCAAGGCCTGTCGCTGTCATCGCTGTTGCCGGACCGTCTCGCTGCACTGATCAACGCCGTGCCGATCAAGCTGACGGGCACCGCCGGACTGGCGCGCGCGATCTCCAGCGCCGGCGGCATCGCGCGTGACGAACTCGACGCCGACTTCATGCTCAAACGCCTGCCCGGCGTGTTCGCCGCCGGCGAAATGCTCGACTGGGAAGCCCCGACCGGCGGCTACCTGCTGCAGGCGTCGTTTGCGACCGGGGTCGCCGCGGGGAAGGGCGTGTTGAAGTGGCGTGCGGGGGAAATGGCAGGCAATGTCTGACCAGCTTCCCGAGCCCTGGTCTTGGATGACGGACGATCAGCTCCGCGCCGCGTTCGAAGAAGAACTTGCGCGCGAAGTAGGTCCCAATCATGCGCTGGCTAATCGGTCCCTCAGGATCGTCGCCCGACGCGAGGACTGCGACGACGTTCTTGTAGCGCTCGGGGGAGGCTGCGTGGCTCAAGTCCATTTGACGTGGACACGGCGCCGCGAGCTTGATCCTCGCTGGCCCGAGGCCGTCATCTACGATTCCATGGAAGATTGGCGGAACAGTTGCAGTGAATAGCCGAGCGGGCGGCCACAAACACCGTCGTCATTCCGGGGCGCCCGGAGGGCGAGCCCGGAATCCATAACCACGATCGGGCGTATGGATTCCGGGCTCAGCCGCTAGTGCGGCTGCCCCGGAATGACGCTGCGAGAGAGTTTCGCCCTACCGCAGCTTGCCGCGGGCGGCGACCGGCAGCGTGCCCAGGATCTCCTCGCCGCGGACCATGACGACCTCGTCCATCATGTTGACGACGACGCAGACGTGGTTGGGGATGATGCGCACGACGTCGCCGACATTGGGACGGGTATTGCTGCGCGACAGGTCGAGGAAGCCGTGCTCCTCGGCGAAGCGCGCGATCTTCGCTTCCGGGTGCTCCAGGATCAGTCCGTGGCCGTCGAGGCCGCCGGTATCCGTCGTCAGCGTCTTAGAGCCGGCGTCGAGGATACCGCGCTCCGGTGCAGCGCGGCTGACGACGGTCGAATAGATGTGCAGCGCGCAGTCGTCCCAGGTCGCGACACCGGCGGCGACCTGCATGCGGTCGTTGTAGATGTAGGTGCCGGGCCGATGCTCGGTGGCGCCCTTGAGCTTGCCGAGATTCTTCAGGTTGGGCGAGCCGCCGGTCGAGACGATGGCCGCGTCCAGCCCGTCGGCGCGGACGCCGGCCAGCGCCTCGTCATAGAACCGCTGCGCCTCGTCCCAGCCGGTCTCGGTCGGATACAGCATGAAGCCGGCGAAGCGCAGGCCGTCTGACGCTGCGATCTGGCGCGCGAGCTGGATCGCTTCCGTCGGCGTCTCGACGCCGGCGCGCTTGCGCCCAGTGTCGCATTCGACCACGACCGAGAGCGTGCGGCCGGATTGCTTTGCCGCCTGCGGCAGGCCGGCGATCACGGTCGCGTTGTCGGCGGCGACCGTCATGTCGGCCTTGGCTTGCAGCGCGGCGAGGCGTGCCATCTTCTCCTCGCCGATCAGGTTGTAGCTGATCAGGATATTGTCGATGCCGGCACCCGCCATGATCTCAGCCTCGCCGATCTTCTGGCAGGTGATGCCTTGCGCGCCCGCCTCGATCTGCAGCTTCGCGAGCACCGGGCTCTTGTGCGTCTTGATGTGCGGCCGGTTGGCGACGCCCGCGGCCTCGCACTGGGCCTGAATGCGCGCGATGTTGCGCTCGACCCTGTCCATGTCGATGACGGCACAGGGCGTGCCGTACTCCCGGGCGATCCTGGCGGCGAGCGGGGTGGTCATGTCATTTACTCCATGTTGCCGTCATTGCGAGGAGCGAAGCGACGAAGCAATCCAGAGTCCGGCTGCAGCCCCGGATTGTTTCACGTCGCTCGCAATGACGAAGTGATTTCGATGAACGTTACGCGCCCTCGATCTCCTCGCGCAGCACTTCGAGCTCGAGCCAGCGGTCCTCGGCGGCGGTGAGCTCGGCTTGCGCAGTGGCGATCGCGAGGGAGGCGGCGTCGAATTTCTTGCGGTCTTTCGCATACAGCGCGGGGTCGGCGAGCACGGCCTGCTGCTTGGCGATCTCGGCTTGCAGCTTGGCGATCGTCTTCGGCAAGGTCTCCAGCGCGTGCTTCTCGTTGAAGGAGAGCTTGCGCTTCGGCGCGCTCGCAGGCGCCGTGGCCGCGTGCTTGGTTTCCTTCTTCTCCTCAGCCGCCTTGGCATGCTGGCGCTTCAGGTCGGCGCCGCGTTGCGCCAGCATGTCGCTGTAGCCGCCGGCGTATTCCTGCCATTTGCCGTTGCCCTCGGGGACGATCACCGAGGTGACCACGCGATCGAGGAAGTCGCGGTCGTGGCTGATCAGGATCACCGTGCCCTCGTAGTCGCCGAGCATGTCCTCGAGCACATCGAGTGTCTCCAGGTCGAGATCGTTGGTCGGCTCGTCCAGCACCAGCAGGTTCGATGGCTTGGCCAGCGCGCGCGCCAGCATCAGCCGGCCGCGCTCGCCGCCGGAGAGCACTTCGAGCGGCGTGCGCATCTGCTCGCGCGAGAACAGGAAGTCCTCCATGTAGCCGACGACGTGCTTCGGCTTGCCGGCCACCATGACGTGATCGCCGCGGCCGCCGGTCAGCGCTTCGGCGAGCGTCGTCCGGGGATCGAGGCTCTCGCGGTGCTGGTCGAGCGTCGCCGTCTCCAGATTGACGCCGAGCCGGATGCTGCCGCTGTCCGGCTCGCTGCCGCCGGTGAGCAGGTTGACCAGCGTGGTCTTGCCGGCGCCGTTCGGGCCGACGATGCCGATGCGGTCGCCGCGCTGGATGCGGATGGAGAAGTTGTCGACGATCTTGCGATCACCAAAGCTCTTCGAAGCGCCCTTCGCTTCGATCACCAGCTTGCCGGACTTGTCGGCCTCGGCCGCGGCGAGGTTGGCGGCGCCCGCCGTGCCGCGATAGTCGCGGCGCTGCTGGCGCAGCGCATGCAGGTTGGCGAGCCGCTTGACGTTGCGCTTGCGGCGGCCGGAGACGCCGTAGCGCAGCCAGTGCTCTTCGTTGACGATCTTGCGGTCGAGCTTGTGCTGCTCGCGCTCTTCTTCCGCCAGCACCTCGTCGCGCCACGCCTCGAACGCCGCAAAGCCGCGGTCGATCTGCCTGATCTGGCCGCGGTCGAGCCAGGCGGTCGCGCGCGACAGATTGGTGAGGAAACGGCGATCGTGACTGATCAGCACCAGCGCCGAGCTTCGGCCGTCGAGCTCGTTCTCCAGCCATTCGATCGTGGTCAGGTCGAGATGGTTGGTCGGCTCGTCCAAGAGCAGGATGTCGGGGTTGGGCGCGAGCACGCGCGCCAACGCCGCGCGGCGCGCCTCGCCGCCGGAAACATGCGCCGGATCTTCCTCGCCGGTGAGGCCGAGCTGCTCGACGAGATAGCGCGCCTGATAGTGATCGTCGCCGGGACCGAGCCCGGCCTCGACATAGGACAGCGTGGTGGCATGGCCGGAGAAGTCCGGCTCCTGCGGCAGGTAGCGCACGGTGGCGCCCGGCTGCACGAAGCGCGTGCCGCTGTCGCACTCGACGAGGCCGGCGGCGATCTTGAGCAGCGTCGATTTGCCGGAGCCGTTGCGGCCGATCAGGCAGACGCGTTCGCCCGGCGAGACCGACAGCTCGACGCCCTGCAGCAGGGCGGTGCCGCCGAAGGTCAGGCGGATGTCCTTGAGTTGGATGAGAGGCGGCGCCATGGGTCTAGCCTTGCTGCTGCATCCGCGCGGCGCGCTGGCGCTGCATGCGGCGGATGGTCTGATCGAGGGTGGAGAGGAAGGTGGAGCGGTCGCGCGGCGTGAACGAGCGCGGCCCGCCGGTGACCTCGCCGGACGAGCGCAGATCGGTCATGAGGTTGCGCACGGCGAGCGTCATGCCGATCGACTCCTCGGTGAACGCCTTGCCGTTCGGCGCGATCACCGCGCTGCCGGCCTTGACGCAGCGGCTCGCCAGCGGAATGTCCGCTGTGATGACGACGTCGTCGGCGCCGGCGCGCTCTGCGATCCAGTCGTCCGCGGCATCCATGCCGCTGCCCGCCGCCACGCGCGTGATCAGGGGATCCTCGGGCACGCGGATGAAGCCGCCCGCGACCACGATCACTGGCAGGCCGTGGCGGATCGCGACGCGATAGATCTCGTCCTTCACCGGACAGGCGTCGGCGTCGACATAGATCGTGACAGGGGCGAGCTCGGCGGTTTCGGTCGTCATCTGGCGTTCTGCTGGGGGTGGCCGGTTGGTACCCCATCGCCAGCCAAATTGCGAGCCAAACGCTGGCCTTGCCAGGACCTTTCCGGCCGTTACCATCGCCCGAAAAGGGTCAAAGGGAGGCAAGGATGGCAGACGGAATCGCGACCTATGCGGTCGAGGCGTTCAACACGGCCAAGCAGTCCGAGAACAAGATGCACGATGACAGCGTGGCGCGCCGGTTCGGCTTCGCGGGCGGCCTCGTGCCCGGCGTCGAAGTGCTGGCCTATATGCTGCATCAGCCGGTTGTGCGCTGGGGCCGGGCATTCCTGGAGCGCGGGCTGATCGAGGCGCGGTTCACCAAGCCGGTCTATGACGGCGAGATCGCCGAGGTCAGGGCGGAGGAGGTCGGCGACGGGCTCAGCCTGGAGGTCGTGAGTAAAGGTGAGATCTGCGCCACCGGTTCCGCGTCGCTGCCCGCGTCAGCGCCCGACATCGCTCTGGCCGAATATCGAGAGGTTCCAGCCGCGGCGGTGCGGCCGCTCGTCAGCGCGGAGTCGTTCGCTGTCGGCAGCTGGCTCGGCACGGCGGCACGCGCGTGGCCAGGGCAGGCGGCCACCGCCTATCTCTCTGAGATTCGCGAGCGCGATCCGATCTATGCAAACGAGCGGCTTGGTCACCCGGGCATGTTGCAGAGGGTGATGAACCGGCTGCTGGTCGACAATGTCGTCCTCGGCCCCTGGATTCACGTCGGCAGCCGAATGCAATTGCTGTCGGCGATTGCAGAAGCCGACGAGATCACGGCGCGTGGCCGGGTGGTCGCGAACTACGAGAAGAAGGGCCACCGCTTCGTCGAGATCGATGCGCTGGTGGTCGCCAATGGCGACCGCCCACTCGCGCATTGCCATCACGTGGCGATCTATCAGCCGCGCGCGCAGGCGGCCGCCTAGCGGACGGACTTGGCAAGAGGCACGCGGCATCCAAAAGACAGCTGTCATGCTCCGCCTGCGCGGACGATGACGGCGAAGTTCTGGGTACGCTGCTTGCCCCACACTCCCGTCATTGCGAGCGCAGCGAAGCAATCCAGAGTGTTGCCGTGGAGGCAGTCTGGATTGCTTCGCTACGCCGCTACGCTCGCAATGACGTGGAGAGGGCCCCACGGCCCGATCGACAGTCCGTAGCCCGGATGCGCGCACGCCGGCGCCCAGCGGGTGCAGGCGGGAGCGACATCCGGGCTCACCGACACAGCCCGTGAGACCCCGCATATCGCTGCGCTCATGCGGGCTACGGGCTTTTCGTTTGGCAATGAGATGTTTTCGCCTCATCGCGAGCGAAGCAGCTACGCCGCGGTCCTCGCCTTGCCGTCCTGGATCGCGCGCCAGAGCTTTTCGGTGGTCAGCGGCATGTCGAGATGCTTCACGCCGTAGTCGGACAGTGCGTCGATCACCGCGTTGATCACGGATGCCATCGAGCCGGCGCAGCCGGCTTCGCCGCAGCCCTTGGTGCCGAGCGGGTTGGACTTCGCCGGCACCGGATGGTTGTCGACCGTCATCATCGGCACGTCGGAGGCGCGCGGCAGCGCGTAGTCCATCAGAGATCCCGTGATCGGCTGACCGCTCTCGTCGTAGCGCAGATGCTCCATCAGCGCCTGGCCGATGCCCTGGGCGACGCCACCATGGAGCTGGCCGGCGACGATCATCGGGTTGATCACCGTGCCGAAATCGTTGATCGCGGTGTAGGCGACGATCTGCGCGACGCCGGTGTCCGGTTCGATCTCGACCTCGCAGACATGACAACCATTGGGGAACGTCGATTCCGTGACTGTCGAGTTGTGGTCGACGTCGAGCGAGGCCGGCACGCCGTCGGGCATCTTGCGCTCGCGCAGGCGGCGCGCCAGCTCCATGATGTCGATGCTGCGATCGGTGCCGGCGATGGTGAACTGGCCGCCCGCGAACTCGATGTCGGCTTCCGAGGCTTCGAGCAGATGCGCGGCGGCCTGCTTGCCCTTGGCAATCACGAGCTGTGAGGACTCGACGATGGCCTGGCCGGTCGCGGTGATCGAGCGCGAGCCGCCGGTGCCGTTGCCGAACCGCACGAGATCGGAATCGCTCTGCTCCAGCCTGATCTTCTCGAACGGCACGCCGAGTTGCGCCGACAAGACCTGCGAGAACGGAGTCGCGTGGCCTTGGCCGTAGTCCAGCGTGCCGGTCGTCAGGGTCACGCCGCCATCGGCGTCGAAGGTGATCTTGCCGAGCTCGCCCGAGGGCGGCGCGGTCACCTCGAGATACGAGCCGACCGCGATGCCGCGCAGCTTGCCGTTCTTGCGGCTCTCGCGCTTGCGCTTGGCGAAGCCGGCGTAGTCGGAGACCTGCAGTGCCTTCTCGAACACCGCGGCGAAGTCGCCGGAGTCGTAGGTGACGCCCGACGCGGCCGGGAACGGCATCTGGCTCGGCTTGATGAAGTTGCGCTTGCGGATGGTGAGACGGTCGATGCCCATCTCGCGCGCGGCGGTGTCGATCAAGCGCTCCATGAAGTAGTTGGCCTCGGGACGGCCGGCGCCGCGATATGCGCCCATCAGGGTGACGTTGGTCAGCACGGTCTTGATATCGACGCCCAGCAGCGGCGTCTTGTAGACGCTGGCGAGGTTCTTGCCGGTGTTGAGCGACAGCGGCAGCGGTGCGACGCCCATGATGTAGGCGCCGAGATTGCCGTAGCCGGACAGTCTCACAGCGAGGAACCGGCCGTCGGCGTCGAGCGCCAGCTCGCCATGGATGATCTGATCGCGGCCCTGGCTGTCGGACAGGAAGGCGGTGGTGCGCTCGTCGCGCCATTTCACGGGGCGGCCCAGCTCTTTGGCGGCGTGCAGGATGCAGACATATTCGGGATAGGAGACGTTCTTCATCCCGAAGGAGCCACCGACATTGGTGGTGAGGATGCGAACCTTGTCCGGCGCGACGTTCAGAATCTTCGCCAGCGTCGCCTTGTTGCCGGACACGCCCTGGGTCGGCACCTGCAAGGTGAAGCGCTCGGTCTTGCCGTCGAACGCCGCGAGCGCGACGCGCGGCTCCATCGACACCACGGCGACGCGGGTGTTGACGATGTCGAGCTTGGTGACGTGCGCGGCCTTGGCGAAGGCCTCTTCGATCTTGGCCGTGTCGCCGTAATGATAATCGAGCGCGACGTTGTTGGGGATATGGTCATAGAGCTGTGGCGCGCCGGGCTTGGCGGCTTCCTCGGCATTGGTGACCGCGGGCAGGGGCTCGATATCGAGCTCGACCGCCTCGGCCGCGTCGCGGGCCTGGGCCGCGGTCTCCGCCACCACGAACGCAATGGGGTCGCCGACGAAGCGGACCTTGTCGGTGGCGAGCGCCGGCCGGTTGGTCTGCAGCAGCGGCGAGCCGTCCCGGCCCTTCAGCGGCAGGCCGCAGGTGAACGGGCCATAGTTGGCTTCGGCGAGGTCGGCGCCGGTCCACACCCCGAGCACGCCGGGCATGGCCTTGGCGGCCGCGGTGTCGATCCTCTTGATGATGCCATGGGCGTGGCTGGAGCGCACGATCCAGGCATGGGCCTGGCCGGGCAGGTTGAAATCGTCGGTATATTTGCCGTGACCGCGCACCAGCGTGTCGTCCTCCTTGCGCCGGACCGGCTGCCCGACGCCGAATTTCTGCAGCGCGATCGCGTTTTCGAGGGAGGCCGGGGAGGTGTGATCTTGCATGGATGAGGACCCAAGGGGCTGAATTGGTCGCAAATGCGGGCTGTTCCCAGATAGTGCAGCGCCCGCGGCCGGACAACGGTTGATTAGGAATGGTGCATCACGCCTGATGGAGGGGCTGTTGCGCCGGCGCTATCCACTGATAATGTCTCACGAAAGAGAACTTCCATCTGGGCCGGTTCGGCCAGCGGAAAGACATTTGAATGATCAATGACACGCGGCTGCGGGAGAGTCCCGCGCCGCGCGGGAACTTGGAGCCCGGCTTGCGTCCGGGTCTGGACGTCGCGACGCCTTCCTGCGCCAGCAATGGCAGCAGCGTCTACGCGGCCCTGGACCTCGGAACCAACAATTGCCGGCTCCTGATCGCCTGTCCTTCGGGCGACAGTTTCCGCGTGGTCGACTCCTTCTCGCGCATTGTCCGGCTGGGCGAGGGCATCTCGACCACCGGCTGCATCAGCGACGCGGCGATGGATCGGGCCATCGCGGCGCTCAGCATCTGCCGGGACAAGATCCAGTCGAAGAAGGCCAGGCGCCTGCGGCTGATCGCGACCGAGGCCTGCCGCGCTGCGGCCAATGCCGAGGGGTTCCGCAGCCGGGTTGCGGCGGAGACCGGCATCGAGCTCGAGGTGATCGACCGCGAGACCGAGGCGGCGTTGGCCGTCAAGGGCTGCGCGCCGCTGCTCGATCCCGGCGGGCGAGGGGCGATCCTGTTCGACATCGGCGGCGGCTCCAGCGAGTTGGTCCGGATCGAGCGCGATGCGGGCGACCGCAACGCCGAGCCGCGGATCAAGGCATGGATGTCGATCCCGCTCGGGGTCGTGACGCTGGCCGAACGGTTCGGCGGCCGTGACGTGACGCCGGAGATCTATGCCGCCATGGTCGAGGCCGTGGCCGAGCATGTTGGCCCGTTCGCGGCCGAGAACGGCGGCGATCTCGCCGGCATGCATCTGCTTGGAACCTCCGGCACCGTGACGACGCTGGCGGGCATCCATCTCAACCTCGCGCGCTACGATCGGCGCCGGGTCGATGGCATCTGGATCAACGACGCCGACATCACGACGACGATCGGCAGGCTGCTGGCGATGAGCTACCAGGAGCGCGCCGAGAACAATTGCATCAGCATCGACCGCGCCGATCTCGTTCTGGCGGGCTGCGCCATTCTCGACGCCATCCGCCGGTCCTTTCCGCTGCCGCGCCTGCGCGTCGCCGATCGCGGCCTGCGCGAGGGCATGCTGGTCGAGATGATGCGCGAAGACGGCGCGCTGCGCACGGCGTAGCGACTTCACCCTCCCCTGGAGGGGGAGGGTGACCTTTGTAGTTCCGCCAGACCTCGAGCGTGGACGGATTTTCGCCTCCCGCGTCTGGTCACGACGACCGAGAAACACATGGCAAAAGACACCACCGGCCGCATGCATGTGCAGGTCAAGACCGGAGGCAAGCGCAAGCTGTCCTCGAAACTCTGGCTGGAGCGCCAGCTCAACGATCCCTATGTCGCGCAAGCCAAGCGCGACGGCTATCGCTCGCGCGCGGCCTACAAGCTGCTCGAGATCGACGACAAGCATCATCTGCTCAAGCCCGGCATGACGGTGCTCGATCTCGGCGCCGCGCCCGGCGGCTGGAGCCAGATCGCGGCGCGCCGGGTCGGGGCCGAAGCCGGGAAGGGCAGGGTGATCGCGATCGATCTGCTGGAGATGGGCGAGATCCCCGGCGTCACCTTCACCCAGCTCGACTTTCATGCCCAGGATGCGCCCGAAAAGCTCCGCGCGATGCTCGGCGGGCGTGCCGATGTGGTGATGTCGGACATGGCGGCCAACACCACCGGCCACCGCAAGACCGACCAGTTGCGCATTGTCGGTCTCGTCGAACTCGCCGCGCATTTCGCCAGCGAGGTGCTCAAGCCGGGCGGCAGCTTTCTCGCCAAGACGTTCCAGAGCGGCGCCGATGCCGACTTGATGGCGCAGCTCAAGCGCGATTACGCCAGCGTCCGTCACGTCAAGCCGGCGGCGAGCCGGCAGGATTCGTCGGAGCGCTACGTGCTGGCGATGGGGTTCCGCGGCGGAGAGCAGGCCGACCTGTTGTAATGGCGTCATTGCGGCCTTGACGCCCTGGCGATACAGAGCAGGGGCAATCACCGTCTCGGGAATCGGCCTGGGCCGGCGAGACGTCGATTCCGGAGGTCCTGCATGCGTGTCCTCAACTGGAGCGCCCTCGCGCTGGGTTTGGCGGTCGGGTCCGTCCTATCGGGCTCTGCTCACGCCCAAGCCTACGATCCGCGCTATCCCGTGTGCATGAAGGTCTATGAAGGCGGCCGGTTTGGCGGTGGCGAGTGGATCGACTGCAGCTATACGTCGCTGCCGCAATGTCGCGCGACGGCGTCGGGCCGTGCGGCGATGTGCGACCTCAATCCCTTCTACGCCCCGCCGTCGCCTCCGCCGCGCCGCGCGCATCGGCGGCATCGCTGAAACATTTCATGACGGAACGGCCGTTGCCGTGCCGCAATCGAACTGAAGATTCGAGACCCTCGTATCCATCGGGCTGCCGTGATGCCGCATCGTTTCATCGTCGCGATCGTGATGCTTCTGCTGCTGGTGCCCGCGATCGCGTCCGCGGCGCCGTCGCACAAGCGCAAGGCGCACCGTTGGCAGGGCTATGGCTTCCTGCCCGGCTACAAGCAGCCGCCCAACAACAGCCTGCCGCTCTATGCCGACAAGGAGGCCATGCGCAACGGGCCGCGCGGCAGCCGCCGCCATTGGTATATCGACGGTACGCCGAAATACATGCTCTACAACGGCGAGTGGCATTATTTCGGCCAGCCCGGCTTCTATCGCGGCCATTACAATGGCGGCAGCTTCGGCCCGTGCTGGACGCGGACGCCGGTGGGGATGGTCTGGACTTGCGGTTAGGCCGCTCCTCCCACAACCGTCTCGTTCTCCCAAGGCTGCTGCTGCAACGCGGGCGACGGCGCGAGCAATCCCGTCTGGACAGCGGCCGCATTTCCCGCTGAAATGCCGTTCCTCAGAGGCAAAAGAAACGCGAGCCGTTCGTTCGGCCGACCGTGGAGGACCGCTTTGAATTCGTTCTGTACGCGCCTGTTCGGCGCGGTCGTCGCTTTGACTGTGCTTGCCGGTACTCCAGCCTTCGCCCAGCAACTCGAGTTGAAGGTCATGGCGCCGGCCGCGCCCGGCGGCGGCTGGGACCAGACCGCGCGGGCAATGCAGCAGGCCTTCGTGGCGTCGGGTGTGGCACGCAGCGTCCAGGTGACCAACGTCGCCGGCGCCGGCGGCACCGTCGGCATCGCGCAGTTCGTCACCGGCGCCAAGGGCGACGGCAACCAGCTGATGGTCAACGGCTTCGTGATGGTCGGCGCGCTCGCCATGAACAAGTCGCCGGTGACGCTGGAGCAGGTGACGCCGATCGCGCGGCTGACCGAGGAGATCCAGGTCATCGTCGTGCCGGCCGCATCGCCGATCAAGACCGCGCAGGATCTCGCCGCGGCGCTGAAGGCCGACATCGCCAAGGTCACCTTCGCCGGCGGCTCGGCCGGCGGTGTCGATCACGTCATGGCCGCGCTGTTCGCCGGCGCCGTCGGGGCCGACGCCAAGAAGGTCAACTACATCCCGTTCTCAGGCGGCGGCGAGTCGCTGGCGGCGATTCTCGGCGGCAAGGTCACCGCCGGCATTTCCGGCCTGTCCGAGTATGACGGGCAGATCAAGAGCGGCAAGCTGCGCGCGATCGGCATATCCTCGGAGAAGCGCATTCCCGGCGTCGACATCCCGACCTTCAAGGAGCAGGGCATCGATCTCGTGCTCGCCAACTGGCGCTCGGTCGTCGCTGCGCCCGGCATTACGCCGGAGCAGAAAAAGACGCTCAGCGAGGCCGTCGAGAAGATGGTGAAGTCGGATTCCTGGAAGGAGATCCTGAAACAGAAGGGCTGGGATGACGCCTATCTTCCGGGTGACGCCTTCGCCGAGTTCCTGAAGAAGGAGAACGTGCGCGTCACCGACGTGCTGAAGTCGGTCGGCCTCGTCAAGTCATGACGACGGAGCGCGCCGGCACCGAGACACCCGCCTCGGGAGGCGTCGACAAGGCCGGCATCGTCATTGCGGCGCTCCTGGCGGCCGTCGCGCTCGTGCTGGTCTACGACGCCAATCAGATCCCGGCGACCACGATGTACGGCATGGGCCCGCAGGTCATGCCGGTCGTGATCGCGATCGGGCTCGGCATTCTTGCACTGGCCAATCTGATCGATGCCGTCAGAGGCAACCTGCCGCCGCGCGAGAGCTCCGATCCGGTCGCGGTGCTGCTCATTCTTGTCGGACTTGCGCTGCTGATCGCCATCATCGGCTTCGGCGGCGGCTTCATCCTGGCGACGACGGCGCTGTTCGTGACGACGTCGGCGGCGTTCGGCCGGCGCGCCTTTGTCACCGATTTCGTCATCGGCGCGGTGCTGACGACCACGATCTATCTCGCCTTCGACCGCCTCCTGACCTTGAGCCTTCCCGCCGGTCCGCTCGAAAGACTGCTCTGATGGACACCTTTGCCGCGCTCGCGCATGGGATGGCGATCGCCGTCCAGCCCATGAACCTGCTCTATGCGCTGGTCGGCGTGTTCCTCGGCACCGCCGTCGGGGTGCTGCCGGGCATCGGGCCGGCGCTCACGGTCGCCCTGCTGCTGCCGGTCACCTACAAGCTCGATCCCGGCGGTTCGCTGATCATGTTCGCCGGCATCTACTATGGCGGCATGTATGGCGGATCGACCACCGCGATCCTGATCAACACGCCTGGCGAGAGCGCCTCGATGGCGACCGCGCTCGAGGGCAACAAGATGGCCAAGGCCGGCCGCGGCGGCCCGGCGCTGGCGACCGCGGCGATCGGCTCCTTCGTCGCAGGCACCATCGCCACGATCGGTCTCGCCTTCCTGTCGCCTTACCTCGTCGACATCGCTGTGCGCTTCGGGCCGGAGGACTACTTCGCGCTGATGTGCGTCGCCTTCGTCACGGTGTCCGCGACCTTCGGCGATTCACCGATCCGCGGCCTCACCAGCCTGTTCATTGGTCTCACGCTCGGCCTCATCGGCATCGACAAGCTCACCGGGCAGGCGCGGCTCGCCTTCGGCGTGCCGGAGCTGCTCGATGGCGTCGAGGTGACGACCTTGGCGGTCGGCCTGTTCGCGGTCGGCGAGGCGCTCTACGTCGCCTCGCGCCGGCATCATACCGAGGAGAAGATCGAGGCCATCAAGGGCTCGTTGTGGATGACGCGCGAGGACTGGAAGCGGTCGTGGAAGCCGTGGCTGCGCGGCACCATGTTCGGCTTTCCAATCGGCGCGCTGCCGGCGGGCGGGGCGGAGATCCCGACGTTCCTGTCCTATTCTGCCGAGCGGCGCCTGACCAAATATCCCGACCAATTCGGCAAAGGCGCGATCGAAGGCGTCGCCGGCCCTGAGGCCGCCAACAACGCTTCTGCCGCGGGCACCTTGGTGCCGCTGCTGACGCTCGGCCTGCCGACGTCGGCGACCGCCGCGATGATGCTCGCCGGCTTCCAGCAGTATGGTCTCAACCCGGGCCCGCTGTTGTTCGCCGAGCGGCCCGACCTGGTCTGGGGCCTGATCGCGAGCCTGTTCATCGCCAACACGATGCTGCTCGTCCTCAACCTGCCGCTGGTCGGCCTGTGGGTGAAGCTGCTCGCGATCCCGACACCATGGCTCTACGCTGGCATCCTCGTGTTCGCGACCATGGGCACGATCGCGGCAAAACCGTCGGTCGTGGAACTGTCGATGCTGGCCGGCTTCGGCGTGCTCGGCTTCCTGATGCGCCGGTTCGATTTCCCGATTGCGCCCGTCGTGGTCGGGCTCATCCTCGGGCCGATCGCCGAGAGCCAGTTGCGGCGGGCGCTCGCGATCAGCCTTGGGGACCCCATGACCCTGCTGCAGTCGCCGATCTCTGCAACGCTTCTGGTCGTCGCGCTGATTGCTCTGATCGCGCCGTTCATCTTGAAGGGACTCGGACGCTTCAAGGCGAATGAGGATTGAGTGCGGCCGCAAGCGGAAACCGCGCCATCGCACTGCAACATAACGTGACCGGAGGTGAGCGCGGAGATCGGGCACAGCTTGAAACGATGTGCCCGCGATCTGGTTTGGGTTGAGCCATCGAGACCGGAGCCTGGAACTCCGGATCAGCCGAGGAAGCGTCTTTCGGGGCGTGTCACCCCAAACCGAAAGAGACCTGATGACCGATCGCTTCGATGACGGTTTCAAGCCAGCCCCCGCGCAACGTCCCGCCGCTCCGAAGACCGCAACCCAGCCACAGCGCCATCCCGTGATCCTCAGGGTGTCGGCGCTCGGCGTGGCCGGCATCCTCTCGGCGCTGATGCTGACCGCGGTGGTGCCGCCGATCGTGGCCGACCAGTCCGATCGCGCCGTGGTCGATGCGCCGGTGATGCTGCTGACGTCCCCGATCGCGGGCCAGGTCGATTCGCTCACGGCCAAGCCGGGTGGCGAGGTTCGGTCCGGCGACCGCCTCGCAGAGATCACCAATCCGCGGCTCGACCGCGCCACGCTCATCTCGCTGGAAGAAAAGGCGGGCGACGCGCGTCAGAAGCTCGACGCCACCCGCGCCAAGCATCAGTCCGACGTCGCTTATGTCAGCTCGCTCGATCGGGAGATCGCGAGCCAAGCCGGTCAGTTGAAGGCGCAGTTGCAGTCCCAGATCGAGGAGCTGCGTGCCCGCGTCGCGCAGTCGAACGCGCAGAGCAGCGAGAAGAAGGCCATCGTCGACCGCCAGAACCGCATGGTCGCGCGCGATGCCGCCAGCGTCGAGATGCTGAAGCCGACCGAGCAGCAATATGCGGCGGCGCTGCACGACACCGATGCGCAGACTGCCAAGCTGAACCAGAAGCTGACACAGCTGAAGGCGCTCGACGCCGGCGTCTATGTCGGCGAGGATCTGGTCGCGCTGAACATGCTCAGTCAGAAGCGCCGTGACATCGATCTCGATGCAAGGCGGATGGAGATCGAGGAGAAACAGCAGGCGGCCGTGCTCGATGATCTCGAGGGCCTGATCAAGTCGGAGCGCGCGCGGCTGGCGCGGCTCGCTGCCGCGGACGTGCTCTCGCCCGGTCCCGGCAAGGTGCTGGCGGTGGGCGCCGACACCGGACGCCACGTCAGCGCCGGCGATACGATCGCCTCGGTGGTCGATTGCGACAAGCGTTTTGTGGTCGCGATCTTCTCCTATCGCCAGGGCGAAGCGATGAAGCCGGGCACCAAGGTGCGCATCGATGGCGGCGGCTTCCATAGCGGCATCGTCAGCGCCGTGCTGCCGAAGACCAGCGACAAGGTCGACGAGCGCTTTGCCGTGCCATTTCCGCAGACCGAGCGGCGCGAGCTCTATGTCATGATCACACCTGATGCTGCCGACGAAAAACCGGCGGCGCAGCCGACCTCCGCGGCGACACCGGCCTGCACGGTGGGGCAGTGGGTCACCGTGACGCGCGACAATGGCATCGTGCCGTCGATGTCGGTGACATGGCGCCGGCTCGGCCACCTCGTTGCGTCGCTGACCGACCTGGACCCGTCTGAGCCGGACGAAGCGACGCGCCGTGCCGGTGTCACCAAGCTCGACTCCGCCTTGCGGTCGCACCCGGCGCAGCAGCCGGTATTGGACGAGCAGTGGCTTCCGACGGCGCGCGCGGTCTCGGCACAATGAGGCTTCTCTCCATGATGATGGCGGTGATCGCTCTGCTCGGCGGCGCATCGCCGATGCGGGCCGAGACTTCGCTCTGTGCGGGACTGGTGCAGGCCGTCGAGCCTGGCCTCGCCGGCCGTGACGCGGCGTTCATTCGCAGCTACGAGCCGGGTGCCGACGAGGAGGGGCTGCCGCTCGGCCTTTCGACGACGGCGTTCACCTATGACAACGCTCTGGCAGCGATCGCGCTGGTCGCATGCGGTCGCACCGACGAGGGCCGCGTGATCGGCAACGCGCTGGTGCATGCCGCCGCTCATGATCGCACCTTCGGCGATGGGCGCCTTCGCAATGCCTATCGCGCCGGTCCTGTCGGCCCCGGGGCGGCGCTGCTGCCGGGCTGGTGGGACGACCAGAAGAAGATCTGGGGCGAGGATGCCGCGCAGGACGGCACCGCGACCGGCAACGTCGCCTGGGCAGCGCTGGCGCTGCTGACGCTGCATCAGGCGACCGGCGAGGAGGACTACTTGTCCGGCGCGCGGCGCCTGATGGACTGGATCATTGCCAGCGCATCGAACGGAGCGGACGGCTTCAGCGGCGGTTATCACGGTTACGATCCGCAGCAGGTGCGCCTCAGCTGGATGTCGACCGAGCATAATGCCGATGTCTACGCCGTGGCCTCCTGGCTCCATCGTATCACATTGGAGCCGCGCTATCAGGATGCCGCGCAGACGGCGCGCCGCCTGCTCGATCGCACGTTCCGCGGCGATCGCTTCCTGCTCGGCACCAAGCCCGACGGCCACCTCGCCGACGACAATCTGCTCGCGCTCGACGTGCAGCTCTGGCCGTGGATGGCGGTGACGGATGCGCCCGACTGGCGCAGGGCGCTGCGCTTTGCCGAAACTCATCTTGCCGTCGACGGAGGCTTCGATTTCAACGGCGATCGCGACGGCGTCTGGGTCGAGGGCACCGCGCAGGCGGCGCTGGCCTATCGCATGGCCGGGGATGCCGCTGCCAGCGAGGAGCTGCTTGCAGGGTTGCGTGCCGACCGCACGGCAACGGGACTGCTGAACGCGACGCGCAACGCGCGCCTCACCACGGGTCTGTCGATCGACCCGACGGGCGCGACCACCATCCAGGACTTCTTCTACTACAAGCGCCCGCATCTCGGTGCTACCGCCTGGGCCGTGCTCGCCGAGACCGGCTGGAATCCTTTCACCGGCGCAAGGGTCCCCTGATGTTTCCGCTCCCCAGCAATGACGCCTCGGTGTTGACCACCGATCTCGGAGTCCTGCTCGGGCTCCTCGTGATGGCGCGTCTGCTCGATCCGACGCGCCGGCGCGACCGCCTGCTGTTCGGCGCTACCGCAGCGTCGTTCCTCCTGATCTACACGCTGTGGCGCTGGCACGACACGCTGCCGGTGTTCGACCTGACCCTGCAGGCGCTGTGGCCGCGGCTGTTCATCACGCTCGAGATCGTGGCGATCTCCTACACGCTGATGTCGATTCTGATCTTGACCCGCAGCGTCGACCGCTCGGGACAGGCCGACGCCGCGCAAGCTGCGTTGGCCGCACGGGGCGAGCAGCCGGCCGTGGACGTGTTCATCTGCACCTATGACGAGCCCATGGAGATAGTCGAGCGCTCGATCCTCGCCGCGCTCGCGCTCGACTATCCCAACAAGACCGTCTGGGTGCTCGACGACACCAGGCGCGATCGGCTCCGCGCCTTCTGCGACGAGGTCGGCGCGCGCCATCTGACGCGGCCCGACAACAAGGGCGCCAAGGCCGGCAATCTCAACAACGCGCTTGCGGCGACGGCGCAGCTATCGAACGCGCCGGTGATCCTGGTGCTCGATGCCGACTTCGCCCCGCGCCGCGACTTCCTCCAGCGGACGGTCGGCCTGCTGCTGTCCGAGCCCGATATCGCCGTCGTGCAGACGCCGCAATTCTACTACAACCCCGATCCGTTCCAGCACAATCTGCTGGCGTCAAGCCACTGGGTCGACGACCAGCGCTTCTTCTTCGACGTGTTCCAACCGGCGAAGGACGCCTGGGGCTGCGCGTTTTGTGTCGGCACCTCCTTCGTCGTCCGCCGCGAGCGGCTCATGGAGATCGGCGGCTTCCCGCACGCGGCGATCTCCGAGGATCTCAACCTCACCTACACGCTGCTCAAGCGCGGCCATCGCACGGTCTGGCTGAACGAACCGCTCAGCTTCGGCCTCTCGGCGGAAGGCGTGCCCGAATACATCACCCAGCGCGCCCGCTGGTGCCTCGGCACGATCCAGGTCGCGCTCTTGCGCGATGGTCCGCTGCGCAGCCGCGGCTACAGCTTCACCCAGCGCTGGCACTTCCTGCATGGCGTGCTCAACTGGGCCTGCAAGCCGTTCATGGTGCTGCTTCTGATCGCGCCGCCGATCTACTGGTTCGCCGGGCTGCCGGCGTTCGAGGCCGACTATCTGTCGTTCCTGCGCTACGGCGTGCCGGCGCTGCTCGGGACGATTATCTACATGGGCTGGATCTCGCGTTCCAAGACCCTGCCGCTGTTCATGGAAGCGACCCATGCAGTGACCTGCTTTGCCGTCACGGCCACCTTGCTCAGCGCGCTGGTCCGGCCGTTCGGCCGCCCCTTCAAGGTGACCGACAAGGGCGGCGACCGCTCCAAGCCGCGCGTCCACGGCAAGCTCGCCGCGATCTTCGGCGCGATCGCCGCGAGCTCGGCGGCGGCCATCGTCTGGGCGTTCGTGTCGCCGAATGCAGCCAGCGAGGTCTCGTCGATCGACTACTTCAATCTGTTATGGGCCGGCATCGCGATGCTGATCGCCTTCATCGCGTTTCTCGTCTGCTTCGAGCTGCCGCGCGGCGAGGACCTGTTTCCGAGCGACGAGGCGGGCTGGCTGGCGCAGAGCGGCGAGGTCGTGCCGTGCAAGATCGAGGCGCTGTCGCTGTCGTCGGCCCGCGTGGCCGGTCCACCGCATCATCACATGACCCGGCCGGGCACCCGATTGCCGCTGCATCTCGACGGCCTCGGATGGCTCGAGGCGTCGGTCGAGGCCGTCTCCAGGACGACCACGCATCTGCGCCTGCAGCCCGACGAAGCGCAACGGCGGCAATTGGTGGTCCGCCTGTTCAGCTCATCCCGCGGCGTCATCACCGATCGCGCCCGCCTGCGCGGTGCGCTGGCAGGGCTGGCGCGACGCGGTTTCGTCGGGCGGTGAGTTGCCGATCGTGCTGTCGGGTAGGCAGAGAGGCCGCCACAGGCGGCAGCGGGCCCCCCGTCGAACCGCGCACTTGGACGCGAGACGGTGGCACGGCGTTACCTCGAGCTCGCCTCGGAGAAGCATCACGGCAGCGCCATTGCCTCCAGCTCGTGCCATCCGGCAGAGGCTTATCGGTTGGTTAAGACTAACGCGAGAATACCTCCGATGTCCTGGCAGGCGCCGACGGCGCTGCAAAGCCGGCTGCGATATGACTTGGGGCGCTGACTTTGCAGCATCGCGGACCGGACGCGGGCTGCGCGACAGAGGCAGGACAAGTCGGGCATGGATGCTGGAACGCAGAGGGCAACGGCTGACACCGCGCGCACGGCGTGGATCGATTTCGCGCGCGGCCTCGGCGTCATCCTGGTGGTGTACGGTCATGTGCTTGGCGGTCTGGTGCGCCCCGGCATCTTCCCGGATGGAGCCGTCGCGCGCTGGATGGACTACACGCTCTATACGTTCCACATGCCGCTGTTCTTCTTCCTGGCCGGCTTGAACGTGCAGCACAGCTTGCGGCGCGGCGCGCGTCCCTTCCTCACCTCCAAGCTCTGGACCATCGCTTACCCCTACGTGCTGTGGTCGCTGATCCAGGGCGGGATCACGATGCTGCTGGCGCGGGATGCCAACATCCCGATACATCCCGGCGATCTCACCGCGATCTGGTATCGTCCAATCGCGCAATTCTGGTTCCTCTACGCGCTGATGATCTGCCACGTGATCGCGGTGCTGGTCCCGTCGCGGACGGTCTTGATTACGCTCGCGCTGGCCGGGCTCGGCGTGTTCCTCGCGCTGCCGATCCGGCCGGACCTCGCGCTCACGCTGCATCATCTGCCGTTCTACGTTGCGGGCGTCTACGGTGTCAGCGTCGTGGCGGAATGGCGGCCGTTCGGCTGGTCCGCGTTGGCCGTGATCGGGATCGCGTTTGCGGCCGCAGTGGCGCTGGGCGGCCAGCTGTCCGGCATGGACGCCAACGGGCTCGCCTCCCTGCCGGCCTGTGTGCTCGGGATCGCCGGCACGGTCGGGCTCTGCAAGCTGCTCGCGCCAACGAGCCATCGCTGGCTGGCGGCCGCAGGCGTCGCGTCGATGACGATCTATGTGCTGCACATCCTTGCCGGCTCGGGCATGCGGATCATCATGCTGAAGCTGCACATCCCGCCATCGCCATGGGTCTATCTGCTGGCCGGAACGGCGGCCGGCGTGGTGCTTCCTCTGATCGCGCATGCCATCCTGCGGCGGCTCAATCTGCTGGCCGTCTTCGGGCTCGCACCGCCGGCCTCCCGCAAGCCCCAGACTGCGGCGATCACGCCGCGCGCTGCAACGTCCGATCAGGCGCCGGCCTGATGCTGCCGAGCGGCGACGGTGCGCCGTGCTCCGTCGGCCATCTGGTCGAGCGGACAGGCCATCGCGACGAGCATCCAGAACAGCGCCGAGACCTCGCCGGAGGAGATGCTGGTCAGCGGCAGCTGAATCAAGAGCGCACTGATGGCGAGCGCCCCGAGCACGGCGCCCTCGCGCGTCGGTATCCGCCACGCGGCGCCGGTGGCGGCGAGCCCAACCCAGACATAGGCCGCGAGGCAGATCAGTCCGACCGGAATGCCCATCGTCACCCAGCTTGCGATGATCTGCCCGTCGATCGGCATCGCGCCGGCGACGCCGACGTCGGTGATGGTGAAGCCCGATCCCAGGACCATGCTGTTCGGCGCATTCCACAGCGTGACGAACTCATCCAGCCGCTCGCTGCCGCTGCTGTCCTGCGACACGCTGCCGAGCGATTCCAGACGGGAGGTGATGACCTCCGCGAACGGCGTGAACATGACGGTGACGATCACCGCGCCGACCAATCCGACCGTGATCGATACGGCCCGACGCCGCGTCGCGGGGAACAACATGCAGAACAGCACGCCCACCGCGAGCGTGATCCAGCTGGTGCGGTAGAGCGACAGCAACAGGCCGAGCGCCGCGGGCGCCATCGCCGCCATTGCCGGCCATCCCGGGCGCAGGAAGCCCACCAGCAGCAGGCCGGTGGCCGTGAAGGTCGCGTAGCTGGCCGGGCCGTTCATCGTGCTGAACACGCGCACCATGTAGGGCAGCGGATAGCCGGCCGAGGTGATGCTGGCATTCACCATCCAGAACCGATCCCATCCTTGCGGATCGACATATTGCCAGATGCCGTAAAGGCCTGTGACCGGCAGCACCAGCAGGAACACGCGCGTGATTGCATCGAGCAGGGCGCCGTCGGATCGCGCCCGCTGCTGCAGGGCGATCGCATAGAGTACGGGCGCGGCCCATTTCATTCCGCCATTGGCGGCGTTGAACCAGTCGTTCTGGAAGATCGACAGCGCGCCGCCATAGACGATGCAGGCGAGGACGATGAAGGGCGCCACGAGCCAGGGATTGCCCGGCCTGTCCTTGTCCGCGGGCGAAAGCACCAGACTCGGAACTGGCGCGATGATGAACAGCAGCGGGCCGCTCAGCATGACGCCGGACGAATCGAATCCTGCGGAGATGTCGACCAGGCGGCGCACGAAAGGAGCAAAGGCGAACATCAGGATCGCCGACTGCACGTGGGCCGCGGGGCTGCGACGCCACGCGAACCAGCCGGCCACCGCGCAGCCGAGGATGAAGGCTGGTCTGACGATGCCGCCGAGTGCCGGGGCGGCAAGCGCCGTCGCTGCCAGGAGAAGCGCGGACGGCCAACAGTTCATCGCCATCGCCGCGAGCGGCTGCGGATCGATTCGGCTCTCTTTCATGAAGTCGGACTATAATGGAAATCCGGTCTCCTCAGGCATGTTCGAGGCTGGGAGGCAGATGCCCGGCGCCTGAGGCGGCCGTCAGCCGAGGCGACGAAAGAAGTGATCCGAGCATGATGCGACGCGCAATCGTGGCCACGCTTGTCGCAGCGTGGTTGGCCGTCTCGTTGACCGCGACGGCAGGAGCTGCGGAGGTGCTGCCGGCCCGCGACGTCTGCCAGCCGACCACCTCGGCCAAATCGCGCGACGGCAATTGCGTTCCCTGCGCCGTCGGACCCATCTCGACCGCCCCTGGGTTCCTGGCGTTGCTGGAGCAGGTGCGCACGCGGCGCGCCGCCTTTGCCGACATCGACCGTCGTATCGATGGCGCGAGCGGCGACCCGGAGGTGCAGAGCCTGCTGCAGGGACGCAACCTGGCCCGTGCACTGTACGGTTCTGACGCGGATTTCATCGCGGGCGGCAACGCCTCGCGCTGCCTCCTGCCGGACAACGAGGCCGTGCGTGCCAGGGCCACGTCGATTGCCTGCGACGCGATTCCGCGCGAGGGGCTGGTGGTGCTTCTGACCGCGGGCCAGTCGAACATCTCCAACACCGGCGCGCCCGATCAGAGTGGCCGGCTCTATCAGCCTCACAACCGGTTCTACAATTTCGACCGCTTCGACGGCCGCTGCTACGTGGCGCGCAATCCATTGCTGGGAACGCCGGGCGAGGGCGAGAACGTCGCCACCCGGTTGGGCGACGAATTGATCGATCGCGGGCTGGCGAAGACGGTCGTGATCGCACCCGTTGCGATCGGCGGGACTTATCTCGAGGAGTGGCGCGCCCGCGGCGGCAAGTATTTCGAGGTGCTGCTCGCAACCGTCGCCGGCCTGCGCGACGTAGGTCTCGAACCGAGCGCGGTGCTCTGGCATCAGGGCGAGTACAACGCCTTCGCGTTCTCCACCAATGGTGCGGAGGACGGCGCGTCCCTGCACGTCACTGCGAAAATGAAGGAAGCGGGACGACTGTCCTACTTGCGCAATTATCTTGAGATCGTTGCCGGCCTGCGGGCGGCCGACCTGACGGCGCCGATCTTCGTCGCCACGGCGACGCTCTGCGGCAGTGTTCCCGACGAGATCATCCGTTCAGCCCAGGCCGCCGTGCCGAACCCGGCACTCGGCGTTTATCCTGGCCCGGATACCGACCAGATCGGGCTCAAGCTGCGCCACGATGGCTGCCACATGAGCCATGCCGGCACCGAGTTGCACGCGCGGATGTGGGCCGATCGCCTGGCCGACTACTGGAAGTCCGGGGCGAGGCGGCCTTGAGCCGGAAGCGGGACGATCAGCCGAGCTTCTGATCCCGCGCATCATGCGTGGTCTCGCTCGCCGATTTCCTGGCGGCCTTCTCCGCGCCCTTCTCGGCGCCCTTGCGGCTCGCGATCGCGGCCACCTTGCGGCCTGAGATCTCGCTGCCGGCGTCATCCGGCATCTGCCAGAACAGGATCGACGACAGCGCCGACGTGATCGCGACGACGATGAAGGCGGGCGCGAAGGACGCCGCGGTGAGCTGGCTCGCGCCGTGCATCCACATCGTGGTCTCCACCGAGAACGCGCCGACCGCGACGCCGGCGGAGATCGCGAGCTGCTGGTTGACGCTGGTGAGCGTCGTGGCGCGGCTCATCTGGGCAGTCTCGACCTCGGCATAGGCGACGGTGTTGATCGCGGTGAACTGCAGCGAGCGGAAGAAGCCGCCGACCACGAGAATGATCAGGATCAGCAGCAGCGGGGTCGCCGGCGTGAACAGCGCGCAGGCGGCGAGGAAGACCGAACTGACGACGGCATTGACGGTCATCAGATGGCGGAAGCCGAAGGCGCGGATGAGGCGCGCGGCCAGCGCCTTCATGCCCATTGCGCCGGCGGAGGAGCCGAAGGTGACGAGGCCGGACTGGAACGGCGACAGCCCGAAGCCGAGCTGCATCAGCAGCGGCAGCAGGAAGGGCAGGGCGCCGATGCCCAGGCGAAACATGAAGCCGCCGACGATCGAGGCACGCAGGGTCGGCAGCCGCAGCAGCGAGAAATCGAGCACAGGAGAGTTGGTGCGCCAGGAGTGGCGGACGTAGAGCGTCATCGAGATCGCGCCGATCGCAACGAGACTCGCGACCACCGGCCACGGCAGCAGGTTGAGACCGGCGACCGAGAGACCGAAGGCGAGGCCGGCGAGGCCGATGCCGGCCAGCACCATGCCATAGAGATCGAACGGCTCGGGATTGTCGCTCTTGATCGGATCGATGAAGCGCAGCGCCATGATGATGCCGACGATGCCGATCGGGATGTTGATCAGGAAGATCCAGTGCCAGGAGAAATAGGTGGTGATGAAGCCGCCGACCGGCGGCCCGATGACCGGACCGATCAGCGCGGGGATGGTGACCCAGGCCATGGCGCCGACGAGGGCGCTCTTGTCGACGGAACGCAAGAGAACGAGACGCCCGACCGGCGTCATCATCGCCCCGCCCATGCCCTGCAGGATGCGCGCGAACACGAAGTTCTCGACGGAGTTGGCGAGCGCGCAGCCGATCGAGCCGATCATGAACACGGCGACCGCGCTCGAGAACACCCGTCGCGCGCCGAAGCGGTCGGCGGTCCAGCCGCTCGCCGGGATGAATACCGCCAGCGACAGCAGATAGGAGGTGATGGCGAGCTTGAGCGTCAGCGGGCTGGTGCCGATGTCCCTGGCGATCGCCGGCAGCGAGGTCGCGATGACCGTGGAGTCCATGTTCTCCATGAACAGGGCGGTGGCGACGATCAGCGGAATGACGCGTTGCTTGTTCATCGGAGGTCGGCAGCGGGAGGAGGAGGGCGGGCGCCGGGGCTTTAACACCCTGCGACGAACGAGGCCATTGCGCTGCTGGCATGGCCCCCTAGATGCAGCGTGACGCTGCCGCGTCCCGTTTTGTTGGAGATGTGCCGATGATCTACCTGCTCGCCGCTTTGGTGCCGCCGCTGGGTCTGCTGCTCAACGGGCAGCCGTTCGCGGCGATCTTCAACCTGCTGCTGTGTCTGGTGTGCCTGATCCTCGGCCTGTTCTTCCACGTGCTGCTGCTGGTGCCCTCGGCGCACGCTTTGGTCGCCGTGCACATGCGGCGGGAGGACCGGCGACACCGCGAGGTGGTCGAGGCCATCCGCCGCTACGGGCCACCGCCGGGCGCATGGCGCTAGGCGCGGAACTTCTGCTCCGGAATGGGGGTCTTCGCGACCTTTTGTTGCGCGTTTCGGACCTGATCGGGGCCGGTCTGGGCCGTTCTTCGCAATCGCGGGAGGACAGCGGATCGGCCCTTTGATTCGTCACAGGCCCATGCTATCGACCCGCGTCAACCCCACCGATGGGCACCGATTCGACGGCGAGGCATGGTCTCGACGGCGGCGTCGCTCATCCGTACCCGCATCGCGGCCGTTTTGGCCGCAGACAAGGAGTTGACGATGGCGACCGTCCAGACACTTCGCGAAGCCTTCACCTTCGACGACGTGCTCTTGAAGCCGGGCCTGTCCGATGTGCTGCCCTCCGAGGTCGACATCCGCTCGCGCGTGACGCGCGAGATCCCGCTCAACATTCCGATCATGGCCTCCGCCATGGATACCGTCACCGAGGCGCGCATGGCGATCGCCATGGCGCAGGCCGGCGGTATCGGCGTCATCCACCGCAATTTCGATCCCGAGGGCCAGGCCGCCCAGGTGCGCCAGGTCAAGAAGTTCGAGTCGGGCATGGTGGTGAACCCGCTGACCATCGCGCCGGACGCCACGCTCGCCGACGCGCTGGCGCTGATGAAGGATTACGGCTTCTCCGGCATCCCGGTGGTCACCGGCGGCGGCAAGGGCATCCCGGGCAAGCTGGTCGGCATCCTCACCAATCGCGACGTGCGCTTCGCCACCGATCCGCGCCAGAAGATCTCCGAGCTGATGACGCATGAGAACCTCGTCACCGTGCGCGAGGGCGTCGGCCAGGACGAGGCCAAGAAGATCCTGCACAAGCACCGCATCGAGAAGCTGCTGGTCGTCGACGACCAGTATCGCTGCGTCGGCCTGATCACCGTCAAGGACATGGAGAAGGCGGTCGCCCATCCGCTCGCCTGCAAGGACGGCCAGGGCCGGCTGCGCGTGGCCGCGGCGACGACGGTCGGCGAGGGCGGCTTCGAGCGCACCGAAAAGCTGATCGAGGCCGGCGTCGACCTCGTCGTGGTCGACACCGCGCATGGTCATTCCTCGCGCGTGCTCGAGGCGGTCAACCGCATCAAGCGCATCTCCAACGCGGTGCAGGTGATCGCCGGCAACATCGCCACCCGCGACGGCGCGCAGGCGCTGATCGATGCCGGCGCAGACGCGGTCAAGGTCGGCATCGGCCCGGGCTCGATCTGCACCACGCGCATTGTCGCCGGCGTCGGCGTGCCGCAGCTCACCGCGATCATGGATGCGGTCGAGGCCGCCAAGAAGGCCGACGTACCGGTGATCGCCGATGGCGGCATCAAGTTCTCCGGCGACCTCGCCAAGGCGCTCGCCGCCGGTGCCGATGTCGCCATGGTCGGTTCGCTGCTCGCCGGCACCGACGAGACCCCGGGCGAAGTGTTCCTGTGGCAGGGCCGCTCCTACAAGGCCTATCGCGGCATGGGCTCGGTCGGCGCGATGGCGCGCGGCTCGGCCGACCGCTACTTCCAGCAGGACATCAAGGACACCTTGAAGCTCGTGCCGGAGGGCATCGAGGGCCAGGTGCCGTACAAGGGCCCGGTCGGCAACGTCATGCACCAGCTCGCCGGCGGCCTCCGTGCAGCCATGGGCTATGTCGGCGCCAAGGATCTCGGCGAATTTCACTCCAAGGCCGAGTTCGTCCGCATCACCGGCGCGGGCCTGCGCGAGAGCCACGTCCACGATGTGACGATCACGCGCGAAAGCCCGAACTATCCGGGCGGGGCGTAAGCCGCACGCCCGCTCTTTCCGTCATTGCGAGCGAAGCGAAGCAATCCAGGGCGGCGCGTGAAGCCCTGGATTGCTTCGTCGCTTCGCTCCTCGCAATGACGGTGCCCGTGGGGCTAGCATCGAACGTCACAACCAACAAAAGAGGAAACACCATGTCCCAAGCCAAGCGCATCGTTCTCGCCGCCCGTCCCGTCGGCGAGCCCAAGCCCACTGATTTCCGCCTCGAGGATTACGCCGTGCCGACGCCCGGCGCCGGCGAGGTGCTGCTGCGCACGATCTGGCTGTCGCTCGATCCGTACATGCGCGGGCGCATGAGCGACGGGCCGTCCTATGCCCAGCCGGTGCCGGTCGGCGGCGTCATGGAAGCGGGGACCGTCTGCGAAGTCGTGGCCTCCAACAATCCCGGCTTCAAGGCCGGCGATATCGTGCTGGCGCGCGCCGGCTGGCAGACGCACGCGATCTCCGACGGCAAGGGCCTCGCCAAGGTCGACCCGAAGCTGGCGCCGATCTCGACCGCGGTCGGCGTGCTCGGCATGCCCGGTATGACCGCCTACACCGGCCTGCTCGACATCGGCCAGCCCAAGCCGGGCGAGACGGTGGTGGTCGCCGCGGCCTCCGGCGCGGTCGGCTCGGCGGTGGGGCAGATCGCGAAAATCAAAGGCGCCCGCGCCATCGGCATCGCCGGCGGCAAGGACAAATGCGACTATGTGAAGAACGAGTTCGGCTTCGACGACTGCCTCGATCACCGCGATCCCGATCTCGCCGCGAAGCTGAAAGAGGCCTGCCCGAAGGGCATCGACGTCTATTTCGAGAATGTCGGCGGCCCGGTGTTCGAGGCGGTGTTCCCGCTGTTCAACGCCTTCGCCCGCATGCCGGTCTGCGGCCTGATCGCGCATTACAACGACACCCAGTCGGTGGCGCCGAAATGGGCCGGCGCGCTGATGCGCAATGTGCTGACCAAGCGGCTGACCATCCGCGGCTTCATCGTCAGCGATTTCGCCTCCCGCCATGGCGACTTCCTCAAGGACATGTCGGCCTGGGTCCGCGACGGCAAGGTCAAGTACAAGGAGTTCGTCACCGAGGGCCTGGAGAACGCGCCGTCCGCGTTCATGGGCCTGCTCAAGGGCGCCAATTTCGGCAAGCAGCTGGTGCGGGTCGGACCCGACAAGGCCTGAGCACACCTGATGTAATTCTTAAGCCTGTCTGGAAAAAAGCGGGAACCACGGGCGCTTATCGGGAGTCCTGAGGGAACCGGTTCATCCACGAGGGCCCGGCATCATGCCGGGCCTTCGACTTTCCCAAGGGGGATTTCCATGTCGCTGACCATGGTACTGCTGCCCGTCTTCGTGCAGGTCGGGCTCACCTTCGCGCTGCTGTTCTGGAACAGGACACGGGCACAAACCGCTGACGTCGCCGACGAATTCGGCCTGCCGACCCTGTTCTACGCGCTGATCGCGATTGCGCTGCCGCTGCGGCATGCCGATCTGGTCATCGTGCTGCTGTCCTGGGTGTTCGTGGTGACCCGCTTCGTCGATGCCGGCCTCGTCAGCGGCGCCAAGGACAGCCGCCAGCGCGGCCTCGCCTGGACCGCCTCGGCGCTGGTGCTGCTGGCGATGTGGCTGTATTTCGCCCTCAAGATCCTTCTCCTGATCTAGAACTGGACCTCCTGAATGACCCCCGCCGCCCGGCTGTCCGCCGCCATCGACATCATCGAGACCATCGAGGCCCAGAGGGCGCCGGCGGCCAAGGCCTTGAAGGACTGGGGCACCAGCCACCGCTTCGCCGGCTCCGGCGACCGGGCCGCCATCGCCGGCCTGGTCTGGGACGTGCTCCGCCGCCGCGCCTCCAGCGCCTATGTCATGGAGGACGACACGGCGCGGGCGCGGGTGCTCGGCATGCTCAAGCTCGAGCGCGGCCTCGATGTGCCGACCATCGCGGCGATGTGCGACGGCAGCCGCTTCGCGCCGCCGCCCTTGACCGCGCAGGAGGAGACGGCGCTGGCCTCGCGCACGACCGAGGGCGCGCCGCCGCCGGTCGCCGGCGACTATCCCGACTGGCTCGACCCTTATCTCACTGCGGTGTTCGGCGACGACCGCGTCGCCGAGGCCATGGCGATGGCCAGCCGCGCGCCGCTCGACCTCCGCGTCAACACGCTCAAGGCCAAGCGCGAGAAGGTGCAGGCCTCGCTGAAGCATCTTGGTGCGGTGCCGACGCCGTGGTCGCCGATCGGCCTGCGCATCACGCTCGGTGCCGACGCCCGCAATCCCGGAATCCATGCCGAGGAGGATTTCATCAAGGGCGGCATCGAGGTCCAGGACGAGGGCTCGCAGCTCGCGGCGCTGTTCACGGCCGCCAAGCCCGGCGAGCAGGTCATCGACCTCTGCGCCGGCGCCGGCGGCAAGACGCTGGCCCTGGCGGCGATGATGGGCGGCAAGGGCCGGCTGATCGCCACCGACCACGACAAGCGCCAGCTGGCGCCCATCCACGAGCGGCTGTCGCGCGCCGGCGTGCACAACGCCGATGTGCGCAGCCCGAAGGGTGACGCCGATCCGCTCGCCGACATCAAGGCCTCGGCCGATCTCGTCGTCATCGACGCCCCCTGCACGGGCACCGGCACCTGGCGCCGCAACCCCGACGCCAAATGGCGCATGCGCCCCGGCGCGCTGGAGATCCGGCTGAAGGACCAGGCCGAGGTGCTCGACCGCGCCGCCTCCCTGGTCAAGCCCGGCGGCCGCATCGCCTACATCACCTGCTCGGTGCTGCAGCCGGAGAATGGCGACCAGGTCCGCGCCTTCGTGGATCGGCACCCGGAGTTCGCCATCCAGCCCCCAGACCAGACCGCCACCGTCCTCTGGGACAAGGCCGAGGCCTTCGCCGAGGCCGCGCTGAAGTCGGAGGAGGGCTGGCTGATGACCCCGCGCCGGACGGGTACGGACGGGTTCTTCGTGTCGGTATTGAAGAAGCAGGCCTAAACTCCACCCACCGCCGTCATTGCGAGCGCAGCGAAGCAATCCAGGGTTGCGCGCGAGACTCTGGATTGCTTCGCTGCGCTCGCAATGACGGAGGAGGCAGCCGCGGCATCCTCCACCGTCGTCCTCTGCGAAAGCGGGGGACCCAGTAATCCACCCGCCGGTCGTGGCCGACCGAGACGCCGCGGCGTACTGGATACCCCGCCTTCGCGGGGCATGACGGCGTTGCCACAAGCACGCTGTCATTCCGGGACGCGCCCCTTGGCGCGGGCCCGGAATCCATACTCCCGGTCGTGGTTATGGATTCCGGGCTCGCGCTCCGCGCGCCCCGGAATGACGGGGAGGAAAGGGCGTCAACCCCGGCGAAGGGTTGCGGGACTCGTGCTCTCGGCGTAATTCCTTGCCATGACAGCCCAGCCCAACACCCCCGCCAGCGCCGCCACTGACACCTCCGTGGCCGCGCTCCACGACAAGATCCTGATCGTCGATTTCGGCAGCCAGGTCACGCAGCTGATCGCGCGCCGGGTGCGCGAGGACGGCGTGTATTGCGAGATCGTGCCGTTCCAGAAGGCGGAGGCCGCCTTCCGGCAGATGCAGCCCAAAGCCGTGATCCTCTCCGGCGGCCCCGAATCCGTCCACGAGGCCGGCTCCCCGCGCGCCCCGCAGCTGATCTTCGATAGCGGCGTCCCCGTGATGGGCATCTGCTACGGCCAGATGACGATGGCCGCCCAGCTCGGCGGCACCGTCGAGGGCGGCCACCACCGCGAGTTCGGCCGCGCCGACGTCGAGGTCAAGACATCGAGCCGCCTGTTCGACGGCGTCTGGCAGACCGGCGAGCAGCACCAGGTGTGGATGAGCCATGGCGACCGCATCACGCAGATGCCGCCCGGCTTCTCCGTCGCCGGCGTCTCGCCGAACGCTCCTTTCGCCGTGATCCAGGACGAGCAGCGCAAATATTACGGCCTGATGTTCCACCCCGAGGTGGTGCACACGCCCGACGGCGCCAAGCTGATCCGCAACTTCGTCCGCAACATCGCCGGTCTCGGCGGCGACTGGACCATGCACGCCTTCCGCGCCGAGGAGATCAAGAAGATCCGCGCGCAGGTGGGGAAAGGCAAGGTGATCTGCGGCCTCTCCGGCGGCGTTGATTCCGCTGTCGCCGCGGTGCTGATCCACGAGGCGATCGGCGACCAGCTCACCTGCGTGTTCGTCGATCACGGCCTGCTCAGGCTCAACGAGGCCGAGACCGTCGTCGACCTGTTCCGGCACCACTACAACATCCCGCTGGTGCATGTGGACGCCTCAAAGCTCTTCCTCGGCGAGCTCGCGGGGGTCACCGACCCGGAAGCGAAGCGCAAGACGATCGGACGCCTCTTCATCGACGTGTTCGAGGCCGAAGCCAAGAAGATCGGCGGCGCCGATTTCCTGGCGCAGGGCACGCTCTATCCCGACGTGATCGAGAGCGTCTCCTTCACCGGCGGCCCGTCGGTGACGATCAAGTCGCACCACAATGTCGGCGGCCTCCCGGCGCGCATGAACATGAAGCTGGTCGAGCCGTTGCGCGAGCTGTTCAAGGACGAGGTCCGCGTGCTCGGCCGCGAGCTCGGCCTTCCCGACGTGTTCGTCGGCCGCCACCCGTTCCCGGGCCCCGGCCTCGCCATCCGCTGCCCCGGCGAGATCACGGTCGACAAGCTCGACATCCTGCGCAAGGCCGACGCCATCTACATCGACGAGATCCGCAAGGCCGGCCTCTACGACACCATCTGGCAGGCCTTCGCCGTGCTGCTCCCCGTCAAGACCGTCGGCGTCATGGGCGATGGCCGCACCTACGACTACGTCGTCGGCCTGCGCGCCGTCACCTCCACCGACGGCATGACCGCAGACTTCTATCCGTTCGACATGAAGTTCCTGGGCAACACGGCGACGCGCATCATCAACGAGGTGAAGGGCGTGAACCGGGTGGTGTACGATGTGACGAGCAAGCCGCCTGGGACGATTGAGTGGGAGTAGGGTAGGCCGTCATGAGCGGGATATCGCGACGCCATCTGTTGGCCATCCTCAGTGGCGCCGTTATCCCGGCCCCGGCCTTCGCCGGCCGCGTGTTCGCCCCGGCCGAGCATTTCTTCTCGGTCGAATTTCCGACGCCGCCGGAGGAAAAGTCGAGCGGCCTGCTTGGACTTTCGTCGACGACGTTTCTCGCCAAGGACGGCAACAAGGCCTTCGCCGTTTTCCATGCGTCCTGGCCGATCCAAGGCAAGCCGGCCGTGATGATGCAGTCCATGCTCGACGGACTGGTGGAGCGCGTATCGGGCGAATTCCTCTCGATCGACAAGACCGAGTTCAAGTCGGCGAGCGGCGCCATGCTCCCCGCCAAGCGCTTCACCTTCAGCAGCGACAAGGTCTGGGGAGGCGGCCTGACGACGGTCTCCGGACCGCACACCTTCCTCGTGCAGGTCATGAAACGCAAACCGCTGGAGGGCTGGGATGCGGCAGACCGGAAGTTCATGGCGTCGTTCAAGGTGCTGATCTGACGGCGCTGCGGGGCGGGTGTTTAATTTTGTGCACTGTCACCGTAATGCGAATTGTCCTGCGGGCGACATGCTGCGCGGCGCTCATACCGTATCTCCAGTGTTTTGATATTTGGAGATAGAAGACGAAAGATCTTCGATTTGAAGCCCCAGCGTGAATGCATGCGGAGATATCGGGCTATAGCGTACAAATCAGATAGCTTCTCATGGCAGTTATTCAGTGGCTACGGGTCGTGCGGGCACGTTTTGGCGGCGCGGCGAGTGTATGCAGCGTGCCGCGGATTTCTTCCAATGATGTAGCCGTCGTCGCCAAATTTGCGCGCCAGAGATCAAGCAGGTTCTTTGTGCGGGGCGGCTTGACGCTCGGCTGGACCGAAGAGGCGATGAGCGCCAAACGTTCTGCGTTGTCCCTCAAGCGGTCGATGGTTTCAGAAATTAGGGACTTGGCTTCGGCTGCCGGTAGGCATCCGACGAACGCGATGCCCGCGCTCAACTCGATGAGGTCAAAGCTGGCCAAGGCCTGTCGCAACTGGTCGTGAAACTCGACTTCTCCGGCCTCGTTTATCGCGAAGGTCAGCTTTCCTGGGCCTCGGTTGCCCGGTTCGGGAGCGCCGCTTTCTAGCAGGCCCTCTTTTGTGAGCTGCTGCAGCGCGTGATAGATGGAGCCTGAATGCAGCTGGCTCCACGTTTGCACCTGCCATTCCTCCAACGTCTGCCGAATGGCGTAGCCGTGGCAACGCCCGAGTTCCCGGATCACTCCCAGCACCAGCAGTCTAACTACATTCATCATAAGCACCTTTCGCCTCCAGACTAGACAAATTTGACTTCCCGCGCTAGATAGGTAGCCAAACTTGGCTACCTGAGGAGATCGTTGTGGAAATTGCGCTCAAAGACATTTGCGACTGGATTCAAACGGAATTCGAAGACGTCGAGGTTCATGACACCACGCCTGACCTGTATTTCCTTGCGGACGGCAACACAAAATTCCCTTTCGCGACTATCGTGACCCGTGACGAAGATCACGATAGTTCCTCGCAACTGAACCGCGAGGGCAGATACCGCCTGAATTTTGCGACCGACAAGGAGACCTTTCAAAGTCTCTTTCCGGAAATCAGAGGTAAGGCTGATCTCCAAAAAGCGAGCTTTGACTATCAGGCGTCAGACACGTTCTTCCCTCATCCGGTTTATGGCGCGATGCGCTGGGTGAGCGTGATAAACCCAAACTCTGTGTGGCCGAAGTGCAAGACGCTATTGGCCCGAGCACGCAAAATTCGAGAGCTTCGGCCGAATAGCTGGTGACTGCAGCGCAGTGGTTCGGAGAGGGGCAATGGCGACGAGCAGCTCATCTTCAGGCAAAGCATCGAGTCTGCCGCATCAAGGACAATTCTGGTCCAGTGATAATGCCAAAAACTGGCACTGTTGAATGGGGCAGGCCTGACCTAAATCGCTCGTGAACCGCCTCCTGACACAAGGGCAAGCCATCATGAGCAAGGACAGCGCTCACCCGAACTCCGCAACGACCGCTGAAGCGCCCGTCTACAAGAGTTGGACATGCGTGCTCTGCGGACTCGTCTACAATGAACGCGACGGATGGCCCGACGACGGCATTCCACCCGGCACGCGTTGGCAGGACGTGTCCGAGGATTGGATCTGCCCCGACTGTGGTGCAGGCAAGAGCGACTTCGCGATGGTCGAGGTCTGAACAAATCCTGACAATGGCTGCGTGAGCGTCAACGGTGACGTGGCGTTCTCTTCCTGCCGAAGGAGTTGCAATGTACGTTCCCTCGCACTTCGACGAAGCCCGTCCTGAGATGCTCTATGATCTGATCGAAAAGAATCCGCTTGGCATTTTGATCACGCACGGCAAGAGCGGCTTGAACGCCAATCATATTCCGTTCGAGCTGAACAGAGCGCAGGGGCAGTGGGGAACGTTGCACTGCCACGTGGCGCGCGCGAACCCGGTGTGGCGGGATCTGGACACTGGCGCTGAGGTACTCGTGGTGTTCCGGGCGTCTGACGCCTATATCTCTCCTCAATGGTACCCGAGCAAGCAGGATTTCCATAAGCAGGTGCCGAGCTGGAACTATCTCGTCGCGCATGCGTACGGGCGCGTGACCATTCACGACGACGAACGTTACGTGCGCGGCAATGTCGCCCGTTTGACACGGAAGCATGAAGCGTCTCAACCGGTCCCATGGAAGATGACTGACGGTCCGAAGGACTATATCGACACGATGCTCAAGGCGATCGTCGGGCTGGAGATCGCAATCACGAACCTGGTCGGAAAATCCAAGCTGAGCCAGAACAAGGAGGTGCGAGACATACGCTCCGCAGGCGAGGCCTTGAAAGAACGAGGCGAGCATGTCATCGGAGACGCCATGCTGGCGGCCGCAGCCGTCAAGGCAAGCCAGGAGTAGAGACGCGGCAATCAGGTGATAAGAGCAACGCGCGAGCGATCCAGCTTTCGTATTTGTCAGCGTCCCCACGCGGTGCGAGGAGACGTCCGGCGCGCCGGTGTGAGCATGAGCGACTGTCTCCCTATCTGACCGCCTTCAGCGGCGCGGGCTTGGATGAGCGAGCCGTCCCCTTGGCTGCAACGCATGCATCGAGGACGCCTCTGAGGCGGACGACGGCGGACTGTAGCTCGGCAATCGAAAAGCCGCCGAACCCGAGCATGAGTCCGCCACGAGGCGGGGTCGCATGGTACATGGGCGAGATCGGTCGCACCACCAGCCCCGCTTTGTGCGCCTGCTCCGCGATCGTGACATCGTCGAGGCCGGGCGGAAGCCAGAGTAACAGGTGCATGCCCTGGTCGCTCGGCTGCAGCGTTGCCCAGGACGGTAGGTCCTTGACAAGGGCGGAGATCAGGGCGGCGCGTCGTTCTGCGTAAGCGCCGCGAATGCGCCGGATGTGGGCTTCGAAATGGCCTTCGCGCATGTACTGCGCGAGGACGTGCTGGTCGACCGCCGGCGAATGGCGATCGATGAGGGCGCGCGCACCAGCGAACGCGTCGACCAGGGGAGGGGGAACGATCGCATATCCGATCCTCATCGAGGAGAACAAGACCTTACTCATCGTCCCAAGGTACACGACGCGCGCGGGATCAAGTCCCTGCAACGATGGAAATGGATGTCCGGCGTAGCGAAGTTCGCTGTCGTAGTCGTCTTCGACGATCCAGGCATTGTTCTGCCGCGCCCACGACAGCAACGCGGTGCGTCTCACCATGCTCATGGGCATGCCCAACGGATACTGATGCGAAGGCGTGACGAAAGCGACCCGGGCGTTCGGGCACTGGACGAGACCGTCTTGGACGTCGATGCCCTGATCATCCACGGGAATCCGAAACGTCCGGACATTGAAGTTTTCGAGCACGGCGATGATGCCGGGGTAGGCCGGGTCTTCGGCCCACACGGCATCGCCGTCAGAGAGAAGGACGGTCGCCGATATGAAAAGCCCCTGTTGCGTGCCCGCCGTAACGATGACCTGATCGGGCTCGCATTTCACGCCCCGAGCCTTCCGTACATATTCGGCAATTGCGATCCGCAAAGCGGGTAATCCTTTCGGATCAATGTAGCCCGACGGGGCGGCTGCCCGCAGAGCCCGGACGCGATTGCCAAGCCGTCGCCATTGGTCGCCGGGGGCAACTGCACCCGCGGGATGAGCGATCGCAAACGGCGCCGGGTCTTGAGGCCGGAGAGTCCGCGCGACCTCAGCAAGACGGGCGACTTTCTCCGGCAACAGAGGACTGGGGTCTGCGCGTTCGATCAACGCCGGAGCGCGGGTCATCAAATCGGTGTCGGCATTGACGTTCGCGACGATCGTGCTGCCTCTGGCTCGGGCCTCGAGGTAGCCTTCTGCATGGAGCTGATGAAACGCCTCGATGACGGTTCCTCTCGCGAGCTGCAATGAATTGGCAAGGGCGCGAGTGGATGGCAGTCGCTCGCCAGGCTTCAGGATCCCCTTCGATATCGCCTCGCGAAGCGCTTGAGTCAGTTGGTATCCAACGCGGCCGGCAGTCCGGTCGAGCGAGCCCAGCGAGGGAATTGCGATGATGGTTCGGCGTCGTGCCATCGGTTCTCTGGTCCAACTGTTCTCCCGAATCTTGAACCAAACAATAGATCAGTTCCAGACGCCGGTGTCGGATTCGCTCCAATTGCGAGGGTTTGCGAAGGTTTGAACTGAGAAAGAACCCGATCAGGGTATCGGGCTACGAATTCGCATACCGGAACCTGCCGCTGGTAGCGGGTCGAAGAGGCGCTGGACATGCGGAGATGGAGCGCGACGCCGAAGCCCTGCCTGGGCTGACCAGCAACGCTGGCTATGCAGCCATCTTCGCCAATTGGCTAAGTCGCTGCCAACTTCCTTGCCGTGCTCCAAAGACTCTCAGCGGCATGGATCATCCGCGCCCGCGCACGGATGAGGCATATGCTGATCTTGATGTCCCAGTCCTTCGGGCCGGCTCTCACCAATCGGCCGCTCTGGAGATCGAGCTCGACCAGGCTGCGTGGAGCCCAGGTGATCCCGCGGCCTTCTCGGGCCATGTTGATGAGCAGCATCACCGGTGCCGAGAAGCTGGGGAGCAGCATGGCGCTCGGCTGCTTCGTCGCGAGGAAGGCGGTCACGATGCGGCCCACGCCGGAACCCGGATGATAGGCGAGATAGGGCAGCGGCTTGTCCGCAGAGCCAGGCAGCGCAAACCGCGGCATCGATTGCCGCCGGCGACCGCTGCGCGTGACGGCCTTGTAACCGGTCGCGCTGATCGGGACCAGGACGTCGTCGGCGAGATCGATGCGCTGAAAGCGATCGTTATTCAGACGGCTGGCGAGCGATGGATGGTAATGCGCCAGCATGAAATGCGCATGGGCCTCGAGCAGGAGCTTCTCACACCCGGCGAAGTTCGACGCCACGAGCTGAACGGCGGATCCGGATCGCGCGCGGTCGACCCGGCGGATCCAGTCCGGAAAGAACGTCTGCGACAGCGCGTGGGTGGCGACGAATTGAACGGTCTCGGCCTTGAGGCGCGCCGCTTCCAGGGCCTCCTCGCGGCCGTTTGACAGCCTGCGAATGACGTCCTCCGCCACCGGGCGAAAACTCTCCCCCGCCGGCGTCAGCTTCACGACATGGGTGCTGCGCTCGAACAGAGGCGCTCCAAGCCACGCTTCCAGCGACTTGATCCGCCGGCTCAAGGCCGGCTGCGTCACGTGCCGGCGCAGCGCTGCGCGGGAGAAGCCGCCGTCCTCCGCGATAGCGAGGAAATCCTCGATCCAGCTCAGGTCCATGATGCCAGCTTGTTATTGAATTATTCCAATACGGCATTAGCACCGCGGCACCGGCTGGTCCAATGTCAGGCCAAAAGAAGGGCCGCGGAGACGCTGTTTGCAGCGCCGAAGAGCACGAGGCGGGAGGACACGGAATTGACGATCACAACGACTCCTTTGTCCGAAGCGCTCCCGACGCAGGCTGCTGCGCCCCGTGCCGGCTCGCTTTGGCGGGAGCCTTATGTCCTGATCGTGGCGGGCGCCGTGCTGGGCGCACTCGTCGGCGCGCTGTTTCCGGCTGCAGCGCTCGAATTCAAGCCGCTCGCCGACGGCTTCATCTCGCTCATCAAGGTCACGATTGCGCCGCTGGTGTTCCTGGTCGTGGTGACCGGCATCGCGCAGGTCGGCGACATGAAGGCGGTCGGGCGCATCGGACTCAAGGCCTTCCTGTATTTCGAAATCGTCACGACGCTCTGCCTGCTGTTCAGCTTCATCGTGGTGCGATGGGTCCAGCCCGGCGCGGGTGTGGCGCACGCCACCCCGCAACAGGCCGAAGCCGTGGCCCGGTATGCGCAGACCCATGTCGGCTCGTTGTCGGCCTATATCCAGCACATGATCCCCGAAAGCTTCTTCGGCGCCTTTGCCAGCGGCGACGTGCTTCAGGTTCTCGTGCTCGCGCTGCTGTGCGGCATTGGCCTCCTGATGCTCGGCGAAAAGGCGCTGCCGTTGCGCTTGGGCATGGAGCGGTTGACCGAGCTCGTGTTCAGCGTGGTCCATGTCGTCGTCATGCTGGCGCCGATCGGGGCCTTCGGCGCCATGGCTTTCACGGTCGGCAAGTTCGGCGCCGCCACATTGTACGCCCTCGCGCTCCTGGTCGGGACGGCCTGGGCGATGATGGCGTTCTTCATCTTCGTCGTCCTGGGAATGATCTGCCGTCTGGTCGGCATCCGGCTGATGGACCTGCTCCGGCTGTTGCGCCCCGAGCTTCTCGTCGTGCTCGGAACGTCGTCGTCGGAGACGGCGATTCCCGGAATGATGGAGAAGCTGCCAAGGGCGGGGGTGGGACGCGCCGTGACCGGTCTCGTCATTCCGTCCGGCTACTCCTTCAATCTCGACGGCGTGGCGCTGACATTGCCGCTGAGCACGATCTTCGTGGCGCAGGTCTACGGCATCGAGCTGAGCACGGCACAGCAGTTGAGCCTGTTTGTCGTGATGCTGTTCACCAGCAAGGGCGCAGCCGGTGTCACGGGCGGAGCGTTCGCCGCGCTGGCGGCGACCGTCCTTGCGGCCGGGCTGCCTGTCGAAGGCCTCGCGCTATTGCTCGGAATCGACCGCTTCATGTCGCTGGCGCGCGCCATCACCAACACCATCGGCAACGCAGTGGCCGCGATCGTGGTCGCGAAATGGGATGGTGAATTCGACCGCGACGATTGGGGGCGGGTCGTCCAGATGAAAGCAGCGAAGTAGGATCCATGGTTCTCAGTGAAGACTTGCCGATCGTGGCGCTGGTTCCCGGTGATTGCACCGGTATCGGTCCTGAGCAGACGGCGCGAATCCTCTCCGATCACCGGCTGGCCGATGCGGCGCGCCTCGTCGTGGTGGGCGATGCCCGCGTGCTGGAGATGGGAATGGTGCATGCCGGCGTGAGCCTCGATATCGAGCGGATCGGCTCACCCAGGGAGGCTTCCTGGGTTTCCGGCAAGATCCAGCTGATCGATCTCGGCAACACCGACCCGTCGAGGCACCCGATCGGAAAGGCCAGCGCCGAGTCCGGGCGGCTCACCGGAGAGACGCTGTCGCGGGCGATCGATCTTGCCAAGGACGGCGCGATCGATGCCATCACCTTCGCGCCCTTGAACAAGCGGGCGATGTTCGACGGCGGCTGGAGGTACCCGGACGAGCACAAGATGTTCGCGGACCTGCTCGGGCACCGTACGTATTTTTCTGAAATGAACGTGTTGGATGGACAATGGATGTCGCGCGTCACCGGGCACCAGTCCCTGCGCGAGGCGCTGAACGACATCAGCCCGCCGCGGATCACCGATGCGGTGGTCCTCGTCGACAGGATGATGCGGAGATCCGGAGTCGCCGCGCCGCGGATCGCCGTGGCCGCACTGAATCCGCATGCCGGCGAGGGCGGCTTGTTCGGTCGCGACGAGATCGAGATGATCAAGCCGACGGTCGAGGCGATTGCGAAACAGGGCATTGTCTGCAGCGGTCCGTATCCGGCGGATACGGTTTACATTCGCGCGTTTGCCGGCGAGTTCGACAGCGTCGTCGCGATGTATCATGACCAGGGGCAGATCGCGACGAAGCTGCGCGGCTTCAATCGCGGAGTGACCGTCACGGCCGGCCTCGAGACCGTCTTCACCACGCCCTCGCACGGCACGGCGTTCGACATCGTCGGCAAGGGCGTCGCAGACACCGGCGCGCTCGAAAGCGCGGTCCGGCTCGCCGCGCAATTGGCCTCGTTCAAAGCCCGGGAGATGTCACATGCACACTGATCGCAGGACCCTGCTTCAGGCCGCCGCCGCTCTTCCCTTGTCCGCGGTCGGCGCGAATGCGGCATTTGCACAGGCTCAGGCACCGGCGGCGCCCGCCGCGGCGCCGCCCAAGGAGGTCACGCGTACGCTTGCGCGGTACATCGTCTCGGCGGGATATGATGATCTGCCGGTCAAGGTCCGCAAGGAAGGCGTGAGGACGCTGCTGAACTGGGTCGGCGTCGCGATCGGCGGGTCGCGACACGAAACGGTCGACATCGCGGTCGCGGCGTTGGCGCCGTTCTCCGGCCCGCAGCAGGCGTCGCTGTTCGGCCGGCGCGAGCGGTTCGACATCATGAACGCCGCCTTCATCAACGGCGTGTCCAGCCACATCTTCGATTTCGACGACACCCATCTGAAGACGATCATCCATCCGGCCGGCCCGGTGGTTTCGGCGATCATTGCGCTCTCGGAAATGCAGCCGGTGTCCGGAAAGGAGTTCTTGAATGCGCTCGTCCTCGGTGTCGAGACCGAGTGCAGGATCGGCAACGCCGTCTATCCGAACCACTACGATGTCGGCTGGCACATCACCGGGACTGCCGGGGTGTTCGGCGCGGCTGCGGCTGCCGGCAAGCTGTTGAAGCTCAACGAGCAGCAGATGACCTGGGCGCTGGGCCTCGCCGCGTCGCAGCCGGTCGGCCTGCGCGAATCGTTCGGGTCCATGAACAAGAGCTTCAACCCCGGCCGTGCGGCGTCAAACGGCATATTTGCCGCCCTTCTGGCGTCGAAGAATTTCACGTCGTCGGACGGGATGATCGAGGCGAAGCGCGGCTGGGCCAACACGATCAGCACGAAGCAGGACTATGGCGAGATCGTCGGAGATCTCGGCAAGCGTTACGAAGCCGCCCTCAACACCTACAAGCCGTTCGCTTGCGGCATCGTTCTGCATCCGGCGATCGACGCTGCGATTCAGCTGCGTAACGAGAACAGGCTGACGGCCGACCAGATCGACCATGTCGATCTCAAGGTCAACCCGCTCGTGCTCGAGCTGACCGGCAAGAAGACGCCGCAGCAGGGGCTCGAGGGCAAGTTCAGCATCTATCACGCGGTGGCCGTGGCGATCGTGGAAGGCGCGGGCGGAGAGAAGCAGTTCAGCGATCGCGCGGTAACCGATCCGACGGTGCTGTCGCTGCGTAGCAAGGTCATTCCGGTCATCACGCCCGAGATCAAGCCGGAGCAGGTCGAGATGACGATCGTGCTGAAGGATGGGCGGAAGATCAGCCGCCGCATCGAGCACGCCGCCGGCAGCGTGGAAGTGCCGATGACCGACCAGCAGCTCGAGGCGAAGTTCGTGGACCTCGCCGACGGCATCGTTCCGGCGGCGTCGATCCGGCGGATCATGGACGCCTGCTGGAATGTCGAGAGTGTGTCGAATGCTGCCGACATCGCGAAGATGTCGGCGTCGGCCTGACGATGGCGAGGAGGGCCATGTCGTCGCGCCGCCGTCTGCTGCAATCGGCGGGGGCGTTTGCTGCAATCTCGGCGATGCCGATCCGTTTCTCCCGGGCCGCCGGCCCGGGCGTGACCGAGCGCCTGGCGCGCTACATGGTTGCGGCGCGTGACCAGGAGCTGCCGGAGCAGGTGATGCTCGCATGCAAGCACCGCATTCTCGACACGCTCGGTGCCATGGTGTCCGGCGCTCGGATGCATCCGGGCGAGATGGCGCTGAGATACGTGCGCAGCCTCGGCGGCGCGCCGCAGGCGTCCGTCGTCGGCTCCGACGTCCGGACGACGGCCGTCAATGCGGCGATGGCCAACGCCATGTGCGCTCACGCCGACGAGACCGACGATTTCGAACCGGTCACCAAGGCGCATCCGGGGTGCGCGGTCATCCCTGCCGCGCTCGCTATGGCTGAACGGGAGCATCGCAATGGGCGCGACGTGATCCGCGCCGTTGTGCTCGGTTACGACCTGACCTGCCGGCTTCTGATGGCGCTCGGGCCGGACCTGGTGCGCGGCTCGCACCGCAGTGCCGAGGGCACGTCGTCGACATTCGGTGCGCGAGGCGCGGCGGCCTCGTTGGCGCGGCTGGACGAGCGGGGCATGCGTCACGCCATCTCCTATTCGGCGCAGCAGGTCTCGGGGCTGTGGAGCTGGGTCAAGGACACGGACCACATCGAGAAGGCATTCGATTTCGCCGGAATGGGCGCGCGCAACGGTGTCATGGCGGTCGACATGGTGATGGCCGGGCTCACCGGCGTCGATGACGTGCTCGATGGCACCCACAACCTGTTCATCGCGCTGTCGAGCGATCCGAAGCCGGAGGAGATGGTCAGGGATCTCGGCAGCCGCTTCTACGTCACGGAGACGGCCATCAAGACCTTTTCGGTCGGCTATCCGATCCAGTCGCCGCTGGATGCGCTGCTCACGCTGCGCCGACAGCACGGACTCACTCCAGACAACGTCCGCAGCATCCTGGTCAAGCTTCCGACCGACGCGATGGGAATCGTCGGCGACAGCGCCATGCCCGACGTGAACTGTCAGCATCTCGTCGCGCTTGCGTTGGTCAAGGGGGCGGTCTCGTTCGGAGACAGTCATGATGTCGCGCTGATGCGCGACCCGACGATCCTGGAGCAACGGGCGAAGGTGACGCTCGCAGGCGACAAGGGCTTGATGGATCCGGCTGCGCCACGCGGTGCGATCGTCGAGGTGACTCTGGTCGATGGCCGCAAGGTCGATCATTTCACCAGACACCCGCCGGGCACCAAGGAGAATCCGCTGGGCACGGAGGCCGTCAACGCCAAGACCAGGGATCTGATGACGCCCGTTCTGGGGCGTGAGAAGACGGAGAAGCTGATCGACATGGTTGGGCGGCTCGAAGAAATCGACGACATCGGCCGGTTGCGCGCACTATTCGCGGCGTGATCGGCTGTCATGGCGATGAGAGGCGACGGAACATCATCGTCTGATCCATTCCCGTGGCGGCGCGGCGGGCGGCTCGTCGGCTCGGTCTTCTCCGGTGCATTCTGCGGATTGACGAAAAAAGAAGACGAAGCGGGAGAGACGAGACATGAAGCAGAGGCGGATGCAGCGGCGGAGAAGGCGACCGTGATCGGATTCCACTTCGCGTTCCCGTCGGTCGGACACGTCGAGAAAGACGGCGCCGGCTATCGGCTGATCCCATCATCGTGGAATCCGACGCTATGAAGGACCGGCACATTGTCAGCACGGCGGTACCGATGTCGGATCGCGCCAGACCACGCATGAAATCGACCGGTCTGCTCGCATCGCTTTGCTTTGCCATCGCAAGTCTTTGCTTGGGCCTCTCGGCCATGATGGCGGGAGCAGCTGCGCAGGATGCGCGCGAGATCGCTCCGACCGGCGTGCTGCGCGTCGCTGTTGCGGTCGGGCCGGCCGCCTCCGCGTTCTGGACGACACGCGATCCGGCGACAGGCAAGCCTGTCGGCGTGACAGTCGAACTGGCCAAGGCGGCCGCAGGCAAGCTCAATGTGCCGCTTGAGCTCGTCGACTATCAGAGCTCGGACGAAATCGCGGCCGCCGGCAGCAAAGGGGCGTGGGATCTGTCCTTCATGCCGGCGGATCGCAAGCGGGAGCAGTTCGTCGATCAAGGACCTGCCTATGTCGCCTATATGAGCGGGTATCTCATTCGCGCAGGCTCAGACATCACCTCCGTTGCCGATATCGACCGTCCGGGAATCCGGGTTGGCTGCATCGAAGGCACTTCGACGTCCAGAACGGTCGAGGCGAGCATGAAAAGTGCCCGCGTGACGAAATTCATCAAGCCTGAAGAGGCCGCTGAGCTGATCGGCCAGGGTCGGCTCGACGTCCTCGCCATGGGCATGGAAGCCTTGGAGGAGCTGTCGCGGCGCCTGCCGGGCAGCCGGGTCTTGAACGAGGTCATCCAATCAACGGGCGTCGTCGTGGTCGTCCCAAAGGGTAACGTGACGGCGCGGGAGTGGGCGGCCCGATTTCTTGCAGATGCCAAGGCGAATGGCACGGTACGCCGAGCGCTCGATCAAGGTGGATTTGTCACCGCCAAGGTCGCCCCGTGATGCCGCGGTGAACTCCGGCCAAGCCATATCTTTGGCTTATGAGCGCCAACGCCAAATCGTATTTTGGCTGTGCTGGAATTCCGTCTATCTCCAATTGGTGGGCGATGAAGCTGTCGGCAATCATGATGGACACGACCGGCAGGCCCGCGCAGAAGGTGCGCCTGCATGGTCCAGGCGGCCACCCGATTGTACTGCACTCGCGCTTGTTCTCCCGGCCAACGAAGAAGCGCATCTGGTTCGAGTCCTGACCTGAAAGTGAACGATCATGAAACTGGGCTGGTATTCCGAACTCGACGAGGTCGAACGCCGGACGTATTGGGCTTGCTTCGCGGGCTTTGGTCTCGACTCGCTGGATTCGACGATCTATGCGCTGGTCATCCCGGCGCTGATTGCAACAATCGGACTGACGCGCCCTGAAGCCGGCTATCTCGCGACCGCAGCCCTCGTCGGTGCAGCCATCGGTGGCTGGGGCGGGGGGATCCTTGCCGATCGCATCGGCCGCATCAAGGTCCTGCAACTGACGATCCTCTGGGTTGCCCTGTTCACGCTCGCATCGGCTTTCGCGACCGGCTTCAACTACTTGCTGATCGTGCGTTTTCTCCAGGGCCTCGGCTACGGCGGTGAGGCGGCCGTGGGTGGCGTCCTGATCAGCGAGGTCGTCAGGCCCGCGCTTCGCGGCCGGGTGGCCGCGTCGGTGCAGAGCAGCTACGCGGTGGGTTATGCGATTTCCGTCGCGCTGCTCCCCGTCATTTCATCGCTGTTTCCTGAAGAGCTCGGCTGGCGCGTGTTCTTTGCGGTCGGCATCGCGCCGGCCTTTCTCGTGTTCTTCATCCGCCGCCTTGTGCCGGAGTCCGGGCTTTATCGTCAAAGCCGCGCGGACGAGACAGCCGGACTGCCCGCCTGGACGATCTTCACCAGGGCCCATGTGCGGCGTACCGTGGCGGCGGTCACGATGGCCACCGGCATTTTCGGCGGCGCCTATGTGATGATCACGTGGCTGCCGACCTATCTGCGCACCGTCCTCAACCTGACCGTGGGGAGCAGTGCAGGCTATCTTGCCATGAACATCCTGGGTTCGTTGGTCGGACCGTTGCTCTATGGCTGGCTTTCGGATCGCACGGGCCGGCGTCCCGCATTCATGATCTTCCTGCTATGCCAGGCCGCGAACGCGAGCATCTATCTACTAGCTCCGATCGGCGCCAACACGACGATCCTGCTCAGCTTCTTTCTGGGCGCGTTCCAAGGTGGGCTGGCATCGGGAATGTTGCCGACCTTTGCCGAATTGTTCCCGACCGAGATTCGTGCGAGCGGGCAGGGCTTCTGCCTCGGTGGCGGGCGCGGGTTCGGCTCGGTCGTGCCTGCGACCGTGGGCGTGCTTGCTGCGTCGCATCCTCTTGGCTTGTCGATGGGCCTTTGCGCGCTCGCCGCCTATGGACTTGCTTTCATCGCCGCGATGGCTTTGCCCGAGACGAGCGGCGCTGACCTGCAGCGCATGATTCCGTTGGAGACGCAAGCAGGGCAGCCGGGAGACCTCGGCAACCTCCAAGCGCGGCCGTCGGAATGAGGAGGCTGAGAACGACACGCCTCGTCGAGCGAAACAAGGCGCCCAGGCTGGCCGACGAGAGCACGGAGAAGGCAACAGGGTCGGGAGGAAGACATGCACTATCGGGCCATTTTGAGCGTCATCGCATGCGTCGCAGCTCTGCACTTATCGAACAGCCTCGCCCAGACATCGAACACCGACAATCCCAACGACGCGGTCGCGGATGCACTGAATCCGCCTCCTTATGGCGACCCGATCAGCCTGGAGATGGCCAAGAAGGTGGCTGCTGCGGCCGTTGCTGAGACGACGAAGCGCAATTGGAACGCATTCTGCATCGCCGTGGTCAATCCGAGCGGTGATCTGGTCTATTTCGAAAAGCAGGACAATTGCCAATATGCGTCGATCGGCCTGTCTCAGCGCAAGGCGCGCACGTCGGCACGTTATCGACGCCCCACGCTGGTGTTCGAGACGTTGCTGGGCAAAGGCGCGTATTTCGCCTATCTCGCCACGCTCGATGACATGATCGCATCGCGAGGCGGCAATCTGCTGGTCGTGGATGGCAAGATCATCGGTGCCGTCGGTGTGAGTGGTGGGTCGGGCGCCCAGGACAACGTCGTATCCCTGGCCGGGCAAGCGGCGCTGAAGTAGACGAGACCGGGCCGGAGGCGGGGCGTGATGCAGTCGCGACCGCCGGTCAGACGGTCGGCGCGTGCGCTAGGCCGCCGGCGGGATGGCGGAAGACATGGAGTCGTCGACCAAGCTGACGCCGCGCCATTGTCCGGATGTGACGAGCGTTCGCGCGGTATCCTGGAGCTCCTTGGCGACGGCGAGGGCTGCAGGCGCCAGCAGGTCCGGCTTGATCGAATAGACATAGTTGCGTCGCGTGATCCGGGCGTCCGAGATCGGCAGGGCGCGCCAGTCCTCGCTGCTTCGTCCTCCTGCCTGCAGCGCCGACATCGGCTTGATGGTGACCCCGATGCCCTCACCGACGCAGCTCATCACCAGCGAGAGCGAGTCGATCTCAGCGACCACATTCGGCGTGATGTTGCGCCGCTCGAACTCCGCAGCTACACGCCGGCGCAGGCCATGAGTTCCCGTCGGCAGGATCAGGGGCAGCTCTGCAACTTCTGCAACTGTGATGCTGCAACGGTGGCGCGGCACCAGCGGGCTGTCGGCAGGGAGAAGCACGAACAATTCCTCGTCGAGCAGCGGAATCGCGTCGAGCTTGGATGACACGTCGTTGTTGAACAGGATGGCCAGGTCGAGCTGGCCAAGCCGCATCATGTGGGCGATGTGGCCGCTCATTCCCTCGACGACGTTGAGCAGGATACCGGGATATTTGGCGCGGATGCACTTGGTGAGCGGCAGCCCGATCGCGAGCACGGTCGTCGCGGGCAAGCCGACCGATACCATGCCGCTGACCTCTGCCGAATCCTGGCGGGCGATCGACAGCGCATGGTCGAGCTGCCGCAGCATGAACCGGGCGTGATGGTAGAGCGCAAGGCCGTTCTCGGTCGGGATCACGCCGCGCGAGGAGCGCTGCAGCAAGGGCCTGCCCACTTCCTCCTCGAGCTTTGCGATCTGCTGGCTCAGTGCGGGCTGCGCAACGAACAGGCAGCGCGATGCCTTCGAGAGACTGCCGCTCTCGACGATCTGGGCGAAATAGCGCAACTGACGCAAATCCATGAGCGGGAACCGTACTGCTTGGGAAGAACGAGACCTTGCCGCCGGGCTATATGCTCAGCTTATGGCAACTAATCCAAAACAGTATTTTTGCTAATGTCAATTTCTCTCTAAGGACGACGGTAACAGGTGTGAAGACCCTTTGGGAGGAACCAGACGATGGCGGACGCTGCGGTTCAGGGACAGGCGTTGGCCGGTCTGCCATCGTGCCGCCTCTTGATCGCCGGGGAATGGGTGAATGGTCCGCACACCGTCGCCGTGCTCGACAAATATCACCTGCAGCCCGCCATGTCCGCGCATCTGCCGTCGCGCGAGCAGGTCCGCAGCTGCATTGTCGCCGCGGAGCGGGCGTTCGAAGCCAATGTACTGACGCCCTATGATCGCGGCCTCATCCTCGATCGCGCTGCGGTCGAGCTTGAGAAGCGTGCGCCGGAGCTGGTGGAGGTGCTGCGCCAGGAGGCGGGCTTTCCACGCCGCGATGCAATGGGCGAAGTCCAGCGTTGTGCGACGACGTTTCGGCTCTCCGCCGAAGAGGCGCGGCGGCTGGCCGGCGAGATGGTGCCGATGGAAGGGGCCGCAGGCCAGAAGGGCCGCATCGGCTTCACTATCCGCGTGCCGCTCGGCGTCGTGGCCGCGATTACGCCGTTCAATGCTCCGCTCAATACGGTGGCGCACAAGGTTGCGCCTGCACTGGCGGCTGGTAACGCCGTGGTGCTGAAACCATCGCTGCATACGCCGATGACGTCCTGCATCATGGCGGAGTGCCTGATCGCGGCAGGTCTGCCATCGGGCCTGATGTCGGTGCTGCATGGCGATGGTGAGGTCGCCGACTGGTTGATGGCCGAGGCGGCAGTGAAATTCTTCGCGTTCACCGGCAGCACGGACATCGGCCGCATCATCCAAAGCAAGGCGGGACTGCGCCGCACGCAGATGGAGCTCGGCTCGATCTCGCACTGCGTGATCTGCGAGGACGCCGATCTCGATATTGCGTTGCCGAAGGTCGTCAACGCCGGCTTCCGCAAGGCCGGCCAGGTCTGCACATCGATCCAGGTGCTGCTGGTGCAGCGTTCGCTGATCGGGCAGGTGGAGCAGAGACTTTCAGAGCTCGTTGCCGGGCTGCCCTACGGAGACCCCGGCGAGGACGACACCGTTGTTGGGCCGGTCGTCAGCGAGGCCGCCGCCCAGCGCATCGAGTCCTGGATCGCGCTGGCCGAGCAGAGCGGCGCGCGGCGTCTGGTCGGCGGCGCGCGGGTGGGCGCCGTGGTTCCTCCCACGCTGCTCACGAATGTCGACAAGGCGACCCCGCTCGGCTGCCAGGAAGTGTTCGGGCCTGTGATGTGCGTCGCGCCCTTCGATGTGCTGGACGAGGCGATCGCGCGCGTCAACGACACACCTTATGGACTTGCCACGGGCATCTTCACAAAACGCCTGGACGAGGCTCTGCAGGCCGCGCGGCAATTGCAAGTCGGTGGCGTTCACATCAACGAGACGCCGAGCTCCCGCGTGGACCTCATGCCGTATGGCGGCTCCAAGGATTCCGGTTTCGGCCGCGAAGGGCCGCATTACGCGATCCGCGAAATGAGCGAAGAGCGTATCGTGACGATCCTCGCATGACGCGGACCGTCACCTGACAAGGATCTGACCATGACCAAGATGAAGGGCGGCGAAGTCATCGCCGAATATCTCGTCAAGCAGAAGGTGCCCTTCGTAATCGGCATCTGCGGACACGGCAATGTCGGCATTCTTGATGCGCTGTATCAGGTGCGTGACCGCGTCAAGCTGGTGTCGCCCCGCCACGAGCAATGCGCCGGTCACATGGCCGACGCTTATTTCCGCGTCAAACACAGTCCGGTCGCGACCCTGACCTCGACCGGGCCGGGCTCGGCCAACATGGTGATGTCGCTCGCAACTGCGTTGTCGGACTCCTCGAGCTTCCTTGCGATCACCGCCAACGTGCCCACGTCGCAGGCCAACCGCGCGCCGTTTCAGGAACTATACGCGCACAACCAGGCCGATTTCGCCCAGGTGCTGCGCCCGGTGGTGAAGCGTTCCTTCCAGCCCAGTCGCGTCGACATGCTGCCGCTGGCGCTGCGCCAAGCCTTCGACACCATGGTCACGGGACGTCCCGGTCCGGTCAATCTCGATATTCCGTACAATGTTTTTCAGGAGGAGGCCGACGTCGAGCTGCCGGCGCTGTCGCATGTTCACGGCAGTCACCGGCCGAGTGCGAGCGAGGCCGACGTCACCAAGGCGCTCGATCTGATCGAAGCCGCCAGGCGGCCGGTGTTCTTCATCGGGCAGGGCACGACGCTCTCGGAGGCCGGTCCCGAGATCGGCGCGCTGCAGAGCCGCTACGGCATTCCAGTCATCACCTCGCCCAATGGCATGGGCTGCGTGCCGGCGGATGATCCACTGACGCTCGGCTTCATTGGCCGCAACGGCGCTTATCCCGCCAACCAGGCCGGCCGTCACGCCGATCTCGTGCTCTGCATCGGAACGCGTTTCGACGATCGCTCGTCCTCGAGCTGGCACCAGGGCTACTCGTGGAATTTTCCGTCGACCAGGCTGCTGCAGGTCGACATCGATCCGGCGGAGCTCGGCCGCAACTATCCGCCGACGCTCGGCATCATCGCCGACGCCAAGACCTTCGCCGGGCAACTGCTCGCGGCGCTGGAGCGTCGCCCCGCGATCCGTCGCGAAAATTTCGCGGCGTGGCGCGACGAGATCGCGACCTGGAAGGCGGAGTGGGAGGCGTTCGTGCGGCCGCACTTCAGCGCCGACACCACGCCGATCCGGCCGGAATATGTCGTCGGAGCCCTGCAGGACGTGCTGCCGGACGACGTCATCCTGTCGCTCGATTCCGGCGTGCATCACAACTGGTTCATGCAGTTCTGGCAGCCGAAGCGGCCGCAGAGCATGCTGAACAGCTGGGGCTTTTCGTCGATGGGGTTCGGCGCCTGCGGCGTGCTCGGCGCGCAGCTGGCCGCGCCCGACCGTCCCTGCGTCGCCGTCGTCGGCGACGGCGGCTTCATGATGGCGCCCTACGTCGTCGCCACGGCCGTCGAATATGACCTGCCGTGCGTCTGGATCGTCTGGAACAACTTCGCCTGGAGCGCGATCCGCGATTTGCAGTATGGCCTGTTCGAGGGCCGCGAGCTCGGCACCGCGTTCTATCGCGGCAATCAGGGGCCCGGCGGAGATCGCTACAACCCCGACTTTGCCGCCTGGGCGCGCGCCTGCGGCGCCGACGGCGTGACGGTGACCCGCAGCGCCGACCTGCGCGGTGCAGTCGAGACCGCGATCAAGAACCGCCGCCCCTGCGTGATCGATCTGCATGTCGACGCCGAGGTGCGGCCGCCATCGACGGGCACCTGGGAGCTGCCGCCGATCCCATTCAAGGAGCCGGTGTTCGGCAAGCCTTACAAACGCGACTGACGATACAAAACAAAGATAACAACATTGAGAGGGAGGAGCACCATGTTGAAGCGTGATCTGAACCGGCGATCTTTCATGCGCGCGTCGGCCGGCGTGGCTGCCGCATCCGTGCTCGGCGTCGGCGGTCCCGCGCGAGCCCAGTCCGATGGGCCCGTCCGCATCGGCATGATCTATGCCAAGCAGGGGCCGGGCGCCTCGATCGGTGAGTACCTGCAACGCGGCAGCGCGCTTGCGGTCGAGCAGGCCGGCGGCAAGGTGCTGGGCCGCCCGATCGAGCTGGTCTGGCTCGACGAGCCCAATCCCCAGGTGTCGCAGCAGAACATGCAGCGGCTTGTCGACGAGAGCAAGGTGGTCGCCGTGGTCGGCGGCAACTACTCGTCCTCGGCGCTCGCCATGATGAGCGTTGCCAATCGCGAGAAGGTGCCGCTGATCCTCACCGGCGCCGCGGCCAGCGAGATCACCGGCAAGAGCTGCAGCAAGTACACGTTCCGCACCCAGGCGACCGTGCCGGTTCAGATGGCCGGCCTGATGCCCTACGTCTCCAGCATCGGCAAGAAGGTCTATTTCATCACGGCGTCATATGCCTTCGGCCAGGACATCCTGCGCGCCTCGCGCGCGATGCTGAAGCAGGTCGGCGCCACCGAGGTCGGGGTCGATGAGGTGCCGATCAACACCGCGGACTACAGCTCCTACATCCTCAAGATCCGCCAGGCCAAGCCGGACGTGATCGTCGGCGGCCTGGTGGGCGGCGACTTCTCCAACTTCCTGAAGCAGTGGAACGAGATGGGGATGAAGGACAAGATCCCCTATGCGGCGGTCGCCGTCACGGACACCGACTTCTGGGACGTCGGGCCGCAGGCCTCGACCGGCATCTACATCAAGCCGTGGTACTACAACAATCCGAAGAATACCGCCGCCGAGCAGAAGCTGATCGAGGATTTCAAGAAGAAGTACAATCAGCCGCCATCGGACAAGACGTGGTCGGGCTGGATCGGCATGCGGGCGCTGTTGGAATCGATCGAGGCGGCGAAGTCGACCGAGGCCGCTCAGCTCGTGGCGCATCTCGAGCAGTGGAAGAACACCGAAGGCGAGTTTCCGTTCTTCTTCCGCGACTGGGATCACCAGCTGGTGCGCCCGGCCGTCATCGTCCAGATCAAGAAGCAGATCACCGACAAGTTCGACTATTTCGACGTGCTGAAGAACACCTCGGCGACCGCCGAGGAGACGGCGAAGGCGTTCGGTACCAAGGAGGATATCGGCTGCAGCATGCCCTCGCTCTGAGGCGGCGGCGACCCTTGTTCCTGCAGCGTACTGACAGGCTCGAACGATGCTCGACACTCTCGTCTCCCAGGCGGCCAATGGACTCGTGCTCGGCTTCATCTACGTGCTGATCGCCGTAGGTCTGTCGATCACCTTCGGCCTGCTCGGCGTCATCAACTTCGCGCATGGCGCCTTCTTCGCGCTGGGGGCCTACGTGGCCTGGCAGCTGTTCCAGCTGTTCGGATGGAGCGCCGTGATCCTGGCGCCGCTGGTGGTCGGGCTGATCGGCATGGCTGTGGAGGTGACGATCATCCGCCGCCTCTACGGCAAGGAGCCGTTGCTCAGCCTGATCGTGACCTTTGCGCTGGCGCTCCTGATCGAAGCGGTGATCCGCTACGCCTGGGGCGCCGACGGCAAGCCGTTCAATCCCCCGCCGGCCTTTGCAGGGATCGTTGAAGTTGGTCCTCTCCTGATCACCAAATATCGCGTGGCCGTGCTCGGCGCGACCACGGCGACCTTGCTCGGCCTATGGGGCTTCCTGGCGTTCACACCCTATGGCCGGATCCTGCGTGCCGGCAGCCGGGACCCGGAGATGGTGGAATTGCTCGGCATCAATCTGCCGCGGGTGCTCACCGCGGTGTTCGGGCTCGGCTGCATGCTGGCGGCGATCGCCGGCGTGCTGGCCGCGCCGCTGTGGACGGTGTCGCCGTCAATGGCTGCCAATGCGGTGATGCCAGCGTTCGTGATCGTTGCCATCGGCGGCCTCGGCTCCTTTCGGGGCGCAGTGGTCGCCGGACTCGCGGTAGGGATCGTCACCTCGCTGACCATTCAGTTCTGGCCAGAGGCGGCTGCCGCATCGATGTATGCCTTGATGTTCGCGATCATGCTGCTGCGGCCGCGCGGGCTATTCGGCGAGCGCTGGGAGCGTTTCGAATGACGACGGCCAAGTCCGTGCTGCAGCGGCTCGCAAGTCACCCGGTGCTCGTGGCGGCCGCGATACTGGCGCTCGCCTCCGGCATCGCGCTCGCTGTGGGCATGCCGATCCATCGCGTGACCCAGATCGCGATCTACACGCTCTACGGCGCGGAGGTGAACTTCCTGATCGGCTATCTCGGCCTGGTGCCGTTCGGCGCGTCCTTCTTCTTCGGCTGCGCGAGCTATGCGCTGGCAATCGGCCTGGGCTTCATGCCGGCCGCCAATGAAATCACCGGTCTGGCGATCGCGGTGGCATTTTCGCTGCTGCTGGCGCTGATCGTCGGCGCCATCATCCTTCGCCGGCGCGGACTCTACTTTTCGCTGCTGACGCTGGCGTGCTCCCAGATCGCGTTCGAGATTGCGTTCAAATGGACCTCGGTGACCGGAGGCGAGAACGGCCTGCAGAACGTCGCGCGTCCCCTGTTTCGCTCCGCGCTTGCCTTCCACGGCTTCACGCTCGTCGTGGTGATCGGATCATTGTGGATGCTGTGGCGGCTGGCGCATGCGCCGTTCGGCCGACTGATGCAGGCGTTGCGCGACAACGAGCAGCGGGTCGCAAGCCTGGGTTTCGACACCTACCGCACCAAGCTGATTGCGCTCGTCATTGCCGGCGGCGGCATCGGCGTCGCCGGCGGCTTGATGGCGCTGCTGCTGCAGGGCGTCTACGCCAACAATCTGAACTGGGAGCATGCCGGTGATCCCGTGCTGATGGCGGCGCTGGGCGGCGTGCATCATTTCCTGGGGCCGTTGTGGGGCGCCATCGTCTTCATCGTCTTGGAGGACCGGCTCAGCGCCATCACGGAGAATTGGTGGCTGGTCTTCGCCCCCATCATCATCGCCTTCGCGCTGCTGTCAGATGAGGGCATTCACGGCATCTTCCAGCGTATCGCCGGCCGCAGCCGCTGGACCCTGACGCGCAATGTCATTCCACCGCGGCCGCGCGACATTGCTCCCTATGCGCCGGATCGCGCACGCCAGGCGGCGGCGACGGCCTCAGAGGTGCCAATTCTTGCGATCCGCAACCTGTCCAAGCATTTCGGCTCGATCGTGACACAGCACGACGTGTCCTTCGAGATGAGCCGCACCGGACTGCACAGCCTGATCGGCCCCAACGGCGCCGGCAAGACCACGTTGTTCAATCTGCTGACCGGTGTGCTCCGGGCCAACGCCGGCACGATCCTGTTCGAGGGCAAGCCCATCGATCAGCTGTCGCCGTACAAGCGCGCGCGGCTCGGCATCGCCCGCTCGTTCCAGATCCTGAGCGTCTTTCCCAATCTCACTGCGTTCGAGAACGTGCGTATCGCGGTCCAGGCTGCCAACCGGCAATGGACGGGTCTTTGGCGCGATGCCTATGACGATGCGGCTGCAAACGCAAAGGTGTGGTCGCTGCTCGATGCCGTAGGCCTCGCCGATCGCGCCGCCGAGCTTTGCTCCGCGCTGGCGCATGGTGAGAAGCGGCTGCTCGAGATCGCGGTGTCGCTCGCGATCGATGCCAAGCTCCTGCTGCTCGACGAGCCGCTGGCTGGTCTGGCGGAGTCGGACCGCAAGATCGTAGGCGAGCTGATCATGCGGCTGGCGAAGTCCCACGCCGTGCTGTTGATCGAGCATGACATCGACCGTGTGCTGGCCATGTCCGACCGCATCACGGTGTTGCATCAGGGCCGGCTGATCGCCGACGGCAAGCCGGTGGAAGTGGCTGCCCATCCCGAAGTCGTCACGGCCTATCTCGGCACCGCCCATGGCCAGATCGCGGCGGCTCCGTCGCGGGCGACCAATGTGACGCCGCTTCCCGGCAGCGCCGCCGCCGAGCCGCTGCTCAGGCTCGAGGGCGTGCGCGCCGGCTACGGCGGTGGCACCGTGCTCGACGGGCTCGACCTGGCCGTGCGGCCTGGCGAAGTGGTGGCGCTGCTAGGGCGCAACGGCGTCGGCAAGACCACCGCGCTGCGGGCCATCACAGGCACGGTGCCGGCGAGCGGCGGTCGCATCATTTTCGACGGCAGGGAGCTCAACCGGCTGCGTCCGGACGAAATCAACCGGCTCGGCATCTCGCTGGTGCCGGAAGGACGCCGGCTGTTTCCGAACCTGACCGTGCAGGAGAATCTCAAGCTCGCGACCCGCGCCGGCGGCGCGTCCATCGACGACGTGTTCGATCTGTTCCCGAAGCTGCGCAGCCTGCACAAGGCGCGTGCCGAAAATCTCTCCGGCGGCGAGCGGCAGATGGTGGCGATCGCGCGCGCGTTGATGGTGCCGAGCCGCCTGATCCTGCTCGACGAGCCGTTCGAGGGCTTGGCGCCCGCCGTGGTGCAAGAGGTCCGCGACGCCGTGTCCAAATTGAGGTCGCGCGCGAGCCTCGTCATCGTGGAGCATCATGCCGAGAGCGTGCTGGCGATGGCGGACCGCGCCTATGTGCTGGTGAATGGGCGCGTGGCCCATGTCGGCGATGCTGCCGCGCTCGCGGCCGATCACGAGCTGCAAGGGCGTTTGCTTGGCATCACTCAGACCGCTGATGCAGTGCAACGGGCGGCAAACGGGTCATGAGCAGCTGCGAGTTCGTGACCATCGGCACCGGCTGGCCGGCCCAATCTGAACCTTCCTGAGGAGATGAGACATGACCATCGTCGTTCCCGGACCGAACGCCTACGCGAATGCGGCGACAGAGAAGAAGGCGGTGACGCGCAATCTCGCCGAGATTTTCTGGACCCAGTATCCGGGCCACTATAACCAGGCGCTGTCGAAGGCGATCGTGACGCCGGACACCACCGGCAGCCGCTTCTTCGACCATCGCATCTCGTCCTACGAGCCCGGCGCGCATGTCGAGAGCCATTCTCACAAGGTGCAGGAGCAGATCTATCACGTGCTGTCGGGCGAGGGCATCCTGATCCTCGACGGCGAGCGCCGGCTGGTCCGTGCCAATGACGTCACCTACATTCCGCCGGGCGTGGTGCACGAATTCCACTGCACCGGCAACGACCCGCTGGTGTTCCTGGTGATCACCAGCCCGCCGACCGACGAAGAGCCAGCGCCGCGGTGAGGGGCGGGGCATGACCACGACCAAGTCCATCCTGGTCACCGGAGCCTGCGGCTGGCTCGGCTCGGCGATCGTGCAGGCGCTGCTCGCGCGCGGCGATCGCGTCGTGGCCGTCGACCTGATGGTCTCGCCGGCCATGGCCGCACTCGCCTCGCAACAACAGCTGCTCGTCAACGCGGCGATCGATCTCGGCGAGTGGCATGAAGTGCTGCGGGCGTTCCAGACATTTCGCCCCGACGCGGTCATCCATGCCGCCGCCGTGGTCGGCGTGGTCCAGGCTGCCGACATCCCGTTGAAGGCGCTGCGGGTCAATGTCGAGGGCGCGATCAACCTGTTCGAGGCGATGCGGCTCTCCGGCGTCCGGCGCGTCGTGCAGATCTCGACCGAGGAGACCTATGGCGACTTCCAGTCGGCCATCATCGACGAGGATCACCCGCAGAAGCCGGCCAGCGTCTACGGCGTGACCAAGCTCGCAGCCGAGCACTATGGTCGCGTCTATTCGCGCGATCACGGGCTCGAATGCATCAATGTGCGGACCTGCTGGGTATACGGACCGCATCTGCCGCGCCTGCGCATGCCGCGCACCTTCATCGAGGCCGCGTTGCGCGGCGAGCCATTCCATCAGGAGGACGGCGGCAATCTCGCAGTTGATCAGGTGTATATCGATGACACCGTGGCTGGCGTGCTGCTCGCGCTCGACAAGCCGCATCACAGCTTTGACGCCTACAATGTCGCGACCGGTGTGGCACCGACGCTGCGCGACACGGCCGACGCCGTCAATCGCGCCATTCCCGGTGCGAGAATCACGGTCGGCGACACCGGTCCCTATCATCATGGCGGCCGCGTGCTGAGCGCCGTCAAGGGCGCGCTCGATATCGGCCGCGCCAAAGCGGAGCTCGGCTACCAGCCGCGCTACGATCTGCAAAAAGGCATCGAGGCGACGATCGAAGCGACGCGGGCCGCGATGGCGAAGACACCATCTCCATCAAGGAATCGAAAATGACCACTTCTTCTCCGATCGTTCTCATCTTCGGCGGCTCCCGCGGCATCGGCGCCGCCTGCGCGCGGGCGTTTGCCGTCGCCGGCTGGCAGGTGGCCTCGACCTACGCCACCAGCCCGTCGGACGGAGGGCCCGGCAGGCAATACAAGGTCGACATCCGCGATGCCGCGTCGGTCGCGCAGGTCTTCGCGCAAGTTGCCGCCGACTTCGGTGCTGCGCCGCAGGCCGTCATTGCCAACGCCGGCATCAACGTGCCGGCAGGTCCGCTGGCGAGCTTCAAGCCGGAGGACTTCCGGCTGCTGATGGAGGTCAACGTCGTAGGCGCCTTCAACGTGCTGGCGGAAGCGGCGCGGCGCGTGCGCGACGCCGGCGCCATCGTCGCCATCACGACGTCGCTGGTCCGCCACGCGGTGCCGGGCACCGGGCCCTATGCGGCGACCAAGGCGGCGGTCGAAAGCCTGGTGCGGTCGATGGCGAAGGAGCTCTCGGCGCGCGGCGTTCGCGTCAATGCGGTGGCGCCCGGTCCCGTCGACACCGAACTTTTCAATGCCGGCAAGACCGAGGAGGCCAAGCAGCGCATGGCGGCGTTGAGCCCGTTCAATCGCATCGGCAAGCCGGGCGAGATTGCGGAGGTGGTGCGCTTCCTGGCCTCCGGCGAGGCCTCCTGGATCCAGGGACAGATCGTGCAGCCCAATGGCGGCATGGTGTGAGCATGACGGCGGCGGTGCACGCCGGCGAGACGTTCGATGTCGTGGTCGTCGGAGCCGGCGCGGGCGGCATGACGGCGGCGACGATCGCGGCTGCTGACGGCTGCTCGGTGCTGCTGCTGGAGCAGGCTGAAGTCATCGGCGGCACCACCGCCATCTCCGGCGGCATGGTCTGGATTCCTGCCAATCACAAGGCGGCCGCGGAGGGGCGGGCGGATACGCTGGAGGCGGCGCGCACGTATTTGGACCGGACCGTGCCGGGGCAGGACCGCACGAGGCTCGAGACGTTCCTTGCATTCGGCGACGAAGCCTTGCGCGATCTCGAGGCCCGCACTGCGCTGCGGCTGCAGCCGGTGCCGACCTATCCGGATTATTATCCCGACCTGCCCGGTGCCACCGCGGGAGGCAGGGTGCTGGAGCCGCTGCCATTCGATGCGCGCGGCCTCGGCGACGCCTTTGCGCTGCTGCGCGATCCGCTGCCGGAGTTCATGCTGTTCGGCGGCATGATGATCGGCCGCCAGGATATCCCGCATCTGCGCCGTGCCGGCCGATCGTTGCGCTCGGCCCTGCATGCGGCCAGGTTGATCATGCGCTATGGCCTGCAGCGGCTCACGGCGCGGCGCGGCACGACGCTTTATCTCGGCAACGCGCTGGCGGCGCGGCTGCTGCGCTCGGCACTCGATCGTGGCGTCGTGATACGCACCGGCACCTCCGCCCAGCAGCTTGAAGCCGACGCGCAGGGCAGGGTCTCGAGGCTCGAAATTGTCGATCGCTCCGGCCGCTCCTGGATCACCGCAAGGCGCGGCGTGGTGCTCGCGACCGGCGGGCTGTCGCATGATGCCGAGCTGCGCCGCTGCTATGTGCCTGAGGCCGCCGGCCTGCTGTCGGCCACCGTCGACCCCGGCGCCGCACCACGCGGTGCGCGGCTGGCCATGGCCCTGGGCGCGTGCCTGTCGGCGCCGACGAAAGAGGGCGCGTTCTGGGTGCCGGCTTCGACATTCACACGGGCCGACGGCAGAAGCGGCATCTTCCCGCACACGGTCACCGATCGCGCCAAGCCCGGCCTGATCGCGGTCGATGGCACCGGCCGCCGCTTCGTCAACGAGGCGGTGTCCTACCACGAGTTCGTGCGCGCGCAGCTCAGGCACGCGACGGCTATTCCTGCCTGGCTGATCTGCGATCGCCGCTTCCTGTGGAGATACGGCCTCGGCAAGATCAAGCCGTTCACGCGCAGTGTCGCGCGTGATGTCGCCGCGGGCTATCTCAAGCGTGCCGACAGCCTGGACGCGCTCGCGGAGACGATCGGCGTCCCGGCGCAGGCGCTGACTGCAACCGTCGCGGAGTTCAATGCCGATGCGGTGCGCGGCGAGGATCCCGCCTTCGGCCGCGGCGGCGACATCTATCAGCGCGCGCTCGGCGACGTCGATCAACATCCAAATCCCTGCGTCGCGCCGATCCTGGAGCCGCCTTTCCATGCCGTCGCGGTTTATCCGGCCGATCTCGGCATGTCTGCGGGCCTCGTCACCGATGCGCGCGGGCGGGTGTTGCGCGCGGATGGCTCACCCATTCCTGGCCTGTTCGCCTGCGGCAACGACATGGCCTCGATCATGGAAGGGGCCTATCCCGGGCCCGGCATCACGTTGGGTCCGGCGCTGGTCTTCGGCTGGCTCGCGGGCAGGAACGTCGCCGGCGCGAACGTTTGAGGGCTCTCATGCTCGTGAGCTCGCTCCAGGCATGGCTCGATGTGACCTCTCGGAGCCTGGAGGCATGAGAACGACTTGGTCACACTTCGCGGCTTGTGAAAGTCGGCCACGGGTTGTTGCCTGAAGTGGGGACGCGGCAGTGGTCAGGAGGACCGTTGTCGTTGTCCAGGGTAGGGTGGCCTTCCCCACCCGCCGCCCGGCCGACGGACGCAAATGGCTCGCTAGTGGAGTCGCGCCGCTTCGGATCCCCGCCGGCTCGCTACTATATCGCGTGCAACACAGGATCAACTTGGGAAGTTTGCAATTGACGAACGGCTCGGGCCGCCGCGAGTAGCGGACGGTGCTCGTGTTTGGGCAACTCGAGATGATATGGTTGCGCGTCCCCGTAACGAGGCGCCTTGAGCATCACGCGCCTCTGCGGCCTTTTCCTGATATCGCCTGGCCGACGCGCTGCTTTCGTAGTTGAATTGTCGTTTCCGCTCAGCTCTCATTGATGAGCTGCTGGCACCAAGGTCAGAAGTTGCTCATTGCCGTGTAGGCAATAGCAGCCGATGGTTGCCGAACGGGCGCTCGGCATGAGCCGCCCATCTGCCGTGTGGAAATTCCGGTTACGACAATCCGGAGTTGCCGGCTTTGTTCCGGGCCTGCGGCCGCGGCCCTGGAGGAGCGTCCGCGTGCATCGGGACCTGTTGTGCGCGGTGAAGTCAGGCCGTGGATGGTTGCCGGTGGGATGGCGGCGTCGTACGCTCGCGCGCCACGTGACAGGTGGCATGATCGGGGACCGGGTCGTTTCAGGATGAGGCGCTGATGGCGCGGAGGGCAGCTCGCGTGATGGATGAGGACGACCCGAGCGGAGAGATCTCCCGGATCGAGGCGCGGATCGACGAGCTTGCCGAGATGGCGGAGCGGTGCCGAAAGATCATCCTGGCCTCGAAAATCGCGATAGCGGGCGGCGCCGCATTGCTGCTCGGCGCGGTGCTGGGCCTGCTCGGATCCGATGCGGTCGCGCTCCTCGGCGCCATTGCGGCGCTGCTCGGCGGCATCGTGTCGCTCGGATCGAATGTCAGCACGTTGCGACAGACAATGGCGGCGATGGCCGCCGCTGAAAGGCTGCGCTCGGACCTGATCGGCAGCATCGATCTTCGCCTGGTCGGCGAGAGGCGAGGGAGCGTGTAGTTCGCGATGGGATGATGGCGTGACGCGCTCCAGGTGTTGGCAGCAGTTGCCCTTGGCCGATGGCCCGGCGACCTGGTCCGTTCGATGAAAATGACAGGGAGACCACATGCTCAAGGGGATCGATCCACTGCTCAATGCCGACGTGCTCCATGCGCTCCGCGCGATGGGGCATGGCGACCGTCTCGTGATCTGCGACACCAATTTTCCGGCGGATGCGATCGCGCGGCAGACAGTGTTCGGCGGGCTGCTGCGCATCGATAATGTCAGCGCGGCGCGCGCGGTCCAGGCCGTGCTGTCGGTGCTGCCGCTCGACAGCTTCATCGACGATGCCGCCGTGCGGATGGAGGTCGTGGGCAGTCCTGCGGAGGTGACGCCGGTGCAGCAGGAGGTGCAGGCGGTGATCGACCGCGCCGAGGGCAGGTCGTGGCCGCTGGTCGGCGTCGAGCGCTTCGCATTCTATGAGATGGCCAGATCAGCCTATTGCGTGATCGCCACCGGCGAGCGCCGGTTCTACGGCTGCTTCATCTTCAGCAAGGGCGTCATCCCGCCGGATGGCGCATCGGGATCATGATGCCGGCTGGCGCGCCGCATTTGGGCAGCGGTGCGCATGCCGGCAAGGGTATCGCGATCGGTCATCCGCCTCGCGTTCGACGCGTAGCGCCCGCCGCGGCTCAATGGGCTTCGGGGAAGCGACCCTGCGAGAGATCGGTCCCGCATGTCGCTGCGCTCATGGCAGGTTACGGGACTGATCGCGACGGCAGAGAAGCGAGTCCAGCGCCGGGCGAGCGCCGCGAGACCTCGCCCGATGCCGCGTCGAGGTTTCAATTGGACGCGGTCTCAGCGGCAATTCCAGGTCGTGCCCTGCGCGCAGACCGCGTTCGGGCTGTCGCCGCCATAGACCTGATAGGGGTATTCGCCCTTGCGGTAATAGCCATAGGCGTGGGGGTTCACGCCGTAGTAGGACGGAGCCGCGTAATAGGCCGGGCCGTCATAGACCGGGCCATCGTAATAATCGTAGGCGTCGCGGCTTGCGGCGATCGCAAGACCGGTGCCGATGGCACCCGCCGCGAGCGCCGCGCCGATCGCAGCGCCGCCGCCGCCGCCGTGCCAGCGCCCATTTCGCGCGTCGGCACTGGTCGGGGTGAAGGCGCCGATCGCGAGTGCAGTCAATGAAGCAATTGCGGCCGTGCGGCCGAGCAGAGCTAGTTTGGTCGACATGTCAGGCCTCCAGTGAAGTGCGCCGTGATTGGCTGATGTCTCCGGTGTCCGGCTCTGCCGAGAACTGTGACGAACGTCAGAGCCGAACAATGCCGGCAAACGGATGATCGATTGCGGTTCTGGACCTGACCTCGCCGAGGAGCTGGCGAGGGTCCAACGCGAATGGCAGGTCCATCGCACTAGAACCGCCGTCCCGCTTTGGAGTTCCGGCCCCGCCCGAACTTCCATGCGATCGGACAGGGGCCGCTGGGCACGCAGAGGAGGAATGGCTCGTGCTTTGCCGACCCGGCAGCCCGGTGCCGGAGCCAACTCATCACTGTGACGGTGGATTCCAATCACTGAAGACGTTTGAAGGGCGTCGATGAGACTGGCCGCCGTGACCCGACGAGCTCGCGCCATCCCGAGCTGCACGACGGGCAATCTCTGCCTGGGTGCCATCCGCCGCGGGAGCGCGACGTCATGGCCTCGCTGTTCGACCTGTTCGGAACATGCGCGTTTGCTGGCGAGCCCGTCATCACGACGTTGCGCGGGAGCAAGGAGGTTGCAGCCATCCAAGTGCGTGTCCGGATGGCGTCGTCTCACCCCATCGTCGCCAGCCTGACCGCCAGCGCACACGCCCGATCGTATTCGTCCAGGTTGATCCATTCGTCAATCGTGTGCGGCTCGTTCTGGCCGGTGCCGAAGGTCACGGTGGGGATGCCGTGGCGGACCATCCAGTTGGCGTCGAGGCCGCCATTGCCGGCGCGCAGGGTCGGCGCGGCGCCGATGTCGGAAACGGCAGCCATGGCGCGCTTGACGACGGGAAGGGTCTCCTTCATCCGGAACGGATGATAGTCGGTCTCGGCCTTGAACTTGACGCGGCCGGACTTGCCTTCGCTGTTGGTGACCTGCTTGGCCGCCTTCTCGAAGGCCGCCTTGTAGGCCTTGGTGATCTCGCGGATGAATTTGGCATCGTGGCTGCGGCATTCGCCGCGGACGTGGACGTAGTCGGTGACGACGTTGGTGGCGTCGCCCGCGGGGCGGCCTTCGCCGCCGGTGACCGGACCGACATTGCTGGTGCCAAGCCTCGCGTCCTTGCCCTTGCCCTTCACCACCTTGCCGAACCAGCCGCCGGCTTTCACCTCGGCGAGCGCGAGGGCCAGGATCATGGTGGCGCTGATGCCGCGCTCAGGCGCGACGCCGGCATGCGAGGCGCGGCCGAAGATCTCGACCTCCCAGCGGTCGGCGCCGACAGCGCCGATCGTGACGGCGGAGGCCGAGCTGCCGTCGAAGTTGAACGCCATCTCGGGCGCGCCGAGGTCGTCGGTGTTGACGTGCCGCGCGCCATAGAGCCCGCTCTCCTCGCGCACGCAGAACAGCAGCGTGATCGGCGGATGATCGAGCTTCTGCCGGATCAGCTCGGCCGCGAGCGTGACGAGAATGCCGCAGCCGCAGCGATTGTCGCCGCCGAGCGCGGTCTTGGCCTGGTTGACGATCTTGCGACCGGAGATCTTCGGCTGCGCGCCGGCGCACAGCGGCACCGTGTCCATGTGGGTCATGAACATGATCCGCGGCTGATTGTGCTGGCTGCCGCGGCCGGGCAGCTCGACGATCAGGTTGCCGGTCTCGGTCGGCAGCGGAATGCGCGTATTGGCATCGTCGAGCCGCATCGCCTTGGCCGGCACGCCGGCCTGCTTCAGCGCGGCCATGATCTCGCGCCCGATCGCCTTTTCCTGTCCGGTCACGCCCTGGACGGCGAGAAAACGCATCAGACGATCGGTGGCGGCGGTGGTGTCGACGGACATGAAGCGATTCCCGTGATGAACGATGTGCCCGGAGCATCCAGCCGGGCGGCCGGTTGCGCAAGGGGGCTCGCATTGGTTTCGCCGCCTGACTCTTTTCCGATGCCTCGATCGTTTTCATGTCATCTGGACATTGGAGCATCATCATGAGCCTGAAAGACAAGACGATCGTCGTGACCGGCGGAAGCCGCGGCCTTGGCCTGGGAGTCGTGGAGGCCCTCGTCGATCGCGGCGCCAAGGTGACCGTCGTCGCGCGCGGAACCGAGGCGCTGAACGCGATTGCTGCGCGCCTGGGTGTGGCCACGATCGCGGCCGACGTCACCGACGAGGCCGCTGCGCATCGCATCGTCGGCGATATCAGCCCCGACATCCTGATCTTGAACGCCGGCACAACGCCGCACATGGACCGGCTGGATCGGCTGACCTGGAGGGATTTCTCGGTTGCCTGGGAAACGGACGTCAAGGCGGGCTTGTACTGGATCCAGGCGGCGCTCAAGCTCCCCCTGAAACCAGGAAGCCGCGTCCTGGTCGGATCGAGCGGCGCGGCGGTGGGCGGTTCGCAGATGTCAGGCGGCTACGGCGGCGCCAAGCGCATGCTCTGGTTCATGGCGAAATACGCCAACGGCGTGTCGCAGGACGACAGGCTCGGCATCCGCTTCCAGGCGATCGTGCCGCGTATGATGATCCTCGGCACGGGAGTGGGGGATACGGCCGCGGGTGCTTATGCCGGGTCCATGGGCATTGCGCCGGAAGCGTTCGTTGCCCGCTTCGGCGCGCCGATGCCGCCACGGGCGTTCGGCGATCGTGTGGTCGCAGTGCTGGAGGACCCGCGGTTCGTCGACGGCGTCGTGTTCGGTCTCAACGGAGATTCCGGCGTGACGGTGATGGAAGGAGCGGCAGCTTGAGCGACGGCGGACATGCTTCGCGCGGCGCGCGCAGCGCCGAGCTCGTGGCCCTCGCAGAGCAGCTGCGGCCCGAGCTGCATCGTTATTGCGCGCGCCTGATGGGCTCTGTGATCGACGGCGAGGACGTCGTGCAGGACACCCTGACAAAAGCGCTCGTCGCGGTGGACGAGATGCGCGACGTCGCGATGCTGCGCGCCTGGCTGTTCCGGGTCGCGCATAACCGGGCGCTGGACCTGCTGCGCAGCCGTGCGATCCGGGCCGCCGAACCGATGGAGGCGGCTGACGGTGTCGCCGACGACACCGTGCCGGATGCCGTGGAGGCGATGATGCGCGACGAGGCGATCCGGACCGCGGTGTCGCGCTTCACGGAGCTTCCGATCCCTCAGCGGAGTGTCCTCGTTCTGAAGGATGTGCTCGATGAGTCGCTCGCCGACATCGCGGCGCTGCTCGACCTGACGGTGGACTCGGTGAAGGCGCATCTCGCCCGCGCCCGGGCGCGGCTCTCCGAGATCAACGCTGTGGCCGAGGCGCGGCCGGCGGCGAGACCCGCCTCCGATGCGGCGACACGCTATGTGAGCCTGTTCAACCGGCGTGATTGGGACGGCCTGCGCGCGCTGCTGGCACACGACGTCAAACTGCACCAGTCCACTCATCCCGTCCGTGTCGGCCCGGCCGATGTCGGGATGTTCTTCAGCATTTACGCCGGGATGGACGGCGTCTGGCTGGCGCCGGCCTGGCTCGAGGGCCGGGAAGTGATCGCCGTGTTCGAACGCCAGGGCGATCCGCGGCCCAGCTACGTCATGTGGCTGAGCTGGCGCGACGGCAAGATCAGCTTCATCCGCGACTACCGCTACGTCCGCTATGTCATCGCCGATGCAGAGCTGGCACTCGCCCCGCCGTCCTGAGCACCCGGACCGGCAAGGGCTTGATCCACATCAACGAGGGACGGTCGCGCCAGGAGCATCTTTTGACCAAAGAGGTCTGAGATGCAGCTCTTCAACTCGACGAGGGACTACGGGGCGATTCCGCAGACGCTGCATTGGCTGACGGTCGTTCTCGTGGCCGTCGCCTGGGCGCTTGGGGTCTTCGGTGACGTGCTGCCCAAGGGCGCGCCGCGCGAGTCCGGCCTGCTCGTCCATGTCACGGCTGGGATCGCGATCCTCATGCTTCTGGCGGTGCGCCTGGCTTGGCGGCTGGCCGATCCTTCTCCGCCGCCCGAAGCGACCGAATTCGCCACATGGATGGGAAAGTGGCAGTATCCGGCCGCGCGTTTCGCGCACTACGTTCTCTATGCGCTGCTCTTTGCCGTGCCCGTCGTTGGCATCGTGTTGCAGTTTGCGCGCGGTGATTCCTTGCCGCTGTTTGGCATTGCCGAGATCGCGTCGCCCTGGCCCAAGGACCGCGCGTTTGCTCACAACGTCAAGGAAGTGCATGAAATTCTCGCCCACGCCCTCGTCATCGTGGCTGCAATGCATGCGGCCGCCGCGCTGATCCATCACTGGATCTTCCGGGACCGGACGCTGCTTCGCATGCTGCCTCACTCGGACGACTAGGGAAGCGACACGCCTGTCGGAAACCATGGATTGCGCCGGTCGCTTCCGCCGCCGTAACCGAACGGTCGCGATCCGATCGATCACTCCGCTCATGGTTCGGATTGCCAACCCCAAGGACACGCGGCCCGGAGACTCCCCCAATGCTAGAGTATCGCGTCAACGCCCGACGGATCGATGCGCATGAAAGCGTGGCTGACTGCAAGGATGCGACCGTGGTGCTCGACACCGATGTCCAGGGACGGCGGGATGCGTTCAACCCGGCCGAGCTTCTTCTCGCCGCGGTTGCCGCCTGCATGATCAAGGGAATCGAACGCGTGACGCCGATGCTCAAGTTCCATATTCGTGGCGTCGAGGTGCGACTGATCGGCTTCCGTCAGGACAGCCCGCCGATGATGGCGTCGATCGATTACGAGCTGATCGTCGACACCGACGAAGACGACCGCCGGCTCGAGCTGCTTCATCAGAATGTCAGGAAGTATGGAACGATTTCCAACACCGTGGCGGCCGCCACGAAGTTGCAAGGCGTGATCAGGAGAAAGACATGAGCCGCCTTCACGTCCACCCCGAAAGCCATCTGGTGGCGCGGATCGGATGGCTCAGAGCGGCCGTTCTGGGAGCCAATGACGGCATCATTTCGACTGCGAGCCTGATCGTCGGTGTTGCTGCGGCAGCAGCGACACGAAACGACGTCCTGATCGCAGGCGTGGCGGGATTGGTCGCCGGAGCGATGTCGATGGCCGCCGGTGAATATGTCTCCGTCAGCTCGCAGTCGGATACGGAGCAGGCCGACCTGGCCCGGGAACGCAAGGAGCTGAGCGACAACCCCGCATTCGAACGCGACGAGCTTGCCGAAATCTACGTCAAGCGAGGTCTGGATCAATCCCTTGCGCGGCAGGTGGCCGAGCAGTTGATGGCGAAAGACGCACTGACGGCTCATGCCCGCGACGAATTGGGAATCTCGGAGATCACCGCAGCGCGGCCGATCCAGGCTGCCCTGACCTCGGCCATGATGTTTTCGGTGGGGGGCGCCATGCCCTTGCTGATGGTCGTCGTGTCGCCCGCCAATTTGCTGGTCCCGATCGTCTCCGCGGCTTCTCTCGCCTTTCTCGCGGTGCTGGGAGCGATCGGCGCAAAGGCAGGCGGGGCCAACATTCCGCGCGCCACCTTTCGCGTGACGTTCTGGGGGGCCTTCGCCCTGGGTCTCACCGCAGGCATCGGAAGGCTGTTTGGGGCCGTTGTTTGAAGCGCTGGCAAAGCTTGCGCGACGGTCAACGGCGTTACCCCCGTCTCGTGTCGAGGCTGCGGCGGTGTCGCGGTGTCGTCGACACGGGCATTATTTCGAGAAATTGAAGACCCAATTCGGTCCAGGCGCCATTATCAACCGGCCCGCGAGCCGCCACATCTCGCGTCACGGGCATTCGATGGGTGCGACCCTGACGTCAACAGGATGCCGCCGAGGCGGCAACGCGCCCCATGCCGTGGTCGTGAGGAGCGAGTGGTGGACGGACAGCAAGCGCCGGGTGGATCCCGGCCGGTCATTCTGCATCAGGAGCGTCCCCCAGCGGAGCCGCGCGCCGGGGCGTCCGCAGGACGTGCGCTGTGGTTGCTCGCCGCGCTCAGCCTGATGTTCGGAATGCTGGTCGCGGTGCCGTGGATGGTCGAGTATGTGACCGTGGGCCAATATCTGGTTCACACCGATGACGCCTATGTCAGTATGAACGAGATCCCGGTCAGGTCGGCGGTGTCCGGCCTGGTCAGGGACCTGCTCGTGACCGACAATCAGGAGATCGCTGCGGGACAGGTTCTCGCGCGGATCGAGCACCGGGACGAGCGCGCTTCGACGGTCGCGCTGAACGACGTCATCGCTCCCGTCGCCGGCGTCGTGGCTGCAAGCGGTCTCCATGTCGGCGACGCCGTGACGACAGATCGGTCGTTGATGGCGGTGGTCACGCCAGGCGAGCCCCACGTCATCGCAGCTCTCGCGGTTTCCGAGATCACCTATGTCGCGATCGGACAGGCGGTCACGATCGACGTGCCGGGCCTGCCCGTCCGGCTCTATGGACATGTCGCGGATGCTGAGTGGATCGGCGCGGCGTCCGGCTCGCCAACCGGCGAAGCGCGGATCGCGCTGAAGATCAGCCTGCTGAAGGCGGCCATGCCCGCCGGATTGCGATCGGGCATGGCTGTCGGCGCGACGATCCTGACCGGCCTGACCGGGACGGAGCGGATGGTCTCGCAGATCCTGCGGGAGAGGGCGCAGAGGACCTGCCACTGCGAGCAGGATCTCCAGCCCGCGTCGGTGCAGCGGCGCATCTGACCACGGCCATCCCTGCGCGACGGGCAATCCGTGCATGCCTCTCATGCCTGAACTGCCCGTCGTGCCAGTTTGTCGCGGACTCATCACTTGCACCGTCGGGCAAATCACCTCCACATTTCCTGTTATCCCGGCTCGCTGAAGAGGGACGTTTCGCGATCGTCACGAGCGTCGAGCCGGAAGATGCGATGGGCGCGTTGCTCCGCAGCCGGGTGTCACAGCCCGCGCCGACGAACGGAGCGATGCGACGGCGAAGTGGTGTGGTCCAGGCATCGCGGTGCTGATGCCAAGCCGGCGGTGATGATGATCCGCCGGCGACGGGGGCAAGACAGCCGATCCCCGGGGAGAGCGCCTATAAGTCGTCAAACCGTCGCGCAGGGAAGGCCGGATATTGGGCTGAACCCTTGGTTCTGCCGCGTGCTTTTTGCTGCACGCGGACCGCGGGTATCAGCTGATACCCGATCTTCCCTGCGCCTCTTCTTCGGAGGAAGAGGTTCACTCAAGATGACAACTCGGGCGGATGCCGCCGCGAGATGGCTCAGCCTTGCCTGCTGTTTGAAACGTACAACACGCGGTCGTGCGATGTCCCGCACCAAGTGGGCAGTCGCAAGGTGATCTGCGGCCCTATCTCGACGTGATCGAGAGCGTCTTCTTCACCGGCGGCCTGTCGGTGACGATCAAGTCGTAACACAAGGTCGGCGGCCTGCCGGCGCGCATGAACATGAAGCTGGCCGAACCCTTATGCTCAGCGGTCGGCGAGAGGTTGGTGATGCTAATGGCCTACCGTTTACCAGGTCGAGTGCCAAGACGCCTCAACTTGGCATCCCCGCCGACAAGCGCTGCGCAGACGGCCAAGTCGGCATTGTCGACGATGAGTGACCCATTCTGTGACTCCGAGCCTCTGCCGCGCTTCTTGAACGCCCGGAGCTCTAGTGCCTTGGGCTGGCGAACAAAGTCGCCTCCAGTCCGATGTGGTTCGAAAGGTAGTCCTGCGGGCCGGGGGTGACGACCCAGCGAATGCGTGACTTGAAAGCACGCCGGCGCACACGTGAGACGTCGAGATTGAAGCCGTGAAATGCAGTCGCACGTTCCATGAACAGGTAGTCGATCCTCGATCCGGTGGGATTCGCGTCGTCTGGCTGCATGTCGTCGCAGTAGTAATCGACATCATCCGACATCGTCGGCGTGGCAACGGCCGGATCGTAGGCTTGCCGATATGCCTCGCTGGCGCGATAGACCTTACAGTTGGTATTGAAGTCGTTGTAGATCGGCTCGTCGCCCTCGCCGTGACGGTCGGTCAAACCGTCGCTTTTCATCGTATCGTACGGGACGCTCCACAGGTCATAGAAGCCGGCCTGCTCCATCGCCGCGACCAGGTTGTGGTATTCGTCGGTATCAGCACCGATGTTGAAATCTCCGGCGACAATGGCCACGTTGGATGGAAGGTGCGTCGCCTTGATGAAGGCAATCAACTCATCAATCTGCGTGCGCCTGACGTCGATCTTCTCCGCGTCAGTTGGGCCGGGCGGCAGAAGGCCGCCATCGCCGGCATAAACATGCGTCGAATAGAGCTCGATCGCACCGAAGCCGACCGGGATACGCGTGAGTTGCACCCCTTTGTTCGCCCATTTGTCAGAATCGAACATGTAGCCCATCTCGCATCCGCCGGGCATCACTCGCGACACGCCGTCCGCGGCATAGACATGCCCGCCGCCATTCTCGATCGTCCGCGTTGGGCTGAGGACGAGGATCCCGCTCTGCAGTTGCTTGTAGGCGAGGGAGCCGGTCGGTCCGTCGACATGCTGCGCGGTGCCATGTGCCAGGATCGTATCCCGCGTATCCTGGTCCCAAGCCTCGACCAGCGATACGAGGTCGTAGGCGAACACCCTCCGGCCGATTTCGTCGGCGCGCTCGGGGATGACCGGCTTCTCCATGACACTCACTTCGAACACGCCAAGCACCGGCGCGACCAACTGCATCAGCACCTCGAATACGACCTCCTCGGGGATCGAGAAGAGGCTTATCAGCCAGTCGAGGTCGGAACTGAGATTTTCGATGATGTATCCGCCGAGCGAGAGGCCGTTGCCCACCAGCTTGCAGGCATCGTTCAGCGGGTTGGCGGAAACGCCGCAGACTTCCACGATCGGCGGGAAGATGCGGTCGCAGACATCTCCGATGTCGGCCCCGATCATCTCCAGTGCCTTGCCGATGAACTCAGCCGATGAGACCCCAAGACAAGCCGCGAAGTGGCCCACCCCTCCGGCAGCGGCGACGATCTCCTTCAGCCCGATCTTCGCGCGCAGGCACCAGATGTTGTAGTGGAGGAATGAAATTCGTGTCGTGGAGGGGCCTGAGAGGCGCCAAGCCGCCTCGGCGAACGAAGCCGTCGGCAGGGTCGTTCCCGGTGCCGCTCCGGGGTAGCGCAGCCTGGACAACAGGCTGTGCATCGACTGCGGCGGGTAAAGTGCGTCGGCCTGCTGCGCGAGCTGATTGAACGACGTGGTGGGCATGCGCGCGTCCTCCTGACTGGTGAATCAGCTTGCCTGGAAGCGATAGGCGAGCGTCGGCCACGACAGCCAGCGTTCCGGCGCCCGTCTGACTTCCTGCTCGATCTTCTGGTTCACCCAGGCAGCGAGATCCTCCGGCTGCTTGCCGGCGGTGGGCAGTGTCGCCACCACTTCCACGCGGCTGTCCCTGGGCGCTATCAGCGCCAGCGTGTAGCCGTTGCGGATCGCAAGCCTCAGAATGGCGGCCGGAGTCTTGGTGGGGCGCCCGAAGAATGGGCTGCGGATGAACTCGGTGCCCGGATGAATATTGTCCATCATCGCGAACACGTTGCGGCCTTCGCGCATGTACGCGGCGAGCGCCGCCGCACCGCCTTCGGCCCGGAAGTTCAGTGTGGTGCCTGCGTCCTTCAACTCGGAGAGCCAGGGAGCATCATTCGATACCAGAACGACCACATGCTTTTTTTCCGCAGTGCCGAGCAGGCTCGCGAGCTCCGGGAAGTACCATCCGACAATCAGCAGCTTCCCCGATGCCGGCAGGTTCAGATCGATCTGCCGCGTCTTCCATGCACTTAGATTGCTCATGGCCTCGAGCCAAGCCCGCTGATGAGCCGAGCTGAAATCGGCGCGGGCTCGAACGTGGGGCGTGGGGAGCAGCTTGCCTGCCCAGGCGAAGGCATGGTCCGCGCAGGCCGGAACCGACCTCTCGACTGCGTCGACCTTCAATCCGTGAATGCCGCTCAGGACGGTGTGCAGATCATTGGGCATTTCAAGACCCCGCCAGTTCCCATGTTCTGAGCGCGGCCTGGCGCGCGCCAGAACATCCTACTTCGTAGTTAACGGTCGCAGGCGCCAGCCGATGGAGCGTTGACGTGAATCAAACTGCGGCGGCCGAGTTGACGATATTTTAAGTTACATCTTCAGCGGGAGGCGGCGAACATGACGAGCGACATCAAACTCACCGACACGTCGGTCATCCTGGAAGGATCAACGACTGTGCTGCAGAGCGGCAATGTCAGGGTTCCCGTCGACGCGCAGGGCTATCCCGGCATGCTCAGAATCGAGTTTGACGGCGCGGAGGCCCACGCGGGACGTCTCTTGCTAGCCCCGGCTTGGTTGGGGCGAGCGATAATGGCATGCAACGTCGAGACCGTGCAGCTCCAGAGCCCGAAAGTGCCTCCGGCGGCGCGCGCGGCGCTCTCTCACTCCCAGGCTGACGAACTTGTTCTCAACGATGGCAAGCATTACGCCGGGGGCGTTTCGATTTACGGTGCAGCGAAACTCGAAGATGTGACCGTTAAAGGCGCCGCGCGGTTCGAGAAAACCGTTACCGCTCCAGACGGAATTGTCGCGGGTGGCGTTACGATCGCAGTCCCCGCACCGCCCGCATTGCAACCGGGTCTATCAGTTGCGAGCTCCCGCACCAGCATGGAGATCAGCTCGTCGACCATTCGTGTGACAACGAGCCATGTCGGGATGATGGGGCATCAACCCGCGCCGGACGTCCTTGACCTGGTCGCGGAGATCCGCAGCCTTCGCGACCGGGTGGCCGCGCTGGAGAAGAAAGCCGGGGTTCCCGTGCCGGCCTAGTTTCGAGAGGCTCCTCGGCTTGGTCGCGCCGTAACAAAGCCAGATGCCATGCGTTGGTGTGATCCAAGGCCTGTAATATCTCAGATGATCGCGAGCTTCATCAAGGTCGATGCCTCACGGCCGCAAACCATCTCTTGGATTGTCCAACCAATGGCCGTACGTTGGTGGGCGGGGACGGAATTAGGAGAACAGTTGGTCTGATGGATGAGGACGACCCGAGCGATCAATCTCCCTCATCGAGGCGCGGATCGAACAGCTGGCCGACGCGGCCGAGCGGTGTCGAAAGATCATCATGGCCTCGAAGATCGTGATATCCGGCTGCGCCGCGTTGCTGCTCGGGGCGGTGCTGGGCCTGCTGGGGTCCAATGCGGTCGTCGTCCTCGGGACGATTGCCGCGGTGCTCGGCGGCATCGTTTCGCTCGGATCGAACGTCAGCACCTTGCGACAGACCATGGCGGCGACGGCCGCCGCTGAAACGTTGCGCTCGGACCTGATTGGCAGCATCGATCTTCCGGCCCCGCCCGAACTTCCATGCGGTCGGACCAGTGCCGCCGGGCACGCGGAGAAGTAGAATGGCTCGTGCTTTGCCGACCCGGCAGCTCGGTGCCGGAGCCAAGCTCATCACTGTGACGGTGCATTCCAATCACTGAAGACGTTTGAAGGCGTCGATGGGACCGGCTGCTGTGACCCGACGAACTCGCGCCATCCCGAGCTGCACGACGGGCAATCTGTGCATGGCGCGTATGCGCCAACTGCCCGTCGTGCCAGTTTGTCGCAAACTCATCACTTGCACCGTCGGGCAAATCACATCCACATTTCCTGTTATCCCGGCTCGCTGAAGAGGGACGTTTCGCGATCGTCACGAGCGTCGAGCCGGGGAGGCGACGGGCGCGTTGCTCCGCAGCCGGGTGTCAAAGCCCGCGCCGACGAACGGAGCGATGCGACGGCGAAGTGGTGTGGTCCTGGCATCGCGGTGCTGATGCCAAACCGGCGGTGATGATGATCCGCCGGCGACGGGGGCAAGACAGCCGATCCCCGGGGAGAGCGCCTATAAGTCGTCAAACCGTCGCGCAGGGAAGGCCGGATATTGGGCTGAACCTGTGGTTCTGCCGCGTGCTTTTTGCTGCACGCGGACCGCGGGTATCAGTCGATACCCGGTCTTCCCTGCGCCTCTTCTTCGAGGAGAAGGGGACTTCAGTTGCATAACCCGGGCGTCATCAGCGGCGGGATCGCGAGGCCATGTGTGAGCCATGTGTGCCGTCTGATCGTCGAGCGAAGGAGCCGCGGTGCTGCTGGACGATGGCCGGCTCAGGCGCCCGCATCATGCGCATTGATCACCGCCACGAAGGCCTCGCCGTAGCGCGCGAGCTTGACCGTGCCGGCACCGGGGATGCTCGCAAGCTCCGCGACGGAGCGCGGATGGCGGGCCGCCATTTCGGCCAGCGTCTTGTCGTGGAAGATGACATAGGGCGGGACGTTCTGCGCCTTGGCGAGCTCCATCCGGCGTACGCGCAGCTTCTCAAACAGGTCGCGGTCGAGGTCGGGAAATGCCGCCGTGGTCTGCCGCTCCCGGGATTTGCGGTCGCGCCGCGACTTCTTCAGCACGCGCAGGCTGAGCTGCGGCTTGTCGCGCAGGAACTGGCGACCCTCGGGCGAGATCGACAGGCCGCCATGGCCGGCGACGTCGACGCTGATCAGACCATGCGCGACGAGCTGGCGGACGATCGAGCGCCAGGCGTTGCGGTCGTGCTCCTTGCCGATGCCGAAGGTCGAGAGCTTGTCGTGGCCGAGCCGTTCGATGCGCTCGTCGGTCTCGCCGAGCAACACCGCGATGACGTGGGCCTGGCCGAAGCGCTCGCCGGTGCGGTGGATGCAGGACAGCAGCTTCTGCGCGGCGATGGTGCCGTCGAAGGTCTCCGGCGGGTCAAGACAGATGTCGCAATTGCCGCACGGCGCGCAATCGTCGCCGAAATAGCGCAGCAGCACCTGGCGGCGGCACTGGCAGGTCTCGGCGAAGCCGAGCAGCGCATCGAGCTTGCGGCGCTCGGTGCGCTTGCGCGCATCGGGCGCGTCGGACTCATCGATGAAGCGGCGGCGCAGCGCGATGTCCTCCGCCCCGTACAGCATCAGAGTCTCGGAGGGCAGTCCGTCGCGCCCGGCGCGGCCGGTCTCCTGGTAGTAGGCCTCGATGCTGGAGGGCAGATCGGCATGAACAACGAACCGCACGTCGGGCTTGTCGATGCCCATGCCGAAGGCGATCGTGGCGACCATGATCAGGCCCTGCTCGAGCTGGAAGCGGCGCTGGTTCTTCTCCCGCGCCTTCATCTCCATGCCGGCATGATAGGGCAGCGCCGGGAAGCCGTGATCGCTGAGCGAGGCGGCGACTTCCTCGGTCTTGCGCTTGGACAGGCAATAGACGATGCCGCTCTCGCCCTCGCGCGATTTCAGGAAGGCCAGCATCTGCTGCATCGTGCTGGTTTTCTCCGCTGCGCCATAGCGGATGTTCGGCCGGTCGAAGCCGGCGATGAAGCTGTTGCCGTCGCCGATCGAAAGATGCTCGACGATCTCCGCGCGCGTCGGCGCATCGGCCGTGGCGGTGAGTGCGATGCGCGGGATGGTCGGGAACAGCCCGGCGAGGCAGTCGAGGGCGCGGTATTCGGGACGGAAATCATGGCCCCATTGCGAGACGCAATGCGCCTCGTCGATCGCGATCAGCGACAACCGTGCGGTCTTGAGCCGCTCGAGGTTCTCCGCCTTGAGCAGCGTCTCGGGTGCCATGTAGAGGAGATCGAGCTGGCCGCGTTCGATGTCCTGCCACAGCAGGTCCTTCTCGGCGCCCCAGAGCCGCGAGTTCAGCGCCGCGGCCTTCACGCCGGCCTGCCGCAGCGCCGCGACCTGGTCCTCCATCAGCGCGATCAGCGGCGAGATGATCAGCCCGAGGCCGGGACGCGCCAGCGCCGGGATCTGGTAGCACAGCGACTTGCCGCCGCCGGTCGGCATCAGCACGAAGGCATTGTGGCCGGCGATCACGTGCTCGACGATGTCACGCTGCCGGCCGCGGAAACTGTCGTAGCCGAACACGGTCTTGAGGATCGAGAGCGGATCGGCGGCCATGGGAATGCACTTCTTCGGCAGACAGAGGGACTGGATAAGTCCCGTTGCGGGACGCCGCCGTCAAGCGAAAGCTGGCCGCTGACGCGCATGTCAGCGGCGCGGAGAAGCATGGTGCGGGGGACAGCGGCAGGGGCGCGTTGGACAAGCCGGCGAGTTATGGCAGAATCGACGTGCATCGCATTATGTTCTGATCCTGATCCAACCATGGGCTCCCGGGGGGAGGCCGGGTGCATTGGCACCTCGCCGGGCGCAAGTGCTGGTCGATGCCGATCCGCAGTGGTCGGTGGTGCAGCTCGCCGAGCGGCAGCGTGCGCTCGCCATGCAAAGCTCTGGCGCGTGGCGCCGCGAGATCGCGGGACATGTTGAATCGTTGGAATTCGCTTCGACGTCGCCGTGTCGTATACGGTGGCGGCCGGTCGAGGCCGGTCCGCAAAGAGACGCGCGCGCAGAGTTGGTGATGTGAGTGCTTGCAAAGCTGTTTGAAGGCCCGGTCGTGGTGGCGGCGTCCAGCCTCTCGCTGGCGGAGGATGAGCTGTTTCCCGAAGAGCGCGCGCATATCCAGGCCGCGGTCGCCAAGCGGCGGGCCGAGTTCGCGACCGCGCGGATCCTGGCGCGCAGGGCGCTGGCGTCGCTGGGAGCTTCGCCGGTCGCGCTCGTCCCGACGCCGGATCGCGCGCCGGTGTGGCCGCCGGGCTATGCGGGAAGCATCTCCCATTGTGCCGATCATTGCGCCGTGGCCGTGGCCCGAAGCAGGGATGTCCCGTCGCTTGGACTGGATGTCGAGGACCTGCGCGAGCTCGATCCGTCGATGCGCGATCTTGTGCTCACGCCGGCCGAGCGGCAATGGCTTCGTGGCCAGCCCGACGCGTTGCAGCCGATGCTGCCGATCGTGATCTTCAGCGCCAAGGAAGCCTACTACAAATGCCAGTATCCGCTCACGCGCGGCTTCCTGGATTTCCAGGATGTCGAGCTCGCGATCGCATGGGCGGCGGGCACGTTCGAGGTGCGTGTCATGAGAGAGGACTGGCCGGCCGCCGTTGCTCGCCTTGCCGGACGCTTCCTCATCGCTGACGGCCGGGTCAGTTGCGGCGTGACGTTGGCGAAGGGCTGATCACGCGGATGCAGCCTGGAGTTGGGCCGCGCCTGCGTCCTGGCGGCGGCGCCGGAGAGCCGCGCCATCGCCATTCCCGGCAAACCTCCGGACGACGAGCAGCTTACCGCAGTCGCTAAACATGATGCGCTGCAAACGTCGCGAAAACGCGCTTGACATGTTTAGTCATTCGCAATCTACTAAACAAAATACTTAACTCGGACGGATGATCCGAGGGCCAGGGGAAACGCTTGCGGCTCGCGCTGTCGTTGTGACGGCGCCGCTCGCCGCGGGCCATGCATCGCCGTCACCCACGCGAAGCGGGGACGGCGCCAACAGGGAGGGAGTGCCAGATGAAGTTGCTGCAGACATTTGCACTGGCGGCGACGGTCGCCGCCGCGACCGTGCTCGGCGCGTCCGCGCCGGCACGCGCCGAAGGAAAGACGATTACCTTGTGCTGGGCCGCCTGGGATCCGGCCAATGCGCTGGTCGAGCTGTCCAAGGACTTCACCGCCAAGACCGGCGTCAACATGAAGTTCGAGTTCGTGCCGTGGCCGAACTTCGCCGACCGCATGCTCAACGAGCTCAATTCCAAGGGCAAGCTGTGCGACCTGATGATCGGCGATTCCCAATGGATCGGCGGCGCGGCCGAGAATGGCCAATACGTCAAGCTCAACGAGTTCTTCGACAAGGAAGGCATCAAGATCTCTGATTTCATGCCGGCCACCGTCGCCGGCTACGCCGAATGGCCGAAGGGCTCGCCGAACTACTGGGCGCTCCCGGCGATGGGCGACGCCAATGGCTGGACCTATCGCAAGGACTGGTTCGCGCGGCCGGAGATTCGCGAGGAATTCAAGAAGAAATTCGGCCGCGAGCTCGAGGTGCCGAAGACGCAGGAAGAGCTGAAGGACATTGCCGAGTTCTTCCAGAAGCGGGTGATCGACGGCAAGACCGTCTACGGCGCGGCCATCTTCACCGAGCGTGGCTCGGAAGGCATCACCATGGGTGTCACCAACGCGCTCTATCCGTTCGGCTTCAAGTACCAGAACCCGAAGAAGCCGTATGACATGCAGGGCTTCGTCAACTCGGACGATGCGGTGAAGGGCCTCGAATTCTACAAGGCGCTGTACAAATGCTGCACGCCGCCCGGCTATTCCAACGGCTACATGCAGGAAGGACTCGATGCCTTCAAGTCCGGCCAGGTCGCGCTGCAGATGAACTGGTTCGCCTTCTTCCCGGGCCTCTATAAGGATCCCAATGTCGGCGGCGACAAGATCGGCTTCTTCGTCAACCCCGCGCAGAAGGAGAAGGGCTCGCAGCTCGGCGGGCAGGGCATCTCGGTGGTGGCGTATTCGCCTAACCGCGCCGAAGCGCTCGAATATATCAAGTGGTTCGCCGCGCTCGACACCCAGAAGAAGTGGTGGGCGCTCGGCGGCTACAGCTGCCACAAGGGCGTGCTCAACGATCCCAACTTCAAGAACACCGCGCCGTTCGCCGCCGACTTCCTGGTGGCGATGGACCAGGTGGTCGACTTCTGGGCCGAGCCGTCCTACGCCCAGCTTCTGCTCGCGATGCAGAAGCGCGTCCACGACTATGTCGTCGCCGACCAGGGGACCGCGAAAGGCGCGCTCGACGGGCTGATCGCCGACTGGACCAAGGTGTTCAAGGAGGACGGCAAGCTGTGATGGAGGCGGCACCTCCCGCGCAAGCGAGATCCGCCACGACAATCCCTCCGGCGAGCTTCGGCTTGCCGGGCGGACCAGCCAGTCTCACCGCCAGCCCGAAGCCGCCAGTGAAGCAGCCCCTCGCATGACCGACCAAACCGGACTGAGCAGCCTCGTCGACCGCGCCGCCCTGGTGACGCCGCCCGCCGTGGCGGGGCGCGTGCGCGGCCTGTCCGAGCGCGCCATCGCCTGGCTGTTCATCATGCCGACCATGCTGCTGCTGCTCGCGATCAACATTTTCCCGTTGATCTGGACCATCCGGCTGTCCTTCACCAATTATCGCGCGAACCGTCCGAACGCCACCGTGCTCGATGTCGGACTCGCCAACTACCAGTCGATCCTGACCGATCCGGACGTCTGGGCGGCGATGACGGTGACCGCGCGCTTCGTGTTCTGGACCATCCTGATCCAGACCGTGCTGGGCTTCACGCTAGCGTGGCTGATCGACAAGAAATTCCGCGGCCACGGCCTGTGGACCACCTTGATCCTGCTGCCGATGATGCTGTCGCCGGCTGTGGTCGGCAACTTCTGGACGTTCCTCTACCAGCCGCAGATCGGGCTCTTCAACTACGTCATCTCCGCCGCGACGGGCGCGCCCGCATCGTCTTTCCAGATGCTGGCGCAAGTGCCGCTCGCGCCCTGGGCGATCGTCATCGTCGACACCTGGATGTGGACGCCTTACGTGATGCTGATCTGCCTTGCAGGTCTCCGCTCGATTCCCGACTACATCTATGAGGCGGCCGAGGTCGATCGCGCCTCGCCGTGGCGGCAGTTCTGGTCGATCACTTTGCCGATGGCGCTGCCGTTCATCATGCTGGCGGTGCTGTTCCGCGGCATCGAAAACTTCAAGATGTTCGACATGGTCAACCTCCTGACCGGCGGCGGTCCAGGCTCGACGACCGAGGTCGCCTCGATCACCCTGAAGCGCGAAGCCTTCGAGAAGTGGCGGACCGGCTATTCCTCGGCCTTCGCCATCATCCTGTTCGTCACCGTGTTCGGCCTCGCCAACATCTACGTCAAGGCGCTCAACCGGGTGAAAAGCCGATGACCGGTCTCGCAACCGCCCATTCCGTCGTCGATCCGTCGCCGCTGACCAAGCGGATCGCGGCAACCGTGGTGATCGCCTATGCGCTGATCACTCTGGTGCCGCTGCTGTGGATCTTCATGACCGGCTTCAAGTCGCCGTCGGACGCGATCGCCTATCCGCCGAAGCTCGTCGCCGAGCCGAGCCTGGAGGGCTATTGCAACCTGTTCACGACCCGGACCCGGCAGGCGCCGGAGTACATGGCCAAGCTGCCACCGGCTGCCAGTCTGTGCGACCGCATCTCGCGCGGCCGCAACATGGTGGTCGCGGGTCCATCGAACTACATCCCACGCTACGTGAATTCGCTGGTGATCGCGTTCGGCTCGACGGCGCTGTCGGTCGTGCTCGGCACGCTGGCGGCCTACGCGTTCTCGCGCTTCAAGGTGCCGTTGAAGGATGATCTGCTGTTCTTCATCCTGTCGACCCGGATGATGCCGCCGATCGCGGTCGCGATCCCGATCTACCTGATGTATCGCGAGCTCGGCCTGTCCGACACGCGGCTCGGCATGATCCTGCTCTATACGTCCGTCAACATCTCGCTCGCGGTCTGGCTGCTCAAGGGATTCATGGACGAGATCCCGCGCGAATACGAGGAGGCGGCGATGGTCGACGGCTACACCCGCCTGCAAGCCTTCTTCAAGGTCGTGTTGCCGCAGGCCACCACCGGCATCGTCGCCACCGCGATCTTCTGCCTGATCTTCGCCTGGAACGAATATGCCTTCGCGGTGCTTCTGACCTCGGGCACGGCGCAGACCGCGCCGCCCTTCATCCCGATCATCATCGGCGAGGGCGGCCAGGATTGGCCGGCGGTCGCGGCGGGCACCACGCTGTTCCTGATCCCGATCGTCGTGTTCACGGTGCTGCTGAGAAAACACCTGTTGCGCGGCATCACCTTCGGAGCGGTGCGCAAATGAGCGAGATGGCGCAAGATCAGCCGGCCGATGCGGCGCACTCGCGCTGGCCACGGGCGCTGCGGCGCGGCCCGATGGAGACGCTGGCGACGATCCTCATTGCGGCCGGCGTGCTGATGCTGCTGCAGCCGTTCGCGCTGGTGCTCTACACCTATTCCTTCATCACCACGCTCGCTGGCGTCGTGATGTTCACCATCGTCTCCAAGTTTCCGGACTGACGCCATGGCCGAGATCCGGATCGAGAATCTGTTCAAGGAGTTCGGCGGCTTTGCCGCCGTGCGCGGCACAAGCTTCACGATCGCCGACGGCGAGTTCTTCTGCCTGCTCGGTCCGTCCGGCTGCGGCAAGACCACGACGCTGCGCATGATTGCAGGCCTGGAGCTGCCGACCTCGGGGACGATCAGGCTCGGCGGCGAGGACGTCACCTTCCGCCGCGCGCGCGAGCGCGACATCGCCATGGTGTTCCAGCTGTTCGCGCTCTACCCGCACATGAACGTGCGCCGGAACATCGCTTTTCCCCTGGTCTCGATGGGGGTGCCCAGGGCGGAGATCCGGCGGCGGGTCGAGGAAGCCGCGCGCATCCTGCGCATCGACCATCTGATCGACCGACCGGTGAGCGGGTTGTCGAGCGGCGATCGCCAGCGCGTCGCGCTCGGCCGCGCCATCGTCCGGGAGCCGAAAGCGTTCTTGATGGATGAGCCGCTCGGCGCGCTCGATGCGGAGTTCCGTCACATCATGTGCGGCGAGCTGCGCGCCCTGCACGACCGGCTCAAGGCCACCACCGTGTTCGTGACTCACGATCAGCTCGAGGCGATGTCGATGGCCGACACGATCGCGGTGATGAATCGCGGCGTCGTGGAGCAGCTCGGAACGCCCCAGGAGATCTACGACCGTCCCGCCACCATGTTCGTCGCAGACTTCATCGGCTCGCCGGCGATGAACTTCATCCGCTTCGCGGGCAGGCTTGGCGCCGGCACGAGCTGCGTGCGGATCGACGGCGCCGAGATCGGCGTGCCCGAGCTGCGCGAGGATGCCGGGAGCGACGAGTTGGTTCTCGGCGTGCGGCCCGAGCAGGTGGCGCTCAGCGCCGAAGGCGGGCTGCGCGGCGAGGTGTTCGGCGCCGAATATCTCGGCACCACCCAGATCATCACCGTCACGACGTCTCATGGCATCGTCAAGGCGCGCGCGCCCGCGGCGGTCCGGGTGCAGCGTGCGGAGCCGGTCGGGCTCAGCTTCCGCGCCGATCGGCTGTCGCTGTTCGACGCCGCCACGGGCCGTGCGGTCCGCACGGCGCTGTATGAGCAGCCGGTGAGAGGAGGGCGCCATCATGGCTGAGACGCGGCTCAACGCCGTCAGCAAGTCGTTCGGTCCCAAGCCGGCGGTACGGGATCTGTCGCTGACCATCCGCGACGGCGAGCTCGTCGTGCTGCTCGGGCCGACCGGTGCCGGCAAGACCACGACATTGCGGCTCGTGGCCGGCCTCGAGATGCCGGATCGCGGCAGCATCACCATCGGTGGTGTCGACCAGACGAGGGCGACGCCGGCCGCGCGTGACGTCACGTTCGTGTTCCAGCAATATTCTCTCTATCCGCATCTGTCGGTGTACGACAATCTGGCTTTTCCACTGCGCTCGCCTGTGCGCAAGATTGCGGAGTTTGAGATCAGGCGCATCGTCGGTGACGTCGCGGCGATGCTGCGGATCGAGGACAAGCTCGGCAACCGCGCTACTCAGCTCTCCGGCGGCCAGATGCAGCGCGTGGCGATCGGCCGCGCGCTGGTGCGCAGACCTGCGATCGCGTTGCTAGACGAGCCGCTGTCCTCGCTCGACGCCAAACTGCGTTCCGAGCTGCGCATCGAGCTCAAGCGTATCCAGCAGGATCTCGGCGCCACCATGCTCTACGTCACCCACGACCAGATCGAGGCGATGACGCTCGCCAACCGCATCGGCGTGATCGAGCAGGGCCGGCTGGTGCAGGTCGGCAGCCCGCGGGAGGTCTATGAGGATCCGGCCAATACCTATGTGGCGACCCGGCTCGGCAGTCCCGGCATCAATCTGCTGCCGCGCGGGCTGTTTCCGGATCTTGCGGTGCCGGGCGACGTCGAGACGATCGGCGCGCGCACCGAGCACATGACGGTCCGGCGCGCCGAGAGCCGTGCGGACGCACGGGTGAAATGGATCGAGCATCTCGGCGATCAGAATCATCTGCATATCACGCTGCAGGACCAGACCATCGTCAGCCTGGTGGAGCCGGATACGGAATTGAAAGTCGGCGACTCCGTCGCTATCGAGTTCACCCGGCCGCTGCTGTTCGACCGGGCGGGCCAGCGGGTGAGATAGACAATGGACCAGGCGTTCAAGCGCAAGGTGATCGTGGCGATGGCCGATGTCATCATCGCCCATGCCGAGGAACTGACCGCGCTCGACTCGGCGATCGGCGACGGCGATCATGGCCTCAACATGAAGCGCGGCTTCGAGGCCGTGCTCGCCGAAGTGGACAATATCTCCGCCAAGCCTCTTCCCGAGGCGCTGAAGGCGGTCGGCATGGCGCTGGTCATGAAGGTCGGCGGTGCGTCCGGTCCGCTCTATGGCACGCTGGCGATGGGACTTGGCAAGGCGCTGCCATCAGAGCCCTCTGCCGCCGAAGCGGCGGCGGCGCTCGGTCGCGCCATCGCGGACGTCAAAGCGCGTGGCAAGTCGGAAGCAGGTCAGAAAACCATGCTCGACGTCTTGATCCCTGTGCAGGTCGCTTTTGCGGCCGGTGGCGACGATCTCGCCGCTCGGCTGCCCGCGATCGCTGCCGAAGCCGCCGACGCGACGGTGCCGATGCTGGCGATCCGCGGCCGCGCTTCGTTTCTCGGCGAGCGCTCGATCGGGCACATGGATCCCGGCGCGCGCTCGTCCAGCCTGCTGGTGCAGGCGATCTGCGGCGTATTCAACGAGGCCTGGACATGAGTGAGCAGAAGAATGTCGGCATCGTCATCGTGTCGCATTCCGCCAAGGTGGCGGAAGGCGCGGCCGACATGGTCCGGCAGATGGTCGGCGACAGCGTGCCGCTCGCGGCGGTCGGCGGCAATGCCGATGGCGGGCTTGGCACCGATGTCGGCGCCATCATGGGCGCGATCGACAAGGCGTGGTCGGAGTCGGGCGTTGCGATCCTGGTCGATCTCGGCGGCGCCGAGACCAACAGCGAGATGGCGGTGGAGATGATGCCGGAGGAGCGGCGCGAGCGCATCGTGATCTGCAACGCGCCGCTGGTCGAAGGCGCCGTGATGGCGGCGACGGAAGCCTCCGGCGGCTCGCCGCTCGATGCGGTGCGCGCGACCGCCGAAGAGCTGATGGGCGGATGAGCAGGAACGGCAATGGCTGACGGTGGAGAGATCGGCATGCAGGAAGCGAAGGCGCATGCGCTGCTGACCAACGAGGTCGGGCTGCATGCGCGACCCTCGGTCAAGCTGACGCAGCTCGCCAAGCGCTTTGCGTCGAGCATCGAAGTCGCGATCGCGGCCGACGGGCCCTGGACCGACGCCAAGAGCCCGGTGAAGATCATGCGCGTCAAGGCGGCCAAGGGTGAGACGCTGTTCCTGCGCGCCAACGGAACTGATGCCAAGGCGGCCATCGCGGCGCTTGTCGATCTGGTCGACCGCAAGTTCGACGAGGAGTGACGATGGAGCGGCGCATTTTCGGGCGTGGAGCGTCGGACGGGTTGGCCATCGGGCCCGCCGCGATCCTGCATGCGCTGGAGGGCGCCAGCCGGAGCAAAGGGGCGATCGCGGAGGAGCATGAAGCGCTCGCCACAGCGGTCGCACATGCACGCGAGGCCGTGGCCGAACTGATCGGCAGGCTCGAGGGAGACGCGGCCGAGCTGATCGGCTTTCAGCTCGCGCTGCTCGAAGACGACGCGCTGACAGAAGCGGCTTACGTCCAGATCGAGGGCGGCGTCGCTGCGGATGCGGCCTGGCGCGCGACGATGGCGGAGGAGATCGCGGGATACGAGTCCGCTGAGGACGAGTATTTTCGTGCTCGCGCCAGCGACCTCGGCGACATCCGGGACCGCGTGCTGCGGCACCTGTTTGGCCTGCCGCAGAACGGCGAAGTGCAGAAAGGGGCGATCGTCGTCGCGCATGATCTGGCGCCATCGGCTTTTCTCGCCATCGACTGGACCAGCGGCGGCGGCATTGCGCTCGGCGAGGGCAGCCCGACCAGTCACGTCGCGATGCTGGCGCGCGGCCGCGGCGTGCCGATGGTGGTCGGGCTCGGTCACGATTGGGACAAGCTGACAGGGGATTTGCTGGTCGATGGCGGTCGCGGTGTCGTCATTGCCGATCCCAGTGCGCAGCGTATCGCCGCCGCCCGGGCGGAGGATGCGACCGCGTCGCGCCGCAAGGCGGACGCGATCGCGCGCCAGCACGAACCGGCACTGACGCGCGACGGCACCCGCGTCTCGGTGCTCGTCAACATCTCCGGCCCTGCCGACATGACGCTGCTTCCGGCCGCAGCCTGCGACGGCATCGGTCTGGCACGCACCGAGTTTCTCACCGGCAACCTGCTTCACGACGAGGAGGCACAATATCACGCCTATGCCGAGCTCGTGCGCTGGGCCGAAGGCCGGCCGGTCACGATCCGCACGCTCGATGCCGGCGGCGACAAGCCGATTCCGGGCTACACGATCGATGGCGAGAGCAACCCGTTTCTCGGCCTTCGTGGCCTCCGTCTGTCCTTGCGTCACCCCGAGATCTTCCGCGTTCAACTGCGCGCGCTGGCGCGCGCCGCTGCGCTCGGACCGCTCAAGGTGATGCTGCCGATGGTGACCAATGCAGCGGAGCTGGACGTGGCGCGTCGCCATCTCCGCGCCGTGCTCGCCGACTTGGCCGCCGGCAACGTCGCTTTCGCCGCGCCGGCCTTCGGAATGATGGTGGAGGTGCCGGCTGCTGCGTTGGCAGCGCATGACTTCGCTGCGGACTTCTTCTCGATCGGCACCAATGACCTGACCCAATACGCGACCGCTGCTTCGCGTGACGGCGCCGAGGTCGCCGACTATGCCGACGTGCTGCATCCCGGGGTGTTGGCGATGATTGCCCATGTGGTGCGCGCTGGTCGCGCGCGGGGCGTGGAAGTCTCGATCTGCGGCGACGCCGCCGGTGATGTCAGAGCCATGCCGGCGCTGCTTGAGCTCGGTGTGCGCGCGCTGTCGGTCGCGCCGGGCCTGCTGCCGCTGGTGAAGGCGGCGATCCGCGAGCTTGACCTCGCCAAGGGCACGGAAAAGACCGCGGAAGAGGGCGCATGAGTGACCAGGATGCATCGGGGGCCGCGAGTCCGCTCGCCGAATACAAGGCGATCCTGCGCGCGGTGATCGACAGCCGTCCCTCCGGTACACGGCAGCGGCTGGCGGAGGCGATCGGCAAGAATCGCAGCTTCATCTCGCAGATCGTCAATCCGGCCTATGCGACGCCGATCCCGCTGCAGCATCTCGAGACCATCTTCCACATCTGTCACTTCTCGCCGCATGAGCAGCAGGCTTTTCTGACCGCCTACCGCGCCGCCCATCCGGGCCGGCTGGACGAGGTCGAGGCGCAGCGGCCGATGCGGCGCCTCGTGGTCGAGCTGCCGGACTTCGGCGACCCCGCGCTCAACGCCCATGCCGACCGCATCATCACCGGCGTCGCGCGCGGCATCACCGCGCTGATCTCAGCCAACGAAAACAACGATGACGCCGAACCGGGAGGGAAGCCATGAAGAAGCTGATCAATGCCGTTTCCGACGTGCTGACCGAGAGCCTGCAGGGTTTTGCCGCCGTGCATGGCGACATCGTCACGCTGGGCGAGGACAACAAGTTCGTTCGCCGCAAGAGCCTCAAACCGGGCAAGGTCGCGCTGATCTCCGGCGGCGGCTCCGGCCATGAGCCGCTCCATGCCGGCTTCGTCGGGCCGGGCATGCTCGATGCCGCCTGTCCGGGCCAGGTGTTCACCTCCCCGACGCCTGACCAGATGCTCGCGGCCGCGCAGGCCGTGGACACCGGCGCGGGCGCGCTGTTCATCGTCAAGAACTACGAAGGCGACGTGATGAATTACGCGATGGCCGCGGAGATGATGGAGGGCAAGGTCGCGACCGTCATTACCGACGACGACGTCGCGGTCGAGACCTCGACCTATTCGACCGGCCGCCGCGGCGTTGCCGGCACGCTGATCGTGGAGAAGATGCTGGGTGCTGCGGCCGAGCAGGGCCGCGATCTCGACGCGCTGAAGGCGCTTGGTGACGACGTCAACAGGCGCACCCGCTCGATGGGCGTGGCGCTGACCTCATGCACGGTGCCGGCCGCGGGCAAGCCGACCTTCACGCTCGGCGAGGACGAGATGGAGATGGGGGTCGGCATCCATGGCGAGCCCGGCAGGCGCCGGGTCAAGCTGGCGTCCGCGGACGCCATCGCCGAGGAGATGATGGGCGCGATCCTGGCCGATCTTGCAGCGAAGCCCGGGACTCCGTGCCTGCTGCTGGTCAACGGCTTCGGGGCTACGCCAGCGATGGAGTTGTACGTGATGGCCAATGCGGCGCGGCGCATCTTGGAAGGGCGCGGGCTCGCCATCGCGCGCGGGCTGGTCGGCTCCTACGTCACCTCGCTCGACATGGCCGGCTGCTCGCTCACCGTGACCGCGCTCGATGATGCGTCGCTGGGACTGTGGGACGCGCCGGTGCACACCGCGGCGCTGCGCTGGGGCTGCTGAAGCAATGCGTGCTCAGCGGATCTCGTTCGAGTAGTAGTGTTGCGCCGTCGTGGCGCGGTGCTGGCTGAGGATCGCCAGCGCGCCGGTCTGGTCGAAGGCCTCCTCGTCGATCACGAGCACGGCGCTCGGAGAGGGCAGGCCGAGCAGCTTGCGGTCCTCCTTGGTGGCGACCTCGGCCGTCACCTTCTCGCGCACCGCAGCGATCCGGATGCCATAGGCCTCGAGCAGATGGCGGTAGATCAGGGCAGGGACCTTCTTCGGCTCGGCCGGAAATCCCGCCACGCGGCTCGCGACCATCGAGATCCGCGAATGCAGCACCGGCGCGCCAGCGACGCGGCGGATGCGATGAAGATGCAGCAGCGGCCCGCGCTCGGCCATCGCGAACAGCGCCGCTTCGTCTGGCTCGGCGGCGCGTGTCGTCACCGACAGCACCTCGGCCTCCGAGTGCAGCAGGCCGCCGTCCGCGCCGAGCAGGCGGAAGTACTGGAAGAAGAAGCTGAGCCCATGCTGCGACGCGCGGCCCGTCACCACCGTGCCGGTCTTGCGCCGGCGCATCAGCATGCCGCCCGCGGTGAGATCGGCCAGCGCGCGGCGGATGGTGCCGACGGCGACGCCATATTGATTGGCGAGCGCGACCTCGCCGGGCAGCACCGTCCCCGGCGGCATGTCGCCGATCAGGATCGCCTCGGCGATCTGGCGCTTGACATGCTCGTAGAGCGGCACCGGAAGCGCGCCTGGACCCGCCCCCACCCCGTCTGCCGCTTTGCTGGCCACAGCTGCCTTTTTCATGGAATTGACAAACGCCGCGTTGTGAATTTTATTTCTATATAGAATATAGGATAGAGCTGGCCGCAAATGATTTCTGAGGGCATTCCAGCGGACCGGGGCGCGCGCAGCCTGGCCAGCGCTTTTGCCGCGATCGACGCCATGGCCGAGACGGCGGTCGAGGACCTGCGGAAGATGGTGGCGGTCGACACCAGCTTTCCTCCGGGGGCCGGCTACGATGCATTTGCCGACGTGATGGAGCAGCTCGCTGCCCCGCTGGCACTGGATAGCGAGCGCGTGATCGTTCCGGAGGACCTATGGCGCGCACCGGGGGCGCGCGGATCGCGGACGAATCTGATCGCACGGCGCCGCGCCGGCAGACCGGTGCTCGGGCTCTATTTCCATGTGGACACGGTACCGGCGGCGCCCGGCTGGGCCACCGATCCGCTGCAGCTGAGCCGCGACGGTGACCGTCTGATCGGACTCGGCGCGGCCGACATGAAGGGATCGATTGCGGCGGCGCTGCTCGCACTCCGCGGCGCGCAGCAGACCGGATTGCCGCTGGCCTATGATCCGATGTTGCTGCTGTGCACGGACGAGGAGGCAGGGCTTTATCCCGGCGTGCGTTACCTTGCCGAGCAGGGCCGTCTCGAAGGGCATATTCTGAATTTCAACGGCAGTGCCATGCCGCGGATCTGGGCCGGCTGCTTCGGCCTGTTCACGCTCACGGTGCGGGTTCACGGCAAGGCAGCGCATGCCGGCGAGCAGCGCCGCGCCGGCGCCAACGCGATCGAGGCGGCGCTGCCGATCCTCAATGCGCTCGCGGCCCTCGAGCCGGTCATCGCGCAGCGGACGTCGGCGTTGCCGCCACCGCCGCAGGCGGCTGGACCGCTCGCCGCGAGCCTCGACATCTCAGCCATTCATGGCGGCCAATGCGGCGGACAGATCCCCTCGCTGGTCGAGATTCTCCTGTGCCGCCGATACACGCCCGAGGAGGACTTCGCCGCTGCACGCCGCGAGATCGAAGCGGCCGTCCGGCAGGCGGCCGGCACCCTCGACGTCGAGATCATCCTCACCGGCCATCTGATGCCGACATCCGATCCCGGCGGGCCGCATTGGTCGCGCTGGCAGCAGGCGCTGTCGGCCGGTTTCGGCTATGCCGCGGAAGACTTCGCTCGCTGGGGGGCGGCCGGCTGCTCCGATTTCGGCTGGGTGCAGCAGGCCACGGGCGTGCAGGAGGTGCTGCTCACGGGCCTCGGCAGGCCCGATAGCCGCATTCATGCGCCGGGCGAATCCACGACGCTCGCCGACATCGTCGCATTGGCGAAATCGGTGCTCGCCTATCTCGCAGCCGAGTTCCGTCCCGAACTCTGTCCCGAAGCCATCACGCCTGAAAAGGACTTCGCCTGATGCCGTCCGTGACCCGTCGTCATTTCCTTGCCGGCTCCGCGCTCGTGCTTGGTGCTCTGCCGCAAGTCTCTCTCTCGGCCGAGGCGCCGAAGCGCGGCGGCGTGTTGCGGATCTCGGTCGACCAGGGCGCGGCGGTCATTCATCCGCTGCTCGCGCGTGTCAATCCGGAATACCTCATCACCGAGCTGCTCTATTCCAACTTGACCCGGTTGAAGCCGGACATGTCGGTCGAGCCGGACCTCGCCTTGTCGTGGCAGGCCGGCGCGGGGCTCACCGAGTGGACGTTCAGGCTGCGGCCCAATCTCAGCTTCCACGACGGCTCGCCGCTGACGGCGGAGGATGTCGTCGCGACCTTCAAGGCGATCCTCGATCCGAAGACCGCATCACCGGCGCGCACCAATGTCGGCCCGATCAAGGATGTCGCTGCCGTCGATGCGTCGACCGTGCGGTTCACGTTGTCGGTTGCCTTTGCCGATTTTCCGGTCGCGCTCGCCTACAACAATGCGCGCATCGTGCCTGCGAAAGTCGTTGCTGCCGATCTCGCCAGCCTCGCCACAAAGGCGAATGGTTCAGGGCCGTTCAAGCTCGTGTCCTATGAGCCGGACCGCAAGATCGTCGTCGAGCGCAACCCGGCGTATTACGATCCGGCGCGGCCTTTGCTCGATCGCGTCGAGGTTCTCGTCTATCCCGACCGCACCGCCGAAGCATCTGCTCTGATTTCGGGCGACATCGATCTCATGTTGTCGACCACGCCCGGCGAATATGAGCGGCTCGGCAAGGCCAGCGGCGTCAAGGCGGTGCGGGTCCCCTCGGGGCAGTTTCTGAACGTCAACATGGGCTGCGATCAGAAGCCGTTCAACGACGTTCGCGTGCGCCAGGCGCTGGCGCTGACCATCGATCGCGAGGCCATGGCCGGCTTCGTGGCCGGCGGCTACGGCACGCCTGGCAACGACACGCCGCTGAGCCCCGCCTACCGGTTCTATCAGGACAGCAAGCTGAAGAAGCCCGACATCGCGAAAGCCAGGCAATTGCTCGCCGATGCCGGCTATCCCTCCGGCATCGACTTGACGATGGTGGCATCCGACAAGCCGGACACGCGCACGCAGCTTGGCGTTGCGATCCGTGAGATGGCGGCACCCGCCGGCTTCCGCATCAACGTTCAGACGATGCCGCACGCGACCTATCTCGACCAGGTCTGGAAGAAGGGCAATTTCTACGTTGGCTTCTACAACATGCAATCGACCGCCGACGCGATCTTCAAGCTGCTCTACACCTCGGATGCCGCCTGGAACGAGACACGCTGGAACAATGCGCGCTTCGACGAGATCGTCAATGCGGCGCGTAGCGAGACCGACGATGCCAATCGCGCCGCGCTCTATGCGCGGGCCCAGACGATGATGAGCGAGGAGGTGCCGTCGGTCATTCCGGTCTTCTTCGACATCCTGGCGGCGCAGCGCGCCTATGTGGAAGGATACCAGCTGCATCCGCGCGGATCGGTGTTCCGGCTCGATCTCGTCTCGCTCGGCGCAGGCGCGCCCAGGCGCGGCTGAGGCGGGGATCCGAGCGGTGTCATTCGCCTGGCTGCTGCGGCGGCTGCTCCTGATGGTCTATACGGTCGTCGTCGTCAGTGTGCTGGTGTTCGCCATCACACAGGCGCTACCGGCTGACGCAGCGCAGACGCTGCTTGGCGAGAACGCTTCGCCGGAGGCGCTGGCCGCAATTCGCAGCCGGCTCGGGCTCGACGACCCGGTCTGGCTGCAATTCACGCATTGGGTCGCGCACGCGGCCATCGGCAATTTCGGTGTCTCCATGCGCACCGGCCTGCCGGTCGCGCCGGAGATGCTGACGGCGCTGTCGCGCTCGCTGCTGCTGGCAGCGGGCGCACTCGTCGTCACCCTCCTGATCGCGGTCCCGCTCGGAATCTTCGCGGCGCTCCGCAAGGGGCGGCCGGCGGATACGGCCACCAGCGTGGTCGCCTATCTCGGGGTCTCCCTGCCGGAGTTCGTCACGGCAACCGTGCTCGCGCTGCTGCTGACCGACATTCTGCCATGGCTGCCGGCGACCGGCTACGTGTCGCCGCTGGAGGATGCCGGGCCGGCGCTGCGCCATCTGATCCTTCCGGTCCTGACCGTCTCGGTCATTCTCGTCGCGCATGTGATGCGCATGATGCGTTCGGAGACGCTGGACGTGCTGCAGTCCGACTACGTCCGCGCGGCGCGGCTGAAAGGCCTGCCCGAGCGGACGGTGCTGGTGCGGCATGTGATGCGCAACGCGCTGCTGCCGGTCATCACCATCGTCGCGCTCGACGTCGGCTATCTCCTGGGCGGCATCATCGTCATCGAGGAGATTTTCGCCATTCCCGGCATCGGCCGGGCATTGATGATCGCCATCACCACCCGCGATCTGCCGTCGATCCAGGCCGGCGCGATGATCATGGCGGTCACCTATGCGATCACCAACACGCTGGCGGATGTCGTCTACGCGCTGCTCGACAGGCGGATCAGCTATGACTGAGCTGCTCGGCAGGATGATCCGCAAGCCGCAGGGGGCGATCAGCGTGATGCTGCTCGTTGCCCTCGCCATCGTCTGCATCCTCGGCCCGTGGCTCGCGCCCTATGGGCCGGAGAAGATGGATTTTCTCGGCCGTTTCCGCCCGCCGGGATGGCAGAACTGGCTGGGCGCCGATCAGTTCGGCCGCGACGTGCTGAGCCGGCTGCTGTCCGGCGCGCGCGCCACCGTTCCGATGGCGCTCGCGGCGACGCTCGCCGGCAGCGCGATGGGCGCCGTGATCGGCGTCGCATCGGCCTATCTCGGTGGCAAGGCCGACGAATTCATCATGCGCACCAACGATGCTGTGATGGCCATTCCCGGTCTCCTCATGGCGCTGCTGCTGGTCAGCACGCTCGGAAATGGGGCTGTCAACGCGGTGATCGCGATTGCCTTTGCGTTCGCGCCGGGCATGGCACGGGTCACGCGCTCCGTGGCGCTTGCTGTGCGCAGTCAGGACTACGTCAAGGCCGCCATCGCGCGCGGCGAAGCGGCATCGCAGATCATTTTCCGCGAGATGCTTCCGAACGTGATGGGCCCGATCATCATCGAGGCCACCATCCGGGTGTCATTTGCGGTGATGCTGTTCGCGACGCTCAGCTTCCTCGGCCTGGGTGCACAGCCGCCGGCATCGGAATGGGGCCTGATGGTGGCCGATGCGCGCCAATACATGCACCGGGCGCCATGGATCCTCATCGCGCCCTCGGCCGCGATCGCGCTGTCGGCGATCGCCTTCAATCTCGTCGGCGATGCCCTGCGCGACGCGCTGAATCCGAGGGACGATCGATGAAGCCGGCGCTCGCCATCACTGGTTACGGGCTGGACTACGTCACCCCGGCGGGCGCTGTGGAGGTGCTGCGTGACGTGTCGCTCGAGATCGCGCCCGGCGAGGTGCTCGGCCTCGTCGGCGAATCCGGCTCCGGTAAGAGCTCGCTGGCTTGGGCGTTGATGCGGCATCTGCCGGCCAATGCCCGCGAGGTCTCGGGCTCCCTGTGTCTGGGTGACCTCGACCTGCGGTCCCTCAGCCTGAAGCGACTGACCGCGGTCCGTGGCCGCCGCATCGGCATGGTGTTCCAGGATCCGTCGACCGCGCTCAATCCGACATTGACCATCGGCCGCCAGATCACCGAGGCGCTGATGCGTCATCGCGATCTGAATGCGCGGGCCGCCAGGAACCTCGCGATCGAATTGCTCGGCCATGTCGAGCTGCGCGACCCCGTGGCGGTGCTGCGGCGCTATCCGCACGAGATCTCCGGCGGCGAGAAGCAGCGGGTAGTCATCGCGACGGCCTTCGGGTGCCGGCCCGATGTCATCCTGTTCGATGAGCCTACGACGGCGCTCGACGTCATCACCGGTGCCCGCATCATCGAGCTGTTTGCGCGGTTGCGTGCGGAGACGGGCGTCGCTGCGCTCTACATCTCGCACGATCTCGCGATGATGACCCGGGTCGCCGATCGTGTCGCGGTGATCCGGCACGGCCGCATCGTCGAGCAGGTGCCCGCGTCTGACATCTTCAGGACGCCGCAGCACGCCTACACCAAGGCTCTCATCGCCGCCGTGCCGCGTCCGGAGCGGCGGCTCGTGAACGATCAGCCGGGCGCGGCCCTGGTGCTGGACGCACGCGGCATCGAAGTCCATTACGGCATGGGCGGGCTGTTCCGTGCGGCTCCGCCACCGGCGACCAGGGCCGTCGATGTCCGCGTCCGTGCCGGCGAAATCGTCGGCCTCGTCGGTGAATCCGGCTCGGGGAAGTCATCCGTCGCTCGCGCCCTCACCGGGCTTGCCCGCTTCGACGGCACGATCAGCTTCGACGGCCGAACGTTGCGCAGGGCCGGTGACATGAACCGTGCCTATCGGCGCGATGTCCAGATCGTGTTCCAGCACCCGGATTCCTCGCTCAATCCGCGCCACCGGATCGGTGAGATCCTGTCGCGCCCCTTGAAGCTCTATGGCGGCGACGTCGCCGCCGTGCCGCGCCTGCTCGAACAGGTCCGGCTGCCGGCGTCGTATGCCATGCGCTGGCCGCACCAGCTCTCGGGTGGCGAGAAGCAGCGCGTCGCGATCGCGCGTGCTTTTGCGGCGCGGCCGCGCCTGGTGATCTGCGACGAGATCACGGCGCCGCTCGACGTCTCGGTCCAGGCCCAGATCATCGAGCTGCTGCTGGCTTTGCGCGCCGAGACGGGTGCGGCCTATCTCTTCATCACCCACGATCTCAACCTGATCAGGCAGATCGCGCACCGCATCGTCGTGATGCGCCACGGCCGGCTGGTCGACAGCCGTGCCGTCGATGCCTTCGGCGCAGACGACGTTCACCCTTACACCCGCGAGCTGATGGCGGCCTCGCCAGCGCCCGTTGGCTGACCGCAAGGATTGCCCCCATGGATCGCAACGACCTGCTCGCCCGCATCGACATTCCAGCTTCGCTCGCGCTGCTGTCGCGCATGGTTCAGCACAAGAGCTATTCGAAGACCGAGGGCGAGAAGCAGCTCGCGACCTTCATGGCTGAACAGATGAGCGCGATCGGCCTGGATGCCGCCGTCGCCCCGTTCGGGGCCGAGGGCCGTGTCAACGCGGTCGGCCGCTGGCACGGCACCGGCGGCGGCAAGAGCCTGCTCTTCAACGGCCATGTCGATACAAATCCGGTGACCGAGGGCTGGACCCTCGATCCCTGGGCGGGGAAGGTGGACGACGACTTCGTCTACGGAATCGGCGTGTCAAACATGAAGGCCGGCGACGCCGCCTATTTCTGCGCGGTCAAGACGCTGATCGAGGCCGGCGTCAGGCTGAGGGGTGATGTCGTTCTGACCTATGTGGTCGGCGAGCTGCAAGGCGGAGTCGGCACCTATTCGTTGCTGGAGCAGGGGCTGCGCGCGGACTATTTCATCAATTCCGAGCCAACCGACCTCAAGGCGATGACGATGCATGCCGCGGCATTCATGTTCATCATCGAGCTCGTCGGCAACACGCGGCATCTGTCGAAGCGCGAGGAGGCGGTGGACGCCATCACCGCCGCCTGCGATCTCATTCCGCGCCTCAATGCGATGCGGTTCTCCGGCGCGCGTTCGCCGGCACATGAGGCCATCAACCGCGTTCATGTCGGCGTCGTGCACGGCGCGCTCGGTCGTGAGTTGCACGAATGGCGAACGCCGCAGGTCGCGGATTTCGTCCGCATCAAGGGCTCCGGTCGTTACGCTCCTGGGCAGACCGAGCAGGGCGCGCTCGCGGACATGCGGCGCGAGCTCGATGCGCTGGAGGGGCGTTTTCCCGGCCTGAAGGCCCATCTGATGTCGGAGGACCGCGCCGGCGTGCCGACCATGCCGCCGTTCGAGGTCGCGCCGGACAGCCCGATCGTCCGTGCCGTCAACAATGCCTATCGTGTCGTGCGCGGCGCCGCCCAGCCGACAGGCCCGGTGACGCCGAGCTGCTTCTATGGCACCGATGCCGGCCATCTTTATACCTATGGCGGCATGGAGGGCATCGTCTGCGGACCGGGCGGCCGCTACAACACGATGCCGGACGAGCGCGTCGACATTCCCGACTATCTCGACATGATCCGCATCTACATGCTGGCCATTCTCGATATCTGCGGCTGAACCCGCGCTCAGGCGGCGGCTGCCTGTTGCTGGAATTGCTCGAACGCCGCAATCGCATCGGCGGCATACATCAACGACGGTCCGCCGCCCATGTAGATCGCCATGCCGAGCGTCTCCTCGACCTCCTGCCGGCTTGCACCGAGACGGACGAGCGCCTCCGCGTGAAAGCCGATGCAGCCGTCGCACCGAACGGCAACCCCGATCGCCAGCGCGATCAGCTCCTTGGTCTTCTTGTCGAGCGCGCCATCAGCGGCGGCGGCCCTCGCCAGTGCAGAGAAGCCCTGCATGACGTCCGGAATGTCCTTGCGCAGCGTCTTCAGGTTACCCGAGATGTCCTTGCAGATCTCGCTGTACAGCTTGGTCATGATAGCTCCTACGACATCTTCGTGGTGGGTTTGCCGGGCTCGCGCAGTGCGATGTAGATCGCGGGGATCACGAGTACGGTGAGCAGGGTGGAGGAGGCCAGGCCGAACAGCAGCGAGATCGCCAGCCCCTGGAAGATCGGGTCGAGCAGGATCGTCGCAGCACCGATCATCGCCGCGAGCGCCGTCAGCAGGATCGGCTTGAAGCGCACGGCGCCGGCCTCCAACACGACGTCGCGCAGGGTCTTGCCCTCGCCGCCACTGTGCCGGATGAAGTCGACCAGCAGTATCGAGTTGCGGACGATGATGCCGGCCAGAGCAATGAAGCCGATCATCGACGTCGCCGTGAACGGCGCGCCCAGCAACCAGTGGCCGAGCAGGATGCCGATCAGGGTCAGCGGGATCGGCGTCAGGATCACCAGCGGCAGCCGGAAGCTCTTGAACTGCGCCACGACCAGAACGTAGATGCCGAGGATGGCCGCGCCGAATGCGGCGCCCATGTCGCGGAAGGTCACGTAGGTGATCTCCCATTCGCCATCCCACAGCAGCGTCGGACGGGACTCGTCCTTGGGCTGGCCGTGGAAGCCGATCACGGGCTTCGGCAGCTTGCCCCAGTCATGGGCGTCGATCCGGTCGGCGACCGCGAGCATGCCGTAGAGCGGGGCCTCGAAGCGGCCGGCGAGTTCTGCCATCACCATGTCGGCAAAGCGGCCGTCGCGGCGGAAGATCATCGGCGACCCCTCTTCCATGGTGGCCTTCACGACTTGGCCGAGTTCGACGACGGTCTTGCTGCCGGGCACCGTGTTGGCGGGCACCGGCGTCGAGGCCAGGGCCTGGCTCCAGCTCTTGTCGTGCTTCGGCAGACGCACGGCGATCTCGATCGGATTGCGGTCTTCGCCGCGATGCGAGTAGCCGACCGAGACGCCGCCGAACAGCGTCTGGATCGTGTCGTAGACGTCGCGCTGCTCGACACCGAAGAACTCGAGACTGTCCTGGTCGATCGACAGTCGCAGACGCGGCCGTCGCTGACCGATGGAATCGTCGATGTCGACGATGAAGGGAACGTCGGCGAAGACCTTCTTGAGTTCGGTGGTGACGGCGCGCCGGGTCGCCGCGTCCGGACCGTAGATCTCCGCCAGCAGGGTGGCGAGCACCGGAGGCCCGGGCGGCACTTCGACCACCTTGATGCTGGTGCCGGCCGGCACAGGGATGCTCTTCAGCCGCTGGCGCAGCTCGAGCGCGATGTCGTGGCTCGCGCGCTTGCGGTCGCCGCGCGCGGCGAGATTGACCTGGAGCTCGCCGAGCTCGGGCCGCTCCCGCAGATAGTAGTGCCTCACGAGACCGTTGAAGTTGAACGGCGCTGCCGTGCCTGCATAGCTCTGCACGGTCGTGATCTCCGGCAGCCCATGCGCAATGTCGGTGGCCGCGAACAGCGTGCGCTCGGTATCCTCCAGGCTCGCGCCTTCGGGCAGATCGACCATCACCGCGATCTCCGACTTGTTGTCGAACGGCAGCAGCTTGACGGTGACGGACTTGGTGGCGAACAGCGTCATCGACAGCAAGGTGGCGATGCCGACGCCGAGCAGGAAGATCCAGGCGGAGCGCTTGCTGGCGACGATCGGGCGCGCGACGCTGCGGTAGATGCGTCCGAGACGGCCTTCGCCATGCGCGTCGTGAGAGTCCGCCGAGGCGCTGGTGGACCTCGGCGCCAGCCGCAGCATCAGCCACGGCGCCACCACCATGGCGACGAAAAACGAGAACAGCATCGCCGCCGAGGCGTTGGCCGGGATCGGCGCCATGTAGGGGCCCATCAGTCCCGACACGAACAGCATCGGCAGCAGGGCGGCGACCACGGTCAAGGTCGCGACAACGGTGGGGTTGCCGACTTCGGCGACCGCCTCGATGGTGGCCTGCAGGCGCGGCCGGCCGTCATGCATGCCCCAATGGCGCGCGATATTCTCGACCACGACGATGGCGTCGTCGACCAGGATGCCGATCGAGAAGATCAGGGCAAACAGGCTGACCCGGTTGATCGTGTAGCCCATCAGATTGGCGGCGAACATCGTCAGCAGGATCGTGGTCGGAATCACCACGAAGGTGACGAGGGCTTCGCGCCAGCCAATGGCGACCGCAATCAGCACGACGATCGAGATCGTGGCGAGGCCGAGATGGAACAGCAGCTCGTTGGCCTTCTCGTTGGCGGTCTCGCCGTAGTCGCGCGTCACCGTGACTGCGACGTCGCTCGGAATGAGACTGGCCTTCAGCCCTTCGAGGCGCTGCGCGATGTCGTGAGACACCACCACGGCATTGGCGCCGGCGCGCTTGGCGAGCGCGAGGCTCACCGCCGGCACCCGGTGCCAGTCGCCCTTGTCGGTGCGGGCGTCATCCCAGACGCGATGCTCTGCGAGGTTGGGGCCGATGACGACGGTGGCGACGTCGCGCACATAGACGGGACGGCCGTCGCGCGTCGAGATCAGCAGCAGGCCGATGTCCGGGATGCCCGTGAGCGTCTGGCCCGCGGCGACGTTGCGCACGATACCGCCGTCGCGAACGTCTCCGGCCAGGAAAGAGCGGTTCGCGTCCTTCACCTTGGCGACGAGCTGCTGCAGAGTCACGCCGAACAGCGACAGCTTTTCCGGATCGGGCTCGACCCGGATCTGCTGGGCGCCGCCGCCGGAGATATAGGTCAGGCCGATATTGTCGACCTTGGTCAGCTCCGCACGCAGCTTGTCGGCGAGCTCGTAGAGGTCCTTGTCGGACCAGCGCCCGGCGGCTTCCGGCTTCGGCGACAGCGTCAGCACGGTGACGGCGACGTCGTTGATGCCGCGGCCGACGATCAGCGGCTCGGGAATGCCGACGGGGATGCGGTCGAGGTTGGCGCGTAGCTTCTCGTGGACGCGCAGGATCGCGTCCTCGAACTTGGTCCCCACCAGGAACCGCGCGGTGACCATGACACGGTCGTCCTCGGTCTGGCTGTAGACGTGTTCGACGCCATCGATCGCCTTGACGATGGTCTCCAGCGGCTTGGTCACGAGCTCGACGCCGTCGGGCGCACGCAGGCCGTCGGCGCTGACGCGGATGTCGACCATCGGCACGCTGATCTGCGGCTCTTCCTCGCGCGGGATCACGACGACGGCGATGAGGCCGACCACGAGCGCCGCGAGTAGAAACAGCGGCGTCAGCGGCGAGGCGATGGTCGCCTGGGTAAGCTTGCCTGAGAGTCCGAGTTTCACGGCTGCACCAACTGGTCGCCGGCGCGCAGGCCGGACAGGATTTCAAGTCCATCGGGGAGATCGGCGCTCGGCAGAGCGCGGCCGCGCTGCACCGGAACGCTCACCTTCTGCGTCCCTTGCTGCAACTGGACATAATCGATGCCGAACCGCGTTGTGACGTAGCGCTGCGGGATCACGTAGGCATCGCGTTGGCCGCCGGAGATCCAGACCCGGAGCCGGTCGCCGACGAAATACTGGCCGAGACCGGAGACGATCGCGTCGGCCACGACACGGCCTTCCTCGATCTGCGGATAGACCAGGTCGATCACCCCCCATTTGTCGGCGCTGTCGCCGAACTCGGCACCGTCGACCCGGACCTTGTCGCCGGCCTTGAGAAAGAGAGCGTGGCGCTCGGGCACGCGCAGTCGCAGCTTGAAGTTCTGCTGCGCCACCGTGACCACGGGATCTCCGGGCAGAACCACAGATCCGACGGCAACCAACTTCTTCAACACGCGGCCGTCATCGGGAGCCAGCACCTGGCCCTCAGTCATCTGCTGGTTGACCACGGCACGCTCGGCGGTCTTAGCCCGCAGCCCGTTCTCGGCGACGTTCAGCGCCGTGCGCGTCTCGTCGAGCTTGATGCGGGGCAGGGTGCCGCGCTCGACGAGGCCCTCGGTGCGGGTGAAGTCGATCTGCGCCTGGTTCGCTTGCGCCTGCAGCGCTTCGATCTGGGCGTCGAGCGATTTGATCTGCAGGGCCAGTTTGTCGTCGCCGATCAAGGCGATGGGCTGGCCGCGCCTGACTGGGTCGCCTTCGCGCACCGAAAGCTGCACGATGGTGCCGCCGATGCGGCCGCGGGCAGGGACCACGCTGATGCTCTCCACCGTCGCGAACACCGCCTTCTCGTCGGCGACCTGCCGCGGCGCCACCGTCAGCGTCTCCGCAAGGGCCGGTGCTGCCTGCCACGCCATCGCGGCGATCAAGCTCAGGACCGATAATCTGCGCATCAGCCTATTCCTGTCTGGTTTGATTCGATTTGTGAGGTTCGGGCGAGCCGTCCGCAGCCGGCTGCAGACATCTCACCTGGATGGGAGTTCCCGTTTGATATCGGTCAAGATGCCGGTCCGGCATCCTCATAGTCTCGGTGACGGTCTCGGCCCGCAGTACACCTGATAGAGCGTCTTGAGGACCTCGCGGGCCGGATCGCTTGTGATCGAATAGTAGATCGTCTGCCCCTCGCGCCTGGCGGTGACCAGGCCGTCCTTGCGCAGGAGCGCCAGGTGCTGCGACACGGTCGAATCGCGCAGGCCGAGAAACTCGGCGAGTTCTCCGACCGACCGCTCGTCGTCGACCAGCTGGCAGATGATCAGGAGGCGATGGCGGTTCGACAGCGCCTTCAGCAGGTCGCTGGCCTGGTCCGCCGCCGCTTCCATGATGTCAGCGTTAATTTTCATAGTTGCGTATATACAGATATTCGAATATATAGTCAAGGCCGGCGGCGGCGCCGCGGTGACATGAAGCAAGAATGAATCAAGTGCGGATGGAGGATCCCAATGGCGGAAATCGTGGTGATCGGGGCGGGGCTGAGCGGCTCGCTGATGGCTTATGAAATGTTGCCGCAACTGAGGAAGGAGGATCGCGTGACCGTCGTCTCGCAGGGCCCCTCCTATCATTTCGTGCCATCCAACCCCTGGGTGGCCGTGGGCTGGCGCAAGCGCGACGAGATCGAGATCGATCTGGTCGACGTCATGCAGCGCAAGGGCATCCGGCTGCTGACGCAGGGCGCCAAGCGCGTGCATCCGGCCGAGAACCAGGTCGAGCTGACGGACGGCGGCATGGTGGCATACGATTATCTCGTCGTCGCCACCGGTCCCGAACTCGCCTTCGACGAAATCCCGGGGCTTGGACCCGATGGGCATACGCAATCCGTGTGCCACGTCGACCACGCCGCTCATGCCAAGGCGGCCTTTGACAGGCTCGCCGAGAAACCCGGGCCGGTGATCGTCGGTGCGGTACAGGGCGCTTCATGCTTCGGCCCCGCTTACGAATTCCTGTTCATCCTGGAAACCGAGCTGCGCCGGCGCAAGATGCGCGATCAGGTGCCGATGACCTTCGTGACGTCCGAGCCCTATATCGGCCATCTCGGCCTCGACGGCGTCGGCGACACCAAGGGTCTGCTGGAAAGCGAGATGCGCGAAAAGCACATCAAGTGGATCACCAGCGCGCGTGTCACCAAGGTCGAGGATGGCCGCATGTTCGTGGAGGAGGTCGCCGACGACGGCACCGTCCGCAAGACGCACGAGCTACCGTTTGCCTATTCGATGATGCTGCCCGCCTTTCGCGGCGTGGGGGCCGTCCGCGGCATCGACAAGCTCACCAATCCCCGCGGCTTCGTTGTCGTGGACAAGCATCAGCGTAATCCGACCTTCCCCAACGTGTTTGCCATCGGCGTCTGCGTTGCGATTCCGCCGATCGGGCCGACTCCGGTGCCGGTCGGCGTGCCCAAGACCGGCTTCATGATCGAATCGATGGTGACGGCGACGGCCTTGAACATCGGGGCGCTGCTGCGCGGCCAGGAGCCCAAAGCCGAGCCGACCTGGAACGCGATCTGTCTTGCCGATTTCGGCGATTCCGGCGTCGCCTTCCTGGCCCAGCCGCAGATCCCGCCGCGCAACGTCAACTGGTCGTCGAAGGGAGAGTGGGTGCACTATGCCAAGGTCGCCTTCGAGAAGTACTTCCTGCGCAAGATGAGGCGCGGGACGCCCGAGCCGTTCTACGAAAAGTTCCTGCTCGACCGGCTCAACATCGCCAAGATCAAGGAAGTCAGGACCGGCACATGAGCAACGGTTTGCAGATCGTGTGCGGCCATTGCGGGCAGATCAACCGTCTGCCCGCGGACCGGGCGCCGACGCAGGGGAAATGCGGCAAGTGTCATACGCCGCTGTTCAGCGGCCATCCGATCGAGGTCGACCAGGCCGCGTTCGAACGCCATGTCGCGCATAGCAGTCTGCCGCTGCTCGTCGACGTCTGGGCGCCATGGTGCGGCCCGTGCCGCGCGATGGCGCCGATGTTCGCGCGCGCTGCGCAAGAGCTGGAGCCGCGTGTGCAGCTTCTGAAGCTGAACTCGGACGAGGCGCCGGAGGTGTCGGCGCGGCTCGGCATCTCCGGAATTCCGACCATGCTGCTGCTGCAGCAGGGGCGGGAGCTGGCGCGAATCTCGGGTGCGATGGACTCGCAACGAATCGTCGCCTGGACACTGTCCGGCCTGCGGCAGTAGCCGTACGGCCGGGCCGGCACTTGCTTGATTACGCTCAAATGCAACCATGAAGGAGTATGTCATGAACGTCGACAAAGCAGTTCTCACCTTCGCGGGCGTCGTCGTCCTGCTCAGCCTGACGCTGGGCTGGTACGTCAGTCCCTACTGGTTCTTGCTGGCGGCCTTTGCGGGCGTGAACATGATCCAGGCCTCGTTCACGGGCTTCTGCCCGGCGGCGATCGTCTTCAAGAAGCTGGGGCTCAAAAGCGGCAACGCGTTCTCCTGAATCGGTCGGAAGGACGGCAAGATGAAGCGGGGATATCATGGCTGACTCGGACGAAACCTATATCGTCGGGCCGCTCTACAAGGCGCGCGACAAGGTCTATCCGGCGGCCGTGCACGGCCGCTTCCGGCGCATCAAGTGGACGATCCTGTGCATCACGCTCGGCATCTACTACCTGCTGCCCTTCGTCCGCTGGGATCGCGGACCCGGCATGCCGAACCAGGCGGTGCTGGTCGATTTCCCGCATCGCCGGTTCTACTTCTTCTTCATCGAGCTGTGGCCGCAGGAGGTCTACTACTTCACCGGCCTGCTCATCATCGCGGCGGTCGCCCTGTTCCTGATGAACGCGGTCGCCGGCCGGCTGTGGTGCGGCTATCTCTGTCCGCAGACGGTGTGGACCGACCTGTTCTACGCCGTCGAGCGCTGGGCCGAGGGCGACCGCCGTGAGCGCATGCTCAGCGACAAGCGCGGCTGGACCTTCACCCACATCCGCCAGGCCGCGCTGAAGCATTTCCTCTGGATCATGATCGGCTGGTGGACCGGTGGCGCCTGGGTGCTGTATTTCGACGATGCGCCGACCCTGGTGAAGGACCTCGCCACCTTCCAGGCGCCGTTCACCGCCTATCTCTGGATCGGCATCCTGACGGCGACGACTTATGTGTTCGCCGGCCACGCTCGCGAGCAGGTCTGCATCTACATGTGCCCGTGGCCGCGCATCCAGGCGGCGCTGACCGACGAGTGGGCGCTCAACGTCACCTACAAGGGCGACCGCGGCGAGCCGCGCATGTCGGTCAAGAAGGCGGAAGCTGCACGGCTGCAGGGCGCACCCGCCGGGGATTGCATCGACTGCCATCAATGCGTCAACGTCTGCCCGACCGGCGTCGACATCCGCCACGGCATCCAGCTCGGCTGCATCCAGTGCAGCCTGTGCATCGATGCCTGCGACAGCGTGATGACCCAGATCGGCCGTCCGACGGGCCTCATCGGTTACGACACCGACATCAACGTCCAGCGCCGCAAGGAAGGCAAGCCCGAGATCTACCGGATCATCCGACCGCGCACGATCATCTATGCGACCTTCATCGCGATCGTCGGCGGGATCATGCTGTACTCGCTGGTGACGCGCGGCACGATGGGCATCAACGTGCTGCATGAACGTAACCCGCTGTTCGTGCAGTTGTCGGATGGCGGCGTCCGCAACGACTACACGGTTCGTCTGCTCAACAAGCGCGGGCCGCGCGACTTCGTGCTGGACGTCGTGGGGCTTCCGAACGCCAAGGTGACGGTGGCCGGCGAAACGCGCGAGCAGGACGGTCGTATGGTGATCGACGTCGGCCAGGATCAGACCCGCGAGATCCGCATGTCGATCGAGGCCAAGGGGGCCGACCTTCCCTCGGCGCCGGTGGACATCGAGATCAAGATCACGGATCCGGCGACCGGGACGTCGGTCAGCAAGCGCGATCACTTCGTTCCGGGGACACGATAGAGCAGCGTCGTTCGATCGCCGACTGTAAGGCGTCGGCGACATTCTGTCGGCTCATCGGGATTGATCGAGGGAGGAGCAGGTCGCTCCTCCCTCGATTGCTGAGTCCGGTTGTTCCAAATCAATGCCGGTTCGAAGCCGCAGGCAGAGCATTCTCGCGTCAAGGGATCGGAAGCTTTCCTACTGACGGAGAAAGACAGATGTTCAAGGTCGCAATTCTCATCTGGGTCATGCTGGGCACCGTGCTTGCAGGCAGCGCGGTGACGGCATTGTTGACGGTGCAGGGGCTGGTTGCGAGTCCAATGAAGGACCTGCCGTTGGCGGCGCTGGTCGGATTCGTCGTCGCGATGCCGCTGTCCTATCTCGTCGCCGCGAAGATCAAGGGCGGGCGCGGCCGGACGGCGTGACGGTCATCGACGACGGGCCGGATCATCGTGCTGGTCCGGCCTGATCGTCGCGCAGGAGCCGAGGGAGCGCCAGTCTGGCGCCGTCCATGAAGAGGTCGATCGCATCACGCACGGTCTGCTCGAGATCTGATGGAACCGGTGTCTCGTAGATGAACTTTCGGATCGCGAGATAGAAGATGCGTCCGTGCAGTCCCCAGAACATCTCCGTCTCGCGGCTGCCGAGAGGGCAGGTGGCGGCGTCTGGCAGCTGCAGTTCATGCCGAAGCTCGATCGCGGCAGGCTCGATGATCTCGTGCCGGACGAGGTCGAGATAGCGGCCGGTGATGCCGAACGACTTCATGCCGGAGAACACGAAGATCCGCACCCAGTTGTATTCGAACACGCGTGCCACGTAGTCGAGATAGAAGCCGGTCAGTCGCGCCTTGAGTGGAAGGCTGCGATCGCGGATCAGCGGGCCCCAGTCCTGCGACCAGCGGCTGAGATAGACCTCCTGATAGACGCGCTCGATCAGGGCTTCCTTGCTGGGGAAGTGCCGGTAGATCACCGAATGCGCGATGCCCATGCGCTTGGCGAGCTCCCGCGTCTGGCCTTCGAAGCCGCGCTCGGCGAAAAAGCGGATCGCTTCATCCACGATCACGCGCTCGCGGTCGGCGGCGCGCATGTTGCGGCGCCTCGCCTGAGGACGGTTCTCGGACCTGCGCGGGCGTCCATCAACTCGGCCTGTTGTCTCAGCGCTCGCTGTCTTCGGGGTCCTAGCCATGGTCTCTATCGATTGCGGCGACAGCCTGCTTGATAGCCGAAAGCTGATTTGTGACCAATCGTTCGTTTCTGGTTGACCGCGGTGCCGCTGCGTGCAACTCTTTTGAGACCAGATGGTCACAAATTTGGGAATCCGGGCTGGCGAGCCCTGGCGGTGAGGAAACGGATGAAAGCGAGGGCTTTCAGCTATTTTCGTGCACACACGATCGGCGAGGCGCTCGAAGCTCATGCGGGCGCGGGCGACGATGTGCGCTTCATTGCTGGGGGGCAGAGTCTGGTTCCGGCACTGGCGTTGCGTCTTCAGGCCCCGCGAATTCTGATCGATATCAACCACATTGCAGAGCTGCGCGGCATCACGCGGGACGGCGAATGGTTGCGGATCGGCGCCTTGACCCGGCACTGCGAGATGCTGACCGATCCGCTGATCGCTGAGTTTGCGCCGCTGTTGCGCGCCGCAGCGCCGTTCGTTGCGCATCCTGCCATCCGCAATCGCGGGACCTTTGGCGGCAGTGTCGCGCTGGCCGACCCAGCCTCCGAGTTTCCGGCGATGGTGTTGGCGCTCGACGCCGAGATTGAGATTGCCGGCGCGTCCGGCCGGCGCCGCGTCAAAGCCGATGACTTCTTCATCGATCTTTTCGAGACGGCGATCGCGCCCGGCGAGATCCTCGTCGCGGTTCATGTTCCTCTCTTCCAAGCCGGCCAGCGCATTGCGTTCGATGAGCTGGCCCGCCGGCGCGGCGACTATGCACTGGTCGGTTGCGGCCTGCTCGCGACCTGCCAGGGCGATCTGATCGAGCGCATAGGCATTTCATTCTTTTCGGTCGGCGACGTCCCGACCCGTGCGAGGCATGCGGAGACAGCGCTCACCGGCAACCGGATCGATGCTGCACGGATTGCGGCGGCGCAGGCGGCGCTCGACGCCGATCTCGCGCCCGCTGACAGCGACGATGTTCCGGCGGCGATGCGTCTGCATCTGGCGCGCGTTCTGCTCGGCCGGCTGCTGGGACGGATCGGAGAAGCCGCATGAGCCCGCCGGTCGACATCGAGACCGAGGAGCAGGTCCGCATTCGCCTCATCGTCAACGGCCGCAAGGTGGCGTGTGACGTCGCGCCTCGCGACACGCTGGTGGATTGTCTTCGCCAGCAGCTCGAGCTGACCGGCACGCATGCCGGTTGCGAGATGGGGGCCTGCGGCGCCTGCCTGGTTCAGCTCGACGGCGCTGCCGTGCATGGCTGCCTGATGTTCGCCGTGCAGGCCGATGGCGCGCGGATCGATACGATCGAGGGGCTCTCGGAGAGCGGCGTGATCGCCGACCTGCAAGCCGAGTTTCATCGGCGCAATGCGCTGCAATGCGGGTTCTGCACGCCGGGCATGCTGATCACCGCTCATGAGCTGCTGACCCACGTGGCACGGCCGAGTCGCGAGACCATTCGCGACGCGCTCTCGGGCAATTTCTGCCGCTGCACCGGATATGAAGCGATCGTCGACGCCATCGCCGCGGTCGCCGCGGCACGGGCAGCAACGGCATCGCAGGGCGCGGAGGGCTCGTCGCCATGAGCCCGCCGCTGACGTCGCTGGACCGCCCGAATTCCTATATCGGCCGCTCCGTGCCGCGACCGAATGCGAAGCGGCTGCTCGCCGGACGCGGGCGCTATGTGACCGACATTCGCCTGCCGCGCATGCTGTATGCCGCCTTCCTGCGCACCCCGTATGCTCATGCACGGATCACCGGCATCGAGGTCGATGCGGCGCGGGCGCTTGCGGGCGTGCATCTGGTTGCGACCGGCGCCGATCTGGCGAAGATCTGCACACCGTGGACCGGGACGCTCGATCATTTCAAGGGCATGATGTCCGAGCCGCAGCTGCCGTTGCCATTGGATCGCGTCGTCTGGGCTGGGCAGGCCGTGATTGCCGTGGTCGCCGAGAGCAGGGCGATCGCGGAGGATGCGCTGGAGCTGATCTCGGTCGACTACGAGGAGCTGCCGGCGGTGGTCGATCTCGACGCCGCGCGTCGGCCGGGGATGCCGCTGGTCAATCCGGTTGCGGCGTCCAACATCTGTTTCCGCACGCAGCTCGACAGCGGCCGCGTCGATGAGGCCTTCGCGTCGGCCGCGCATGTGATCGAGGAAGAATTCAGCTTCGGCCGTCATACCCCGGTCACGCTCGAGCCGCGGGCCATCGTCGCGGACTATGATTCCGAGAGCGGCGCGCTGACGGTGCACCACGCCACGCAGACGCCCTACCAGTTCCAGGATCTGTACGCTCGCCACTACGGCATCCCGGAAGCCAGCGTGCGCGTGATCGCGCCCGATATCGGCGGGTCGTTCGGCATGAAGCTGCATGTCTACCACGAGGACATGGCGGTTGTCGGGCTGTCGATCCTGCTCGGGCGCCCGGTCAAATACGTCGCCGATCGCATCGAGTCCTTCGTGTCGGATATTCATGCCCGCGATCACCACGTCCGCGCGCGCATGGCCGTCGACGCCGACGGCAAGATCCTTGCCATGGACGTCCACGATGCCACGGCGATCGGCGCGTTCTCGACCTATCCGCGCACCAGCGTCGTCGAAGGCAATCAGGTCATCCGCCTGATCGGTGCGCCGTATGATTTCAAATCCTACCGCGCCGCGCTCGAGGTCGTGTTCCAGAACAAGGTGCAGACCAGCCAGTATCGCGCGGTTGGACATCCCATCGCCTGCGCGGTCACCGAGCGCATGGTGGATCTCGCTGCTGCCCGCGTCGGGCTCGATCCATTCGCGATGCGCGCCAGGAACGTGATTGTCGACAGCGCCTATCCGACGGCATCGCCGACCGGCTACAGGTTCGAGGCGCTGTCGCACGAAGTCTGCCTGCGGCGGCTGCGCGGGATCATGGACTATGACGCGCTCCGCGCCGAGCAGGCCGAGCTGCGTCGGCGCGGCATCTATCGCGGCATCGGCATTGCGACCTTCGTCGAGATCACCAATCCGAGCCCTGCGTTCTACGGCGTCGGCGGCGCGCGCATTTCCTCGCAGGATGGCGCGACCGTCAGCCTGACGCCGTCGGGCGAGGTGCGCTGCGCGATCTCCGTGACGGAGCAGGGACAGGGCACCGAGGCGATCATCGGCCAGATCGTCGCCGACCAGCTCGGCCTCGCCCAGGAGCACGTCAAGATCATCACCGGCGATACCGAGGTCACGCCACATGGTGGTGCGACCTGGGCCTGCCGCGGTGCGGGCATCGGTGGCGAAACGGCACTGCAGGCCGCGCGGAAGCTCAAGGCGAACATTCTGGAGATTGCCGCGCTGGTGCTGCAGGAGCAGCCCGCCGCGCTCGACGTCGTCGACGGCCAGATCACCTCTGTCGCGACGGGGCAGCCGCGTATCCCAGTCGCCGAGATCGCGCGCATCGCCTATTTCCGGTCCGACACCTTGCCACCGGGCACTCAGGCGCAGCTGACTGTCAGCCATCATTTCGCGCCCCAGGGCTACCCCTTTGCCTTCACCAACGGCATCCAGGGCTGCTACCTCGAAGTCGATGTCGAGACCGGCTTCATCAAGCTGCTGAAGCACTATGTCGTCGAGGATTGCGGCCGGATCATCAACCCGATGCTGGTCGACGAGCAGTTGCGCGGCGGTGTCGTGCAGGGTCTTGGCGCTGCGCTGTTCGAGGAGTGCCGTTACGGTGAGACCGGCCAGTTGCTCAACGGGTCGATGGCCGACTATCTGGTGCCGATGGCGATGGAGATGCCAGACATTACCATCGATCACGTCGAGACGCCGACGGCGGACACCATTCTCGGCGCAAAGGGCTGCGGTGAGGCTGGCACCGCGGCCGCGTCGGCCTGTGTGCTGAATGCGGTCAATGATGCGCTGATGCCCTTCGGCGCTTCCATCAACACCATTCCCGTCACGCCTGCGCGCGTGCTCAAGGCGCTCAACCGGTTCTAAGAAAAACGAATGAGGGAGGAGATCATGCCAAACTACGAGACAAGGCTGCGACGCACAGGAATATCCCGCCGTACGGCGCTGATGGGGATGTCGGCAGGTGTCGCCGCGCTCGCGATGCCGCGCCTGGGACGCGCCGCTGATGACACCATCCGGATCGGCTTTCCGACGCCGCTGACCGGTCCGTTCGCCGCCGAGGCGCGTGACCAGGTCAAGTGCGCCGAACTCGCCGTCAAGCTGGTCAACGACAAGGGCGGCGTCGCCGGCCGCAAGGTCGAGCTGCTTGTGCGCGACGACAAGCTCAACGCCGGCGAGGCGGCGACACGGACGCTCGAGCTGATCGAGAAGGACAAGGTGCATGCTATCGTCGGCGCGCTCTCCAGCGCCGTCCAGCTTGCCGTCAACGAGGTGACGCGCGCCCGCGGCGTGATCTACGTGTCGATCAGCCAGTCCGACACCATCAACGAGGCCAAGGATTTCAGCAAATATACCTTCCACGAGGCGCTGAACCCGCACATGACCACGGCCGCCGTGGCGCGGCAGACCATCAAGAAGGGCATGAAGGTCGCCCACCTCGTGGCCGACTATGCCTATGGCCATGAGATGCTGCGCGGCTTCAAGCGGGCGCAGACGGCGATCGGTGCCGAGAGCGTCGGCGAGATCCTGCATCCGTTCGGTGCGGCCGACTATTCGACCTTCATGCCGCGGCTGATGTCGCTGCGGCCGGACGTGCTGTGCATCAGCAATTTCGGCCGCGACCAGGCCAACGCGATCAAGCAGGCGGTGGATTTCGGCATCAAGCAGCAGATGAAGATCGTGGTGCCGGTGATCCTGCACAATCAGCGCCTCGCCGTCGGGCCCGACGTGTTCGAGGACGTCGTCGGCGGCGCCAACTATTATTGGGGTCTTGAGACACAGAACAAGACCGCGGCCGAGTTCAACAAGGCGTTCCGGGCCGCCAATGGCGGCGCGATCCCGACCGACTACGGCGCCTATGGCTACTCCGGCGTCGGCTCGCTGCTGCAGGCGATGCAGGCCGCCGGTGGCACCGACACCGATAAGGTCGTCGCGGTGCTGGAGGGGCTGCAATACGATATGACCAAGGGCCCGCAGCATTACCGCAAATGCGACCACCAGTCGGTGCAGTCGGTGCTTGTGCTGGAATCCAAGAAGAAGTCGGCGATGGCGAGCGAGAACGACCTGTTCGCGATCGTGGCCAGCGATCCCGGGGCGGACGAGATGCTGCGCAGCTGCGGCGAACTCGGCCACGCCACCTGATCCTGATCGCATGGACCTCTCGCTGATCATCATGCAGCTGTTTTCCGGCATCGCCCTTGGGGCGGTGCTGGTCATCACTGCGCTCGGCCTGACCATCGTGTTCGGCATGCTCGGCGTGGTCAATTTCGCCCATGGGGCGCTGTTCATGATCGGGGCCTATGCCGGTCTGTATCTGGCATCGCTGACCGGCAGCTTCTGGTGGGGCTTGCTGCTCGCCCCAATTCTGGTCGGCGCGTTCGGCATGCTGATCGAACTCGTCCTGGTCCGGCGCCTGTATGGCCGGTCGATCGATGATCCATTGCTGCTCACCTTCGGTCTCAGCTACATCCTGGTCGAGGGGGTGCGCATCGTGTTCGGCAGCGACGGTATTCCGTTTCCGACACCGTCCCAATTGATCGGCGTCGTCGATCTCGGCGTCGGCTTCTTCCCCAAATATCGTCTGTTCGTGATCGCGCTGGTCGCCGTCGTGCTGCTGGTGCTCTGGCTGATGCTGGAGAAGACCCGGGTCGGCCTGATCGTGCGGGCCGGCGCCCGTGATCCCCTGATCATGCGGGTGCTCGGGGTCGACATCGGCAAGGCGTGGCTCGCGATCTTCGGCCTGGGCGTCGGCCTTGCCGCGCTCGGCGGGGTGCTGGCGGGACCCATGCGCAGCGTCAATCCCGAGATGGGAACGCTGGTGCTGGCGGAGGCCTTCGTCGTCACCGTGATCGGCGGCCTCGGCTCGATCGTCGGCGCCGTGGTCGCGGGGCTGATGGTCGGCATCTGCATCAGCATGGTCGCGCTGTTTGCGCCCGAGATGGCGACGATCGTGATGTTCGCGCTCATGGCCGCGGTCCTGCTGATCCGGCCACAGGGTCTGTTCGGCCTCAAGGGGAGAGCGTGATGACGGTGCATTCGACCGGCGAAGCACCGCCGCTTCCTCAGGCGCAGCGCCTCTTCGCGCTTCTCGCGGATCACCGCGTGCTGGTCTCGCTGGTCGCGCTGGCGCTGCTGCCCTGGCTGCTGCCGTCGAAGGCGCTCGCCGTGAACGTCCTGATCTACGGCGTCGTGGTGATGGGCTACAACCTCCTGTTCGGCTACACCGGGCTGCTGTCGTTCGGCCACGCCGCCTTCTTCGGCACCGGCGCGTATCTGACCGGCATCGCCATCGGCCGCTGGGGCCTGCCGTGGTTTGCCGCAGTGCCGCTGGCGATCGCGGCGAGCATGGCGCTCGCCGCATTGATCGGAACGATCTCGACGCGCACCCGCGGCATCTATTTCTCCATGGTCACGCTCGCGCTGGCGCAACTCGTCTACTACGTGGCGCTGCAGGCCTCCTCCTTCACCGGCGGCGAGAACGGGCTGCGCGGCTTCACGGTCGACCACATCGGTCTGTTCGGCGCGCAGATCAACTTCCTCGATCCGGTGAACAAATATTACGTGCTGATGGTGCTCGCGGCGATCGCGATCTGGGTGCAGTCGCGCATCCTCAACTCGCCATTCGGCGCGGTCATCGAGGCGATCCGCGAGAACGAGCAGCGCGCGCGGGCCTGCGGCTACGACGTCGAGCGCTGCAAGCTGATCGTGTTCATGCTGTCGGGCGCCATCTCCGCCGTCGGCGGCTGCATGTCGGCCCTGCATTTGTCCATCGTTCCGCTCGACATCCTGCACTACCAGACCTCCGGCATGATCGTGATGATGGTGCTGCTCGGCGGCGCACGCAGCTTCTTCGGGCCGTTCGTCGGGGCCGCGGTCTTCCTGATCCTGGAGGACGTCGTGTCGTTGTGGACGCCGCACTGGCAGATCGTGGTCGGCGCCATCTTTGTCGTGTTCGTGCTGTTCCTGCCCAAGGGCATCTGGGGCACGTTCCTCGATGTGCTGCCGATCGCGAGGCAACGCCGATGAGCACCGAGCTGCTGCGCGCCGACGGGATCGGCCGTCGTTTCGGCGGCTTCGTCGCGCTCGAAGGCATCTCGGTCGCGTTCGCGGCCGGTGAGCTGACCTCGATCATCGGCCCGAACGGGGCAGGCAAGAGCACCTTCTTCAACATTCTCTCCGGCACGCTGTCGCCGAGCAGCGGCACCCTGCGGTTCAAGGGCCGCGAGCTGAACGGCCTGCCACAGCATCGCTTCGTGCATCAGGGCATCTCGCGCTCGTACCAGATCACCAACATCTTTCCCGACTTGTCGGTGCACGAGAATGTCCGGGTCGCCGCCCAGGCGATGCGGGTAAGCTACGACATCTGGCGCAAGCGCGCCGATCTTGCCGAACTCGGCGAACGCGCCGATGCGGCCCTGATGGCTGTCGGCCTGATCGGCAGGCGCGGCGAACTCGCGAAGTATCTCGCCCATGGCCAGCAGCGCGCGCTGGAGATCGCCATTGCGCTGGTCTCCGAACCGGAGCTCCTGCTGCTCGATGAGCCGACCGCGGGCATGGGGCCGGAAGAGACCAAGGAGATGGTGGCGCTGCTGGAGCGGCTGGCGGAGAAGCGCACGGTGCTGCTGGTCGAGCACAAGATGAAGATGGTGCTCGGCCTGAGCCAGCGGGTGCTGGTGCTGCATCACGGCCGGCTGCTCGCCGACGGTCGTCCTGAGGACATCCGATCCAACCCCGACGTGCGCCGGGTCTATCTGGGACAGAGTGAAGGCTATGGCTGAGACCGCGTTGCTCGAGCTCGACGGCCTCCAGGCCTGGTATGGCGCCAGCCACGTCCTGCACGGCATCTCGCTGCGCGTGAGCGAGGGCGAGGTGGTCGCGCTCGTCGGCCGCAACGGCGCCGGCAAGACCACGACGTTGCGCACCGTCATGGGGCTGATGCCCCGGGCCGCGGGGCGCGTGCGCTTTGCCGGCCATGATCTGCTGCCGCTTGCGGCCCACAAGCGCTTTCATCTCGGGCTCGCTTATGTTCCGGAGGAGCGCCGCATCGTGCCGGGCCTGTCGGTGCGCGAGAACCTGCGGCTTGGGCTGGTCGCCGCCAGCGCCGATATCGAGGAGCGCGCGGCGTTCGCCGAGGTTGCGGAGACCTTTCCACGATTGAACGAGCGGCTGGATCAGGAGGGCGTCACGCTGTCGGGTGGCGAGCAGCAGATGCTGGCGATCGCGCGGGCCTTGATCGCGCGGCCGCGCATGGTTCTGCTCGACGAGCCGTCCGAAGGCATCATGCCGGTGCTCGTCGAAGAGATGGGCGTGCTGTTCCGGCGATTGCGCGACCAGGGCAAGACGCTGCTGTTGGTCGAGCAGAACGTCGAATGGGCGCTGCGGCTCGCCGATCGCGCCGTCATCATCGACCAGGGCGAGGTCGTGCATGAGAGCAGCGCCGCGGCGCTGCTGGCCGACAAGGATATCCAGGACCGCTATTGCGCGGTGTGATGTTTCGGACTGCGCCGGCATCATGACGCGCCATCTCCATCCGGCGCCGGCAGCTGCGGCAGCCGGGCGAGGCTGACGCCGGCGGCCTGGTGGAGGAACATGCGCTGGATCAGTTCGGCCGCCTGGCTCGCCGCATCCGCCGGTGCGAGGCCGCCCTGGCGGACGTTGGAGATGCAGTTGCGTTCGGCATCGACGCGGCCCCGGCGCGGCATCCAGGTGAGATAGAGGCCAAGGGAATCGGCCGCGCTCAGGCCCGGGCGCTCGCCGATCAGGATGATCGAGGCCGACGCGCCGAACAGCTCGCCAACATGATCGGCGAGCGCGACGCGGCCCTGCGAAGCAACGATCACCGGCGACAGCCGTCGGCCGGTTGCAGCCAGGCGCGGCATCAGCGCATCGAGCACGGGCAGGGCGTTGACCTGCACCGCGCGGCTGCTCAGGCCATCGGCGACCACCAGCACGATGTCGGCCGGCGCGCGTGGCTCCGACAGCACCGCTTCCGACGCGGGCGAGAGCAGGCGGCCTGCGTCGGGGCGCTGCAAATAGGTCGCGCGATCGGCAGCGCGGCTGTGCACGGCAAGGGCCGGCCAGCCATGCGCGGTCGCCTCGGCGGCAAAGCGCTCGGCGTCGAACGGCTTCAGCACGGCATCGCGCGCTTCGGCGTGGGCAGCCTGGAAGGCGAGATGTGCCGATGTCGGCAGGCCAGGACCGCAGCGTCCCAACGCGATCCGCGCTTCGGTATAGCGTGACAGCCAGCGCCAATCGTCCGATGACGACGTTGCCGGCGAGTCGCTCTTGTCGGAGCCGCCCATCACTTGGCCTCCAGCAGCGGCAGCGCCGGCATCAGCCGCGCCGGCTCGAAGCGCAGCTCGCCTCCGGCATCGCTGAGGCCGGTGGCCGCGAGCCAGGTCTCGAACTCCGGCGCCGCGCGCTTGCCGAGCACCTTGCGCACATAGAGCGCGTCATGGAACGAGGTGCTTTGATAGTTCAGCATGATGTCGTCAGCGCCCGGCACACCCATGATGTAGGTGCAGCCGGCGACGCCAAGCAGGGTCAGCAGCGCATCCATGTCGTCCTGGTCGGCTTCTGCGTGGTTGGTGTAGCAGACGTCGCAGCCCATCGGCAGCCCCAGCAGCTTGCCGCAGAAATGATCCTCCAGGCCCGCGCGTATGATCTGCTTTCCGTCGTAGAGATATTCCGGACCGATGAATCCGACCACGGTGTTCACGAGCAGCGGCCGATAGCGCCGCGCGACCGCGTAGCAGCGTGCCTCCAAGGTCTGCTGGTCGACCCCGCAATGGCCGCCGGAGGAGAGCTCGCTGCCCTGTCCGGTCTCGAAATACATCACGTTGCCCCCGACGGGGCAGCGCTGCAGGCCTTCGGCCGCGGCGAGCGCCTCGTCGAGCAGCGACAGCGTGATGCCGAAGCCGCGATTGGCCTCCTCGCTGCCGGCCAGCGACTGGAACACGAGATCGACCGGCGCGCGGCGCTCGATCGCCTTCAGCGCGGTCGTAACATGGGCCAGCACGCAGGACTGGATCGGTGCATGCGAGGCAAGCCGCAAGGTCTCGATCAAGTCGAGCAGCCGCACCATCGTCTCGACGTCGTCGCTCGCCGGGTTGATGCCGATCGTCGCGTCGCCGACGCCGTACATCAGCCCGTCGAGGATCGAGGCCGCGACGCCCTTGGGATCGTCGAGCGGATGGTTGGGCTGCAGCCGTGTCGACATCCGGCCCGGCAGGCCGATGGTGCAGCGGAAGCGCGTCACGACCTCGCATTTCGCCGCGACCGTCACCAGGTCCTGCAGCCGCATGATCTTGCAGACCGCAGCAACCATCTCCGGCGTCAGCCCTGGCGATACGCCGCTGAGTGCATCTGCGTCGGCCGCATCCGACAGCAGCCATTCGCGGAAGTCGCCGACCGTGAGGCTTGCGACGGGAGCGAACGCCTTGCCGTCATGCTGGTCGACGATCAGCCGCGTGACCTCGTCGGTCTCGTAGGGGATGACGGCCTCGTTGAGGAAATGGCGCAGCGGCAGCTCGGCGAGCGCCATCCGTGCCGCCACGCGTTCGGCGACATCCTCCGCGGCGAGGCCCGCCAGCACGTCGCCCGAGCGCAACGGCGTTGCCTTCGCAAGCAAGGTTCTGAGGTCGTCGAACCGGTAGCGCGCGCCGCCCAGCGTGTGTGAAAAACCCATTGGCGTTCTCCTTCAATGTTCCTCGTGGTCAGCCATGCCAGCCGGATCCGGCCGATGGATCGCCATCACGGGAAAGACGGGGAGGAACATCATTCGAAGACCTTGTTCTCAGGTTCGTCCAGCGCATCATCTTGCACGATATATGTCGGCATCAGATGACCATTTTCTGTGGCGGGGGCGCTTGATGTCCACCCGGCTTGCGTCGGCCGCGCCGTTGGCTAAGGTCGCATGGCGTACGAGGCAAGCAACCGAGGGAAACACGACATGGCGCGCGTCCGCTGTATCACCGAGATGGGCATGGGCGTCGACGTCCACGGCCGCGACGCCACCAAGGCGGCCAAGCGCGCGGTGTCGGACGCGATCCGCCATTCCAGCCTCGGCTTCTTCCGCATGGTCGGCAAGACGCCGCAGGACATGTTCGTGGACGTCACCATCGGCGTGCCGAACCCGGAGGCTGTCGACACCGCTGCAGTGGCCAAGGAGCTGCCCTATGGCACGGTGACCGTGACCGCGGTCAAAGGCGGGCTGGAGATTGCGGCCGAGGCCGGCAGCGACGCCATCATCATCGCCAACGCGGCGGTGCTGGTCCATCTCGACGACGGCAAGTGACGCTCACGTGCAGGGGTCATGCGCGTGGCGTTCTGATATGAATGTCAAACAGCATGTCATCGCGATCCCGCGGCGCGTTGCGCGCCCGGGTGATGATCGTACGGTGTCCCTCTTTGAACAGAGGGCGCAGGGAAGGCCGGGTATCCGCTGATACCCGCGGCCCCCGTGCGTGAAGAAGTGCACGGGGCAGGAACCACAGGCTCAGCCGGACGATCCCGGCCTTCCCTGCGCAACGGTTTTCCGGCTTATACGTGCTCTCCTCGGGGACCGGGCTTTGTTGCCCCCGTCGCCGGCCGATCATCATCTCAGCCGGCTTGACCTCAGCATCGGGAGGCCAGGACCACACGATTTCGCCGGCGCATCCTGCCGTTCGTCCGCACGGCAAGGCCATGCTGCGGCAGAGCTGCGCCCATCGCATCCCGCCTCCACGTTCGTGACGATCGCGAAGCGCCCCTCATGGCGAGGCGGGACGGGCGGAGTATTTCACAGAATTCGGAAAAACAAAAGCGAAATTTTCGTGGACCAGGCGTGCGAACCGCGATCGCATTGCAGGGGCTGTTGAAACGAGTGTTTCGCCGCGCGCCTTTTCCCGCCGGCGGTGCGCTGCCCTGAGGTCGCGGCCACGGCCGCGGACTGATTCATTGTCACCATGGGATCAGGCGGGTGCCGACCTTCTGCGTTTGGCGCCGAAGATCGCATCGTCTCGGCGCAGACAATCTTGCCCGGGCCTGGCCCGATCGCTGTGAAAGTTGCCGGCTGGCTTGCACCCGGAACGGGGCCAGGCCAGCCGATGCGCATGTTCAGCGTCTTGGGCCTTTGCCTCGGCCGGGTCCCGTGGTGTCGAGGGCCTGGCGGCAATCCGCCGAGACTTTCTCGCGGTTGGTCTCGAGGCAGGCGCGAACCTGGCCTGCGCCGTGCTGCTTGCCGGTGCAGAAGCTCTGGATGTCAGCGGCGCATTGCGTTGCCACCGGCCCGGTTCCCTGAGCGAAAGCGGGCATGGCCACGGTGGCGGCGATGACGATGGCGAGTTGCACGGACGTCCTCATTCAAGCCTCCTTGGGGAGTGGTGTAGGCACGGTGGCGGGGTAGCGTGTGTCGTGCGTCCGTTCGTTGCGCAGGATCAAGCCGAAGGGGGAGTCCATGGCCGCGTGGGGCTGGTCTGGTGCGTCGCTGGATGTGGAACTCGAAGCTGGCTGGCATGGACAGTGCGGACCAGGGTGAGTTCATCGCGCAGGAGGAAGGACTGCACGTTCTGAGGAACGGTGCCTGGCGAACGGCGTCACTGTCGGGAAGCTGCTGCAAGATGATGATATCGTATGCCGACATCGAGAGGCAGCAGCAATACCTGCTGCGTCAGCAGCATGACCGCGATGGCTTCGATCTCCTCGAAGGCAACCGGCACATCGGTGACGATGTCAGCGGCCGGCGGAGACCAGCGCCGCCTCGCAGCGGCTTTCGCTGGCCTCGGGATAGAAGATCAGCGCCTTGCCATAGGTGAGCGCGAGCTCGCGCGGCCGCTCCGGATGCTTGTTGAGCAGGTAGCCGAGATCGGTGGCGGGCTGATGGGTGGTGGCGATGGACAGGTACATGAGGTCACTTAAACCAATGTGTGTCGTGTGATCCACTGAATGTGGAAGAAGACCCGGGCGCATCTGTGACGCGTCGGGGTCCGTTGTTGTCGGTGCAGGGTGGCGCCTCGCAGGCTCTCCTCCCGCGCCGCGATCCAGGCGATCACGGCCTCGGAGAAGCCGTCGACCCGCGTCAAACGTCGAAAATCGAGTCGTTTGATACGACGCAAGCTTTAAATGAGGGGCCGGAGCGTGGCCGAGACTTTCGACCAAACGTAAGGAGCGCTATTGGCCCGCATTGCTCTTATTCACTTGATCGATACTGCGACGAATAGACCATCGTCTTGCACTGGCTTCCTCGGCAATAGACAGAATTCTCGACCATTCTGGAGGCCTGCGCCAACCTTCACCCCAATCGCTATCGAGAAGCTGGTCCAGAGCTTCACAAGCGCCAAGTTCACGATCGCTGAGCGAGTAGAAGGCCTCTTCAGCAAGCCTCAGCTTTACTAATAAAGGATACGTGAAGGCTGCAATTATCAAGTGTTGCGGACTTGACCAATTCTGGCTGAATTTAGAATTCCTTCCTTTATGAACAATAGAACTCCGCAGTTCGTATAGTTCTTTTGCCCATTTTCGGTGAAGCGGCCAGTTCGCTTGTTCGTGTGCATAGTTCGGATCTGGCTTTACCCGCTTTGCTGCTGAGATCGTTTTTCCACAAAATGGATACCAGTGTTGGCTGACTGCTTGAGCTAGGCTCTGTGCTCCGCTATTCGGTTGAAGCATTCTTTCAAATGAAATTGCGGAAAGCATCACGCAGCTATCCGTATCTAGGTCCACAGCCTCGGCATTAGCCAGCAAGAATGGATCTAGAGATGATACGATCGCATCAGCTGCTACCGATTTCGACTCGCGTGCCGTTTGCAGTGCCTTTAGCAAGGTCTCGTTGGTGTAGCCACATTGAGTACCTTCAATCTGAGTAGGACGCTGAAAAAAGATGTCTTTGTGGCGCAGTCCGCCGATCTTAAGAGTTCCACTACGGCGAGGAAATATAGGCGAGATCTGATCGGACCCCTCGATGATCCCTTGGCCGACGATTCGAAACATCGTCGAATTCATGTGCGGACTAAAATGTCCTTCAAAGAACCGTTGTTCGGATAAGGTCGACAAAGCTAGCAGCTTTGAGGCGTCTGTCGCATGTTTCCAGTGATCACGCGGGATGTTCCATGCTTCGTTGTGTCGAGCTCGTAGCAACATCGTGCACGACTCGATCGGCTTGCCATTTCTGCCAATATAGCAGCTGAGAGCGCTTCGGACTTCTGTGACCATCTTGTCCGCGACTATTGTGTCCAATTGTTCGACATTGATGGGGCTGAAACGAAAGCGACCGACCTTAACGGCCTTCGGCAAGGTGACCCAAGGCATAAAAATGACGAAAGCCTCTCTCGGAGCGGTCATGACCTTGTGTCCGTGATTCGAAATTGGAGCTACTCTTGTTGAGCTTAGCAACGTCGTTCGGGTCCGGGCTAGTAGCGCCAAATAATCAATGCGAGCCGTAGAAGACCCGGGCGCGTCTGTGACGCGTCCGGGTCTGTTGTCGTCAGTGCAGGGTCGCGCCGCGCAGAGTCTCCTCATGCGCCGCGATCCAGGCGATCACGGCCTCGGAGAAGCCGTCGACCCGCGTCCAGGGTCCGTAGCCGACCCCGTGCTGGTACGACGCCACGTTGACCATGGTCCCGCGCGCCTTGGGCGCCGGCACCGCATCGTGACTCTGCTCGTCGGTGAAGACGATCAGGCGGTCTCCCTTGCGGTCGACCTCGCCCACCGCACGCCCGAGATAGGTCCCGGAATGCGGCTGCGATCCGAGGATCGCGTCGCGCAGCGCAAAGCCACGCCGCGGCGGCACCTTCACGACCTCATTGCTGAACGTGAAGATCTCCACCTCGTCGCAGACCTCGCGGGCCAGGATCGCCAGCCCGCACGCCGCGTCCGCGCGCGTCATCTCCGACTTCGCCGACAGCGATGCGAACATCGAGCCGGAGACGTCGATCAGCAGCCGCGTGCGGCCCGGAAGCCGCGCGTAGCCCTTGATCGACCGGAGCATCGCGGCCTCGAGCTCGGGCTCGAAGTCCGGCGCGTGCCGGGCCGCCGTGATGAACCGATACGGCAGGATCCTGTCCGTCCGCATCGTCTCGATCGCGGCCGCGATAGTCGCCCGCGACACCCCGGCCTGTTGCATCAGGCGCAGGTTGCGCAGCAACGCCAGCGCTCCGAGCCGCTTCTCTGAGAGCAGCCGCTCGAAGCTCGCACGCTTGTCCGCACCGGCCGAGAGCGCGACCTCCCAGGTGTCGGGCGACGGCAGCCCGCCATCGGCGAGCTGCTTCCACACCGCCTCCTGTGCGGCGTCCCTGGGCCGGGCGTGCACCAGGAACAGCACGTCGCGAAGCCGCACCGGTCCCTCGCGGTCATACTTCGCGAGCTGATAGGCGTCGAACTTGGCGAACGCCTTCGCCAGCCCCTTCTTGACCTGCGCCGAGACCGGCTGCCGCTTGCGCTGCTGCTGCGGACCCAGAGAATCCGCCCAGTAGATCGCCAGCAGCTCGGTCATCTCGTCCGGCCGCTGGATGATGCGCGACAGCGTCTCGGCGACCAGCGCACGGTGCGTGGGCAGCCGCGCCATCTCGCGGGCGACGAGCAGCGGCGCATGCCGCAGCTTCATCTCCTCGCGTGCACGGACCGCGAGCTGAGCCACCTCGCGCGGCTCGACCAGCGGCACCAGCGCCTTGATGCGCTCGGCGACCGCGATCCCGTCCTCGTAGAACTGGTCCTCCCACAGCAGGCAGCTCATCAGCGTGCGCTGCAGCGCCTGCTCGGGCGCGAGCTGCCGGGACGGCGCACCCTCATGGGTGAAGGCGCGCAGGAACTTGTTGAGCCTGACCATGATGGCCTCCTCTCTGGGTTGATGATGGATGGAATGGCCGGAGCTCCGGCCGTCACGCATGATCTCGTCTCGGAGACCATGCGCGGCAGGGGACCACGCGCGGGGAACGGGCGAATGCTGAGTTCCGCTCCACTCGCATGGAGCGGATAGTGCTCTGCCGCTGAGCTACCGGCGCACGGAACGCCGGATGGGAGTCGAACCCACGACCTCTCGATCCGCAATCGAAGTATCAGCACTCTTCACCACGGCGCGTGGAAGAAGGCGGCGCAGCAGGTAGCTGCGCCGTAACGACGTGACCGCCTGTTCGATGAGGGTCACCGGTTGAGACGGATCACGAGCCGGGAACAGGCGACGACTGAGACCCGGTCGCTGAGAGACCGGACAGCGCTCTGACCTCTGAGCTACCGGCAGGACACCGGGCGGGAGTCGAACCCGCGACCTCTGGCGTGCAAGGCGAAGTAACAGTCGTCTTCACCACGGCTCGTGGATACGTTCGGCGGGGAGTAGGCGATGCTGTCGCTGCCCCAATGGGGCGCTCGGTTTCAACGAAGTAACAGACATCTTCACCACCGCCTTGGCCGCCCGGCGGTCACCGAGTGGCGTTGATGGCATGCTGGGGAACGGGCGGTCTCGGCGATCAATGACGCCAACGCAGGTCATCCGAAAGAAGAACAACCGCAACCCGCGACTCGACGGCCCTCGCATGGCCGACTCCACGGTACGTGACGCCATAGGCGGGATTCGAACCCGCATCACCAATGGTACGAAGGAGCCGACACCTTCACCACCAGCAGCTCCCGGCCGCAAGCGGCCGGGAATTCAAATAGCTTGTCTGCGGCGCTCTTCGGCGCCGCATGTTGCGAGCTCCTTGAAGCTCGCTCTGCCATCGGTGTCCGGCGTTGCCGCCTCGTTCCCTCCGACAGGCCCCGCGCGCTCGGGCACGCGCATCACCTGCGCGAGCCCCGGGATCCGGGTCTCCCGTTCCGGCTGACAGCCGGGACTTCCGTTGGTTTCGCCGTGCAGCCGGTTCGCCCGAGGGCAACAAAAAACCCTCCGGAGCGGCTGGCTCGGGAGGGTCCGTGTGATGCGGACTGTTGATCTTGCCTCAAGCAAGATCGCTCCCCCGAGCATGGCGTGCGCCATCCACCGGCATGACGCCGTTGGACGTGCGGATGAAGTGTTCGTAGCCGAAGGACATCGTCTTGCTCATGTTTGAGCGCGGGCGCAGTCGCTCGCGAGGCCGCGGGACATACGCCGCTTTGTTGGTGCTGTCAACAGCATGGAGTCGATGTTCTTGCCGGCTGCCGCGGCCTTGATCTGCAACAACGCGCCGATGCGGAGCATGCTTATCGTGAGGACATCGAGGTCGCGGCGAGAATTGTGAGCGCATGGCCATGAACCGACGGCAGGTCCTGATAGGCAGCGGCGGCGCGCTTGCGGCGGCCGCGCTCGGCGCCGGCACCTGGCGCGCCGCGACCGGCACGATGCGCGCCTATGACGACTATATCGCCCGGTTGCGCGCACCGCTGTCGCCCGAGATCACCGATGTCATCCGTTACGCGACACTCGCAGCCAACGGTCACAACACGCAGCCATGGCGCTTTCGCGTGACGCAGGATGCGATCGAGATCATGCCCGATCCGTCACGGCGCACGCCGGTGGTCGATCCGGACGACCATCATCTGTTCGTCAGCCTGGGCTGCGCCGCCACCAATCTCGCGATCGCGGCGGCTGCAAGCGGCCGAAGGGGCGAGGTTGCCATCGATGGGCAGACGGTGCACTACAGCTTTATGAACGCCGAGCCGCATGACGATCCGCTATTGCCTGCGATCGTCCGCAGACAGTCGACACGTGCCGACTACGACGGACGCGCCGTGCCGTCAGGCGATCTTGCGGCGTTGCAGGTGGCAGCAGCCACGCGAGGCGTCGATCTCATACTCATTACGGATCGTACTGTGATTGCGGCCATCCGCGACCTCGTCGTCGCCGGCAATGACGCCCAGATGCGCGACGTCGCGTTCATGCGCGAGCTGAAGTCCTGGCTGCGCTTCAATCCGCGCAGCGCGATGGCAACGGGTGACGGCCTGTTTGCACCCGCGAGCGGCAATCCGTCGTTGCCGACCGCGCTCGGCGGCATCGCGTTCGACCACCTCTTCGATGCGGCGGCAGAGAACGACAAATATGCGCGCCAGATCGGCTCATCTGCCGGTCTTGCCGTGTTCGCAGCCGAGAACGCCGATCCCTCGCACTGGATCAGGGTCGGGCAGGCGTGCCAGCGCTTTGCGCTCGAGGCGACGCGCCTAGGCCTCAAGCTCGCCTTCATCAACCAGCCGGTAGAGGTGGCTGCGCTGCGTCCCGAACTGGCGCGCGTGATCGGAACGACGCGGCGGCCGGATCTCGTGTTGCGTTTCGGCTATGGTCCTACGCTGCCGTTCGCGCCGCGGCGGCCGGTCGCAGACGTGCTCGGTTCATGAGTCGTTCCTGTCAATCTTGACGGATTTGCGACTCGGTGCATTGCTTCGCTGCATGTTCGAGAACACCCGATTGGCACGCATGAGCGACGGGCATTATTGCCTGGTGCGCGACCTTGGCCTGGTCAAGGGCGGCAAGGGCATGCGCCATCACGAGGTGGTGGTGGATTTCAGCTATCGCGGCATGAAGCTGTTTGCCAGGCAGGGCGCGTCGTCGCTGATGCGCAGGGTCGCGGCGAAGCTCGCGCAGCATGATGCCACCTCGAAACTGCCGGCGCTGCTGCGCGTGCGCCTGCGCGAGCCGCAGTAGCGTCAGCGCTTCCACCGAATCTCACCGCGCTGCGGCGTAATCGGTCGTTTCGGGTCGTAGGGGCTGTCCGGATTGACGTCGAGCTCGACGTCGGCGACGCAGTGTTGCGGCTGGCGATGGCTGCCCCCGGAATGCCAGCGCCCCTGGCGCAGCTCGACCTCGCTGATGTCAGCGACATCGAAGCACTTCCATTGGCCGCCCGGCGGCAGGCCGCTGCTCGCGCCGCCCGCGAACTGGAACGCGAGCACGCGCTCGCGGCCGGCGGTGTGGCCGAGGATGATCGGGCAGATCGCGCGGGCGAAGCCGCCATACAGGCACAGCACCGGCTGGCGCGTGATCATCGCCTGCATGATCAACTGGTAGGTCGGGCTCGGCATGCTGGCTTTCTGCACGATGCAGCAACATAAGACCGTCGGCCGCATGCGGTTCCGCATCGAACCTTGCAGCGGCGGCTCACGGGCTTAGATTGAGGCCTCAGCGACAAAGCGAGCAAGAGCCACGATGTCCGATCTCTCCAGCTTTCCGATCACCACGCGCTGGCCGGCGCAGCATCCCGACCGCATCCAGCTCTATTCACTGCCGACCCCGAACGGCGTGAAGGTCTCGATCATGCTGGAGGAGACCGGCCTGGCCTACGAGCCGCACACGATCGATTTCGGCAAGGACGACCAGAAGACCCCTGAATTCCTCTCGCTCAATCCGAACGGCAAGATTCCCGCGATCATCGATCCCGACGGTCCCGGCGGCCAGCCGCTCGGCCTGTTCGAATCCGGCGCGATCCTGCAGTACCTTGCCGAGAAGACCGGAAAATTCCTGCCGAACGATCCGGCGCGGCGCTGGCAGACGATCCAGTGGGTGCATTTCCAGATGGGCGGCATCGGTCCCATGTTCGGGCAGCTCGGCTTCTTCCACAAATTCGCCGGCCGCGAGTACGAGGACAAGCGGCCGTTGCAGCGCTATGTCGCGGAGAGCAGGCGGCTGCTCGGCGTGCTCGAGGCGCGGCTCGATGGCCGGCAGTGGATCATGGACGCCGACTACACGATTGCCGATATCGCGACGCTTGGCTGGGTGCGCAACCTGATCGGGTTCTACGGCGCGCGCGACATCGTCGCCTTTGATGAGCTGAAGCACGTGCCGGCCTGGCTCGAACGCGGGCTGGCGCGGCCGGCGGTACAGCGCGGGCTGGAGATCCCGCAGCGGCCGTGATCGTCAGCGATGCCGATTTCGAACGGTGCTTGGCCGAGGTGCTGTCCGCGCCGGCCACGCCGGGCGATGCCGTGCTGCCGTCCGACAGCGTGATGTGGCGCGTGCATCGCGAGGCCGCGCTGTTTCTCGGCGCTGGCCGCGCGCTGCTTTTGCAGCTCGCCCATCCCTGGGTGGCGGCGGGCATTGCCGAGCAGTCCAAGGTGTTTGCCGACCCGCTCGGCCGTTTCCACCGCACCTTCAGCATCGTCTACACCATGGTGTTCGGCACGCGCGCGCAGGCGGTCGCGGTGGCGCGGCGGCTGTATCGGCGGCACGCCGCGGTCGACGGCGTGATGCCGGAGACGGTCGGACCGTTTACGGCCGGCTCGCGCTATCGCGCCAATGACGTCGACGCGCTGCGCTGGGTCCATGCCACCCTGGTCGAGACTGCGATGATGTCCTACGGCCTGCTGTGCCGCCCGCTCGACGATGCCGAGCGCGAGCAATATTGGCGCGAGGCGACGCGGTTCGCGGGCCTGTTCGGAATTCCACACGAGGCCATGCCGCCGGACTGGGCGTCGTTCAAGGCCTATACGGCCGAGATGATGGCGTCGGAGACGCTCACGGTCGGCCCGGCGGCGCGCGAGATCGCGCAGCGTATCTTCTCCGGCGAGGCGACCCTTATCGGACCGCCGCGCTGGTTCACGGCGTTGACGGCCGAGATGCTGCCGGAGCGGCTGCGGCTTGCGTTCGCGCTGCCCTATGGCGAGCGCGAACGCCGCAGCGCGGCGCGCGCCAGGCGGTTTCTGCCGCGCGCCTATGCGATGCTGCCGGAGAGATTGCGTACCGTCGGCCCCTATCAGGAGGCGATGGCGCGTATCGAGGGGACGACGTGTCCGCCGTTCACGCGGCTGCTCAACCGCGTCTGGATCGGACAGCCCAGCATGGCGAGCCCGTTCGAGCAGCGCGCAGAACGTGCACGGAGCGGGACGGTCTGAGTCCGGCGCGCTTGCGGCGCAGACGACGGATCATGGCCGCGGAGCAAGCCTGAGCGTGATGCCGCGAACCTCCTGCGGCGTCGGCGCGCGGCTGCCGCCGGGTTGGCTGATGCTGAGACGGATCGACAGCCGTCCACTCTTGATCGCCTCCTTCGGCACCGGAAGCGCGTAGGTGCCGGCCTCCGCACCAGTGCGAAGGCCGAATGGCGAGATGGTCCCGAGCGGCATCCCGGACGCCGTCGTCACCGTCACCTCCTGGCCTCGCCCCAGTGCGCCCAGGCTGATCTCGACGACGGGAGCCTTGCTCGCATCCAATGGCCGCGGCACGACCAGATCGACGGCTCTGAACGGCTCCGCGGCCAAGGACGAGGCCGGCCGCAGCACGGCACAGAGCAGCACGGCGCAGCTCCGCAGCGCGGCGCGCCTGCCGTTCATCGGCGCAGCGGTCCGACCGAGAGCGCTTTCAGCGTCGGCGCGGTGCCGACGCCGCCCGAGGGCACGACGCGGATGCTCAGCGGTTGGTTGGGCGCGGCCCGCAGGGCGGAGAAGGCCTCCTGCCTCGTCGGCAGCGGCACCGCGAAACTCGCATCCGTGGTCATGGCCATGCCCGGCATCATCGATCCGAAAAAGGCGATGGTGCCTGCATAATAGGGGCTGTCAGCCGTGACCTTGCTGACGTTGGCGGGCGCGTTGACCAGGACGTCGAATTCGCGCACGGTCGAATAGCCGCTCGGGCGAGGCAGCGTGATCTGCGCCATCAGCGGCTGCGGCCGCGCTGCCGCCAGATGCGCTTCGAGCGCATCGCCAGGGATCCTCACCGTGCCCACATTGGCCTTGACCGAGCCCTGCTGCGGCTTGGCCTGCGGCGCCGCGGCGACCGCGGGCGGATTGACGATGTCCTCGCCGAAGCCTGGCGCATAGTCGTAGTCGAAGCGGTCGGTCGAGATGTAGTCGCCGGCCTTGCTGGGGCCGACATAGCCGCCCTTGCCGTCGGCATAGAACAGGAACGGCTCGTCAGAGAACGTCTTCAGGTCGACGCCCTGCGGCAGATAGGGCAGCTTGAGCCGCTGCTGCTTGCGCGTCCAGACATCCCAGAGCCGGTCCATGTTCGAATGGTGCAGGAAGAAGATCGGATCGACCGGCGACAGGAAGTTGGTCATGTTGCCGTAGGGGCCGGGATCGAGCGGGCCGACGCCGCCGATGTAGTTGTGGACCTTGTTGTGCGGCAGGCCTTCCAGGGTCGAGAACTTGGTCGCGCCATTCGGCTGGGTGTTGTGCGAGGCGGTCTTCGAGCTGGTGAAGCTCAGATAGTTGTCGGGGTTGTAGAAGTCGGTCGGCAGCAGGCCCGCCATGATCACGAAGGGCGAGACGTCGTAGGTGGTCTTGGCGTCGAGCTTCGGATTGTCGCGTGACAGATAGCGTGAGGCGCAGGTGGTGGCGAAGGCCTCATTGCCGGAGATGCCGGCATTGGCGGACGGCGAGAAGCCGGTGACGTCGTTCCAGAGATCGTCGATCGACTTGTAGCCGCGGATCTCGAGCTGGCCGCGCTGATCCTTCGACAGGCTGTTCCAGTAATCCGTCAGCGCCGGCTTGATGAACGAGGTGAAGACCGCGAGATTCCCGGTGAACGGCTGATACGCCCGGTCGGTCGGTGTCAGTACGGCGTCGAACATGCCGGCGGGAATCTCCGGCAGCTCGGTCCAGTCCCAATAGGGCAGCGCGAAATTGTCGTCGCCACTGAGGGCGCGGATCGATTGCTCGAAATAGCCGAGATAGCCGCGATGCCAGACATAGAACCACCAATTGCCGTGCGGGCAGTCCATCAGGTGGATGAACGCGTTGCGGAACCAGTTCTGCGGATGGTTTGCGGGGAGCTGGAGCATGGCGGCGACGCCTTTCGCGTAGCTCGCCAGCATCTTCTGGCCTTCCGCGCTGGTGACGTTGTGGCGGCGATATTTCGCGGCGGCGCGGCTCGGCCTCGGCGAGATGACGGTGGAGGCTGCCGCCATCGCGGCCTTCGCCAGGAATGTCCGGCGGGTCTGTCGCAATCCCATGCTCATCTGAAATGAATCCTGGTTGGAAAAGCGCCATGATGCGGTCTCGCGATTGCAATCTCAAGTAGCAATTGCGTGTGATGGATGTATGATGCCACCTGAGAGGTTTGCCGATGAACGCGCTGACGCTGCTGATCATCCGCCATGCCGAGAAGCCCGACGGCGACGCGACAGGCCCGGGCCTGACCCACGAGGGCAAGCCGGACTCGAAGTCGCTGGTGATCTTCGGCTGGGAGCGGGCAGGGGCCTGGACGGCGCTGTTCGGCAGCGGACTGGGCGGCACGGATTATCCGACACCGCAGGCGGTCTATGCCGCCGATCCCGACAGCACCGAGGACGGCTCCGACCCGAGCCGCCGGCCCTATGAGACGGTGCTCGATTTGGCTGCGCGCGTCGGCCTCGACAAGCCGAACACGTCCTTTGCGAAGGGGCAGGAGGCGGCGCTGGTCGAAACCCTGCTATCGCTGTCCGGCACCGTGCTGGTGGCGTGGGAGCACAAGGCGATCATCTCCGACATCCTGCCGCGGTTGCCGGTGAGCAATGAAAGCCAGTTACCGACCCACTGGTCCGGCAAACGCTTCGATGTGGTGCTGCGGTTCGATCGCGCCGATGGCGGAGCGGAATTCACGTTCGGCGAACTCTATCCCTGCCTGATGCCGGGGGATTCCGACAAGCCGCTGAAGAGCGATCCGATGGACGGGTGAACCACCAAGCCGGAGATAGTATCCCCAGGGAAGAGGGTGCGGCGCGATGCTGCCGCCCGGATCGTGGTAAATGGGTCTGTCGAACGCGCGATCGCGTTCGCCGGATTACAATGCATGCCGCTTCCTTTCAAAAGACCCCAGGCCATCCGGTCCTTCTTCAGCCACGCCGCCTTTCAGAAGGCCGAGCATATTCAGCTTCGCGGAGCGGTTCTCGATCTCGACATCAGCGATGACGGCCGGGAGCTGGCGGCCTCGGTGCAGGGATCGCAATCCTGGCCCTATGAGGTCGAGATCAGGCTGGAGCGGGACCAGCACGGGCGCTTGGACGTATCCGGCACATGCACGTGCCCGATGCAGCACAATTGCAAGCACGTTGCGGCGGTTCTGCTCGAAGCCATCGAGCCGTCGGAGAACGACCTGGATCAGGGGACTCCGCCAAGGGCGGCGGGAAAGACAGCAGGGCAGGCGGGCACGGTGGTGCTGCCGCCAGAGATCAGCGCGTGGCTCAATAAGATCGGCGCGGTCAGCCGTGGCGATAGCTATCCTCCCGCGGTGAGGCAGAGGTTGATCTATGGCGTGCAGCCCCATTCCGAGCCGGGAGGTGCACCTTTTCCGGTCGTCCGTCTGTGGTCGGTCCGGCTGGGCAAGGACGATAGCTTTGCCTCCGCGTTCGCGAAGGTCGATCAACTGCGGACAAGTGCCGCGCATGCGCCGGCGTTCTATCGCGACATCGACATCGCGATCGCGGCGTGGCTTGGACATCAAGTCTATCTCGACGGACAATGGGCGTTCCGGATCGGCTCTGCCGCGCTGCTGAAGCGCATCGTCGAGACCGGCCGGGCGTATTGGCGCGATCATACCGGGCCGCTGCTGCGCTGGGGCGACATCCGCGGCGGCCGCATCGAATGGCAGCCGGTCGGCCTGCGAGGCATCGGCGCAAGGCTCGTGGTCGATGGTCTGACGGCCCTGCATGCCGAGCCGCCCATCTATGCCGACGAGAACAGCGGCGTCGTCGGCGAGGCCGATCCCGGTATAGATCCGCGAACCGCGCATCACCTGCTGAGCGCGCCGACGTTGCCGAAGGCGCTGATCGGCGAAGTGTCCCGGCATCTCAGCCAGCGGCTGCCCGCGCTCGATCGCGCCCTGCTGCCGTCGCCGCCGAGCGAGGTCGTCAAGATCGAGGCCAAGCCGGTGCCTGTTCTGCGCCTGCGACGCGGACCTTATCCCGGCTATGGCTTCCGCGGCGTCCACACCAGCGGGCTTCCACTCGGCGTGATCCGCCTGGCCTTTCGTTACGGTCCGATCGAAATCGAGACCAAGAGCAGCGACAACGGGATGGAGGTGTTCCACGACGGACGGGTGCACCTCGTCACGCGGGCCAAGGCGGACGAGCGAAAGACGTCCAAGCGGCTGAGCGATCTCGGCCTCGTTCCGCTCAAGAAAGTCCAGACCTACAGCTTCGGTGGCCACGGTGACGATCTGACCTTCCCCGACGAAGGTCGCTGGCTGCAGTTCATGCATCGCGAGCTCGAGGCATTGCGGGCGGAGGGATTCGAGATACGGATCGATGATGCCTTCCCGTTCCGGATGGCCGAGTCCTCCGGCCTCATCGACATGGAGATCGAAGGGAGCGGGATCGACTGGTTCGAGTTCGGCTTCAAGATCGACATCGACGGCAAGCCGCATGATCTCGCCGAGCTGCTGGCGCGGCTGCTCGCGCAGCCCGGGATCGTTGACGCGCTGGCCGACGCCGACTCCACCGAGAAGCACATGTATGTGCCGCTGCCCGATGGCCGACACCTGGCGCTCGCGGCCGGCCGCTTCCTGCCGGTTCTGCTGGCGCTGCAGACGATGCGGCTGAGCGGCGGCGGCTTGGATGCGTCGGGCAGGCTCAAGCTGTCTCGTGCGCAACTTGTGCCGCTACTGGCGCACGATCCGGGCGCATTCAAGGGGCCCGATGATCTACGCCGGCTCGCGGATCTGGTGCGGCAGCATCGGCCGGATGAATTGAAGCTGCCGGCCGGCTTCACCGCCACGTTGCGCCCCTACCAGCGACAGGGCGTCGCCTGGCTCGATCTTCTGCGGCAGGCCAACCTCGGCGGCGTGCTGGCGGACGACATGGGCCTTGGCAAGACCGTACAGGTGCTGGCACTGCTGGCGCTGGAAAAGGCGCGCGGCGAGCTGACGGCGCCGGTGCTGATCGTGGCGCCGACCAGCCTGATGACCAACTGGTGCAACGAGGCCGCCAAATTCGTTCCCGATCTGAAGGTGCTGGTGTTCCACGGCGCCGCTCGCAAGGAGCTGATCGCGCAGATTTCGGAGCACGACGTCGTGCTCACCACCTATCCGCTGATCGCGCGCGACCATGAGCTCATCCTGGGACGGGACTGGCACATGGCCATTCTCGATGAGGCGCAGACCATCAAGAATCCCAATGCCGCGACGACGCGCTGGCTCAATGCGATCAAGGCCAGCCACCGCTTCTGCCTGACCGGCACGCCGATGGAGAACCATCTCGGCGAACTCTGGTCGATCATGAGCTTCGTCAACCCGGGCTATCTCGGCGACAAGACTGCGTTCACGCGCAACTGGCGCACGCCCATCGAGAAGGAAGGCAATACGATGCGAGCGGCGGCGCTGACCCGCCGCGTCAAGCCGTTCCTGCTGCGGCGGACCAAGGAGGAGGTCGCGTCCGAGCTGCCGGCCAAGGTCGACATCGTGGAGACCATCGCGATCGACGGCAAGCAGCGCGACCTCTATGATTCGATCCGCGCGGCGATGGCGAAGAAGGTGCGCAAGGCGCTGGATGAGCGCGGCCTTGCCCGCAGCCACATCATCGTGCTCGAGGCGTTGCTGCGGCTGCGCCAGGTCTGCTGCGATCCGCGGCTGGTGAAGCTCGACGACAAGGTCGAGCGCCCCTCGGCCAAGTTGGACCGGCTGATGGAGATGGTCGAGGAACTGCTCAGCGAGGGGCGCAAGATCATCATCTTCTCGCAGTTCACCTCGATGCTCTCCCTGATCGAGGAGCGTTTCGAGACAGCTGATATCGACTACGAGCTGCTCACGGGCGACACCCGCGATCGCAAGCGGGCGATCGAGGCGTTTCAGAGGGGGGACAGCCCGGTGTTCCTGATCAGCCTGAAGGCCGGCGGAGTCGGCCTGAACCTGACGGCGGCCGATACCGTCATCATCTACGATCCCTGGTGGAATCCCGCCGTCGAGGCGCAGGCGATCGACCGCGCGCATCGCATCGGCCAGGACAAGAAGGTCTTCGTCTATCGCCTGGTGACGGCCGGGACGATCGAGGAGAAGATCGGTGAACTCAAGCTGCGCAAGCATGCGCTGGCCGATTCACTGTTCGATCGCGAGGGCAATGTCGGCAAGGCGCTGACGGAGGAGGATATCGCCGCTCTGCTGTCCTGACGACGTGTGGAGATGCGTTGCGCGTGGCATCCGTTATTTTGTGTGCGGTCAAGCCAGTGCAATGCGCTCGCGCGTCTCCTCGACCCAGGCATGGGCGGCGAACCATTCATGGTAGATGCGGCAGTGCGGGCAGTAGGCGCGCGAGAAGAACACGGGCATGCGCTGAAAGCGCGCGGCGTCCATTTCCATCCCTGTCTCGATGCTGCGGCCGGTCTGCGGACAACGGACCATGATCTTGCCCATTCGCGGTCTCCTGTTCGTGGGCCAGATACGCCGGGGATGCGAAGAAAATGTAATGCTCAGCCGACAGTTTCGTGGCAAAGGTCGGAGTGAATTCCGACCGCGGAACGCGCGGCGTCGCTGCATCAAAAGCGGGTGAATCCCGCTGCAAAATGCACGGCCGATTGTCGCAACGCGGGACATCCGCCGCGGTCGGACACGATTGTTTGAGGACGCGTGGCATGAGCATCACGATCTACGGAATCAAGAACTGCGACACGATGAAGAAGGCGCGCGCCTGGCTCGACGATCACGGCGTCGCTTACGAATTCCACGACTACAAGACCGCCGGAATCGACAAGGCTAAACTCAAGGCATGGAGCGACGAGCTCGGCTGGGAGGTGCTGCTCAATCGCGCCGGGACGACGTTCAAGAAGTTGCCCGACGCGGACAAGAACGGACTCACCGAGAGCAAGGCGATCGCGCTCATGCTGGCGCAGCCTTCGATGATCAAACGCCCGGTGCTCGATCTCGGCGGCCGCCGCGTGGTGGGTTTCAAGCCGGATCTCTACGCAAAGGACGTGAAGGCTGCGAAGTAGTTGGAGCCGCGATCGCCGCGCGCGTGCAGGAAAATGCCGGTGGTATGATTTTCTATGTCAGCGGGAAATACCGGCCGATTTCAACGCAAGGTCCGCCGGCCGCCTTGCGACGTCGTTGCCCAGCTTTCCGCCTTGCCTAACTCCCTCGATTGACGGCATATTCCGGCGCGAAGCGGTCGCGGGTGGCGACGAGGAATCGTCCAGCCGTCCGGCAGAGCCGCCGTACAGGAAGAAGCGAGGGCCAGGCGCTGAAGGCGCCGGCTTGGGGGGAATCTTTGGCTGACGAGTTCATTCTCGAGACCCACGGATTGACGAAGGAATTCGCGGGATTTTTTGCCGTTCGCGATGTTTCGCTCAAGATCCGCCGGGGCACCATTCACGCGCTGATCGGCCCGAACGGGGCCGGCAAGACCACGTGCTTCAACCTGCTGACGAAGTTCCTGACGCCGTCGGCCGGCAAGATTCTCTATAAGGGTCAGGATATTACGGCGACCGCGCCGGCCGACGTGGCGCGGCTTGGCCTGGTCCGCTCGTTCCAGATCTCGGCGGTGTTTCCGCATATGACGGCGCTGGAAAACGTCCGCGTCGCCCTGCAGCGCCAGCATGGCTCGTCGTTCGATTTCTGGCGCTCCAAGAGCGTTCTGAACCGCTTCAACAGCCGGGCGCTCGAGCTGCTCGACGACGTCGGCCTCAGCGAGTTCGCCAATATTCCGGCAGTCGAAATGCCCTATGGGCGCAAGCGTGCGCTGGAGATCGCGACCACGCTGGCGCTCGATCCGGAGATGATGCTGCTGGACGAGCCGATGGCCGGCATGGGCCACGAGGACATCGACAAGATCGCCGCGCTGATCAAGCGCATCTCCGCCAAATACACGATCCTGATGGTCGAGCATAATCTCAGCGTCGTCGCCAACCTCTCCGACACCATCACCGTGCTGACGCGCGGGCAGGTGCTGACGGAAGGGCCGTATTCTGAGCTCTCCAAGGACGAGCGCGTCAAGGAAGCCTATCTGGGAGCCGGACATGCCTGAGGTGATGACGGCCACGAAGCCAGGGCAGGCGGCTGCGACCAGCACCATTCTCGACGTCAACAACCTCGAGAGCTGGTACGGCGAATCCCACATTCTCCACGGCATGAACTTCAACGTGAATGCCGGCGAGGTCGTCACCCTGCTCGGGCGCAACGGCGCCGGCAAGACCACGACTCTGAAATCGATCATGGGGATCATCGGCAAGCGCACCGGCTCGGTTCAGTTCAACGGCCAGCAGCTGATCCGCATGACCTCCGACAAGATCGCGCGGCTCGGCATCGCGCTGTGCCCGGAGGAGCGCGGCATCTTCGCGAGCCTCGACGTGCGCGAGAACCTGCTGTTGCCGCCGGTGGTGCGGCCGGGCGGGCTGACGCTCGACCAGATCTTCGAGCTGTTTCCGAATCTGAAGGAGCGGCTGAAGAGCCAGGGCACCAAGCTTTCCGGCGGCGAGCAGCAGATGCTGGCGATCGCGCGCATCCTGCGCACCGGTGCCAGCTTCCTGATGCTGGACGAGCCGACCGAGGGTCTCGCGCCCGTGATCATCCAGCAGATCGGCCACACCATCGCGCGGCTGAAGAAGGAAGGCTTCACGATTCTCCTCGTCGAGCAGAACTTCCGTTTCGCCTCGACGGTCGCTGATCGCTACTACGTCGTCGAGCACGGCAAGGTCATCGACGGCTTCGCCAATGCCGATCTGTCGGCCAACATGGACAAGCTGCATACTTATCTCGGCGTCTGACCAGCGCTAGCGGCGCTGACCTGGCAGTTCCTTCCGCGGTTTTCTCGCGGTTTTCTAGGTAGAATCTCTTGGCAGTTCTCTTGGCAGTTTTCTTGGAAAGTTCTGGAAGTTGGAAATGAAGAGCAAATTCATCGCGTCGCTGCTGCTGGGAACGGCACTCACTCTCGCCGCTGGCAGCGTCGCTTCGGCCGGCGACAAGACCGTCAAGATCGGCGCGCTGTCCGATCAGTCGGGTCTTTATGCCGATCTCGGCGGTCTCGGCTCGACGCTCGCAGCGCAGCTGGCGATCGAGGATTCCGGCCTCACCGCGAAGGGCTGGAAGATCGACGTCATCTCCGGCGATCACCAGAACAAGCCGGATATTGGCACCTCGATCGCGCGGCAGTGGTTCGACGTCGACAAGGTCGACGTCATCGTCGACGTGCCGAACTCGGGCGTGGCGCTGGCGGTGAACAACGTCGTCAAGGAAAAGAACGGCGTCTACATCAATTCGGGCGCTGCGACCTCGGATCTCACCAACGCGCAGTGCTCGCCCAACACGGTGCACTGGACCTACGACACCTACATGCTCGCGCACACCACTGGCCAGGCGCTGGTCAAGGCGGGCGGCTCGACCTGGTTCTTCCTGACGGCAGACTACGCCTTCGGCGCCGCGCTGGAGCGCGATACCACGGCGGTCGTGACCGCCAATGGCGGCAAGGTGATCGGCGGCGTCAAGCATCCGCTCAACACCTCCGACTTCTCGTCCTTCCTGCTGCAGGCGCAGTCGTCGAACGCCAAGGTCATCGGCCTCGCCAATGCCGGCGGCGATACCACCAATACGATCAAGCAGGCGGCCGAGTTCGGCATCAATAAGGGCGGCCAGAAGCTTGCCGCGCTGTTGCTGTTCCTGACCGACGTCAAGTCGATCGGGCTCGACATCGCGCAGGGCCTCAACTTCACCGAGACCTTCTACTGGGACATGAACGACCAGACCCGCGCCTTCTCCGAGCGCTTCGCCAAGCGCATGAAGAACGGCGCGCCGCCGACCATGGTGCAGGCGGGCGTCTATGCCGGCTTGATGCATTACTTCAAGGCGCTGGAGGCGCTCGGCGAGAACCCGCATGACGGCGTCAAGATCGTCGACAGGATGAAGTCGATCCCGACCGACGATGCGCTGTTCGGCAAGGGCGAGATCCAGCCGAACGGCCGCACCATCCACACCGCCTATCTGTTCGAGGTCAAGAAGCCCTCGGAGTCCAAGGGCCCGTGGGATCTCTACAAGCTGGTCGGCTCGGTACCGGGCGACCAGGCCTTCACGCCGCTCGACAAGAGCGCGTGCGCCTTGTTGAAGAAATGAACCGCTGTGGCTCCGGCGGCTGAACGTCGCCGGGGCCGCCATCTTCTGGGAAACGCCGAGAGAAAACAGAAACAAGACGATGCAGGCCCTCTACGCACAGCTCCTGGTCGGACTGATCAACGGCTCGTTCTACGCGCTGCTCAGTCTCGGGCTTGCCGTCATCTTCGGCATGCTCAACATCATCAATTTCGCCCATGGCGCGCTCTACATGATGGGCGCGTTCTGCGCCTATTTCCTGCTGAACCTCGGCGGCATCAATTATTGGTGGGCGCTGCTGCTGGCGCCGATCATCGTCGGCATCTTCGGCATGGTCCTCGAGCGCACCATGCTGCAATGGATTGCCGGGCTCGACCATCTCTACGGACTGCTTCTGACGTTCGGATTGGCGCTGATCATCCAGGGCGTGTTCCAGAACTTCTTCGGCTCGTCCGGCCTGCCTTATGCGATCCCGGATCAGCTCCGCGGCGGCATGAACCTCGGCTTCATGTATCTGCCGGTCTATCGCGGCTGGGTCGTCATATTCTCCCTGGTCGTCTGTCTGGCGACCTGGTTCCTGATCGAGCGGACCCGGCTCGGCGCCTACCTGCGCGCCGCCACCGAGAATCCGACCTTGGTGCGGGCGTTCGGCATCAACGTGCCGCGCATGATCACGCTGACCTACGGCCTCGGCGTCGGGCTCGCGGCGCTGGCCGGCGTGTTGTCGGCGCCGATCAACCAGGTGCGGCCGCTGATGGGCGAGCACATCATCATCGTGGTGTTCGCGGTGGTCGTGATCGGCGGCATGGGCTCGATCATGGGCTCGATCATCACCGGCTTCCTGCTCGGCGTGATTGAGGGACTGACCAAATATTTCTATCCCGAGGCTTCCAACACCGTGGTCTTCGTTCTGATGGTCCTGGTGCTGCTGGTGAAGCCGACGGGTCTGACCGGACGGGCGGCCTGACATGACATCCATCACCGACGCAACCCTGCCGATCACCCCGCGCGCGATGCGCGATGAGATGATCGTGTTCGTCATCATGACAGCGCTGCTGGCGATCGTGCCGTGGACCGGGCTGTACCCGTTCTTCGTCATGCAGGCGCTGTGCTTCGCGCTGCTGGCCTGCGCCTTCAACCTCCTGATCGGCTATGGCGGCCTGCTGTCGTTCGGCCATGCGATGTTCCTGGGAACGGCCGGCTATTGCAGTGCCCACGCGCTGAAGGTGTGGGGGCTGCCGCCCGAGCTCGGCATCCTGACGGGCGTCGCCGGATCGTTCGTCCTGTCGGTGATCACCGGCTACATCTCGATCCGACGCCAGGGCATCTATTTCGCGATGATCACCCTGGCGCTGTCGCAGCTCCTGTACTTCATCTATCTGCAGGCGCCGTTCACCCATGGCGAGGACGGCATCCAGGGCATTCCGCAGGGCCGGATGTTCGGCATCCTCGACCTGTCCAAGCCGACGGTGCTCTATTACGTCGTGCTGGTCGGCTTCCTCGCCGGCTTCCTGCTGATCTTCCGCACCATCAACTCGCCGTTCGGCGAGGTGCTGAAATCGATCCGTGAGAACGAGCAGCGCGCGATCTCGCTGGGCTACAAGACCGACCATTACAAGCTGCTCGCCTTCATCCTGTCGGGGACGCTGGCGGGCCTCGCCGGTGCGCTGAAGGTGTTCGTCGCCCAGAATGCCTCGCTGACCGACGTCGAGGTCGGGATGTCCGGCCAGATCGTGCTCATGACCCTGGTCGGTGGGCTCGGCACCGTGTTCGGCCCCGTCGTCGGCGCGTTCGTGATCGTCGGCATGCAGCAATATCTGTCCGGGTTCGGCCAGTGGGTGACGGTGATCCAGGGCGTGATCTTCGTCGCCTGCGTGCTCACCTTCCGCCGCGGCGTCGTCGGGGAAATCGCCCATCTGTTCAAGCGATCCCTCTAAGCCATTGATCTGAAAAGAGATCGTCGAAAGGGCAGAAAGCGGTGGATGATCCGGCCACCGCTTCTGCTGGTGCGCGATCCGGAGTATGACAGTTCTGTGACGGGCCGGCCCTGGCCCGTTTCGGAATGGATGGATCTCGTCCCATGCTGCACTGGTTTCGCGCCGTCCTCCCGCGGGAGGAGCGGTTTTTCGATTTGTTCGCCCGCCACAACAAGGTGGTGATTCAAGGCGCCCATGCGCTGCAGGACATGCTGCAGGGCGGCGACGACATCCTCAGGCATTGCCAGCGCGTCAGCCAGCTCGAGAACGAGGCCGACAACATCACCCGCGAAGTGCTGACCGCTGTCCGCCGCACTTTCATCACCCCATTCGACCGCGGCGACATCAAGAACCTGATCACCTCGATGGACGACGCCATCGACCAGATGCAGCAGACCGCCAAGGCCGTGGTGCTGTTCGAGGTCAAGGAGTTCGAGCCGACCATGCGCGAGATGGGCACCTTGCTGGTCGACTGCGCCAACCTGATCGGAAAGGCGTTGCCGCTGTTGCAGGCGATCGGTCAGAACGTGCCGATGATCACCGCGATCACCGAGGAGATGACCAAGCTCGAGGGACGGGTCGACGATCTCCACGACATCGGGCTGAAGGAGCTGTTCCTCAAGCACCGCAACGCCAACACGATGGATTTCATCGTCGGCGCCGAGATCTATGACCATCTGGAGAAGGTCGCCGACCGCTTCGACGACGTCGCCAACGAGATCAATTCGATCATGATCGAACAGGTCTAGGGTAGGGCCGCGCCGTGGACGCTCAACTCGGCCTTCCGATCCTGGTCGGCCTCATCGCCGTCGCACTCGCCTTCGATTTCCTCAACGGCCTGCACGACGCCGCCAACTCGATCGCGACCATCGTTTCGACCCGCGTGCTGCGGCCGCAATATGCGGTGTTCTGGGCCGCATTCTTCAACTTCGTGGCGTTTGGCGTGTTCGGCCTCCACGTCGCCCAGACCATCGGCACCGGCATCATCGATCCCGCCATCGTCGACGCGCAGGTGATCTTCGCTGCCCTGGTCGGCGCCATCGTCTGGAACCTGGTCACCTGGGCCGCCGGCATTCCGTCGTCGAGCTCGCATGCGCTGATCGGCGGGCTGGTCGGGGCAGGGGTCGCCAAGGCCGGCATCTCGGCCACCGTGTGGAGCGGCCTGTCCAAGACCGTGCTGGCGATCGTGCTGTCGCCGCTGGTCGGGCTGGTGCTGGCGATGATCCTGGTCGCGATCGTGTCCTGGGCCTCGGTACGCTCGACGCCGTTCGCGGTCGACCGCGCCTTCCGCATCCTGCAATTCGCCTCGGCCTCGCTCTATTCGCTCGGCCATGGCGGCAACGACGCGCAGAAGACGATGGGCATCATCGCCGTGCTGTTGTACTCGCAGGGCCGTCTCGGCGAGCAGTTCACGGTGCCGTTCTGGGTCGTGCTGTCGTGCCAGGCCGCGATGGCGCTTGGCACCCTGATGGGCGGCTGGCGCATCGTCCGCACCATGGGCCTGCGCATCACCAAGCTCAACCCGATGCAGGGCTTCTGCGCCGAGACCGGCGGCGCCATCACGCTGTTCCTGGCGACGTTCCTCGGCGTGCCGGTGTCGACCACCCACACCATCACCGGCGCGATCGTCGGCGTCGGCGCCGCCCGCCGCGCCTCGGCGGTGCGCTGGAACGTGGCCGGATCGATCGTCTACGCCTGGATCTTCACGATTCCGGCCTCTGCCATCGTCTCGGCGCTGACGTTCTGGCTGGTGTCGGTGCTCCGGCACTGATCCGGGGCGGGCGAGGGGGCAACTCGCCGGTTGGAGTTGCGGTGCAAAACGCCTATATGGAGGGCGCGCGGCGGCCGTGATCCCGCGCCTTTCCCATCAAATCGCCCGCTCTCTGGCCCCGAAACGACGTCCGCCGCCTCATGTCCGATACAAGTTTGACGACCGAACAGCCGTCCCGCTCCGCGCTCTCCGACGAGGTCGCGCGCCGGCGCACCTTCGCCATCATCTCGCACCCGGACGCCGGCAAGACGACGCTGACCGAGAAGCTGCTGCTGTTCGGCGGCGCCATCAACCTCGCCGGTCAGGTCAAGGCCAAGGGCGAGCGCCGCAACACCCGCTCGGACTGGATGAAGATCGAGCGCGAGCGCGGCATCTCGGTCGTCACCTCGGTGATGACCTTCGAGTTCGAAGGGCTGGTGTTCAACCTGCTGGACACGCCGGGCCACGAGGACTTTTCCGAAGACACCTATCGCACGCTGACCGCGGTCGACTCGGCCGTCATGGTGATCGACGCCGCCAAGGGCATTGAGGCGCGCACGCGCAAGCTGTTCGAGGTCTGCCGCCTCCGCGACATCCCGATCATCACCTTCATCAACAAGATGGACCGCGAGAGCCGCGACACCTTCGATCTCCTGGACGAGATCGAGAAGACGCTGGCGCTCGACACCACGCCGATGACCTGGCCCGTGGGGCGCGGCCGCGACTTCATCGGCACCTATGACATCCGCGACGGCGGCGTGCGCCTGCTCGAAGGCGGCGGCGCCAAGACCGGCGCGGCGCAGCAGATCGACATCGCCGAGCTCGGCAAGATCAACGCCAATCTCGACATGAGCCAGATCACCGACGAGCTGGAGCTGGTCAAGGAGGCCTGCAAGCCGTTCGACCTCGAGGCATTTCGCGAGGGCCACCTGACGCCGGTGTATTTCGGTAGCGCGCTGCGCAATTTCGGCGTCGGCGATCTGCTCGAAGGCCTCGGCCGCTACGCGCCGTCGCCGCGCGCGCAGGAGTCGAACCTGCGCAAGGTCGACGCCGCCGAGCCGCGCATGAGCGCCTTCGTGTTCAAGATCCAGGCGAATATGGACCCCAACCACCGCGACCGCATCGCGTTCGCGCGGCTGTGCTCGGGCAAGCTCAACCGCGGCATGAAGGCGAAGCTGGTACGCACCGGCAAGACCATGCCGCTGTCGAGCCCGCAATTCTTCTTCGCCCAGGACCGCTCGGTCGCGGACGAAGCCTTTGCGGGTGACGTCGTCGGCATTCCCAACCACGGCTCGCTTCGTATCGGCGACACCCTGACCGAGGGCGAGGATCTCACCTTCGTCGGCGTGCCGAGCTTTGCCCCGGAAATCGTCCGCCGCGTCCGCCTCACCGATGCGATGAAGGCCAAGAAGCTGAAGGAAGCCTTGCAGCAGATGTCGGAGGAGGGCGTCGTGCAGGTGTTCCGCCCGCGTGACGGTGCGCCGGCGCTGGTCGGCGTGGTGGGACCGCTGCAGCTCGACGTGCTCAAGGCGCGGCTCGATGCCGAGTACTCGCTGCCGGTCGAATTCGAGATCTCCGAGTTCTCGCTGGCGCGCTGGATCTCGTGCGACGACAAGAAGAAGCTCGAGGCGTTCATCGCCGCCAACAATTCCGGCGTCGCCGACGACGTCGACGGCGATCCGGTGTTCCTGGCCAAGAACGAGTTCTATCTCGGCTACACCAAGGAACGCGCCGAAGGCATCGTGTTCTCCAACGTCAAGGACGTGAAGAAGAAGGCCTGACGCTGCTGCTCTCCGGTCATTCCGGGGCATCGCGAAGCGATGAGCCCGGAATCCATTTTGCCTCTTGTTCTGTCGCTCAATGGATTCCGGGCTCGCCCTGCGGGCGCCCCGGAATGACGCGTAGAGAGAAACAGGACTCTTCCACAGTCGACTTGGCGCATGCTGCGTGATGAGACCCGTAGCGCCGCGCGCTTTTCACCAGACGACTGGTGAGCTACGCTTCCTCTCACACCAAGCGGGGGGGAAAAGAAAATGCCAGCGGGATCTTTGGGCCGCCTTGTCCGGCGCCAGATGGTGGCACTGTTAGCTGTGTGTGGCTTGGCGTTCGCGGCGATCGGAGCGGCAGACGCCGCCGAGGTGGTCGCGCTGGGCGCCAGCAACACCTATGGCAAGGGCGTCAATCGCGGCGAGGATTTTCCGGCCCAGCTCGAGGCCATGCTCCACGGCAAGGGCGTTCGGGTCAGCGTCGCCAACGCCGGCATCAACGGTGATACCACAGCCGGGATGCTGTCCCGCTTCGACAGCGCGGTCGATGGATCAACCCGCGTGCTGGTGCTGCAGCCCGGCGGTAACGACGCCCGCAAAGGGGTCGGCGACCAGCGCGCCAGCAGCATCAGCGCCATGTTGGCCAAGGCCGCGCAGCGCCGCATCAAGGTCGTGATGGTCGAGAACGGCATGTTCCGTGGCCTGCCGCATCAGGTCGACGGTGTGCATCTGACCCCGGAGGGCTATCGCATGCTGGCCGCATCGCTGCTGCCCCGCGTGATGAGCGGCTTGCGGAAGTAGCTCGCCGCGAGGACGTGAAGCGCGCCGCGCCGGCCTGCGGTCTCACAGCTCGATGATCCCGCGCCGCGCCGCATGCGCCACCGCATCGGTCCGGCCCGTTGCATCGAGCTTGTCGAGCAGCGAGCCGACGTGGAACTTCGCCGTATGTACGGAGATGCCGAGGCTGCGCGCGATCTCCTTGTTGGAGCAGCCCTCGGCCATCAGCGCCAGGACGTCGCGCTCGCGCGCGGTGAGCTGAAAATCATCGATCGCCTGGCCGTCGATCCTGTCGTCGCCGCTGCGCGCCTCATCACTGCCATGCAACGGCGCGACGGCGACGTCGGCGCTCTCGCCGGGCGCGACCAGCGTCAGGCCCGTGACATCGCCGAGCAGCGCCGCCAGCCGGTCGGCCAGCTCGGCATCGTCGACCGCGATCGCGATCCTGATCGGCGCGCGCGCCTCCTCGCTCACGCCGGCCTCTCGCCGATGGTCAGGGCGAACTGCACCGGCTCGCCGGCACGCAGCGCTGCGACCTCGACGACGGCGCCGACGCTGTCCGGACCGAGTTCGCGCATCATCGCGCGCATGCCCCTGAACGGCTCCTTGTTGAGAGCGGTGATGACGTCACCCTGGCGCAGGCCGGCGGCCGCGGCCGGGCCGCTCTTGTCGAGGCTCATGATCATCGCACCGAGTCCATCGTCGAGCCGGACCGGCTGCAGGCCGGCGCCGAGATAGCCGCGAGCGATGCGACCATGCGTCTCGAGCTTGCTGGCGACCCGTTCGATCGTGGCCGCGGGTATCACGAGCGTCCGGCGCGGGCCGCGCACGGCCATTCCGATCGCGTGGCCCGCAGCGTCGAGCACGAGACCGCCTTCGGCGCTGTGCCGCAGCCTGGTGTCGAGCTCGATGCGCGCATCGATGTCGCCGCCGCGCAGGCTGCGCCAGGCGCCCGCCGATTGCGAGACCATCGCCAACGCCGCGGCCGGCTTGCCCTGATCGGCGGCGACGAGGATGGCCAGAGCGCCGAGCGGCGGCACGCCGCCGGCAAGCGAGGCGGCCGCGACATCCTTGCCTTGGAAGCGGAGCAGGGCAATGTCGGTGGTGTGATCACGCCCGGCGATCGTGACGGGGCGGCTCGTGCCGTCGGCGAAGGCGAGCACGATCTCGCCCTCCTCGGCGAGGGTCTCGTCCGCCGTGACGACGAGGCCCGGCTTCCAGACGAAGCCGGTGGCGCGCGAGCGGTGCGAATGGACCGAGACCAGTGATGGCGCTGCGGCGGCAACAGCGGCGGCCAGCGCGGAGGACAGTGAGGAGAGGGCGGACATATCGGGCATCGACGGCTCCATGGGTTGATCCCAATGTGGCGCGTCGATGGTCGTTGCGGAACTCCCCAGGTGGGCAGGCTACGCTCATCCGGGCTACAGGTTGAAGTCAGAGCGTCGTCCGCGCCTTCGGCAGCGGGAAGGCGAGGTCGCCGTGCTTCGAGGTCTTCAGCCCCAGCCCGACCAGCGCCTCGGCGAAGCGCACCGCTGCGGCGACGCCGTCGATCACGGGAATTCCGAGCTCGGTGGAGAGGTCGTGCGCGAGATCGGCCATGCCGGCGCAGCCGAGCACGATGGCGCCGATACCGTCCTCGCGCAGCGCCGCCCGGCATTCGCCGAGCAGCGTGCCGCGGACATTGGCTTCGGGCTTGTCGAGGTCGAGCACGGCAACGTCGACGGCGCGCACCCTGCGGCAATGCTGCTCCATGCCGTAATTGCGCACGAGGTGCTCGGCGATCACCTTGGTGCGCGACAGCGTCGTGACGATGCTGAAATGGGTGGCGACGAAGCTCGCCGCATGCATCGCAGCTTCCGCGATGCCGAGCACCGGCACAGCCGACAATTCGCGCGCGGCGAGCAGGCCGGGATCACCGAAGCAGGCGATCACATGGGCGTGGCAGCCTTCTGCGTCTCCGGCCTCGACCTCCTTGAGCATGCCGACCGCGGCAATCGCCTCGTCGTAATGGCCCTCGATCGAGGCGGCGCCGAACCGCGCGGTGCGGCCGACGATCCGCGTCGACGGGCTTGCGCTGGCCTGGGCCGCCTTGGCGATCAATTCGGTCATCGTCGCCGTCATGTTCGGGTTGATGACGTTGATCACGGTCTCGCTGTGGCGGCTCATCGTCGCGTCCGTCTGCTGTCGCATCCTGCCGTGTTCTAGCCGAGTTCCGCTGTTACGGTCGAGAGCCGTTCGCGGCGCCGAACGCGCAGACGTGAACGGGATTGAGCTTGCGAATTCTGCGATCGGATCCAGCTTGGAGTCCATCCCAGCCCGAGAGTCCCATGCTCCGTGTCGTCGTGCTCCTCCTGCTGATGGTGGCCGCTCCGGTCGCCGCCGACGCGCGCCGCCAGCAGATCAATCCGGTGCCGTTCGCGCACACGCCGTGCAGCGTGCTCGACGAGCAGCCGTGCACGCCGTCGTTCTGCAGCGTCTTCGGGCCGTGGCCGTGTATTCCCGAGATGAACTATCCCTATGGCCAGAACCTGCAACTCACGATCGAGAGCCGGCCCGCCAGGGATCAGGAAGCCAAATATCAGAAGCCGGATCACGATCTCGACACGATCGGCGATCTGTTCTCAGCGCTGCGCGCGTGCTGGACGCCGCCGCCGGAGGACAGCGCCCGCGCCGGGATGCAGATGACGGTGCGCTTCAGCTTCAAGCGGACCGGCGAGATGATCGCGCCGCCACGCGTGACCTTCGTGACCTCAGGCGCCCCGGCCGACACGCGTGCGACCTATCTGAAGACGATCAATTCCTCGCTCGACGGCTGCCTGCCGCTGAAGTTCACAAAGGGGCTCGGCGGTGCGCTCGCCGGCCGGCCGATCGCGATCCGCTATGTCGAGAATCGCGATCTGAAGAACACGTCGGAACGGTGATGGCGTCGTCCGCTGTGCTCCATCTCCCGACCGCATAGCCCGTCATGCCACTTCGGCTTTTCGAGCCGGCCCGGAACGACGGCGAGCGGGCGGGAGTGCCTGACGTTGAAATGCGCCACGTTGCGAGGCGGCCCCCGGAAATGATACCGATGCGCACGCACAGGTCGCGTGCAAGCGAAGGGGGACGCCGTGGGACTTCTGGTGATGGTGGTGGGGCTGGTGCTGTTTCTCGGCGCCCATGTGTTCACGACCCGGCGCGAGGCGCGCGCGAAGGTCATCGCGCGGCTGGGCGAGGGCACGTATAAGCTCGTCTATACTGTCGTGGCCCTTGCCGGCCTCGCCCTGATCGTCTGGGGTTTTGCCGCGTACCGCCACGACGGCGGCTGGATCCAGGTCTGGACGCCGCCGAAGGCGCTCAAAATCAATCTCGCCTTGATGCTGCCGGCGGTGATCATGATCGTCGCCGCCTACATCCGCGGCCGCATCTACACCGTGCTGAAGCATCCGATGCTGGCCGGCGTGAAGCTGTGGGCGTTCGGGCATCTGCTCGCCAATGGCGATCTCGGCGGCATCATCCTGTTCGGCTCGATCCTGGCATGGGCGGTGTTCGACCGCATCTCGCTGAAGCGCCGCGCCGACGCCGGCGGCCCGCCGATCCCGGTCGGCGGCGTTGGCAATGACGTGATCGCGGTGGTGGTCGGCATCGTCGTCTATCTGGCGCTGGCCTTCGCGTTCCATCCTGTCGTGCTCGGCATTCCCGTCATCGGGGGGTAGCGATGTCGGTGCAATCGACCGTCCGCCGCAAGACGGCTCCCGAGATTCGCGCCCGCAAGGGCGGCGAGCCGATCGTGATGCTGACGTCCTACCACGCCCATACCGCGGCGCTGGTGGATCGCCATTGCGATGTGATCCTGGTCGGCGATTCCCTCGGGAATGTGATGCACGGCTTCGAGACCACCGTGCCGGTGACCCTGGAGATGATGATCCTGCAGGGCTGCGCCGTGATGCGCGGCTCGCGCCAGGCGCTGGTGGTGGTCGACATGCCGTTCGGCTGCTACGAGGCCACGAAGGAGCAGGCGTTTCATGCGGCGGTGCGGATCCTCAAGGAGACGCAATGCGGAGCGGTCAAGCTCGAGGGCGGGGCGCGGATGGCCGAGACGGTCGCCTTCCTCAGCGAGCGCGGCATCCCGGTGATGGGCCATGTCGGCCTGACGCCGCAATCGATCAACACGCTCGGCTCGTTCCGGGCGCAGGGCCGCGACGAGGCGGATTGGGCCGCGATCGAGAACGACGCTGCGGCGATCGCACAGGCCGGTGCGTTCTCGGTGGTGATCGAGGCCGTGGCCGAGCCGCTGGCGCGCAAGATCACGCAGCAGATCGCGATCCCCACCATCGGCATCGGCGCCAGCGCCGCCTGCGACGGTCAGGTGCTGGTTTTGGAGGACATGCTCGGCCTGTCGCCGCGGGCTCCGAAATTCGTCCGTCGCTACGGCAATCTCGGTCCGGCGATCGACGAGGCGATCGAACGCTACGCGGCCGACGTGCGTACCCGTGCGTTTCCGGCGGCGGAACATGTTTACGGAATGAAGTCAAAGACCTGACGGGCGCCTCTCGCTTGATCGGCCCGTTGGCGTCGTGGTGCGCGCGGCGTCACGGGATGAATCTCCGGCGCTGGCGGAGATAGCCAAGCGCGTCATCCCTTGGTTATGTTTCAGGCTGGTCCGCGTCGCGGCGAACAACGACAAGAAGCCAAGCTCGGGGAAACTCCATGGACTGGTCGACCTATGTAACGCCGCCGATGCGGCGCGAAGCCCGTTTCGGCGATCGCGTGGTTCCGTTGTTCACGGAGCGGCCCGCGAACCTCTGGGCCATGGTCGAAGAAGCGGTGGAGCGCAACGGCGACGGCGAGGCGCTGGTCTGCGGGGCCGTGCGGCTGTCGTGGCGCGAGGTCGCCGCGACCGCCGCGCGGATCGCCGGCGGGCTGCAGGCGAGGGGCTTGCGCAAGGGCGACCGGCTGGCGCTGCTGCTCGGCAACCGCATCGAATTCGTGCTCACGTTGTTTGCCGCAGCCAAGCTCGGGCTGATCACGGTGCTCCTGTCGACGCGACAGCAGACGCCGGAAATCGCCTATGTGCTGAAGGATTGCGGCGCCCGGCTGCTGCTGCACGAGGCTGCGTTGGCGGACCGGTTGCCGGCCGCTGCGGAAACGCCGGAGCTGGCGGGGCGCATTGCCGTCGACGATCGTCCGGCGCGGTCGGATTTTGCAGCGCTGGCCGATCATGCCGCGCACGAAAATCACGTCGAGGTGGCCGAAGAGGACACCGCGATGATCCTCTACACCTCCGGAACCACCGGCCGGCCGAAAGGCGCGATGCTCGCCCATTGCAACATCATCCACTCCTCGATGGTCTACGAGACCTGCCTGGGGCTGACGCGGGCCGACCGCTCGATCGCCGCCGTGCCGCTCGGCCATGTCACCGGCGTCGTCGCCAACATCACCAGCATGGCGCGCTGCGCCGGCACCTTGATCATCATGCCGGAGTTCAAGGCCGGCGAATATCTGAAGCTCGCCGCGCGCGAGCGCGTGACCTACACGGTCATGGTCCCCGCGATGTACAATCTCTGCCTGTTGCAGCGCGACTTCGACAGTCATGATCTCTCATGCTGGCGGATCGGCGGCTTCGGCGGCGCGCCGATGCCGGTCGCCACCATCGAGCGGCTGGCCGCCAAGATCCCTGGCCTCCGGCTGGTCAACGCCTATGGCTCGACTGAGACCACCTCGCCGGCGACGTTGATGCCCTCGGATCTGACCGCGCGCCATATCGACAGCGTCGGGCTGCCGTGTCCGGGCGCCAGCATCCTGGTGATGGACGGGCAGGGGCGGGAGCTGCCGCGCGGTGAGATCGGCGAGATCTGGATCGGCGGCGGCCAGGTCATCAAGGGCTACTGGAACAATCCCAAGGCCACCGGCGAGAGCTTCACCGCCGGCTATTGGCATTCCGGCGACCTCGGCTCCGTCGATGCCGACAATTTCGTCCGGGTGTTCGACCGGCAGAAGGACATGATCAACCGCGGCGGGCTGAAGATCTACTCGGCCGAGGTCGAATCGGTGCTGGCGAGCCACCCGGCGGTGGTCGAGAGCGCGATCATCGCCCGGCCATGTCCGGTGCTCGGCGAGCGCGTGCATGCGGTGGTCGTGACCCGCGAGCCGATGAGCGCCGAAGCGCTGCGCAGCTGGTGTGCCGAGCGGGTCTCGGATTACAAGGTTCCGGAAACCCTGACCGTGACCGCGGACCCCCTGCCGCGCAACGCCAACGGCAAGGTGATGAAACGGCAGTTGCGCGAAGCCTTGACGGCGTGATAGCCGCGTTCGGACCCTGTGGCAGAACCGGGGAGTAACGCCTTGATTCGGCTGGACTCGCCTTGCCACCGCCATGCCGATGCGGTATCGGCGCCGGCGCGCGGGCAACGGGCCGCTCGCGCGGCACTTCAAACGCATGCGCGCGCGCTCGCAGCGAACCTGACGGGATGTCCTTAGGTGTCTGAATTTATTGATGAAGTAGATGAGGAGGTCCGTCGGGAACAGCTCAAGAAGCTGTGGGACCGCTACTCGATCTTTATCATCGCCCTTGCCGTGCTGATCATCGCCGGCGTCGGCGGCTGGCGCGGCTACCAGTATCTCGAAGGCCAGAAGGCGGCCGAGGCGGGCTCAGCCTTCAACAAGGCCCTCGAACTCTCCGAGCAGAACAAGCATGCCGATGCGGAGAAGGCCTTTGCCGATGTCGCGGCCAGGGCCCCATCGGGATACCGCATGCTGGCCCGCTTCCACCAGGCTGCCGAGGCCGCCATGCGCGACAAGGCGGCTGCCGTGAAGATCTACGACGAGCTTGCTGCGGACCGCAGCATCGGGGCCGAGCCGCAGTCGATGGCGCGGCTGCGCGCGGCAGGCCTGCTGGCCGATACGGCGCCTTACGCCGACCTCAGGCAGCGCCTCGAAGGCGAAACGGCGCCTGGCGCGCCGTTCCGCCACGCCGCCCGCGAATTGCTGGCGCTGTCGGCGTGGAAGGCCAACGATGCCGCGGCGGCCCGTCAATGGCTCGACATGATTGCGCTGGATGGTGAGACCCCGCCGGGCCTGCGCTCGCGCGCCGAAGCGCTGCAGGCGCTATTGCCTGCAGTCGCCAAGAGCTGATCGCGAACCTCGCGACGGCGAACCGAGTTGATTGGAACGACGATCATGCGCCGCCCCCAACGTGTCATTGCCCTCACGGTCCTCGTTGCGCTTTCCGGCGTGCTGGGCGGCTGCGCGAGCGGGGGAAGTTTCGACCCCTCGGACATGCTCGACTTCCTGGACACCAAGAAGAAGCTGCCGGGTGACCGCAAGCCGGTGTTCCCGGAGGGCGTGCCGGGTCTCGAGCAGGGCGTGCCGAAGGAACTCTACAAGGGTGCCCAGCAGCAGCCGGTGACCGACCCAGGCGCTCAGGCGGCTACGCCGCCGGCGCCTCCGGTGGAGGAGCCCAAGGGTAAAAAGGGCCGGCGGCAGGCGGCCGTGAGCAACCCGACGACGGCCGATCCGCAGGATGGCGAGGCTGCCGCGGTCGAGGAGGGCGCTGCCGCCGTTCCGCCGGCACCGAAGCCCAAGAAGATCGTGCGCCGCCGCACCACGGCACCACCGCCGGATGATGCTGCCCCGGCGCAGCAGCCGGCGGCCCAGCGATCCGGCGGCGGCTTCCCGGCGCCGATGCCGAGCGGCTCCTTCAGCCGTTAATCTCACCTGCGAATCGGCGGATCGCCCGTTCGGTTTTGCGGCCGAATGCGCTAAAGCTGCGCGCTCACGCGCACGGATCATCATGCCCTTCACCATCGCCATCATCGGCCGGCCCAACGTCGGCAAGTCGACCCTGTTCAACCGTCTGGTCGGGCAGAAGCTGGCGCTCGTCGACGACATGCCGGGCGTCACGCGCGACCGCCGCGAGGGCGAAGCGAAGCTGTTCGATCTCAACTTCACGATCATCGACACCGCCGGCCTCGACGAGGGGCCGAAGGGCTCGCTGACCGCGCGCATGCAGGAGCAGACGGAAACCGCGATCGCGCTCGCCGACGCGCTGTTCTTCGTCATCGATGCCCGCATCGGCCTGACGCCCGCCGACCGCGCCTTCGCCGATTTCGCCCGCCGCGCGGACAAGCCGGTGCTGCTGCTCGCCAACAAGAGCGAGGGCAAGCATGGCGAGCTCGGCGCCATGGAGTCGTATGCGCTGGGTCTCGGTGATCCCATCCAGATCTCGGCCGAGCACGGCGAGGGCATGGGCGAGCTCTATGACGCCGTCAGCAAGCTCGTGCCGCCCACGGACGATGAGGAGGACGAGCACGAGGAGACCGACGAGGAGCGCGCCAACAGGCCGATCCGGGTCGCGATCGTCGGCCGTCCCAACGCCGGCAAGTCGACCCTGATCAACCATCTGCTCGGCGAGGAGCGGCTGCTCACGAGTCCCGAGGCCGGGACGACGCGCGATTCGATCGCGGTCGAAATCGAGTGGAAGGGCCGCGGCTTCCGCATCTTCGACACCGCAGGTCTGCGCCGGCGCTCGCGCATCGAGGAGAAGCTGGAGAAGCTGTCGGTGGCGGACGCGCTGCGCGCGGTGCGCTTCGCCGAGGTGGTCGTGCTGATGATGGATGCGCAGAACCGCTTCGAGGAGCAGGATCTGCGCATCGCCGACCTGATCGAGCGCGAGGGGCGTGCCCTGGTCATCGCCGTCAACAAATGGGACCTGATGGACGGCAACCCCGGCCAGATCTCGATGCTCCGCCGCGATGCCGACCACTGGCTGCCGCAGGTCGCGGGCGCGCCGATCGTGGCGGTGTCGGGCCTGATGGGCGAGGGCATCGACCGGCTGATGCAGGCGATCGTCGAAGCCTACGCGGTCTGGAACCGGCGCGTGCCGACGGCGGCGCTGAACCGCTGGTTCGAGGGGGCGATCGCCGACAATCCGCCGCCGGCGGTGTCGGGCCGCCGGCTCAAGCTGAACTACATCACCCAAACCAAGGCGCGGCCGCCGAGTTTCGTGCTGTTCTGCTCGCGTGCCGACGCGATCCCGCAATCCTACTTGCGCTATCTCACCAACTCGATGCGCGAGACCTTCGAGCTGCCCGGCACGCCGGTGCGCATCACTCTGCGCGAGAAGGCCAATCCGTTCGCGCACAAGCGCAAGCGGCCGAACTGATCAGTTGCGGTAGCGGAAGCGGTCCGGCCATGGAAGCAAGTCCGCCGAGCGTCGCGACCGAAAATGCGCCGGCCCCGCGCCGCGGCGCGGTCGCCTTCATCTTCGTCACCATCCTGCTCGACATGCTCGCGCTCGGGCTGATCATGCCGATCCTGCCGAAGCTGATCGAGAGCTTCGTCGGCAACGACACCGCGCGGGCGGCCCGCATCTTCGGCCTGTTCGGCACCGCCTGGGCGCTGATGCAGTTCGTGTTCTCGCCGGTGCTCGGCAGCCTGTCCGATCGCTTCGGCCGACGACCGGTGATCCTGCTGTCGAACTTCGGCCTCGCCGCCGACTACGTGCTGATGGCGCTGGCGCCGTCGCTCGCCTGGCTGTTCGTTGGGCGCCTGGTCTCCGGCGTCACCTCGGCCAGCATCTCCACCGCCTTTGCCTACATCGCCGATCTGACGCCGCCGGATCGGCGGGCCGCGATCTTCGGCCGCATCGGCGCAGCGTTCGGTGCGGGGTTCGTGCTCGGTCCCGCCACCGGCGGACTGTTGGGTGACATCGATCCGCGGCTGCCGTTCTGGGCGGCTGCGGGGCTCAGCTTCGCCAACGCGCTCTATGGCTTCCTGGTGCTGCCGGAGTCGCTGAAGCCGGAACGGCGCAGTCCATTCCGGTGGCGGACGGCGAACCCGCTCGGTGCGCTGCGGCTGCTGGCATCGGACCGCATCCTGGCGGGGCTGTCGACCGTGAACTTCATCACCCAGCTTGCCCATGTCGTGCTGCCGTCGACCTTCGTGCTGTATGCGACCTACCGCTACGGCTGGGACACCCGCACCGTCGGCCTCACATTGGCGATGGTCGGCGTCTGCGCGATGATCGTGCAGGGCGGCGCGGTCGGGCTGATCGTCCGCCTGTTCGGCGAGCGCGGCGCGTTGATGCTCGGCCTGTCGGCGGGCATGGTCGGCTTCTTCATTTTCGGCGTGGCGCCGACGGGACCGCTGAGCTGGCTCGGCATCCCCGTGATGGCGCTATGGGGCGTGTCGGGCGCGGCCATGCAGGCTTTGATGACCCGCCTCGTCCCACCGGACAAGCAGGGCCAGCTACAGGGCGCAACGTCGAGCGTGCAGAGCGTGGCCCAGCTCGCGGGTCCCTTCCTGTTCACGCTGACCTTTGCCTATTTCATCGGAGCGGCCGCGCCGGCGCATCTGCCCGGCGCGCCGTTCCTGCTGGCGTCGGCGTTGCTGATCGTCGCTCTCCTGATTGCGGTGCGGACGCTGTCCTCGACAAAGAACAGCTAGACTAGCGCGCCGGCCTGAAGGTTCTCATCCGCTGACCCCACCGATGAAGCTCTCGCGCTCTCGCGCGGACGGGGATTGCACACGCTTCATAATAGGTCAATAATGCTGACATAAATATCCGGATCAGGGGAGGAATATTGGTGAGCTGGAAGCCCGTCTACGCGCGCCGCGCGGATCGCATGAAGGCATCGGAGATTCGCGAGCTGCTCAAGGTGCTGGAGCGGCCCGGCATGATTTCGTTCGCCGGCGGCATCCCCGATCCCGCGCTGTTTCCTGCAGCAGCGGCGGCGCAGGTCTATGCCGATGCGCTGGCATCGCCCAACGTGGCTTCCGCTGCTCTGCAATATGCCGTCAGCGAGGGCTACGGTCCGCTTCGCCAGTGGATCGCCGAGCACATGACCGCTCAGGGCATAGCGGCCTCGCCAGACAACATCCTCGTCACCGCGGGATCGCAACAGGCGCTCGATTTTCTCGGCAAGCTGCTGCTCACGCCCGCGGATACGGCGCTCGTCACCGTTCCCACCTATCTTGGCGCGCTGCAGGCCTTTTCGGCCTACGAGCCGCGTTACGATTCGATCGGTCCACGCGCTGCGAACCGCACCCCGGCCTCCTACGCGGACGAAGCCGCGAAAGAAGCTGCGGGGGCGCGCGTGAAGTTCGTCTATGTCGTGCCGGACTTTGCCAATCCGACCGGTGAGACGCTGTCGCGTTCGGCGCGCGCCGAAGTCCTGGATCTCGCCGGCGAGCTGGACGTGCCGGTGTTGGAGGACAGCGCCTATTCTGCCTTGCGTTTCGACGGCGACGAGATGCCGTCGCTGCAGTCGTTGGACGTCCGTCGCCGCGGCTCGCTCGATGCTTCCCGCGTCATCCATCTCGGAACGTTCTCGAAGACGGTCGCGCCGGGCCTGCGCATCGGCTGGGTTTGTGCCTCGCGCGCCATCATCAGCCGTCTCGTCCTCATCAAGCAGGCGAGCGACCTCAACGTGTCAGCGATCAATCAGATCGTGATGCACAGGCTCGTGAAAGACGGAGGGCATGCCGGGCTGATTGCACGGGCGCGCGCGCATTATCGGCTCAAGCGCGATGCGATGCTGAGGGCACTTGAGGCACAGATGCCGTCAGAAGCGAGGTGGACGCGGCCCGACGGCGGGTTCTTCGTCTGGCTCACCTTGCCGGACGGCGTGTCCGGTGCCGCCTTGCTCGACCGGGCCATGAATCAGGCCCAGGTGGCGTTCGTTCCCGGGGCAGCTTTCTTCCACGACGGCAGCGGCACCAACACGATCCGCCTGTCTTATTCGCTGCCCGAGGAGGCCGTGATCGAGGAAGGCATCGGCCGCCTCGCGAGCCTGCTGCGCTGACGATGACGTGATTCTGCGCAGCGAACGTCGCATCGTCTGCGCAGCGGCACTGGCGGGACGCGATGCTAATCCACCGCATCCCGCATCGGAGCTATCGGCTTACTTCTTCACCAGCGGACAGTCGCTGGCCTCGAGCGGCTTGGCGGCATCCTCAGGCGCGATCTTGGCGATCAGCTTGTAGTAGTCCCACGGGTATTTGGACTCTTCGGGCTTCTTGACCTCGAACAGATAGGCCGGGATCAGGCGGCGTCCGTCGGCGCGCAGCGGGCCCTTGCCGAACAGCGGATCGTCGGTCGGGATCTCCTTCATCTTGGCCACGACCTTGGCGCCGTCATGCGGATTGCCGCCGAGCGCTTCCAGCGTCTTGAGGTAATGCAGCGTGCCGGCGTAGTTGCCCGCCACCGTCATCGACGGCATCGTGCCCTTCGGCGACAGCTTCTGGAAACGCTTGGACCATTCGCGGGTCTGGTCGTTCAGATCCCAGTAGAACGACTCGGTGAAGGTCAGGCCCTGCGCCACCTTCAGCCCCAGCGCATGCACGTCGTTGACGAACAGCAGGAGTGCGGCGAGCTTCTGGCCGCCCTGGACGATGCCGAATTCCGAGGCCTGCTTGATCGAGTTGGTGGTGTCGCCGCCGGCATTGGCAAGCCCGATGACCTTCGCCTTCGACGACTGCGCCTGCAGCAGGAAGGACGAGAAGTCGGCGGTGTTGAGCGGGTGCTTCACCGAGCCCAGCACCTTGCCGCCGCTGCTGGTCACCACGGCCGAGGTGTCGCGCTCGAGTGCGTGACCGAAGGCATAGTCGGCGGTCAGGAAGAACCAGGTGTCGCCGCCGGCCTTGGTCAGCGCCTTGCCGGTGCCGTTCGCGAGCATGTAGGTGTCGTAGGTGAAGGAGATGGTGTTTGCGTTGCACGCTTTGCCAGTCAGGTCCGCCGTGGCGGCACCGGAGTTCAACAGGATCGAGTTCTTTTCCTTGACCAGGTTGGAGACGGCCAGCGCCACGCCCGAGTTCGGCGTGTCCATGATCACGTCGACCTTCTGCGTGTCGATCCACTGCCGGCCGATATTGACGCCGACGTCGGGCTTGTTCTGGTGGTCGCCGCTGATGACCTCGATGGTCCAGCCCTTGGCCTTCAGGCCGGAATCCTCGACCGCCATGTTGACGGCTGCGACCGAGTTGGGACCGCCGATGTCGGCGTAGAGGCTGGACATGTCGTTGAGCACGCCGATCTTGACGACCTTGTCGTCGGCGAAGGCGGAGCCGGCAAAGCTGAGCGTGGTGGCGGCAAGCAGCGCAGCCATCCGCCGCGCATGAGACGTCGTCATCAAAGTCCTCCCTGGTGTCGTGTCACGGCGGGGCTTCTTGGGCGCCCTTTGCCGTCGGATTCCCTGGATAGCCGGTCTTGTGAGTTGCGGCAATGCGCCAAAAGGCGCGAGACGCGCCCAAGGTTTGTGCGTTTCGCTTGAGCGTTAACGCAGGGCGTCCGAGGTCAGCCGGAATTTCTGGATGCGCTTACCGGTGTCGACCTCGGCGGTATAAACGTTGCCCTGCCGGTCGACAGCCATCGCGTGCACCCAATGGAATTGGCCGGCATTGCGGCCATTGTGGCCGAAGCTGCCGACCACGCTGCCGTCATCCCGCCTGATGATGCGGATCTCGTTGTTCTCGCCATCGGCAGACAGCAGGTAGGTCTGCTTCGGATCCGGCCAGATCGCGATGTCCCACACCGCGCCATTGCCGAGCGTGTTCTTTTCGAAGAACCATTCGGTCACGAATGTCCCGTCCTTCCTGAACACCTGGATGCGGTCGTTGATGCGGTCGCAGACATAGACGAGACCATCGTCGGCGATCTTCACGCAGTGCACGGGATTGCCGAACTGCTGGGCGACCGGTGCATTGGGATCATACGGTGGCTGCTTGGCATCGTCAGGGACATGGCCATAGGCGCCCCAATGCCGCTTGTAGGCGAGGGTGGTGGCATCGAACACGATGACGCGGCGGTTGCCGTAGCCGTCGGCGACGTAGATCTCGTTCGCCTCCTTGTCGATCGCTGTCTCCGCGGGCTTGCCGAGCTGGGTGGTGTCGTTGGAGCCCTTGCTCGGCGCCATCGTTCCGATCTGAGCGACGAACTTGCCATCGAGCGTGAACTTCAGGATGGCGTTGTCATTGTCGGCATTGCCGCCGATCCAGACGAAGCCGCGTTCGTCGACCTCGATGCCATGCTCGCGGCCGACCCATTCATAGCCCGGGCCCGGGCCGCCCCAGGCGCGCAAGAGATTGCCGTCGGTATCGAATTCGAGCACCGGCGGCGCCGGAATGCAGCATTTCGATCGCGGCGGATTGAGCGTAGCGCCTTTCTCGTCGTCGGTCAGCGAGCGCGGCCGGTGAATGACCCAGATGTGGCCCTGGTGATCAACCGTGATGCCGCCGACCTGGCCGAGGATCCAGTTGTTGGGGAGCTGCTTCGGCCAGGACGGCTCGACGGCGAACGCGGGCACCTCCGCTGCGGCGCTGGTGCTGCGAGAGAAGAGGACGTTGCCGGCCGCAACGGCGAACAGCAGAACGACCAGGGCAGGCATTGTCGCGCGTCCGCATCGTGCTCGCGTCATGCCGTCCTCCCCGATATATGCTGCGGTCATCCGCTTATGAGCGCAGTCAATCGCGGGCATGGCGGAGTGTCAATCGCGCGGGGGACGCCGATCGGCAGGCTCAGACCGGCGCCTGCTCCACCGCTTTCTTTTTCGGCGGCGTCCGCAACGTGGGCGGCCGCAGAAAGCGCGTCAGCATGAGCCGCAGATGCTCGCTGCTCTGCTTGACGTCGACGTTCGGATTGCGGATCGGCAGCGCGCGTGCGCCGTCGACGATCACGAACAGGATGTTCGCGGTCGCCTCCGGATCGAGGCCGGGATCGACCTCGCCGCGGCCCTGTGCCTTGGTCAGGAAGTCGACCAGCAGCGCCCGCATCGCGCGCGCATGGGCGTGGACGATGGCTGCAAAGTCGGCATTGCGGCAGGCCTCAGCCAAAGCCTCGGCGCTGAGGACCTGGGCCTGCGGCTGGTGAATGCTGGTGCTCTCGAGCTCCTGCACCAGGGCGTCGATCACGTCGGGCGAGGCCAGGATTGCCTGGAGGCGCGATGCAGCGTGGCTCAGATTCTGCTCGACCAGCGCCTGGATCATCGCCTCCTTGCTGGGGAAGTAATGGTAGAGGTGCCCCGGGCTGATCTTGGCGGCGGCGCAGATGTCGGTGGTGCTGGCGCCGTGAAATCCGTTCCTGACGAAGCACGACAGGGCGGCCTGGAGAATCTCCCGGCGCTTCTGCTCGTGCTTGACCGGATCGACCTTTCTCATCGCGTGTCCTGCCGGGCCAACTCTCGCCACATTCGTCGTTTCCGCCAACCGCTTGTAATATAAAATAATATTTCTCGCCGCTCTAATCTAGAGAATTTGATCTAGTTTCGTTGGACAAGCGCTACGGCTTGTGAGACTTAATTAGAGTGAGTTGTCTATCAATGGGTCTGACCGTTTCGATGCGTCTCGCTCCGCTGAAGTCGATGACCCTGGTTTCCCTGGCGCTGGCAACGGCCGGCTGCGCCACCGCTCCGCTCGAGCGGGCGGGCTCGCTCAAGAACTACGATCATCTCGCCGAAGCCAACGGCCTGGTGACGCGCGCGCAGATCAAGGCCAACAAGAAAGAGCTGCTCGAGGCCAAGACGATCCGGATCGAGCCGACCGCGTTTCCGCCGCGTCCCGACATCGCCCTCGACGACAGCGAGCGCAAGCTGGTGGCCAACGTCATCAGCCGGGAAATGTGCCTGCGGCTGAGCGAGCGATTCCAGATCGTCGGACCCCGCGAGGAGGCCGATCTGACGGTCAAGGCAACCGTCACCCATGCCACGGCGACCAACGCGACCGCCTCGGCCGCCTCGCAGGTGGCGTCGATCGCCAAGAGCGTCGCGCTGCCGGGCGTCCCGGCGCCGGTGCCGCGGCTGCCGGTCGGGCTTGGCACGCTGTCCGTCGAGGCCGAGGCGCGCGATTTCGCAGGGTTCCAGAAGGCCGCAATGGTGTGGGCGCGCGGCGCCAACTCGGTCTCGACTGCCCGCATGGCCAATGACGGCGACGCCTACGACCTCGCTTCCGAGTTCGGCGCCGACTTCGCGAAGCTGGTGTCGACCGGCGAGTCGCCGTTCTCAGGCGTCCCGTCGCTGGCCTCGCTGCCTTCGGTGTCGAGCGTGCCGGCCAAGCTCGGCGCCGCTCCCAAATATGCCGCATGTGAGCAGTACGGACGTTTCCCCGGCCTGAAGGGCTTCGTCGGTGCCGGTCTGGGCCTGCCGCCGGGCTGGACCGACAAGGGCGCCGAGGAAGCCAGGCCGGACGCGCCGCAGCCGTCGCCGGAGATCGCAAGCGTGGAGCAGCAAGCGTCGCGATGAAGTCCGCCGCCTCCTTCCGCGTGCTTGTCCCGCGTGTCCTGCTCGCGTGCGCCGCGTCGCTGCTGCTGGCGGCGTGCGCAGCCGTCATGCCACGCAACGCGTTGCCGGAGGCGGCGGCTGTCAGCGCCGACCCGGTCGGCTTCCGCAACGTCCGCTACTGGGGTGACGAGCCGGCGCCGCGCTTTGCCGAGGCCGCGATGTCACGCGCGTCGGCCGAACTCCCGATCTCGCGTCCGCTGAATTTCCTCGCGATCTCCGGTGGCGCCGAGAACGGTGCGTTCGGCGCCGGGCTGCTGGCCGGCTGGGGCGAGGCCGGCAACCGGCCGTCGTTCGACATGGTGACGGGCGTCAGCTCCGGCGCGCTGATCGCGCCGTTCGTCTTCCTGGGGCGCGAGCACGATGACAAGCTGCGCGAGATCTTCACCGCCTATGAGCGCAAGGACATCTTCACGGTCAACATTCCCGGCCTGCTGCAGGGCTCGGCGCTGGCCGACAACACGCCGCTGTCGCGGCTGATCGAGAAGTATGTCGATCGCGAGTTTCTCCGCGACGTCGCGCGCGAGAGCAGCAAGGGCCGGGTGCTTCTGGTTGGCACCACCAATCTCGATGCGCAGCGTCCGGTGCTGTGGGACATGGGCCGCATCGCAGCCGCCGATACGCCCGAGGCGATCGCGCTGTTCCGCCAGGTGCTGCTGGCGTCCGCGACCGTGCCGGGCGCCTTCGCTCCGGTTCGCATCAAGGTGCGGATCGGCGACAAGGACTACGACGAGCTCCATGTCGACGGCGGCGTGACGCGGCAGGTGTTCATCGGTCCATCGGTGCTGCGTCTCGTCTCCGGCCGCGGCCCGCGCCGGAGCGTGAGCGGCGCGCATCTCTACGTCATCCGCAACGCCCGCATCGATCCGCAATGGGACAGCGTCGGCGCCGACGTGCTCTCGGTGACGCAACGCTCGCTGTCGACCCTGATCAAGAACCAGGGCATCGGCGATATCTACCGCATCTACTCGGTGGCGAAGTTCAACGGCATCGACTTCAACCTCGCCAGCGTGCCGGCCGATTTCCAGGCCAAGGCCGATGGGCCGTTCGACCGCAGCTACATGACCGCGCTGTTCGATCGCGGCCACGACATGGGGCGCCGCGGCTATCCCTGGGTGAAGAGCCTGCCGGGGCTGCAAGCCAACGAGCACGGCATCACCGCGCAGATCCCGGCGCGCACGATGGCGGCTGCCGCGCGATGATCTGGCGAAGCTGCAGGTCTGTCGTGAGCTCCGCTGCGCGCGCCGTGCTGCTGATACCATTGCTGCTCGGCGGCTGCGCGACGTCGTCCACGCCGCCGCCCGACGCCACCACGCAGTTCCACAACACCTACAACTATCTCCCCGTCAACGACGTGCCGCATGACGACCAGCGTCCGGTGTTGTCGGTCGAGCAGCAGGAGAAGCTGCGTAAGGAGCTGATGGCGGTGCGCGATCGCCAGGCGCCGGCTGTGGCGAAGGCGGCTGCGGGCAAGTCGGCAGCCGCCAAACCCGCCGCGGCAGATCCTGCCGGACCGAGATAGGCGCCGGCCGCGGGCGGAGCGGCGCTGTCCGGCCCGGATCATTCACCCCGGAGAATGCGAGCCTCAACGGGGCGCCCGGCGATCAGGACGCGTCGGCCGTCTAACGTGGCCCCGCCGCATCGGGCGCGGCCGCAACGACGGACCAATCGGAGATCGCACATGGACCATCTGACCTTGCCGCGAACCGGCGCATCCGGCGAGATCGCGACCTTCGGGCCGGTGCATCTGGAGGTCACGCATCTCGAGCGCGCGATCGATTTCTGGTGCGAGACCGCAGGCCTGCGCCTGCGCAAGCGCAACGGCGCGGCCGAGCTCGGCACGGCGGGCGAGACGCTCGTGGTGCTGCATCCCGGTGCGAAACGCCCGGCGCTGCGCGGCTTCTCCGGCCTCTATCATATCGCCATCCATGTGCCCGACCAGGCGGAATTCTCGCGGATGCTGCGCCGGCTGATCGCCAGCCGCACGCCGATCTCGCCGGTCGATCACGTGATGTCCAAGGCGATCTATCTCAACGATCCTGACGGGCTCGGCATCGAGTTCACGCTGGAGACGCCGGAGCGGTTCGGCGGCTACGGCACGTTCGAGACCGATTTCACCGTGTTCGATGCCGAAGGCCGGCCCTGCAGTGGCAGGAGCCCGCTCGACGTGCGCCATGAGCTGGCGCAGGCGAAAGGACCGCCGCTGTCGGCGCCGCTCGCCGACGCCGCGCGGATCGGCCATCTGCATCTGCACGTCCCGCGCATCGAGGCTGCGCGCACGTTCTACACGCGGCTTGGCTTCCTGCCCGGCGCATTCGCGCCACAGCTGGGGTTTGCCGATCTCGGCGCCGGCGGCGCCTACACCCACCGTATCGCATTGAACGTCTGGCAGGGGATCGATGCGCCGCCAGCACCCGCAGGCGTGGCGCGGCTGCGCGGCTTCTCGATCCGCTTCGACACCCGCGCGCGCCTCGACGCCGCGCTGCGCGGCCACGACGAGGTGATCGTGCGGGGCGATCAGTACGTGCTGCGCGATCCCGCCGGCACCACGCTGATGCTGACCGCCGAAGCCTGATTCATCCGCCCATGGAGCCGACAGCGTGACCGACCAGACCGAGCCGACACCACCGCTCTCGAAGCGCACCAAGGCTGCCAAGGTGCGCAAGGCCGCGCAGCATCCGAAACGTCCGGGCGCCGGCTGCAAGGCCGAGCCGGGCAGCTTCGTGCCGGTCGTCGACCGCAACCGATGCGAGGCCAAGGGCGACTGCGTCGAGGTGTGCCCCTACAACGTGTTCGACGTTGCGCCGATCAGCGGCGACGATTTCCGAGCGCTGTCCTTCCTCGGCAGGATGCGCGTGCGCTTTCACGGCATGAAGACGGCCTACACGCCGAAGAGCTATCTCTGCCTTGCCTGCGGCCTGTGCGTGGTGGCTTGCCCGGAGCGCGCCATCGATCTCGTGGAGGTCGCGGCGGGTGACAGCGCGACGTAGGAGTGGAGCCTGCGACCGCCCTGGTGCCGTCGACGCGATAGTCTACGCCGGTGGCTGAAAGCTCTTCAGCGCGCGGGTCTTGTACTCGTAGAGCTTGCCGGTCTCTGTCCACGACGGCAGGCACATCGGCACGATCAATTCGGCGACCTGCTCGGGTGTCTCGAGCGTCATCGGGTCTTCACCTGGGAACACCGTGGCGCGCATGCGGGTGCGGATCGGGCCCGGGCTGAACAGGTTGACGCGCAGCGCCGTGCGCTCGGTCTCGTGCGCCCATACCCGAGCCAGGGTCTCCAGCGCCGCCTTGGTGACGGCGTAGGGGCCGAGATAGGCCTGCGCCTTGTGAGCGGCGCCTGAGGTGAGGAACACCGCGCGGCCGGCGTCGGAGGCCTTCAGCAGCGGCTCCATGCAGCGGATCAGCTGGAAGTTGGCGGTGAGGTTGACCGCGACGACGTCGTTCCACGGCTTGAGGTCGATATGGCCGAGCGGTGAGGAGGGGCCGGGCACGGCGGCATTGCCGACGAGGATGTCGAGCTTGCCATGGCGCTCATGCAGCGCGGCGCCGAGCCGGGCGATGCCGTCGCTGTCGGTCATGCTGAGCGGCACCAGGGTGGCGCCGCTGCCGGTCTCTTTCCGGATCTCGTCGTCGAGTTCCTCCAGCCCGCCCTGGGTGCGGGCGACGGCGACGACATGCGCACCGGCGCGCGCGAGCGCGCGGGCGGTCGCATGGCCGATGCCGCGCGAGGCGCCGGTGACGAGGGCGATACGATTGGCGAGGGGAAGGGTCATCACGATAGTCTCTCAGCCGTCGTCCCGGCGAACGCCGGGATCCATATTCCGCGGCGGTTATGATGGAGTTGGGTGGCTGTGGCTAGTCCTGCCCGACAAACGACGGCCGGTGGTCAGGGCCTCCGGCATGTGCCGGGACGACGGCCGATCGAACGCCGTCGTTCCGGGGCGAGGCCGTTAGGCCTCGAACCCGGAATCTAGAGGTCAGGCGCACAAAACAATTTCGAGATTCCGGGTTCGATGCTGCGCATCACCCCAGAATGACACCATGTGGAAAGAGCCTCAGCTCGCCTCCGCCAGGAGCGACAATTGCTGCTGGGTCGGCTCGACCAGCGACTGGTCGGTGAGGTGGGTCGGATAGCTGCCGGTGAAGCAGTGGTCGGCGTATTTCGGCGCGGCGGGGTCGCGGGCCGGCTCGCCCATGGCGCGGTACATGCCGTCGATCGACAGGAACGCCAGCGAGTCGGCGCCGATCAGCTCGCGCATCTCCTCGAGCGAATGCGTCGCCGCCAAGAGGCCGCCACGGTCCGGCAGGTCGATGCCGTAATAGTCGGGGTAGAGGATCGGCGGCGAGGCGAGGCGGAAATGCACCTCCGTGGCGCCGGCGTCGCGCATCATGCGCACGATCTTGCGCGAGGTGGTACCGCGCACCAGCGAGTCGTCGATCAGGATGATGCGCTTGCCTTCGATCGCGGCGCGGTTGGCCGAGTGCTTCATGCGCACGCCGGATTCGCGGATCGCCTGCGTCGGCTGGATGAAGGTGCGGCCGACATAGTGATTGCGGATGATGCCGAGCTCGAACGGCACGCCCGAATGCTGGCTGTAGCCGATCGCCGCCGGCACGCCGGAATCAGGCACCGGCACGACGACGTCGACGTCGGGATGGCTCTCGCGCGCGAGCTGCGCGCCGAATGCCTTGCGGACCTCGTAGACCGAGCGGCCGCCGACCACTGAGTCGGGCCGGGCGAAGTAGATGTATTCGAAGACGCAGGGACGCGCCGGCTTCGGCGGGAACGGCTTGTGGCTGTGGGCGCCGTTTTCATCGAAGATCACGACCTCGCCCGGCTCGATGTCGCGGATGTAGCGCGCGCCGATCATGTCGAGCGCGCAGGTCTCCGAGGCCAGGATCGGGCAGCCCTCGAGCTCGCCATACACCAGCGGGCGGATGCCGAGGGGATCGCGGGCGCCGATCAGCTTCTTGTTGGTCATGCAGACCAGCGAGTAGGCGCCTTCGAGCGCGCGCAGCGCCTCGATGAAGCGGTCGATGAAATTGGTGCGGCGGGAATGCGCGACCAGATGCAGGATCACCTCGGTGTCGGTGGTCGACTGCATGATGGCGCCGGCGCGCACCAGCTCGCGGCGGAGCGTGAGCCCGTTGGTGAGGTTGCCGTTGTGGCCGACAGCGAAGCCGCCGGCATTGAGCTCGGCGAACAGCGGCTGCACGTTGCGCAGGATCGTGGCGCCGGTGGTCGCGTAGCGCACGTGACCGATCGCGGCATTGCCGGGCAGGCGCTCGATCACCTCGCGGCGGGAGAAGGTGTCGCCGACGAGGCCCAGGCGGCGCTCGCTGTGGAAGCGCGTGCCGTCATAGGAGACGATGCCGGCGGCTTCCTGGCCGCGATGCTGGAGCGCGTGGAGGCCGAGCGCGGTGATCGCGGCGGCATCATTGTGCCCATAAATGCCGAACACGCCGCACTCTTCGCGCAGCGTGTCTCCGTCAAGGTCTGGGTCTCTGAGGTAGGCTTGAGGTCCGAAGTCCAGATCCGCGTGAGTATCCGCTTGGGCTTCGCCGGAAGAATCGTGGTGCAGGTCCATCGCGCCTCTCTTCTGGGCTGAGCTCACTTGGCCGCGGGTTTCTCGATCAGCTTCTTCAAGCTGTCGCGGGCAGGCTTGCTATACCCATCGCCGCCCGCTCCGGGCGACTCGGTGTCAGTCTGGTCGTCGTCCGGCTTGTTCTTCTTGAATTTCTTTAAAATGGTGTTCTCGGGATCATCAGGCAAGAGCGACATCAGCCAATCCCCGGTTCCCTGCAGGACCACGCGGGATTTGGCACCGGTGACCCAGTCCGGGCGCTGCTTGTCCGGCACCAGCCAGCTGAAGAACAGGAAGGCGACGACCACGATCAGCAGGCCGCGGCCCAGTCCGAACAGGAATCCGAGGGTGCGGTCGAGCGCGCCGATGCGCGAATCGAGAATCATGTCGGAGATTTTGACCGTGATCACCGAGACGATCAGCAGGGTGCCCACGAAAGTACCGGCGACGACGACCACGCTCGCGACGGTATCGTTGTTGAAATAGGTCTTGGCGGTCGGCAGCAGCTTGGAGAATGAATAAAGCGTGACCAGGGCGGCCGCGCCCCAGGCCGCGATCGACAGCACCTCGCGCATGAAGCCCCGGACCATCGCGAGCAGCCCCGACACCAGCATCACGCCGAGCAGGATGAGATCGAGGATCGTTATCGGCATCGGCTGCTCAGGTCCGCTTCACAGGTCCAAGGTTCGCTTCGAATCGACGGAGGACCGCCCCTCCGGGAGGAGGACAGCGAGGTTCCCCGGCAAGTCCGGACGGCTGCACGATCCCGTGTGGGCGACCGGTTGCGGCGTTGTATAGCGGCGAGTCACGCGAACGTCACGGTCCGGCTAGCCGTCCTGGCGGCGGAATCTCGCTGGTGTGGCATTTTTTTCGGCATGGCTGGGGCCGCGGCGGCCCTGGTCGCCGTCTTCGCGGCTGCTGTCGTGTCGGGCACGAGGCGTGCCGCGCGCGGCGATGTCGGCCACCAGGCTGGTCAATCCGCCGACGGTATTGAGGCTGAGCCCGGCGTCGCCGCCGGCCTCGCCGCGGGCGCGCTCCGGCAGTACCACGCGGCCGAAGCCGAGCTTGGCAGCCTCCTTCAGCCGAGCCGAGGTCTGCGCCACCGGTCGGACCGCGCCCGACAGCGAGATTTCGCCGAAATAGACCGCATCGGGCGGCAGCGGGGCGTTGACCAGCGAGGAGACCAGAGCTGCGGCCGCGGCGAGATCCGCCGCAGGCTCGTTGATGCGCAGGCCGCCGGCAACGTTGAGATAGACGTCGTGGCCCGACAGCTTGACGCCGCAATGCGCCTCCAGCACGGCCAGCACCATCGACAGCCGGCTCGGATCCCAGCCGACCACGGCGCGGCGCGGCGTGCCGAGCGAGGTCGGCGCCACCAGGGCCTGGATTTCGACCAGCACGGGGCGCGTGCCCTCGATCCCGGCAAAGACCGCCGTGCCGGGGCTGCCGAGATCGCGCTCGGACAGGAACAGCTCGGAGGGGTTGGTGACCTCGCGCAGACCCAATCCGGTCATTTCGAACACGCCGATCTCGTCGGTCGGGCCGAACCGGTTCTTGACCGCGCGCAGGATGCGGAACTGCTGCGAGCCCTCGCCCTCGAACGACAGCACCGCGTCGACCATGTGTTCGACGACGCGGGGCCCGGCGATCTGGCCGTCCTTGGTGACGTGGCCGACCAGGATGATCGCGGCGCCGGATTTCTTGGCGAACCTGATCAGCTTCTGCGCCGAGGCGCGCACTTGCGTCACCGTGCCCGGCGCCGATTCGACGGTGTCGGTCCACATCGTCTGGATCGAATCGATCACGATCAGTCGCGGCACGCCGCCTTCGGACAGGGTCGCGATGATGTCCTCCACCGACGTCTCAGCCGCCAGTTGTACCGGCGCATCCGCAAGCCCGAGGCGCTCGGCGCGCAGCCGCACCTGGGCGACAGCTTCCTCGCCGGAAATGTAGACCGCGCGATGGCCGGCGCGCGCCAGCATCGAGGTCGCCTGGGTCAGCAACGTCGATTTGCCGATGCCGGGATCGCCGCCGACCAAGAGCACCGAGCCGCGGACGAAGCCGCCGCCGGTGACGCGGTCGAGCTCGGTCATGCCCGACGACAGCCGCGGCGCGTCGATGGTCTTGCCGGTCAGCGATTCCAACTGGAAGGTGCGGCCCTTGCGCTTGGAGCGCAGCGAGACCGGCGCGGAGGTCGCGCCCGTCGTGTCTTCCTCGGCCAGCGTGTTCCACTCGCCGCAGGCCTCGCACTTGCCCTGCCAGCGCGAATAGGCCGCGCCGCAGTTCTGGCAGACGAAGGAGAGCGTGGTCTTGGCCATGAGGTGAGAATCGGTGCGGTCAGGAGTGGGTGGCGTTCCATAACATACTTAGGCCCGCGGCCAGCATGATGCCATCCATCACCACGCGGAACACATCGGGCTTCATGTGCAGCACGAAGCGCTTGGCGACGAAGGCGCCAGCCATCAGCGAGCCGCCGGCGATCAGGCCCTTGAGCAGAATGTCCGGCGTCAGCGCGCCGAAGCGCTGGAAGGTGATGGATTTCGAGACATAGAGCCCGAGCGAGCTCGCGGCCTCGGTGGCGAGGAAGGCGCCTTTCGACAGGCCATAGAACAGGAACAGCGGCACGCTCAGCGGTCCGGTCGAGACCACGATGCCGGTGAGGAAACCGATGATCGCGCCGCCGAGCGCGAGATGCCAGAGGTTGGCCTTGAGGTCGTGCCGCGTCAGCCAATGCCGTACCGGCACCATCGCCATCAGGAACAGCCCGATCGTGATATCGACCGCCTGCGACGGCAGGATCAGCAAGGTGCGCGCGCCGAGTGCGGCGGCCGGAATGCCGGTGACCGAATAGGCCGCGCAGGCGCGCCAGTCGACCTCGCGCCACCACGCCAGGATGCGCGACAGGTTCGCCATGACCGCAGCGACCGCCATGATCGGCACGGCCTCCTTCGGGCCGTACTCGTAGGCCAGCACCGGCATCAGCATGATCGACGAGCCGGTGCCGACGATGCCGGACAAGGTGCCGGCCACGAGGCCGAAGAGGAAGCCCAAGATTTTCGCGCCTTCGTGATGGCGGGCAAGATCTCTCTCCCGTCATTGCGAGCGAAGCGAAGCAATCCAGAGTCGCGCGCATGACTCTGGATTGCTTCGTCGCTTCGCTCCTCGCAATGACGGATGAGAGAAGCAGGGCCCAGGTGGTTAACGGGTGGTTCGAGCCGACTCGAAATCGGCGATGATTGTGCGTCCGCATCATTAAAAGTTGAAGCGTATTCCTCGCACGTCCGCCGATGTTCTCGGACGATGACGATGAGCAAAACGCCAATGTCCTTGCAGATGCGGCCGTCCATGACGGCAACCGCCGAGGCGGAGTTCCCCTGGTTCGCGGCCGCGATGCTGGCCATGGAAGCCGGCGAGGTCATCCGGCTCCGGCTGGAAAAATTCGCGCGCGGCGAAGCCGATGCGGGCGAGGAGGCGGAGCTGATGGTCAGCGAAAAGCTCGCCGCAGCCCTGGAGGCGACGGCGAAGCTGATGGCCGGCGCCAGCCCGGCGGCGGTCGTCGATCTCTATCGGGATTATGTCGCGGCCAACGCCGAGCGGCTGTCGGCGTAAGCCCCGCGCAGTCCGATTGCGTTGGACTGCGGATGTCGAGCAACCGTGCGCGGACGATCTGGTCGAAACGCCGCCGACTGGGCGGTTTCATGCGTTCAGGTGCGGTGTTGCCATCGCGATGAAGATCGGACACCTTCCCGAAGACACCGACTGCTGTTCACTTCCTTTCGCCGGACCGATCCAGTGCGACTGCTCATACGCCTCATGCAACGCGTGCTGGTCGCCGGGCTGGGGATCTTCACGGTCTGGCTGATCGTCTTCGTGGTGTTCGAGACCGCGAACCGCAGGCTGCCCTGGATTGTCGCAGTCGGCGTCAGCTACGCGTTCGCGGCCTATGTCGTTCTGCCACGCGTCATCCGGTTGAGTCTGAGGATTCTTCAGAAGCGGCGAGTGCCCAGCTACACGATCACGGGTGATGGATTGCCCGGCGACCCCGTCAATCTCGCCCTGGTCGGGACGCTCCAACAGCTTCGCGCAAGCTTTGCTGCGGTGGGGTGGTCTGAAGCGGACCGATTGGACCTGACGAGCTCCTGGGCCATGATCCGCGCCTTCGTCCTCGATACGCCTTACCCCACCGCTCCGTTCAGCACGCTCTATCTGTTCGGACGCGGCCAGGATATCGGCTTTCAGAAAGCCATCGGCAACAGCCCGCGACAGCGCCATCACGTCAGGTTCTGGGCTGTTGGCCTGGCACACGCAGAGCAAACCTGGAATGCAGGCGATTTCTGGTCCAACGCCGATCGGCCGGCGGTCGATGAATCCGCTCTGTGGGTCGGAGCCGGCACGAAGGACACCGGCCTATCGTTCACTCGATTGACGTTTCAGGTCACGCACGCCACCGACCCGGATGTCAACGCCGAGCGGGACTACATCATGGCCGAACTGATCAGGACACGATCGATCGAGATCGTGGAGCTGTACAAAGCCGGTCAGAGCCTCCCTGAGCGGGTCAATCACTACGTGACGGACGGTGACATTGCGTTGGCGAGCATGTTGGTCTCCACCACGGACGACGGCACATGATTGCCGTCGTCTGTCTAATGGACATGCTGACGAGCCTCTTTCGATGTCGTTCGCTCTGCTCGGGGCCGGACCAGGAAGGCGGTGCCGAGCAGGACGACCATCGCAACGCAGACGACCGTCAGGAACGCCTGATCGAAGGCGCGGTGAGCGTGCGAGGTGACGATGGCAGCGAGTTCGGTTGGCAGCCGCTCGGCGGCGATCAGCGCCTCGTCGATGCTGTCGCGCGCAACGGCGGGAATGCCGAGGCCGTCGGGCAGAACCATGAACGCCGTATAGACTCCGGACAGGATGCTCCCGAAAATGCTGATGCCGATCGTGCCGCCGAGCTCGAACGACACCTCCTCGATTGACGCGGCCATGCCTTCGCGGCCTTCAGGCGCGTGATTCATCACGGAGTTGGAGGCGGCGGCAATGGATGCTCCGAGCCCGAGCCCGTTGATCGCGATGCAGACCAATTGCAGGGCCAGATTGGCGTTGTAGCAGAGCAGGTAGCCGGCCGCGCCGATGCCGGCGATCAACAGCGCGCCGGACATCGTGGTGGCGGCGCCCACGCGACGGAGCATGAGGCTCGCGAGCGGCCCGCCGATGAATGCACCGAGCGGGGCCGGCAGGATGTACAATGCCGCCTGCAGCGGCGAGTAGCCGAGGACGAGTTGCAGGCGCTGGCTGATCGCGAGCTCCGTCCCCGCAATGGCAAGTGAAGCCACGATCGCGGTGATCACGCTGAGCGTGAACTCGACGTTTCGGAACAGGGTGAAGTCGAGCAAAGGATCCTCGAGACGCAATTGACGGCGTACGAACACCGTCAACATGATGACCGTCGCGACAGCCGTGCCGGCAAGGACGACATAGGAAGACTGGCGACTGCCGAGCTCCTCGACGACGTAGGCGAAGCCGATCAGCCCGGCCATCACCTGCACTGAACCGAGGAGGTCCCAGTCGCGCTCAGCACGATCGGCCGGTGCAGGAATCAGCAGCAGGCCGGCGACCAGCGCCAGGACGACGAGCGGCACGTTGATCAGAAAGACCGAGCCCCACCAGAAATATTCCAGCAGGACACCGCCGACCAAGGGGCCGACTGCCGCCCCGCTGGAGGCAACGGCTCCCCAGATCGCGATGGCGAGCGCCCGTTCGTGGTCATCGGAGAAGGTGATGCGAATGATCGACAGCGTCGCCGGCATCATCAGCGCGGCGCCGATCGCGAGCAGGACGCGTCCGCCAACCAGGATGGTGGCGGTCGGCGAATAGGCGGCGACGACCGAGGCCAGTCCGAAGACGATGAGGCCGGCGACGAATGTCCTCTTGTGCCCGACGCGATCGCCGAGCGAGCCGAAGCCCGGAAGCAGGCCGGCGACGACGAGCCCGTAGGCCATGACGATCCACAATTTCTCCGAGGCGGTTGCTCCGAGCTCATGGGTCAGGCTGGGCAGCGCGGTATAGAGCACCGTCATGTCGATGACGACGAGCGCCAGCGCGCTGGAGACAGTCAGGAGGATCAGCCAGCGATTACGTTTCGACATCGGCGAATCCGCCGGCGCAAGATTCTGTTCAGTCCGTGCATTCGCCATCTCGTGCACCGTCCTCATTCCCATTCAGAGTCTGTCGCGATGCGTGATCCGGCCGTTCATCATCGTCAGCTGAACGTTCACCTTGCCGATCTCGTGCGGCCCGACATCGAACAGGTTCTTCTCCAGCACGATCAGATCGGCCAGCTTCCCGACCTTGATGGTGCCGATCTTATCCTCCATGCGCATCTGGTAAGCTCCATTGATTGTGTAGCCTCGAATGAGCTGCGGCAGGCTCAGGCGTTCGGCGGCGGGCGGATGGACCAGGCCGTCGGGCTTGCCGGGCTCCTGGCGCGTATGGCCGGCCTGCACCGCCTCGAGCGGCTTGACCACGACCTTGGAGCCGGTCGCCAGGGCATCCATTCCGAACGACACCGTGACGCCTTGGTCGATGAACGTCTTGAAGCTGTACATGCGGCTCCAGCGCTCTTCGCCGTAGATCTCGCGGATGCGACGCTGGCTCGTATCCGGCACGCCCCACTGGATCTGGGTGTTCGCAATCAGGCCGAGCTTTCTGAAGCGCGCAATGTCCGAGGGCGCGGTGAGGAACGCGTGGCAGATGGTATGGCGGCGGTTGCCGGGGCCCTGCCTGCCGAACGCGGCTTCGTATCCATCCAGGCTCATGCGAACTGCGGCGTCGCCGACGGCGTGAAGGTGCGTATCGATTCCCTCCGCATGGGCTTCGCGCAGGATTCGATTCAACACGGGCGACGGCAACAATGGTTCGCCGCGCCAATCCTGGCGTCCGGCATAGGGATCCAGCAGGTAGGCGGTGCGGCTCAGCTCGGTGCCATCGACGATCAGCTTGAGCACCTCGGCCTTGACCAGCGGAGTGCGATAGCGCTTCCGATAGGCCCGAATGATCGGCAGCGGATCGACGTTGGGGTCGTTGTGATAGAGGCTGCCGATCACGCGTTGCAGCAGCTTGCCGCGGCTCTCGAGGTCGACCAGCATGTCGAAACCGTGATGCTGCTCGGTCGGCCAGGCGCTGAAGCCGGCATCGAAGAGGGTGGTGATGCCGGCGGCTGCGAGCTTGGGCTGCCATTCCTCGATGGCGGCGGCGGCCGACTTGAGGCCGAACGGTTCGATGCCGTGCTTTTCGAGCGTCTTCAGTACCGCGAACAGCGCGGGTACTTCCGAAATGAAGCCAGTCGGCTCTCCATTGGGATCCTTTTCGTACCAGGAGGAGCCGGGCACGACGTCGCGTGGGGTGTCCTTCGTGATGCCGGCCATCTCCAGCAGCTTGGAATTGACCCAGTAGCTGTGCAGATCGCAACTGACGAGCAGGACCGGCCGGTCAGGGAAGATCGCGTCCAGCGGTTCCTTGCGGGGACCCGAGGCGGGAAACGCGCCCGCGATCCATCCGAAGCCGAGAATGAACTTCTCGTCGGAATGCGTCTTGGCGTAATCGCGCAGGATCTCGGAGATGCGCTCAGGATCTTCCTCGTTGACCCAGGCGCCGCGGGCAAATGCCAGAGTGCAAAGATGCCAATGCGCCTCGACGAAGCCCGGCATCAGCATGCGGCCCTTGAGGTCGATGACCTCAGCCCCCCGTCTGGCAAACTTCATCGCTCCGGCATCGTCGCCGACATAGACGATCTTGTCGCCCTCGACGACGACGGCCGCCGCCCAGGGCTGCGAGTCTTCCACCGTGTAGACGCGCCCGCCGCGAAACACGGTCGTGCGATTGGGGGCGGCAAAAGCCGGAGCCGAGCCCGCGGCCGCGAATGCTGCGGCGGCAGCCGTTGTTGCAACCATCTGGCGACGGGTCAGTCCGCCGCCCTCCGGCTTCGACGCCGCGAACAGCGAACCGATGGCTGAGCCGCATGCGATGCACATTGTCCTGCTCCGAAAAGCCCGCGTTCCGCGTCAGCCGCATTATTCCCTGATCGAACGCTAAACTACGTTCCTCCGCGCCCGCCAGGATTGACCGCGATCAACTCGGCCTCAAAGGCGTCGAGCGTCCGCACGCAGACTGACGCTCTGGATGCTTGCTGATGGTGAAAATTCAAATCGAATGCCTTCAGACAGGATTGCAGACCGGATTGCTGCTCACGGCCACGGAGGCCGCTCGTTCCGAGCAGCGTCATTTTGGAAACAGGAAAGCCAGGCTGGCGCGAAACTGCCAATGCGATGCCTGGTCCGGCTTCAGCAGATTGTAGTACGCGCCCACCTCGGCATTGATCGGCTGCTTGTCGACCATGAAGAGCTTGCCCACGCCGACGCCGATCGGGACGACCCAGCGATCATTGCCCTTCGCGAGCCAGTTCGCCGTGATGATGGGACTCGAGCTGATGTAGGATCCGTCGGAGAAGTTGTAGGTCACGAAGTACTGCAGCATCATCTGGTTCACCGGCGCGCGGTCGCTCGGACCTGCAAACGACCAGATGTTGTTGGCGAGCACCCCGAGCACCCATGGACCCGGCATGGTCAGCGCGACAATGGTCGGACCTGCGCTCCATTTTCCCGAACCGAGGGCGGGATCGGTCGCCGACGGATAGGAAAAGGTCGGGCCGACACCCCAGATGAGGGCGTCCGAATGGGACGGGGTGAGCGCGAAGATCTGGTTGATGTCGCCGACCCCGCCGATCCGGCCCTGCTCGGGGGAAAAGCGGATCTGGGCGATGCCGGGAATGGTCGTGCGCGTCACCAGATTCCAGTCGGCATTGAGCTGGAACGGGATGACCGGCTCGATCTTGAAGACGTCGGCCGTCTGCCGGTACGGGCCCGTATTCGGCATGGCGATATTCTCAAGGCCGACGCTGATCGTGTCCGCGATCGGGTTCTGCGCCGCCTTGGCCAGATCTTCGAGCGACGGCGTCTTGGCCTGCTGTGCCAGGGCGCCGGAGTCATGGCAGAGTGCCGAGATCAGGAGCAACAGAACCACGTGTCGGAAGGCTCTCGGCGTCGTTGACCTCGCTGTCGAAGCGCCGCTCTTGCAGCCACTGTCTCGCGTCCACACCGCGTGGCGCCGCTGCATCAGGTGAAGGTCGGAAAACGCTCGCCCGCGAACAGGGACCGCCGGAGACGGGACCAGTTGGACGCGAACTGGAACGTGTCGAGATCGGTGTAGGTCTGGCCGATCACCTGCATGCCCGAGGGCATGCGGTCCTCGACCAAGCCGAGCGGGACATCGACGACCGGATAGCGGTTGAGCAGATTCCAGTGCCACGTCAGCGCCAAGCCCAGACCGGTGCCTACCCACGGGTCCACCTTGTTTTCCTTGCTCTTGAACATGTCGGCCCCGACAAGAGGCGTTGCCATGGTCGGCATGAGCAGGATGCGGTACCCCTTGCCGAACACGCGCTGCTGGACCTGGCGGTGCAGCCGCTGCAGCAGCTCTTCGGCTTCTTCGGCCTGGCGCGGTCCGACCGGGCCGACCTGGTCGAGCATTTCGGTCATGTAGGGCGAGAGCTGATCGCGATGCGCATTCGAGATCTCGATCGCAGTGCCGATGGACGTCGACATCAGCCCGCGGATGAAGACCATCTTGTGGGCCTTCGTGAAGCCGCAATCGACCTCGTCCACCGTGCAACCCGCGGCGCGCAGCGCCTCGATGCCTCTCAGCATCGCGGCCTTCACGGACGGTATGACGTCCGCAATGCCGGTGCCCCAATCCACGGCGATGCGCCACCCGGAAAGGCGCGGATAACGGGTGGGATAGTCGAGGCGAGGGCGCATCGCGGCCATCATCCGCTCGGACGGACCGACGATCGCGTTCTGGAGGCGGACGAGGTCGTCGAAGCGCCGCGCCATCGGGCCCGAGGTCGCGAACGGGATTTCCCCACCGGCCACGCGTCCGAACGGCGGCCTGAAGCCATAGAGACCACATTGCGAGGCGGGAATTCGGATCGAGCCGCCCATGTCCGAGCCCATGGCGAGCGTCGTGAAGCCTGCGGCCAGCGCCGCGCCCGATCCCGCCGACGACCCGCCCGGAGAGAATTCGAGATTCCATGGATTGCGTGTCGTGCCCCAGGCGCGGGTGGACGCGCCGAGGAAGAGGTAGAATTCCGGCACGGTCGTCTGGAACGGCATGACGGCGCCGGCTGCCTCGAGCAAGTCGGTGATGGCCGAGTTTTCCGTTGCCGGCGGCGAGTCCTTGTAGATGAGCGAGCCCTGTGTGGTCCGCCAGCCCGGCCTGGAGAATTCGTCCTTGATGGCCACCGTGATCCCTTCGAGCGGCCTCGGGTTGCCGCGCCGATAACGGTCCTCGGACAGCTTGGCCTCTTTCATCGCCTGGTCGAAGTGCTCGTAGGTGATGCAATTGACCTTCGGGTTGAAGGCTTCGATCCGCTTGATCTGCGCCTTCAAGAGATCGACCGGCGACGCCTTGCGGGCCCGGAACATGGCGGTGAGATCGGCGACCGACGCGTAGCAGAGCGGATCGGCGGACTCGGCGCGCGCGGTCGGCAAGCCGAGTTCGGACGCGACCAACGCCGCTCCCGCGCCTTTGATGAGCATTCTTCTGTCGATCATATACGCCTCCGCATGTCCGGGAATCGGTCTGAGTATGTCGATGTGGCCCTGAATGTGACGGTCCGAGACGTCGCTGGATTCAGCTTCGCTGTTCGTGCCTGACCTGACCGTTCATGACGGTCATCAGCACCTTTGTGTTGTGGATGTCGTGCGGGGCGACTTCGAACAGGTTTCTTTCAAGCACGATCAGATCGGCGAGCTTGCCGACCTCGATCGAACCGACCTTCTGGTCGAGCCCGAGCTGATAGGCCGGGCCCATGGTGGCGGCGCGGATCGCCTCTTCGAGGCTGATCCGCTCGTCGAGCGGCACCAAAGCCGGCTGATCCGGCTTGTTCAACTCGCGCCGCGTGGTCGCGATCTCGATCGCATCCAGCGGCTTGTAGGTGCTGTAATAGCCGGCGGCCGGCCAATCGGTGCCGAGCGAGATGTTGGCGCCATGACGCAGGATCGAGCCGGTGCGAAACGCCTGCTCGGCGCGCGCGCCGACGCGCGGCCGCATCACGCCCTGCCAATAGGCATCCGCCACCGACCATTGGGCGGAGAACTGCGCGGTGACGCCGAGCTTGGCGAAGCGCGGCAGATCGTCAGGTGAAACAAATATGAGATGCGCCAGCGTGTGCCGGCGATCGCGCGGCGGATTGGCCTTGATCGCGGCTTCGAACGCGTCCAGCGACAGGCGGTTGGCGCGATCACCGTAGGAATGGATGTGAATATTGAGGCCCGCCCTGTCGGCGCGGCGGATGATGTCCTTGAACTGCTCCGGCGGGACCAGCGTCTCGCCGCTCGTGCTCGGATCGTCGCTATAGGGGGCCAGCAATGCGGCGGTCCGTTGGGCTTCGCCGCCGTCGATGTTGAGCTTGAGAACGGGCGCCTGCACCAGTTCGGAATTGAAGCGTCGACGCAGGACCTTCGCGATCGGCACGGGGTCGATCGCCGGATTGTTGTGGTAGGTCGATCCGACCACACGGAACGGCAGTTTTCCTTTGCGCTCCAGATCCTGATAGAGTTCGTAGCCTGTCTCCTCGGGCAGAACGAGCAGTCCGGCATCGAACACGCTGGTGATGCCGGCCGCCGACGCCTTCGGCAGCCACTGTGCGAGCGAGTCCGCAATATAGCCGGTCGTGAACGGCGAGATCGCGTTGAGGACCGGAAACATCGCCGGTGGCTCGACCAGATAGCCGGTCGGCTCTCCCGAGGCCGGGTCCCGCTCGAAGTAGCTGTAGCCGGGCAACGGATCCTTGGTCGCCTTGGTCACCTTGGCAATCGCCAGCGTCTTGGAATTGACCCAGGCGGAATGGCCATCGATCCCGACGAGAAAGACGGGCGTGTCCGGCCAGATCTGATCGAGATCCTCCTTGCGAGGGCCGGTCGGCGGAAAAGCGTTATAGCGCCAGCCGAAGCCGCGGACGATGCCGGCCTGGCCCAGCTTGGCGCGATAGGCCTTCAGGGCGTCGAGCATCTCCTCCCTTGTGTCGTACTGAAGATCGACACCCCGAGTCACGACAGCGCCCGCTATCGGATGGATGTGTCCTTCCACGAAGCCGGGCAGCAGCATCCTGCCGGCGAGATCGACGACGCGGGTCTTCGGGCCGATGAAGGACCGGACGCCCGCGTCATCGCCGACATAGACGATGTGCTTTTGCTTGACGGCGACCGCGCGGGCCCATTCCCGGCCGCCGTTCACGGTGTAGACCGGGCCGTTGCGAAACACGATGTCGGCCTTGCCGCCGCCGGTTCGCGCCTCGGCGTTCGTCGGAGCGGACACCGAGGCAACGCCGGCTGCGGCGAACGCCGCGCCTGCCTGCAGGAGCCTGCGTCGTGACGGCTCGGCCTCGTTGACGGAGCCAAAATCAAGCTGGAGCAAACCACGGAATCTTGCCCAGTTGCATGCGATGCACATGCATTCACCCTTACACGCTCTGCGGGAAACGCATTCTTATTGATTCCGCGGATCATATGAACTCGGGGGAACTACGTAGCCCTTCGCGTGCGAAGTGTTCGCATGAGCCGTGCGTGTTCGAGACGATTAGATTCGAATGACTGTCATTTCGGGAGGAAGTACGCGACGTCCGAAGCGGAATGGCCAATTCGAAGCAAGCAGGGGCCGCATCACCTTGTCATAGACGCCGGCCTGCGCCAGTTTGCGCGTGGGTTGCGAACTCATCCGATGTGCAGAGTTCAGCTCATGGCAACGAAATCGATGTAACCTGCAAGCGTGCGATTCGTGTGGCTCTGCGAGCAAGACCCCTGATCTGGCTGCTTCCGTGTAGCAACTGGCGGTCTCGCTTCGCTCGGCAATGTGTTCTCATGATCTTGCTGCTGGCCGTGATGCTCCAGCTGAGGGGTGACGGCAGACCGACGGAGTGAAGAATGTTCACACTGGCACATGCAGGGACTTGGCTCGTCGTCGGCTTGATTGGTGGCGGCCTTGCCGGAATCCTGGTGAAGCGCCGCCGAGCCGGTTTCGGGCTCCTCACCAACATCGGATTGGGATGCGTCGGCGCCCTCATCGGTGGTGTCTTGTTCAACCTGTTCGGGTTGTTTCCAGGCATGGGCAGCATCGTCATTTCGCTGCGCGATGTCGTCGCGGCGTTCGTCGGCTCGCTGGTCCTGCTGGCGGCAATCTGGTTGTGGGGCGCAGCCCGCGAACGGAGTCCGCGCTGACCGCAGGCGGTGGTCAGCCGGAGTGACGCGCGGTCTCCGCGCGCCAGTCGCGCGGGCGCATGCCGAAGCGCTGCTTGAAGCGGCGCGTGAAGTGCGACAGATCTGAAAAGCCCCAGTCGAAGGCGATGCGGCCGATGTCGCGGCCGCATCGGGCGGGATCGCGCAGATCGCGCGCTGCGCCATCGAGCCGGCGTTCCATCACCAGGTCGGAGAAGCTGGTGCCGGCGCGGGCCAGCAGCTTGTGCACATAGCGCTCGCTGATCCCGACGACAGATGCGATGGTCGCCACCGTCAGGCCGGGCTCGCGCACCCGCTCGTGAATGGCGCGGCGTAGCGCCAAGGTCGTCGCATCGGCAAATGAGGTGGTCGCGTGCGTCTCGCGGCGGCCGCGGCGCGCCAGGCTCAGCGCCACCAGATCGAGCAGCACGCCGAACAGCGCCGACGCATCGTCCGGCGCGAGCCGCAGCGCATTGGCGTTGAGGGAGCGCGCCGTCTCCACGATCAGTGCGCCGACGCATGGATCGTCGGACAGCCGCGTCGGCGCGATGTCCGGCTCCGCCGGCAGGCGGCTGTACAGCGCATCGGCGGGGACGCGGAACGAGATCACGCCGAGCGACGGCCCGCGATCGTGCTGCAGCACGAAGGTGCGATCGCTGTCGAAGATGCCGACCTGACCGGCGGACAGGCTGACATCGCATTCGTCCTGCAGGATGGTGCAGCGGCCGGCGAGCTTGAGGTTGAGATAGAAGCAGCGCTGGGTGGAAGCGGCGATGTCCGTGCGCGAGCGGCGTACGATGTGCTCGGGAAAGCTGACGCGGTTGATGGCGCCGCTCCCAAGGCTGATGCTTTGCACCTCCGCAGCGAATCCGATGCCGCGCGCCGGCTCCGGTGTCAAGTTCATGAAGGCCTGGCAGATCGCCTCGCGGTAATACGAGAACTGCTCCTCCGGCCGCACCGCCGCCGTATTCCAGCTCCGCTGCCGTTCCGGCTCGGCGCCCATCGGTTCACTCCGAGACCAATCGGGTTCAGTTGCAGCCAAGCGCCGCGGGCGCGGTCCGGCCCATAGTCCTTGCACCGCCTTCCATCGTGCAAAGGAACGTGATCATGTCAACCTACGTCCTGGTCCATGGCGCCTGGCATACCGGCGCCGAGCTCGAGCCGGTCGCCGCGCATATTCGCTCCGCCGGCCACACCGTCCATCTGCCGACCATCCGCGGCAACCGCCCCGGCGACGCAAGGACCACCGGACTCGACGAGGCGATCGCCTCGATCTGCGACTACTTCACCGAGCATGACATCACCGACGCCGTGCTGATGGGGCACTCCTATGGCGGCATGGTCATCACCGGCGTCGCCGACCGCATCGCTCAGCGCATCCGCCGCCTGGTCTACTGGAATGCGTTCGTGCCCAACGACGGCGAGTGCCTCAACGACATGGTGCCACCGCACTATGTTGCGCTGTTCGACGCGGTCGCTGCGGAGCGCGGCGACGGTTCGGTGGTGCTGCCGTTCCCGGTCTGGCGCGAGGCCTTCATCAACGACGCCGATCTCGCCACCGCGACGCGCACCTATGAGATGCTCAATCCGCATCCCAACAAGACCTTCACCGACAAGATCAAGCTGCGCGCCAATCCCGCCGAGATGGCAATCGCGAAATCCTACATCAACTGCACCGAGGACACGGCGCTGCCGCACAGCCTGCCATGGCATCCGCGGCTGTCCGGCAAGCTCGGCCTGTTCCGGCTGGTCCAGGTGCCCGGCAGCCATGAGCTGTGCTTCTCCGATCCCGGCCGGCTCGCGCAGGCGATCATGGATGCGGGACGCGATTGACGGCGCGTGTCGCCACGCGCTCCCGGTGTGGCGCCGGGCGGTCATCATTCCAGGTTGTGATCGGCGTCACATTCGCCGGGAGCGCGATCGGCCAGACTGATCTCCGATGAATGCAGCCCGGCGGGGCATCCATCCTCGCCGCACCATCGGAGAACGCGTCATGGCCCAGCTCCATCTGACGTCCCCTCGCGGACTTGCATCCAAGGTGTCCGCCGCGAATGCGCCCGCGCGCCCGGCCGCGACCAAGGCCGGCTGGCTCGCGATGGCCGCCGGCGCGATCACGACCGTGTTCGCCGCGATCGGCGCGGTGAACAGCGTCCTTCCCGCGGCGTCGAACGTCGGCGCGGCCGTGCTCGAGGCGCTGAACGTGCCGGCCTGCCTGTCCTATGCCGATCGCTATGACGGCACGCAGAGCAGCTTCCGCAAGGAAGGCCAGCTCTGGCGCGAATATCCGCGCGGCTCGGAGACGTATAGTTATGAGTTCAAGGAGATCCGCCGCACGCGCCAGGAGATCATGCTGTGGAACGTGACGCCGCGTCCGAACGTGCCGGATGCCGCGAGCCTCGTCGTGCATCTGCCGGTGTGCGGCGGCATGGCGGTGCTGACCGAGGGCCTGCCCGAGCGCGCGACCAATCTGCAGCAGACCTGGCCCGACCGCGGCTGAGGCTCCGACGCGGACAGGCGAGTTCGGATTATTGCAGCACGATCCAGGCCGGCGCGTGGTCGCTGGCGCCGTCCTCGCCGCGGATGGCGCGGTCGACGCCGGCCTTGGCAAGGCGCGGCGCGAGTTGCGGGCTCAGCAGCAGATGATCGAGCCGCAGGCCGGCATCGCGCGGCCAGCGGTTGCGCTTGTAGTCCCAGAACGTGAACATCGGCGCGTCCGGATGCAGCATCCGGATCGCGTCGCACCAGCCTTGATCGACCAGCGCCTTGAAGGCGGCGCGGCTCTTCGGCTGGATCAGCGCGTCCTTGTCCCAGGATCGCGTCGGATAGATGTCGAGCGTAGCAGGCGCCACATTGTAGTCGCCGGCGAGCACGGCCGGCAGGTCGTCCTTGATGAAATCAGCCGCGTGTTTCTGCAGGCGTTTGAACCAGGCGAGCTTATAGTCGAATTTCGGCCCCGGCTGCGGATTGCCGTTCGGCAAATAGAGGCAGCCGACGACGAGGCCGCGCACCGCGGCCTCGATGTAGCGCGCCTCCTGGTCTCTGGGATTGCCGGGCAGGGCGGTGCGGGTCAGCACCGGCTCGGCCTTGCGCGCAAGGATCGCGACGCCGTTCCAGGTCTTCTGTCCCTGCCACACCGCGCCATAGCCGGCCTTGGCGATCGCATCGACGGGGAAATCGGCCTGGGTGCATTTCAGCTCCTGCAGGCAGACGATGTCGGGCCTGGCCGCGCGCAGCCAGCGCAGCAGATTGGGGAGCCGCCGCCGGACATTGTTGATGTTGAAGGTCGCGATCTTCATGATGCCCGTCGCCGTGGGGATGGTCCGGATGACCAAGCTCGCAATCGGCTTTTTGTTCACGCTGCAGCGTCGATGCAGCCAAGGCTGCCTACGAAAGCCCGGCCTGTCAGGCAACCCGCGTGCTTCTCGGCGGCGCGAGTCGAGAGGGCACTCGCACCTACTTCGGTCGCGACGTCACCAGCGCACGGATCTTGTCGGCATCCTCCGGCGTCGCGGGATTGTAGATCACCATGGTGAGGTCGGGCCGGCCATCGACGGCGAAGCCCGAAAATTCCATCGAGAGCGATCCGGCGACGGGATGCTGCAGGGTCTTCACGCCGTCACCGTGCCGCCCTTGCACATCGTTGTCGCGCCACATCGCCGCGAATTCCGGGCTCGTCGCGCAGAGCTCGTCGACCAGCGATTGGACATTGCGGGCCGCGCCGGCGCGGGCCACGTCGGCGCGGAAGGACGCGACCACATAGCGCGCCACGGCCTGCCAGTTGGGCTGTGCGGCGCGGACACGGCTGTCGTGGAACATCATGCGCAGAACATTGCGCTGGCCCTCCGGCAGGGTGCTGTAGTCGGTGAGGACGGCCGCAGCCGCCCTGTTCCAGGCGAGGATGTCCCATGTCGCCGTGCGAACGAAGGCGGGACTGTATTCCAGCGTATCGAGCACGCGTTGGAGTCGGGGTGAGATGCCGTCGATCGCGTGATAGCGGGCTTCGGGTGGCCGGCCGAGACCGAGCAGGAACAGATGCTCGCGCTCGGCGTCGGTCAGCATCATGGCGCGAGCAATGCGGTCCAGCACGTCGGCGGAGGGCGCGCCGCCGCGCCCTTGCTCGAGCCAGGTGTACCAGGTGGCGCTCACATTGGCGCGTTGCGCCACCTCTTCGCGCCGAAGCCCCGGCGTTCGCCGCCGCTGCAGCGGCAGGCCGAAGGCGGTCGGATCGAGCTTGGCGCGGCGATCCCTGAGATAGGTCCCGAGAGGGTTGGCGTCCGTCATCCTGTTAGCGATTATACCCGTATAAAGTCACGACTTTACCCGCATGAGCAGCCTAGCAATATCCCGGCGGTCTGAACAGGGAGTGTGTCTCATGCGCGTATTCGTCACCGGCGCCGCCGGATTCATCGGCTCCGAAACCACCAGGGAGCTGATCGCCGCCGGGCATCAGGTCATCGGCCTCGCGCGCTCCGCCGAGAACGTCCGCACGCTCGAGCAACTGGGCGCGCAGGTTCATCGCGGCTCGCTGCAGGACCTCGACAGCCTGAAGCGCGGCGCGAGGGATGCCGACGGCGTGATCCATCTCGCCTTCATCCACGACTTCGCGAAATTCGCGGAGAACGGCGCCATCGACAAGGCCGCCATCGACGCCATGGGCGAGGTGCTGGTGGGCACGAACAAGCCGTTCATCGTCACCTCCGGAACGGGGCTCGTTGCGGCCAATGTGGTGGTCACCGAAGACATGCGGCGCGAGTCGTCAGCGCATGTCCCGCGCGTGTCCGAGCAGACGGGTCTCGCCTATGCGTCGCGCGGCGTGCGCGCAATGGTGATCCGCCTGCCGCAGGTTCACGGCGCCCCCGGAAGGGCCGGGCTGATCTCCTATCTGGTGGAGCTCGCGCGACAGAAGGGCCGCGCCGCCTATGTCGGCGAAGGCACCGAGCGCTGGGCCGCGGCGCATCGATCGGATGTCGCCCGCCTCTACCGGCTCGCCCTGGAGAAGGGCATTGCAGACGCGATCTACCACGCCGTCGGCGAGGAGGGCGTCCCCATGCGCGAGGTCATCGAGGTGATCGGCCGCGCGCTGAACGTGCCGGTCGTGTCGATCAGCAAGGAGGAGGCGGGCGACTACTACGGTCCACTGGCGATGTTCGCAGGGCTGGACATGCCGGCCTCCAGCGTCCTGACACAGCAGCGCCTGGGCTGGAGACCGGACGGGATCGGTTTGATCGCCGACATTGGCCAGCCGGACTACTTCAAGGCGTGAGCGCCGGCCGCGACCGACCCGCAGCGCCCATCTTGATCGAATGATGGCGCTCTTGCGCGACCAGCCCCGCAGCCCGGATGAGCGCGGCGACATCCGGGTTTTCCGATACGGCACGTGAGACCCCCGGATATCGCTGCGCTCATCCGGGCTACAGCAGCGGGCGCTGTCGCAGCCGTGTGCCGATATCCATCAGCCCGTCATTGCGAGCGCAGCGAAGCAATCCAGGGTGGCATGTGGGATTCTGGATTGCGTCGCTTCGCCGCTGCGCTCGTAATGACGATGTGGCGCGCGCTCGGGCGCCTGAGGCGGAGGCGCTTCCTCTCACCAAAGTATGGCCCCTAGCTACATGTGCTCATTGTGCAGATTCTCGTTGTCATCCAGCCGACTTTTTAATGATTAAGATCATAGCCTCGCCCCTGGTCCGCCGAGCGGAGACCATGCGTGGAGGTTGGGTGTGAATGACGATGTGCCTTGGTACGTAAGTCTGATCATAGCCTGGTTGCCACTGATCATGTTCGTCTTGGCCGTTGCATGGAGCACCCGTCGGATTCAGACGTCTCTGACGGCCGGCGATGGTCGCTCGCTGGCGCAGATCGTCGGTGATCTGGCGGATGAGATGAAGCGGGCGAATGACAGAAGATTGTAGCCGGTCGCGCGACTCATCTGAACGAGCCGGGCGGTCTCGTAGATATTTGCAGGGAAGAAGCTGGGTATGACTAATGATGTTCCATGGTATGTAAGCCTGATTGTCTCCTGGCTTCCCTTCATCATATTCGTTGCCGCAATTCTCTGGAGTTCGCGGCAGCTGCGGAAGTCGCTCACTGCGAGTGATGGCCGCTCCCTGGCGCAGGTTGTCGACGATCTGGCGCGAGAGATGAAGCGCGCCAACGACATCCGTCATGACCAGGCACCCTAGCCAGCGTAGCTTGGCCCTAACGGGCGCGCCGAAACGCGGAATTCATCAACGATCTCAACGCGACTCACCCTGTCCAGTCCTTCCGCGAAAAATATTGTACTTCCGTTTATCAGAAAAACATGCTTCACTCCCTCCGTCCCGCCTCGGCACGAGGGGCGTATCGCGATCGTCATGACACGCGGGGTGGGATGTGGTGGGCGCTTGGGGTCGCAGCATGGCTTGAGGCCGTGCGGACGAACGGCACGAGGCGCACGTCGAAGACGTATGGTCCTGGCATCTCGACGCTGATGCTACGCTGGCGGTGATGATCCGCCGGTCACGGGGGCAAGACAGCCGATCCCCGGGGAGAGTACGCATAAGGCGTAAAGCCATCGCGCGGGGAATGCCGGTTGACCGGCTGAACCTGTGGTGACTGCCGCCTGCTTTTTTTCTGCAGGCGGGCCATGGGTGAGGCCTTCACCCGGCATTCCCTGCGCCCTCGTCTTTCGAAGAGGGTGAAAAAGAGATGCAAGCCTCGGGCGTTGTATGCCGCGAGACCGATGGCTCATGTCAGTTCACCATCATTGCGAGCGCAGCGACTTGTCCGCCGTAGCTCGAAGAGCGAAGGCGGAAGCAATGCAGGGTGGTGTGCGGGACTCTGGATTGCTGCGCTCGCAATGACGATGTGGAAGCAGCTGTATGCACGTCAGACAGAGAGCGTTGCTGCGCGCGATCAGCTTTCCGCGGCCGCCGCACCGCCCTTGTAGATGCGATGATAGCGCCGGCCGAGATTGGTCAGGACTTCGTAGCCGATGGTGCCGAAATGATGCGCGAGCTCGTCGACGGTGATGCCTTCGCCGAGCAGGGTTGCGAAGTGGCCGCGGCGGGCGGCCTTCGGCGGCAGGTCGGTGACGTCGACGGCGATCAGGTCCATCGAGATGCGCCCTGCGATCGGGCAGCGCTGGCCGGCGATGATGACGTCGGCGCCGCGGGTGCCGTCGTTGGAAGAGGCGGCGCGGAAGTAGCCGTCGGCATAGCCGGCGGAGAGGATCGCGATTTTCGTCGGCCGGCGCGCGCTCCAGGTGCCGCCATAGCCGACCGTGTCGCCGCGCGCGAGGTCGCGCAACTGCACGATGCGCGCCTTGATCTCGGCGACCGGCTGCATCGGATTGTCGGCCTCCGGCGTCGGATTGACGCCGTAGAGCGCCGCGCCGGGACGCACCATGTCGAACTGGAAGGCGGCACCGAGGAAGATGCCGGAGGAGGCGGCAAGCGCGGCGGGCACGCCGGTGAACACGCTGGCGACCTCGCGGAACGTCGCGAGCTGGCGCGCGTTCGACGGGCTGTTGATCTGCTCGGCGGAGGCCAGATGGCTCATCACCAGCGTGATGCCATGGTCGCCGCCCTGGATGCGCGGGATCATGCCCTGCGCATCGATCGGGCTGAGGCCGAGCCGGTTCATGCCGGTGTCGACATGGATGGCCGCGCCGCCCTTCCAGCCGGTGCGGCGGCAGAACATGTCCCATTCGGCGAGCTCGTTGAGGTCGCCGATGACAGGACGGCAGTTGATCGCCGCGTAGTCTTCGCCGGTGTTCTGGAAGAAGCCGTCGAGCACGTAGAGCGCGGCGCTGTCCGGCAGGGCGGCGCGGGCGACTTTTGCCTCCGCGAGCGTCGCGACGAAGAAGGTCTTGCAGCCGGCCGCGGCGAGCGTGCGCGCCACCTGGGGAATGCCGCAGCCATAGGCGTCGGCCTTGATCACCCCGGCGCATTCGGCCGGCACTGCGGTCTTTTCCAGTTTGCGCCAATTGGCGGCGAGCGCATCGAGATCGATGGTCAGCACGCCGGTGGCGCTGGCCGGGACAGCGTCGTCGACCGCCGAGACAGGTTGCTCGGCGGGTTTCTGTTCGGGAACACTCATGTGGCGCTTTTACGCGCCGCGGCGTCACGGTTCAACCGCGTCAGGTCAATAGTCGTGGTGCTGCGGCGGCAGGCCGTCATGGGCGAGGTCGCCGAAGCGGGTGACCGAGGCGTCGAAGTGCAGCTCGACCGTGCCGGTCGGGCCGTGGCGCTGCTTGCCGATGATCACCTCGGCCTTGCCGAGCGCCAGATCCATTTCCATCTGCCACTTCTGGTGCTCCTCGGTGCCGGGACGCGGCTCCTTGGCGGCCAAATAGTACTCACCGCGATACACGAACAGCACCACGTCGGCGTCCTGCTCGATCGAGCCGGATTCACGCAGGTCCGACAGTTGCGGCCGCTTGTCCTCGCGATTCTCGACCTGGCGCGACAGCTGCGACAGCGCGATGATGGGAACGCTGAGCTCCTTCGCCAGCGCCTTCAGGCTGGTGGTGATCTCGGTGATTTCCTGGACGCGGTTGTCGTTGCCGCGCTTGCCCGAGCCCGACAGCAACTGGATGTAGTCGATCACCAGCAGGTCGAGGCCCTTCTGCCGCTTCAGGCGGCGGGCGCGCGCCATCACCTGCGCGATCGAGATGCCGCCGGTCTCGTCGACATAGAACGGCAGCGACTGCAGCTCGATCGAGCATTCGCGCAGCTTCTCGAAATCGGCCTCGGTGATGCCGCCACGGCGGATGTGGCTGGAGGGAATGCCGGAGCGCTCGGCGATGATACGGGTGGCGAGCTGCTCGCCGCTCATTTCGCAGGAGAAGAACCCGACCACGCCGCCCTGGGCGGCGCGATAGGTGCCGTCCGGCTGCAATTCGGGAACATAGGCCTGGGCGACGTTGTAAGCGATGTTGGTCGCGAGCGAGGTCTTGCCCATGCCGGGACGGCCGGCGAGGATGATCAGGTCCGAGTGCTGCAGGCCGCCCATCTTGGCGTCGAGATCGCGCAGGCCCGTGGAGATGCCGGACAGCTTGCCGTCGCGCTGAAAGGCCTTGGCGGCCATGTCGAGCGCGGTCGTCAGCGCCTGGGAGAATTTCTGGAACCCGCCGTCGTAGCGTCCGGACTCCGCGAGCTCGTACAGCCGGCGCTCGGCGTCCTCGATCTGGTTGCGCGGCGCGAAGTCCACCGGCGCGTCATAGGCGACGTTGACCATGTCCTCGCCGATGCCGATCAGGTCGCGGCGCAACGACAGGTCGTAGATGGTGCGGCCATAGTCCTGGGCGTTGATGATCGTGGTCGCTTCGGCCGCGAGCCGTGCCAGATACTGCCCGACGGTCATGCCGCCGATGTCGACGTCGGCCGGCAGGAACGTCTTCAAGGTCACGGGCGTCGCGACCTTGCCCATCCGGATCAGGCTGGACGCGGTCTCGAACACGGTCTGGTGCAGCGGCTCGAAGAAATGCTTCGGCTCGAGGAAGTCCGACACGCGATAGAACGCGTCGTTGTTGACCAGGATCGCGCCGAGCAGACCCTGTTCCGCCTCGATGTTGTGAGGAGCGCTGCGATAGGCCGGCGTTGCTGCGTCAGCCGACGCCAGCTTGTGAACGTTCGAATCGGTAAGTGCCATGACCGCGTGTTTAGCAGCTTTGAAGGGGAGGGGATAAAGCGCCAGTCGCGCGCGAAGCGGAAGCGAAAGCTGAGCGCAATTCACCGTCTGGTAAATCTGGTGGATGAATCCGGACTCGCCAGATGCCGCGCTTGACGGAACCGACAGGACTCAACGCCTCGCGAGCGCGAGCGACACGCCGGTGCAATCAACCGGCGCGATCGTTCGACACGTCGGCGAGGCGGGAACGAGAGCCGGTACGGCAGGGCGTGCCAGGGCCGCGCGTGGATCCGCGCCCGGCGTCAGACCAGCAGCAGATACAGGAGGGCGATCAGGGATGCTCCCACGCCCGCGGCGATCAGCGCGTAGTCGGTGCTGAAGTCGGTCTGGGGTTCCAACATGGCTCTGGCGGGGCTCGGGGACATGCCAGGACACTACGGCCGGGCTTCCCCGGGGTCTGTGAGCCAGTTCACAGACCGCACGATTTGTTTGAAAATTTGAGTCGGATGGGCATGATCTCGCGTTTGGGATGCAAGCCGTCCACCGAGCATCTCAGAATTGAAGTCGAGACCGGCGCGGCGCAGCCGAGGGAATGCGGCCGTCCGTCTCTGCAGGACCATTGCACTGGCGCCGCCCTCCGCTGTCGTCGCGGGCCGCGCGCGCTACTCACCCGCCATCTGCAGCGCCGGGCGGCTGCCGCGCTCGCGCGCCCGCAGCCGCGTCTCCTCACGGTGGACGTAGTCGCGCGTCATCGGCACGACGCCCTGGCGCTTCGTCAGCTGGATCTGGACATTCATCAGGTTCTGCTTGCGGAACCCCATTTCCGCGGCCGCCAGGTAGAACTCCCACATCCGCGCGAAGCGCTCGTCATAGAGCTGCACGGCCTCGTCGCGCCGGGCCATGAAGCGTTCGCGCCACGCCTTCAGGGTCTCCGCGTAGTGCAGGCGCAGGATCTCGATGTCGCAGACGAGGAGCCCGGCGCGCTCGATCGCCGGCAGAACCTCCGAGAGGGCTGGGACGTAGCCGCCGGGGAAGATGTATTTGGCGATCCAGGGATTGGTCGCATCAGGGCCCACGGAGCGTGCGATCGAATGCAGCAGCATGACACCGTCGTCCGCGAGCAGCTCGGCGCTGCGGCGAAAGAAGGAGTCGTAGAAGGCGACCCCGACATGCTCGAACATGCCGACCGAGACGATGCGATCGAACGTGCCGGGCACGTCGCGATAATCCTGCAGCAGGAAGCGGGCGGAGGCGGAGAGGTGCCGTTCGGCCGCGCGGGCCTCGGCAACCTGCAACTGCTCGGCCGACAAGGTCACGCCGGTCACGTCGGCATCACACATCTCGGCCAGGTAAAGTCCAAGCCCGCCCCAGCCGCAGCCGATGTCGAGGACGCGATGGCGGCGGCCGATCAGCAGCTTGGCCGCGAGATGACGTTTCTTGGCGAGCTGGGCATCGTCCAGCGTCGCGTCCGGCGTCTCGAAATAGGCGCAGGAATATTGCCGGTCGGCATCGAGGAACAGCGAATACAGCCGCCCATCGAGATCGTAATGATGGGCGACGTTGCGGCGCGCGCGTGCCCGGATATTGAGCTGGCGCAGGTGCCGGATCAGATAGCGCAGCCACCATTGCGGCCTGGCCCAGTCGGGCACCACGGCCGGCTGGCTCATCACGATCGACAGCAGGTCCGCGATCGTTCCTCGTTCGACCACGAACGAGCCGTCCATATAGACCTCGCCGAGCGCGAGCTCGGGGTTGGCCAGAATCCGGCGCTCGGCTTCACGAGTCAGAAATCGTGCCGCCACGGGGACGCCGGTTCCATCCCCGCAGCTGAACGACGTGCCGCTGGCGGTCGTAAAGCTGATCGAGCCACGGCGAATGAAGCTACTCAACAGACTTCGCAGCAAACGGTCCATCCACACCACCCAACGAGCTATTCCCGTGAGTTGCTGACTTTCCCGGCCGTCGCACTCGACGCGTTGAGAACCGATTGGTTCCCTATCATCACGTTGTTATGTTACCCGGCGGGCACAAGCCGACGCCACTGCCATGAACACAACGCCGATATTCCGAACCGTCATTGATCGATGGACATCTCGGCGCAGGAACATCTGTGCGCTTTCATTCGCTCCGCAATCCGTTAAAAAGGCCGCGGCCGCCGGCCTTTTGGCCGGTGTCCGGCATCTGACCGCCGGACGAGGTCTGAAGGGATCGCCGTCGAAGGCGTGGAGCGACCGCAATGTCCGCTGTCACGTTCGGCTGATAGCGAGAGGAAACACGGCAGCGGATGTCGCGCGGGGCGGCGCCGTGTGGGCGAAACCATAGCTGGAGAATGAGAATGGTGGGCCGAGCGCTCAATTTGGCGACGGTGGTGGCGGTGTTCTGCATGGGCTTTGCGGGAGCCGCCGTTGCGCAGGAAAATCTCGATGCGGGCAAGAGTCCTGCGCAGATCTACAACGGGACCTGCGTGGTCTGCCACAAGTCGCCGCGCGGCCTGGCCAAGAACACCTCGGCCAGCTCGCTGCCCGGGTTTCTGCGCCAGCATTACACGACGAGCCCCGAGATGGCCGGCGTGCTCGCCAACTACCTGATTGCGAACGGCGCTGCGGATGCGCGATCAACGGGCCATTCCGGCAAGGAGACGCGATCCGAGCGCCGCGCCCGGTCGGCCGCCACCGAGCCGCCCGAGGCGAAACCGGCCGCCGCGGATGCTGCTGCGAGCCCAGGCGAGCCGCGCCGCCGTTCGGGTCATCACTCCAAGCGCTCCGCGCCGGCCGAGGCGAGGCCCGACGCGGCAGCAGATCCAGCCGCTGCGCCGGCCGACGGCGAGGGCAGCGCGCCCGCGAAGAAGGGCCGGCTCGGCAAGCGCAAGAAGCCGGCCCAGGAGGGCTCGGCTGCGGAGGAGACGCGCGGCGAGCCGACCGGTGCGACCCGCCCGTCGGCGTCGCGCGAGGACAGCGCTGCCGGCTCCGAGCCGCCGCGGGTCGAGCCGGCAAGATCGAGCGAGGCCGCGCCGGCGCTGCGCGCCGACCCGGTCCCGCCGGTGACGCCGGCGCCGGCCACGACCCAGTCGGTGCCGTCGGATCCCTCGGTTCCGTCCTCGCCCTCGCGGTGAGACGACAATGAAAAAGCCCGGCTAGGGGAGCCGGGCTTTTCCGCAAATGGGCTGGCGCGCTTACTGCTGCGCAGGCTCGCCGGCAGCGCCCTCGTCCTGGGCCTCCGGATCGAAGAACTCGCCGGCGGCCGCGATCGCTTCGGCGGCGGCGTCACGGTCCTCCTGGCGGGTCGAGATGTCCTCGCCGCGCTTGATGCGCTCGGCCTCGTCGGCGCTGCGGGCGACCGTCACGGTCACCGAGGTCTCGACCTCCGGGTGGATTGCGATGGTAATCGTCTGCTTGCCGATCGTCTTGATCGGGGCGTCGAGCCAGACCTGCGGCCGGCTCACGGTGATGCCGTCGGCGGCGAGGGCGGCGACGATGTCGCGCACCGAGACCGAGCCGAACAGCTGGCCGGATTCGGAGGCCTGGCGGATGATGACGATGTCGCGGCCGTCGATCTTCTCGGCGACCTTGGCCGCCTCGCCCTTGGCCTTGATGTTGTTGGCCTCGAGCTCGGCCTTCATGCCCTCATACTTGGCCTTGTTCTCGGCGGTGGCCCGCAGCGCCTTCTTGCGCTTCAGCAGGAAGTTGCGGGCGAACCCGTCCTTGACCTTCACGATCTCGCCCATCTGGCCGAGCTTGGCGACACGTTCCAGCAGAATGACTTCCATCGATGTTCTCCTTGTGATGTTCGGAAGCGGTTGGTGTGAGGTTGAGCTTTTACGGCACCGGCAAAGGCGGCGGCTGCCGCGGGCCGTAACGGTGACGGAGGTCGAAGGCGGCGTCGGCGAGGCCGAGGACGATCATCGCCAGCATGGGGATCGGCCAGATGAACGTCAGCATCAGCGCGTAGGCGAGGCCGAGCCAAAGCGGCCGGGTGCGCAGCGGCAAGGTCAGCGTATGCAGGACCGCGAAGCCGGTGAGCGCATAGGCGGTCAGCAGCGCTGCGGCGGCGATTCGCGCCAGCATGCCGATCAGCCCGCCCGGGAAGCAGAACGCGATGATCGCAAACAGCGCCGGCAGCGTCATCAGCGGCAGCTTGGTGTCGCGCAGGCGCGGCCATGGGCGCATCAGCCGGCCGCTGATCGCCGTGATCTTTGCGGCCGCCAGGACGTTGAGCGACAGGATCGTGGTCATGATCACCGCGGCCATCGGCGGCGCCATGAAGACCAGGATCTCGACCAGCCGGGGAATGTCGACCGCATCGGTCGACGTGACGGTATTGCTGAGCACGCGCGACAGCAGCCGCCTGAGACCCTGATTGGTGGCCGTCATGTCGGTGCCGAAGGAGAACGTGGCAATCAGCGCTGCGATCACCGCGATCCACAGCAGGATGTTGCCGGGCGGATACCATTCGATGCCATCCTGGCCGGACGGGCTGGTCGTCGGACGGCCGAGCAGGACGAGGTGGCCGAGCCACCAGGCCGGCAGCGTCACGGAGACGGCAAAGGCGAGAGCGCGATCGAAGCCGAAGATGGCCAGCACGCAAGCGGTTGCTACGAGACCGCCGATGACGGCGCAAAGCCGGCCCCAGGCGATTGCAGCGACGAGCAGCGGCACGGGCGCGAGCAGCGCAAGCACGAGCGCCGTCATCACGCCCGATCCGGTCGAGGCGAACATGACCGCGGAGGCAGCGCCTGCCGCGAGCGCGATGAGAAGCGTTCCGATCATCAGCTGTCCCGCTCCCTTCGAGCGGTTAGAGGCGCCTTCGCCCCAACCATCGGCGACCGGACGACCCGGAAGCCTTATGAGAATTCACAGAAGGAGCCGGCGGCGCGGGGCCGCCGGTCCGAGGTCCGCAATCAGCGGATGACGTAGGGCAGCAGGCCGAGGAAGCGGGCGCGCTTGATGGCGCGCGCGAGTTCGCGCTGCTTCTTGGCGGACACGGCCGTGATGCGGCTCGGCACGATCTTGCCGCGCTCAGAGACGTAGCGCATCAGCAGCTTGGAGTCCTTGTAGTCGATCTTCGGCGCGTTCGGCCCGGAGAACGGGCAGGTCTTGCGGCGGCGGAAGAACGGGCGACGTGCGGGGGCTTCAGCCATTGATCTTACTCCTCGTCCGCAGTTTCTTCGTCACGGGGCCGGCGCGGGCCGCGATCGCCACGGTCACCGCGATCGCCACGGAAGCCGCCGCCATCGCGCTCACCACGGAAGCCACCGCCGCGGTCGTCGCGCTCACGGTCGCGATCGGCCTTGCGCATCATCGCCGACGGGCCTTCCTCGAGCTCGTCGACGCGGACGCTGAGGTAGCGGATCACGTCTTCGCTGATCCGCTCCTGGCGCTCGATCTCGGCGATCGCCGCGGACGGCGCGTCGATGTTGAGCAGCACGAAGTGGGCCTTGCGGTTCTTGTTCATGCGGTAGGTGAGGGAGCGAACGCCCCAATTCTCGGACTTCGTGACCTTACCGCCGAGACCTTCGACGATACCGGTCATCTGAGCCGTCAGTTCTTCCACCTGCTGGGTGCTCGCGTCCTGACGCGCGAGGAATACATGCTCGTAAAGCGGCATGGCTGTCCTTTCCAAGTTGGCGCAAATCCCGGCGTCAAGCCCTTCGAGACCTTGTGGAAAGGACTCGCAGACGTCAGCTCAGAAGGCGGGAACACGGGACGACGGGCCGACTGGCCCTGCCACATCAAAGTCGCCTGGACAGCTTGGAGAGGTTAAATCCCCAAGGTTGAGCAAGGTGATTTGCTGGGACCGTCCGTTCAGCTCCCGGCTCGGGATCCACGGATGGCGCGCCTTATACCGATTTTCGGGGCCAAGGCAAGGGAAAGTGGTCGAATTGCGCCCGTCACGTGCTTGACATCACAGGGCCGGCCAGTGTCTTTCCGGCCAAAGTTACTCAATTCCAGGGATTTTGGAACGTTCAGGGGGCGGCCATGACGGCAGCATTCACTTTTCCGGGGCAGGGGTCCCAGGCCGTCGGCATGGGCAAGGCGCTCGCGGACTCCTTCCCGGTGGCTCGCTCGGTGTTCGAGGAGGTCGATGCCGCCCTCGGTGAGAAGCTGACGACCATCATTTGGGAAGGTCCGGCCGAGAGCCTGCAGCTGACCGAAAATGCCCAACCCGCTCTGATGGCGGTCTCGATGGCAACCTTGCGGGTACTGGAAACCGAGGCCGGATTCTCGGTCGGACGCGACGCCGCCTTCGTCGCAGGTCACTCATTGGGCGAATACTCGGCGCTGGCCGCCGCCGGCAGCCTGACGATTGCGGATACTACCCGCCTGCTGCGCACCCGTGGGCTTGCCATGCAGAAGGCCGTTCCGGTGGGCGTCGGCGCCATGGCCGCGCTGCTCGGGATGGATTATGAGGCGGCTGTCGCGGTCGCCGAAGAGGCGGCCCAGGGCGAGGTCTGCCAGGCTGCCAACGACAATGGCGGCGGCCAGGTGGTGGTGTCCGGCAACAAGGCCGCCGTCGATCGCGCCGTCGAGATCGCCCGCGGCAAGGGCGCCAAGCGCGCCATGCTGCTGCCGGTCTCCGCGCCGTTCCATTGCAAGCTCATGCAGCCGGCGGCGGACGTCATGGCGGAGGCGCTGTCCAGGGTCACCATCAAGGCGCCGGCCTCGCCCCTGGTCTCGAACGTACTCGCGGCGCCGATCAGCGATCCCAACGAGATTCGCCGTCGCCTGGTCGAGCAGGTCACGGGTACGGTGCGCTGGCGCGAATCGATCGCATATATGGCGGGCCAGGGCGTGACACGGTTCTTCGAGATCGGCGCCGGCAAGGTGCTCAGCGGCCTGGTCAAGCGGATCGCGGATGGTGCGGTCGGCGTCGCCGTCGGCGGCCCGTCGGATATCGTGGCCGCGAAGGATGCGCTGGCCGCGGCGAAAACGTCGTAAGTGGCCGCCTGGAAGCGGCATTGAGGAGAGTTGGATGTTCGATCTGAGTGGCAGGACCGCGCTGGTGACCGGCGCGACCGGCGGCATCGGCAACGCGATCGCGAAGGCCTTGCATGCCCAGGGGGCGACCGTTGCCGTTTCCGGCACCCGGCGCGAGGTGCTCGAGACCCTCGCCGGCGAGCTGGGCAGCCGTGTGCATGTGCTGCCTTGCAACCTGTCCGACGCGGCCGAGGTCGAGGCGCTGGTGCCGGCTGCCGAGCAGGCGATGGGGCAGGTCGACATTCTCGTCGCCAACGCCGGCATCACCCGCGACAACCTGTTCGTGCAGCTCCGCGACGAGGATTGGGACGAGGTGATCAAGGTCAACCTGACCGCGACATTCCGTCTCTCGCGTGCCGCCACCAAGCTGATGATGCGCAAGCGCTTCGGCCGCATCATCGCGATCACCTCGATCGTCGGCATCACCGGCAATCCGGGGCAGGGCAATTACACGGCGTCCAAGGCCGGCATCATCGGCATGATCAAGACGCTCGGCGCCGAATATGCCAAACGCGGCGTGACCGCCAACTGCATCGCACCCGGCTTCATCAAGACACCGATGACCGACGCTCTGAACGAGAAGCAGCGCGAGTCGATCCTCGCCAAGGTGCCGGCGGCGCGGTTGGGCACGCCGGAGGACATTGCTGCAGCTGCGGTGTACCTCGCCTCCAACGAGGCGGCGTATGTCACGGGGCAGACCATCCACGTCAATGGCGGCATGGCCATGATCTAGGCTCTGCCGCGGCTCGGAATGCGGCGAAAAGACGTCGCGACCACTATACCGGGCCGTGTGGTCAATGATTCGCGTGTATGGTAACCGGGCGGCTGATGGGGGCACGAAGAACGCCATTGCAGGATTTCCAAACCCTGTATATTGGCGGGGCGAGCTGCCATCGTTCGCCGGGCCTCCGTCGGCTGGTGCTGCTGATCCGGGTTCCTGTTTGAGCGCTCTGGATCGGAGGCGTACCGGCCTCATGGAGAGTGTGGATTGGAGTTTGTGAGTGGCCCCGTTTCCGAAGTTTTCGGACCGCAAGTCGTCCGCCAAATTTCGGTAAAGGGGCGCTGCGGGGCAAATCTGGTTTTGCGCGATCGCGAAGGAAGTTTAGCGGCCGGGGTGATGCGGATCATCCGGGGGTCGGGTCTTAAAGGAACAAGCACGAGGTTTGAACGATGAGTGAGATTGGCGAGCGGGTTAAGAAGATCGTGGTCGAACACCTTGGTGTCGAGCCCGAGAAAGTGGTCGACAACGCGAGCTTCATTGACGACCTCGGTGCTGACAGCCTCGATACGGTCGAGCTCGTCATGGCCTTCGAGGAAGAGTTCGGTTGCGAGATTCCGGACGATGCCGCGGAGACGATCCTGACCGTCGGCGACGCCACCAAGTTCCTCGAGAAGAACGCCAAGAGCTGACGCTCCGGCGAGAGTTGCGCGAAACCGGCCGATCCGTCTTGTGCGGTCGACCGGTTTCTTGCTGTTGGCGGCGTCGTGATGAGCCGTCATCTGGCGGCTGGCGATGGACGATTCGGACGCGCTGCCCGGCCAGAACATGTTACTCGAACAATTGACCCGAGGTGCGGCGACGGCCGTCAGCCGATGCACAAGCGCTCAAGGTCGGGTCTGGAGAAACGAACATGAGGCGGGTTGTCGTCACTGGCCTTGGCATGGTTTCGCCGCTTGGCTGTGGTGTGGAAACGACCTGGCAGCGCATCCTTCAGGGCAAGAGCGGTGCGCGCTTGATCGAGTCGTTCGAGGTCTCCGATCTTCCCGCCAAGGTGGCCTGTCAGGTGCCGCGCGGCGATGGCTCCGACGGCACCTTCAATGCCGACCAGTGGATGGAGCCGAAGGACCAGCGCAAGGTCGACGATTTCATCATTTTCGCGATGGCTGCGGCGCGTCAGGCGCTCGATGACGCCAACTGGCATCCTGCGACGGAAGAGGACCGCTGTGCCACCGGCACGCTGATCGGGTCCGGCATCGGGGGCCTCTCGGGCATTGCCGACACTGCGATCCTCCTGAAGGAGCGCGGTCCGCGCAAAGTGTCGCCCTTCTTCATTCCCGGACGTCTGATCAATCTCGCCTCGGGCTATGTCTCGATCGAGCACGGGCTCAAGGGTCCCAATCATTCGGTCGTCACTGCGTGCTCGACCGGCGCGCATGCGATCGGCGACGCCAGCCGCCTGATCGCGCTCGGCGATGCCGATGTCATGGTCGCCGGCGGCACCGAATCGCCGATTTGCCGAATTGGCATGGCCGGGTTCTGCGCGGCGCGCGCGCTGTCGACCGGATTCAACGAGACGCCCGAGCGCGCGTCGCGCCCTTACGACAAGGACCGCGACGGCTTCGTGATGGGCGAGGGCGCCGGCGTGGTCGTGCTCGAGGAGTATGAGCACGCCAAAGCACGTGGCGCGCGGATCTACGCCGAGGTCTCCGGCTACGGACTCTCCGGAGATGCCTATCACATCACCTCGCCATCTCCGGACGGCGACGGCGGTTTTCGCAGCATGAGTGCGGCGCTGAAGCGCGCCGGCATCACGGCCGCCGACCTCGACTACATCAACGCGCACGGCACCTCGACTCAAGTCGGCGACGAGATCGAACTCGGCGCGGTCGAGCGCCTGCTTGGCAATGCCGCTTCGAAGATCTCGATGTCGTCGACCAAATCGTCGATCGGACATCTGCTCGGCGCGGCCGGCGCCGTCGAAGCCATCTTCAGCATTCTCGCGATTCGGGATAACATCGCCCCGCCGACGATCAATCTGGAGAACCCGTCGGTGGAAACCGCGATCGATCTCGTGCCGCATGCACCTCGCAAACGCGAGATCAACGTGGCACTGTCGAACTCGTTTGGTTTCGGCGGCACCAACGCGTCGGTGGTTTTACGGCGCGTGGTGACCTAGTGCGGAAGGACGGATGCCGCGCGGGCCGATTGTCGCTTGGTCACGCGGATATCCGACTGCAGCCACACTAGAACCCAAGACTTCGCGTGTCTTTCGCAGGTCGGCCTTCGGCGCCGATGCGGTAAGTGGATGCGCATGGCGGTGAGGCCCGGCGAAAACACCTTTTCGCCGTATTCGATGACGAGATGACGAATCGTTAAATGGGCGTGGACTTCAGGTCGCTTGCGTTGGGGAGCGCACGGCCACGACGAGAGCGACAGGACTGAAGGTTGCATCGATGAGTGAACGGCCGCCCATCTCGCCCCGCAGCCCGCGCGCAGCGCTGGAGCCGGAACGCGTGCCGCCGCCGCCGCGCCGCTCCGACCGCGCCCGCAATCCGTTCGTGGTCGTCGGCAACGCGATCATCACCTTGCTCATCCTGGCCATGCTCGGCGTGGGCGCGGCCTACTATTATGGACGGCAGATCCTGGAAGCGGCAGGACCGCTGCAGGAGGACAAGGTCGTCAACATCCCGCAGCGCGCGGGCAAACGCGATATTGCCGACGTGCTCGCGCGTGAAGGTGTGATCGACGTCAATCCGTGGATCTTCATCGGTGGAGTCTATGCCCTGAAGGCCAGTTCCGACCTCAAGCCGGGCGAGTATGCGTTCCAGAAGAATGCATCGTTGCGCGACGTGATCGGCGTCATCGTCGAAGGCAAGGTCGTGCAGCATTCGGTGACCGTGCCCGAGGGCCTGACGTCAGAGCAGATCGTGGCCCGCCTGTCCGAGAACGAGATCTTCACCGGCAGCGTCCGCGAGATTCCGCGCGAAGGCACGTTGTTGCCGGAGACCTACAAGTTTCCGCGCGGCACCAGCCGCGATCAGGTCGTGCAACGCATGCAGCAGGCGCAGAAGCGCGTGTTGGCCGAGATCTGGGAACGGCGTAGTCCGGATCTGCCGGTCAGGACGCCGGAGCAGCTGGTGACGCTGGCTTCGATCGTCGAGAAGGAGACCGGCAAGCCCGACGAGCGCAGCCGGGTGGCCGCAGTATTCGTCAACCGGCTGAAGCAGAGGATCAAGCTGCAGTCCGATCCGACCATCATCTATGGTCTGGTCGGCGGCAAGGGCACGCTGGGCCGTCCGATCAAGCGCAGCGAGATCACCCAGCCGTCGCCCTACAACACCTATGTGATCGAGGGCCTGCCGCCGGGACCGATCTCCAACCCCGGCCGCGCCTCGCTGGAGGCGACAGCCAATCCGGCGCGCACGCGCGATCTCTATTTCGTCGCCGACGGCACCGGCGGCCATGCTTTCACCGAAACCTACGACCTGCACCAGAAGAACGTCGCCAAGCTCAGGGCGATGGAGCGGCAGACCCAGAACGACACCGTCGAGCCCGACGAGGCGCCGCCTGCCGTCGCGGGTGGCGCGGCCGATCCGGCGGCCGGAGCGACCCCACGGGCGCCCGCAGCGGCAAAGAAGCCGCCGGCCAACCGCGCCACCGGCGGAGTTGCACCGGGGGCCGCACCTGGCAACGGCGCCCGTCAGGGGGCGGCGCAGCCGAGCCCGCCGGTCGTTCAGCAATAATTTCCCACGCATGTCGGCCGCGCAGAACCGGGCTTAACATTTGCCCAAAAGGCCGTAAGGTTCGCGCACTTTCGGCGGGGGTTGAGTCTGTCCCCGTTCCCAATGTGCCGGAGACATGGACGAAATGGCGCTGTCGAGCATGACCGGCTTTGCCCGTAGCCACGGGGCAAGCGGTCCCTACTCGTTCGAGTGGGAGTTGAAGTCGGTCAACGCCAAGGGATTGGACGTCCGGGTGCGATTGCCGCAGGGCTGGGACGAGGTCGAGGCCTTCGCCAAGAAGCGCGCAACGGAAGTCCTGTCGCGTGGCACGGTCTATGCGAATCTCACCGTCAAGCGCACCGAGACCGGGTCGACGGTGCGAATCAACGAGGACGTGCTGGCTGCGGTGGTGAAGATGGCGAGCTCGCTCGCCGGCAGGATTGACGCGGTCGCACCGAGCATTGACGGGCTGCTGTCGATCAAGGGCGTGATCGAGGTGGCCGAGCCGGAGAGTGACGAGGCCGAGGACAAGGCCGCCAAAGAGGCGGCGATTGCAGGCTTCGACACCGCTCTGAAACATCTCGTCGAGATGCGCCGGCGCGAGGGCGACACGCTCGGTCAGATCCTCAATCAGCGCGTCGACGAAATCGAGGCGTTGGCGAAAAGGGCGGAGGCGTCGCCGGGCCGCAAGCCCGAGGCGATCAAGGCGCGGCTGGCCGAACAGGTGGCAGCCCTGCTCGAAACCTCCGACCGCTTCGATCCCGATCGCCTGGCGCAGGAGGCGCTGCTGATCGCGGCCAAGGCCGACGTGCGCGAGGAACTCGATCGCATCGCCTCGCACATCGCGCAGGCGCGCGAGATGCTCGGCAAGGGCGGGCCCGTCGGCCGCCGGCTCGACTTCCTCGCCCAGGAATTCCATCGCGAGGTCAACACCACCTGCTCGAAGTCGAACGACATCGAGCTGACGAACATCGGCCTGGAGATGAAGACCGTGGTCGAGCAGTTTCGCGAACAGGTTCAGAATCTGGAGTGATCCATGGCGGCTCACGACGGAAGCTTCGATGGGGTCGAGCGGCGCGGGCTGATGTTCGTGCTGTCATCGCCTTCGGGGGCAGGCAAGACGACGCTGTCGCGCCTGCTGATCGAGCGCATGTCGGGCCTGCGGATGTCGGTCTCCGCGACGACGCGTCCGATGCGGCCTGGTGAGGTCGACGGCCGCGACTATCACTTCGTCGACCGGGCGCGCTTCGAGGACATGGCCAAGCGCAACGAGCTGCTCGAATGGGCCACCGTGTTCGACAATCGCTATGGCACGCCGCGCGCGCCGGTCGAAGCGGCGCTGTCGGCGGGCCAGGACGTGCTGTTCGACATCGACTGGCAGGGCACGCAGCAACTGCGCGAGAAGGCGCGGCAGGACGTCGTCAGCGTGTTCATCCTGCCGCCGTCCGCCGCCGATCTGGAGAAGCGTCTCCACACGCGCGCGCAGGACTCTGATGAGGTCATTCGCGGGCGCATGAGCCGCGCCAGCCACGAGATGAGCCACTGGGCGGAGTACGACTACATCGTCATCAACCGCAACGTGGACGATGCGTTCGCCGAGGTGCAGTCGATCCTCAAGGCCGAGCGCCTGAAGCGCGAGCGCCGGACCGGATTGACGACCTTCGTGCGCGAGCTGCAGCGCCAGCTCGAGAGCTGAAACGCCTTCCGTCTACGCCCGCCGGCCGAGGCGCGCCAGGATGTCCTGGATGCCGTCGAGCTCATCATCCTGCTGAATGTTGCGCGGCCGCGGCCGCAGCGCCGGAGGCCGCGGAATGAAGTCGAGCGGCGGGGTCGCCGGATCCTCGAACGGCGTCGGCACGAACAGGGGACGCTGCTGCGACGGGCGCTGTGGCTGCTGCGGCGCCTGCGGTCTGTCGATGGGTGGCGCGGCGGGGATCGACGACCGCGATTCCAGGAGACTCATCAGTCGGGCCGCGGGATCATCATGCATGTGCGCGACGTCCTGCTGAGCCTCGACGGAGAACTCCTCCTCCTGCGGCTCTGCCTCCAGCTCGTCTTCGGGCAATGAAAAGCGCGACTGCAGGAGGTTGATCAGCGCCGCCGCAGGATCGTCGAGCTCATCGTCTTCGGCGGGGGCCTCCGACATCATCGCGGGTCCGCCCACGGCGATGTCATCGTCAGGCTGAGGGGCCGGTTGTCGTGCCGCATGCGCGCGAAGCGTCTCGATCAGTGCGGCCGCTGGATCGGCTGGTGCCGTTGACGGCGCGCGCGGGGAGGCAGGCTGATCGGGCGTCCCGGGAACGGGCTGAGCGACGGGCTGGCCGCCACGCGGATGGTTCGTCAGGTGTTGCGACGCCTGCGTGGTCCGGGGTGCAGCGTCCGCCTGCGTTGGCGGAGCCGTCTCAGCGAGGGCCGCTGCAGCCGGATCATCGCTAGCCTCGCCGGGTTGCGTGGCGTGCCGCTTGGCCGCGCGCGACACCAGCAGCGCGGCAATCACCTTGGCGGCGTCGATCGGAGCGCCGGCAGAGGGGGACGTGACATCGCTGCTTCGGGCCTTGCGCAGCGCCGACACGATTTCGCTGACGTCGACAGGGGCAGGTGGGGCGGCGGTCGCGGCAGCCTGCGCCGGTGGCAGGGCGGCTGGCGGCATTGCTGCGGCTGCCTGGATGCGGGTGGGATTCGCTGGTTCAACCCGCTGCGCCGCCGGCCAGGGCTCGGCGGGCGCGGTCGGTGCCGCGTAGGTCGGCGAGCGCGGCGAGGCGGCTGCAGCGGCGGCGCTCGCCTGGGCTGCTGCAATCTTGGCGGCAGCGGCCTGCGCGGCGGCCATCTGGGCAGCCGTCAGTTGTGCCTGCGCCGGAGCAGCAGGCGATGCGGCAGTTGCGGCAACCGGCGATGGCGGCGCGTTGGTCGCAGCGATCTGTGCCCCGGAAGGCTCGGCCCGGCGCACTGCTGCGCGATCCACCAAATCATCGACCGCCTGCCATACTGCGTCGGTGGACTGTGATCGTTGCATCTCCGCAGCCGCGTCCCGGTCGCGTCGGCGTGCGGCCACGGCCGGGTGATCCTGATGCTGGGGAGACGGCGCCGGTCGCTGCGCACGGGGGTCGATCTGGTCCGTTGAAGCGGACAGCCGCGCGCTGGCGAGGTCGAGCGCCGAAGCCGGCTGGGAGCCGCGGCCGCCGCCTGGATGGGATGGTGCCGCCGGCATGCTGCCGCGGCTCGCACGCATCCCGCCCTGCGGCGCCTTGGACCGTGGTTTGATGCGACTGCGGCGCATCCGTACTGCGTCCGCGTGCCAGCTGCCGTTGCGCCGTTGCCGCCGTCCCATCCGGCTGAGCCGATAGAGCGCGCTCGCCAGCAGTCCTGAAATCGCGAGTGCGCCGATCACCACGAGCATGAGCACGTGGATCGGCGCTTCGGGCTTGCTCGGCTTGGGTGCGATGATCGGCCCGTCGGCAGTCGGCGCCGCATTCGCGTCCGGCTCCGCATTGCCGTCGTCGGCCATTGCCGGTGGTGGCGCATCGGCCGCGATCGGGTCCGCCTGTTGCGGCGGGGCTGAGGGCCAGGGCGAACTATCGAGGCTGCGCGGCAGGCTGGTGTCCGATGCCGTCAGCGTCGTCGGCGTGGCGAGATTCTGCGGCTTCGGCGTGCCCCGCACGGCGAGATCGGCACGCAGCCGCGGCTGCGGCGCTTCGGCGAGGGCGTCGCTGGTGCGAGCGACCGGGCCATCGGTGCGTCTCGGCGTCAGTTTGGGTGGAGCGGGCTGGGCGAAGTCCCAGGGAGTCGGCTGCTGCGCGGCCCGCATCGGTGCCGCGGCGTCACGGGTATTGCCGTTGGCGTCTTTCAGATACCAGCAACGCCGATTGGTGCCACGATCGAAACGATAGTACCAGCGTTGCGCGTCAGACTTCTCTCCCGTCGGCTCGGTCAGACATTCCTCCGCCGCCAACACGACGCGCGGCAGCACGAGCACGACGGTGCCAGCGATTCCGGCTGCAATGGCAAACGCAACTCCTGCCGTTCGGCTTGCCATTGAAGACTCCGGATACGCTTACGCAACGGCGCGTTCTCGGAGAGAAGTTGGGTAGCAATGAGCCGCAATTCCGGATTAATTCTGTCGCGATCCTTTCGTGCCCGAGTGCGGCTTTTTTCCCACAAAAGGATCCGCATCCCGGCTCGATTTTGGCCGCGCTAGCGCGCCAAATCGGTCACATCCGTGAAGATGGACCTGACTTTTCACCCTCAGGGATCCGAGGCGCGGCGCCGACAACCTCTACGTTTGTGGACAAATGATTGGCCACGGCGGCAGCGGTGCAGCACCGCCACCGCGTGCGATGTCGCAACGGACGAGGGATCAGTTCGTCAGCACCACACGTCCGACCACATGGCCGGCGCGCAGTGCATCGATCCACTTCTGTACGTCAGCCATCGGCTCCTCGCGCATCGGCGGCGGCTTGATCTTGCCGGCGCGCGCGAGCGCCATCAACTCGTGCGCCTCAGTCAGCGTGCCGACCATGAAGCCCTCGATGGTCATGCGCTTGTACACCCATTGAACCATCGGCAGGGTGAACTGGCCGCCCATCAGTCCGGAGACGACGATCTTGCCGCCGCGTGCAACGACGGACACCGCAAAGGCCATCGACTTCTCGTTGCCGGCGAAATCGACGACCTCGTCGAAGCCGCCCTCGGTCTCCTTGAGGATGCGCTTGATCACATCCGGCTCGGCCGGATCGTAGGCCGTCGCGGCGCCATTCTTCAGTGCGGTCTCGCGCGCGGCCGCCGAGAGGTCGGCCACCGAGATCGGTTGCGTGAACATCGCCTGCGCGAACGACAGGCCCATCATGCCGACGCCGCCGAGTCCGATCAGCAGCAGATTGCGCTGGCGCGGCCGATCCACGAGGCGCTTGAGCGCGCCATAGGCCGTTACGCCGGAGCACATCAGCGTCGCGGCCTGGTTGACCGGCAGCGGATCGTATTCCAGCAGATACTTCGCATCCGGCACCAGCACGTGGGTGGCGAAGCCGCCGTCGATCGAGACGCCGAGGAAGCGCTGCTTGGCGCACAAATTCTCGTCGCCATTGGCGCAATCGCGGCATCGGCCGCAGCCGATCCACGGAAACACTGCGCGGCGCGCGCCGATCAGTTCCTTCGGCACGTCGGGTCCGACTTCGTCGACGACGCCGGCAATCTCGTGTCCGAGCGTGAAGGGCAGGGTCATGCCGCGCGTGGTGTCCAGGCGCTTGCCGCCGCCGAGATCGGCATAGCCGTCCTGGATATGCAGGTCGGAGTGGCACAGGCCGCAGCGCTCGATGCGAACCAGAACTTCCCGGCCTTGCGGCTTCGGCGTCTCGACGATGGTTTCGCACAGCGGTGCGTCGAACTTGACGAGCGACTGACGGCGCATCAACGCCATGATGAAACTCCCTGAAATGCTTGTTGATTAAGACTTGTTCGCGTCGCGACTATTGGTCAATTCGCGGGCCATGGCAACAAAGCCCGACACCGGAATGGTCTCGGCGCGGCGGGTGGGATCGACGCCTGCGGCGGCCGCGAGCCGCGCGGGATCCGCCGGCAGCGACTTCAGGCTCTGCCGCAGCATCTTGCGGCGCTGGCCGAAGGCGGCGGCGGCGACCTGCTCGAGCGCGCGGCGGTCGCAGGGTTCGGGCGACGGGCGCGGCACCAGCCGCACCACGGACGACGTGACCTTCGGCGGCGGCACGAAGGCGGATGGCGAGATGTCGAACAGGATCTTGGTCTCGCAGCGCCAGTTGGCGAGCACGCCGAGCCGGCCATAGGCGTCCTCGTTCTCGCGCGCGACGATGCGCTCGGCGACCTCGCGCTGAAACATCAGCACCATCATGTCGTACCAGGGCGGCCACGGCTCTGCGGAAAGCCAGCCGATCAGGAGATGCGTCGCGATGTTGTAGGGCAGGTTGGCGACGATCTTTGCCTTGGTGCTGCCGAGGTAGGGCCGGACGTCGAAGGTGCGGGCGTCGGTGCAGACGATTTCGAGCCGCCCCGGATAGCGCGCGGCGATCGCCTGCAGCGCCGGGATCGCGCGCTCGTCGTGCTCGACCGCGATCACGTGGCGCGCGCCGAGCGCGAGCAGCGCCCGCGTCAGGCCTCCCGGACCGGGGCCGATCTCCACCACGGTGGCGTCCTCCAGCGGGCCGGCGGCGCGCGCGATCCGCGCGGTGAGATTGAGATCGAGCAGGAAGTTCTGGCCGAGCGCCTTGCGAGCCGACAGCTGATGATCGCGAATGACCTCGCGCAGCGGCGGGAGGTCGTCGATCGCGCTCATGACGACTGGCTGGCCATGCGCGCCGCGAGCTCGAGCGCCGCGATCAGGCTCGCCGGATTGGCGGTGCCCTTGCCGGCAATGTCGAACGCCGTGCCGTGGTCGGGCGAGGTGCGGATGAAGGGCAGGCCGAGCGTCACGTTGACGCCGTCGTCGAACGCCAGCGTCTTGATCGGGATCAGTGCCTGATCGTGGTACATGCAGATGGCGCAGTCATAGCTCTTGCGCGCGGCTTCATGAAACATCGTGTCTGCCGGCAGCGGTCCCTGCACGTCGAGGCCGGCATTGCGCAAGGTTGCGATCGCGGGCGCGATGATCGTGTCCTCTTCGGTGCCGAGCGTGCCGTCCTCGCCCGCATGCGGATTGAGGCCCGACATCGCAATGCGCGGCCGCGATACGCCGAAATAGCGGTGCAGGCTCGCCGCGACGATTCGCGTCGTCGACGTGATCAGCGGGCTCGTCAGCTGGTCGATCGCATCGCGCAACGCGACGTGGATCGTCACAGGCACCACGGCGAGAACAGGCGACCACAGCATCATGACCGGCTGTGGCGTGGCTCCGCCATCCGCGGCGAGCTCGGCGAGAAATTCGGTATGGCCGGGATGCGAGAAGCCGGCACGGTAGAGCACGGCCTTGGCGATCGGGTTGGTCACGACGGCGCTCGCGCGTCCGGCCCTCACGTCGGCCACGGCCTCCCGGATCGAGCCGATGGCCGCCTCGGCACTCGTCGTGTCCGGGCGGCCCGGCAGGGCCGTCACGGCGTGCCCGGTGGGGACCACGGGCAGCGCGGTCGCAAACGCCTGCGCAGCTTGTTCGGGACGAACCTCGTCAACAGTGACGGGGAGGTCGAGCAGCTTGGCGCGCTGAGCCAGGAAGGCAGGATCACCGCGCACGTAGAAGGCGGGGAGGCCGAGCTCGGTGCGGCGCAGCCACGCCTGCAGGGTGATGTCGGGGCCAATGCCTGCCGGTTCCCCCAGGGTCAGCGCGAGCGGCTTCGTCATCAGCGATATTCGATCATCGCCGCCTTGCGGACTTCCTGCAGATAGGCCTTGGAGGTGGCCTCGTATTTCTTGGTATACATCTGCTCCTTGATCTCGCGCTTCTTCGGCGTGTCGATCGTGGTCGGAGTCCGCGAGCAGAGCGCCACCATCTGAATGCCCTGCCGCGTCGCTTCCGGCGGAGTCAGGTGGCCGATCGGCGTGTCATCGAGCAGCTTGCGCAGATTCGGCGGGATGTCGGCGGACGTCTTGACGACGATCTCCTTGATGACCGCGTTCGCCGTCGTCTTGAAGATGTTGTTGGCTTCGGCGCAGGTCTGCACCCGTGAGCGCAGCGCCTCCGCCTCCTTGTGACGTGCTTCCATCAAGCCCTGGTTCGAGGAGTTCGACACGATCAGCACGATCGGCTGCATCTTGTACTCGAACGCCTGGCCCTGCTGATCGCCGTCGCCGCCGGCGGCGGCGACGGCCGCGGCGACGTCCTTGTCGGAGACGAGCAGGCGCTCCTTGTAGCGGCCGCGCACCAGGCTGCTCCAGACGATCTCGGCCTTGATGCGGGCCTTCAGCGTCTCCGGCCGCACGCCCTGGCTCTCCAGCGATTTGGTCAACTGTTCCGGGTTGAGCCGCATGCGAGAGCCCATGCCGGCAAACGATTGGTCGACGTCGGAGGCGGTCGGCTCGACGCCGAACTTCTTGCCTTCCTTGATCTTCACCTTGTCGTCGATCAGCTCGTCGATGATCTCCTGGCGGGACTGATGCTTGCGCGTGCTCAGGAAGTTCAGCTTGGTGCGCTGCTCGATGTCATAGTCGGTGATGGGATCGCCATTGACCATGACGACGATGCTCTGGGCGCGAGCCGACATCGTTCCGATGCCGCAGGCGAGTGCGGCAAGAGTGCAGATGGCCAGGGCCCGAAGGCGAGGAGAGAACGCGATCGTCATGACCAAGCTTCGCTGTCGCTATTGATCCAACTGGAAGCCGCGCCACGGCTCCCGACGAGGGACTTTCGAACCCCACGGAGCGGCCCGTCGGAGACTGGCGCGCACTACTGAAGGCCGCCAGCCCCGGTTCCCGTCGACGAGGTCGTGGCAAGCGTCCGAAGCCCGATCTGGAGCATATAGGCATGGCTCAGAACGGGTGGAGTGGTGCCTGCCGTATAATTATACGACGTTACATAGTTGGCGGCCAGCACGAAACAGTCGTCCACATAGCCCGCGCCGATCACATACTGGTTGATCTTGTTGGCAGCGAGGTCCCACCGCGCGGCGCCCGTCACGACCCAGTTCGGTGCCACCTTGACCGAGCCGCTGCCCAGGATGCCCTCACGACGGGTGAGGTAACCGATCGCCGGATCGGCAGCATAGTTGCCGTAGGTCAGGGCCACCGACCAGCGGTCGAAGTTCGCCTTGGCTTCCGCCTCGAAGCGCTGGATGTTCAGGGTCTGCTGGTCGAACCGGCTGCGCATGCTGAACGTGTAGGTGCGGTTGGGCGAGTAGTCGACCCGCGCCACGTAGTCCGAGACGTTCTTGTCCAGGCCGGAGCCGATGGCGGTGTTGTTGGCGTCCTGCACCGCGAACGAGTTCATCCCGAACAGGTGATAGGACTGGCCGAATAGCACGTTGATGGTGCCGCCGCGGTCGAACTGCGTGGTCGCCTGGACGCCGACATTGGCGCGCCCGCCGCCCTCGACGCGGTCGTAGCCGGAGAACTTGTCGACACTGAACAGGTTGCTGGCGTCGAACACCATGCTCTGGGCGTCCTCGTTCGGCAGCCGGCCGGCATAGGTCTCGTTCGGCCGGATGATCACTTGCGCGATCGGCTCGATCGTCGTCGTGCCCCACGGCTGAACGTTGATGAACGGGTAGCGATATTCCAGGCCGACCGTCGGCATCAGCCGCAGCGCCTGGGTGTCGCCGGTCTGCAGGAAGTTGCCCACACCCGGCTGGTTCGAGACGTTGGCGTTGATCGCATCCGCGCGCAGGATCGCGAACGGCGTCCAGATCTGGCCGTAGGGATCCGTGAACGACCGCCGCCACTCCGCCTGCGCAGTCAGGCGGGTGTAGGTGCCGGGCGTGGCGCGCAGCAGGCACTGCGTCGGCAGGCGCGCAAGCGGGTCAGCCGATGTCGTCGTGCACAGGCCGTTGGTGTTGGCCGTGGTGGTGATCGGATCGAACACCGCCGTCTGGCGGCTCAGATTGACGAAGTTGGTCTTGTAGCTGAACTCGCCGCCGAACACGGGATAGTTCAGCACGTTCGAGTAATCCAGCACCGGATAGACAACCGGCACGGTCTGCTGGTTGCCCGAGAAGCTCAGATAGTGGATCGCCCTGACGTCGAAGAAGCTGCGGCTGCCAACGCCGGTCAAATACAGCTGCGAGATCGCCTCGGTCGGCAGGCTCATGAACGAGTTGAACGGGTCGCGGTACTGCGCCAGCCGGTAATCCGACAGGAACATGTAATCGGACAGCAGGATGCCGTCCCAGCCCCAGACCCACTTGTCGTTGAGCGCGAACTGGCCCTTGGTGTCGACACCGCCGCGGAACTGGCGGTCGCCCGGCTGGCCGGCGAAGGCGTTGCGGTCGAGCTGATCGATGCCGTACAGGCGCACCTGATAGCCGCCATTGCTGAGGCGCTGGCGGAACTCGGTCTGCAGCAGCACGCCCTGCTTGGAGGTGATGCGCGGCGTGAAGGTCGCGTCGTAATCCGGCGCGATCGCCCAGTAATAGGGGATGTCGACGCCGAAGCCGTAGCCGCCGGTCTGGGTGACGCCGGGCATCAGGAAGCCGCTCTTGCGCTTCACGGTCGGATCGGGCGTCGAGAAGTAGGGGATGTAGGCCAGAGGAACGCCGAAGAATTCGAGCTGGGCGTTCTCGAAATACAGCATCTTCTCGGTCTGGTCGTGGATGATGCGCGCACCCTTGACCTGCCACAGCGGCGGCTTCTTCGGATCGTCCTTGCACGGTGCGCAGGCGGTGTACACGCCGTTCTCGAAGACGGTGTAATTGCCCTTGGAGCGGTCAGCGCGGGTCGCCGCCATCCGCGTCTGATCCTCGGTCTCGACGCGCAGCGAATCGACAAAGCCGTCACGATAGTCGTCCGACAGATCGAGGCTGTTGGCGTAGGTGATCTTGCCGTCGGCGTCGGTCATGCGGATGTTGCCTTCCGCATGCAGGCGCTTGGTCTTCTGGTCGTAGATCACCCGGTCGGCCTCGACCGAGGTGCCGTTGTAGAACAGTTGCACGTTGCCGACCGCCGACACGCGCGAGTTGTTGTAGTCGTAATCGACCTCGGTCGCCTGCACCAGCATCTGGTTGTCGTTGGCGACGCGCGGCGGCGGCGCCTTGGGCGGGCGCGGATTGTAGGTGAAGCCCTGCGCGACGGCAGGGGTCGGCGCCACGACCGCGGTCGCAGCAGCGACCATCAGGCCGAGCCCGCAGGCCAAAACGAATCCAAGTACGCCAGACCCGGCGCGACGCACGCGCGCGCAACCGACGCGCGCAACGGCATGCTGCCGAAGCGCGGCGAGCGCTGTCTGACGGACGGCAACGAACGACACTAGCCGTCCTCCTGGTAGAGCAAGGCCATGAAGCCCGTGAGGCCGCCGACGAACACCGGCAGCCACGCCGCAGCGATCGGATTCATCAACTCAGCCTTGCTCAAATCTTCAGTTACTTTCGACAGAACGTAGAGCAGAAACCCGGCGCCCACGCCACTCAAAACCATTTTCTGTACGCCACCCATTCGGAAGAACCTGAGCGACACGGACGCAGCCAGCATGACCATCGCAGCCAGCAAAAACGGCTGCGCGATCAGCTTATGATACTGCAGTTTGTACCCCGCGGTCGCGAAGCCCGAGCTCTCCGACGAGCGGATGTATGTCGGAAGTTGCCAAAACGACACAGTTTCGGGGGTGGAGAAGCTGTTTCGGACCTGTGCCGGCGTCAGGCTGGTCGGAAGAATGTACGTCGGTTCGTCGACCGGCGGCGCATCGAGGGAGAATCGGCGCACGGACCGGAAGACCCACCGGCCTTCTTCCAGGGTCGCCTCGCGCGCTTCGATTCGTTCCTTGAAGTGCTTGTCCGTATCAAAACGGAACAGGGTCAGTCCGGTCAGGCGGACGCCCTGCTGCTCGCTGCGCGCGGCATTGATGATGACAGAGCCGTCGGGGTTGATCTGGTTGAGCCAGAAGCCGGCCGCGTCCTGCACGCCGCCGCCCGGGGCGGCGCCGAACAGCTCGGCCTCCATGCGCTTGGAGAGCTCGCGCAGATTTGCCGACATCGGGTTGTAGAGGGTCGTCGCCATCAGCCCGAGCACGATGGCGCTTGCCAGCGCCGGCGCGATGAACTGCCAGGCGGAGACCCCGGCCGCGCGTGCCACCACGAGTTCGAGTCGGCGCGACAGCGCGAGATAGCAGGTCATGGCGCCGATCAGGACGCAGAACGGCATCATCTTCTCGAGCAATTGCGGCACCCGGAACAGCGACGTCTCCGCCACCATCAGCGCCGAGGCCGAGGCGAGCCCGGAGGTCTTGCGTACCATCTCGATGTAGTCGACGAGCACGAGCAGGATGAAGATGCTCGCGAACACGCCGACCGCCGAGACCAGGAAGCGGCCGGCGAAATAGCGCCCGAGCGTGTTGGTGACCATGCTCATGCGGTGGCCGGCCTTCCGAACAGGCGTGCGATCCGCGCGTTCGACCGGTTGATGGCTTCCATCAGCCGCGCCGGCGGCTCGACCACCACGCCGCCGATGATGATCCAGATGCTGAGGCCGAGCACGCCGAACAGCATGAGGTACTGCACCAGCGCCGCCATCGGCGTCTTCACGGTCATGACCGAGCAGGCGAAGCCCGCCATGCGGACGCCGAACACGGCGAGAATGGCGCTGCCGAACGAGAAGTTGCGGCTCTGGCGTGTGGTCCGCGGCGCGCCCAGGAATGCGAAGGTGAGGGCAGCGAAGGCGAACGGATAGATCGGCGCCAGGAAGCGGTCGTGCAATTCCTGGCGGAATTGTCCCGGGATCTGCTTGTAGATCGGATCGTTTTCGGCGGGCGCCATCAGTTCCCACAGATAGCGCTCGCGGATGCCGAGCGTGACGTCGCGGCCCTGGTTCGAAAACTTCGACATGTCGAAGGCGTAGCGGGCGAACGCGACCATCGCCGGCTCGCGCTTGCCGAGCTCGAAGCGTTCCAGATTGCCGTCCTCCAGCACCAGGAACGAGCCGTCGGCATTCTTCACGACGGTGCCCTTCTCGGCGATGATCGTGATTCGCTCCTTGGGGTCGCGGCGGTCGTCGATCAGGATGCCGGACAGCTCACCGCCGGGCTGGCGCTCGCGGATCCGGATGGTCAGGTTCTGGTCGAGCTGCGCGAACCGCCCGGGCTGTAGGATGTTGGCGAGCACGTCGGCGGTGATCTCGGCATCCCACTGCTTGATCCGGCGCAGGCCGTCGGGGGCGAAGAAGGCGGCGATCACCGTCACCAGCACGGCTACCGCGCAGGTGGCATAGGCGAACGGCACGAACAGCCGGATCGGCGACATGCCGGCGGCGTTCATGACGATGATCTCCGAATCGGTCGCCAGCTTGTTCAGCGTGTGCGAGACCGCGATCATCAGCGCGATCGGCGCGATGACGCCGAGCAGGGAGGGAATCACGAGCCCGGTGATGCCAAGGAAGGTCAGGATCGTCTGGCCCTGGCTGGTCATCAGGTCGATGCCGCGCAACGCCTGCGTAATCCAGATCACGCCGGTGAGGCTGACCAACACCAGCGCGAACGACGCCAGCGTCGTGCGAAAGATGTACCTGTCGATGGACCCCATCGTCTGCGCTCGATCCCCAATCAGCAGTCCCGGAACGAGCGCTGCAGCCCCCCTTGAAACGGGTCCCCCAAGGCCGCTGTCGCCGTGACGTTCCAAGAGCAGTGAATATCATTACCATCTCGTTGATCCGTCGACAAAATGGCTGTGGCGTGGCGCCCCGAAAATACGGTCAAAATTTCATGATTGTGACTGGCCCGCCACGCGGCGCTTGGCAGCCGCGGTCCGGGCAGGCCATACTGCTGTCAAGTTGGGTTCCGAACTGCCGCCATCCGCGTCTGGCCCTTGAGGTTTTCGGTCGAACGTGGCGGCTCATCACGTCGAAATTTGGAGGATTGCTTGATGTCCGACGCCGTCAAGGTCGGCTTCGTCCCGCTGTCGACCGCCCCGCGTGGCATCGTGGTGGCGTTCTGCGATGACACCCTGCGTCTTGGAGTCGCGACCGAGAAGGCGCTCGGGGGAGCCTCGGACCTGATCAAGCGCGCGGCCGGGGCAGCCCGGTTCAAGGGCAAGGATGGCGCGGTGTTGGATCTGCTGGCTCCTGAGGGAATCAAGATTCAGCGCTTGATCGTCATCGGCATCGGCAAGGGATCGGACCTCAAGGACAAGGATTTCCTCAAATACGGCGGGACTTTAGCCGGAAAGCTGAACGCCGGAACTGAAGCGGTGGCGGTGCTCGCCGAGCTGCCTTCGGGACCGCTGTTGCCGGATCAGGTCAGCTCGCTGGCCGCCGGGATCCGGCTGCGGGCCTATCGGTTCGACCGTTACAAGACCAAGAAGAAGGACGAGGAGGGCGCCGTCAGCGCCAATGTCTCGATCGCCGTGGCGGACGTCGCGGCGGCCAAGAAGGCCTTCGCGCCGCGATCCCACGTGACCGACGGGGTGATACTGGCGCGCGATCTCGTCAACGAGCCGCCGAACGTGCTCTACCCGGAAGAGTTCGCCAAACGCGCTGCCGCCTTGCGCAAGCTCGGCGTCACCGTCGAGATCCTCGACGTGCCCGCGATGAAGAAACTCGGCATGGGCGCGCTGCTCGGCGTCGGCCAGGGCTCGGCACGGCCGAGCCGCACCGTCGTGATGCACTACAATGGCGGCAAGCGCGGCGAGCAGCCGGTCGCCTTCATCGGCAAGGGCGTGTGCTTCGACACCGGCGGCATCTCGATCAAGCCGGCCGGCTCGATGGAGGACATGAAGGGCGACATGGGCGGCGCGGCCTGCGTGGTCGGCCTGATGCATGCACTCGCCGCACGCAAGGCCAAGGCCAACGTGATCGGCGCCATCGGCCTGGTCGAGAACATGCCGGACGGCAACGCCCAGCGTCCGGGCGACATCGTCACCTCGATGTCGGGCCAGACCATCGAGATCATCAACACCGATGCGGAGGGACGCCTCGTGCTCGCCGACGTGCTGTGGTACGTCGCGACCAAGTTCAAGCCGAAATTCATGATCGACCTGGCGACCTTGACCGGCGCGATCATGGTCGCGCTCGGCACCGAGCATGCCGGTCTCTTCACCAACAATGATGATCTCGCCGACAAGCTGTTCAAGGCGGGGCAGGAGACGGGTGAGAAGGTGTGGCGCATGCCGCTCGGCCACGAATACGACAAGCTGATCGATTCGCAGTTCGCCGACATGAAGAATACCGGCGGACGCCATGGCGGCTCGATCACCGCCGCGCAATTCCTGCAGCGCTTCGTCAACGACACGCCGTGGGCGCATCTCGACATCGCCGGCACCGCGATGGGCGCGCCGAAATCGGAGATCAACCAGAGCTGGGGATCGGGCTATGGCGTCCGGCTGCTCGATCGGCTGGTGTGGGACTCCTACGAATCCAGATCCGACACCAAAGCTGAAGCCAAATCCAGCGCCAAGGCGTGACGCGGGGCGATGACCGAAGTCCTGTTCTACCACCTGCAGAACATGACCGTGGAAGGCGTGCTGCCGCCGCTGCTCGAGAAGTCGCTCGAGCGCGGTTGGCGCGTCGTGGTGCAGTCGACATCGGAGGAGCGCGCGGATGCGCTCGATGCGCATCTGTGGACCTATCGCGACGATTCGTTTCTGCCGCACGCCACCTGGCGGGTGGCCGATGTGGCCGACCAGCCGATCGTGCTCGCGGTGGAAGAAAGCAATCCCAACGGCGCGAACGTCCGTTTCCTGGTGGATAACGCGGCGCTGCCATCGGACTCGCACAGCTACGAGCGCATGGTGCTCGTGTTCAACGGCGATGATGCGGACGCGCTCGCGGCTGCGAGATCGGCGTGGACCGATTGCAAATCGCGGGGATTCGAGGTCACCTACTGGCAGGCGGATGAACGGGGGCGCTGGCAGCGCCGACAATGATACGGAGGCCCGTGAAGCGCCGATGATGGCAGCGCCACGTGATTAATGATAATCTGCCGATTTACCGGCAGAGCGTTGGCAAAGTCACGAACGTGCCGCAAAGTGATGTTGGGACAACACGTTAGAGTGTCCACAGGTTGCAATTCAGCAAGGTTCATCGTGCGAGACCACACCAAACAGCTGACGCGCGCTCTGGCGTTCCTTGTGCTTGCCCCGGTCGTCGCCGGATGCTCGAGCACGCCCGATTTCCTGTCCAAGGACGCCGAGTGGTTCAACCGGCCGCAGCGCCTGTTCATCAGAAACATCTCGATCGACGCGCCGCCGCTGACGCCGGACAAGCCGGTCACGGCTGAGGATCTTGTGAGCGCCGAAGGCGCATGCCCGGGCATGGCGCCTGCGGCCGATGCTGCGGGCGCGAACGCGCTGGCGAATGATCCCGCCGCCGCGACGCCGGCTGCCGGCGGCACCGTCGCACTCGGCCACACCGAATGCGACGTGGTGCGCGGCATCGGTGCACCCGACAACGTCAACATCTCGAGCAATGGCGGCGAGCGCGTGGCCACGGTGACCTGGCTGCGCGGCGCACGCGCCGGCGTCTACACGTTCAGCTCCGGCCGCCTGACCTCGGTCGAGCGCGCGCCCGATCCGGGACCGGCGCCGAAGGTGGCGAAGCCGAAGGCGAAGAAGCGGACGAGCTGACGGCGGGAGGCGGCCATGCAAATAACCGGCCTCCGTCGCGAGTTGGAGGAGGCCGGGTATGCGGTGCGCCGTGATTTTCTTCCTCGCGAATTGTTGGAGGCCGGCAATCGAATCAAGTCTCGGGCCAGTCGTGAGGCGAGAGCGGAGCCCCATCTCGGGCTTGTTGTCTCGGTCAACTTTTCGGTCGATTTCGCGCCGATCATTCTCTTCGATGCACAATATGAATTGTTGGAGCGCGCCGGATACCGGGATGCGCGCTTCTTTGCTGGATTTCTGATCTCCAAGCCGGCCGGATGTCCGAGGCTGCACTGGCACCAGGATTGGTGGGGCTGGTCGAGCGCCGTGAGTTACGGCGCCACGCCTCCAATTCTCTATTTCATGTACTATTTGACCGACACGAGTGCCGCAAACGGATGCTTGCGCGTGCTTCCCGGCAGTCATCGGCGCAAGAACGATCTACATGCATTGATCGAGGGCAGGCCGACACATCCCGATCGGGTTCTGCATGTCGACGACGTGCTGGTTTCCACAAGGCCAGACGAAGTTGATGTTGCTGTTCGGAAGGGGGATCTCATCGTTCGCGACGGCAGGCTCCTTCACGCATCCCATGCGAACAATTCGAGCGAAGACCGAGCCCTGATCGTGTTGTCCTTCGTGCCGTTCTGGTCGGATCTCCCGGAGGGGCTGCAATGCGCCTTCGACAGAAAGCGGCCCAAGATCGAAAGATCCTGGCCGTCCGCCGAGGCCGAGCGCGTGCTGGATCGAGCGACGGTCTACAACGGCGCGTCGTCGCCGATCCATCTGCAGAGGACTCCGAACTTCGGCGACGATTAAGCTGCCGCGTCCTCCGCATCCAGCTCCATCACGACATCGGTCGCGTTCAACGTATCGCCCGCTTTGCGCCTGACCTGACTGATTGTCCCGGAGTAGGGAGCTTTCACCGACAGTTGTGATTTGGCCGCCTCGATGACGTAGAGGACCTCACCGGTCTTCACCTTTTGACCGGCCTTGACGCAGACGTCGTAGAGCAAGCCGTCAAGTCGAGCGTAAAGCTGCTTGTTCATGTTTCGTCCTCCTGAATCGCCTCAATCGAACCTCAAACATCAACGTCAGCTACCAAAAGTAGAGCAATTTTGATTCTGCTACAATGGCGCTTTCAATCTTATGGATGTATGTAGTCATCGTTGCTACCTCTAGCTCTGGGCATAGCGAGGCGCGCCATGAAGTGGTTCTTCAGCAAGTATCTTTTCGCAGGCATGATTGTCGTGGTTTCGTCGATTGCTGCGCGTGCCGACGTCCTGCCGGCGCCGTCGAGATGGACCAATCAACGAGGCTCGGTTCTCGAGATCTGGTCAGTCACCGATGGGCAGGTGCGAGGGCAATTCACCAACAACGCATCTGGGTTCGCGTGCCAGGGTATTCCCTATCCGGTATCCGGCAGATCCGCCGGCAGCGCCGTTATGCTGGTCGTGACTTTTGCCCAGTGCAATTCCATCACGCGTTGGAGAGGCCAAGTCGGCGGCAATCAACTTCGGGCGAATTGGAATCTCTTCTACATTCAGCCCAACGGTGATCTCGGCAATCTGCCGGGTGCCGACCTGTTCCAGCGAACCAATTGATCCGGTCGCTCGCTCCGATCCCGCATTCAGCCGTGTTAGCCGCCGACCGCGAAGGCTTTCGACTTGGAAGCAGCTGAAAGCCGAGCTATCGGCGACTTTCGGCCGAATGCCGATCCGAGGCTCGGGGCGCTTCAGCTCCCCGCCTCGTCATGCAGCGTGCTGGCTTCCAGCCACTGCTCCTCGGCGCGCGCCAGCGCGTCGGCGGCATTGGCCCGCGCCTTCGACAATTGCGCGGCCTGCTTTGGGTCGCGCGTGAAGATGTCGGGCAGCGACAGCGCGCCGTCGATCTTGGCGATGATCTCGGTGATGCGGGCGATCTCGGCTTCGGCTGCCGCAATCTTCTGCTTCAGCCCGCTGCGCTTGTTATCGCTGCGGGGCCGCTCGGTCTTCTCGGCGACCTGAGAGCGCTCGTTGTCGCGGGCCGGCGTGCTGCGCGTCGACAAGACCATGCGCCTGTAGTCATCGAGGTCGCCATCATAGGTCTTCACGGTGCGGTCGGCGACGACCCAGAGGCGGTCGGCGCAGGCCTCGATCAGATAGCGATCGTGCGACACCATGATCACGGCGCCGGGAAATTCGTTGATCGCTTCGGCCAGCGCGGCGCGGCTGTCGATGTCGAGATGGTTGGTCGGCTCGTCCAGGATGATCATGTTGGGGCCGAAGAAGGTCGCGAGCCCGAGCAGCAGCCGCGCCTTCTCGCCGCCCGACAGGCTCTTCACCAGCGTGTCGGTGGCCTTGCCGGAAAATCCGATCGCGCCGGCGCGCGCGCGCACTTTCGATTCCGGCGCATCGCCCATCAGCTTGCGCACGTGACTATACGGCGATCCAGTCTCGTCCAGCTCATCGAGCTGGTGCTGGGCGAAATAGGCGATCGACAGCTTGTCGGCGCGCGTGACCTTGCCGGAAAACGGTGTGAGCCGGCCGGCGAGCAGCTTCACCAGCGTGGACTTGCCATTGCCGTTGGCGCCGAGCAATGCGACGCGGTCGTCATTGTCGATGCGTAAGGTGACTCTGTTGAGCACCGGTTGCGCGGGATCGTAGCCGACCGAGGCGTTGTCGACCGCGATGATCGGCGGCGACAGCAGTCGCTCCGGTGCGGGGAAGGTGATCTCGTGCACGTCCTGGGTGACGAGCGCGGTGATCGGCTTCATCCGCTCCAGCATCTTGACGCGGGACTGCGCCTGGCGCGCCTTCGAGGCCTTGGCCTTGAAGCGCTCGACGAAGGCCTGCAGCCGCGCGCGCTCCGCTTCCTGGCGCTTGACCGCCTTGGCATCGAGCATCTCGCGGGTGGCGCGCTGTTCCTCGTAGGAGGAGTAGCTGCCGCGATATAGTGTGAGCTTGCAACGGTCGAGATGCAGGATCTGGTCGACGGAGGTTTCCAGGAGATCGCGGTCGTGGCTGATCACGATCACCGTGCGCGGATAATGCGCCAGATGATCCTCGAGCCACAGCGTGCCCTCGAGGTCGAGATAGTTTGTCGGCTCGTCCAGCAGGAGCAGGTCGGGCGCGGCGAACAGCGTTGCCGCAAGGGCGACCCGCATGCGCCAGCCGCCGGAGAACTCGGCGCAGGCTCGCGCCTGATCCGCGGCGGAAAATCCAAGGCCGCTGAGAATAGCGGCCGCGCGCGCCGGGGCGGAATGCGCGTCGATGTCGACGAGCCGGGTCTGGATCTCGGCGATGCGGTGTGCGTCATGGGCGGTCTCGGCCTCCTGCAGCAGCGCATGCCGCTCGAGGTCGGCCCGGAGAACCACCTCGATCAGGCTTTCGGGCCCGCTCGGGGCTTCCTGGGCCAGGCTGCCGATGCGCCACCGCGGCGGCACGGTGATGCTGCCGGTCTCCAGCGACAGTTCGCCGCGGATCGCCTTGAACAGGGTCGACTTGCCGGTGCCGTTGCGGCCGACCAGTCCGACGCGCGCGCCGGGCGGAATCTGCACTGAGCTCTGGTCGATGAGAAGCCGTCCGGCGAGGCGGATGGAGATGTCGGTGATGGAAAGCATGCGCGCCTTGTCACCGCGCGCGCGGCCAAAGGCAACCGCTTTGTCGCGGTCTCAGCGGCCGGAGAGGCTCATCCCGGTCTCGTCGCGCTTGCGCAACTCGTTCATCAGGTCCGCAAGCTGAGCCGGCAGACGAGAGCCGTCCGGCGGCAGGCTGCGTTGCAGGCGTTCGCCGACGGCCTCGCAGATCGACCGGCTGGTCTTGCGATCGAGCGCCTCGCTGAAATCGGCGGTGCGGCCAGACATGAGGGAGTTCCACGAGCAGTTGCAGGACGATGCCGTAACAAGTCGTGACCGCTCGATTTGTTTCCCGCTCCCGACCGGAAGACCCCGAAATGAGGTTGAAAATGCACAAAAAAAGCCCCGGCGTGGGGGAGACGCCGGGGCGATGCGAGTTCGGTGCGGCGGGGGGCGGGTGCCGCGCCGAGGCTCGTATCAATAGCAGCGGTTGATCCACCGCCAGCGCGGTCCCCACGGGGTCGGAACCACGCGGCGCACGTAGCAGCCGCCATAGCCGTAGCTGTAGACCGGGCCACCGACGAAGAAGCGCGGGCCGTAGAACGGACGGTGCCATCCGCCGTAGCCTCCGTGCCAACCGCCCCCATGCCAGCCGCCATGCCAGTGAGCCGAGGCGGCAGTCGGGGCGAGGGCGGCTGCGCCGAGGGCAACGGTGGCCGCCGCGATGAGGGAGAGTTTGCGCAACATGATCGTCTCCTGGATGACAGCGCTGGTGGCGCCGAAATTGTCCGACGGATGAGGCTGGGAGAGGGCGGCCACCGGTCGTATTGCTGGCTCGTCCTCGCCCGATGCGAACACCCTAGGAGCTTCGAGCTGAACACGGGTGGCACGGAGCCTTCAGACTATGTTCAGAATTGTGAAATTGTCGTAAGGCGTCGCGCTCCGGCAGGGGCCCCGGTCGCTTGCCGTCGGCCGATCGCGTCGATATAAGCCCGCAACTCACCGAAATCCCGCACCTCCAAGGACGATATCATGGCGATTGAGCGCACCTTTTCGATCATCAAGCCCGACGCGACCGAGCGTAATCTCACCGGCGCGATCAACGCGCTGATCGAGAAGGCCGGCCTGCGGATCGTGGCCCAGAAGCGCATCCGCATGACCCGCGATCAGGCCGAGACCTTCTATGCCGTGCACAAGGCGCGGCCATTCTTCGGCGAACTGGTCGATTTCATGATCTCCGGCCCGGTCGTGGTCCAGGTGCTGGAGGGCGAGGGCGCCATCCTGAAGTACCGCGACGTGATGGGCGCCACCGACCCGTCGAAGGCGGCCGACGGTACCATCCGCAAGCTGCATGCGAAGTCGATCGGCGAGAACTCGGTGCACGGTTCCGACGCGGCGGAAACGGCAGCGATCGAGATCGCGCAGTTCTTCTCCGGCAACGAGATCGTCGGTTGATCGATCCTCGTGCGGCTGAGGGCCCCCTCAGCCGCACGACCTTCGTGCTCTGCGCTGAACTTATCTGAAAGGCCCGGCCGTGAACTGGCTATCGCAACTCGCCGATTCCGCCAGCTTCGGCCATGTGCTCGCTCAATTCGAGGCCGACCTGCAGAGCCCGGGCTTCTGGCTCGCGCTCGGCAAGATCGTCTGGATCAATGTGCTGTTGTCGGGCGACAATGCGCTGGTCATCGCGCTCGCCTGCCGCGGCCTGCACGGCAAGCATCGCTTCTGGGGCATGGTGGCCGGCTCCGGCATTGCCGTCGCACTGCGCATCGCCTTTACCGGCATCGTCGCCACCCTGATGGCGCTGCCATACCTGAAATTGATCGGCGGGCTGGCACTGATCGTGATCGCCGCCAAGCTGCTGGTGCCCGAGGACGAGAACGACGAGATCGCGGCCGGCACGACGCTGTGGCATGCGGTCCGCATCGTCGCGCTCGCCGACCTCGTGATGAGCCTCGACAACGTGATCGCGGTGGCTGCGGCCGCCAACGGCCAGGCGTCCCTGCTGATCATCGGCCTTGCCATGAGCATCCCGCTGATCATCGCGGGTGCCGCGCTGATCATGCTGGTGCTCGATCGGGTCCCGCTGCTGGTCTGGCTCGGCGCGATGCTGCTCGGCTGGGTGGCCGGCGAGGTGATCGCGACCGATCCCGCGATCGAGCCGATGCTGCACCATCTGCTCGACGGCACCGTCCTCATCAACATCGAGGCGACCTCGGCGCTGTTCGCCGGCAAGACCAATCTCGCGAGCCATGTCGATGTCATGGAGACGCTGATGTCGCTGATCGGCGCCGGTGTGGTGCTGATCGCCGGCTCGATCTGGCGCGGCCGCGCGCTGCAGCGTCAGGCCGAGAGCGAGCTGCAGCCGGTGCCGGCGCGCGGCGTCGATCTGCCGTAGCTGATCGTCAGGACGCGCCGCATCCGACCGGGCGGCGTCAGGACTCCGCATCCAGCCGATCGAGGAATTCGCGAACGGTGTGGACCGATCCCGTGGCGGCTGGCTGGTAGCCGGGCAGGGCAGCGACGGCGCGATGGAATTCGTCGCCCTTCATCACCTCGAGCACCCGCCGCATCGGGTCGGTTTCCAGAAACGATTTATGGCAGGCGAAAAAATAATCCTCGGTGAGGATACGGATGAAGTCGAGCCCGAACTGCCGCGCGGCGGCCTCGACGCCGAAGCAGACGTCGGCCATGCCGCTCGCGACATAGGCGGCGACGGCGGCATGGGTGAACTCGATCTGCTGCGCGCCATTGATGCTGGTTTCGTCGATGCCTTGTGACGCGAGCAACTGATCGAACAACAGGCGGGTGCCGGAATCATGATCGCGATTGACGAAGCGCGCCCTGCCGTCGGCAAGATCGGCCAATGAGCGGATGGACAGCGGATTGCCGCGCTTGACCATCAGCCCCATCTCGCGGGTCACGAAGCTGATGACGCAGTCCTGCTTGGGATCGAGCCAATCCCGGCAGGCCTGGATGTTCTGGGCACGCAGCTCGCCGCGCGGCAGATGCAGTCCCGACAGGTCGCATTCGCCTTGCGCCAGCGAGGCCAGCGAATGCTGGCTGCTGACATAGCGGACATCGACCCCGACGCCTGACTCGCGATCCAACAGCTCGCGCAGCTTGGCGACGGCAAAGCCGTGGCTGGCGTGAACGCGGATCACGCCAGGATGCGACTGCAGGAACGGCTTGATCTCGGTCACCAGCTCCTGCGCCAGATTGTCGAGCTGCGGGCCGAGGCGAGCCTGCATGCGCTCGCCGGCCCAGACCAGCTTGTCGCCGAACGCCGTGAGCTTCGATCCTTTGCCGCGCTGGGTCTCGACCAGCGGCACGCCGAAGAATTCAGACCACTGCTCGATCAGATTCCAGACGTGACGATAGGACAGATGCGCGTCACTGGCCGCGCTGGTGATCTTGCCCGTCCTCCCGATTTCACTGAGCACGCGGAGCATCACGACGATGCTCTGCGGGCCGTCGTCCTTGTAGAAGCGCCAGACAGGTTCGATCGCGATCCGCAACATCAGTGCCCGCTTGTGAAGTCGGCTTCATATGACCGCCGGCCATAGGCAACAGATATCATATTTACGAACAGATATTTGTTCTTACCTTCATTGGTATACAACAAACGGAGGAAATATGATGTCGATTGCATATGATTACGAGCGCGGCTCGAGGGGGACGTCCTATCTGACGAAGCCGTTCCAGCTCCTGATCGGCGGCAGGCATGTTCCCTCGGTTTCGGGACGCACCTTCACGTCGCTCAATCCTGCAACCGAGCAGGCGATTGCGACGGTCGCCGAGGGCAATGCCGAGGATGTCGATCTCGCAGTCGCCGCGGCCCGCAAGGCCTTCGAAGGGCCGTGGCGAACGATGCGTGCGGCGGAGCGCGGCGCGATCCTTCTGAAATGGGCGCAGCTGTTGCGCGACCATGCCGACGAGATCATCGAGCTCGAAAGCCTCGATGCCGGCAAGCCGGTGTCGGCGATCCTGCGCCAGGATCTTCCCGCCGCCATCGATACGCTCACCTATTACGCCGGATGGGCCGACAAGATCAGCGGTGAAGTCGTCTCCACGCGCGATGATGCGCTGACCTATACGGTGCGCGAGCCGGTCGGCGTGGTCGCGGCGATCGTGCCGTGGAATTTCCCGCTGATGATCGGGATGTGGAAGCTCGCGCCGGCGCTGGCCTGCGGCTGCACCGTCGTGATGAAGCCCGCCGAGCTGACGTCGCTGTCGGCGCTGCGGATCGGGGAGCTCGCGCTCGAAGCCGGACTGCCGCCCGGTGTTCTCAACATCGTGACCGGCCCCGGGCGCACCGTCGGCGAGGCACTGGTCAACCACCCCGACGTCGACAAGGTCACGTTCACCGGCTCGCCCGGCGTCGGCCGCGGCATCATGAAGGCGGCGGCCGGCAACTTCAAACGCGTCTCGCTCGAGCTCGGCGGCAAGTCGGCCAACATCATCTTCGACGATGCGAACATCGAGGCCGCCGCGAAGGCTGCGGCCAGCGGCATCTTCTTCAACACCGGGCAGGTGTGCTCGGCCGGATCGCGGGTGCTGGTGCACGAGCGCGTGTATGACGAGGTGGTCGAGCGCCTGACCGAGCGCGCACGGGCGCTGCGGATCGGCGATCCGCTCGATCGCGCAACCTCGCTCGGACCGGTCATCTCCGAACGGCAGATGAAGACGATCCTCGACTATGTCGACATCGGACGCAACGAAGGCGCCACGCTCGTCACCGGCGGCCAGCGCGCGGCCGCCCGCGGCTATTTCGTCAGCCCCGCCGTCTTCGCCGGCGTCACGCACGACATGCGGATCTCGCAGGAAGAGATCTTCGGACCCGTGGTCAGCGTGATCAAGTTCAGGGACGAGGCCGAGGCGCTGCGGATGGCGAACGGCACGGCCTACAGCCTGGCCGCCGGCGTCTGGAGCCGCGACATGGGGCGCGTCCATCGCTTCGCCAAGCGCCTGCGCGCTGGCACCGTGTGGATCAACACCTATGGCTACACCGATGTGCGGCTGCCTTGGGGTGGCGATCGTGACTCCGGACTGGGCCGCGAGCACGGCACGGCCGCGCTGGACAACTTCACGGAGCCGAAATCCGTCTGGATGAACCTCGCGGTGTGAGCCAGGCGTCGGCTGACGCGGACGGCCGCCATTCGCATCGGCGGCCGTCTGCGCGATCCAACGGATCAGTCGGCCTTGGCGCCGGTCGGCGGCTGGCGTGTCGGCGTCCTCCGATGGCCTGTGAGAAGCACGATGGCCGTCGTGTTTGTTGCCGTTACCGTCTTCGATCACTGAGTCGGCCAGCCATCGTCGCGGCAGGATCACAAGCCAATCGACAGCGATGCGGCACGGTGCCGCGCCTTTGCCAGGTACCGCAGGGCGCGGTCCTCTGTTTCTTATAATCTTGAACCCGTTCGCGCCGCCGCGACACCACCACGTCGAGCTCCACTGATCGGGCCATGATTGGAATTGTTTCGAATTGGACTTGCGCATGCTGACTGCAGATGAGATTGCGCACGTCAAGTCGTCGTTCGACTTGGTATTTGCCAATGCTACACAGATGACGACGACGTTCTATGACCGCGTCTTCGAGCTCGCGCCGGAATGTCGGGCGATGTTTCCCGCCGACATGGACGTGCTGAAACGGGACTTCATCGCGACCCTGGCGGTCCTCGTCGGCAGCCTCGATCAGACGACTGGTCTGTTGTCGAGCACCGACATCCTCGGCCGCAATCATGCGCGCTATGGAGTCCGGCCTGAGCACTATCCGGTGGTCGGCGAAGCACTATTGTGGAGCCTCGCCAAAGGACTTGGTCCGCATTGGAATGATGAGGTCGAGCAGGCCTGGCGCAAAGTCTATGGCGTCATCGCCAAGCGCATGATCGCAATTTCGGTCGGCGCTCGGCGGCCCTGATCCGGATCTAGCTGCGCACGATCGAGCCGGAGCGGCCGACGAGACGCGCGAGCTGCTTGAAGCGCCCGCCGACACGATCGGCGACGAGGTCGACCATCTGGTGCTCGAACACCAGCATCAGCTTGCGATCCTGGGTGCGGAAATGCGTTGCGGGCAGCACGCCGGGCCGCGCCGCCGAGATCAGATGCGCGACCCGAAACGCGGTGCCGAGCAGGCGCGCACGATCGATCTGGGCCGGGCTCAGCTGCTCGGTGAGGGCAGGCGCCGCCGCCTCGTCGCGCAGGCCCTCGTAGCGGAAGAACACCGACAGCGCGACGAAGATGCGGCCCTCGTGGTTGATCGAGCCGAAATTGCCGTTCAGAACGATGCCGTAGGTCTGCTCGCCGCGATGGTCCGGATGCATGCGCCAGCCGATATCGGACAGCAGGCAGGCGGCGTGCCGCAGCCGGCGCTCGTCCTCGGTCTCGCGCATGTGCATCACGCGGAACAGGCGGTCGGTCCAGTCGATCAGCTCGCGGGCATGCTGGGCCGAGCGCGACAACAGCTCGTTGAGGCCCTGCGCCGCGCAGAGCAGCCCGTCCTTGGCGCGCTCGGCGTCTGGAAGCTTGGAGTAGAGCAGGCCCTCGCGCACGCCGAAGGTCGAGAACACGACAGTCGTCGGCCTGGCGACGCGGATGATGTGCTCGAGCACCAGCGCAGCATAGGCAAGCAGCGGGCGCCGCGCCTCGGCGATCGCTTCGATGTCGGCCAGCATGTCGGCGGCGACGAGACGACGCAGCCGGCGCACGAAGGCCAGCGCATCGGCCGCCGGAATCGCATAGCCGTGCATCACCCCGAGCGGATAGCCGCTCTGGATGATGTGGATGCGCGCCAGCGCGCGCCAGGTGCCGCCGACCGCATAGAAGGTGCGGTTCTGGCCGGCCAGCAGTTGCGGCAGGTCGGTCAGCGCCTCGCTCGCGATCCGCTGCGCCTTCTTCAGCGATTTCTCGGCGAGATCCTGCAGCGCCAGGCTGCCGAGCGGCAGGGTGACGCCGCTGCGGACCTGGTGCCCGCGCACGTCGATCAGCTCAAGTGAGCCGCCGCCGAGATCACCGACGATGCCGTCGGGCTTGTGAATGCCGGAGATGACACCGAGCGCCGAATAGCGCGCCTCTTCGGGGCCGGTGAGGATCTGGATCGGGACGCCGCAGATCTTCTCGGCCTTGGCGATGAAATCAGCGCCGTTCGAAGCATCGCGGCAGGCGGCGGTCGCGATGGCATGCACTTGCCCCACCCGCTGCACCTTGCACAACGCGCGGAAGCGCTTCAGCGCGGTCAGCGCCTTGTCGACGGCATCGGCCGCGAGCAGGCCGGTGGTCTGGACCTCGCGACCGAGCCCGCACAGCGCCTTCTCGTTGAACACGGTCACGAGGCTGCGTTCCATCGCCTGGTAGACGACGAGACGGACCGAATTCGAGCCGATGTCGATGACACCGACGCTGGCGGACCTCGTGCCGGGCCGCTTCACCACGGCATGTCCCGTTGCAGAAGGCCCCGGTGCAGACAGCCCCTATGAAGGAGGGCGTTCATTCCGGCGCGTGAGCCGGCGCGGCGATGATTCCTTGAGCGACTTTCCACGGCCGGACAGACTCGGATTCGTCATGAAGTAATTGTGCAGGTTGAACGGCTCCTCGCCCTTCGCGGCCTTCATACGCGTTGACGACCCGTCCGGCAACAATTGCCAGCTCTGCTCGGTATCCTTCAGGTTTGCGACCATGATCTGTTCCAGGACCTGCTGATGGACGGTGGGGTTCTGAAGCGGGCACAGCACCTCGACGCGGCGGTCGAGATTGCGCGGCATCATGTCGGCCGAGGAGATGTAGACGGCGGCCTTGGCGCTCGGCAGGCCCTGACCCATACCAAAGCAGTAGATGCGGCCATGCTCGAGGAAGCGGCCGATCACCGATTTGACGCGAATGTTCTCCGACAGTCCGGGGAGGCCGGGACGCAGGCAGCAGATGCCGCGCACGATCAGCTCGATCGAGACGCCGGCCTGCGAGGCCTCATACATCGCGTCGATGATGTCTGGATCGACCAGCGAGTTCATCTTCATCCAGATCACGGCCGGCTTGCCCTGGCGGGCGAAGCTGGTCTCGCCGTGGATGTGCTCGATCATGCGCTTGCGAAGCGTGAGCGGCGACACCGCCATCTTCTCGATGTCGATCGGCTCGGCATAGCCGGTGATGTAGTTGAACACCCGCGTGACGTCGCGGCCGATCACCGGGTCCGATGTGAAGTAGGACAGGTCGGTGTAGATGCGCGCCGTCACCGGATGATAGTTGCCGGTGCCGGTGTGGACATAGGTGGTGAGGCTGCCGCCCTCGCGGCGCACGACCATCGACAGTTTGGCATGCGTCTTCAGCTCCAGGAAGCCGTAGACGACCTGCACGCCGGCGCGCTCCAGATCGCGGGCCCAGCGGATGTTGGCCTCCTCGTCGAAACGCGCCTTGAGCTCGACCAGCGCTGTCACCGACTTGCCGGCTTCGGCAGCTTCCACCAGCGTGCGCACGATCGGCGAGTTGTTGGAGGTGCGGTACAGCGTCTGCTTGATCGCGACGACGTCCGGGTCGCGCGCCGCCTGCTGCAGGAACTGCACGACGACGTCGAACGACTCGTAAGGGTGATGGACGATCAGGTCCTTCTGCCGGATGGCGGCGAAGATGTCGCCGCCATGGTCGCGGACACGCTCGGGATGGCGCGGCACATAGGGCGCGAATTCGAGGTCGGGCCGGTCGACGCGCGTCAGTTGCGACAGCTCGTTCATCGCCAGCACGCCGTCGACCAGGAACACCTCGTCATCGGTGGTCGAGAGCGCATTCTGCACGAAGCGGCGCAGCTCCTCCGGCATGTTGGCCTCGATCTCGAGCCGGATCACCGAGCCGCGACGGCGCCGCTTCAGCGCGGTTTCGAACAGCCGCACCAGGTCTTCGGCCTCTTCCTCGATCTCGATCTCGCTGTCGCGGATGATCCGGAAGGCGCCCTGGCCCTTTACGGTGTAGCCGGGAAACAGCCGGCCGATGAACAGGCCGGTCGCCTGTTCCAGGGTGATCAGGCGGATCACGCCATCCTTGGAGCCGGGGAAGCGGATGAAGCGGTCGATCTTGCCGGGCATGCGGATGAGGGCGTTCATCGGGCGCCCGTCGGCGGAGCGGATCAATTGCAGCGCCACCGTGAAGCCGAGGCTCGGGATGAATGGGAACGGATGCGCCGGATCGATCGCGAGTGGCGTCAGCAGCGGGAAGATGTTGGCGAGGAAGTGGTCCTCGATCCAGGCGCGCTCGCTCTTGGTGACGTCCTGACCGTCGACGAGCACGATGCCGAGCTCGCCGAGAAACTTGCGCAGGTCGCGCCAGATCGCCTGCTGGTCGATCGCGAGCTGCGACACCGTCTCGTTGATCAGCTTCAGCTGCTCGGTCGGCGTCAGCCCGTCGGGGCTGCGCTCGGCGATGCCCTCGCGGACCTGGGCGCGGATGCCGGCGACGCGCACCATGAAGAATTCATCAAGGTTGTTGGCGGAAATCGACAGAAAGCGCACCCGCTCCAGGGCGGGATGCCGCGGATTGACCGATTCCTCCAGAACGCGGCGGTTGAAGTGAAGCCAGGACAATTCCCGATTGATGAATCGCTCGGGGCTCGAGGCAATCTCGATGGACGGCGCGGCGACCGGTTCTTTCTCTGAGATTTCAGTAACTTGCTCGGTATCCATCGGAATTCGATCCATATCCATCCAGTCGCGAACCAGTCGCGAACGGTCGACCGTAGCCCAATCTGGGTAACCAGGGGATGACGTTGCCGGCACCATTGGGGTTCCGTGCCCGTCCGCCGTCAAGATGGCCGCGGGTCACAGCGGGCGGAGCAGCTCCGCCGCCAGCGCCCGGGTGACCGGCCGTCCGAGCCGCAGGGACTCGTCGTCCAGCAGTGCGACGGTCTGGCGGGCGGCCGCGTAGGACCGTTCGATGTGGCTTGCGAGATAGCTGACCACGGTCTCGTCGATCGCCAGTTGCCGGTCCGCGGCCAGCTTGACGATCAAGGCGCGGAACAGCTGGTCGTCGGGCGGCAGCAGCGTGACGATCGGGACGGCGCGCAGCCGCGACCTCAGATCGGCCAGGGCGATGGGCAGGGCCGCCGGGGCCTCGCGCGCCGTGATCAGCACGAACGCCTCGTCCTGGCGGGCCAGGTTCAGCAGGTGAAACAGCGCCCGTTCGTCGAGATCGGTTGCCGTCAGATCCTCCAGCACCAGCGCGCCGGTGGCGAGCGCCCCAGGGACCACGCTCGCCTCGAGGGCATGGGCGGACAGCGATCGGGCGCCAGCCCGCTCGGCCCAGATCGCGGCGAGGTGGCTCTTGCCAGAGCCGTCGGGGCCGACCAGGAACATGGTCCGCGCCGGCCATTCCGGCCAGGCGTCGACCAGAGCGAGCCCGGCCGCGTTGCCTGGACCTTCGAAGAAATTGTCCCGCGTCAGGCTCTCCGCATGCGGCAGCGCGAAGGCCAGCTGACGAGGGGGGATATGGCCGGCCAAGATCGAATTGCTCCGTATCGTGTGGTGCGTGAGGTCGGGACGGGCCCTCCGCGGAGGATCACCGGACCTCGATGGTGCTCATGTGGCGCACCCAGTCGACGAGATACAGCCCGACCGACACGAGGGTAAAGACGGTGACCAGCACCATCAGCACCACATCGTAGGGCTGGGGCTCGAAGCCGAAGCTGAGCGAGGCCAGCACGAGCGCCGCGAATCCCACCTGGGCGACCGTGTTCAGCTTGGACACCATCAATGGCTTCATCGCGACCGGCCGGTCGAACAGCCAGGACACGATCACCGCCGAGACGATCATGATGTCGCGCGAGACCACCAGGATCACGATCCAGCGCGGGATCGCGCCCCAGATGCCAAGCGTGACGAAGATCGAGACCAGCAGCGCCTTGTCGGCGAGAGGATCGAGCAGCGCTCCCAACTCGGACCGCAGGTTGAAGCGCTTGGCCAGGAAGCCGTCCACGGCGTCGCTCACCCCCGCGACCACGAAGACCAGAAATGCGATCTCCATCTGGCCGGCCGCAATGGCCCAGACGACGATCGGAACCAGCAGGATTCGACCCAGCGTGATCAGATTGGGGATACTGTGGGGAATGGTCACGCAGCGGGTCCCGACGACGACTCGATCAAAAGACAATCCGATTCCGAAACAGGGCGAACCGGTCCGTTCCTAGATAGTATGGGGACGAGCCCCTTGCGAGCCATTGCGCGCGGCCGGATTCCGACGTAACCAGCGGCCAGATTAGGGGTTTTTACCATGACCGAGCGCAAGAACGGGCTCACTTATGCAGATTCGGGCGTCGATATCGATGCCGGAAACCGTCTGGTCGATCTGATCAAGCCCATGGTGCGCGCAACCGCCCGCGCCGGCGCGGATGCCGAGATCGGCGGCTTTGGCGGCCTGTTCGACCTCAAGGCCGCCGGATTCAAGGATCCGGTGCTGGTCGCGGCAACCGACGGCGTCGGCACCAAGGTGAAGATCGCGATCGAGACCGGGCTGCATGGCGGCATCGGCATCGACCTGGTCGCCATGTCGGTCAACGATCTCGTCGTGCAGGGCGCCGAGCCGCTGTTCTTCCTCGACTACTTTGCGTGCGGCAAGCTCGACCCGGAGGCGACGGCGTCGATCGTCGCCGGTGTCGCCGAAGGCTGCCGGGAATCCGGCTGCGCGCTGATCGGCGGTGAGACCGCGGAAATGCCGGGCCTCTACAAGGACGGCGACTACGATCTTGCCGGTTTCGCGGTCGGCGCGGCGGAACGTGGGACGCTGCTGCCGTCTCCCGACATCGCGGCCGGTGACGTGGTGCTGGGGCTCGCATCCTCCGGCGTCCACTCCAACGGCTATTCGCTGGTGCGTAAGATCGTCGCCCAGTCCGGCCTCGGCTTCGATGCGCCGGCCCCGTTCGCGCCGGTCCTGACTCTCGGCGCGGCGCTGCTGACGCCGACCCGGCTCTATGTGAAGTCGTGCCTTCGCGCCATCCGCGAGACCGGTGCGGTGAAGGGGCTCGCACACATCACGGGCGGCGGCTTCACCGACAACATTCCGCGCGTGCTGCCGAAGCATCTCGGCGTCTCGATTGACCTGACGGGCCTGCCGGTGCTGCCGGTCTTCAAATGGCTGGCGGAGCAGGGTGGCATTGCAGAGCGCGAGCTCTTGCGTACCTTCAATTGCGGGATCGGCATGATCGCGATCGTCAAGGCCGAGGCCGTCGATGCCGTCATCGAGGTGTTCACCGCGAATGGCGAGCACGTCGCACGGCTCGGCGAGGTCGTTGCTGCGACAGGCGACGAGCGGGTGATCTACACCGGCGCCCTCGATCTGGCTCTGTGAGACGGGTGAGCCGATGAAGCGCCGCGTCGCCATCCTGATCTCGGGCCGTGGGTCGAACATGGCCGCGCTGATCCACGCGGCGTCGCAGCCGGATTTTCCGGCCGAGGTCGCCATCGTGATCTCCAACCGAGCCGATGCGGCCGGACTGCAGAAAGCGCAGGAAAGCGGCGTCGCGATCGAAATCATCGAGAGCAAGCCGTTCGGCAAGGACCGCGCAGGGTTCGAAGCCAGACTGCAGCAGGCGCTCGATGCACGCGGCATCGAGATCATCTGCCTGGCCGGATTCATGCGCCTGTTCACGGCGGAGTTCGTGCAGCGCTGGTATGGCAGGATGCTGAACATTCATCCGTCGCTGCTGCCGTCGTTCCCCGGCCTTGATCCGCATGGTCAGGCGCTGCGTGCCGGCGTCAAGCTGTCAGGCGCCACCGTGCATTTCGTCATTCCGGAGACGGATGCTGGTCCGATCGTGATGCAGGGCGCGGTCGTGGTCAGGGACGACGATACGCCGGACACGCTGTCGACGCGCATTCTCGGCGTCGAGCATCGCATCTATCCTGAGGCGCTGAAGTTGCTGGCCAAGGGCCTGGTGCGGCTCGAAGGCGATCTCTGCCGGACGTCGTCCGTGGAGCAGGGCGATCACGCGCTGATCTGGCCCGTCGTCCGGTAGCTGTCGCCGGACGAAAAAAATCCCCGGCGGGGCCGGGGCACATCAAGGCTGACGAAGTCTGATCATCCGCGGCGAGCGCTCGTGACGCGGAGCTCGTGAGTTGGTTTACGGACCCGCGCTGTGGCGCCCTCCGCCGGAACGATGCTCACGAGAGCTTCAGGTTCTCTGCCGACGTCTTGCCGCGGCTCTCCACCAGATCATATTCGATCGTCTGGTTCTCGTTGAGCGTGGTCAGTCCAGCACGCTCCACCGCCGAGATGTGGACGAACACGTCCTTGTCTCCGCCAGCCGGTTTGATGAAGCCATATCCCTTGGTCGGGTTGAACCACTTCACGCTGCCCTTGTAGGTCGGCATCGCTGTCTCCTCGTCTAGACGAAAAAAAAGACGCGGCCACGCTCGCGCGTGCCACGCCACAAACGGGCTTCCCGGGATCTGCTCAATTTCCGAAGTCGCGAAACGCACAGTCGAACGGCCAATCCGATTGTACGGGAGATTGCAACACGATTTTCCGCCGATATCAAGTTTGGCGGACTGATGAGAACGCGTCGCGGCGTCGCGGCGCCGGCTGCTGCAACTGCGTGGCTTGTGGCGCTGGAACCACAAATCCCTGCAGGGCACCCGCGGCATGGCAATCCTCATTGACCGCGATCGGGAACTGCGGGCAGAACATCGCTGCAATATTGAAGCGAATTTGAGCGGGCGGCGAACGGGGCATCGATGCGCGGGGCGTCTCAGGCCAGGCTGGGTTGGCGAATGCGCAGCGGCGCATGCGGGGCGATGCTGCTCATCGGCGGGCTCGGTTTGGCCGCCGCTTCTTCGCCGTGTGCCGCGCAGGCCAGCATGCCGAGCATCGCCGCAAGCCCGACACCAACGCCGAGCCCGCTGCCCAGTCCGGCACCGGGCGCGATCAGTTCCGAACGCTCGGCCGGCCGAACCGTGCTCGATCTCGGCTCGAGCTTCCTCGAACGGCTCGGTACTCAGGTCACGCAGGGCGCCACCCGGCTGCCGCGGAGCAATCCCGGCGGCGGCGGCGCGCCGGAGGCTTCGGAACAGCCTCGGTTCCGGACCTGGGGCGAGATGTATGGCGTAACCGTCCGCAGCAATGCGCAAGGCGACTTCGCCGGCGACAAGAGGACGACTTGGGGCGGCGTCGCCGGTATCGGCATGCGTCTCGTGCCGGGCGTGAATGTCGGACTATCCGTCGACCAGAGCCGGACCTGGGTCGATGTGCCGCTGGCGCTGCAAGCGGCGACGCTCGATCTCACACAGTTCGGGTTCAACGCCTCGGTCGACCAGGGACCCTGGACCTGGGCGATCGCGGTGGTCCATGGCTTCGGCGGGATCAGTGCGCGGCGCGACACCAGCCTCGGTACGGCGACGTCGGTCTACGGCGCCCACATCACGGGCGTGCTGAGCGAGCTTGACTACTACTGGAGCATCGGTGAGAGCCGGATCGTTCCGAAGCTTGCCTTCGAATACACGCGCGCCACGACGGCGGCATTCCAGGAGGCGGGCGGGCTCGATCCGCTGTCGGTCAGCGGTACCTCGCTGGAGCGCGCCCGCGTTCTCGTCGGCGCCGAGTTCGGCCGCTACTTCATTGTCGACGGCAAGATCCTCGACGTCTCGGCCTATGGCAAGCTGGTCGACAATTTCAGCCAGAATCTCGGCGCGGTGACCGTCAGCCTCGGTCCGCAGAGCATCACGCTGCAGGGCCTTGGCGAGGGCCGCTACGGCGCCGACGCCGGCGCGGCACTGTCGCTATCCCTGAATCGAACGGCACGCCTCTATCTCAACTACGATGCGAAGCTTCGCTCGGTGCTGCAATCGCATCAGGGCACGCTCGGCGTCGAGCTCAAATGGTAGCTCGTCATACGGGTTTCGGCGCGACGTAGCCGTTGAAGCCGACGACATCCCGCGCGGGCGCCATCAGCGGCACGAGATTCAGCGGATGGATGAACTCGTCCCGGAAGCAGGCATGGACCTTCGGATCGAAGATGCGCTTCAACCAGTCGATGACGACCTTGTGCCGGTCGGAGTTGCGAAACTCCTTGTGATAGGTCAGCCACAGATCCATGTGGTAGTTGATGCCGAGATCGACAGGAACGAGCGGCGCCCCGAGCGCGACCGCCGAGGTCGGCAGAAAGCCGATGCCGGCGCCGCGCTCGACCGCGTAAAGCACGGCAACGCTCGAATTGGTTGAGATGCCGACGATGCCTTCGAGGGACTCCAAGCCGAGGATGCGCGCATAGCCGGTCTCGTCGAGCTGCACGCCGTGCTGCTTGATGATGCGATGATCCTTGAGCTCCGCCAGCGATGTCGGCAGTCCATGCGCGTCGCGATAGGCTTCCGACACGAAGCCGTAGATGTGCAGACGGCCGAGCTTTGCAACGATCACGTCAGGGTTGGTCGGCCGTTCGAACTGGATCGAGATGTCAGCCTCCAGCCGCGACACGTCGGCCTGCTGCATCGCGCAGCTCAGATCGACGGTGATCCTGCGATAGGTCTTCTGGAAATCGATCAGTCGCGGCAGGATCCAGAAATTGCCGGGGCCTTCGGTCACGGCGACGCGCACCGACCCCTGAGTGTCGGTCGACAGCGAAGCGCGCCGGAAGATGTTGAAGCTCAGCCGCTCCATCTGCTCGACGTCGAACAGCAACGATCGTCCCTCGTCACTGAGCGACAAGCCGGATTGATCACGGATGAAGAGCTTGCATCCGAGCTCTTCCTCGAGCCGGTCGATCTTGCGCATCAGGGTTGTGCCGGTCAGTCCGAGAACATCCGCCGCGTTTCGGAAGCTGCGGTGACGCGTACAGAGCAGAAATGCTCTCAAATCCTCCCATGAGGGGTTAAGCGTTTCGTCAGACTTCCTGCGCTGCGTGGATGCAGCACCCCGATGCAAATGTTGCCGCATACACTCCAGCTCCGACAAGTATGATGACGTCATCAAAGCCAAGCTGGAAACATAGATGCAGAACCCTCACCGCGGAAGCACAGAATTCACGCTGCGACATCAGCTCGACGCGCTGCCGCGGACGGATCGGGTCGCGGCTCAGGCGGTCACGCCCGATCGGCTCGGCGAGCTCACGGCGCTCGCACGCCGGGAAATACCGGGCGTTCGTGCCTCAGAACACGAGCTTGCGGAGTTCTTGCGGCACGATCCGGACTCGATCTTCGCGCTCTACCGCGGCAGGAACCTGCTCGGCGGCATCGCCTTCCTCTATCTCAACTGCTCAGGCCTCGATGCGTTGCTCCTGGATGAGTTCAATTTGAATGATCCGCCGCGCAGATTTCTGGCGCGGCCGGACGAAGACGTAGCCGCCATCTATGTCTGGGCGCTCGTCGCGCAAGGGCGAGGAGCGATCGGTCTCGGCAATGTCGCGCAGGCGCTGCAAGGCGCGAGATTTCGCGCCGCCGATTACTATGCGCAACCATCGAGTCCGGAAGGGCGCGCGTTTCTCGGCGCGCTCGGCTTCACGCCGGTGCCGAGCTTTCAGCCCGATCTCTGGTGGTATCAGCGGCCGTGGAACCGGATGCCCGAGATGATCGCGCCTTCGATCCAGTCGATGAAGGGTTTCGAACAAGGGAGCATTGCGGATGCACAGCATTAGTTCGGCCAGGGCGGCAAAGACAAATCCCCGCGCGATCACGGTGCGCATCGCGCGCGATCCGAATGACCTCATGCTCGTTACCGCGATCCGCTCGGCGGTCTACCTGACCGAGCAGGATTGTCCCATGGAGGAGGAGTTCGACGGCAACGATCTGGTTGCAGCCCACTTCCTCGGTTTCGTCGGCAAGGAGCCGGCGGGATGCGTACGCGTGCGCTTCTTCGGCGACTTCGCCAAGGTCGAGCGGCTGGCGGTGCGCCATCAGTACCGGCGTTCGCGGCTGTCGTTCAAGCTGGTTCGCGAGGCTCTCGACTATTGCAGGCGAAAGGGCTTCAAGAAGGCCTATGGCCACGCGCAGGATCGTCTCGTCGATTTCTGGGCGCATTTCGGCGCCAAGCCGCTCGGCCATAATCGCAAGCTTACATTCTCCGACTTCTCCTACACGGAGATGGTGCTGGACCTCGAGCCGTGCGACGATGCGATCACGCTCGACAGCGATCCCTACATGATCATTCGTCCGGAAGGCGACTGGGATCGGCCGGGTGTGCTCGATCTCTCGGCCGGCCGGCCGGCATCGTCGCCCTTGCACGACTTCGCCGCAGCGAGACCGTGATGACGGGCCGAGATCTGTTCGGTGCCACCGAGGCGGATCCGCCTGTTCTCGTCTGCGCCGATCTGCAGTGCGAATATCTCGCCGAGGGACGCAGGCATCTGATCGCCGATGGCGACGTCGTCATGGCGCTGTGCCGGCAGTTGATCGCGCTCTGGCGCGACAACCTGTGGCCGGTCGTCCATCTCAAGCGGATCGCACAGGCAGCCTGGTTCAACCCGGCCTCCAACCTGACGAACTGGCTTCCGGACTTCAAGCCAACGCCGGGGGAGCTCGCGTTCGAGCATCCACTGCCCTCGGCCTATAGCTCGGCCCGGTTCGCCGAGTACATGGCGAACATGCGCAGCATGCGCTGCGTGCTGCTCGGCTTCTCGCTGGACGAGACGATCCTCTCGACGGTGGTGGACGGCTTTCACCGCAGTCACCGCTATCAGGTGATCGGAGACGCCGTCGCCTGCCGGCAGGCCTGCGCCGGCGACGCCGCGTTGTACAAGCTGGTTGTAACCAAGGTGATCGGCAATTTTGCCGGCGTCCTCGACAGCGCCGAGCTTATCGGCGCCGGCGGCCGGCTCGCGGTGTGACCGCGGCGGCTATTGGCGGTATCATCCTGAGGCGAGTCGTTCGGCCAGATCGATAATCATACGGCGATCGGCCGGATCGCTGATCTTGTTGAACGCGACGACGAGGCGAAGGGCCTCGACGACGTGCAGGTCGACCGGATTCTCGCTGAGCAGCCGCAGCAGCCTCTGTTCCGGCGGTTCGCAATCGTCTTTGCTCACGCGGCAGCTCCAGGACCGAGACCACGACATGACCCGAGAGGAAGAGCTCAAAGAGCTGGCGAGCAGCCTCCGGGCAGCCATCGCAAAGGCGCGCCAGCTCAATCTGCCGACCAGCGCCTACATCCTTTCGATGGCTCTGGTTGAGGTGTCCCAGACAATCGAGGCGGAGTTGAGGGGGCAGACCAGCGCCGAATGATGGGCGGCATCATGACCACCCGTGCCGCCTGCTGCAATCAACTTGGCAGACTCGGGAAGACGCAGCCGGCCAGAGCCGCTGCGACGCCGATCAGGCCCGGTCGACCCGGACGACGCGGCCCTTCTCGATGGCGAGTGCGAGCTTGCCGTGCTTTAGCGCGAGCGCGGCCTCGCCGAACAGCTCGCGGCGCCAGCCCTGCAGCGCAGCAACGTCGGCATTGTCATCGGCGGCGATCTGCTCGAGATCGTCGACGGTGGCGATGACTTTGCTCGCCACGGCGTGGCGTTCCGAGGTCATGCGCAGCAGGACCTTGAGCAGCTCGACGATCGCAGCACCGTTGGAGTTGTTGCGCGGCTTTTCCAGCTTGGGCAGGGCGGCGAGATCGCGCGCTAGGCCGCGCTGCACGGCGGCAACGATGTCGGAGCCCCATTTGGAGCGCTCGAAGCCCTTGGGCAGCGAGCGCAGATTGCCGAGCTTCTCGATCGTTGTCGGGGCATGGGTGGCGATGTCGCCGACCGCGTCGTCCTTCATCACGCGGCTGCGCGGCACGTCGCGGCTCTGCGCCTCCTGCTCGCGCCAGGCCGCGACCTCGATCAACACGGCCAATTCCTTCGGCTTGCGGACGCGGGTCTTCAGCCGCTCCCAGGCGCGCTCGGGGTGGAAGTCGTAGGTCTTCGGCGAGGTCAGGATCTCCATCTCCTCGCTGACCCAGTCACTGCGCCCGCGCTTCTTCAGATCGGCATCGAGCGCGGCGAACACGTCGCGCAGATGGGTGACGTCGGCCTCGGCGTAGTGCGCCTGCTCCTTGGTCAGCGGCCGGCGCGACCAGTCGGTGAAGCGGTGGGTCTTGTCGGGGCGATGGCCGGTGATGCGTTCGACCAGTTGGTCATAGGCGATGCTGTCGCCATACCCCAGCACCATCGCGGCGACCTGGGTGTCGAAGATCGGATGCGGCACGATGCCGGCGCGGTGCCAGATGATCTCGATGTCCTGGCGGGCGGCGTGGAAGACCTTGAGGACCTTTTCGTTCGCCATCAGCTCGAAGAAGGCTTTGAGATCGATGCCCTCGGCCAGCGCATCGATCACCACGGCCTCGTCCGGGCTCGCCATCTGCACGACGCAGAGCAGGGGATAGTAGGTGGTTTCCCGCAGGAACTCGGTATCGACGGTGACGACCGGGTGGCGGGCGAGGCGGGCGCAGGCGGCTGCGAGGTCCGCGGTGGTGGTGATCAAGTCCATGAACGATCCATGACGAGGCTCTTACGCCGTCGTCCGAAAACGCTGACAAGTCAAGGGTGTCGGCAAAGGGTACGGGACGAATTCGTGTCCGCTTGTCGGCCCAATCCGCCCCGAACGCAAGCACCGCGACGCGAGCTGATCGCTCTATGGTTGATGATAGGGCGCGTCCGGCGCCGGTCAGCGATGCCGGACGCGGCCCGCAGGCCGGCGCGCCGAGGGCACCGCGAGCACGATCAGGCACAAGGCGATCATCGCCAGACCCATGAATTCGAACACCAGCGCGTCCACGTCTCAGACCTCCCCGACTTGTTGGTTCAACTTGTCGGGGCTGCGTTGATCGTTTCTTAAGGGCCTGGGCGCTGTCAGGGCGATGGTGGACGCGAGGTTAAGACCGCGTGTCAGGTGCCGCAGAAGGTCTGCAACACCTGCTCCTCCGGCTGCGGCGGATCGGCATAATCAGCCCGGTCCGGCTGGTCGTCATAGGGCCGGGCCAGCACCGCATGCAGCTCCTCGAACGGCGCGTAGTCGTCGTTCTCGACCGCTGCCGTGATCACCGCCTCGATGCGGTGGTTGCGCGGGATGAAGGCGGGATTGACCTTGCGCATGGCCGCGCTCCGCTCCGCCGCCGTCTGCGGTTCCTCCGCCAGGCGCTGGCGCCAGCGCTGGGCCCACTCGTCGAAGCCGGTGGGATCCTCGAACAGGACGCGGACCTCGCTGAGATCGCCGCTGCCGGCGGCGTCGCTGAGACGGCGGAACGTCAGCGTGAAATCGGCTCGGGCCGCCGCCATCGCGTCGAACAATGCCTGCGCCAGCGGCTGGTCGCCCTCGGCTCGCGTGAACAGGCCGAGCTTGCGGCGCAGGCCCGCCTGGTGCGCGTCGGTAAACTGGGTGGCGAAGCCGTCGAGCGCAGCCTCGGCCTCCTTGATCGCCTGGTCCTTGTCGTCGCCGAACAGCGGCAACAGGCACTCGGCAAGCCGGGTCAGGTTCCACATCGCGATGCGCGGCTGGTTCGCGAAGGCGTAGCGGCCGAACTCGTCGATCGAGGAGAACACCTGCTTGGGATCGTAGGCGTCCATGAAGGCGCAGGGGCCGTAGTCGATGGTTTCGCCGGACACCGAGGTATTGTCGGTGTTCATGACGCCATGGATGAAGCCGACCAGCAGCCACTCGGCGATCAGCTTGGCCTGGCGGGCGATCACGGCATCCAGCAGGGCGTGGTAGGGGCGCTCGGTACCGGCGAGATCCGGATAGTGCCGGTGGATGACGTGGTCGGCGAGCCGGCGCACGGCGTCCACGTCCTGGCGCGCGGCGAAATACTGGAACGTGCCGACCCGGATGTGGCTGGTGGCGACACGGGTCAGCACCGCGCCGGGCAGGGCGGTGCCGCGATAGACCTGCTCGCCGGTCACGACCGCAGCGAGCGAGCGCGTCGTCGGAATGCCCAGGGCCGCCATCGCCTCGCTGACGATGTATTCGCGCAAGACCGGCCCCAGCGCCGCGCGACCATCGCCGCGGCGCGAAAATGGCGTCGGGCCGGAGCCCTTCAGCTGGATGTCGCGGCGGACGCCGTTGCGGTCGACGACCTCGCCGAGCAGGACCGCCCGGCCGTCGCCGAGCTGCGGCACGAAATGCCCGAACTGGTGGCCGGCATAGGCCATCGCGATCGGCTCGGCGCCCTCGGGCACGGTCTTGCCCGCCAGGATCTCGGCGCCCTCCGGCGTTTCCAGCTCGGCGGGGTTCAGCCCCAGCTCCGCGGCGAGAGGCCGGTTCAGCTTGATCAGACGAGGCGCTGCGACGGGGGTCGGCGCCACCCGGGCAAAGAAATTGTCCGGCAGCGTGGCGTAGGAGTTCTGGAAGGGGAAATGCACGGTCATGGCTCCAAGATAGCCGCGGGGCGGCCGTTTTTCGAGCCCAAACGGCCGTCGGATGAGCGTTTCGGCGCCAGCTCAATTCGGCATCGGCGCCGACGTTGCGGTGAGGCCCAGGGCGGGCGGCCTTTTCCGGCGCGAAGCCGAAAAGGCCCGTTCCTGCGGTTGCCGCGCCGGGGCGGCTCGGCTAAACCCTGCGCGCATTCGGAGCGCGCCCCTGCGGCTGCGCCGATTCCTTCTCCTCACGACGACCATTCAGGACGACCATGCATCGCTACCGGACCCACACCTGCGGCGCGCTCCGCGAGAGCAACATCGGAGAGACGGTCCGGCTGTCCGGCTGGTGCCATCGCATCCGCGACCATGGCGGCGTCCTGTTCGTCGACCTGCGCGACCATTACGGCATCACCCAATGCGTGGTCGATCCGGACTCGCCGGCGTTCAGCCTGGCCGAGAAGCTGCGCTCGGAATGGGTCGTGCGCATGGAGGGCAAGGTGCGCCGCCGCCCGGCCGGCGCCGACAACAAGAGCACCGACAATGACGATCTGCCGACCGGCAAGATCGAGCTGTACGTCTCCGACATCGAGGTGCTCGGCCCCGCGGACGAGCTGCCGCTGCCGGTGTTCGGCGAGCAGGAGTACCCGGAGGACATCCGGCTGAAATATCGCTTCCTCGATCTGCGCCGCGAGAAGCTGCACCAGAACATCATGACGCGCGGCGCGATCATCGATTCGATGCGCCGGCGCATGAAGGAGCAGGGCTTCTTCGAATTCCAGACCCCGATCCTGACCGCGTCGTCGCCGGAGGGCGCGCGCGACTTCCTGGTGCCGTCGCGCATCCATCCCGGCAAGTTCTACGCGCTGCCGCAGGCGCCGCAGCAGTACAAGCAGCTGCTGATGATGTCGGGCTTCGACCGCTACTTCCAGATCGCGCCGTGCTTCCGCGACGAGGACCCGCGCGCCGACCGCCTGCCCGGCGAGTTCTACCAGCTCGACGTCGAGATGAGCTTCGTCGAGCAGGAGGACGTGTTCGCGGCGATGGAGCCGGTCATCACCGGCGTGTTCGAGGATTTCGCCAAGGGCAAGCCAGTGACCAAGGGCTGGCCGCGCATCCCGTTCGCCGAGGCGATCCGCAAATACGGCTCCGACAAGCCCGACCTGCGCAACCCGATCGAGATGGCCGACGTCTCCGAGCACTTCCGCGGCTCCGGCTTCAAGGTGTTCGCGCGCATGCTCGAGGACCCCAAGAACCAGGTCTGGGCGATCCCGGCGCCATCCGGCGGCAGCCGCGCGTTCTGCGACCGCATGAACTCGTGGGCGCAGGGCGAGGGCCAGCCCGGCCTCGGCTACATCATGTGGCGCGAGGGCGGCGAGGGCGCAGGTCCCCTGGCGAACAACATCGGTCCGGAGCGCACGGCTGCGATTCGCAGCCAGCTCGGCACCAAGGAGGGCGACGCTGCCTTCTTCGTCGCCGGCGATCCCGACAAGTTCTGGAAGTTCGCAGGCCTCGCCCGCAACAAGGTCGCCGATGAGCTGAACCTGTCCGACAAGGATCAGTTCAAGCTGGCCTGGATCGTCGACTTCCCGATGTACGAGTACAATGAGGACGACAAGAAGGTCGACTTCTCGCACAACCCGTTCTCCATGCCGCAGGGCGGCCTGGAGGCGCTGCAGACGCAGGACCCGCTGACCATCAAGGCGTTCCAGTACGACATCACCTGCAACGGCTACGAGATCGCCTCCGGCGGCATCCGCAACCACAAGCCGGCCGCGATGGTGAAGGCGTTCGAGATCGCCGGTTACGGCGAGCAGGAGGTGGTCGACCGCTTCGGCGGCATGTACCGCGCCTTCCAGTACGGCGCCCCGCCGCATGGCGGCATGGCCGCCGGCGTCGACCGCATCGTGATGCTGCTCTGTGGCACCACGAACCTGCGCGAGATCTCGCTGTTCCCGATGAACCAGCAGGCCATGGACCTGCTGATGGGCGCGCCGTCGGAGGCCAGCACGAAGCAGCTGCGCGAGCTGCACATCAGGACGAATCTGCCGAACAAGTAGTTCGGCGGACTGAGGGTGATGCACGAATCTTCGTCATTGCGAGCGCAGCGAAGCAGTCCAGGGTGGCACGAGGACTCTGGATTGCTTCGTCGCCTGCGGCTCCTCGCAATGACGATCGTGTGGGGATCGCAGAGCGGTCGTCACGGGTCGCGCATCGTTCGCGCGGCCGATTGGCCCAGCCGCATCCGCGTCAGGATGCTGTCGCTGCGAATGGCGTGATGCAACAGCGCGGCGGTGGCGACCTGCAGGGGCCGCCACGATCCACGCGATCCATTTGCCGAGAACATCGTGGATCGCGTGAACGACCGGCTCCAGCGCCTCCCAGGTGTTCCCCGAGCGCGTCTCGACCCAGCCGAACAGCGCAATCCGTCTCGGCTCGTCGTCATCGGATCCCGAACTGCGGCATGTCGTCGCCCGGCGCGTTGTAACTCCCCGCGCAAGATGACCCGGCCTTGAAGGCGTCGCTCTGCATTTGATGTTCTCGCGTTAATGCTGGTTAAGACTGCGAACAACTTCATCCGGGTCTCCGGTCGCGTCCAGGCAGCGCCGGATGCATCGGCAGCATCGCGCTGACGTGGTCGAGCGGCCGGCCAGAGCGGTCATCGTGCCCCTACGGCAAACCGTTGATTCTGAGAACTAATCGTTCGTGCCGCTTGTTAGTTCGGCACCTTGCGCGACGCGGTGCGAAACGCGATCGAGCGGCGTGGCCCCGCTATGAGTTCCAGGCGGCACCGATCAGTCAAATGGCGGTTGCGGTGTCATGCAACCTGTCCTTAATAGAAGCCTGTCTGACTCATGTAGTGAACTTAGCCAACCAATCACAAGAAGACGGATAGTTCAAAATGACCGTTCGCTGGTGTGCGCTCCTTCTCGGAACCTGCTTCTTCGTCCCTGCCGCCTCCGCTGCTCCCATTTCCCCCGATGTCGTTCGTGATCTCGCCTCCCGTGTCGGTCCGGTCGTCGGCCAGGCCGCGACGTGCCGTGAGATCGCCCAGGGGCGCGTCCAGACCATCATCGATCAGTTCAGCGAAGTGATCCGCCAGGGCTCTTCGAACGGCGGCGAGCGCGATGGGCTCATCCGCACCTTCAACAGCTATATCGCCGAGGGTCGCGGCCGGGTCGCGTCCTCGCAGGTGACCTGTCAGACCGCAGAGCGCCAGTTGGCAGAGCTTGAGCGGTCACTCAGCCAGCAGCAGTCGGCGGCTCCCTCGCTGTCCTTCGCGCTGGCGCCGTCGACCGCGGCCGCGTCGACGCAGCCCACGGCCAACCTGCCGCCTCCGCTTCCGCACGGCGTCAGCGACACCGAGATCCGGTTCGGCACCGTCATCCCGTTCTCCGGAGTCCGCAAGGAGTCCGCGCGCCAGATGAAGCTCGGCATTGAGACCGCGTTCGCCCGCGCCAACGATGCCGGCGGCATCAACGGCCGCAAGCTGCGGCTGATCGCTGCCGACGATGGTTATGATCCCACGCGGACGCTCGGCGCCATGACGCAGCTGTACGAGAAGGACCAGGTGTTCGGCTATATCGGCAACATGGGCACGGCCAACAACGCGGTGGCGATTCCCTACGCGCTGGAGCGCCGGGCGCTGTTCTTTGCGCCCTACAGCGGCTCCGCCGTCGTCCGCCGCGATCCGCCCGACCGCTACGTCTTCAACTATCGTGCGAGCTACGCCGAAGAGACCGCCGCGATCGTGCGCTATCTGATGAAGGTCAAGCGCATCCCGGCGAAGCAGATCGCCGTATTCGCGCAGAACGACGCCTATGGCGACGACGGCGCCAACGGTGTCGCCAAGGCATTCCGCGCGAACGGCATCACCGATCCGATCATCCGCTACGGCTTCCCGCGCGGCACGCTGGATGTCGATGAGGCCGTCGGCAAGCTGAAGGCGCAGACCAAGCCTCCGATCAAGGCCGTGATCATGATCGCGACCGACCGCGCGGCGGCGAAATTCATCGAGAAGACCCACGAGGCGGTTCCAGGGCTGATCTATGCCAACATCTCGGCGGTCGGATCGTCGTCGCTCGCGGCCGAACTGAAGCTGCTCGGCTCGAAATACACCAACGGCGTCATCGTCACGCAGGGCGTTCCCTCGGTCGCCGGTTATTCGAGCCTAGTGCTCGACTACAAGACCGCGCTGGAAAAGTACTTCCCCGGCGAAGCGCCGGATTACACCTCGCTCGAGGGCTTCATCTCGGCAAGCATCCTGGTCCAGGCCCTGAAGCAGACGACGCCGCTCGAGACCGAGCGGCTGGTCGACACGCTGGAGTCGATGCAGAGCATCGACCTCGGCCTTGGCAGCAAGCTGTCGTTCGGACGCGCCGAGCACCAGGCCTCGCACAAGATCTGGGGCACCGCGCTCGACGAGACCGGCACCTACCAGGCGATCGAGCTGGAATGACGGGCGGGGGGACGCAGCCGAACTTGCCGTCCCCCGTCAACGCCGCAGTGCAAACAACGTCCCCCGGCCGCCTTGCGGGCGGCCGGGCGACACGGATCCGACCTCGAGATCATGCCGGAACTGTTCGACGGATGCTTCATTGACTTGCAGGCGCAACAACCGTGAGCGACCGCAATGTCCATGCGAACACAGATTTCGGCGATGGTCTTCATGATGGTTCAGGCCGTGCTGTTCGGTGCGGGAGTTCTGACGATTCTTCTCACGCCGCTCAGCAATCACGCGATGCTCGCAATGCCGGTCATGATTGCCCTGAGCGTGGTGCTGTCAGCCATTGTCTCGTGGCAGATCGCACCGCGGCTCCGTGCGCGATATTGGCGCCGGCGTGGAATCAAACACGACCTGATCTCGGGCTGACGCCAGAGAGCAGCCGGCGACCGCCCCGGCTCGGCACCCCCAGCTCGCTTCCGCGTCCGGCTGTCATCTGTGCGGCGCAGCACCGAAACAGGCGATGTCGTTTGAACCAACGCTGACCCGCACGGTTAGACAGCATTCCCTTGGAGGAAGAATCATGCGCGTTCCAGCAGCAGCGACCGTCGTGTTACTATCCTCTTGTCTCCTCTCCGCAGGCGCGTGGGCCCAGCAGGCCGACAGCACGCCGGGAACCAGCCAGACCCAGGCTGTTCCCGTGCAGCCGGAACGCACGCCCCAGCAGTCGGACCAGGCCCGTGAACGCGAGCGCCAGAGTGCCGAAGACACGCGGGTGAACCGCGACTGGACGGCACAACAGCGCGACGACGACCGCATGGGCATGGATCGCATGGACATGGATCGGATGCGCCAGCACCGCATGGGCCGCATGATGGACCAGGACATGGATCATCGCACCACCGGCCGAAACGCGCGAATGCAACGTGATGATGACGACATGGATCGTCGTTCGCGCAGTTCCGACGGGGAACGGCCCTACCGGCGCGTCAAGATCTGCTACGAATACGAAAATGGCGACGAGTTCTGCCGCTATCGCGACTAGCTCAGCGGGGGTGGTCGCAAAGCAGCATCGGCTCGTGCGCGCCGGCATAGCGCTGCCGGCACGCCGCGGAAATGTGCTTATGAACGTGACGACTTGGCGCCAGTCCGGTCGTCAGCTCGTGCGCCGCGCCAGCAACAGCGCGCCGCCAAGGCTGCACATGACGGCGCCAGATGACTGCCGCATCCGCGTCACGAGGCTTGGTCGGTGGGCGAGACGATGCCGCGCCTTGGCGGCCCAGAACGTCACGACCAGGTCGACGCTGGTGTTGAGCGTCACCGAGATCAGCCCGAGTACGACGAACTGCGCGGCGACGTCGCCGGCGGGATTGACGAATTGCGGGATGAAGGCGAGGAAGAACGCCGCCGTCTTCGGGTTGAGCGCCTCGACGATGATGCCGTCGCGAAACGCGCGCCGGCTGCCGGTCGTCGTCACCTCGGCCGGCTGGTCGACCCGGGCCTCCCGCCACGTCTTCACGCCGAGCCAGATCAGATAGAACGCGCCAGCGATCTTCACCACCGTGAACGCCTCCGCGCTCGCCATCACCAGCGCCGACAGCCCGAGCGCACCGGCGACGACGTGCAGGAGGCCACCGAGCCCGAGGCCGACGCTGGAGGCCAGTCCCTCGCTTCGCCCGCCGGCCAGCGTGCGCGCGACGATGTAGAAGATGCCGGGGCCGGGCGTGAACGCGACGACGAGGGCGGCGGAGAGGAATAGAAGGAAGGTGGGGAGGTTGGGCATGGGCTTTCAGGGATCATGACGCTCGTCGGCCAGCCCCGAGGATAGCAATGTGATTCGGTCTGTGTGACAGATGCTATAGGATGCGGCTGGCGCTAATGCGCCAGCCTCTGCGTGGTCTCCGGCTTGTGATGCGTGCCGAACCGTTCGACCATGGTCGCGCTCGCCTCGTTCAAGCCGACGACCTCGACCTCGGCGCCATGGCGGCGCAGTTTGAGCACGATGGCGTCAAGCGCGCCGATTGCCGTGATGTCCCAGAAATGCGCGGCGCTGACGTCGATGGTGACGCGCGGCGGCACGTCCTGATAGTCGAAGGCGTCGACCAGGCTGTTGGACGAGGCGAAGAAGACCTGGCCTGTGACGAAATAAGTCATCGCGCCGCCGTCCTCGGATCGCTGCGTTTCGATCCCCAGCAGGCGGGCGACCTTGGCCGCGAAGAACACGCCGCTCAGCACGACCCCTGTCAGCACGCCCATCGAAAGGTCACCGGTCGCCACCACGATGATGACGGTCGCGAGCATCACGACGCTCGAGCTCAGCGGATGCGCGCGCAGGTTGACGATCGACGACCAGTTGAAGGTGCTGATCGAGACCATGATCATCACGGCGACGAGGGCCGCCATGGGGATCTGCTTCACCCAATCGCCGAGCACTACGATCAGGAACAGCAGGAACACGCCGGCCAGAAAAGTCGACAGGCGCGTCCGCGCGCCCGCCGTGACGTTGATGACGGACTGCCCGATCATGGCACACCCGCCCATCGCGCCGAAGAAGCCGGTGATGAAGTTCGCGACGCCCTGGCCGACGCATTCGCGGTTCTTGTTGCTGCCGGTGTCCGTCATGTCGTCGACGATCGTGGCCGTCAGCAGCGATTCCAGCAGGCCCACCGCGGCCATCGTCAGGGAGTAGGGCAGGATGATCCGCAGCGTCTCCAGATTGAACGGCACCTGCGGCAGCGCGAACACCGGCAGGGCTGACGGCAACTCGCCCATGTCGCCGACGGTGCGCAGCTTGAGGCCGGAGATGATGGTGAAGGCGGTCAGCGCGATGATGCTCACCAGTGCCGAGGGCACGACCTTCGTCAGGAACGGAAAGCCGTAGATGATGGCGAGCCCGGCGAGCACCATTGCATAGGTTTCCCAACCGACATGCACGAGCTGCGGCAGCTGCGCCGTGAAGATCAGGATCGCGAGCGCATTGACGAAGCCGGTCATCACCGAGCGCGACACGAACTTCATCAGAAGACCGAGCCGCAGCGCGCCGGCGATAATCTGGACGATGCCCATCAGCACGGTCGCGGCGAATAGATATTGCAGGCCATGGTCGCGCACGAGGGTGATCATCAGCACCGCCGTGGAGGCGGTAGCAGCCGAGATCATCGCAGGCCGGCCGCCCACGATGGCAGTGACGCAGGCGATCGAGAACGAGGCGTAGAGGCCGACCTTCGGATCGACGCCGGCCACGATGGAAAAGCCGATCGCCTCGGGGATGAGCGCCAGGGCGACCAGCAGGCCGGACAGCATTTCGGTGGGGATGTTCGCCAGCCATTCGCGGCGAAGCGTCTGCAGGAACCTCATGATTGGAAACCAGGGATTGGCCAGCGCAGCGACGGGCAATGCCCCTTGAGGCCTCGACGTCAGGCACAGTCGCATTGCTGAGGGGTTTCCCGGGGATAGGCGCCGGGCCGAGCCACCCGATCAAATCGGGTCCGATGAAAGCCGGATGATGCCTTCGTTGCGATGCAACATCAAGAGGGAATGCACGAGGCTCAGACCGTCACATGAGGGGCGCCTTGAAATGAGGGCCCGGCGCGGCGATCGCCGGAGCTCGGGAACCGAACTTTAGCGAACGACCTGGACGCCTGTTGGCGGCAGCCGAAGCTGACGCCGCAACCGATCAGACCACCGGCAATTTGAAGCCTGCTTCTTTGAGTTGCAGCGCTTCTGCTCCGAGATGGAAGAACGAGTCCGGATCCTTTTTCAGGCACCGTCGGGTCTTCGAAATCAGCCTTTCGGACCATTTGAGGAATCCTTCGTCTTTTCTCGCAATCTGTCCATCTTGATCGAAGTAGCTATTCACGACGTAGAATCGGCCACGGCTGAGGCGCTGATCGTCCATGTAGCATCGATTGAATTCAATCACGGGGGAGCGGATCACGTCGACGCTTGAGAAATCTCCGACGTCGTTGAAAGATATTGCGTCGAGATCATCGGCTCGCACAATATAGATTGTGAGCGCCTCCTTCCCCATCTGCCGTACGGTAGACGTTTGCAGAATATCAAGCCCGCCGTCCTTGCAGCGCCACGCGACATACACGAATTGACCGGCAGGATCGAGCTTGCTCAGCAGCTCCGCTTGGTCTCTCGGCGTCAGAAAGAAGTTGACTTGGCGGCTTCGCATCGGGCTGGGCGGGACGGAGGAGCGGTTGCGGAAGGGTGGCGCTTCACGGCTGCGCGGGACCGGTCCGATGGCAAAGAACCTGACGAGCTTTGCGAGATTGACCTCCATCGTCAAGCTTCATTGTCGTTTGGTGCAAGCCCGGCCGGGTTCGCCTGGACGACAGCACTGAGGAAGAACAAGTTCGCATGTCCAGCAATCAATCTACTCCTGACAGATATCTGTTGCCGGGAACGGCGGTCCGTTACGACGGTGTCGAAAATGGTGTCCCTGAATATGGCGTCGTCGTGCACTGCTGGTTGGAGGAGATCGGTCGCTACGATTGTTATGTTGCGTTCTTCGGCTCACAGCGACCGGTGGGGAGGCTGGCCCATAAGCCCTCCATCTTGCGATACGCGTCGACATCTCTCACGCTTGTCACATGATCGCAGTCGTAACGTTGCAGCTCTGCTCGACGGGCAATTGCTGCAACTCCATCATACGCTAATTGCCCGTCGTGTTAGTTTGCCGCAGTTTTGCCCCTTGCATCGTCGGGCAAATCACCTTCACATTTCCGGCCATCCCGCCTCGATGAAGAGGGACGGTTCGCGGTCGTCACGAGACGTGAGGCGGGGAGGCGGTGGCCGCAGTCGGTCGCAACGCGTGTAAGCGCGCGGACGAACGGCGGGTTGCGGGCGGTCAAGTCGCGTGGTCCTGACACCCCGATGCTGGTGTCAAGTTCGCGTCGATGCCTTCGGGCATCGCGCGGATGACGGGGGCAAACAAGCCGGTCCCCGAGGAGAGCGCGAAGCAGCCGAAAAGCCCATCGCGCAGGGAATGCCGGATGATCGGCAGCACCTGTGGTACCTGCCGCCTGCATTTTTTTCCGCAGGCGGGCCATGGGTTGCGGCCAGCACCCGGCATTCCCTGCGCCCTCTTCGAATGAGAGGGCCGAACGATCGGACAAACTCGGGCGATCGCGCCGCGGGCTTGAGGACGCGCGTCTTGGGGTGAAGGGGACTTGCCGTGTTCATCGATGGCGTAGCGCGAGTCCCAGTGCGCAGCATCGGCGGTTACGAGCACGCTCCCTCCGCGAGTCATTCCGGGGCGCGCGCAGCGCGAGCCCGGAATCCATAACCACGACCGTGCGAGAAGGATCGAGATGCCTGCACCGTCGACTCGTTCGCCAATCATTGTCGGGAGTATGGATTCCGGGCTCGCGCTGTGCGCGCCCCGGAATGACGGAGGAGAGGAGTGCGGACTCTCTTCTCTCTCTCTCTCTCTAGATCAGGAAAGACATCACGGCGCGGTCTGCGCCTCGATCTTGAACTGCGCCAGCGCGCTCGGCGGGTCGATCGCGATGAGCTGGGCGAGCTGCAGGGCCGGCACCTTGGCGCGCGGCGAGAGCTTCAGCGTAAGGGTCTGGCGTGGCTTCTCGACGAAGCGGCTGATCGCATCGACCGCACCGGCAACATCGATGTTGTCGGCCGCGACCTGGGCGCCGATCGCCTTGATGCTGTCGACCAGGGCCTTGCGCGCGGCATCGCGCGCGATCGCATGACCGCGCGCGTAGTTGGCGACGAGCAGGTCGACCGCGCCGAGATCGCGCAGGGTCAATTCCAGCCCGGAAGCCTCGATCTGTGCGGCTGCGGTTGTCGCCTGCTGCAGATCGATGGTGAAGACGTCGCGCGGCACCTGCGACAGCGAGACGCTGGCGGAGGCCGCGATGAGGTTGCTGACCTCGAGCTTGAAGGGCTGGAGCGCGAACGCGCCGGAGCTCTCGGTCCAGCCGAGGCCGAGATCGGCATCGAACGCGGCGGTGTCGATGCCGGCGATCAGGAGCGGCAGCAAGGCCGGGTTGGACGCATCGAGCGGGCCGGCCATCTTCGCGACGAGGCGCGCCTGGGTCGGGATGGGACCGACGAACTGGCCCCAGTCGAGGCTGAAATTGTCGATCTGGACCGGCTTGGTGCTCGCCTTGTAGGAGGTCGTCAGTCCCTTCAGCTCGATACCGCCGATCAGCTTGAACAGCGCCAGCGCCTCCGCCGGACTGGGCTTGGCTCCGGGGACCGCGAATTTGGCGGTGTGGCGCAGCAGGCCGCCCATGTCGAAGCGCTTGACCGCGAAGCGGCCGAGCTTGACCGGTCCGTTCGGGGTCCGTCCGTCGAAGCCCTCGAACGCGACGTCGCCCTTGCCGTCGTCGAGGTCGAACCGCGTCAGCGCGACCTTGACCGGGCCGTCGGGCGTCTCGACCGCGAGGCCTCGGACCTCGACGTTCTTGAACAGCACGCCGTCATAGATGCTCGCGACCTTGTCGATGAGATCGGGCGTCATGGTACTCGTTCGCGGCGAGGTCGGCGTCAGGGCGGCGACCAGCGCCGGCAGTTGGATGCGCGACGGCCGTACGCCGAACTCGTCCATCGTGAGGCTGTCGATGCGCATGCGCATGCCGAGATCGGACGTAATCTCGTAGAGACCTGCCCCGGCGACGCCGCTCAGGCGCACGACACGATCGTCATGGGTGGACTCGGGCGCGAACAGGGCGGCGATGGCGTTGACGTCGATGTCCTTGGTCACGATGTCGAGCATGCGGCCGCGCACCGTCTCGACCTTGCCGTTCGGCGGTTGCGCCGCCGTGCTGAAGGTGACCTCCTGGATCTTGTAGTTACCGATGCGGCCGTCCTTGATGTCGTCCACCACCAGCCCGGAATAGCCGAACTCGGTCGGCCCGACCGAGGGGCCGCCTTCCATCGTGCCGGTGACCCGCGGCACCGTGGCCGAGGTGGCGCTGATGGTGGCGAGCTGTTGGGCAAGCGCGCGGGTGGTCTCGAGTGCACCCGCACCGGCCGGGATCGCGGCGAGCCGCGCGGGGCCGGCGTAATCCTTCACCACCAGTTGCGGCAGCTTGTAGTTCAGACGGAGCGGCGAGGGGCCGGGGATCTGGCCGGCCATGGCGATGTCGCTGATCTCGATGCTGGCGGCCGTGACATGCTCGGAATCATGCTGGCTCAGCCCGGTCGCGGTGATGGTGCCGAACGTGACGCTGGCCGGCGGCTGCGCGGCCGACTCGAGCTTGACATCGGCGATTGTCAACTTGCGGCTCCACAGGTCGAACGCGATCTTGCCATGGGTTGCCGTGGCGCCGCTCTGTCGGATCTGGGCAAAGCTTGCCTCGACCTCGCGCTCGGCGCGGCCCTGGGCGTACCAGGGCACGCCGACGAAGCCGGCGACGGCCAGCGCGACCGCCGTGACAATTCCAATCAGGATACGGGTCATTTGATGTGCTCCGCCCAAGGCTTAGGCAGCAAGTGGTGATGGTCTCAATGAAATCGATGGAGTAGGGATGTGCTTCTGCGAACTGGAGAATCGCTGGCCCGGGATGCCGGCGAGCATGGTTTCGGATGTTGCATGAAAGCCGCCCAACGTGCATCACATGCGCTTCCACCGGCCGGAAAAACCGACGTCTGACCGAGACTCAAGAGACCAAAAATCCGGGTCGGAAACGCTGGAGCACGTATGTCGTCGTCCTATTCTGAAGATCTTCGTTCCGCAGCCCTGGCCTATCACCGCCTGCCGCGGCCCGGCAAGCTGGAGATCCAGGCCACCAAGCCGCTCGCCAACCAGCGCGACCTGGCGCTGGCCTATTCTCCCGGCGTTGCCGCTGCGTGCACCGAGATCGCCGGCAACCCGGCCGAGGCCGCCTCACTGACCGCGCGGGCCAACCTGGTGGCCGTCGTCTCCAACGGGACCGCCGTGCTCGGGCTCGGCAATATTGGCCCGCTGGCCTCCAAGCCGGTGATGGAGGGCAAGGCGGTCCTGTTCAAGAAATTCGCCGGGATCGACGTGTTCGACATCGAGATTGCGGCCGACACGATCGACCGGGTGGTCGAGACGGTCGCGGCGCTGGAGCCGACCTTCGGCGGCATCAACCTCGAGGACATCAAGGGACCGGAATGCTTCGAGATCGAGGCGCGGCTCAAGGAGCGCATGAAGATCCCGGTCTTCCATGACGACCAGCACGGCACCGCGATCATCGTCGGCGCTGCGATCAAGAATGCGCTGTCCCTGGCGGGCAAGCAGCTCTCCGAGGTCAAGATCGTGACCTCCGGCGCGGGCGCCGCTGCCATCGCCTGCCTCAACCTGCTGGTGTCGATGGGCGCGCAGCGCAAGAACATCTGGGTCTGCGACATCGACGGTGTCGTCCATGAGGGCCGCAACACGCTGATGGATCCCTGGAAGGCGGTCTATGCGCAGAAGACCGACAAGCGGACCCTGGCCGAGGTGATCGGCGGCGCGGACATCTTCCTCGGGCTGTCCGCCGGCGGCGTGCTGAAGCCGGAGCTGCTCAAGCAGATGGCCGAGAAGCCGCTGATCATGGCGCTCGCCAATCCCAACCCCGAGATCATGCCGGAGGAGGCGCGCGCGGCACGGCCGGACGCGATGATCTGCACGGGGCGTTCGGACTTCCCGAACCAAGTCAACAACGTGCTCTGCTTCCCGTTCATCTTCCGCGGCGCGCTCGACGTCGGCGCCACCGCGATCAACGAGGCGATGAAGCAGGCCGCGGTCGATGCGATCGCGCAGCTCGCCCAGGACCCGCCGTCGGACGCGGTGTCCCGCGGCTTCGATACCGGCGAGACCCAGGGCTTTGGTCCGGGCTCGTTGATCCCCTCGCCATTCGATCCGCGCCTGATCCTGCGCATTGCGCCGGCGGTGGCGAGGGCGGCGATGGAGTCCGGCGTCGCCACGCGGCCGATCACCAATTTCGACGAGTACACTGCGCTGCTGGAGCGTTTCGCGTTCCGCTCCGGCCTGGTGATGAAGCCGGTGTTCGCCAAGGCAAAGACGCAGCCGGTCCGCGTGATCTATGCCGAGGGCGAGGACGAGCGCGTGTTGCGCGCCACCCAGGTAGTACTGGAGGAGAAGCTGGCGAGGCCGATCCTGGTCGGCCGTCCTTCCGTGGTCGAGGCCCGCATCAAGCGCTTCGGCCTGTCGATCAAGGCCGGGCGTGATTTCGACCTGATCAACCCCGAGGACGATCCGCGCTACCGCTCCTATGTGCAGAGCTATATCGAGGTCGCGGGACGGCGCGGCGTGACGCCGGATGCGGCGCGCACGGTGGTGCGCACGAATGCCACCGTGATTGCGGCGCTCGCTGTCGTCAGGGGCGAGGCGGATGCGATGATCTGCGGCGTCGAGGGACGCTATATGAGCCATCTGCGCCACGTCCGTGAGATCATCGGATTCATGCCGGGGGTCAGCGACTACGCGGCGCTGGCGCTCACCATCACCAGCAAGGGCGCCTATTTCATCGGCGACACCCAGGTGCGGCCGGATCCCACGGCCGAGGAACTCGCAGAGATGGCCTCGCTGGCGGCCAACCACGTCACGCGTTTCAACATCAAGCCGAAGATCGCCTTCGTCTCGCACTCGGATTTCGGCGGCTACGACACGGATTCGTCGCGCAAGATGCGGCAGGCGACGGCATTGCTGAAGCAGCATCGTCCCGACCTCGAGGCCGACGGCGAGATGCAGGGCGACACCGCGCTGTCGGCGACCGCGCGCAAGGCGATTTTGCCGCATTCGGATCTCGAAGGCTCGGCCAACGTCCTGATCATGCCGAATCTCGACGCCGCCAACGTCGCCTATCAGATGATCAAGGTGCTGGCGGATGCGGTGCCGGTGGGGCCGATCCTGATCGGTCCGGCGCGGCCGGCGCATATCCTGACGCCGTCGGTGACGGCGCGCGGCATTCTCAACATGACAGCGGTGGCCGCGGTCGAAGCCCAGGAACGGGCGGGGAGGGCGCAGCCGACGCTGTTCGCGTGACGCTGCTGGCGTGATCGAAGTGTGGCGGAATTCGTCCGGTTTCGGTCGTATTCCGCCCGCCTTTATTGTTGAAAAGCGTTCGCGACGTCACATATCCGGCCCGGTGGGCCGGCGACACAACGTTTGAAGTTGATCCGTGAGGGCGAGAATGCCGGGTTTCATTACATTCGGGCGCGTTCTGTTCGCCGTGATCTTCATCTACACGGGCGCGACCAAGCTGTTCGGCATTCCCGCCACCGCCGATCTCATCGCCGCCAAGGTCACGATTCCCACGATGCTCGCGCCCTATGCGGCGCAGCTCGAGGCCGCTGCCAAGATGCCGATGCCGCAGATCCTGGCGATCGCGGCCGGCGCGTTCGAGGTGCTCGCCGGCGTGATGATCGCGCTCAACCTTCTCGGACGTTTCTTCGCGGCTCTGATGATCGTGTTCGTCGGCGCGACCATCTTCTACTTCCATGACTTCTGGAACCAGGCCCCGCCCGACAACGCCAAGACCCTGATCGACGCGCTGAAGAACCTGTCGATCATCGGCGCGCTGTTCATGATCTTCGGCTATGGCAAGGGTCCGAAAGCGCCCGAGCAGAGCGCGTATGGAGACATCTAGAGGGAGCTCTAAGCGGTGCGTTTCCAGGCGGTCACGCTGACGTCGTGGGCAGGATCGAGCATCAGCTGATTGGCGGGCGTGTAGCCGTGGGCCGTCAGCACCTGCTGCGGCGAACGGTCGGGACCGACGCCGGGAAAGCACGGTGCGCCGCCGGGCAGGGAGACGTGGGGGGCCATTGACAGGAAGAAGGTGTCGTAGCGGTCCATGAACATCTCGAACACGACGGGACCGCCGATCACCGCCACCGTGCCAGAGCTGACGCCCGCGGCTTCACAGGCGGCTTCGAAGGAGGTCCCCGCCGGATTCCAAAGGGTGGAGAGCGGCTTTTCCGGATCCGGCGCCAGTCCCGCCACCTTCCCGGTCACGACGATGCGCCGGCGCTTCGGCGAGTTCGGCTGGTCCTCATAGGAGTTGCGGCCGTGGACGATCAGATCGGCGCCATCGAGAGCCTGGGAAAAGAATGCGGCGTCGCCGGGAAATTTCAGGGCGGGCGGCATCGCATTGCTCGCGTCGGCCAACATCCCGTCGGCCGACACGATCACGTAACCTTCGATACGAAGCTTGGTCACTGACGAAAGGAATCCCGTCTCATTCGGACACTGTCGTCACAACGCTCGACACCGGCCTTTGGCTCACCGTCGGAAGCTTCGCGACCTTGGCGAGCTGCTCGTCATATTGCGGCAGCGACTGCACCGGCGCCTTGGCGCGCATCGCGACCACCTTGTAGCCGCCGGCCTTCAGGCGGCGCAGCATCTCGGGCAGGGCCTCGGCGGTATGCTTGTGGAAGTCGTGCATCAGGATGATGCCCTTGCCGAGCTTGTCGAGCTTCTTGAAGGTGACGTCGATCACCGCCTGGGCATTGCGCGCCTTGAAGTCGAACGAGTCGAGATCGCAGGAGAAGATGCCGATGTTGCGGGTGCCGAGATAGGTCACGATCTCCGGCGGATGCTGCAATGCCGGGAAGCGGAAGAACGGCGCCGGGGAATTGCCGCCGAGCGCCCACTTCACGGCGCTGATGCCGAGTTCGATCTCTTCCTTGCGCTGATCCTCGGTCAGCTTCTTGTTGGTCAGCGTCGCATGCGACCAGGTGTGCGTGCCGACCGTATGGCCGGCATTGTAGACCTGCTTCAGGATCTCCGGATAATAGGTCGCATGCTTGCCGATGATGAAGAAGATGCCGGTGGTGCACTGGTCGGCAAGCGCCTTGAGCACGCTGGGCGTGTTCTCCGGCCACGGACCGTCATCGAAGGTCAGCACGACCTCGTGATCCTTCAGGAAGTCGAGGTCCTTGAAGTGCTCGAAGCCGAATCCCGGACCTCCGGTCGTATCGATCTCGACGGTGCGGCCGACGCCGAGCGCATCGGGGTTCATGCAGGGCGCGCGCGGCGGCTGCGTCTGGGCGGCGACGGCGGGAACAGGGGCCGGTGCGGGAGCAGCAGCGGCCGGGGTCGGCGCCGCCGCCGTGCGCTGCGCCTGGGACCAGGCCGCGCCAGACGTCAACAGCGAAGCCGCCAAAGAGCTTGCGAACACCAATCCTGCTGCAATCCGCATCGTGTTTCCTCGGGGTTGTTGCAACGGGAGCGCCAGCGTCGAGAGTCGCTCCGTCATCCGGCCGGGATACTAGCCCAGCAGCCGGAGTGGCGCCAAAAGGAAACAAGGCAAAAACACGGGGAAGTTGCCAGCTTCCGCCGCATTCCTGCCGAGTGTTGCTCAGCCGTTCGCCAGCAACCGGGCAACTGCGGTCTTGACCCGCGTATCCGTCGGCTCAACCGAGGAGGCAAACACGTCGGCGATGTAGCCGTCACGGCCGATCAGATATTTGTGAAAGTTCCAGCGCGGCGTCTCCTTGGGCCGCGCCTCGGCGGCCCAGCGGTAGAATGGGTGGGCGTTGGAACCGGTGACCACCGCTTTTGCGGTCATCGGGAAGGTCACGCCATAGTCTTTGTTGGCCTGCTCGGCGATGTCGCCGGCGATCCCAGGCTCCTGGTTGAAGTCGTTGGACGGCACGGCGATGATCGTCAGCCCGCGCTCATGGAACTCGCTCCACAGCTTCTGGAGCCCGGTGTACTGCGGGGTGTAGCCGCACTGGGAGGCCGTGTTGACGACCAGCACCGGTTTGCCCGCGAAATCGGCGAGCCGAATCGGCTCACCGGCCAGCGCCGGGAAGGAGAAGCGATAGGCGGTCATCTTGCTCGCTGCATTGTCGGCACGAGCAGCCTGCGGCGTGAGCGTCGCACCCGACAACGAGGCGCCAATGCCGAGAACAACCATCCTGCGATCGATCATGTGAATCTCCCTGAGCAGAGCCAGCCCCGTCAGCATGAATGTGCCCGCGCTCGACCGGCCGCTGCTTCAACGGCCGCCACGTTGCGCTGGATCAGACTGCGTTCCGGCACGGGGATACCCCTGCCGTGGGGCGGAAAGAGGGACGTCGTCGGTCGTCAGCGCAGCGAAAGGATGAACTCGGTGCCCTCGCCGGTTTCGCCCTGATTGATGCCTTGATCGGACACGATCAGCGAACTTCCGGTCGACAGGGCTTCGCCGAGCCACGCCATGACGTCGGCGGGAATGGTGATGCGATCGAGCGCCTCGGCCGCGCTGCTCAGCTGAACGACCTGTTTCGGCTCGGCATCGGCTCCCGCGGACTTCTTACCCCGCCGGACCGCCTTGGCAGCGCCATCGTTCGCCGCGGTGCTCCGCGCCGAGGAGGGCAGCGAGATGACCGACCAGCGCATCGTCGCCGGGTCGGCCTTGTCAGCCGTCGCGGTGAACACGTGGGTGCCGAGCGGCTTGTCGCCCGGTGCGATGGTGACCGGGGTGTTGAACACCGGAGCGAAGTTCTGCCGCACGTACAGCTTCGAATCCTTGCGGCTGATGAAGATCGCGATCTGGCTGTTGCGCTTCAATTCGGGCTTGGGCGCAATCGGCTTGTCCGGTGCGGCAACACGCGACTGATCCTTGGCGAGATCGTTGGGATCGACCGGCTTCGCCGGTGCCTCTGCCGCCGGTGTGGGCGGCGACGCAGGCTGCTCCGCGATCGGGGCGTCGGCAGGCTTGGACTCTACCGACTTGGATTCAGCAGGCTTGAGTTCGGTCGAACCGGTGGCTTCGGCATTCGCCGATGCCTCAGCCGGCTTCTCGAGAGCCGGAGCGGCCACCTGCGCAACATTCGTGGGCTCGCTCGCCGGAGCCACGTCGCCGGGGGCAGACCTTGCCTCTGCGTCGGCGGTCGCGGGCTCAATCTTGATCTCGGCGACACTGGGCTTCAGATCGGCAGTATCGCTTTGAACCTCCATCGGGAGCGAGCGCGATGGTTCGGCGCTTGGGGAAGCGTCCGAGACCATCGGAGGGAGTCCGTTGGCGTTGCTGGCATCGGCGGTCCGCACCTGGCGCGACGCGGCGGGCGATCCTTCGCCGGAGCGCGGGCTCTCGGCATGACCGATCGTGGCGCGCAGATCCGTCGTCGCGACTGTGATCGCGGTGGTGACGGCGGCGCCCTTGTCCGACTTGATCGCTGCCGGCGCAGTCGCGTCGGGTTGCACCGATGCGCTCGGCTGCGGTGCCTTCAGGGCAGCGAGCATCGGATGCGAGAAACTCGCAGGAGCCACTTCGCTCGGCGTGACCAGGACCCGGGATCCCATGCGCGTCCAGCCATAGAAGCGGGTTGCAAAGCTTGCCGGCATGCGGATGCAGCCATGCGAGGCTGGGTAGCCGGGCAGCACGCCCGCATGGAGCGCGACGCCCGACCAGGTGATGCGCTGCATGAACGGCATCGGGGCGCCGCTATAGATGTTGGAGCGATGGAATTTCTGCTTCTGAATGACGCTGAACACGCCCAACGGCGTGGAATGTCCCTTCATGCCGGTCGAGACCGGTGCTTCCGCGAACAGACCGTTTGCGTCGTAGACCTTGAGCTGCTGCTTGTTGATCGACACCGCGATCGTGACCGGTCCTTGCGGCTTGGCAGCCTCCTTCTCGGTCTTTGTCAGCTTGTCGAGGTGGCGCGCCTTGGGCTTGCGCGGCATGGCCGGGCGTATGGTCGGAGCAATGGTGACGGGCTGAGCGTCGTTCCAGTAGTAATATGACGCTGCGTCAGCCTGTGAGGTCGCTGCTATGGCAAGCGGAACTGAAACGATTGCTGCACAATAGAACCGCCCCCTGGCGGCTGCACGAACGCAGAGCATTCCGGCAAATCCTCAAGAACCATCTGGTATTTAGTGTCGCAGACGGAGTCTGCGTTCACCAGCTTGGGGCTTCTGCCCTGCGTGATTTCGTTCCAATCGTAGCAGAAAAGCCTCACATCCCGTTAAACGGGTAGTGGAAGGTCACGGGCTGGAGCGCCTTCCTTGCAGGCATTTGTGTCCCTACATGGGCGGTATGCCGAGCATCGGCGGTATAACGGAGACCGACATGTCGTTCAGAGCCACCAAACGGTTTGATCTGTGGCTGAAAACCCTCGCTTGCCTGCTGCTTATCGGATTGTCCTCGCCTGTGATCTCAGCATACGCCGCGGACGAGCCGGATCTGATCTTCCGTCGGTCGACCGTGTTCAAATTGCTCAGCCCGAATGACAAGCTCGCGACCTATGGCGTTGATGATCCAGAGGTCGAGGGCGTTGCCTGCCACTTCACGGTGCCGCAGAAGGGCGGCTATGTCGGTTGGCTGGGCCTGGCCGAGGAGGTCTCCGACATCTCGCTCGCATGCCGGCAGATCGGCCCGATCAGGTTCAAGCGCAAGCTCGAACAGGCCGACGACATGTTCCGGCAGCGGCGGTCGCTGTTCTTCAAGAAGATGCAGATCGTTCGTGGCTGCGATGCCAAGCGCAACGTGCTGGTCTACATGGTTTACTCGGACAGGCTGATCGAGGGCTCACCGAAGAACTCGACCTCCTCCGTCCCGATCATGCCTTGGGGCAAATCCGATGACGGCGCAGTCCAGAAGTGCGGTGATTTCATTCAATAAGGGACCTGCCAAGGGACGATCGGCTGCCGAAAACCTCGCTGGGCAATTTGTGCTTGGCAGGATCGTGGCAGCCGATCAGCCGGACCAGGCTCTGTGGCGTCGAGCCGGCATAGCCCTCGGTTCGCTGCTGCGCCATCGGCGTAGCCGGCGAGCTGCGGCGAGATACCTTCGGTTTGGGTGTGTGCAAGCGCCTGCCCATGGTGACCCTGCGGAGCAACGTCGGCCCCCAAACGCGCCGCGCTGCTGGGTCGCCGTAGCGATCTGGGAGGTTCTCCCTGCCGGCCACGGTTAACGCCAGGTCGTTAAGAAGCTCTCCATCGACAGATTGACGGTCGCCCCGGATCGCGCTGGCTCGGCCAAAGCAGGTGGCGCTTTAGATCACTCTCGTTTTGATTGTATTTTGTGTCGTCGGGTGGGTTGCGATGAAACGGAGCGGCGGGCCCATGAAACCATTTTGTGCCCGTGCCGCAGGCCGCTTGAAACGTGAAGCGGGTATGAAAGCGTGGGCGGCATGCGAATCGTGTCGTCGCGGCCTGCGTGGATGACATGACGAAAAACAAACACCAGCGGTCCACCATGCGTTTTCGACTGGATGCTGCGGCGCTTGCCGTGCTGCCGTGCCTCTTCTGGTCCTTCGTCGAGGCGCGGACGACGACCCGATTGCCAGATCTGCGCGGCGAGTTCGTACGGCAATGTGCGCCTCATATGCTCGACCGGTGGACGCGTCCTGAAGCTGTCTGCTCCTGCCTGCATGACCATGCGGCCGCGATGGTGGAGGATGCCGACTTGCGTGAGGCGCTGCTGCGCGGGATCAGTGAGACCGGCGTGCCGACCATCGAGATCGATTGGGTGCCCGCACCGAAGCGAGCGGAGATCGGGCCCACGTTCACCAAGATCGCGAAGCCCGCGCTGCAGTGCATGTTCGATCCGGCCAACTGATCGGCTGTCTGAACCGATGTCGATCAGCGTCCATCGTCCGCGGTGCTCGTCGTCAATCCAGGCCATATTGCGACATCAATGACTGCACGTCCGGCCGGCGCATGATGCGCGAGATCCGGGTACTGATGGCATCCTCGTCGCTGTGTCTCGACGATCTCGCAGTAGGCTTGGGCGCAGGGCGGGCCGCTGCCGCGCTTGCACGGGTTGGCTGATGTCCCGCAGGAGCGGGCTTTTCGGCGGACGACGAGGCGGCCGGTTGCGTCCCCGTGGTCTGGGTGGCCGCCGCGGCCGGCAGGCCAGACTGGGGCGGCGCGGCAACGGGAGCGGTCGCGGGGACGAGGGCCGGTGAAGCTGCGGCCGTGACGGGCGGCGTCGCGGCCGGTGCCATCGGGCGTGTTTCGGTGGTGGCGGCCACGGGCGGTGTCGCGAGCATTGGATTCGACGTCTTGGCAGCTTCAGCAACGGGGGCGGCGGCCGTGAGCGAGTTGGTACGCGTCTGCGACGAAGCTGCCTCAGGCGCCGGGACGGGCGCAGCCAGTGCGGTGAGCGCTGGGGCTGGCGGCGAGATCGGCGCCGGCGGTTCGATCGCCGGAAGCGGGGCGGCGATGGCTGCATTGCCTGCGGAGGCGGCCTCGCTGGTGATCTTTTCGCTGCGGTCCAGCTCGGGCTTCCTGATATCGCTGGGGACATTGAGGGCTTGAGTTTGCGCGTGGGCCAGCATCTGCCGCGCGGTCATCGGCGTCTCCGCCGAAGCCGAGATCGGCAATAGGACGGCGGTCGCGAAGGCCAGCTGCAGGGTCCTCGTAGAAGATGTGAACTTGATCATGGCCGGCTCCTTGCGGTGTGAGATCTGCACTGGGTTCGTTCAGGCCGCCGCGCTGGCCGTCGCCCGGTCGTGGGCGACGACGACACGCTGGCCGCGCATCTTGGCGATCACCTCGTCGCGCGGGCCGAATGCCAGCGTCTTGCCGAAGGCCATCACCATGATGCGGTCAACATGCGCCAGAAGCTGCGGGCGGTGCGTGACGACGATCACGGTTCGGCCGGCGGCCTTCGCCTGGGCCATGGCCTGCGCCAGCGCCCGCTCGCCGTCCTCGTCGAGGTTCGAGTTCGGCTCGTCGAGGATCAGGAGCCGCGGATTGCCGTAGAGCGCGCGGGCGAGGCCGACGCGCTGTCGCATGCCGCCGGACAATGCCACGCCGCCTTCACCAATCGGCGTGTCGTAGCCGTTGGGCAGGCGCAGGATCACCTCATGCGCGCCGGCGGCCTTGGCGGCAGCGACAACGGCGGCCTCGTCGACCTTCGCAAGCCGGGCGATGTTGTCGGCGACGGTGCCCGAGAACAGTTCGATGTCCTGCGGTAGGTAGCCGATATGCTTGCCGAGCCGGTTTGGGTCCCATTGGCTGTAGGCGGCGCCGTCGATGCGGATCACGCCTTCGCGCAGCGGCCAGACGCCGGCCATGGCGCGCGCCATGCTCGACTTGCCGCTGGCGGAGGCGCCGACGATCGCGAGACTCTCGCCGGCCCTGAGCGAAAAGCTGACGCCCTTGACCGAGGGGCGGCCGGCCGCCGGCGGCCACACCACCGCGTTCTCGACGTCGATGTCGCCGCGCGGCGTCGGCAGCGCCGTCGGTGCAGCCGTGACCGGCAAGGCCTGGAACAGCTCCTCCAGCCTGCGGTAGGCCGAGCGGAATGCGATGATGCGCTTCCACTGCCCGACGACCTGCTCGACCGGGGCCAGCGCGCGGCCCATGATGATCGACGTCGCCATCATCGCGCCGGGCGAGATCTGCTGCTCGATCGCGAGCCAGGCGCCGATGCACAGCAGCGAGGTCTGCACCGCCATGCGCGCGAACTTGGTGACGGAATGCATCGCCGCGCCCCGCTCGACGAGGGTGCTGTGGGCATCGACCATCGCCGACTGCCGGCAGCTCCAGCGGTCCATGACAATGTCGCCCATGCCGAGGCCGCGCACGACCTCGCCATTGCGCAGCGCCGCCGCGACGAAGCGCGAGGCCTCGTTGGCCAGCGCGTTGGTGCGCTCGACGCTGGCGCGCGTGTAGAATTCGGTGAGCAGCGCCAGCGAGAACAGCACGATCGCGCCGAGCAGCGAGAGGATGCCGAGATAGGCATGCTGCAGAAAGCACAGCGCGACGAACACCGGCGTCCACGGCAGATCGCAGGCGATGGCGGCGGTGCCGCTGGAGATGCAGTCGCGGATGGTCTCGGCGTCACGGATGATCTGCTGGCCGAAGCGATGCCGCGGCGACAGCTCCGCCTTCATCATCGTCTCGAACAGCGGGTGGCGCAGCGTGCCTTCGAACTGCACGCCGGCCCGGGCCAAAACGCCGGAACGGGCGAATTCGAGGACGCCATACAACACCAGGAAGACACCGACGATGAGCGTCAGCATGACCAGCGTGCCGAGATTGCGGCTGGTGAGGACGCGGTCGTAGACCTGCATGGAATAGAGGGGCGAGGCGAGCATGCTCGCATTGATGAAGAGGCTGAGCACGAAGGTCGCGGTGAGCGCGGGAAAGCAGGCGCGGAGCGCGGTTCCCAGCGGGCTTCGGGTGGTGCGCATGTCGGATCCCCTTGCGATGGTGCTGGGGAGCTTCGCCTGGGGCACCCGTCGTCGACCGTGACTGACCTCACATAGCTCGAGGCTGATCTGCCGGCGCTTGAGTTGGCCGGTGGCAGCCGCTACCGGATGGTTCAGTCGTGCTCAGATTTCGCAGCTTGCCTGAATCACAGTGAGCTCATGCCTGCCGTAACGTCCCAGAACATCCGGCTCATGTCCGGCCTCGTCCTGTTTGCGTTCGCCGCGACGCATTTTTTCAACCATGCGGTGGGTCTGTTCAGCCTCGAGGCGATGGACGAGGTGCAGGAATGGCGACTGGTCGTCACCCGATCGTGGCCGGGAATGATCGGGCTGTCGGCGGCATTGCTCGCGCATGTCGTGCTGGTCTTCGCCAAGACGGTTCAGCGCGGCACGTGGCGGCTGTCCTCGTGGGAGTTTGTTCAGATCGCCACCGGATTTGCGATCCCGCTACTGTTGCTGCCGCATGTCATCGAGACCCACATGGCTCATGCGCTGTTCGGCGTTCAGGATGGCTACCTCTATGCGCTGGCGTTGCTGTGGCCCAAGGCTGCCTGGATTCAGACCGCGCTGCTGCTGCTGGTCTGGATCCACGGCTGCGTCGGCCTGCATCATTGGCTGAAATTCCGGAGCTGGTACCGCCTCGTCCAGCCGCTGCTGGTTGTTCTCGCTGTCGCGGTGCCGATGGCGGCGCTGATGGGGTTCGTGGTGTCCGGACGCGCCGTCGCCGCGTTGCTCGGCAATCCCGGCATGGCCGAGCAGATGCGCCAGGTCACCCATTGGCCGAGCGAACTCGACGGAAAGTGGATCGCCCTGCTGCAGGTTTCGGCGCAGATCGCGGTCGTCGCGCTGCTCGTTGCAGGCGTGACGATCATCGTGTTCCGTCACGTCGCGTCCCTCGCGGCGCCGAAGATCGCCATTGCTTTCACGGGTGGTGCGACGGTGCGGGCCGCGGTCGGTCCGACGCTGCTGGAGATCATCGGCAGCAACGATCTTTCGCAGCGATCCGACTGCGGCGGCCGTGCCCGCTGCGGTCTTTGTCGCGTCCGCGTTGATGAAGGTGCGGAGACGCTGGCACCGCCCGGCCACGCGGAGCGCGTCATGCTCGCCGACTTGGCGGCACCGGCGAATGTGCGCCTGGCCTGCCAGATCCGTCCGGCGGCGCCGCTGACGATCACGCGTCTCCTCGGCGGCGATCAAGCGGAGAGGGCGCCCCTCGTCGACCACCTTCCCGCCGAGCGCCGTGCGGTATGCCTGGTCCACGTCCGCGTCCGTCCGCTTGCGGCCATTGCGCGCGACCGGCTGCCCTCCGACCTCGGGTTCATGATGAACGAGATCTTCGGCGCTATTGGCAGGGCGATCGAAGCTCATTCCGGGCGCATCGATCGCTTTCTCGGCAATGGCGTGCTCGCCGTCTTCGGCGAGGAGCAGGGAGCAGAACAAGGCTGCCGCGATGCGCTGCAGGCGATCGGCGCCATGGACGTGGTCATGGACCGCGTCAACGAAAAGATCGCCGCGGAGATCGGTCGGCCCGTCGAGCTGGCGATTGGTGCTCACCTTGGCGACATCGTTGTCGGGCAACTGACCCTTGGACGCACGTCGCGGGTGGCTGTGCTCGGGCTCGGGACGGAGTGGCCGGCGCTTCTGGCTGAATTGGCGGACACCAGAGGTTGGCAGCTCGCGATGTCCGGGGGCGTGGCGACAGCAGCCGGCCTTGCTGATCTGGATGGAGCGATACGTGAGAGGCTTGCCGATCCGGAACAGGGCAGCGAGCTGGACGCCATCGGCGTGCGGCGTGCCCGCGACCTTGCTGTCGTCGCGGGCGCGCCACCGGTGCCGTCGGCATAGGTGTCTCGGCTCATTTCTCCCGGAACGTCTTGGCGAGCGTGTTGAGCAGCGGGCCGACCAGATATTCGAGCACGGTGCGCTCTCCCGTGGAGATGATGACGTCGGCCTGCATGCCCGGCAGGATCTTCTCGGCGATCTCGGGCGGGATGGTCGAATAGTCGATCACGACGCGCGCCGAATAGTAGCTCTGCTTGGTCGCCTCGTCCGACATCGCGTCCGCCGAGACGCTCGAGACCTTGCCGAAGATCGTCGGCGTCGTGCGCGAGGAGAAATTGGAGAAACGCACCTCGGCCCTCTGGCCGATGGCGACGCTCTCGATGTCGCGCGGCGAGACGTGCGCCATCACGTCGACGCCTTCGCCGACCGGAACGATCTCGGCGAGCGTATCGCCGGGCTTCACGACGGCGCCGACGGTGTGGACTTTCATGTTCATGACGATGCCGTCGCGCTCGGCGCGGATGTCGACCCGGCGCAGCACGTCCTCGGCGATGACCAGCTTCTCGCGCAGGTCCGACAGCTTGGCCCGGGTGCCGTCGAGCTGCTGGCCGACTTCGGTCAGATATTTCTGCAGCGTCTGATCGATCTGCAGGCGCGTCTGCGCGGCCGTCTGCGTCAGCCGCGCGACGTCGGCTTGCGCCTGGCCGAGATCGCCTTCGACGCGGGCGCGCTCGCGTTCCAGCTCAAGGAACTTGTTGCGCGGATAATAGCCTGCGGCGACCGCCGGGCGCACGTTGTTCATCTGCGTCTCGAAGCTCGCGAGCTGCGCGGAGAGCGCGGCGCGCTGGCGGTCACGGCCGGCGAACTCCTGCTGCTGCTGGGCGATCTGCGAGTTGAGGATGTTGATCTGGCTGATCAGGCCATTGCGGCGCTCGACGAACAGCCGCTGCTGGTCGGCGATGGCAAGCGCCGCCTCCGGCACGTTCTGGCGGTTGAGCAACGTGTCGGGAAACGTGATCATCCGCACATTGCCGCGCTCGGCGAGCAGGCGCGCCTCCTCGGCCAGCGCCGCGTCCATCTGCTTGCGCAGGAGGTCGGTGTTGGCCTGGGCCTCGGTCGGCTGCAGCCGAAACAGCAGGTCGCCGCGATGCACGGCGTGAGTGTCCTTGGCCAGGATCTCCCTGACGATTCCGCCCTCACGGTGCTGAACCACCTTGTGATCGCCGGAGACGGACACGGTGCCCGGCGCGATCGCCGCGCGATCGAGCGGCGCATAGGCCGCCCACACGCCGAAGCCGCCGAACACCAGCGCGATCGACAGATAGCCGAGCAGGGCGTAACGGCTGAAATCGGCCTTGACCGGCTGCGGCCGGTCGGCCGCTTCGAAGAAGCCGTGATCCTGCACCGCTGACATCGACATGCTGCGTCCCCGCTTATCCACGGGCAGGAGCATCGTCGATGCGCGGCTGTGGGACTGTGCGGAAGGTCACGCGCCGGAGGTCGGCGGCGAGAGCCGCATCGAACGAGGTCAGCTACTTCTTCTTCGGCCCGAAGCGCGGCACGCATTTCGTGGTGCGGACAATACCGGTTTCAGCCATCTTGGAGCCGGAGACCTCCTTCACCTGGCCGGCGGGGCAGGTGCCGTCATCGACCAGCACGCGCTGGCCGAGCCGGAGATCGGTGATGTCCTGCTCGCGCCCGACATATTGCGCCTGCGCGGGTGCGGCAACCAAAAGCAGGACACCGAGGACGCCGAGAGGGCGCGCTGCGACATTCGCGAACGAGGAGATTTGAGAACGCATCACTTTCCTTCGATCTTCAGTCCGTTTGGCCCGATATTGATCTGGACACCCTCCGGCTGCTTCTTGGCCTGATAGAAATTGTAGCCGAGCACGATGATCGCCGCGCTGAGAATGCCGAGGAGGAAATAAAGGATATTGCGGTGATCCGACATGTTAAATTCCAAAGTATGTTGCGGCCATTTTCGTATGCGCGAATGTACGGGCGGCCTTGCGATTCTGAAAGCAGCGGCGAATCCGGTGCAACTCTGCATGAGATTGTGATTTGCTGCAGTCATCGGCAATTGGAACCTCGACAGGCATGATCACCCAGGACATTACGCAGCGCATCGTCGACGCCGTCGATGCCGACTTCGACCGGCAGCTTGCGACCACGAGCGACTTCGTCGCCATCCCCTCGACCCGCGGCGCCGAAGGTCCGTGCCAGGACATGTTCAGCGATCTCCTGCGCGCGCGCGGTTACGAGGTCGACGACTGGCACATCGATCTCGACGATCTCAAGGAGATGCGCGGCTACGGCCCGATCGAGCACGACTTCTCGAGAGCACGCAGCGTGGTCGGAACCTACCGGCCGGCGACGTCGGCCGGGCGATCGCTGATCCTGCAGGGCCATTGCGACGTGGTGCCGGCCGGTCCGCTCGACATGTGGGAGACGCCGCCGTTCTCGCCGGTGATCCGCGACGGTCGGATGTATGGCCGCGGCGCCTGCGACATGAAGTCCGGTACCATCGGCGCGCTCTATGCGCTCGATGCCATCAAGGCTGCCGGCTTCAAGCCGACGGCGCGCATTCACATCCAATCCGTCATCGAGGAGGAGAGCACCGGCGTCGGCGCGCTGTCGACCCTGCAGCGCGGCTACCGCGCGGATGCCTGCTTCATCCCGGAGCCGACCAGCGGCAAGATGGTGCGTTCTCAGGTGGGCGTGATCTGGTTCCGCCTGAAGGTGCGCGGCTTCCCGGCGCATGTGTTCGAGGCCGGCGTCGGCGCCAATGCGATCCAGGCGAGCTATCATCTGATCCATGCGCTGGAGAAGCTCGAGGCGGACTGGAACGAGCGCGCCAAGAGCGATCGTCATTTCAGGACGCTCACGCATCCGATCAACTTCAATCCGGGCATCATCAAAGGCGGCGACTGGGCCTCGAGCGTGCCGGCCTGGTGCGACGTCGATTGCCGCATCGCCATCCTGCCGGGCTGGTCGGTCAAGGACTGCCAGAACGAGATCCTCGCCTGCGTCGCCGCGGCTTCGCGTGATCATCGTTTTCTCTCCAACAATCCGCCGGTCGTCGAGTGGTCGGGCTTCCTGTCCGAAGGCTACGAGTTGACCAATTCGGCCGAGCCGGAGGCGGCGTTCGGCAAGGCCTTCACCGCCGTCTACGGCGGCGAGGTCCAGGATCTCGTCTTCACGGCGCTCACGGATACCCGCTTCTACGGGCTCAACTACAACATCCCCAGCCTCTGCTTCGGCGCGACCGGCGCCGCCATGCACGGCTTCAACGAATATGTCGAGCTCGACTCGCTGCGCCAGGTGACCAAGACCATGGCGCTGTTCATCGCGGAGTGGTGCGGGATCGAGAAGGTCTGAGCGGCGGCACGATCGGACCGAAGCAATGACCTCTCAGGTCATTGCTTCGGGTTCGAAGCCGGGCGCATCCAGATGCGGCGCTGACCCGCGAAGACGGGTCGTCCGATCAACGGGGGAGGGAAGGCATGACGCCACTCGACAAGATCAATGCGATGAAGATGCCGTTCGCGGAATTGAAGGGTGTGACCTTCACCGAGGCCAGTGCCGATCGCGTCGTGGCGCAGATGCAGGTGCGGCCGGATCTCTGCACCCTGCATCACACCATTCATGGCGGCGCCGTCATGGCGCTGGCGGATTCGGTCGGCGCGGCCGCAACCGTGATCAACCTGCCGCAGGACGCCAAGGGCACCACGACGATCGAGAGCAAGACCAACTTCATCGGCGGCGCCAAGGAGGGGACGGTGGTGACGGCAACCGCCACGCCCGTGCATCGCGGCCGCCGCACCCAGGTGTGGCAAACCCGGATCGAGACCGACGACGGCAGGCTGGTCGCACTCGTGACCCAGACTCAGCTCGTGCTGTGATGATTCGTACACAAACGAATCGTTAACTCACGCGATCCTTGCATGGCCGCATGTTCTCTCCGTAGAGCGCGGGGCTTGCAATGAATGTTGCGATGCACAATATAGCTCTTGTCTAGGGAAAGACGTCTGTGTGCGAGGGCTCTCGAGAGGAGTCTCAGGCAGTGTCACAGGTAGATACTTTTCGTCCCCGGCCGGGCTTCGGCTATGTGCGGACCCTCAGCCAGCACGAAGAACTGCCGTTGCTGCGCGATCATCTGTTGCGGCTCGATGCGGAAAGCCGGCACGATCGATTCAACGGCTTCCTCGATGACAGTTTCATCGAACGCTATGCGGCCCGCTGTGCGGCCGATGGCACGATCGTCGTCGCCTACATGGAAAATGGCATGGTGCGCGGCGCCGCCGAGCTGCATCCGCCGGAGCAGTCCGAGGACGGGCTTCCGGAGATTGCGTTCAGCGTGGAGGCTTGCGTGCGTCGCCGCGGGGTCGGCAGCCTGCTGTTCCAGCGCGTGATCTCGGAGGCGCGGTGGAAGGGCTATCGCAAGCTCCGCGTCACGACGGGATCGCAGAACCATGCGATGCGGGCGCTGGCGGCCAAGTTCGGTGCGCATCTGGCGTTCCGTCACGGCGAATCGACCGGCACGATCGATCTGACCGAGCAGCCCCAGGATGAGCTGGCGAAGCTCGTGATCGATGCGCCGATCGCGGCAGCGCGGGCGTTCTTCACCCTCAATCGCGCCTGCTGGAAGCTCGTGACCCGGATGTACGGCGACAAGCGCGCCGCCTGAGCCGAGCCGTTGCTGCGACGATAAAGGCGCGACAGCGATCACCGCTGCCGCGCCTTTTCGTTTGATTGCATTGCCGATGCGCCCCGGAGGGCGGCGTTCAGGTGCCGGTGCGCTTGTCGAAATTGAAGCGGCGCACGGTGCGGCGCTCGACCACGACGGCACGCTGCTGCGTGCCCTGGTCGGCCGTGATGACGCGCGTGTTGGTGCGCGCGGCAACGCGGACTGCCTTCTTCACCTCGGGGAGCACCTGCTCGAGCGGCAGACCCATCAGCGCCGACGCGATCTCGGCCTGAGCCTGCACGTCGTCGGTGATGCCTGACGCAGCGAAGATCGCTTCTTCCAGTGTCGGGGGATCACGCCTGACGCGACGCGGACCGTACTTGGTGTTCCAATCTTCGCTCATGGGGGCCTCGTGAATCGTCCGGGATACCTAGAAGCAGAATTGTTGCATTGCAATATATATTCCGCGGGACAGCCCAGCTATGCGTTCACCATGTCGCGATTGGGCAACGCTGCCTGCGTCATGTGGATATCCTGGGGCCAGCGGCGCAAGGCCGCGAGCCCGGCTTTCGTGAGGACATAGACGCCGCGCTCGGCGCGGTCGAACCAACCATAGACGTTACGCTGCAAGATCTTCGGCGCATCCGGAATGTCCGCTCGGAGGTCGCGGACGCGTTTCGGCCCGCCCGACAGCGCCGAGGCGCAGGCCAGCGCCTGCTGCCGATAGGCCGTCATGATGGGAGCACGGGTCGAGCCGCCAGCGACGGGGTCGCCCTTGCGCCGCTGATGCTCGATCACGAGACGCGAACGTTTCTTGGGGTTCTTGCGCGGCGCCGTAGTGGGCGGCTGCACCAGCACTTCGATGTCTCCGGCTGAGGTCACGGCCAGCATGCCGAAGCCGAGCCGGCGGCACAGATTGCGGTAGCGGGAGTCGCTTTCGCGGCCCTTGCCGCGTGCCGACAGGTTCGCCGCAACCCACACCTCGTCACAGGCACCGGCCCGATCGACTGCCTGCAGCAGCAGTTCCAGGTTGAAGACCTGCTTCAGCTCGCAGACGACGACTACCGGCGGGTCGTCGCCCTTGAGCGCCACCACGTCGCAACCGCCGATTTCCCCTTTGACCGAGAAGCCGAGGTTTTCGAGGAAGCGTTTGACGGGAAGGTAGAGCGCGGTTTCCAAGGGGCCGTCCGATGTGTGCGACTCAGAGCGCGCGCGAGTCTAGCCCGCCGAGTCCGGTGATGTCAGCGCCAAGTCGGGGTGAACGGCTGGCTTCGCTACACCCGGCCGACAACCGGTAGCAGCGCGCCGGTCACGCCGCTCGCGGCGTCGCTGGCTAGAAACAGAATGACCTCCGCGAGTTCCTGCGGCGTCACCCATTTGTCGAAATCGGCCTTGGGCATGCTGGCGCGGTTGGCCGGCGTATCGATCGTCGACGGCAGGACGGCGTTGACGGTGATCTTGCCCTTCCATTCGGCCGCGAGTGCTTCCGTCAGGCGATGCACTCCCGACTTGGAGGCCGCATACGGGCCCATGCCGGCACTGGCCTGGAGCGCGCCCATGGCGCCGATGTTGACGATGCGGCCCGTGCTGGAGCGGACGAGATGCGGAATCGCCGCGCGCGATGCGTGCAGCGCGGTCATCAGGTTTCGCGCATGCATCGTCTCCCAGACGGAATCGTCGCCGTCGGCAGTCGTCTCGAACGCGAACGCGCCGGCGATGTTGATCAGCGCATCCAGAGTGCCGAAGTGGGCGGCGACGGAGTCGATCGCGACCTTTGCCTGCTCGGGGTCGGAGAGATCGACGCCTCCGAGCTCGATGCGGTCGTCACTCGCCGGGATTTCGGCCTGGGCATGATCGATCCCGGCCACATGCGCGCCCCGTGCGAGCGCGAGATCGGCCACGCTGCGTCCGAGCGCCCCTTGCGCACCCGTAATGACAATCACTGCTCCGTTCATTCCGTCCCTGGTCTCCGTTGACGCGCCCCACAGCGCCGCTCGTTATACTATGGCCCTGCCGATGAGTTGCAATGGCCGGGCGGCCGGGGCATGCAATTGCAATCAGAAAGCGTGGTTCGTCAGAGGTGACCATGACCGCGACAGGCTCTCTCGAATTTCCCGACGTTTCCACCGGTTTTCCTCGTCCGATCAGACGGTTCAGGGAGAGTCTGGATGCGCAGCGCAAGACCCGGATCGTGGCGCTTGGCTCATCTTCCACCGCCGGCACCAACGGAATTGTCGCTTTTCCGGCCCGGATCGAGCAGTCGCTGCGCAAGACCAATTTCGGCTGCCTGATCGACGTCCTCAATCGGGGTGTGGGCGGACAGGAATCCCCGGAGGAGCTCTCGCGTTTCGAATGCGACGTGATTGCGGAGCAGCCCTCGCTCGTCATCTGGCAGGTCGGCACCAACGCCGCCTACAGGCCCGAGGTCTACAGTCCCGATGACGTCGAGGCGGCGCTGCGCGTCGGCCTTCGATGGCTGGCGGGGCTGGCCATCGATGCCATCGTGATGGACCTGCAATATACGGCTGCCATCGTGACGGTGCCCAGCAGGCTGGCGCGTGCCGAGGACATTCAGCGGCGCATCGAGAAGGTCACGTCTGCGGCCGACGTCAATGTCTTCAGGCGCTGGAATCTGATGAAGAGCTGGCATGAGGCCGGCCAGATTCCGTTGTCGGCGCTCGACGACGGGCACGGCGACCGCTTGCATGTGAGCGAAGCCGCCACTGCGAAGATCAGCGACGTTTTGGCCAGCGCCATCATGGCGGCACCGGTCGCGCTGGCCTGATCGATAAAATTAGCCGGACTTTCGTAAGTGGATTGCCAGCGCGGCTCGCTAGCCTGTCTCTATGCCGCTTGAGGGGCGTTGGAGCTTTGACATGATGAGACATCTGCCGGACCATGGTTTGCCGCTGGTGCAACTGAAGGAGCAGCGGCGGGATCTGGTGGTCGCCTTGCAGAACCGTGCAGGTCCGGTGACCGGCTGGGAATTGATGCAGATCGCGGCGGTTCAACAGGCGATTTCCGCATTCGAGGAGGTGATTGCCGATCTCGACGCGATGGAAGCCGCCGAGACAGCCGATATCGAAGCGGCCTGATCGCTCAAGCGTATTCGGGCCGCCCAGGCTCACAGCGTGAGATAGCGCTCCTGTATCGTCTTCCGTGCCGCGCCGTCGATGCCGAGACCGTCGCGCAGGTAGGTGTCGACGTCGCCGAAATCATCACGCATGGCGTCGAACGCAGCTGCCAGGAACGAGGCCTGGACTGTCCCGATCGTCTGGACGACATCAGCGGGAAGATCCGGGTGAGCTGCAGTCTCGCGACGATAGAGCTGGTTCGTGAGCAGGTAATCTTCCAAGATGGCGTCATCCGGAACCTCGAGCGCGTGCAAGACCAGCGCGCAGGCCACACCGGTGCGATCCTTGCCGGCCGTGCAATGGATCACCAACGGGGCGTCCTCATTGAGAACATGCTGGAATAGCGCGCGGAAGCGCGGCGTGTAGCTGCGGACGTAGTTGCGGTAGGACTCGCGCATCAGCTCCAAGGCATGGTCGGTTGTGAGCTGTCCTCGTGTCGCCAGAGCCCGCAGCGCCGGCACCACGCTCGGCTCGATCGGCACGGAATGCACGGTGATCTCGGCGATGGTGCAGAGACCGGCAGCGCGCTCGTTGCGACCGCGGAAATCGAACGCCGTCCGAACGCCAAGCTCCCGCAGGACCGCGACGTCGGGCTCGGTCAGCTGTCCGAGATGGTTCGACCGAAACAGCTGCCGCCATCGCACGTGCCGGCCGTCCCTGCTGGGATATCCGCCGAGATCTCTGAAATTGCTGGCACCGTGAAGGCCGAGATGGCGGAGCGGATGGGCAGACATCAACCCATTCTAGGGGATGCGGGCTTCGATGTGAAACGCCGTTTCATCGACGCGACGCGTATGCGTAGCCTTCGACAGGATAGGGAAGACCATGAAACGGGTCACGACGGCGGCCTGTTTGACCCTGGCACGTCGAGCCCGCCGGCGGCCGTCAGCAGCGGCGAGAGACATGCAGACAGCGGCGCAAGAAAAAAGGGCCGGAACCTTGTCGGTCCGACCCTTCAGCAAAGGCGTGCTGGCGTCACGGTACAGTCTGACATCAGCGGTCCCACACCGGCTTGGCTTCCTGGATCGCCTCGTCATGATACCAGCTCGCGCTGTAGATCGTCGGCTGGATCGACGGCGCGATCGGCCGCTCAGGCGGCGATCCGGATTGGCGAGGTGCAAGACCCGCTCGCCCTCCGCGCGGAAATTGGTAGATCCTTGCGGATCCCTCGTCCACATTGGTGCCCATTCCTCATTCTCCTTCCGTCGGCCACACATCAGGTTGCGCCCGACTCGTTCCGTTGTGGTTACCAGCGTCGATATCAGTGCTGCCCGGAGGGAATGCAACATGATCAAAACGAAATCACATGTTGCGCGTTTTGCAGGCATTTCTGCATGTGCTCCCCCAGCAGCAATGTTCATCTGACCAACACTTGGGCTGGACCAAAGGTTGCGGACAGAGCTCCAACTCTTTTCGAAAATGTCCCGTAACTGCTGACGGCTTGTTCGGCCTCTCTTGCGCGTCGCCGCAAATGCCAAGGAATCAAGCGGGTTTTCGACAAGCTCTCCGCTCCGCCATGCGCTCCGTGCAATCCCGGTCGCGCTGCTTTGCCGCACCCCTGACGTGCAAAACCGGCCGGCAGCTCGGCCCCGATCGGTCTTCGTCCATGCGACGGGACGTCGCGGGACTTGGCACATTCCATGCTTAAGAGTGCGCTGGCCGATCGTGGCCGGGTAAGCGGGGAGCCTTCGATTGCTGGGCTCCCACCTTTCGATAAGACAGAGAGGCTCAATGACGAAATACAAGCTCGAGTACATCTGGCTCGACGGCTACAAGCCGGTGCCGAATTTGCGCGGCAAGACACAGATCAAGGAATTTTCCTCTTTTCCGACCCTGGAACAGCTGCCTCTTTGGGGCTTCGACGGCTCGTCGACGATGCAGGCCGAAGGCCATAGCTCCGACTGCGTGTTGAAGCCGGTCGCCGTGTATCCCGACGCCGCCCGCACCAACGGTGTGCTGGTGATGTGCGAAGTGATGATGCCGGACGGCAAGACCCCGCATCCGTCGAACGCCCGCGCCACCATCCTGGACGATCCAGACGCGTGGTTCGGCTTCGAGCAGGAGTACTTCTTCTACAAGGACGGCCGTCCGCTCGGCTTCCCGGAATACGGCTATCCGGCGCCGCAGGGCCCGTACTACACGGGCGTCGGCTTCAAGAACGTCGGCGACGTCGCCCGCAAGATCGTCGAAGAGCATCTCGACCTCTGCCTCGCGGCCGGCATCAACCACGAAGGCATCAACGCCGAGGTGGCGAAGGGCCAGTGGGAATTCCAGGTGTTCGGCAAGGGCTCGCGCACGGCTGCTGACCAGATGTGGATGGCCCGCTACCTGATGCTGCGCCTGACCGAAAAGTATGGCATCGACATCGAGTTCCACTGCAAGCCGCTCGGCGACACCGACTGGAACGGCTCGGGCATGCACTGCAACTTCTCGACCAAGTACATGCGCGAAGTCGGCGGCAAGGAGTATTTCGAGAAGCTGATGGACGCCTTCAAGGAAGCTCGCGCCGACCACATCGCCGTGTATGGTCCGGACAACCACATGCGCCTGACCGGCAAGCACGAGACCGCTTCGATCGACACCTTCAGCTGGGGTGTGGCCGACCGTGGCGCCTCGATCCGGGTGCCGCATTCCTTCGTGAACAATGCCTACAAGGGCTATCTGGAGGACCGCCGTCCGAACTCCCAGGGCGACCCCTACCAGATCGCGTCTCAGGTCCTGAAGACGATCGCGATGGTTCCGACCGGCGCGAAAGCCGCAGCCTAAGACGCCGACCACAATACCCCGGGGCCGGGGGCTGATATGATGATCCGCCGGAGCAGCCGCTTCGGCGGATCATTCGTTTGGCGGGCTCGAACGATCGGAGGCGGCCATGGCCTTGATCAATCGCAAGTCCGGTTTCGATCGCAGCGGTATGTCTTTCCGTAGCGGTTTGTTTGGAAGCGGGGCATGGAATGAGCTATCGCAAGTGGGTTTCAGGCGTTCTGATCGCCTGTTCGGCCATCTCCCTGGCTGCAGGGCAGTCGCAGTCCAGTGCAGAACAATATCTGCCGCGGCTCGGCGACATCATGAATCTGATTCAGGTCAGACACGCGAAGCTCTGGTTCGCGGGACAGTCCAAGAATTGGGATCTCGCGTCCTATGAGCTCGCCCAGTTGAGGCAGAGCCTGACTGACGCCGCGGTCTTCTATTCGGGCCTGCCGGTGAACAATGTCACCACGCTCGGCCAGCCGATCCAGTCGATCTCGGACGCCATCGCCGCCAAGGATGGCAAGCGTTTCGCTTCCGCCGTGACCGAGCTGACGTCGGGATGCAACGCCTGCCACGCGACCATGGATCGGGGCTACGTCGCGATCCGCATCCCGACCGACAAACCGTTCGGCAACCAGGATTTTCGGCCTCCAGGCCGCTGACCGGCGCGGGGCGGACGGTGCGGGGAGGGCGCCCAAATTGCGCCTTCCACCGGCGCCGCGCATCGACTAAGAGCGGCGGCAACCTGTCCACCGCCTGAGCCCTCATGATCCGCCTCGATAACGTCAGCAAGCAAGTCGGCCACCAGATTCTCTTCATCGAAGCCTCCGCCGCGCTCCAGCGCGGCGAAAAGATCGGCTTGGTCGGCCCCAACGGGGCCGGCAAGACGACGCTGTTCCGGATGATCTCAGGCCGCGAGCAGCCCGACGAGGGGCAGGTCTCGATCGATCGCGGCGTCTCGATCGGTTATTTCAACCAGGATGTCGGTGAGATGTCCGGCCGCAGCGCGGTGGCGGAGGTGATGGACGGCGCCGGGCCGGTGTCGTCGGTCGCCGCCGAGCTCAAGGAGCTCGAGGCCGCCATGGCCGATCCGGACCGCGCCGACGAGATGGACGACATCATCGCGCGCTATGGCGAGGTGCTGGCGCGGTTCGAGGAGCTCGACGGCTACGCGCTCGACAGCCGCGCCCGCGAGGCGCTGGCCGGCCTCGGCTTCTCCGAGGAGATGATGGACAAGGACGTCGGCCTGCTGTCCGGCGGCTGGAAGATGCGCGTCGCGCTGGCGCGCATCCTCCTGATGCGTCCCGACGTGATGCTGCTCGACGAGCCGTCCAACCATCTCGATCTCGAGAGCCTGATCTGGCTGGAGCATTTCCTCAAGGGCTATGAGGGCGCGCTGCTGATGACCTCGCACGACCGCGAATTCATCAACCGCATCATCAACAAGGTGATCGAGATCGACGCCGGCCAGCTCACGACCTATTCCGGCGACTACGATTTCTATGAGCAGCAGCGGGCGTTGAACGAGAAGCAGCAGCAGGCGCAATATGAGCGCCAGCAGGCGATGCTCGCCAAGGAGATCAAGTTCATCGAGCGTTTCAAGGCGCGGGCCTCGCACGCGGCGCAGGTGCAGAGCCGGGTCAAGAAGCTCGACAAGATCGAGCGGGTCGAGCCGCCGAAGCGGCGCCAGACCGTGGCGTTCGACTTTCTGCCCGCGCCGCGCTCGGGCGAGGATGTGGTAGCGCTGAAGAGCGTGTCCAAGAGCTACGGCAGCCGCCGCATCTACGACGGGCTGGACTTCATGATCCGGCGCCGCGAGCGCTGGTGCGTGATGGGCGTCAATGGCGCTGGCAAGTCGACCCTGTTGAAGCTCGTCGCCGGTAGCGCGGAGCCCGATGACGGTTCGGTGACGATCGGCGGCAGCGTCAAGATGGGCTACTTCGCGCAGCATGCGATGGACCTGCTGGACGGCGACGAGACCGTGTTCGAGTCGCTCGAGCATTCGTTCCCGCAAGCCGGTCAAGGCTCGTTGCGGGCACTGGCGGGCTGCTTCGGCTTCTCCGGCGACGACGTCGAGAAAAGATGCCGGGTGCTGTCGGGGGGCGAGAAGGCGCGGCTCGTGATGGCCAAGATGCTCTACGATCCGCCGAACTTCCTGGTGCTGGACGAGCCGACCAACCATCTGGACATGGCGACCAAGGAGATGCTGATCGCGGCCCTGTCGAACTTCGAGGGCACCATGCTGTTCGTCTCGCACGATCGTCATTTCCTCGCCGCGCTCTCCAACCGCGTGCTCGAGCTGACCCCTGACGGTCTCCATCAGTATGGCGGCGGCTATACCGAGTATGTCGCCCGCAGCGGCCACGAAGCGCCAGGCCTGCGCAGCTGACGACGCGGCCATACTCGTCGTTCGTGCTCTGCTTGCGCTTTGTTCGCATCATCCCCGGCTAGCTCATCTGGACGTGGGTGAAGACGAACAGGAACAGCGCGCCGATCGCGATCAGGAAGATGCCGGCCCAGAGCGGCGCCGCGACGCCGCTCTTGTTTGTGGGATCGAGCACGGCCGTCTCGGGTTGTAGCGGATCGTAGTAGACGGTGACGTCGGTGTTGACCGGGTATTTGGCGGCGACGGCTTCAGCGCTCGACCTGTCGGAATGCAGCGCGGTCCAGCCCCAATTCCAATGCGTGCTGTGGAAAGAGCGACCATCCACCGTGTAGCTGTATTCGATCGTGACCCGGAAGCGCTCCTCTTCCGTTTCTCGTCCGCGATCGTCCTCACGTCGTGTGATCTCCATCGTCACGCCGGAGCGCGTGATGCGTCCCGGCGCAGTCGGCCAGGAGCGGCTCGCCAGGCGCTCCTGCCGCAGCTTCCAGTAGGAGGCGAGTGCGACGGCTCCGAAGCCGAACAGGGCGAACGGCATCAGGAAGGCGAACAGCGGCACGCCAGCCTCGGTCGTGAGCACCTTGCCGGCGAGCGAATGCGCCACCAAAACGGCGGTCACGGCCGACAGCACGACGAACAGCGCCACAAGCGCCGCCGTCCCGCTGGCATTGGTAGGCTCGAGCACCGATTGCGAGGGGCGTTTCGGATCGTAAAAAACGCGGACCTTCGCGCCTTGCGGATATTTGCCGGTGAGCTCGTCGGCTTGCAGGCGCGTGACGCGGCTCGGGCTGCCGAAACGGATGCGGCGACCTTCGTAGCTCTTGCCCGACACCTCGTAGCGGTAGCGGATGTCAGGCTTGGCATCGGTGTCATCTGCCGACCGATGCGTCGTCGCGACAGACACCGCCGAGGCCACGATCTCCCCCTCGACGACCGGCCAGGCGCGGCCGCCGCTGGTCTTCTTGCGCTGAAGCCAGAGTCCGTAGCCGGAATTGAGGGCGAGAAAGCCGAAGATGCCGGCGGCGACACGGGTCCAGAGCAGGGCGGATGCGGTGAGCATGTTGATCTCGCATGGGCCCGCCAGGGCGGGCGACATGCAGTGGTGTCCTGCGGGTTCCCCTCGGTTCAACAGTGTGCCGGTCCTCCTCAGCTCTCCACCATCTCGCCCATCGAGTTCTTCGACGGTCCGCAGGGCCCGCTGAGCGATTACGCCCACGTTGAAGCCAATCCGGCCTACGCCCTGCATGCGGGCATCCGAACGTGATCGGGCAGAAAGTCCGCGAGATGGTGCCGGCCGAGGGCTGGGTCGAGCGCTATGGCGGCGTGCTGCGCCCTGCTGACCAAGCCGTTCGACATCGAGGCGCTCGCCGCCCGCGTCGTCGCTTGCCGATACGCTTCGCACTGATGGAGCCCGCCGGCATGGCCTTGCCCCGCCAAGCATCATGGCGGGGCGCCAGTGTCGTCAGCCGCCAGCGCGTCAGCCGCCGGCCTCGCACTTCTTCATGAAGCTGGTCTTGGCCGCGCCGGCGAGCTTCTTGCCGTCGGAGCCGACCGCCTTGGTTTCGCAGGTCTCGGCCATGCACTTCTTCATGAACGAGGTCTTGGCGGCGCCGGCGAGCGCCTTGCCGTCCTTGCCCACGGCCTTGGTCTCACAGGTGTCTTGGGCGAAGGCAGATCCGGCGGCGAAGGTCGCGAGCGCGGCAATCAGGAAAAACTTCTTCATGAGTGTGTCTCCTTGGGACAAACAACGCGGCGGATGGGACCCGCAAATCTTGGCGCGATCAAGTTTCCTGTTCGGGCTCGGCACCCGAAATCCGGCCGCGGGGCAGAGTTGGTTCATTACCGTGTCAGCCCTATGAGGCCGAGATGCGCATCTGCGGTAACCGTGTGCTCATGCGGTGCTGTGCTGCAGAAACGCGAGCGTCGCCGGGTCGCGCGCACCGTCGCAATAGCGATCGAGCGCCTGCGCGAAGATCCCGTTCGGGCTGATCGAATCGAACAGCGTCATGCAGGAGCGGAATTTGGCATCGTCCGGAACACCCAGAATGTCGCGCAGCGACTTGCCCTGCACCGCGAGCACCAGTCGGGTGCATTCGACGAGTCGCGGGCCGAGCAGGGGATGCGCCAGATAGGCCTCGGCCTCGGCGCGGGAGCGGATCGCGTAGCGCTGCGCCATGGCGGACCTGCCGAGCCCCTCGACCTGGGGAAAGATGAACCACATCCAGTGGCTTTGCTTGGCACCGGCCGCAAGTTCGGCGGTCACGCGCGAATAAATCGAATCCTGTGCGTCGGCAAATCGGCCGAGATCATCCCATTCGGCGTTCATACATTCCTCCAACCGGCTGATTCATCGATATAATCGGCTTTCTGGGACGGTCGCGGCGCAGCCCGTGCGAGGCTTGGGCGTCGGTTCACGCCGGATCACTCCGGACTGGCGTTTGTCTAGATTATGCCGCACTCTTGCCATCCTATGTCATGACGGGTCGAATCGTACCCCTTGGGGTCGGTCACCTTTCCCGGGTGGTCCGAAAAGGGGGGTATATCGGGGACGTGATGGCTTCCAGTGAAGCAAGCGTAGACGTTCTGTTGTCGCAAGGCCGCTTCGGGCGCTCCGAAGCGATCGCACTCGTGCTTGCAGCACTTGCGGTCGCAGCGGGCGCGGCCGCATGGGTCGGAGCCAACAGCGATGAGACGTCGCTTGCGAGCGCGGCGATTCCGGCCGCCGCCGCGCCGTCCATGACCTTCGAAACACGTTTCGCGCCGGCCTCCGCCTCGGCCACGGCCTATTCGGAAAAAGACGCGGTTCGCGCGCTCGACCGTTTCGCCCTTCGCGGCGCGATCGACCGCCAATTGCTCGATGCCCGGGCCGCGCTGGTGAAGGGCATGGAAGCGCGTGATCCGGGCGCTCGCGACCCCAGCAACAGCGATTGGCGGCCGATGTTGACGGAGGGCAATACCGTCACGATGCCTGCACCGGGCGTGCCGCTGCCGCGCCCGCGCCCGTCCGTCGCCAACCTGCCGACCAGCCTGGTTTCGGCCAGTGCGCCTGAAGCGGTCGGACGCGTCGACGATCGCTCCATCCTGCAGAAGCTGTCCGACCTGTTGCCGAGCCCGACCAAGTTCGCCTCGCTCGGTCCGGATAGCGGCATCGTCCGATCCGGAATCGATCTCGGTGCGCTCGGCTATGACAAGACCGCCGTGTACGACATCAAGGCCAAGATGGTGTATCTGCCGTCCGGCATCGGGCTCGAGGCCCATTCCGGCATGGGCAGCCTGCGCGACGACCCCGAGCACGTCAATCAGCGCATGGTTGGCGCGACCCCGCCCGCCACCTATGACCTGAAGCCGCGCGAAAAACCGTTTCACGGCGTTCGCGCCCTGCGCATGAACGTGGTGGAAGGATCGACGCTCGGCCGGAGCGGATTGCTGACCCACCCCTATATGCTGGGTCCGGAGGGTGATTCGAACGGCTGCGTCTCGATCAAGAATTACGATCGCTTCCTGAAGGCGTATGATGACGGCGAGTTCAACCGACTCGTTGTCGTCGTCGGGCTCGAGGCTGGCACCCCGACGCGGACCGCGCAAAAGACCGAGTGACGTTTTGTTGCTGGGCCTCGGCGCGACCTCGGCGGTGACGCCCGTCGCATCTTCCGGAAGGTCCCCATGATTGATCCCGCAAACTCGGAAACGCGTCTGCGTACTACCTTCAACATCAAGGTGAACGGCAAGCCGGTCGTGATTTCGACGGTCGGGCAGGCCCATCAGTTCCTCACCAGCCTCAACGCCGTCGAGTGGATGGAGTTCAAGTCGCTGCACGACCAGGCCATGGCCGCCCTGCAGGCCGCGGCCGACAACGCCATCATGACAGTGCAGGCCACCAACGCCGTGCGAACGCTGTTCGTGAGCGCGAAGCTGTTGTGAGACTGGATCATCCCCCAGGGCACCCGCGGCCTCTGGCTCGTGTTGATGCCTGCTTTACATTCGGTGTCATCGCCCGGCTTGCCGCCTCCGCTAAAGCTGCGGCGCGCCCTGGCGCTCGTTGCCGCGTCGAAGCCCATCGGGCGAAGACGGGACCGGGCGACCCAGTACGCCGCCGCAGTCGTGATTGATCGAGAGGCCGCGGCGTAGTGGATGTCCCGCCGGAGCCTGTCCTCGGGCTCGCCGAAGGCGAGACCCGGGGGCGGGGCATGACGGCGGTGGGTGGCGCCACGGTCTCTCAACATCGTCATGCCGGGGCGCGCGCATGCGCGAGCCCGGCATCCATAACCACGAGCGGGCGTGTCGGCCAGGTGTGTCGCTCCAGCGTGCTCCATCAGTTCTGCTGCGGCGTATGGATTCCAGGCTCGCGCTCCGCGCGCCCCGGAATGACACCGAGCGATTTGAAGCACCGTCCTGCGAAGTCTCATTCACGCACGCCCTCGCGTTCTCGCCGCGCTGATGCGCCCGAGTGATCCATCCGTCTTGCCCTCCGCACAGCAGAGGGCGCGGGGAATGCCGGGATGCTGGCCGCAACCCATGGCCCGCCTGCAGAAAAAAAGCAGGCGGCAGTCACCACAGGTTCAGCCGGGCAACCGGCATTCCCCGCGCGATGATCTTAACGGCTGCTTCGCGCGCTCCCCGGTGCGCCGGGCGTTCTGGTCACCGTGCACGACAACGCGCTTTGGGCGCGCCACCGTGGGGGCATCAGCGTCGGGATGCCAGGACCACGCGACTTGACCGTACGCGACGTCAGCGTTCGTCGGCGCAAAGATGCGCTGCGCTGCCATCGCGTCCACCGCTCCTCCCGCTCCACGTCCGTGACGACCGCGAACCGCCCCTCCTGCGAGCGGGAGATGGCGCGACAAAAGCACTGAATTAGATTTAGGAAAAGCAGAATATTTTTGGCGGCGGGACTGGACAGGCCAAATCAGCTTGATGGGCCTGCGGAAAATCGTTTCCGCGCGCACCGCCGTTGCTGCCGATTCAGGCCCTGGAGGTGACGCCGCGAGATGGAAATGCGCCTTGATTTGCCCGACGGGCAGATGGTCGCTTCGTTCCGATGATCGTTGTTCGACCGAGAGCCGCGGGGCTAACATGTTTGTTAGTCGCCCGGCGCACGCTGATCGCGCGAGGAAGCGACGACAGGCCGAAGCACGCTCGATCCGCGCCACGCGAAACGACCGGGGATGGTCTTCGCCTGCATGCCGCGATGCACGCGCTGGGCCGTCCAACATCATTGCACGGGAATGGATCGGCGAGGCCCAGGCCGGGCTGCCGCTGGAGCTGTTCTACGAAGGCGGCGAGTGACTCTCGCTGATGCTGCGGCGCGGCCGCAGCGTCAGTCGGCCATCTCGGCGGCGTCGAGCGCGATCTCCTCGCGCTCGGCCTTCTCGGCCGTCGGAGCGTTGGCGGTCTCGGCCGTTTCGAAATCGTCCTCGGCGATCTCCTGGACAGGAGCCTCCTGGACCTCGGCCGTCTCGACCTGCTCGGCGGCGAGTTCGGCGGCCACGACGGCCTCCGGCCCGGCGTCGTCATTGGCCGGCGTCGAGAACAGGTTGGGGGCGGGAATGGTGGTGGGCACCACCGGCCGCTGCTTGGCCTTGTACCAGGACGAAAATTTCTGCGAGATGCCAGCTTCGAACTCGGCGAGCGGCATGCTGTTGCCGTCCTCGTCGGTGATGACGACCTGCCAGCCTTCCGCCTCCATCACCTGTGCGTTGGCGAGAACGATGAGGGCGCTTTCGCGCTGCTTGCGGATTGTCTGCTGCTCCCGCTCAGCCACCATCGTGTACGCCATGAACCTGACTCCCACACCTGAACTCGGGACACGTGATGGTCCGAAGCACCATCAGGACGCCGCCACTACGCCGTGAGAGTGTGAGCGCGGCTGGGCCGGATTGCGTTCGCCTAATGACAATTTGGCGGCGTCTCACGGGTTCCGGCAGCGCAAAAGGAGTCGAAGATGCAACAGGCCGCAAAATTGTGGTGCAGGAACGAGAGCGCTTGTTGAAGGCGCGCCGCGACGTGTCATCATTTGATTCTGCGGCGGCAACTGCTTCGCGACATCAGCGAAAGCAGCGGGTGAACCGGACAAACAGCGGGCGAATTGGGGACGGCGATGCGAACTCATCTGTTCAGGATGCGGAATTGGAATGTGGCGATGGCAGGGCTTGCGCTGGCGATGGTCGCCAGCCCGCGCGCGGGCCATGCCTTCACGGAGGACGACCAGCGGCGGCTGTGCACGGGCGACGTGTTCCGGCTGTGCTCGTCGGAGATTCCCGATCGCGACCGCATCATTGCCTGCATGATGAAGCAGCGCGCCAGCCTCAGCGACGGCTGCCGCAGCGTGTTCGGCCGGCCATCCGAGCGCTCCGCTTCGGCCACGGTGACGCGCTGAGCCTGCCTCGTCTCGTTTCTGCAACCACGCGCCGCCGGTCCATCGATCTGCGGCGTGACCATAATGACCTCCATGACATGACGGCGTGGTAGTCTGGCGCGGATCGTCCGGCCAGGAGTTGACCCGCCATGAGCTTCCGCATCCTCGTCCTCTACGGCTCCTATCGCTCCGACCGGATGGGCATCCGGCTCGCGCAATTCGTCGTGGACGGGTTGCGCGCCAAGGACCAGGACGTCGAGCTGATCGACGCCAAGGCGGTCGGCCTGCCGATGCTCGACCGCATGTACAAGGAATATCCGCCCGGCCAGGCGCCAGCGGCCATGGCCAAGCTTGCGGCCAAGATCCGTGCCGCCGACGGCTTCGTGTTCGTCACCGGCGAATATAACTGGGGCATGCAGCCGGGACTGAAGAACCTCACCGACCACTTTCTCGAGGAATGGTTCTGGCGTCCGGCGGCGATCGCGAGCTATTCCGCCGGCCGGCTCTCCGGGGCCCGGGCCGCCACTGCGTGGCACGGCACGTTGTCGGAGATGGGCATGGTGGTGGTGTCGAGCACGCTTGCCGTCGGCCCGATCGGTCAGGCGCTGTCCGCCGACGGCAGGCCGACCGGCGATTCCGGCCAGTCGCTGGAACGCGCGTTTCCGCGTTTTGCCGACGATCTCTTGTGGTGGGTCGAGGCGGGCAGGGAGCAGCGGGCGCGCCGGGCGCCACCTTACTGAGCGCGGGCATCAGTGCGGGCCGGAGCGCAAGCGCTCCGGCTCTTGCGCCACGTCCGCGAACCAGATCCGCTAACGTTGTTCGGCGCTGCCGGTCCCGTTGGTGACCGCGCGCTGACGCGCCGGGGCGCTTGCGCCCTGGCCCTGACATGGCCGCTCCATCCAGGTTCCGTCGGGGGCCTGCTGGTAGGCGCGGCACGGCAGGGACGACGTGGTCTGATCATCCGGCTTGGGCGTCTGGGAGCTTTTCGCCAGTGCGGGGGCGGCCGTCGCGACGAGGGCTGCCAGCGAACCGACGTAGATCATTTGGCTGATCCGCATCTTGGGGGTTCTCCTGCTCGAAGCACTCTCGATTCAAAGTCGAATTGTGGAAACTTTTAGGCAAATGGCGCCTGCCATGGCGGGAGGCTTAAGGATCGTTTGCGACGTGGCCTGCCTCGTGAAGACGTCCGCGGAGGTCCCGGCCGCGCGCGTGGCTTTCTCTGGGCTGGCGTTGCGCCAATGCTGACGCTAAGAGCGGCGTGACGCGCGCAAGCGCCCTCGTGACCGCGATGCGGCGCTCCGCCCGGAACGCCTTGTGCGGACAACGGACGCCGCCATGGCAGCCGGCGCTCCGACATCAGCCGCGCGATCACGGATCGCGGCGGTTCCGCTTCAGGGCGGGAGGGAGATCGCGCAGGCTGAGAACTGTGCGAGCATGACGAGACCCCGATTGCCCTCCCTGATCGCGCTGCGTGCCTTCGAGGCCGTCGGCCGCAAGGGCAGCGTGCGCGCCGCCGGCGACGAGCTCGCGGTCAGCCACACCGTGGTCTCGCGCCATCTGCAAAATCTGCAGCGCAGTCTGGGCGTGGCGCTGGTGCGGGCGGAGGGGCGGGGCCTCGCGCTGACCGAGGCCGGACGTCAGTTTCATGCCGAGGTCAGCCAGGCCTTCGACATCATCGCCCGCGCGACAATCTCGGTGCGGCCCGTGGCGCGTCCGACCCTGAACATCTGGTGCATTCCGGGCCTCGCCAATCGCCGCCTGCTGGCGCGGCTGCCCGAGCTGAGCGGCCCGCCGCGCAACTGGGACATCAATCTGCAGCCGACGCTGGCGCACCCCGATTTGCAGCGCGGCGAAGCGGATGCGGAGATCGTCTATGCCGAAGCGGTCGACCGGAGCGGCGGCCTGGTCGCTGAGGAGCTGGTGCGCCCACGCGTATTCCCGGTCGCAAGCCCGGCCTATCTGGCAAGGTTTCCGGCGATCGCGACACTCCCGGGCCTCGCCAGGGCCTCGCTGATCCACGAGGAATCCACCGCGCAATGGGAGCAATGGTTCGAGCTGGCGGGGTATCGGGAGCCGGTCACGTTGCGCGGTCAGCGGCTGTGGCACGCGCATCTCGCCATCGAAGCCGCCCGCTTCGGCCAGGGCGTCGCGCTCGCCAACGAGGTGTTGGTCGCCGATGATCTGCGCAGCGGTGCGCTGGTCGAGGTGATCCCCTCGGCACTCCACATGGGAGCCTATCAGCTCGTCGCGCTGCGGGAGCGCTGGGACGAGCCCGCGATCGTCGCGCTGCGGGCTTGGCTGAAGAATGTGCTCGCCGCGTAGCTGCGCGCTCGTCCCGCTGGGTCCGGTGCATTGCAGGCACCTGTCGTCGGGAACAAGCTGATTGATCGCGACGGCTCTCGGCGTAGCCTGCGGCTCGATTTTCCCACGAGGAGTTGAGCCATGGTTGCGAATTCGGCTGCGAACGAAGACCTGCTGGCGCGACGACACGAGGCCGTCGTCCGGGGCGTGAGCTATGCGACGCCGTTGTTTGCTGACCGCGCCCTCAACAGCGAGGTGTGGGACGTCGAGGGCAAGCGCTATGTCGACTTTGCCGGCGGCATCGCGGTGCTCAACACCGGCCACTGCCATCCGCATGTCGTTGCCGCGATCCGGGCGCAGCTCGACCGCTTCACCCACACCTGCTTCCAGGTGCTGCAATACGAGCCGTATGTGCGGCTGAGCGAGCGGCTCAACGCGCTGGCGCCGATTTCGGGGCCGGCCAAGTCGATCCTGCTGACGACCGGCGCGGAGGCGACCGAGAACGCCATCAAGATCGCGCGCGCGGCCACGGGGCGCAGCGGCATCATCGCCTTCACCGGCGCGTTCCACGGCCGCACCGCGCTCGCCAATGCGATGACCGGCAAGGTGATGCCGTACAAGAAGCATTTCGGGCCGCCGCTGCCAGGCGTCTGGCACGCGCCGTTCCCGATCTCCGGCAGCAACGTGACGGTCGAGGATACGCTGTCCTACATCAACTTCATCTTCAAGGCCGACATCGACGCCTCGCAGGTCGCGGCCATCATCATCGAGCCGGTGCAGGGCGAGGGCGGCTTCCACCAGGCGCCGCCGGACCTGATGCGCGGCCTGCGCCGCATCTGCGACAGCAATGGCATCGTGCTGATCGCCGACGAGGTGCAGACCGGCTTCGGCCGAACCGGCAAGATGTTCGCGATGGAGCACTACGACGTGCAGCCGGACCTGATCTGCGTCGCCAAGAGTCTCGCCGGCGGCATGCCGCTGTCCGGCGTGATCGGACGTGCCGCAATCATGGACGCCGCGGAGCCGGGCGGCCTCGGCGGCACCTATGGCGGCAATCCGCTGGCCTGCGCGGCGGCGCTCGCCGTGCTCGACGTGTTCGAGCAGGAGAAGCTGCTCGACCGCGCCAATGCGATCGGCGAGCGGCTGCGCGCGGCGATCGAGCGCTTCTCGCGCGCCAACAACCTGGTTCCGGTTTCCGGGCCGCGCGGTCCTGGCGCGATGGTTGCATTCGATATCCTGAAGCAGCGCGGCAGCGACGAGCCGGATTCCGAAATGACCAAGCGCGTGACCCGCGTGGCGCACGAGAACGGACTGATCCTGTTGTCCTGCGGCGTCACCGCGAGCACCATCCGCATCCTGGTGCCGCTGACCGCGTCCGACGAGATCGTGGACGAAGGGCTCGCGATCCTGGAGAAGTGCCTGGCCGCCTGACGCGTGGCCGAGGTGAACTGGAAGGCTGGAGGTTTGAGACGTGACCGACGCTGCGGCGGCTGTGCCGAATGACGTGATGGAGCGGCTCGCCGCCGCTGTCGATGCCAACTTCGCCAAGCAGGTCGCCTTCCTGCAGCAACTCGTCCAGTTCCGCAGCCTGCGTGGCGAGGAGGCGCCGGCGCAGGACTGGCTGGCTCGCGAGTTCGCGACCCGCGGCTATCAGGTCGACCGCTTCAGCCTCGAGGATGTCGACCTGATGCGCCATCCCAAGGCGGCGCCGATGGACAGCATCGCGCTCGACGGCTCGCAGCAGGTGGTGGCGACGCTCGACGGCGCGGGCAAGGGCCGCAGCCTGATCCTGCAGGGCCACATCGACGTCGTGCCGGAAGGGCCGACCGATCTCTGGGACGATCCACCCTATGAGGGGATCGTGCGCGACGGCTGGATGATCGGCCGCGGCGCGCAGGACATGAAGGCCGGCGTCTCCGCGATGATCTTCGCGCTCGACGCGATCAAGGCCGCCGGCTTCGTGCCGGACGGACGCATTCACATGGAGACCGTGACCGAGGAGGAGAGCACCGGCAACGGCGCGCTCTCGACCTTGATGCGCGGCTACACGGCGGATGCCTGCCTGATCCCAGAGCCGACCGGCCACACGCTGACCCGCGCGCAGGTCGGCGCCATCTGGTTCCGGCTGCGCGTCCGCGGCACGCCGGTCCACGTTGCCTATGCCGAGACCGGCACCAATGCGATCCTCTCGGCGATGCATCTGATCCGCGCCTTCCAGGAGCACACGAAAGAGATCAACGCGCGTGCCAAGTCGAACGCCTGGTTCGCTGCGGTCAAGGATCCGATCAAGTTCAACGTCGGCATCATCAAGGGCGGCGACTGGGCGAGCTCGACGCCGGCCTGGTGCGACCTCGATTGCCGGCTGGGCGTGCTGCCGGGCGAGACGCCGGCGCAGGCCATGGCCGGCATCGAGCAGTGTCTCGCGAAGGCGCAGGCCGCAGACAGCTTCCTGTCGGAGAATCCGGTCGAGCTGGTGTGGAGCGGCTTCCAGGCCGATCCTGCGGTGTGCGAGCCCGGCAGCGCCGCCGAGGCGGCGCTGGCCGAGGTACATGCACGGGTATTCGAGAAGCCGCTCGACGTGCGGCTCTCTACGGCGGTCAACGACACCCGCTACTATCAGGTCGACTATGGCATCCCGGCGCTGTGCTACGGGCCCTATGGCATCGGTCCGCACGCGTTCGACGAGCGTGTCGATCTCGACAGCGTGCGCAAGACCACGCTGTCGATCGCGATGTTCGTCGCGCAATGGTGCGGACTGCGGCCGGCATGATCACGGTCGCGCTCCTCAGCCGTCCCGGACTGATGGATCCGATGCAGGCGCTGCTCGCGCGCGAGCTGCCGGGCGTGACCGTCGCGTCATGGCCGGAGTCGGCGGCACGCGACGCCGACCTTGCCGTGTGCTGGAAGCCGGAGCCCGGCGCGCTGGCGGCGATGCCGAAGCTGAAGCTGATCCATTCGATCGCAGCGGGCGTCGACAACATCCTGTCCGATCCGACCGTGCCGGACGTGCCGCTGTGCCGGATCGTCGATCCCGATATCTCCGCGGCCATGACCGAGTTCGTGCTGTGGGGGACGCTGTATTTCCACCGCGATTTCGATCGCGTCGTCAGCAATGCGCGCAACGGCGTGTGGCGGCGTTACGAGCAGCGCGCCGCGAAGGACCGCCGGGTCGGCATTCTCGGTCTCGGCGAGCTCGGCTTTGCGGCGGCGATCCGTCTCGTCGAGCTGGGGTTCGCGGTGAGCGCGTGGTCGCGCTCGCCCAAGGCGCTCGCCGGTGTGCGGACCTATGGCGGCGCCGATGCGCTCGACGCCTTCCTCGGCGAGACGGAGATCCTGATCTGCTTGCTGCCGCTGACGGCCTCGACCGCGGGCCTGCTCGATGCCGGGCGCCTGGGCCGGCTGCCCAAGGGCGCCGCGCTGATCCTGTGCAGCCGCGGCGAGCACCTGGTGACGGAGGATCTGGTCGCGCTGCTTCGCAGCGGCCATCTGCGCGGCGCGGTGCTCGATGTCTTCGCGCATGAGCCGTTGCCCGCGGACCATGCGCTGTGGCGCGAGCCGGGCGTGCTGGTGACGCCGCACATGGCGGCGATCGCCTCCTGGGAGGTGATCGCGCAGCAGGTCGCGGAGAATGCGCGGCGGTTGCTGCGCGGAGAGACGTTGCGGAACGTCGTCGATCGCGCCCGCGGCTACTGATTTACCAGCGTGTCTACTCGAGTGTCTGCACCGGCGGCGCGACCGGGCCGCGCGGCGCCGGCGGAGCGACAGCGACGGTCCGTGCAGGCGGGGGTGCGCTGCGCGGCGCGGCCTGCGGCTGCTGCTGAGACTCGGTCATCGCAGCCTGGCTGTCCCTGACCGGACGCCGAACCTGCTGCGACCGGGCTGCACGCGAGCGGCGGAAGCCCCAGGAGCGCGCGATCGAAGGACCTGCGGTATAGCCGACGACGGCGCCGGCAACGGCCCCGACCGGTCCAAATACGACGGCGCCCGACAAGGCGCCCAGTGCGGCATCGCCGCCGCGGTGCTCGTCGGCCATCGCCGCCGATGCCGTCAATGTCAGCGCCAAGGCCGCGGCCGTCAGCAGTCTGGTCATGAGATGTCCCCTCCGTCGCAACAGCGCCGAAATGGCGGACAAATGTGGCGAGAAGAATGCGAGGAGCGGAACTTGTAAGGAAGCCGGTAACCCTAATGCGGACACAATGTCTCAGCGCCGGGGAGGGCGCAGTGCGCAGCTCCGTTCAATGCATCGGGCCGAGCACCGACGTGAATGGCATGGCGATGATTTCCTCGCCGAGATCGTCGGAAATGTGCAGCACCCAGTCGCGCCAATCCTCCTCGCTCTCGGACGAGATCAGCGACTGCATGACGCGCTCGGCGTGATCACAGGCCTCGGCGAGATCGATGACCGCGGTTCCACGCCGATCGACGAGGAACTCATCGGGATTGGAGCAGTGGAAGAAGACCTGCGTCATGTCCGTCTCCTCAATCGCCCTCCGGCGAATCTCAGTCAGAAGTAACAGCGTGGCGGCGCGCGCGAAATCGGATTGATCACGTAAGGTAAATTACGGGGCGCAGTCTGGGCCGGTGGAACCGGACGTGCAGTGATCCAGCTCACGGAACGCATCGGCGCAGAGGAAGTTGTCGCGGACCATTCGATCCGGCGACAGGAGCTCGACATGATGTCTGAAGTCCAGATCCACGCGATCGCCCGGCAGATGCTCGAGATGCACGGCGCCTCGGCCGTCGCGCAGGCTGCGCAGAAGGCGCAGCAATGCGAAGCCAGCGGCGAGGCCGAGGAGGCCCGCGAATGGCGCCACATCGCGGACGCCATGAGGATGATGCGCGGTCCGCATCAGAGCTGACATCGGATTCCATTTTACCGAATATCGCCGCGCGGTCCGTCGGATCCGCCGACTCTGCTCCGCACCAGCCGGCGGTGGATACGTTCCGTCAAGGGAACGTGTGCCGCATCTCATCCTGGTTTCCGACCCATTTTCCACGCAAGAATCGGGCAACATGATTCGGCAGTGGATTCGCCGCTGACCAACGTTGCCGGCGCGCCCGCCGTCCAGGGATTATTGCCATGGTCTTCTTCAAGCGTGAGCTGAGCCCCGTCGAGATCTTCGAGCGTGCGCTGAAGGACAAGCAGGCCGCGCGGCAGCGGCTGACGGACCGTCTCCGGGTGGCCGAGGCGGCGCTGGACGAGAAGCGCGTCGTCGCGGAGCGGCTCGCCAAGGCCGGCGCCAGCAACGGGCAGCTCGATCGTGCCGAATCCAAGATGCAGGCCGTCGAGCAGAAGGCCAAGGCGCTGCGCGCATCCGTCGCCGAGTGCGACGAGCAGATCATCCTGGCGGAGCGCGCCTTCGCCGACGCGGTGGCGCAGCGCGACCGCGACCGCGCCGCCAACGACATCGAGGCCGTCGCCACCGCCATCGAGCAGGCGGTTCCTCGCTTCGAAATCGGTGCGGCGGCGCTCGTCGATGCGGTCACGCGCGGCCGCGCGGCGCTGAGCGAGGCCAGTCGTTTCGCGTCCGATGTCGACGACATCCGCCGCGAGGTGCTCTCCGCCGCGGAGCTGATCTGCTGGGAGCTGCGCGCCGCCGCAAGCCGCACGCGGGCCGGCAACATCAACGTGGCCCTGCTGGCGCCGCCCGAGACGCGGCAACTGCCCGCGCCCGAGACCGACCGTCAGATGATCTATACGCTGAGCCCGCTGACCTGGCGCGAGGGCGAGGAGGTGAAGCGCGTCGCCGCGTTCACCATGACCGCGCTGCCCAAGGCCCTGTTGCCGCTGGCGCTGGCGCATCAGCACGTCGACTATCTCAACGCGCGCCGGGTCCAGACGCTGATGCACGTCCATGGCGGCGGACAGCAGCAGAGCGAGCCGATGCCCGACGATCCGGCGCTGGTCGATCTCGATGCGCTGGGTGCGCAGGCCGAGGAAAGCCCGCAGGCTGATGTCGCCTGAGCGCGTCCACGCGCGCAGGCGCGCCGGAGCGCGGCTGAGGCTTGTCGGATCGGCCGTGCTGCTGCTGATTGTCATCAGCGCTGCACGGGCGGAAAATCTCGATGCCGGCAAACCCGCTGCGCGGCTGTTTGCGGACAGCTGCGCCACCTGTCATCGCTCGGCACGTGGGCTCGCCAAGGGGCGCTTTCGCCTGACGCTCTATCTGTTCCTGCAGAAGCACTACACCAGCAGCGACGACGCCGCGTCGGCCTTGAGCACCTATCTGCAGTCGGTCGATGCGCCGGCAGCCGCGCCGGCCCGCCGTCCCCCTTCGCGGCGCCCGGCCCATCGTGGTGAGACACGACCGCCGCGGCCGCCGCTGCCGGTGCGGGGACGTTAGCGATCGCCTGCACGTCGCGCTCCGCCTCTCTCGTCACGTGAGGTGAACGGGCCGCGGCGATCGAATTTGAGCTGCTCAGGTGCAGCCGCTCGGCCCGCAGTTTTCCGGTGTGTGCCCGTCCGGGTGTGGCCGATATCCTCGACCTGGGCTATGCTCGTCGGCCAAGGTGCTCGACGCCCCCGGGAGGCCGATCTCGCGCGTGTCCGTGCGAAGCTGGCCGTCCCGAGCCGGATCATCGTGACGTCTCAGTCGTGCCACGAGCCGCGTTATCGTGATTGTGTTTTCGGGCGTTATGTCTTTTGACGTTGTGTTTGGGCTGTCTGAGGCGGGGCAGCGGCGATGATGACCTTACCGGAGCTCGCGGCAGCGGCGTTGGAGCGTTTCCTCAGCTCCTATATGCGACGCCGTTTCGGATCGTCTCATACCCAGTTGACGGAGATGCTTCCGGCAGCTGCGCGCATTGCGCTGGAATGCATCGGCAACAGCGATGCGCTGTATCACAACGTCGAGCACACCTTGCTGGTGACGTTGGCCGGCCACGAGATCCTGCGCGGCCGTGCGCTGCACAGCCACATGACGGCGGACGACTACGTCCACGTCATCCTGGCCTGCCTGCTTCACGACATCGGCTATGTCCGCGGCTTGTTCAGGGAAGACGATGTCAATGGCTTCGTCGTCGATCGCGGCGGCCGCAAGATCTGCCTGCCGCGCGGCTCCTCCGATGCCAGCCTGATGCCGTATCACGTCGACCGCTCGAAGCTGTACGTGATCAACCGCATCGAAGGCATGGCGCCGCTGGACAAGGACCGCATCGCCCGCGCCATCGAGGGCACGCGCTTTCCGCCGCTCGCCGGCCAGCAGTTCGACGAGGAGCAGTCGATCGTGCGCGCCGCCGACCTGATCGGCCAGCTCGGCGACCCCAACTACATCCGCAAGGCCAACGCGCTGTATCACGAGTTCGAGGAGGTCGGCATCAACCGGCAGCTCGGCTATGAGTCACCGGCCGACATCGTCAATCGTTATCCGCAGTTTTATTGGAACAGCGTCGCCCCGCACATCCAGACCGAGATCCGCTATCTCAACATGACATCGACGGGGCGCCAGTGGATCGCCAACCTCTATGCCAACGTGTTCCGCGCCGAACGCGACATCTCGCTGTCGGGCCCGCAGAGCTGACTGGCTGGAGTCAACGCCGGCCCCCGACCTCGTCGATGTGGTCGAGCAGGTCGGCCGGGTCCTCGTAGACGCGGATGGCGCCGGACTGGCGCAATTCCTCCGAGCCATAGCCACCACTCAACAGGCCGACGCCGAGCGCCCGGCAGCGGGTTGCGGCAAGCATGTCCCAGATGCTGTCGCCGATCACGACCGCGCGCTCGATCGGCGCGTCGAGGCGGGCGGCGGCCGCGAGAAACAGGTCGGGATCAGGCTTGGCGTAGCGGACCTCGTCGCGGGTCACGACGGCGCTGGTCTTGGGATCGACGCCGAGCGCGGCGAGATTGACGGCCGCCGTTTCCATTCTGCCGCTGGTCGCGATCGCCCAGGGGATGCCGGCATCGGTCAGGAAACCCAGCAGCTCGCGGGCGCCGGGCAGGGGCCGGACCTGGCCTCCGAGCTTCTGATAGGCCGCCGCATGCGCTTTCCGCAGCCGCTCGATCCGCTCGGGCTCGATGGCAAAACCGGTCTCGCGCAGCAGCTGGTTGGTGAACAGGCCGCCGCTCATGCCGATCTTGCGGTGGATGCGCCAGACCGAGAGCTCGATGTTCTCGGCATCCAGCGCCGTCTTCCAGGCGAGCACGTGCTGATAGACGCTGTCGACCAGCGTGCCGTCGAGGTCGAACAGGAAGGCGGTTTCGATGCGCATGGCTCGCTCCGGGCTGGATGTCTGCTGCGTAGCAGCTCAAGGCCAAGCGGCAGCGGCCATCCGGGTTCCTGCCCGCCGCCGGGCTGTGCCGTGCCCGCTATGGCTGTGCGCAGACCGACGAGCCGTGCGGTCTTTCCACTCCGTCGGTAGCCCCGAGGCCGCTCCGGGGTCAGCCCTTGGGACGGATGAAGCCGGCCAGCGTCTTCTTCTGCTCCTCGCACCAGTTCGTCATGCCGAGGCGGCGCTGATCCATGTCGATGGCCTGCGTGGCGACGGCCACCTCCGCCATCAGATCGTCGTCCTGCTTCTCGCCCATCTTGCCGCCGGTGTGCATGTAGGCGATCGCCTTGCGCACCTTCTCGGTCGTGCCGTCAGGCATCTTCATGTCCTGCGCCTTCTGGACCAGATCCTGATAGACGACATCGACGCCGGGACATTCGACCTTGGTGGCGAACGCCTCCAGTACCATGGTCGTATACATGTGGCGTGGCTCGGCGCTGCCCGGTGTCAGGGCCGCCAGCAATGCCGCGATGGTCAATGCCGCAAGGGTTGACGTGTAAAGCAGACCGTTTCGCATTCTCTGGCTACCTCCCGCTTGTTTTCGGCGAGGCTAGCCTGTGGGCGAAGCGCGGGCAACAACGAGCGCAGTGCAGCACGCGCGAATTGATCGAAGGGGTCGCCGGCTATTTGTTCAGCCGCCGCTCCTGCTCCTTGAGCAGAACGTCGAGCTCCTCGCTCTGCTGCGCGAGGCGGTCGGCGTTGCGCTCCTCGTCCGCGGCACCCGACTGCGAGGCGGCCTGCTCGGTGATCTGGCGGATGTTGTCGCGCAGGATCGCGATGCGGTCTGCGAGGTCGGAGGCGGACAGGACGGTCGGATCGGTCAGGCTCATGAACCCCTCGGGGATGCGCATTGTCAGGCGCAGTTCCTTAGCTCGGAAAGCCGCGTCGCCACAAGTGGATCGACGACATCGATCACCGCCGCGCCGATCGGCGCGGACCAGCGCGGGCGCCTGTGCGGATCCTTCAGCGCACCGGCATTGGCGGGCGCACCACGGGCTGATCCGGATCGACCGGCGCCGACGGCAGCGGCATCGGGGCGGGCGGCGGAGGGGCCATGCTGGTTGCGGCCGGCGGCGGCATGCGCGGCCGGTGCGGTGCTGCCGCACCAGGCTGTGCCGGGGTCACGGCCGCCGTTGCAGGGCGCGCGGCCGGGCGCGGCCGGATCGTCTGCTCGATGGCGCGCGGATCGAACGACCGTGCTTCCGCGGTCCGCTCGCTCGGCCGCTCGGCGGGCCTGTCGCTGGACTTGGCCTCGGCGACCCGCGCCATGTCGCGGACCATCTGCTCCTGCCCGGCCTTCAGCTGTGCGAGGCTCGTCTTCAGCTCGCCGATCTGCTGGCTCAAGGCAGCGAGGTCGTGGGCCATCGATTGCAGCAACTGCGCCTGCTCCTGCGAGGTCGCGCCAACCGCGCTCGTTGCGTGCTCCTGCACCTCGGCCGGCGCTTCTGCGGCCGCCTGCTGGGGCGCGGTCGCGGCTGGCTGTGCCGCGGCATCCTTGTCGGCGTTCGAAGCCAGCGAGATCCGCGGCATCCAATGCGCGATCATCTCCTGGGCCTGGTCTCCATAGCTCTGCCAGGCGGCTGCGGCGACGGCGCTGCCGACCGCGAACAGCACCGCCAGAATGGTGCGCACGGCCCAGGTGGCGAACGTGCTGCGCTCTCCGGTGACCGCGAAGTCGCTGGTCGCCTGCGTCCTGTAGTCAGGGTCGATCTTCGGCGAGGGCACGTCCGGTGGCCGTTGCGAGCTGCGCCTGTCCGCTTCGGCGGCAGTGCGATCGGCGCGGGCCGCCAGCACGATCTCGGGATCGATCACGGCATGAGGCTGCTGATCGCCGTCCTTGGTCGTCGTTGCAAGCATTGACGCTCCGTCCTCCGTTGTCGTCCGCCTCGCAGGCGGCGCTCGGCTCTGTTCCGATGCGTCGTCCTACCAACGCCTCGTGCACCCACGCTTCGCGTACTCACGCTGCATCGTACTGACGCTTCGTGACACCAACGTCGGATGACGACTGCGCCACGAAACGCTCGGCCTCTCCGGCCGCATCAGCACAGAACCTGGATACCGGTTGTCCCTCGTGCCCACGCATCTGCATGTTCACGGTGATCCATCTTGGCCAGAGCCGCATACTCGGGAACGTCCCATCATCGTTCCGTCGCGCCGACGCTCTGCTGATTCCCATTCTCATCGACACTTGGTCATATCCGCCCCAACCAAGGCGAAGACATGGCGGTTGCGCGACCCATGCGACCTCCACCTCTGGCCGCAGGCGGAGCATACCCCGAATGCACCGCGAAGGCTATGCCGACGGCGTTTCGCCGTGCCGGCGAGATCCTGGCCATTGTTACCGACCGGTGCCGCGAAATGAAGCGTCGATCGGCCCGTCAACGCTTGAGAATGTCGCCCGTGGGCACCCGGATCTCGCAGCAGAGGCCGCTCGGTTCGAAGCGCCGGACAACGCGGGCACCGACCTCGTACGGCAGCATCTGTTCCAGCAGCACGGTTCCAAAACCCTGGCGCTGCGCACCCAGCGGACGGCCGGACATGCCGGTCTCGGTCCAGTCGATGACCAGCCAGTCGGCCGCGTCGCGCTCATCGAGCCGCCATTCGATCCTGATGAAGCCCCGCGGCACTGTCAGCGCACCGTATTTCAGCGCATTGGTCGCGAGCTCGTGCATGGCAAGCCCGATGCTCTCGGCCGCCTTCGGCTTCAGTCGCACCTGGGGGCCCGACAGCGAGAATTGCCTGTCCTCGCGCGCGGCGCCGGCGCGCAGCTCATCGGCGATCAGTTCGGCCAGATCGAAACCGGCGAGGGGATCGCGCGTGACGACCGCCTGGATGCGCGACAGCGCTGTGATGCGGCCTTCGAGGTGACTGGCGAAATCCTCGACACTGTCGCTCGAGTCGCCCGTGCGGCGGATGATCGAGCGGATCACGGCGAGCATGTTGCGGACGCGGTGCTGCAGCTCGGCGAGCAGCAGCTTCTGGTGCTCGGAGGCCGAGACCAGCGCCGTGATGTCTTGGGTGATGCCGCCGATGCGCTGCACCCGTCCCAACTCGTCGACCATGGGAAAACTACGGATGCGCAGCCAGCGCGTGACGTCGTCCGGCTGGCTGACGATACGGACATCCAGGCTGTCGCGCTGGCCACGCCGGGCGCGCTCGAGGCTCTCGATGGCGCGGGGCCGGTCCTCCGGCAGCATGAGCTCGGTCCACGATGCCAGATGGTCGCCGCGGAGCACAGCGCTGCGCGGGACGCCATAGATCGTCTCGAATGCGGGGCTGAGATATTCCCAGCGCAGGGTCTCGGCATCGCGGATCCACACGACGTCGGAGGATGCTTCGCCGAACTGGCGGAAGCGCGCCTCGCTGTCGCGCAGCGCGGCCTCGGTGCGCTTGCGGTCGTCGATGTTCATCGCGAGCCCGACCAGGGTGCCGTCGCCGAGGTCACGGCCGGCGAACATCATCCAGGCGCGTTCCCCGTCCTTGCGAAAATACTGCTTCTCATAGGGACCGATCCGGCCGGTCTGCCGCAGCAGCTCGATCTGGTCGCTCGAGGTGCGCATCCATTCCGGGGGTGTCAGGCTCTTCCAGGTCAGCTCGCCGCTGTCGATGTCCTGGCGCGAATAGCCTGTCATCGCCAAGAAGGCCTCGTTGGCGTCGATCAGGGTGCCGGCTGCATGATCGAAGAACAGCACGCCGACCGAATCGATCTCGAGGAGGCGGCGCAGCCGATGATCGCCGGCATCGCCGCCGTTCGAATGCGGCTGCCGTGCGGACGGCCCTGCCTCCGGCAGCTCGCTGCACCCGAGGCAGACGGCAAGCTCGGGATCGGTCTGTGCGAGGGCAAGCACGTCCGAATCGATCGCAAGCAGGTGTACATCGGCCCAGAAATGGGCTGTGCGCAGATAGGCGAGGAAGGCCGCCAGCAGATCGAACCTGGTGTTGCCGAAGGCATGTCGGATTGCGCGCCGCGAGCGGTCGGAATCAGCACGCTGCATGAACAGCACCGACGCGGCCTCGAACAGGTCCGCCTCACCATCGCTGCCCGGCTCCGGGATGTCGAGCGGGGGCTGGACGAGTTCAAGCCGGTCGAGCGCCGCCGCGGCGCGCGCGGGATCCGCGAGCGGCCGCGCGAGCAGGTGACGCGCCCGATCGATCGTCTCCGGGCGAGACGTCGAGTCACCCGCGGGCTTGCCCAATCCGACCAGAAATCCGAAATGCCGGGTCAGACAATAAGGCGAGCGGTTGAGGCGCGACAGATGGACGGCGAGCCGCTCCTTGAAAAGGGCCGGAAGCGGGGTGTCGAGATAGGCGCATTTGGCGAACTGCCAGAGCTGTCGGGTCGCCTCAGGCGCCGACGGCGCCGACCTGAACAGGTTGGGCATCAGCCCGAGGCGCTGCACGATCTCCTGCTCGAAGGGTCCGTCCACCATGCGCTGTTCGACCATCGCCGTTTCCCCGGCAGAGTGCCGACACGGTCAGCATAGCGCAAGCGCCAGCGCTCCGAACCTCTCACTCATTCGCGTCGAGCTGACGGCCTTCGCGGTCCAAATGCAAGTAATTCGCGTTGAACAGGCCGGCGCTCATCAGGCGCTCGAGGTCCGGAAGTACCAGCATCTTGCCCTTGAGCACGATCAGGTTGCTGGCGCGCAGTTCCTGCAGCGTGCGGTTGACGTGGACCTTCGACAGGCCTGTCGCCTCGGCGAGATCTGCCTGGGTGAGAGGGAAGCTGCAACTGCTGTCGTCGGCCAGGCCCGCCAGCCGCAGCCGGAAGAACAGTTCGCACAACAGGTGAGCCATGCGTTCGGACGCGGTGCGTTGCCCGAGATTCATGGTCCATTCGCGCTGGATTGCGGCGTTGACCAGCGTCTCCCACCAGAACGCCGTCGCAATGCGCGGATAGCCGGCGCTGATCTCGTCGAAGAACTCGCGCGGCAGGTCGGCGATCGACACCGGCGTGATGGTGCCGATCGAATGGTCCATCTCGCGCAGGATGAAGATGTTGAGATCGCAGATATCGCCAGGCAGGAAGAACGAGACGATCTGGCGGCGGCCGTCCTCGAGCTGCTTGTAGCGGCAGGCCCAGCCGTTCAGGATCAGATGCACGTCCTTGGGCTTCTCGCCTTCGCGCGCGATGTCGGTGCGTGGCGCGAAGGTCCTTACCCGTTGAGCCGCCGCGCGGTTGAGCATCAGGCGGTCGGCCGCAGAGAGGCGGACGAAATTCTCGAGCTTGCGGACCAGATGACTCAAAGAGTGGTTCCCCCGAGTTGGTTTATTGGGGTTCCATTCGGTGCGACTTCAATAACTTATGTTAGCATGATACCGCGTTGACCGCTGATCTTTCTGCACCTGCGCGCGGAACCAAAGTGCGGCCCGCGGCCGGGGACTGCTGCGGCATCTTGGCGATGCTCCTGCCCTCAGCGATGCTCGGAGCTGGGCAACATCGCGCGAGTCCGACCAGTCCTTCGCGCCCCTGTCGTGGAACTCTCATGAAATCTGATGCGGCATCACCGTCGAAGCCCGTGAAATTACGGGACCCGATGCGTGATCGCGACGATCTGGCGCTCGGCGAAACCTGTGTAGTTAAGGCCCCCTTAGTTCCGGCTTCTGGGTTGATCAAAACAAGCAACTGGAAATGCATCAATGCGAGTCGGTCAGCTCTTTTCGGCATCGATGCTCTCGGTCACGGCGCTTGCCTGTGTTCTCGGGGGCGAGGTGCTGGTATCTCACTATCGCGCCTACGCGAGCAGAACCGAAGCGATCAAGTCCGTCGACAAGGCCGGGCAGCAGGCCGACGCCGCCTTCGCCAAAGCGAAAGCGGCCGTTGAGACGCTCTCCGACAGCCAAGCCATCTTCGACGGACTGAGCGCTGCCAAGGCAAAGCTCACCGACGTGCGCGCGATGGTCGACCGCGCCGCAAGGCCGGATCGAGGTCGATCGCGTACGGATCGAGTCGAGCATCGATCAACTCGGCAATCCTCCGTCCGCGCCGCCTGACGACGGGACTGCACGGCACAGCATCCGAACATCATGAGGGCCAGCTCGGACCGGCGCTCATATCGTTCGCTCGCTTGCCCTTGTCGAGGTTCTGCGCCATTTCGAGATGATGCTGCAGGGCCGGCAGGTTCTTGCCGGCCCATTCCTTCAGCGCCGGATTGTCGCCGCCCTTCGCATAGCGCTCGAACAGCGACACCGCGTCCTTGTGGGCGCTGACCTGCATGTCGTCGAAATCCGAGCTGAAGTCCTTGCCGCTCGCGGCCTTCAGCTTGTCGAGCTTGCTCTGATGCGCGCTGTCGAGAGCGGCGGGCAGTTGGACCTTGACCTTGCCGCTCTCGACCATGCTCTTCAGCTCGGTCGACGTCTTGGTGTGATCCTTGACCATCTGCGCGGCGAAGCTCTTCTCCTGCGCGTTGCCCTTCTGCTCGGCGAGCTGGTTCGACTGTAGTTCGAACATGTCGCTGATGGCGACCTGCTTGACGAAGTCCTCCGTGCCCGGCGACAATGCCGAGCGCCGAATTCACCCCGGTCTTTTCGCCGACGGATTGGGCGAGGGAAGGGCCCGCCAGCACCAGGCAACCGAGCGTGATGAGTGTGCGTCGCGCGGATCGTTCCTCTCGTTGGTTGCAGACCTAAACCGAGAGATGTGCACGATGTTCGGACGAGCTGGCGCGCGCTGCGCGGCCTGCCCGGTGAGAAGACGCCGCGAGCAGCCGACGTAGCCGCAGAGCGTCGGCGGGTGCCGCGCTCTTCTGGTCGTTGTCGAAATAGACGTAGACGTCGATGCCGCGCGACGCCCAGGCGCGCATGCGCTTGGCCCAGGCCTCGAGTGTCGCGTCCGGATAGTTGTCCTTGTAGCGGCCGCCCGGACCATGGCCGCGCACATAGACGAAATCGGCCGTGCGCCTCCACGGCGCCGGCGCGTCGTGATGGTCCGACAGGCAGAGCGAGATGTTCGCGTCCCTCAGCAGGCGCATGATGGCCGGTGTGTACCAGCTCGGGTGACGGAATTCGAAGCTGTAGCGCCGGTGCGTCGGCAGCAGCGGCAGAAACGACTCGAGCCGTTCTGGATTCGCTTCGAATTGCGGCGGCAGCTGGAACAGCACGGGGCCGGCCTTGTCGCCGAGCAGCGACAGCCGGCTCTCCATCAGCGCGATGCTGTTGACCGAGCGCGCAGACAGGCGCTTCCAATGCGTGATGAACTTGGAGGCCTTCCAGGCGAAAACGAAATCGGGCCCGGTCTGATCGCGCCAGCCGCGGACGGCAGCTTCCGTCGGTGTCCTGTAGAACACGCCATTCAGCTCGGTGGTCTCGAACTGGCTGGCGTAGTAGGGCAGCCGATGTCTGATCAGCAGTCCCGGCGGAAAGAACGCGCCGCGCCAGGACTCGTAGTGCCATCCCGATGTGCCTATCACGACCCGGGCCATCATCGTCCTCTCGCTGAGACAAGACCTCGAAAGCAAAGCGTCGTGATGGCGTTCGGGTTCCTTTCAGAGCCGCAGCAGACGATACGGCGCGTGGTCTAGCGCTCCGCGGCGTGCAGCACCGGCGCGCTCAACAGCTCGTTGATATGCGCCGCCGTCTCCGCCTGCATCGCCTTCTTCAGCATGATGTCGCGTTCGGGGCCTGCGGGAAGACGTGCTGCCGCCTCGCGGGCAGCGGCTGCAGCCTGCTGCAGCCGCTGGCGGAACGACACTGTCTGCTTGCGCCGGTTCCGGGTGACCTTCATGGCGAAACTCCTGTTGATCCTCCGAACATGAGTCTGCTGCCCTGCCGAGGGGCTGTCGCTAACACACGTTAGCGTGCACTTCACTATCCCTGGAGGTCCCGTCGGAACCCACGATGAGTGTTGTGGTGCTGATTAGTTGTTCGAGCGATCGGGGTCATTGCCCGGAACGCTGAGATGCACCTCGTGGCCTTGCTTGATGGCCAGCGTCGCAGCTGATGCAGCGGATTCGAACGCAGCCTCTTTGGTCGCGTAGTCGCCATGGGCGTTGCCGTCATGCAGCACGCTCCAATGATCGCCGACTGCAACGATGGCGTATTGAGCCAGTCCCATATCGTCCTCCATTCTTCGCGTCATTCGGCTGAAGGCCGTCAGCCGCCGGATGCCGTGACGCGCCAGACCGTATTGCCGACATCGTCGGCAATCAGCAGGGCGCCGGTCTTGTCCACGGCGAGACCGACCGGCCGGCCGCGCGCCTCGTTCCGATCATTGAGGAAGCCGGTCACGACGTCCTGGGCTTCGCCGTTCGGCTTGCCGCCATCGAAGGGGACGTAGACCACCTTGTAGCCGTTCAACGGCGTGCGGTTCCAGCTGCCGTGCTCGCCGACGAACGCGCCGCCGCGATAGGCCTGCGGCAGTGCGCTGGCGGTGTAGAACGTCATGCCGAGCGGCGCGACATGCGAGCTGAGCGCGTAGTCCGGGACGATGGCCTTTTCGACCAGGTCCGGCCGCTGCGGCTGCACGCGGGGATCGACATGCTGGCCGTAATAGCTGTATGGCCAGCCATAGAAGCCGCCGTCCTTCACCGAGGTCATGTAGTCGGGCACGAGGTCCGGACCGATCTCGTCACGCTCGTTCACGACCGTCCACAGCGCGCCGCTCTGCGGCTCGAAGCTCAATCCGTTCGGATTGCGCAGGCCGCTCGCGAATACCCGCCAGCGTCCCGTGGTGCGATCCACCTCGAGAATGGCGGCACGGTTCTTCTCGGCCTCGATGCCGTTCTCGGTGATGTTGCTGTTGGAGCCGACGCCCACATAGAGCAACCGGCCGTCGGGGCTCGCCACCAGGCTCTTGGTCCAGTGATGATCGATCGGGCCGCCCGGCAGCGCGGCAAGCGTCGTGCCCGCATCCTTCATCTGGGTTTCGCCCGGCGTGTAGGGATATCGAACGATGGCGTCGGTGTTGGCGATGTAGAGATCGTTGCCGACCAGAGCGATCCCGAACGGCGAATTGAGATGGTCGATGAACAGGCTCTGCTGCTCGGGAATGCCATCGCCATTGGCGTCGTGCAACAATGTGACGCGGTTGCTCGCTCCGGTGTTGCCGCCCGACGTGGCCCAGGATTCGACGAGGGCCATCACGAGATCCTTCGGCCGTTTCGCCGGCGCCGGGGGCGGCGCTTTCGATTCCACCACCAGGACGTCGCCGTCCAGCAGCGTGTAGAGCGAGCGCGGATGCTGCAGGCCGGTCGCGAGCGCCTCGATCTTCAGGCCCGGCGCGACTTTGGGAGTCTCGCCCTGTTTCCAGCCGACCACCGTGGCGACGTTCATCGGCGGCAACAGGTATTGCGTCAATGCGGGCAGCTTGACGTTGGCGCCGATCTCGGCGTTCGGATCGCCGCCTTCGTTGCACGCGGTGAGACCAAGCGCGGATATTCCGAGCAGGAGGGCTGTGAGCAGAGGCGCGAGGCGGGAGGAGCCGGACGGCGTCATCGTGCGACTCCCACCCTGTGACGATACACGAGCGACCAACCGAGCCAGCCGGTGACGGGCAGGATCAGCACCGTGACGAGCGACAGGATGAGGCCGGTCGGCACGACCGAGGTCCAGGCATCGCGTGAATGGACCAAGTTGTTGAAGAAGGCCAGCACCAGGGCGATGAGGTTGCCGGCCATGTGCGGCCAGGCCGGTGCCTGCGACCGGATCAGCCGATTGCCAAGGAAGTCGATGAGCCCGGCGATGCCGGCCAGCACGCCCATGATCAGTCCGACCAGCAGCAGCCAGGCGGAGATATCCGCCCACATGATTTCAGCGGTCCGCCAATAGGCGATGTCGGTGACGAACGCTCCGATGAAGCAGACGATAGGGAACGGCACCAGCATCGGATGGATCGGATGCCGTGCGATCTGCGCCGTTGGCTCCGGGGATGGTCGGGTGGTTTCGGCGGTCGCCACGGCGGTCTCCTCGATTGGACCTGTTGCAGCGTGGAGAACCGTCGGCCTCAACAGGTGTTCCGATGACACCGACGGATTTGGCGTGGCGCTCACGCAACGTCACGCGACGGCCGCCGCCGCCCGGGCGCCCGTGCCGGCGTGTCGGTCAGCGGTCCTGTTCAGCGGACCGGTGCCGCGCGCGCTGTCGCCGGCCGCGTCGTTGCGCGGCGCCGTCGGCGCGGGTGCGGGCGGCTGGCTCTGGCTGGGCGCCGTGCCGGTTGTCTGCCGGCTCTTGGTTTGGACCCCGGGGCGACCGTTCGCTCCCGGTGCCGTCGAACCGCGGGGCAGCCGGCCCCTTCTCAGCCCGCCGCCTTGGGTCTACCCGGCCGGCCGATAGCCTGTTAAGCAACTGCGCAGGACGGGGCGGTCCCCGCGGATACGAGACTGAGAGGAAGCGGCAATGATTCAGACGGTCGGCATCATCGGAGCAGGCACCATGGGCAACGGCATCGCGCAGGTGTGCGCCGCCGCGGGCGTTCCGGTCGTCATGGTCGACATCTCGGAGCAGGCCGTGGCGCGCGGGCTGGCGACGGTGGGCTCCAGCCTCGATCGCCTGGTCAAGAAGGAGAAGATGACGACCGCCGACAAGGACAGGGCGTTGTCGCTCATCACCGGCACCGCCGACAAAGCGAAGCTGTCGAACTGCGACCTGGTCATCGAGGCCGCCACGGAGAACGAGGAGTTGAAGCTCAAGATCCTCAAGGACCTCTCTGCCGGTCTGAAACCCGAGGCGCTGATCGCGACCAACACCTCCTCGATCTCGATCACCAAGCTGGCCACCGCCACCGACCGGCCCGACCGCTTCATCGGCATGCACTTCTTCAATCCGGTGCCGATGATGGCGCTGCTCGAACTGATCCGCGGCCTGCAGACCTCGGATGCGACCCATGCGGCCGCCGCCGATTTCGCCAAGCGGATCGGCAAGGTCGCGATCACCGCGAAGAACAGCCCGGGCTTTGCCGTAAACCGCATCCTGTGCCCGATGATCAACGAGGCGATCTTCGCGTATTCGGAAGGCATTGCCACCGCGGCCGACATCGACGAGGGCATGAAGCTCGGCTGCAATCACCCCATCGGTCCGCTGGCGCTGGCCGATCTGATCGGTCTCGACACGATGCTGTCGGTGATGGAGGTGTTCTACAACGGCTTCAACGATCCGAAGTATCGGCCGGCGCCGTTGCTGAAGGAGATGGTGGCCGCAGGCCAGCTCGGCCGCAAGACCGGCAAGGGCTTCTACGACTACAGCAAGTAGCTGCGGCAGATTGCTTCGGCGGCGGGTGGCGCCTGCACCCGCCGTGCATCAGGCGATGAAGGATTTCGTTCGGGGATATTGGTCGGGGACATTGGGAATGCGGCGATGCCGCGAGCGGGTATCTCGGCTGCCATTGGTCAACTGATTGCTGCACGCGATCGACTGATCACACGTTCCAATGTTCGCGTTGCGCAGTATCAACCCGAGTATCGGGCCTCAAGCCGCAGATAGCTACAAAGCTCGCGCTGAAGTGATCCAGATGGACGGCACAGCGCCGGGCGGGCAAGGGGCCATGCCTCGCTGATGCAGCCCACTAAGCCGCGACCCGGCGTGCCGTTCGTGATTTGCCGCTATGCGATGGTCCGAAGCGAGTCCCGTCGCACTCAGCGGATCTGGTACGGAGGTGGAGTCATAGAACCTCCCTGCAATCAGATGGTTTGTTGTCGTTCGGACATCGCGGCGTCGTCAGGAACGGCCACCGAGATTGGACGACGCGGTTATCGTCCTCCCGGCTGCCTGTGCTGTCAAGGCGCATCCTGACGCATTGATGAATTCGGCGTTACGGGGCGTCGATACTGCGAGTGCAGGAAAACTTTGATCACGCGCTGGTCTGATGACAAATCCGTGCAAATCACTACATGAGGGTGGCCGAGCCGTGTCGGTCGAAGAAGGTTCGCGATTGCGCCCGGTCGAGCGCGCGTCGTCCGCAGCGGCGGAGACGATCAGCATGTTTTATGTAGGCGTAGTGCTTGGGGGCGACAAACGGGCTGCACGGCGCATTGATGTGGCGCGTTAGACGGCCCAAAGTCGTCAGCGACGAAGCTGAAGGTTCCGGGAACCAAAGAATTCGTGGTGTTTTGTTTGCCGCGAGAAGCAAGGCAGGAGAACAGCGATGAGAGCAGTTGGCATTACTCTGGCGACGGTCGCCCTGTTTGCGGGGACTTGGCCCGCTCTGGCAGCGGAGCAAGACACGGCGGGCATGGTCACGGGGATCAACCGTCTCAACGGCACGATCGCGATCAAGCGCGTTCCCAACGGGACCGTCGGTGCCAACACGGCCGGAGCGGCCCAGGAGTTCAAGATCAAGGACAATGCCATGATCGAGAACATCCACGCCGGCGATCGCGTGACGTTCTCGACGTCCGACGCCGCCACACCGACGATCGTCAAGCTCGACCGGCAGAAATAGCCGACATAGCCGGATCGAGGGCGCGATGAGGCAGAGGCAGTGCGGTGCTCTCCGCGGTTGGGGCGTATGGCGTCTCGGGCTCTGGGCGATGATGGTCGTCGGGGCCTGCACTATTGCGAATGCGGCTCCGACCGACCTGTACCAGGCGCAGACGGTCGTGACCGGTCAGGGCGAGGACAATCGCCGGGCGGCATTTGCAGCATGTCTGGAAGACGTGCTGATCAAGGTGTCCGGTGCATTTCAGCTCAGGAACGACGCAAGGCTCGCGCCACTCGAGGCGCGGGCAGCGGAGTTCGTCACCGGCTTCGATTATCACGATCAGATGTCGGGCAAGCCGAAGCACGACGAGCAGGGCACGCGCGACCGTCCGTATGACTTGACTGTGTCATTCGATCGCGCGCGGATCGATCAGTTGCTTGCGAGCTTGAACATCAAGCCGTGGCCAGCGCCGCGCCCGTCGATTGCCGTGATCGTGGCGATGACGTCGGGCGGTCGTACTTTCTTCGTTGCATCCGACGACCGGAGGACCGATCTGCAGCGCGACGCGCTGCGCGCAGCGGCCGTCAAGCGTGGACTCGAGATCGCTCTGCCAAGCGCCTCCGAGGTCTCGAAGGCCGCCATTGAGCGGACCAAGTTGAACGATGTCCAGTCCGCGGCGGTTGCGCCGTGGTTTCCCGGCGCTGATGTCATGCTCTTTGGCGATCTCACCTGGGACGATGCCGAACTGGGCTGGGTCACGCAATGGCGCCTCGATCGCGCTGGCAAGCAAGATCGGTGGCAATTCCGTGGCGTGACGTTCGACGAAGCATTTCGCCGTGCTCTCGGTGGAGCAGCGCAACTCCTCTCCGACAACGGAGCGCCGTGAGGTTGCCGCGATAGTCTGCAACCATCCCCGTGGACCGGATGCCTGAGCCGCGCATGCGGGGCGCGAGAGTCTCGCGCCCGAGCTCGCTCGGGCAAACAGACAGGAGGGCGCCCGTGGTGAAACTCAGACCGTGTCTCGTTGCTGCGCTGTTGATTGTCACGCCCGCCTCGCTGGCGGTGGCCGCGCCGGGCCTGGTGCGCACCGCGGCCACCATGCGCGCAGGACCCGGCCCCGGTTTTCCCGTCGTCGAGCGCATTCCAGTCGGCGCCAGGATCACCATCCATGGCTGCATTCAAGGCGGCGCATGGTGCGATGTCAGCTTCGGAGGCGAACGCGGCTGGGTCGCGGCGCGGACGCTCGCCTATCTGTATCGTGAGCAGTACGTCTACCTGCCCGAATATGTCGAGTACGTGCCGACTGTCGGCTTCACGCTGACCACCTATTGGAGCAGCTTCTATTTCGGACGGCCTTGGTATCATCGGCACGCGTTCTGGAACCGCTACTGGCATCGCCATCCGCCGGTCATCGCGCAAAATCCGCCTCAGCCTGGCATGACCCCGGGGATGCCGGGTCGTGGTCCCGGCGGGATGATCCAGCCTAGCGCCGGAGCGGGCGCGGTCGCCGGCACGGGCCAACGATCCGGACCGCCTTCGGGCATGCAAGGTCGTGTGCCGCCTGCGACTGCCGCCGGCCCCGGCGCACCTCCGGTCGTGGTTGGTGCTCCCGCTCGAGCTGCAACGCCACCCATGGTGCAGCCATTGATGAGCCGAAGCAGCGGTGCGCCGCAGAGCGCCCGCGCGCAGATGGGCGGCATGCGCATGATCGGGACTTCGCCGCAAATCGGCTTGGCGCATATCGGGGGCGGCCCCGCCATGGGCGCTGCGCGTGTCGGCGTCAGCGGCCCTCGCGGCGGCGGGCGTTCCGGCCCGGACGGTGGTTTCCGTCGGCACTGAGTCATCAGCGCTGCCCTGGTGTCCGGATTGTGAAGGTGGCGTGCCGGCCGGCGCTGGCGAGGGCGGGCGCGATGACTACATGGCTGTCACTCCTCGGTGCCTCCATTGTTCTCGCCCATCGTGAAAAAGCCCGTGCTCGCTTTCCTCCTGCTCATCTTCGTGCCCATCTCGCTGTCGGCCGCGAACTATCTGCGCGGCGATCGTCGCGGCAGCTGGCAGACTGCGGACCGTTCGAGCGCGGGCCTGCTGCCATCGCCGGCGCAGCATGCCGACGCGATGGTGCGCGTATTCGCTGCGCGCACGGTGCGTTGGCGTGGCATCTTCGCGGTCCACACCTGGATCGTCGTGAAGGAGAAGGGCGGCCCGCGCTACACCCGCTACGACTACACCGCGTGGGGTGAGCCGATCCGGGTCGATGGCTTCGCGCCCGATGGTCGCTGGTTCGGTGCATTGCCGGAGACAGTGCTGGCCGTCGACGGCGATGAAGCCGAGCGGGTGATCCCGAGGATCCGCAGCGTGATCGAGAACTACCGCTTCCGCGCCTATGGCGACTACAACGCCTGGCCGGGGCCGAATTCGAACACCTTCGTGCAGGCGGCGCTGAACGCGGTTCCTGAGCTGAACGCCGTGCTGCCGCCAACCGCAATCGGCAAGGACTTCCCCTTTGACGGCTGGTGGGGGCGCACGGCCTCCGGGACCGGTCTGTTCGTATCGCTCGGCGGCTATCTCGGTGTCACCGTCGGGTGGATCGAGGGCGTCGAGCTGAACTTCTTCGGGGGAGTTCTCGGCGTCGATCTGCGTCGGCCGGCGCTGAAATTTCCCGGGATCGGCCGCCTCGGCATGCGAGCGGTCTGAGGCCCGCGATCTGCCTGTCAGGCACTGGCTGGCATGCTGCTTGCTGCGACCCTCTTCAGCGCGCCTGTGATGTCGCGGATGCGCCAAGAACGCCGGGCGAGGCGAGAAGAGGCGGATGATGAGCACGTTGTTTGCGATCTGCGCGACCTATGAGGTGGACGATGGCGCGGCGCGGGGCTTCGTTCTCCAGCGCCGCGAGCCCGACGGCAGCGCCAAGCCTTGGCCGATCCTGGTCACGCGCAAGGGCAACAATTTCTATGGCTTCGAGAATGCCTGCCCGCATCAGGGCGCCCGCCTCGACAAGCACCCGGGCGAGTTCATGGACGAGGAAGGCAATTTCCTCGTTTGTGGCGAGCATGGTGCGCAGTTCGACCTCGATACCGGACAATGCTTCATCGGGCCCTGTCAGGGCCGGACGTTGGCTCCAGTCGAGCTTGTGATCGACGACGGTGACATCTGCCTCTCCGGGATCGATCTGGACGAGGAGGACGGCCTCGACATCGACGATCCCGAGGATGACGTGCCCGAGGTGCAGATCACATCGGACTGAGGCCGAGGGCCGGCGGCCGCGGCCGGGTCAGCGCTTCTTCCGTTCGGCGCGGCTGTAGTTGCTGAGGTGCCCCTCGCGTGCTGCCTGGCTGCGCGCCGCCTTGATCAGGCCGGGGCTGCGCGCTGGCGGCGCCGGTAGCGAGGGCAGGCGGGTCAGCTTGCGACTGCCGCAGGTCGGACAGACCGGCCTTTCAGAAATCCCGATCAGCAACTCGATATCCTCTGCGCAGGCTGCGCAATGGAAGCTGTAGAACGGCATGACGTCATCCCTCATTGTCGCTGAGGGGCGTTGCACGAAGCGGGCCAGCGCCATTGCGCATCGAATTCGCCGATTCAGGGCGCGTTTGCACGCTGACGGCAGCGTTTTTTGCTGCGCATGTCCCGAATGCGACGCGACTGGGGTCGAACATTCGACAGCAGTGCAGAGCTCTTCCGCCTGGCCGGCCGGCCCCGGATATCCGGGCGCCAGCCGGACGGACAAAGCGGATCAGGCGTTGGTCTTCGGCACGTACTTGCCGGCGACACACTTGTAACTCTGCAGATGCCACTCGTGATAGGGACCCTTGGACATCCAGTCTGCGATTCCGATCTGCGCGCTGACGGCGCAGGATGTCATCGTGATGCCGGACATCTCGCTGTTGGTGACGACCTTCTCCATGCAGAGCTGGCCGTTGCATAGCATTGCGACGAGAGTGACGAGCACGTTGATTCTGCCTCCAAAGAGTGGGACCCGGTCAGGATCGGGAAAGCAGAGTTCATGCCAAGTTATGAATCCACGCCGTGCTGCTACGGAACGGATTGCTACGGGTGTCACTTCATGACCACAGAAGCGTGACGGATTCACTGCTTGGATCACGCAGCGTTCGGCAACCGGCCTGCGTTTGCTGCTCGATCAATTGGCGATTTGCCCGTGTTGTGCTGTTCGGCCTGAGTGCCGGGCCTGAGCCGGACCTGTTGCGTCAAATAACAGGCAGCGCCTGCGCAGTCCTGCGGCGCCCGCGGACATTGTTTTCGGTCTTCGGGCGGAATATCGCCGTTCATTGGGTGAATCAGAGTTCGATTCGCAAGGGTGTTTGCAGACGAACCGCCGATTCCCCGCATGATATTTGGCCGGATGCCAGACTTTCCGGTGGCGCTGATACCGACGCCCCGATGCCCAGTGCTGCGAGCCTCCGGTCCGTCAGGCCTCGTTCAATCCGGCACCTCGATCGGTCAGGATCTTCTGCCCCTTCGCCGTCAGCTCGTAGATGTCGCCGTCCTTGGCGACATAACCTTCGCGGATCAGTCCATCGAGTTCGTCCTGCCGGTCGGGCGAGAAGGCGATCGCCTGGCCGATATCCGAAAGCGTCGCGATCTGGTCGTCCGTCAGCATGGCCATCCTCCCGTTGTTGATCCGAACGCCATGGCGTCGCGAATGTTCCGGGAGCACTAGGCTCTACGCCTTGCGCACGAACTCCGACTTCAGGTTCATCTGGCCGATGCCGTCGATCTTGCAGGCGATGTTGTGGCCGTCGCTCGCCTCCTGCAGGCGGATGTTGCGCACCTTGGTGCCGCCCTTCACCACCGACGACGATCCCTTCACTTTCAGGTCCTTGATGACGATGACGCTGTCACCGTCGGCCAGAACGTTGCCGTTGGCGTCGCGGATGCTGGCGTCGTCGCCGGCCGATGCCGCAACGGCGGCGTCGCCGCTCCATTCATGGCCGCATTCGGGACAGACCCATAGCGCGCCGTCCTGATAGGCGTGCTCGGAGCGGCATTGCGGGCAGGTCATTGCGTCGGTCATCTCATCCTCGGGCGCGGGCAGAAGCGTAGCGCAGCGTTAGAGGCTCGGATGGAACCGGGCAAGGAAAATCCCGGGGAGGGCAGCGCGCGGCGCAGATGGGCTGCGCGCCGCCATCGTCGGTCGGCAGCGTCACGCCGCCTTGCGCTCGGGGGTTTTGCTGGCCGGCCCGGTCTCGGCCGCTTCCATCGCCCGGAGATAGGTGTCGAGCAGCGTCTCGTGCTCGTCGCGCTCGTCCTGGTCCTGCTTCCTGAGCTTGATGATCTCCTTCAGGATCTTGACGTCGAAGCCTTCCCCCTTGGCCTCGGCGAACACTTCCTTCTTCTGCTCGTTCAGCTCCGCCAATTCGCCATCGAGGTGCTCGATCCGCTCGATGAAGGACCGGATGCGCGCGCCGGGAATGCCGATCTCTGACATGGTGACTCCTGTACTAATGGGACGGAGAAAATGCGCGGCAGTTCGTTGCCAATGTCTTAACGGGCGCGCTTTGCCCACATCAGTGAATCCGACGTGCTTAACGCGGAACCGGGCGGGCTGCGATGTTGCCGAGCGGGCGCCATGCGCTAGCTCTGCTCCGCCGCCGAGAGCTTCTGAAACTGCTTCTTCATCGCATTGACGCGGCCGAGATAACCGGCGACCGAATGGTCGCCGCAGCGCTCGCCATCCGCCGGCTTGAAGCCACGGCGCGCGAACCCGGCCGCCGGCCCGGCGCCGCACAGATGAATGACGGCCGCGAGATCCTGCCGCTGCTGCGCGCTCGGCTTGGCGCCAGGCTGCCGCGCGAGCACGGCAGCGACCTGGCGGTCGAGCGAGATCACCGTGAGCGCCACCGCATGCGCCGGCCATGCGCGGACGTACAGGCTCGGCGACCCACAGCCGTCGCTGACCACCTCGTGATCCCGGATGCAGAACCGTGCGGCGTCGGCAAAGGCGCCGTCGGTCATCTGGAACAAGCCGACGGCGCTGGACGCCGGCTGATACAGCGCGAACGGATTCCACGCGAAGCGCCAGCGCCAATAGGTGCGCGCCACCGGATTGCCCGAGCTCTCGGTCTGCGCCAGTGCGGCGAGCAGCTCCGGCGTGATCAATCGTGTCGAGCTCTCACGGAACAGCGCGCCATATTGGCGCCAAGTCTCCTCCGGCTCCTTGTCGAGCGAATGACCCGTCACCACGAACAGCTCGGTCGGCTTGCGCAGCACGTGATAGGCCAGATTGACCAGCGCGAAGGTCACGAGCAGCACCAAGGCGCCGCAGGCGATCTTGATCCACCGCGGCGCCGCGCTCACCGTCCGGCCCAGCCACTGCGCACCGCGCCCCGCGATTCGCTTCGCATCGCGCCGCAGCGCGCGCCAGCGGCTGCCGCGTTGCGGCTTGCGCATTTTTTGTTGGCGTGGGGCAGGGGATTTCGGCAACTGATTACCTCGGCCGCCGGTGTGCCGGTCCATGGTTAAGGAAGAATTTGCGCAATCGCGTCATCCTGCCACTTTCTGGTGTGGGGCGGGGCGTGATGAAGAAATCGGTCAGTACTCTGCTGATGGTGCTGTTGTCGGTGCTGGCGGCGGGCATCCTGGTGTCCACGGCGATCCTGATGAGCGGCGCCGCGGGCCGCTATCGCGAGAGCGTCGCGACCGAGCAATTGACCGCGGCCGACAAGGCGATCTTCCAGAACGTCCTGGTCATGCGCGCCCACCGCGGCGACATCCAGAGCGTGCTGCTGAGCGAGGACGATCCGCGCGCCAAGCTCACCGAATATCAGGGCATCGAGGCCAAGGGCTATGACGGCATCGTCGCCGCGCTCGCCGGCGTCGACATGCCCGAGCGCGACGACCTCATGGCCGGGTTGAAATCGAGCTGGGACGCCACGGTTCCGCAGTTCAAGCTGTTGTTCGATGAAGCCGCGAAGCCGCGCTCCGAACGCGTGCTGGCGCGTACGCAGGCCTGGTACCAGGCAATGACCAAGACGCTGGACGTCGCCAACGCTGCCTCGCTCGCCGTCTCGAACCGCGCCTGGATGACCGATCCGGCGATCGCCAAGATGGTGCAGGCGCGGCGGCTGGCCTGGCAGGTCCGCGACCGCTACGGCCTGCAATGCTCGGCGCTGCGCCCCAACATCAACGCCTCCAAGCCGCTCGACGACGCCCAGAAGGGCGCGATCGCGCAATGGCGCGGCACCGTCGCGGCCGGCTGGTCCGGGCTCGACGACCTCCTGGCGGGGGGCGGCAGCACCGGGCTCGCCGGGGCCGTGAAGACCTCGCGCACCGAGGTCGAGGCCGCCCATGAGCGCATGGACCAGCTCACCAAGGGGTTCGACGGCAGCGGCAAGCCGGCGATGCCGGCGCCGGAATGGAACGCGTTCTGCCAGGGCCCGTTCGCCGGCATCATCGCCATCGGCATGACCGCGCTCGACGGCTCGATCGCGCGCGCCGAGGAGATCAAGACCGCGGCGCTGAGCAGCCTGATCGTCCAGTCGCTCGCCTTCATCACCGCGCTCGTGGTGGCCGGCCTGGCGCTGCGCGCGGTGCGCGTCCGCCTGATGCGCCCGGTCGGCGTCCTGATGCAGGCGATCCAGCGCATCGGCCAGCGCGACTACCAGACGCCGGTGCCGCAATTCGCTCATGCCGACGAGTTCGGCGCCATGGCTGCCGCCCTCGAGGGCCTGCGCGAGAGCGCCGCCACCGCCGAGCAGCTGTCGCGCGAGCGCGAGCTCGACCAGGGCCGCCGGCTGGAGCGCTCGCAGGCGATCGACAGCGCCTGCAAGAGCTTCGACGACACCGTGCAGGCGGTCATCGTCAGCATGGGCAACTCGACCGGCCAGCTCGATTCCAGCGCCGGCGAGGTCCGCAAGCTGGTCGATGAGTCCACCGAGCAGACGGCCGCGGTCGCCAGCGCCGCGGAGACCGCGACCACCAATCTCGAGACCATCGCCGCCGCCACCGAGGAGCTGACCGCGTCGGTCTCCGAGATCGCGGCCCAGGTGCAGGCCTCGGCGGCCGATGCGCGCCAGGCGGTGGAGAAGGCGGCGCAGACCAACGCCACCGTCGAGATGCTCGACCGCGCCGCCAACCGCATCGGCGAGGTGGTTAAGATGATCACCGCGATCGCCGCGCAGACCAACCTGCTGGCGCTCAACGCGACCATCGAGGCGGCGCGCGCTGGCGAAGCCGGCCGCGGCTTCGCCGTGGTCGCCGGCGAGGTCAAGAACCTCGCGGCGCAGACGGCGACCGCGACCGACGACATCACCCGCCAGATCGCCGAGATCCAGGCCGCCACCGGCGAGTCGGTCGAGGCGATCCGCGCCATCAGCCACAACATCTCCAGCATCGACGAGAAGATGACGGCGATCGCCGCGGCGGTCGAAGAGCAGCGCGCCGCCACCACCGAGATCTCGCGCAACTTCCAGCATGCCGCCCAGGGCACCCGCGCCGTGACCGACACGATCGGCTCGGTCGCAGCGCTCAACCGCCAGACCGGCAATGCGGGCGCGGCGATGGTCGATTCCGTCCGCCGCATGTCCACCGATGCCGATCGTTTCCGCGTGGCGGTGGAGGGCTTCCTCGGCACCGTGCGCAAGGCGTAGCATCGCCAAGCGGGCGCGATCCCGCGACGCAGATGGCGCCCGAGCCTTGCCGGTCGTCGGCCCTCTGAAGGGAGAGGGCGCGGGGAATGCCGGGCGCTGGCCGCACCCATGGCCCGCCTGCAGAAGATAAGCAGGCGGCAGTCACCACAGGTTCAGCCGAAGCATCCCGGCATTCCCCGCGCGATGGTTTTCACGCTTATGTCGCGATCTCCCCGGTGTCCGGCTTGTTAGCCACCGTCGCGCGGCGCGATCATCATCACCACCGCACTTGGCGCCAGCTTCGGGGCGCCAGGACCACGCGTCTTCACGTCCGCAAGCGTGCCGTTCGTCGGCGGGCCTCGAGCCCGCTGCGGCACACTCACAGCCACCGCATCTCCGGCCCACGTCTCGTGACGATCGCGATACGCCCCTCTCGGCGGGCCGGGATGGGCGTAGACAATCATGATTTTTGAAAAAGCGAAAGTGATTTATTTTTCACCGAAGGACTGGACAGGCCAGATCAGCTTGAGGCCGCTGATGAAAATGGCCTGTCGGCGCAGGCGGATTTTCGCGTCATTGCCAGCCGACGGGTCCGCGCCAAGGCGCAGCCCGTGGCAGGATCCGCGGCACTCCAGAATTCTCGTGCCGCCCTGGATTGCTTCGTCGCCTTCGGCTCCTCGCAATGACGAGAGTCCGTAGGGCGGGGTTTGGCGCAGCCGTAACCGCCGCCTGCGGAGGAATGGCGGATCACGCTGCGCTGATCCGCCCGACGGCTCCGTGCGCGGACGGAACAGTTCGGGCACCCCGCCGGTTGAGGCAGTTTCAGACCCATCATCAGCCATGAAGGAGACGCGTCATGCAGGACATCAGGGAACACATGGAAGTCATCGGCGCCGACGGCGCGCATGTCGGCACCGTCGACCGCGTCGACGGCAACCGCATCAAGCTGACCAGGAAGGACAGCGGCGAGGGCAGCCACAAGGGGCATCATCACTTCATCGACAAGGGTCTCGTCGCCGGCGTCGAAGGCGACAAGGTGCGGCTGTCGGCCATCGGCGCCGTCGCGGTGACGATGGAGGAGGAGACCTAGCCTGGTCGCGATGCGGAGCGCGTCGGCTGCGCCGCGAGTTGCGTGTCATTCGTTGTTCGAGCCGGGATAGGTCAATCTGTCGCCGGCTCGCACCGCACCCTCAGATAACGTCGCCGCACGAACCTCGTCGTGGCCCATGAGATGATACACGGCGCGGCCGGCATCGATCAGGTAGTCGGCGACGATGCGACGATGACAGCGCCACCACACCGCCTCCGCGCACATGATGGCCGTGCGTTGCGCGGCCGACACGGTCAGCAGGCGATCGAAGCCGCGCCGGAAGTCATCGGACAGGGCGTAGTCAGCGTAATGATGGAAGCTCTTGTTGGTCCAGAAGCCGTTCTTGTCCGGTGAAATGCCGCTCGTCTTGCGCAGGCCGCCGAGCTCGGCAATGCGCAGATGGCCGATCTGATGGCGCGCGAGCTCGGCCGGAAGCACCTCCGAATTGTACTGCGGGTTGGTCCGCGAGCGCGGGATGCGCCTGATATCGACGACGAGCTGAACCTCGCCGGCCCGCAACAGCGTGACGAACTCGGCGATCGTCCGCGTGGAGTGCCCGATGGTGAAGACGGGAAGCGCGTCGCGCGCCCGTGTCATTGCGGTCTTGGCGGGTGAGTGCTCGGTCATCCCTGCGAACCGCGAGCCTCATCGCCGCTCACCCTGGTCAAGGCGCTCTCCTTGTGAGCGGCGATGTGCTCGCTCTTGTCGCTCTTGATCTCGTATTGCGGAGAGTCCTTGCTGGCGCGGTGACGATAGCCCTTGTAGTCGAAGTCGCGCACATGCACCGCGACGATGCGTCCGGTCACGCGGCCGGCCTCCGAGTTCCAGGAGACGTGGTCGCCCTTCGCAAACTTGGTCATCTGTCTGCTCTGTAAACAGCCGCGATCCGCACTTCACCCAGGAACGGCTCAGGCAAAGGCATGTTCCATCCATCGCTGGTCAATCCGCTCCGGCGAGCCGCGATTGCCTGGTCCCGCGGGATATCTGATCCAGATCAATCCGCAGCCGTCCGCGACCTTCAGAGTGCTCCTGTCGAGGTCGCGGCCGGATGGTCGATGTGACATGCAAAGGGAGAGCTGTTCCATGCGTACTTTTGCCTTCATGATCGTCTTGCTGGCGTCAGTCAGCCTCAATCCCTTGTTCGCTCAGGGGCAAGGAAAACCTTCCCCCAATCCCGCGGAGACCAAAGCGAGTTCAGGCGTGCCGGCAAGAGAGAAGGGGCAGTCGACCAGCGAACGTCGGAAGCAGCACACGCTGCACCGGATGGGACCCGGCATCGATTGGGACCACCGTAAGGCAGGTCGCGACTGGAAGATCTCTCCTCAGCGCGAGAAGAACGACGCTCATGGCAAACGAGACGGAGCGAGCTGAACGGCTCGTTCCCTGCGACATGACGCTAGCGCTTGGTGCTCGCCTGCGATCGCTATGCCGCGTGGTGGCATCCAGCGATGACAACATCCGGCGTCTCCCGTCGGGCCGATGACGGTCCCGCATCGTGCGACGAGCTAGCGCTCGTCGTCCGCCGGGGGAGACGGACGCACGCACGATGCGCCGCCTCCGAGGCGCCGTGGGTCTTGAAATTGGCGCGTGCCTCGGTCAGCGACAGCGCTCCATTGGGACCACCACGGACGAGGTCGGCATCGTGGTCGTCCTGGCCGTCGTCCTCCCAATAGCAGACCGGGCAGATCTCGAACCCGCCGCGCTCACCCAGGGTGAGGAAGCGGCAGCACGGGCAGCGATAGCGCACCTCCGACGGCGGCTCGGTGACATCGCGATACATCAGGGCGTGATGATGCGAGTCTGAAAGACCTGCGTCAACGGCGAGCCGTCGGCGGGCCAAGTAGCGCGCATCTTTGCGAAGGCGATGCATTTGTCGTGACAACTATAGGTTGATATTTTGATCGAGATGGGGGCAAATCATCCTCGCCGAATCCGCGAGGCAAGCCTCACGCAGCGTTTCGCGTGGCTTGAGAGACGTGGCGTTTGGCCATGGTTCAGCTCCCGACCGGCTGGATTTCAATCACCAAGGAGTTTTTCATGCGCATTGGCTTTGCATTGTCGACCCTCTCCGTCGTCGTGGGATCGGCCGTTCTCGGCTGGGGCCTGACCGCGCCGCACCCCGCGCAGGCGTTCCTGGAGGACATCTGCATCCCGCGCGTGAAGGACGGCTTGAGGAATTGTCTCGCGCCGGCCAGCGCGTGCCGCAATCCGGCGGAGGCGCTCAACCGGGGCTGCCTGCTCGAGGCGGTGCAGTTCGCCGTCATTCCGCCCGGCCGCAGCATGATCCACGCCGACTCCACCTATTTCATCGCCCAGGCGCTCGGCTATCGCGCCGACGTGGCCTATTGGATCGCCGCCTACAACGAGAATTCCGACTACGCACAATATGCGCCGATCGACCAGTGCGGCGGGCAGGCGACATCGACCAATTCCGGCGCCAGCTACATCACCGCCAAGTTCAACGGCTTCCAGCGCACCAACAACACCACCGACGGGCCGCTGTATCATTACCTGCTGAACTTCTCGCCGAACGGGCAGGGCACCGACGTGCACGGCGCCAGCGGCGTGCAGGCGGTGTATCCGTTCCACTATCCGCCGCCCGGCTATCCCGTGACCATCGACAGCGTCTATCAGGGCACGCTGTACGATCTCCGGCAATGGGCGATGAAGCCCGACGACGGCCCGGGCCTGCTGTGCACCGCCGGATACACGGTGCCGAACGGCTCCTCGAACTTCAGCGGCCCGCAATGCCTGGCGAACGTGCCGATCAGCGGCAACGTGCCGCTGCTGGAGAACTACGCCATCGGGCCGGCCATCAACATCACCTCGGGACCGAAGGTGCTCGACAACAGCAACGGCGTCGTCGACTACACCCAACTCAAGTCCTGGCTGGACGACAAGAGCCGGACGACCGGCGTGCTGTTCGACGATCCCAGGAAGCCGCCGGTGCCGGTGCAGATCGCCCGGATCGGGCTCTATCTGCACTCCCTGCAGGATGCCTCGTCGCACGGCACCTTCTGTGGTGACGACGCGCCGTCGCCGCCGGGCGGCTCGGATGTCGGCAGCTACATGGCCATGAGCTCCGGCAGCATCAAGCTCAGCTTCGGCACCTATTGCGCCACGGGGCCGCATCTCGCGAGCCACGTCCAGGAGACCGGCACCGGCGACGCCAGCCTGCCGCTGCGCGACTATGTGGCGCTGAACAACACCGTCGACGAGCTGATCCTGTTCGGCAACACCGTCGCCAAGCCGCGCGGCTGGATCGTCAACCCCAGTCTGCTGCCGCCCAACGTCGTCGGCGCCAAGAGCGCCGCCAGCGACAGCGCGGCCGACCTGAAGTCCCGCCTCGTCGGCCGCATCGTGCAGGGCCAGCAATGGTCGCGTGCCGAGGTGTACAACTCCGGAGTCATCACCTTCCCCCTGCAGCGCACCGACGCGCAGGACCGGCTCAACACGATGAACGCAGCGCTGGGCGCGTATTCGAAGCGGCTGACGAATGCCAACCCCAAGCTGACGCCGTTGCGGCCGATGCCGGGCAATTCGTTCGACCCGAATGATAAGTCGGTGTGCTTCAAGTAGCTGCCGTAGGGTGGGAAAAGCGCCGCCGCAAGGCGGCGCGTGCCCACCATTGCGAATCGCCCGCACCCTACGGGGCTGTCCCGCTCGTCCGAGCCTCCTGATGTTTCGTGCGCCGCTTTAGGGGGATTCCGTCGTCGAAAGCGTCTTCCAGAGCAGATATCCGCCCAGCACGATCAGGATCATCGGCATGAGCGGCAACGGCAAGGCAAGAAGATCCCACAGGCCGGCCGCAAGAATGATGACCCCGATGACCACGCCGAACCTGTCGACCTTTAGGCTCCGCTGCGTCCGCATTATCTGTGCGCCCAGGATGAGGATGCCGACGCCCACCAGGAACCAGCCCCAGGGAAGCCCTGCGAGCATGACTACGCCGAGCCAGATGAAGAATACGGCCCAAGCGGCTGAATCGATTTGACGGTGCGGATCGGGCGCGTCGTGGGATGGGACGAGAGATGCTTGCGAGTCGGCCATGATACTGCCTCCGCTTCTCTGACGATGACAGCTTGATGCGGATTCACTTCGACGCTGTTGATGCAGGTCAACCAAAGCGCGCGGGAAGCATAGTCGTGTCCACAGCGTGGCGCCGGCAAAGCGTACGCCCGCGAGCACGACCGCCTCGTTCTCCAGCAGATGCACGCCGAACCGCGCCGCCTCGGCGCGCGCCAGCTTCAGCTCCTCGGGAAAGGTGCGGTGATCAAATTCATGGTTGCCCATCACCATGACGATCGGCACGTCATGATGTGGAGGTTCATGGCGGGCAGGGAGGTGGAGCCCAGGGCTCGCCGCGTAGGGCGCGTTAGCGAAGCGTAACGCGCCGATCTGGTCAAGCGGCGGATTACGCTCCGCTCATCCGCCCTACGCTTGCTAACGCTCCTGGTCCGGCCGATCAGCACCATCCCTTCTTCCAGTGGCCCGGCGGACAGTGATGACCGCGCCAACCCACCTTTCGGCCGCGACTCCAGCCGAAGGCCCGGTGACCGCCGCCGCGGCCCCAGCCTTGACCATGACCATGGCCATGACCGCCTCTCACCTCGATGAGATCAGATGCGCCGCGATCGACCTGAAGGGGAGCGCGAGGCAACGCGCTGGCGGGCACGATCAGCGCGGTTGAAATCGATGTTGCAAGGATGAAGATCGCTTTGCGCATGTGACTCCCTAGGATGTCTGGAAGATGAACTGAGAGGCTTACGGCTTTTCTGTGTCTTCAAGCGAAAGGGGGGGGCCGAGAAGCGGGATCGTATCCCGTTCGCGCGCCCACTACTTCCTATGCGTGCTGGAGCCGGTGGTCGTCATGCGCTGGCCGGGAGCGCTCTCGGAATGCCCCGGGCCGGCGGCGGTGTTGCTCTGATGACCGGGCGCGTACTCCGAAGCGCCGGGCGCCGTCGACGTCTTGCTACGCTGCATCTGCTGGCCGGGCGCTTTCTTCGACGCGCCGTGCGAACTTGCGCCGGTCTCTGCGGCGAACACAGGCGAAGCGGCGAACAGAGCCGCCGTCAAGACGATTGCCATCTTCATGAACGAACCTCCTTCGTTGTTGGTTCGTAGTAAACTGCGGCGTGTCGGCGATCGTTCCGCTGCACCGGGAAATCCTGGGGATCGTGTAGCGGACGCGGTATGATGTTCGGGCGGCCTGAGAGTGCATCCGTCTCGATAGCCGCGATCCCGGATGTCGCTCTCGCTCATCCGGGTTACGAACGCTCATTCATGACAGGAGCATCACCATGTCCCGCCTGCACTGGATCGACTTGCCCATCGCCGGCCGGCTCGCCATCGCGGCGCGGCCGCGGGCGGAAGACTGGCTGGCGGACGACATCGGCGCCTGGAAGGGCGAGGGCGTCGCTGTCGTCGTCAGCCTGCTGGAGCCGGCTGAGGTTCATGACCTCGGCCTTCAGCGCGAGGCCGCGCTGTGCCAGTCACACGGCATGGCCTTCGTGTCATTTCCGATCCCCGACCGTGGTCTTCCTGAGAGCCGCAGCGTAGCGTTGCAGCTCGCGCACGACGTCGCCGCGCGGCTGACGGACGGCCAGACGGTCCTGATCCATTGCCGCGCCGGCATCGGCCGCTCCGCCGTCATCGCGGCCTGCGTGATGATTCGGCTGAGCATTGATGGAGCTGAGGCCTTCGACCGGATCGCCGCCGCGCGCGGCGTGCGCGTGCCGGATACGGACTCTCAGCGGGAGTGGGTGAGGGCGTTCGAGCGCAAACAGATCGAGTAAAGTGCAGCGTCACTGTAACTCCCGCTGCGGCCGATGCCGGGGAATTCGTTCGCGGCGGGCGACAAGGCGGTGTGCTTCAAGTAGCGCCGGAGGCCGAGCCGGCAGAGGGTGCGTGTTCTCTCCCCACGTCATTCCGGGGCGCGCGAAGCGCGAGCCCGGAATCCATACTCACAGGCCGCGGGGCTGGGCACACATCGCCGCGGCCTGCATCTCGCAACTCATAGCCGCTCGTGCTTATGGATTCCGGGCTCGCGCTTTCGCGCGCCCCGGAATGACGGAGGAGAGAGCGTGCCCAGCCACGCCGAGCGGGCGACTACACCTCCACCACCAGCTCCGGATCGAAATCCGGGTTCTCGCGGCCATAGCCGTGCGGGTTGCAGATCACGCGGGTGGTGCCGACGCGATAGTCCGAGGGCGTGTGGATGTGGCCGTGGATCCACAGTGCCGGCTGGGTGGCGAGGATCAGCGCGGAGAGATCGGAGGCGAAGGCGGCGGTGGTCAGGTCGTTGTGATAGCGCTCGGCGACCGAGCCCCAGCCGGGGCCGTGGTGGGTGACGACGACGGTCGGGCCGTCGAACGGCGTCTCCAAGAGGCCCGTGAGCCAGGTGCGCGATGTCAGGTGCAGGCCGAGCGCCTCCCGCGGCGTGAACCGCAGCCACGGCTCGTCCTGCCAGATGATGCAGCGGTGGTCGTGCATCGTGTCCCCGCAGGCGGCCATGGCCTCCGCCTCGCTGCCGGGGCCGAAGATCGCATAGTCGGTCCACAGCGTGGCGCCCGCAAAGCGTACGCCCGCGAGCACGACCGCCTCGCTCTCCAGGAGATGCACCCCGAACCGCGCCGCCTCGGCGCGCGCCAGCTTCAGCTCCTCAGGGTAGGTGCGGTGATAATATTCATGGTTGCCCATCACCATGACGATCGGCACGTCCTCCGCCACGATCTCGCGCAGCCGCGCAAACCCGTTCACCGCCCCCTCGCAGACATCGCCGGCGACCACGACCACATCGACCCCGGGCAGCGCCTCGATCGGCTTGATGTCGGCCATGTCGGCGTGGAGATCGGAGAAGATGTGCAAGTGCATGTAGAGAATGAAGCCCGGGGCGCTATGCTGACCGGTCCGAGTTCGGCTATTTCAACTGGGCCAAATAGATAAACTCTTGGACCACTGTGCGAATATCACTTAGGAGTGGCTGAATGTCTCCCCGTTGAGCCACAAACCGTCGGCTATGAGCCGACTTGTCACCGATTTCCTTAAGCCTCGGGAGAGCGTGCTTTGTATTGCGTCCGAGATTCCAACTTTTCTCAGAGAGGGCTTTGTCGATAAGATCGCGCAAGTAGAGAAAGTCGCCTGATGGGTTTTTGATTTTCGTCTCGATATTGTGAAACTCAAAGGCCTCAATGATCAGGGTCTCTATAAGACGACGCAACATTACAGCGCAAGCGTCGTACCAGCCGTTCTCATATGCTCCGTTGACCTGATTGGAGATTTTCTCGATGTACCCGCGCGTGCCACGCACGAGCGACATCATGATGACCGGCTGGGTTGTAGAAGCTAGCCCTTCTTCAGGTGGTCCGAGTCGGGCAGCAACTTCAGTATGGATCGCTTGGGCTGTTGCAAAAATGTTGCGAACTGACATCAGTCACCGTTGCGGCCATAGAGATGCTTCGCCATGCTTTCGAATATTTTATCGATTTGGTCGGGCGTCGATTCTGGGGAAATATGGATTTGGATGTCGATGTGAAGTCCGGGGCCCGTGCCGTTTGCGTATGGGATGCCAGGCATCCCGTACGCGTGAGTGGCTGCTGCCGTGTGAAGCGGGCCACTTTCCATCATCGTTTGCTCCGGCTCAGATGAAGCGGGAAATTCGGCTTCCTCTACGAGCGCTTTGAATGTGGCAACTGTTTTCGCGACAACTTGGGCTCCCGCAGTCGAACTGATACTAAATACGTGAGTGAGCTCGTTGTTTGGACGAAGATGCGCATCGGGGTAAACTGCATATAGTTCAGCATATCCTTTACGAATGGCATCACCGAGCACCGTCTTATGCTTGGCCCCTCGGTAGGAAATCCACGTGGAGTTAGGGACCCCGCTTTGATCTGTAAAACCGATAAACTTCAAAACGCCGATTAGAGTGGTGTCGTTGCTCGACGTAAAGCCAATCGTCTTAAGCCATGCCGTTGTAACCTTTTGAGGTACACCTGCAGATCTAATTTTTTCCAGCAGTGCCTTAATCTTTCCGGTGACGGTCGTGTAAGCGTAGTCAACCATAAAACCTCCAAATGAAAAGATTTGCGCCGTAGCGCCGTTCGCGATCGGCTCATGCGCTACGGCGGCTCTGATGACTACTTTTCCTTCCGTACTCCTTTGAACGGCTTGTCGTCGGCTTTCTGGTCCATGAAGCGACCACTTTCGCTGTCGCGTTTGGTCCAGGTTTCGTTCTTGGGATTGTAAACTTGCGAACGATCGCGGACAGCACCATTGCGGTGTCCGTCGCCTTTGGGTGGGTTCGTAGCCATCCTTTTGGCCTTCCATCAAGCGCCAAGGCTTCGTTCAGTAAGTCTGCTGAGGTCGCTGTAAACTCCGGCGATGATCAGCCGGTAGTCCGCTTCCTCCAGAAACCTACCCCGCCAGTACCTTGGCTGGATCTCCGCGGTTCAAGGGCGGAAATTGACTCCAACCCTAGATTGCCAATTCATAAGCCTAACCAGTTCGTTGATTCACTTTTTGTTCGGTTTAGTGATCTGCGGCAAACCAAGGGCTCGCCGCAGACATTGTAGTTTGTGCTAACCGCTAACTAACCCGCGGCAGCACAGTAGTAGTCGGGTGGTTCACGAACACCCCGTCGTGCTGCCGCACGTATCACACTTCATGCAGGTGCCATTCCGCACCAGCGTGAAATTCCCGCACTCCGAGCACATCTCGCCTTCGTAGCCCTTGGCCTTGGCTTCGGCGCGGCGTTCGGCCTTGGAGGCCACTTGCGTGTTGGCCGTGCCGGCCTTGCTCCATTGCAGCGCCTCGAGCTTCTCGGTGGGCGAGAGGTCGTGCTGCGGCTCCTGCTTCAGGGCGACGGCGCCGTCGAGGGAGTCACCGGTGCGGGCGTGGGAGAGGGCGGTGAGATTCACCCCACCCCGATCGGAAGCGGAGCTTCCGATCGACCCTCCTCCTGCAGGGGAGGGTGACGACGAGCCGCCGCGCATCACCACGAGGTTGTCGGTGCGCGAGCGGGTCAGGCCGCGCGAGACGTATTTCGCGGCCTGCTGGCTCGGGCCGTCCTCCGACGGCTTGCCTTCGTCGACGCCGCGGCCGAGCGCGTCGAAATTGCTCTCGGACGGATCGACATGGGCGAGGTCGAAGCGCGACATGTAGCTGACGGCGAGCTCGCGGAACACGTAGTCGAGGATCGACGTCGCATACTTGATCGAGTCGTTGCCCTGCACGGGACCGGCCGGCTCGAAGCGGGTGAAGGTGAAGGCGTCGACATACTCCTCCAGCGGCACGCCGTACTGGAGGCCGAGCGACACCGCGATGGCGAAGTTGTTGATGAAGGAGCGCAGTGCCGCGCCCTCCTTGTGCATGTCGATGAAGATCTCGCCGAGGCGGCCGTCGTCATACTCGCCGGTGCGCAAATACACCTTGTGGCCGCCGACGACCGCCTTCTGGGTGTAGCCCTTGCGGCGATCCGGCATCTTCTCGCGCTCGCGCATCACGACGATGCGCTCGACCAGCTTCTCGACGATCTTCTCCGAGACCTGCGTGGCGCGCGCCGCCATCGGCTTGTCGTAGAAGGACTCGACCGCATCGTCCTCGTCCTCATCGTCGGCGATGAGCTGCGAGTTCAGTGGCTGCGACAGCTTCGAGCCGTCGCGGTAGAGCGCGTTGGCCTTCAGCGCGAGCTTCCACGACAAGAGATACGCCGCCTTGCAGTCCTCGACCGTGGCGTCGTTCGGCATGTTGATGGTCTTGGAGATCGCACCCGAGATGAACGGCTGCGCCGCCGCCATCATGCGGATGTGGCTCTCGACCGAGAGATAGCGCTTGCCGATCTTGCCGCAGGGGTTGGCGCAGTCGAACACCGAATAGTGCTCCGCCTTCAGATGCGGGGCGCCCTCGACCGTCATCGCGCCGCAGATGTGCACGTTGGCGGCCTCGATCTCGCGCTTGGTGAAGCCGATCGCGGTGAGCAGGTCGAAGGTGGGGGCGGCGATCGCCTCAGTGGTGACGCCGAGCTGCTTGACGATGAAGTCCTCGCCGAGCGTCCACTTGTTGAACACGAACTTGATGTCGAACGCGGTCGGCAGCGCCTTCTCGACCTTGGCGATGGCCTCGTCGGTGAAGCCCTTGGCCTTCAACGTGGTGGCGTTGACGCCGGGGGCGTTCGACAGCGAGCCGTGACCGACCGCATAGGCCTCGATCTCGGCGATCTCGCTCTCGCGATAGCCGAGCACGCGCAGGGCTGCGGGCACGGCGCGGTTGATGATCTTGAAGTAGCCGCCGCCGGCCAGCTTCTTGAACTTCACCAGCGCGAAATCAGGCTCGATGCCGGTGGTGTCGCAATCCATCACCAGGCCGATGGTGCCGGTGGGGGCGACCACGGTGACCTGGGCGTTGCGGTAGCCGTTGGTCTCGCCGAGCGCGAGCGCGTCGTCCCAGGCCTGGATGGCGTGGCTGACCAGCGAGACCTGCGGGCAGTGGGCGTGGTCGAGCGGCACCGGGGCGACCGAGAGCGCCTCATAGCCGGTCGCCTCGCCGCGCGCGGCGCGGCGATGGTTGCGGATGACGCGCAGCATGTGCGCGGCGTTCTTCTTGTAGCCGGGGAAGGATCCGAGCTCGCCGGCCATCTCGGCGGAGGTCTTGTAGGCGATGCCGGTCATGATGGCCGAGAGCGCGCCGCACAGCGCGCGGCCTTCCTTGGAGTCGTAGGACAGGCCCATGGTCATCAAGAGGCCGCCGATATTGGCATAGCCCAGGCCCAGCGTGCGGAACTCGTAGGACAGCTCGGCGATCGCCTTCGACGGGAACTGCGCCATCAGCACGGAGATCTCGAGCACGACCGTCCAGAGCCGGCAGAGATGCTCGTAGGCGCCGACGTCGAAGTGCTTCGTCTCCGTGTTGTAGAACGTCAGCAGATTGGCCGAGGCCAGGTTGCAGGCGGTGTCGTCCAGGAACATGTATTCCGAGCACGGATTGGACGCGCGGATGTCGCCGGACGCCTTGCAGGTGTGCCAGTCGTTCATCGTGGTGTTGAAGTGCAGGCCGGGATCGGCCGAGGCCCAGGCGGCGTGGCCGATCTTCTCCCAGAGGTCCCTGGCCTTCAGCGTCTTGACGACCTTCTTGTTGGTGCGGCCGATCAGATTCCAGTCGCCGTCGGTCTCGACCGCGCGGAGGAAGTCGTCCTTCAGCGACACCGAGTTGTTGGAGTTCTGGCCGGACACCGTGAGATAGGCTTCCGAATCCCAGTCCGTGTCGTAGATCGGGAAGTCGATGTCCTTGTAGCCCTGCTTGGCGAACTGGATCACCCGCTTGATGTAGTTGTCGGGCACCAGCGCGCGACGCGCGAGCTTGATCTCGCGGCGCAGCGCCGGGTTCTTCTCGGGGTCGAAGCAGTCGTCGCCCGAGCCCTCGCAATTGACGCAGGCCTTCATCACGGCCTTGAGGTGCTTCTGGTTGATCTTGGAGCCGGTGACCAGCGCCGCGACCTTCTGCTCCTCCTTCACCTTCCAGTCGATATAGGCCTCGATGTCCGGATGGTCGGCGTCGACCACCACCATCTTGGCGGCGCGGCGCGTGGTGCCGCCCGACTTGATGGCGCCGGCGGCGCGGTCGCCGATCTTGAGGAAGCTCATCAGGCCGGACGAGCGGCCGCCGCCCGACAGCCGCTCGCCTTCGCCGCGCAGCCGCGAGAAGTTGGAGCCGGTGCCGGAGCCGTATTTGAACAGGCGCGCCTCGCGCACCCACAGGTCCATGATGCCGCCGTCATTGACGAGGTCGTCCTCGACGCCCTGGATGAAGCAGGCGTGCGGCTGCGGATGCTCGTAGGACGACTTCGACTTGGTCAGCTTGCCGGTCTTGTAGTCGACGTAATAGTGGCCCTGGCCGGGGCCGTCGATGCCGTAGGCCCAGTGCAGGCCGGTGTTGAACCATTGCGGCGAGTTCGGCGCGACCATCTGCTTGGCGAGCATGACGCGGAGCTCGTCATAGAACGCCTGCGCGTCCGCTTCCGAGGAGAAGTAGTTGCCCTTCCAGCCCCAATAGGTCCAGCAGCCGGCGAGACGGTCGAACACCTGCTTGGCCGAGCGCTCGCTGCCGTAGCGCTCGTTCTCAGGGAGAGCGGCCAGCGCCTCGGTGTCCGGCACCGAGCGCCACAGCCACGACGGCACGCTCTCTTCCTCGACCTTCTTCAGGCGCGCGGCGACGCCGGCTTTCCGGAAATACTTCTGCGCCAGCACGTCGGAGGCGACCTGCGACCAGAACTCGGGGACCTCGACATTCTCGAGCCGGAACACCACGGAGCCATCCGGATTCTTGATCTCGGACGTGGTCAGGCGGAAGTCGATCCCTGCATAGGGCGACTGTCCTTCGGTGGTGTTGCGCCGTTCAATCCGCATCGCGAGCCCCAATAGTTCTTGCCGGACCGCGCTTGGCGGCCGGGATCATTGCATCCAAGGGCGACGGCTGGAAGTCCCCGGACGCTGCCGGAAAATTCGTCTGCCGCCGCAGTTCAACCGGTTGCCCGGTCCGCATCTGTTCAGCCTCGAAGGCGAAGGCCTTGCGCCGTTGTCCGGCGTCTCGCCCCGTCTTCCTGCGCGGGGCGTGCAGCCCGTCCGCTGCCCGCACCGTCCGTTCTCAACGCGTCACTCCCGCCGTTCCGCTCCGTCGTCCCTGCAGGGGAGGCCCCACATCTAGTGGGTTCCCCGTCGGGGCGCGTCGGCGCAGCGATGGTCTACAGGGCAGACGGCGACCCACGCCCGCTGCCGTGGCGACGGCGGCGTGGTCGTCTTCGAACCCTCTCGAGGGAAGCGGCCGGCCAGACCCGAAACATGACTGTGCGCCGAACCGGGCCGGAAGCTAGGACGACTCCGCTTCCCACGTCAAGGACTAGTGGGGGTTCCCTAACCAAACACTAAATATGGGGGAAAGTACGGGATAACCAGGGCGCGTGCCGGTATCGTGATGGCCGTAACTATCGGCGAGTCCTCGCGGATTCGAAACCGAAAAAATTTGTGCCGCAGGCTGTCCACAGGGCTTCGTCCCGCTGTTCACAGGGGCAGATTTATTCGCGTGCGAATGACGTGTTTCGCTTGCATCGGCGGGACTCACGGGCGCCTACGGAGCGTTCGCGGGGCAGGCATGCCCCACAATCCCTGGTGTGGCCGGGAAAACGCCGGCAAGCTCATCGTCCCACGGACGGCGCCGGTGATTCCATGACAGATAAGCCAGTGGCCAGCGGGCGGATCACGCCCGCCGGGCTGATGTTCCTCGCCATCACCTCGCTCGGCTGGGGCTTCAACTGGCCGGTCACCAAGCATCTGGTCGGCGTGCTGCCGCCGCTCACTCTGCGCGGCACCACCGGGGTGGTCGGGGCGGCTCTCTTGGCGCTGCTGGCCGTCATCCGCAGCCAGAGCCTCGCCGTGCCGCGTGAGGTCTGGCCGCGGCTGATCCTGGCCGGGATGCTCAACGTCACCGCCTGGATGGTGCTGATGGGGCTGGCGCTGCTGTGGCTGCCGGCGAGCGAGGCGGCGCTGATCGCCTACACCATGCCGGTGTGGGCCTCGCTCTTGGCCTGGCCGATCCTCGGCGAGCGGCCGACGCTGTTGCGCGTGCTCGCGCTGGTGCTGGCGTTCGCGGGACTGGCTTCGATCATGGGCAGCAACGGGCTCACCGCCAGCCGCGACAAGCTGCCGGGCATCCTGATGGTGCTCGGCGGCGCGTTCGGCTTCGCGCTCGGCACGGTCATGGCCAAGAAGCTCCCGATCAGGCTGCCGCCGCTGTCGGCGGCGGCCTGGCAGATCGGCATCGGCTGCGTGCCGATCGTGCTCGTGGGCTTCGCGGTCGAGCATTCCGACTGGACGAAGCTGGATCAGCTCGACTGGGCGCTGATGTTCTATTCCACCGTGATCCAGTTCTGCGTCGCCTATGTCGCCTGGTTCGCGGCGCTGTCGCGGCTGCCGGCCTCGGTGGCGGCGATCGGCACCATGGCGGTGCCGGTGATCGGCGTCCTGGCCTCCGCGATCGCGCTGCGCGAGCCGCTCGGGGCAGGGCAGGTGGCCGCGCTGGCCTTCACACTGGCCGCGGTGGCGATGGCGACCCGCGGCTAACGCCAGCCGGCCGCCGGCTTGCCGTCCAGCGCCCGCCGCACCATCTGCGCGAGCTCGGCGCGGCGATAGGGCTTGGTCAGCAGCAGCGCGTCCGGCACGAGCTGCCGATTCTCGACCATCTCATCGCCGGTATAGCCGGAGGTGTAGAGTACTGGGAGCGCGGGGCGCGTGGTCATGATGGTTTCGGCGAGCTGCCGGCCGCTGATGCCGCCGGGCATGATGACGTCGGTGAACAGCAGGTCGAAGGGCTGGTTCCGCGCGGCGATGGCCAGCGCCTCCGAGGCCTGCGAGGCGACGAGGGTGGTGTAGCCGAGGCCCTGCAACTGCGCGAGCACGAAGTCGCGCACCAGCGGATCGTCCTCGACCACCAGGATCGTCTCGCGGCCATGCGGCAGCGCCTGCTCGTGCTCCGTCTCGATCTGCTGCGTCGCCTGGGCCGCCGGCAGATAGAGCCGGATCGTCGTGCCGCGGTTCTGCTCGCTCTGAAGCTTGACGTGGCCGCCGGACTGCCTGACGAAGCCATAGACCATGCTGAGGCCGAGACCGGAGCCCTTGCCGGCATCCTTGGTGGTGAAGAACGGCTCGAAGGCGCGGTCCTTCACCTCCCGCGGCATGCCGCTGCCGGTGTCGCTGACTGCGACCATGACGTAGGAACCGGGCACGATGCCGGGATTGGCCGCTGCATGGGCCGCGTCGAGCGTGGTCTTCGCCGTCTCCAGCAGCAGCCTGCCGCCGTCGGGCATCGCATCGCGCGCGTTGATCGCCATGTTGACCAGCGCGTTCGCGAGCTGCGCGGAATCGACATGGGCGATGAGATCCTCGTCGGCGAGAACGGTCCTGATCTCGACCTGCTCGCCGAGGGTCGGCCGCAGCAGCTTGGCGATGTCCTCCACCGTGGCGTTGACGTCGATGTCGCGCGGACGCAGCGGCTGCTTGCGGGCGAAGGCGAGCAGATGCCGGATCAGCTCGGTGCAGCGATCGGTGGCCCTGCCGATCAGGGCTGCGAACTCGGCCGCCGCCGGCCGGTCCTGCACCGCGTCGATCAGGACCTCGATCGACCCGGTGATGATCGTCAGCATGTTGTTGAAGTCGTGCGCGACGCCGCCGGTGAGCTTGCCGATGGCATCGAGCTTCTGCGCCTGCTGCAGCAGGCGCTCTGTCTCGTGCACGTCGGTGACGTCGTGATACACCAGCGCGGCGCCGCTGATCGCGCCTGCGGAATTGCGCAGCGGCCGCCCGCTGACCATCAGGCGAAACTGCGGCCGGCCGTCGGTCGGCTTGACCACGACCTCGCGGCGGTCGAACGACAGCCCGCACAAGGCGCGCGCGATCGGGAGCTCCTCATCGACGATGCGGGTGACGGCGTCGCTCTCGTAGAACTGGTTGGCAGCCTGCATCTCGGCGAAGGTCTTGCCCACATTCGTTCCCAGGAAACGTCCCATCGCCTGGTTCGACAGCATGATCGTGCCTTCGGGATCGACGACGAGGACGCCCTCGGCCATGCTGTTGAAGGTGTTCGTGAGAATGGCGGAGAAGCGGCGCAGCGCGTCATAGGCGGCGGCGAGATCGCTGCGCTGCTGCACGGCCTGGGCTTCCAGCGAGGTCGCGGTCTCCCGTGACCGGGTGAGGGACGAGCGCAGCGCCCGGTCGGAAAGATGAGCGCGCCGGACGAGATAGGCCGACATCAGGAGCAGCAGGCCGACGCCGGCGAGGTCGATCGCCAGTAGCCAGGATCCGGTTCGTCGCGAGATCGTGGCGCGGTTCGCCAGCAGCCGGCGCTCCTCATCGGTAAAGGCGTCGAGCGCCTGGTTGATCGTCGTCATCGCCGCCGGACCGGCCGCGCTCGCCGCCAGCGCCTCCGGGCCGTCGCGATCGTTCGCCGCGTGGCGACGGATCAGCTCGCCGGCAAGCTGAATGCGCCGCTGCACGATGCCATAAATCGATCGCAGCCGCTCGCTCTGCGAGGAATTGTCCCGGACGAGCCCTTGTAGGTCCGCCCAGGCCGCAGGAATAAGTCCACTCGTCGCCTGAAACTCTGCGACGAACCGGTCGGCTCCGGACAATGCGAAGCCGCGCGAGGCGGCTTCTGATTGTCGCAGCAGGGCGCGGAGCTCGGAGGATTTCTCCAGCACCTCCATCGTGTGCTCGACCAGGGCGGTATCGTTGCGCGCCTTGATGTCCAGTCCCGTCGACGCGGCGCCGATCGCGAGCAGGGTTCCAAGGCCGAGCCCGATCACCACCCGCCGACGGATCATCGGTGGCCTCCAATGGCGCGGGATGCCGTCGCGTCCTGCCAATTGCATGGGGTAGGTTTCCATTGGAATTTGTGGCGCCCAGCTCCGTGACGATCGCAGTTCCGATCCGCGCGATGGTCAAGTCAGGAGAAGTGAGCGCGCGTCGGTGCGTCCTCGGAAAAGGCGTTCTCGGCCAAGGCATCATCGGCCAAGGCGTCATCCACGGGGCCTGCCAGCGCCAGCCGCACCATCTTGGCGAGCTCCGACTTGCGATAGGGCTTGGTGAGCAGGAGAGCAGCCTGGTCGAGGCGGCCGTGCTCGACCATCGCATTGTCGGTATAGCCGGACGTGTACAGCACCTTGGTGCCGGGCCGCTGCCGCAGCGCCTCCTCGGCGAGCTCCTTGCCGTTGACGCCGCCGGGCATGATGACGTCGGTGAACAGGAGATCGAAGCTTTGGCCGGAGTCGATCTTGGCCAGCGCCTCGACCCCGGTCGATGCGGTGATGGTCTTGTAGCCGAGGCTCTGCAACTGTGAGACGACGAAGTCCTGCACCAGTGGATCGTCCTCGACGATGAAGATCGTCTCCTCGCCGCGCGGCGGCGGGGGCTCGGGCGGAGCAGGGCTCGCAGCCTGTCCCTTGGGCACAGGGATGTAGAGCCGGATCGTCGTGCCCCGTCCTTCCTCGCTGTAGATCTTGATGTGGCCGCCGGATTGCTTGACGAAGCCGTAGACCATGCTGAGGCCGAGGCCGGAGCCCTTGCCGGCTTCCTTCGTCGTGAAGAAGGGCTCGAAGGCGCGGTCGCGGACCTCCGGCAACATGCCAGTACCCGTGTCGCTGACGGCGACCATGACATAGGGGCCGGGCGTCACGCCGGCGTTGGCTGAGGCATAGGCCTCATCGAGCACCACCCTGCGCGATTCCAGCAGCAGCTTGCCGCCATTGGGCATCGCGTCGCGGGCGTTGATCGCCATGTTGACCAGGGAGTTGGCGAGCTGCGCCGAATCGATGTGCGTGATCAGCGTCTCCTCTTCGAGGATCGAGTTGATCTCGATCTGCTCGCCGAGCGTCGGACGCAGCAGCTTTGCGATGTCGAGAATCGTGCTGTTGACGTCGCTGTCGCGCGGATGCAGCGGCTGCTTGCGGGCGAAGGCGAGCAGATGCCGGATCAGCTCGGTGCAGCGGTCTGCCGCCTGTCCGATCAGCGCTGCGGTCGCCGCGGCGGCGGGGCGGTCCTTCACCTCGTCGGCCAGCGTTTCGATGGTGCCGGTAATGATCGTCAGCATGTTGTTGAAGTCGTGTGCGACGCCGCCGGTGAGCTTGCCGATCGCATCCAGCTTCTGCGCCTGCTGCAGCAGCCGCTCGGTCTCGTGCGCCGTGGTGATGTCGTGATAGACCATCGCCGCGCCGGTAATGCCGCCCGTGGCGTCGCGCAGCGGGCGGCCGGAGATCATCAGCCGCAGCGTCTCGTCCTGGTCGGGCCGGTAGACGATCAGCTCGCGGCGGTCGAAGCTCTCGCCCCGCAACGCTCGCGGCGTCGGCAGGTCGTGCGCTGCAACAGGCGTCACGCCGTCGCTTTCGTAGACGCGGAGGCGCGCGCGGACGTCGGCCAGATTCTTTTCCGGGCTGTAGCCGAGCAGATGTTCGACCGCGGGGTTCGAGAAGACCACCGTGTCCGTGGCATCGATGACGAGCACGCCCTCTGCCATGCTGTTGAACGTGTTCTGCAGGATCTCGGCGGAATGGCGCAGCTTCTCATGGGCGGCGATCAGGTCGAGATGCTGCTGCTCGGCCTTTTCCGCCAGCGAGTTGGCCTCGGCTTCGGAGCGGACCAGCGACGCGCGCAGCGCACGATCGTGGAGATACGTCCGCCGGATGAGGTAGAAGGCGATGATCAGCAGCAGCGCGAGACCGCACAGGTCGATCGTGAGCAGCAGCGATCCGGTGGATTTCGACGTCATCGAACGCTGCGTCAGCAGCTTGCGCTGATCGGCAACGAAACGGTCGAGATGGGCCGTGATCTCGCTCATGGTCGCCGGCCCTTCGGCGCGGCTTCTGAGGGCTTCGAGCCCCGCACGATCCGAGGCGGCGTGCAACCGGATCAACTCCGCAGCGAGCTCGACCCTGCGGACAATCAGGGCTTCGGTCTCGGTCAGAAGCTTCAGCGGTTCGGGATTGTCGGCCACGGCGCGCCGCAGCTCGGCCATGGCGACCGGAATTCTCGTGCTGACATCGGCAAACTCCGTCCTGAACTGATCGTCACCGACGAGCGCGTAGCCTCGAGAGGTCGCTTCCGCTTCGCGTAGCAGCAGACGCAGATCGGAGGTCTTCTGCAGGATGTCGAGCGATGAATTCACCCAGGCCGCGTCGTGGCGCGACTTGATGTCGAGCGCCGTGGACGCGGCGCCGATCGCCAGCAGCGTTCCGAGACCGAGCCCCAATGCGAGACGCTGATAGGTCATCTGCGTTTCTCAATCATCGACACGTCCGCCAGCGGGGCCGGGGAACATCGCGGCCAGCCATATGCATCCGAGTTTCGATGCAGCTGCGTCCAAGCAGTGAAGATATGTCGGCAAGGCGCGCCTCCTTGTTCGAAGTTCTTGGCGCGTTCGCGGGCGGCAGGCCCAAGCCACTCACCCGCGGCGTTTGCATTGCGCGAGTTCCGCGAAAATCCATGTGTCCATCAACTGATATCAACCAAGCCTGCGAAGCGGCCGAACGGGCAGAATCACATGCTCGAACGATATTGGACCGAAACGGGCCGATCATCTGCACGTCGCGAGGCACATTTTGAAATATGGGCGAAAATCAGCCTGCAACGTGGCGCATTAGACACAGAACAAACAACAATACGGCACGAAAAAGGCGACGAGCATAGGCTCGCCGCCCTCTGTTGTCGCAGCTACTACGTCAGACTCTTACGGGCATGGATGGCGAATGCCATCATAGCCGAGATAGGTTCCCGAAGCCGGATCATACGAGCGGTACCTGCGTGCGCAGTAGCTCGGGTCGACGCCTTCGGTTCCAACGATGGCGACAGGCGCGGAGTCGTCATAGTACGAGTAGTCGGAGTAATAGTCGGGCCCGTAATAATACGGATCGTTGTAGTAGGCATAGCTGCTGCCCAATCCGATCCCGACGCCAACGCCGACACCCGGCCAGAAGCCGCCGCCGCGGTGATGCCAGCCGCCACGGTGACCGCCCTGCCAGCCGCCGCCACTCCAATTGCCGCCGCTCCAGTTGCCGCGGCCGCCACCCGTGTTGACGGCGACGTTGGCGCCGGCCGCCGGACCGCGACCCGCCAGCGCTGCGCCGCCAACGGCTGCGCGTCCGGCGAAGCTGCCGCCGCTCATGCCGGCGCCACCCGGGCCGGCCGCAAAGCCGCCGCGTCCGCCGCCGCCGATCGCTCCGCCGCCGCCACCGCCCCCGCCGATGGCGGCACCACCGCCGCCGCCCGGACCACGACCGCCGCCGCCGGGACCCTGGGCAAAGCTCGTCGTCGCTGCCGCCAGCGGCAGAATCAGCGCCACTGCCGCCGCAGTGCTCCATCTCTTCAGTCTGGTCATCGCTATCGCTCCATCAGGGGGGAAAGTGACCTAACCGCAGGCCGCGGATGTCGTTCCCCGCCGCGAACCGATACATCGTCGCGGGCGGAGGCGGTGCAACACTGGACAAGATGCGGGCGGGGTGGCATCAGAACCGGGACCTTCACAGAACCGGCCCCAAGCCCATGAAACAGTTCTTTCTCAAGCTCTTCACGTGGTGGAACGGCCAGACTTTCGGCACGCAATTGTGGACCTGGCGCTTCGGAGAGCTCGTGGGGCAGGATGCACAGGGCAACCGCTATTATCGGACTGCCGGCGGCAAGATCGACCCGGTGCTGCATTTCGAGCGGCGCTGGGTGATCTATAACGGCCTGGCCGAAGCCAGCCGTATTCCGCCCGAATGGCACGGCTGGATGCATCATATGGTCGACGTGCCGCCGACTCAGGAGGGCTACAAGCCGCGCGAGTGGGAAAAGCCGCATGAGCCGAACCTGACGGGGACTGCGCTGGCGTATCGCCCGGCCGGCTCGACCTTGGGCAGCGGTCGCAGGCCAAAGGCCACCGGTGATTATCAGCCCTGGACTCCTGGCGGCTGATTCGATTTCGCTCGAGATGACCCGATCGGAAAAGGCCGCCCCGAGCTCTGGGCGGCCTCTTTACTGTCGGGAGCCTGCCAAGCCTGCGCTACGCCGGGTTGGTCCTGAGGGCGGCCGCCGCATGCTCTGCCGCCTCGATTCGTCGCTTCCGGAACGGTGTGATCCGCTCCAGCATGCGTGACACCACCTCGGGCGGCGCCGTGTCGGGGGATCCAGCGGTGAAAGGGGGCGCCGGATTGTATTCGAGCCTGAGCTGGATTGCCTCCGCTGTCTGACGATCGACCAACTGCGCCACCAGGGTCAGCGCGAAGTCGATGCCGGCCGTGACACCGCCGCCGGTGATCCGGTTGCGGTCGATGCAGACGCGCTCGGTGCTGACGGTGGCCCCGAACAGCGGCAGGCACTCGCGCGCGCTCCAATGGGTCGCCGCGCGATAGCCATCCAGCAGGCCGGCGGCGCCGAGCGCGAGCGAGCCCGTGCACACCGAGGTGACGTACCTGGCTCCTTCGGCCTGGCGGCGGATGAAGCCGATGACCTCGGTGTCATCGAGGATGGCGTCGACACCGAAGCCGCCGGGAATGCAGATCACGTCCGCCTGCGGACAGTCAGCGAAGGTGGTGGTCGGCATCAGTGTGAGGACCGAGTCGGTCGGAATCGGCTCGATCCTCTTCCACGCCAGATGCAGTGTCGCCCCCGGCACGCTGGAGAACACCTGCACCGGACCGGTGAGATCGAGCTGGGTCAGGTGTGGAAACAGGACGAGAGCGATCGAGAGCGGTTGGGCCATGGCGGTGCTCGCAGGTGTGGTGCTTGACGGCGGGCATTCTGCATGGTCCGCTGGATGGCGCATATGCCAAAGTTCCCTCGTTTCCGGACGGGCTTGGGATTTCACACTTGGGCTCACGGACTTGGGCTCACGGAGCCATCCACCATGATCGGCGTGCTCATCTACCCCGATTTTCAGCTGCTCGACGCCGCCGGACCGATCTCGGTGTTCGAGATCGCCTCGCGTTATGCGCGCGCCGCGCCATCGATCAGGGTCGTCGCCGCCACGCCCGGACCCGTGCGGTCGTCGTCAGGGGCCGAAATGCTGGCGCGCAAATTCGGTCCGGTGTCGGCGCTGACCACGCTGCTGATCGCCGGCGGCGAGGGCGTGGAAGCTGCGAGCCGCAACGCATGCACGCTGAACTTCGTTCGTAAGGTCGCGCAGCGGGGCACCCGGCTTGCCAGCATCTGTTCCGGCGCCTTCGTGCTGGCCGAAGCGGGCCTGCTGGACGGGCGGCGCGCGACCACGCATTGGCAGCGCACGCGGCAGTTCCTGCGAGCCTACCCCCAAGTGAAGCTCGAGCCTGACAGCATCTACGTCCGCGACGGCAATGTCTGGAGCTCGGCTGGGATCACTGCCGGCATCGATCTCGCACTCGCCATGGTCGCCGACGATCACGGCGAGGAGATCGCGCAGAAGACCGCACGTCAGCTCGTGCTGTATCATCGCCGCAGCGGCGGGCAGTCGCAGTTCTCCTCGCTGCTGGAGCTGAAGGCGCCGAGCGGCCGCTTCGCCGAGCTCCTGACCTGGGCGCGCGAGCATCTCGATGCGCCGCTGACGGTCGACGACCTTGCCGAGCGTGCCGGCATGAGCACGCGGCATTTCACCCGCGCCTTCGTGGCCGAGACCGGGACGACGCCGTCGAAGGCGATCGAGCGCCTCAGGCTGGAGGTGGCGCGCGATCGCGTGCAGGCTTCGCATCAGCCGATCGAGCTGGTGGCCGAGGCGACCGGCTTTCGCGATCCTGAGCGGATGCGGCGCGCCTTCATTCGCGCCTTCGGCCAGCCGCCGCAGGCCCTGCGGCGCGCGGCACGCCTCACCGCCTGACCTGGATCAGTGGACGAGCGGCCGCGGGCGACGATCCTCGATGGCAGTTGAGACAATTTAAAATTGTGTGACATGCGCGAAGCGCGCATAGTACGCGCATTGCCACTTTGTCCATGGAGGATACGATGCGCGTATTTCTGTCCCTGATTTTGTTTGCTGCTGCCGCGGTCGGCAGTGTCGACAGCGCTTTTGCGGCAAAAGCCGAAGTCACCGGAATGTGCGTCTGCAAGAAAGGCGGCAGCACGATCGAGACCTATAGCGAGACGATCTGCGTGAAGAACGATCATGCGGGCTGCACATCCGCGAAGGTCGCCTGCGTGAATGCCTATGCCGCCACCTGCAGCGGCAAGGGCGGCACGATTTCACAGTCGACCAACAAGTGCAAAGTCGGCGGCAAGTGCTGAGCGGCGAACTCAGCCGTTCGACCTGGACGTTCTGAACGTCCGAGGCGAAAGAAGTCCCGCGCGACGGACATCGGCGCATGTCCGTCCGCGTGTTGGCATCGGCAGGTGTGAGACCTATAGTCCGCCCCGCGAAACCGAGGGGTAGACGAGGCGCGATGCGTGTCACCATCATCACCGGCAGCGGGGCCGGCATCGGTGCTGCGGTGGCGCGCCGCATGGCCGCACCGGGGCAGGCTGTGATGCTGCACGGGCAGGGGGCTGACGAAGCAGGTCTCGCGCGTCTGCGGGACGTCGCCGCGGCGTGCCGGGAGGCCGGCGCCGAAGCCGAGTTTCATTGCGGCGACCTGGCCAGACAGGGCGTTGCCACCGAGCTGGCGGCTGCGGCACGAACGCGGTTCGGCCGGATCGACGCGGTGGTGCATGCCGCCGGCTTTGCCGACCGCCGCAGCTTTCGCGATCTGCCGCGCGACGGGCTCGACCGCTCGCTCGCAGTGATGCCCGCGGCATTTCATGAGCTCGCCAGCGCCGCGCTCCCTGACCTCGTGCAGAGTACCCATGCGCGCGCGGTCGCGATCTCCAGCTTCGTCGCGCACCGCTTCGTGCCGGGCGGCACCTTCCCGGCCTCGGCTGCCGCCAAGGCGGCGCTGGAGGCGCTGGTGAAATGCCTCGCCATCGAGCTGGCTGCGTGCGGCGGCACCGCGAATGTCGTCGTGCCCGGCTATACGCGCAAGGATGCGGGACGGCTCGGCTCGCTCGATCCGGCCGCGTGGCAGACGGCGGCGGCGGCCAATCCGCAACAGCGCCTCGCCGAGCCCGACGACATCGCCGCGGCCGTGACCTTCCTGCTGTCGAAAGACGCCGGCCACGTCACCGGCGCGGTGCTGCCGGTCGATGGCGGCCTGACCCTGATGTAAGCAGCAGATGGATCGAGAGACGATGGAGCGTGTGCAGCAGACAGCCGACGTGGTCGTGCTGGGAGCGGGGATCGTCGGCGTCTCCTCCGCCTACGCCATCCGGGAGCGCGGGCTCTCGGTGGTGCTGGTCGACCGCAAGGCGCCGGGCGAGGAGACATCGTACGGCAATGCCGGCATTCTCTCCTCCGGTTCGATCCTTCCGCTCAACAAGCCCTCGCTGTTCAAAGCACTGCCGTCCTATCTCGGCAACAAGAGCGCGGCGCTGCGCTGGGATCCGGCATGGACGCTGCGCAATGTCGAATGGGTGCTGCGCTTTCTCGCCAATGCCGTGGAGTCCCGCGTCAAGCCGCGCGCCACCGCGCTGCATGGCCTGATCGGCGCGTCGCTGAAACTGCATCGCGACTGGATCGTTCGCGCCGGCGAGCCGCAGCGGATCCGCGAGACCGGCTGGCTCAAGGCGTGGCGCAGCGACGCCGTCGGAGCGGCCAAGGCGGAGCAGGCTCTCCTGGCCGAATACGGCATCAAGAGCGAGCTGCTCGACCGCCAGGGCATTTCCGCGCTCGAGCCCAATATGCTGCCGGTCTACAAAGTGGGACTGCTGCACAGCCAGACCGCGTCGGTCGACTCGCCCGGCAATGTGACGAAGGCCTATGCGCGGATGTTCGAGGGCGCGGGCGGAGTGCTGCGGCAGTCCGAGATCAGGGCGGTGCTGTCCGACGGTGAGGGCTGGCGTGTCGTGCTCGGCGACGGCGAGATTCGCGCCCGTCATGTCGTGGTTGCGCTCGGTCCCTGGTCGCCGGACATTCTCAGGTCGCTCGGCTACCGCGTGCCGATGGCGTTCGAGCGCGGCTATCACCAGGAGTTCACGCCCAACCCGGCGCGCATGCTGCACCGTCCGATCCACGACGCCGAAGGCAGCTTCCTGATGACGCCGATGGAGAACGGCGTGCGCGTCACCTCCGGCGTCGAGCTGACCGATCGCGATGCGCCGTCGAATTTCGCCCAGCTCGAGCAGGTCGTCCCGCTGGCGCGCGGCGTGGTCGAGTTCGGCGAGGCCGTGGCCCAGCCATGGCGCGGCGCGCGGCCGACCTTGCCGGATTCGCTGCCGATGATCGGGCCGGCGCCGCGCCATTCCGGCCTGTGGCTTGCATTCGGCAATCAGCATATCGGCTTCACCACGGGGCCGGCCACGGGCGCGGCGATCGCCGCGATGATCACGGGCGAGGCGCCGTCGTTCGACGTCTCCGCCTTTGCTCCGAGCCGGTATCTGTGAGGGGCCGCGACCGCGTCACGCCGGAGCTGCGATGAACTATACCTGGGATTTCGCCATCCTCGCCAAGTACAGCCATCTGTTCTGGCTGGGGCTCGGCTGGACCATGGCGTACACGCTCGGCACCATCCTGCTCGGCTCGCTGATCGGGCTCGTCGTCGGCATCGTCAGGCTGCGCCGTCCGGTCGTGATCGACTGGCTGCTAATCGGCTATATCGAGCTGTTCCGCTGCACCCCGCTGCTGGTGCAGATCATCTGGTTCTACTACGCGTTCCCGGTGGTGATCGGCGTCAACATTCCGGCGCATGTCGCCGCGGTCACCGTGCTGTCGCTCTATGCCGGGGCGTTCTATGCCGAGATCGTGCGCGGCAGCATCGAGAGCGTGCCGCGCGGGCAATGGGATGCGGCGCGCGCGCTCGGCCTGCGTCCGTGGCGGATGATGCGGCTCGTGATCCTGCCACAGGCCTTGAAGCCGATGCTGGCGCCCTACGTCAACCAGTCGGTGACGCAGTTGAAGAACACCTCGCTGGTGTCGGTGATCGCAGTGCCCGATCTCGTCTACAACGCGACGCTGATCAACGCCGACACCTATCGGCCGCTCGAGGTCTACACCATCATCGCGCTGATCTATTTCGCGATCCTGTTTCCGGCGACGCTCCTGGGCCGCCGCTTCGAGCGCGGCATGACGTACGACAAGGCGTGAGGCGATACATCATCGAATGCCTCCGTGTCATTGCGAGCGAAGCAATCCAGGGCGGCACGAACGGTCCTGGATTGCTTCGTCGCTGCGCTCCTCGCAATGACGCTAGGAGAGAGCGTGGCTTCGCTTAGATATTCACCTCGACCGGCACGTCCTCGGCCTTGACGCCGGCCAGCCCCAGGCCCTTGACGAACCATTCGCGCATCTGGCCGATGCCGCGGTTGTAGTCGATCCACACCGCGAGGAAGTCGCGCCAGCGCTTGTCGGCCTCGCGGCGCACGCCCATGCTGGAGGGAATCGCGACCGAGGGCGACTGCAGGATCTTGTAGGAGCCGAGATTGGGGTTCTTGGCGATTGCGGTGAGGCCCAGGATCAGGGCGTTGACGACGACGTCGACGCGGCCCGAGGCCATCTCCAGCATCACTTCGTCGCGCGACTTGAGCGACTTGATCGTGGCGTTGGGAGCAAAGCGCCGCGCCACCGCCTCGTTGGCCGAGCCGACGTCGACGGCGATCTTCACTTCCGGCTTGTTGATGTCGGCCCAGGTCTTCGCTTCCATGCCCTTCTTCAGCATGGCGCCGAACGGATGCGGGAACACCGTGCCGCAGAAGTCGATGACCAGCGCGCGCTGCGGCGTCGGGTTGAGGGCGAAGCCGAGATCGATCTTGCCGGCCTGCAGATCGAGCACCGAATTGCCGTAGGTCGACTCGACATATTCGAGCTTCACGTCGAGCAGCTTGGCGATGTCGTTGGCCATCTCGATCGAGAAGCCCGACCAGGTGCCGGTGGCAAGATCCTTGTTGAAATAGGGCAGCTCGCCCGGCAGCACGGCGATGCGCAGCACCTTGTTGGCGCGGACGCGGTCGAGCGTGTTGTCGGCCGCTTGCGCCGAGGCGGGCGTCGTCGTCATGGCGGACGCGAGCGCGGCACCGGAGCCGATGGCGAGCGCGTAGCGCAGCGCATCGCGGCGGTCTTCGGAAATTTTCTGATCGTCTGACGTGGTCACATCATCCTCCTGCACCAACAGGCACGGAGCGTAGCGCCGGCCTTGTACGCCAGCAACAACCATGTCGGCCTTGATAGTAAGCGGCTGGCCGTCGTGTCATGCCGGAACGGCCGCATGCCGTTGCTGCTTTGCCTCATTCCGATGCAGGATTGATCAGGCCCTGATCGGTCCCGCCCGATGGAAGCGGCTTTGCACGCAGGCGCTCGGCGAGCGGGCGCAACAGTTGCGGCGCAAGGTGGATCGGGAACTGGCTCATCGCGAAATACAGCCAGGTGGTGCCGGGGATCGCGCCCTCGGTCGCCGCGAGCATCAGCCCCATGTTGCGTAGCGACACCATCATGCCGAGCGCCATCGCGCGTTCGCGCCCCGCGCCGCGAAACAGCAGCATCGTGGTACCGAGCAACAGGAAGAACACGGTGAAGGCGAGCAGCGCCAGTCCCAGCATGCGGAACGGGCTGGCGGCCAGGTCGGCCAGGAAATGGGCCATGATGGCGGACGCGAACACGAACAGGATGAGGACGTTGACGCCGTCGATCGGCGCGCGGTGGCGGCGGATCGTCGCGATGCCGAGGGCAAGGCGGATCGCGGCGGCCGCCGCCAGGGCGCCCGCAAGGATGGCGGCGAGCTTCAGCCCGAGCGTGGCCGGAGACAGTGACAATGTCTCGCCCAAAAACACATAGGCGAACAGCGGCGCCGTCAGCGGCACCAGCGCGGTCGAGGTCACCAGCGTGATGAGAACCAGCGTCGCGTCGAGCCCCATCAGCGCGGCGAGTGCGGGCGAGGCCATCATCGGCGAGGCCGTCCCCTGCAGCATCAGCGCGAGATACAGGTCGGGCGCTGTGGCATCGACGCCGGCGATGCGCCCGATCGTGCCGACCAGCGTCGGCACGGCGATCGTGGTCCATGCGGTCGCGGCCACCACCAGCAGCGGGCGGCGCAGATGCGCTGTTAGCATCGCGACGTCGACGCGCATGAAGGAGATGCAGAGCAGCAGGAAGATCGCCTGTGTGACGTAGGGTCGCGCCAGCTCGCCCAGCGGCGGCACGGCGATTGCCGCCAGCAGAACCGCGACGATGGCGCGGGTGCCCTGATTGCCGAGCCAGCTCAGGGCCTGCAGAGGAAAAGCGAGAGGCCCGAAGGACGGCATCTTCATTCCGAACGATGTGAATCAATGAACGCGCGAACCATGCGTCGGCCGCGCGTTCATGCAAAGTCACATCTGGTTACGGACGATGTCGGCGCCTGCGCATCACTGCGCGCTGGAGCCGCCGACCACGATCTTCTCGTTGAGCTTGAAGTCGACCGTCTGCACCGTCTGCTCGATCTCGGGGTTGGGCATGCCGAGCTGCTGCGAGATCAGCTTCACCAGAAGGTCGACGCGCTCGATGAACGGCGCGCCCGCGGCGACGGCGCGCGCGGCCGACGACGGCTTGAGCAGGCTCTCGGCCGCCTTGGCGTATTTTTCGAACGGCACCTGGTCGCTCGGATCGGCGCCGAGCTTGCGGGCGATGGCATCGACATGCTCGTAGATCGATTTCGACTGGGCGAGATTGCCATGAACGGCATCGCGGATCGCCTGCGGTTCACCGCGGGTGATGCAGCGGTAGTTGCCGGTGAGCAGCATCGACCACTTCGCCAGCGGCACGAACAGCGAGTCGAACACCTTCAGCTTCACGGGCACGTCCTGGCCGTCGAGCCTGACCGCGTCGATGTCGCGCTCCAGCTCGCGGAGCAGCGCGTTGTGCGTCTCGTCCTCGAACGCGGCGGCCTTGAAGTTGGTCGGCAGGCCGACATGCAGCACGTTGGCGGCTTCCTCCGGCGGACGGAAGGCTTGCGGATCCGGCGAGCACAGCGTGACCAGCCCGGGCGTGAAGCGTTCCCACACCGCGGGATTGGTGTAGGCCTCGTCGAGGTCGACGTTGGCGAGCGCCGGGATGCGCTTGAGATAGGGCAGCGGCGGCATGTTCATGATCGAGAGGCACGGCAGCTTGGCCTCGGCGATCTTCACCATCAGCACGCGAATGGTGTGGTTGGTGTACTGCGGCTCCTGCATTGCAAGACCGACCAGGTCGTAGCGCGACAGGTCGACGCTATCGGGCGTGGCCGCGTCGAGCTTGCCCGGCAGGTCGCGCGAGAAGATCGAGCGATGCGCCGGCTCGTCGCGCAGCTTGATGCGGACTTCCGTGCCGTCGCGGTTGATCAGCTCGGCCGTCTTCTTGCGGCAGACCAGCGTCACGTTGTGGCCAGCCATCAGCAGCTTGGTGCCGAGGAGGGAGCCGTAGGAGGCCCCGAGAATCAGAATGTTGCGTGCCATACCTTGGTCGTCCCCAGAGATCGGTTCGAGATTTTGCGTTCGCGTTTCTTGTTGGCGATCCAGCCGTACCGACGAGTCCGTCAGGCGTCCGGAAGAGCGGACGGATGCGGTAACCCATTGCCTCGGTTGCTGGCATACCAGAGCTTTCATCCCACGGAATGCGCCGTCTGGCAAGGTGCAGCGCACTCGTGCGGCATCCGGCGCGTGTCACGGTGGGGCTATCCGAGCGCAGATCGACCTTGCGCTTGGAGCTCGGCCGTTCAGCTCAGCGCCATATAGCGCCCCGGCTTGTGGTTGATCGCGATGATGACGTTGACGATCACGATGCCGAGGATCGACAGCGCCAGCCGGTTCACGGGGATGACGAAGAACGCGGCGATCATGATGAGGAAATCGACGGCGAGCTGGAAATAGCCGGCGCGGATCTTCCAGTGCTCCTGCAGATACAGCGCCAGAATGTTGATCCCGCCAAGCCCGGTGCGATGCCGGAACAGCATCAACAGGCCGGTCCCGGTCAGGCCGGCGCCGATTACAGTGGCATAGATCGGATCGATATGGCTGATGTCGATCCATGACGTCGTCAGCCGTGAGAACAGGGCGACGAGCCCGACCGCGACAAAGGTGCGGATCGTGAACGGCCAGCCCATGCGCCGGACGGCCAACGCATAGAACGGCAGATTGATCAGGAAGAAGCTGACGCCGAAACCATAGCCGCTGATGTAGCTCAACAGCAGCGACAGACCGGCGGTGCTGCCGACCAGCAGCACCGTCTTGCTGTAGATCAGCATGCCGAGCGACACGAACAGCGTGCCCAGCGTCAGCGCCATCGCGTCCTCGTAGAGCTTGTGCCGCTCCTGAGCGACGATCTCTGTCACGGCCTTGATCCTTGCAGGCGATGTTTCAAAGCGACTTGAACAGGCCGGCAACGCGCGCGACGTCGGCGAGCTTCAGGCCTGCAATGTTGATGCGGCCCGAGGTCGGCATGTACACGCCGTGCTTTTCGCGCAAAGTCATGACCTCGGCCGGCGTCACCGGCAGCAGCGAGAACATGCCTTCCTGGACGCCGATCGCGATCGTGTTGGACCAGCGCCCGCCGAGCGCCTCGGCAAAAGAGCGGCGCAGCGCGGCGAGGCGCTGGCGCATCGTCTCGAGCTCGCTGCTCCAGTCGGCATAGAGGTCCGGCGTGTCGAGAATCGTCTTGACGATCGCCGAGCCATGGTCGGGCGGCATCGAATAGCTGGTGCGGGCGATGGAGACGAGATTGGAGCGCGCGGTCTCGGCTGCGGCCTGTGCCGAGGCGACGGCGTAGAGCGCGCCGGTCCGCTCGCGGTAGAGTCCGAAGGACTTCGAGCAGGACACCGCCAGCAGCGCCTCGGGCACGGCCGCGACCATTGCCCGCAGGCCGGCGGCATCGCCCTCGAGACCGGCGCCAAAACCCTGATAAGCGGAGTCGATCAGCGGCACGAGGCCACGCGCGGCCATCACGGCGGTGATGCGCGCAAAGTCCTCGGTGCTGAGCGGGGCGCCGGTCGGGTTGTGGCAGGAGGCGTGGATCAGGACGGCGTCGCCGGGCGCGGCGCGCTGCAGCGCCTCCAGCATGCGGTCGAGCTGCAGCGTCTGCGACGGAACGTCGAAGTAGGGATAGGTCTCGACCTCGAGCCCCGCCGCGGCGAAGATGCCGGCGTGGTTGGGCCAGCTCGGCAGTCCGAGCCAGATCTTGCCGGTGCCGGCCTGGCGGATCAAATCGGCGGCGAGGCGGAGCGCACCCGAGCCGCCCGGGGTCTGCACGCCTGCGGCATGGACCGAGGGCGCGGGGCCGCCGACGAGCGACCACAACAGGTCGAGGAAGAGTTGGTCGCCTTCCGGCGCCACATAGCTCTTGCTGTCCTGGCTCTCCCAGATGATGCGCTCCGCAGCTTTCACAGCGCGGAAGATCGGCGAATGGCCGGCCTCGTCGCGATACACGCCGACGCCGAGATCGACCTTGTCGGCTCTCGGGTCAGCCTTGAAGATGCCGATCAGAGCGAGCAGGGGATCCTCGGGCTGGCGGGTCAAGCGGTCGAACATCGGGGCGATCCTATTGGAGGAGGGGCCTGCCAGACGGCCATAAGCCGTCCTTGCGGGCGACGGGACACTATCTCGGTTGCAGCGCAAGAACAGCGGACATTTCGGCGATGCTCCGCTTCGTCCGCTGCATGGGCGGCCGTTGCGCCCTCAGAACTTGCCGTGGCCCGCCTGAGCGAACTGAGCGACAAGCCTCAGCGACTGCCTTCTGAGCCAGAACGGGGCTCGGGAGCCGGCTGTGGGGACTCGTTGCGGATCTTGCGCGCGCGCCTGGCGGCAAGCTGTGAGCGAACCCTGCCATCGACTTTGCGCCCTGTCGCACGTTGCCATTTCCGAAGCTCGGCCGCGGTCAGGATCACTTTCACGATCCGCTCGTCCGGGCGACTGCCGATCGTGTCGATGACCTCCTGAGCGCTGGCCAGCCATTCTTCATAAGTGTCGTGCAGATCCGGGCAGATCCGCCTGATGTCCTCCCACTCTTCGGGCTTGAACCAAGCCAGCGCAATCTCCAGAGTTGGCTCCATGTTTATCCTGCTCACCTGTCCGCTCTGAATGATATCTCAAGCTCGCGGAGGCCCGAAGGTCTGACGCCTTCCGGCGAGTCAGATGCGCGGCTTGGGCGCGGGCACCCGGTCGGAGTCGCCGGAGTTCGGTTCGCCCTTGGGTTCGATCAGGAGCACCTTGACCTCCTTGGCCGCGCGCGGCCGGTGGACGACCCCTTTGGGGACGACGAACAACTCGCCGGCCTTCACGGTCCGCGAAGGCTGCCCCTGAATGTCCATCTCCATCTCGCCTTCCAGGACCAGGAAGAAGTCATCCGTCGTGTCATGCTTGTGGAACGGGAATTCTCCCATGAACTTCACGACCATCACGTCATTGTCGTTGTAGTCCGCGACCACGTGCGGGTCCCAATGGCCTGAGAATTGGCTCAGCTTGTCGGCGAGGTTCACGGTCTTCATGCGGGAGTCTCCTGCTGCGAGGAATGAGATGTGAGCTGTCCAGTCGTCCCGGCCGGCTTGCGCGGGATGTAGCTGCTGCTCGAGCGCGAGCAAGCCGATCTCACACGCGACGACTTCCGCCGCATGTGAGCACGACCCGCGAACTCGCGGGTCGGTGCGTTCTGAGCTCAGCGCGGTAAAGCTCAGATGCCGCCGGGCCGGTCGAGCTGCTTCAGCCAGGCGCCGATGTCGCGTGCGGCGACATTGGCCTGGTCGAGCAGCTTGCCCATCGTGAAGAAGCCGTGGAATTGGCCGGGATGGTTGCGATGCGTCACCGGCACGCCGGCCTCGCGCAAGCGGCGCGCGTAGTCGTCGCCCTCGTCGCGCAGCGGGTCGGCGCCGGCCGTGAGCACATAGGCGGGTGGTAGCCCGACCAGGGTTTCCGCCTTCGCCGGGGAGGCCCGCCAATCGTGGATGTCGGCGGCACTGTTGAGATAATGGTCGCGAAACCAGCGGATCACCGAATGCGTCAGCAGCACGCTAGTCTCGGGCTCGCTGTGCGAGGGATGGCTCATCGAAAAGTCGGTGGCCGGATAGATCAGCACCTGGCCTGAGAGCTTCGGGCCCTTGCCGTCACGCGCCAAGAGCGCGACGACGGCGGCGAGATTGCCGCCGGCGGAATCGCCGCCGACGCTGAGCCTGGCGGCATCGATGCCGAGCGCGGCGGCATTGTCGGCGATCCATCGTATGGCCGCGGCAGCGTCGTCGACCGCGGCCGGAAACTTGTGCTCGGGCGCGAGGCGGTAGTCGACCGAGATCACGATCAGTTCGCCTTCGTGCGCCAGCGCGCGGCAGACCACGTCATGCGACTCCAGATTGCCGATCACCCAGCCGCCGCCGTGATAGAACACCAATCCCGGCGCAAGACCGTTGGTCTGCCGCACCGTCCTTGGCCGATAGAGCCGTGCCGGGATTGTGCCATGCGGGGCAGGGATGGCGAGGTCCTTGACGTCCGCAAGCTCGGGCGGCTCGGGATTGCTCACGACGCGCGCGGCCAGGTAGTAGTCCCGCGCCTCCTGCGGTGTCAGCGTCTCATAGGCCGGCCGACCGGCCTCCTGAAATGCTTTGTAGACGGCAGCGGCATCGGCATCGAGTTGCACGGGCATTGCAAAAACCTGTCGGGTTGAAAAGACGGTCAAGTTGAAGGGACGTCAGGCGGCGGTGCGGCCGCCATCGACGGTGTAGGCCGCGCCGGAGACGTAGCTGGCATCGTCGGAGGCGAGGAAGGCGACGATCGAGGCGACCTCCGCGCCCTGGCCGAGCCGGCGCGCGGGGACGCGATCGACCACCTTGTCGGCCGGAACCGCGGCGCCGCTGCGCCCTTCGATGATCGCGCTCAGCATGCGGCTCTCGATCAGCCCGGGGCAGATGCAGTTCACACGGACATTGGTGCCGGTGCACTCCCAGGACGCGCTCTTGGTCAGGCCGATGACCGCGTGCTTGCTGGCGCTGTAGACGGCGATCTGCGGCGAGCCGATCAGGCCGGCGATCGAGGCGGTGTTGATGATCGAGCCGCGGTTCTGCTTCAGCATCACCGGCAGCACGTGCTTGAGGCCGAGGAAGACGCCGACGACGTTGACGTCGAGCACGCGACGGAACGCCTCCAGCGGATATGCGGTGATCGGCTTGATCTCGCCTTCGATGCCGGCATTGTTGAAGAACACGTCGATGGTGCCGAACCGATCGCACGCTTGTCGCACATAAGCCGCGACCTGGTCCTCGTCGGTGACGTCGGCGGCCACGGCGAGCGCCTCGGCGCTCGCCGGCAGGGCGGCCGTCGCGGCGGCGAGATCGGCCTCGCGCCGGTCCACGGCGACGATGCGGGCCCCGCGCGCGGCCAGCAGCCGCATGGTCGCGGCGCCGATGACGCCGGCCGCGCCGGTAACGACGGCCACTCGGCCGTCGAGACGGATCGAATCAGACATCGATTTCCTTCCCTTTGGCGCCGGTTCCGATCCGGCTCTTGATCACGACTATCTCATTGGAAGAACCGGCTGACCAGTACGCGGAGTGCTGGCAGCTCGCCCTTCCCCCGCCGTATTCGACATGTTAACGGGAGGGCTGATCGAGAGCGGCGGATGGGTCATGACGCGATTTGATTGTCCCGAACCCCGATTCGCCTGATAAAGCCGCGCGAGATGCACCGAACAATCGTCCTGACCGGTATCGCGGCATTGCTGGCCGCCACATCCCTCACGCTGTCCGTGCCGGCGCGCGCGCAGATCGGTACCATTTTCTCCGATCCCGTTCCGCGCCCGCCGGGCAACATTCCGCGCCGTGGCGAGCCGATTCCGCCTCCCGAGGAAGAGGAGGAGATCCCGGAGCTGCCGCAGGGCCGGGTGCTGCCGGCGCCAACCCGTCCGCCGCCAGGGCAGGGCGCCGCCCTGCCGGGTCCGGTCCAATCCCAGCCGCTGGCGCCGCCGCCGGGAACGACGATCCTGCCACAGAACAATCCTCCGGTTGCGGCCGTGCCGCCACCCGGCCAGCCGGGGGCTGCGCCTGGTCAGCGGCAGGCACCGCCACGCGGCGCACCCCAGAATGCAGCGATCCCGCCGAACGGCGCGGTACCGCAGACCCCGGCCACCATCCAGCCGGGCGACGAGGTCGTGACCGAACCGCCGGCGCAGAAGATCGTCAACAAGAAGGCGAGCTTCTCCGGGCTCGACAAGATCACCGGCCGCATCATCAATTTCGACGAGGATATCGGCGAGACCGTGCAGTTCGGGGCGCTCCGGGTAAAGACCGACGCCTGCTACACGAGGCCAGCCACCGAGGCCGCCAACACCGACGCGTTCGTGCAGGTCGACGAGATCACCTTGCAGGGCGAGGTGAAGCGCATCTTCTCGGGCTGGATGTTCGCGGCCAGCCCCGGTCTGCACGGCGTCGAGCACCCGATCTACGACATCTGGCTGGTTGACTGCAAAGAGCCGCAGACCACGGTCGTCAGCGCCGCCGCGCCGGATCAGAAGCCGGCCGCGGCGCCGCAGCCTGCGCAAAAGCGTCCGCCGCAGCAGCGGCAGGCGGCGCCCAGACCGCCATCGCCGCCGCAGCAGAATCAGACCCAGCAGGTGCCGCCACCACCGCCGCCGCCCCAGGCGGGTGGACCGTTCGGCGGAGTGTTCAGATAACCTCGCTCAGCCGCGCGCTGCGATGATCGCGAGTGCCTCGGTGCCCGAGATCGGCCGATCAACCGCCAGCCTGGCGAAATTGGCGGCCGGCCCCCTCAGGGCCTTTTCGAGCAGCACGGTGTAGCGCCGGCGCGGGATCTCGACGGCGCCGAAGGTCTTGAGGTGCTCGGTGACGTATTGGGTATCGAGCAGCTCGAAGCCCCCGGCCATCAGCCGCGCGACGAGATGCACGAGCGCGACTTTCGAGGCGTCGCGGGTGCGGTGAAACATGCTCTCGCCGAAGAATGCGCGGCCCAGGCTGACGCCGTAGAGGCCGCCCACCAGCTCGCCATCCTGCCAGCATTCGACGCTGTGGCAATGGCCGAGCGCGTGGAGGCCGCTGTAGAGCTCGCGGATACGCTTGTTGATCCAGGTGTCCTCGCGGCCAGGCTGCGGCTCGGCGCAGCCATCCATCACCGCCTTGAACGCCTGGTTCACGGTCACGGCGAAGGCGTCCGACCGGACCGTGCGCGCAAGGCGCGAGGCGACGCGAAAGCCGTCGAGCGGAATGACGCCGCGCAGCTCCGGCTCGACCCAGAACAAGGTCGGGTCGTCGGCACTTTCGGCCATCGGGAAGATGCCGCAGGCATAGGCACGCAGCAGGACCTCGGGCGTAATCTCGGACGCTGCAGAGTCGCGCGTATTCATGGGATCAGCATAGCAGGCCGATGCCGGGCGCGCGATGGTCGCGTGCCGGCTGCGTCGGCTCAGCCGACCGCGGCAGCCGCGGGCTTGGGAGCATCTTTTTCGAGGCGGAAGCGGACCACGATCTTGGTGCCGGCATGGCTCGGATCGGGGCCGACGGTGGCGTCGAGCTTGGTCGCCATGGCGCTGACGATGCGCTGGCCCATTCCGGTCGAGCGCGGATCGCTGGTTGCGTTGAGGCCGACGCCGTTGTCGGCGATCGACAGCACGATGTCCTCACCTGCAAGCTTCAGCTCGACATGGATCGGGCCCGGCCCATCGGGGTAGGCGTATTTGACCGCGTTCATGACCAGCTCGTTGACGACGATACCGATCGCGACCGCGCGATCCGGGTCGATCTCGACCGGCTCCGCCTTCAGGGTCAGCCGCGACATCCGGTTGCCCTCCGCCGAGCGGCGCAGGTCGTCGAGCAGCGAATCCAGATACTGGTTGAGCAGCACGCTCTTGAGATCCTGAGACGTGTAGAGGCGGCGATGCACCTGCGCCACGGCGGCGACGCGGCCCATTGCATTGGTGAGCGCGGCCTTGACGTCGTCCTGGGTGCTGGAGTTGGCCTGAAGATGCAGCAGCGAGGCGATGATCTGCAGCGAATTGCCGACGCGGTGATTGACCTCGCGCAGCAGGACCTCGCGCTCGGCCGCCAGAGCCGCGTAGCGGTCGCGTGACGCCCGCACTTCGGCCTCCGCCTCGTCGCGGGCCTTCTGCAGCCGTGCCTGGCGCACTGCGCCTTCGGCCGCGACCTGCAGCAGGGGAATGAACTCGCCCTGCACGTCCTTGACGAGGTAGTCGGCCGCGCCGGCCTTCAGGGCCGTGACCGCGATCTTGGAATCCTGTGAGGCGGTGACGAACACCACCGGCGGCGGTTCGGGCAGCGCCATGATGCGCTCCAGCGTCTCGAGCCCGTCGAAGCCTGGCATGTACTGGTCGAGCGCCACGACGTCGATGCCGCCGCGCTCCAGCCGTTGCAAGCCCGCGCTGCCGTCGGCGGCGTGTTCCACCGTGAAGCCCAATCGCTTGAGCCCGCGCTCGACCAGCCGCGCCAGCGCTGCGTCGTCGTCGATATAGAGCAGCGTGGGGGCGGCGGAGCTCATGCGGCGGGCGGAACCTGGATGACGGAGAAGAACAGGCCGAGTTGGCGAATGGCGTTGGCGAAGCTTTCGTAGTTGACCGGCTTGGTGATGTAGACGTTGCAGCCGAGTTCGTAGCAGCGCTTGATCTCCTGCGAGTCGTCGGTCGTGGTGAGGATGACCACGGGCGCGCTCTTCAGGAAACTGTTCTGCTTGACCATCTTGAGGATGTCGATGCCGGTCATGTCCGGCAGGTTCAGGTCGAGCAGGATCAGCAATGCGTGCCCCTTGTGATCGAGGCCGGTGCCGTCAGCACCGAGCAGATACTTCACGGCATCTGTACCATTGGTGAACGGCTTGATCTCGTTGTTGACGCCGGACCGTCGGATATTGCGCTCGATCAGGCGGGCGTGGCCTTCGTCGTCCTCGATCATGATGATCGTCACGGGCATGGTCATCGGTCTGAGTTCCGGTTTGAGGCGTTCCAGTTGATCGGGAGCGTGATGGTGAACGTGCTGCCCTGGTCGAGCTCCGACGCGACCGACATGGTTCCGCCGAGCCGGCGCACCAGCGCGCGGACATGCGCCAATCCAATCCCCTGACCCGGACGGTCCTGGGTCCCGGCGCGACGGAACAGATCAAAGATACGTTGATGATCCCTGGGATCAATCCCCCGGCCGTTGTCCGTAACCTCGAAGATGGCAAAACCGAGCTTGGTACGGGCGCGAATGGCGATGTCGCCGGGAACGCCCGGCTTGAGATATTTGATGGCGTTGTCGATCAGGTTGGAGAAGATCTGCTCCAGCGCCAGGCGGTCGCTGACGATGGCCGGCAACGGTTCCACGCGGATGGTGGTGTCGGTTTCCGCCGCCTGATGCGCCAGCGTCGAGACGATGCCCTCGATCAGCTCGCGGGTATCGATCCGCACCGGCACGAACTCGCGGCGGCCCTCGCGGGTCAGGTTGAGGATGGCCGTGATCAGCCGGTCCATCTTGGCGATCGAGGATTTGATGAAGCCGAGCGCCTCGCTGAAATCCTCCGACAGCTGCTGGTCGGCGCCTTCGAGCTCGGGCTCAGCGCCTTCCGCCGGCGGCGGCGCGTCGGAGGCCGCCCGCGCCAGCGTCGCGATCCGCCGGAAGATGTCGTTGCGCAGCTCGTCGAGCTCGCTGGTGAAGCCCATGATGTTGACGAGCGGCGAGCGCAGGTCGTGGCTCACGATATAGGCGAAGCGCTGGATCTCCTCATTGGCCTCGCGCAGGTCCGCGGTGCGCTCGTCGACGGTGGCTTCGAGGTTGAGGTTGCTCTCGCGCAGCCTGGCCTCGGCCTCGTCGCGCGCGCTGGCCGAGCGGCGCACAAGGAGCACCGAGATGATCGCGAGCAGGACGACCAGGGCCGAGCCAGTCACCGTCACGACGGTCGCCAGCTGCTGGCTGCGGTCGGCATTGGCGGTGCGCAGCACGAACAGCCGCTCTTCCTCCAGCCGCATGCGATTGGCGAGATCGCGGATGTTGATGCTGGTGTTGCCGGAAGCGGCGCTCCGCACGAGCGCGGCGGCGGCGGCGAGGTCACCCTGCGCGGCCAGGTCCTTCTCGCGCCTGAACTGGCCGAGGCGGGTGTCGATTTCGGCGCGGACCTGGCGGAGCAGCTCGACCTGGGCAGGATTGTCGGCCACGAGTGTTCCGAGCTTGTCGAGCACCGGCGCGATCGCGGTGACGGCGGCGTCGTGATCGGTCAGAAACGTATTGTCCTGGGTCAGCAGGTAGGCGCGGGCGCCGCTCTCGGCCCGGCGGACCTCGAGCAGCAGCGCGTTGATCTGGTTCTCCGCCTCGATGGTGTGCACCACCCAGGCGTTGTCTTTGCGGGCCTTGTTGACGAGCAGCACCGAGGCCGTGCTGACGACGACCAGCACCAGGAATCCCGCCGACAGCAGCAGGATTTGTCCCAGCGTGCGCCTTTGTCCAATCTCAGGCGCCACCGCTCACTCGCATGCCAATTGAAATACCTGCCCCCTCAGCGGAACCGCCGAAAGAGCAGAACGCAGTGCGGGCTGAAGGGTTCCGGCGCGTAGTGGAATTTTGCGGTTGGCCGCTCACTCCGCCTTCTGGCCAGCGAGGTACTGTTCGAGCCAGTGGATGTGATAGTCGCCATCGATGATGGCCGGCTCGCGGACAAGGGCCCTGAACAGCGGCAGGGTGGTCTCGATGCCGTCGACGACCATCTCGTCCAGCGCGCGCCGCAGCCGCATCAGGCACTCGACCCGAGTCTTGCCGTGGACGATCAGCTTGCCGACCAGCGAGTCGTAATAGGGCGGAATCACGTAGCCCTGATACACGGCGGAATCGATGCGGACGCCGAGGCCGCCAGGCGGGTGGTACTGCAGGATCTTGCCCGGCGAGGGCCGGAAGGTGACAGGGTTTTCCGCATTGACGCGGCACTCGATGGAGTGGCCGTTGATGACAACCTGGTCCTGGGTCATCGGCAGGTCGCCGCCGGCGGCGATGCGGATCTGCTCCAGCACGAGGTCGATCCCGGTGATCATCTCGGTGACGGGATGCTCGACCTGGATGCGGGTATTCATCTCGATGAAATAGAATTCGCCGTCCTCGTAGAGGAATTCGATGGTGCCGACGCCGATGTATTTCAGCTCCTGCATCGCCTTGGCGACGGTGTTGCCGATCTTGGCCCGGGCCGCTGCGTCAAGCACCGGGGAGGGGCCTTCCTCCCAGACCTTCTGATGGCGCCGCTGCAACGAGCAGTCGCGCTCGCCGAGATGGATGGCGCCGCCGCGGCCGTCGCCGAGCACCTGGATCTCGATGTGACGCGGCTTCTGCAGATACTTCTCCAGATAGACCGAGGCGTCGCCGAACGCTGATCTCGCCTCGTTGGCCGCTGTGGTCAGCGCCAGCTGCAGGTCGGCCTCGGTGTGGGCGACCTTCATGCCGCGGCCGCCGCCGCCGGCGGCTGCCTTGACCAGCACCGGGAAGCCGATCTCCTTGGCGATCGCCATCGCGTCGTGGTCCGGAGTGACAGCGCCATCTGAGCCTGGAACGACGGGAATGCCCAGCCGCTTGGCCGTCTTCTTGGCCTCGATCTTGTCGCCCATCAGGCGGATGTGCTCCGCCTTCGGCCCGATGAAATGCAGATTGTGGTCCGCGAGAATCTCGGCGAAGCGCGCGTTCTCCGACAGGAAGCCGTAGCCGGGATGCACGGCGTCGGCGCCGGTGATCTCGCAGGCGGCGAGCAGGGCGGGAATGTTGAGATAGCTGTCCTTCGACGGCGGCGGCCCGATGCAGACGCTTTCGTCGGCGAGGCGGACATGCATCGCATCGGCGTCGGCGGTGGAATGCACCGCGACGGTGGAGATACCGAGCTCCTTGCAGGCCCTGAGGATGCGAAGGGCGATTTCGCCGCGATTGGCGATGAGGATCTTGTCGAACATGGTGCCTCGGGCGCGAGTGGCGAGTAGTGAGCGGCGAACATGGAATGGTGGACCATTCGCTTTCGCCGTCCGCTAGTCGCGCTTATTCGATGATGACGAGCGGCTCGCCGTACTCCACGGGCTGGCCGTCCTCGACCAGGATCTGCGTCACCGTCCCGGCGCGCGGTGACGGAATCTGGTTCATCGTCTTCATCGCCTCGATGATCATCAGGGTCTGACCGACGGACACCTTGGAGCCGACCTCGACGAACGGCTTGGCGCCGGGCTCGGGCGCCCAGTAGGCGGTGCCGACCATGGGCGAGGGCACCACGCCGGGATGTTTGGACAAGTCTGCGCCGGCGGCTGCCGCGGTGGCGGCTGCGACCACGGGAACGCCAGCGGCGGCCGTTCCGATGGCCGAATGGACGGCCGCCGCAACGGTCACGTTGCGGGCAACGCGGATGCGAAGGCCGGCACGCTCCAGCTCGATCTCGGTCAGGCTGGTCTCATCCAGCAGCGCTGCGAGCTCGCGAATGAGCTGGCTGTCTTCGGATTTCGCGATGGTCTTGTCGTCGGGCTGGGGCGCCATGATCTGATCCGGAACGTTGGGTGCGTGAGGACTGTGACGTCAGGCTTGCGCTAGATGTCGGTCTGCGTGACGGCTTTGGCGCCGATCTTGGCGGCGAGGCCGGTGATCGCCAGCCGGTAGCCGTCGATGCCGAAGCCGCAGATCGAGGCAAACGCGGCCTTCGCGGTGAAAGAATGGTGCCGGAAGCTCTCGCGGGCGTGAATGTTGCTGATGTGCACTTCGACGGCGGGAATCTTCACCCCCATCAGCGCGTCGTGCAAGGCAATGGAGGTATGAGAGTAGGCGCCGGCATTGAGGATGATTCCGACCGCACCGCGGCTGCGGGCCTCATGGATGCAATCCACGAGCACACCCTCATGGTTCGACTGCCGGCACTCCGCCGTCAGGCCGAAGCGGGCGGCCGTCTCGACGCAGAGGCGTTCGACGTCTGCCAGGGTGGCATGGCCATAGGTCTCCGGCTCGCGGGTGCCCAGCAGGTTGAGGTTGGGTCCGTTGAGGACATAGATCGTGTTGTGCGCGGCGTCGGCCATTCCCATCCCGGCGGTGTGGCGGCAGTGGGCGGCGTTATAGGTAACAAAGCCGCCAAGGGGAAGCCTTTCGGCAGCCGGGCCGGCTGCCCGAGGCTTGGTCCGTCAGACGAAAAAACCGTCTTAAGCATACGAAATTGCTGAACAACCGGGTTCGTCCACGGGACCGCACGCGTTGCGTGCAGTGGCTCCCGCGTGCTCTTTGCACAATAGATTGGGGCGGGCATTGCTGCCCGCCCCTCGTTCTCGTCGCCTGCCCGGTCGGGATCAGACGTTGAGAACCGCGACGATCTCGTAGGTGCGAGGATCGATCACGACGATCTGCTCGCGCACCAGGATGAAGTCATATCCGCGCCACTCCGGATAGATCGTCACGACTTCGGCCGGGAGCGGGTGGAAATGAACCTCGCGCGGCACTCTTGTGCCGACGGAGATGTTGAAGTTGACGTTGGTCACCGGCTCGACGTGCTGGCTGCGGATCACGCTGGTGATCTTGGTGCGCTGCTCGGTGGTGAGCTTGGCGCCGGCGCCGGCCTGTCCGGTGGTGGTCTGCGACCGGTCGCTGCCGGTCTTGGTTTCAGCGTTCGTGCTGGTGCCGCTCTTGCTGTCGCGACCCTCGGCCTTCATGTTCTTGGAGCCGGCCTTGTCGGTCTCGGAGGTCGCGCCCTTGGCATTCGGACCCTTCATGCCTTCCTCAGCGCGCTGGCCCTTGGTCGCACCGGGCTTCTGCTCGGACTGACTGGAGCGCATGTCGGACGCAGGCGAGCCGCTGTCGCGATGCATCGCGCCGCCGGGCGCGTTCATGCCACCGCTCGATGCTCCGCCGGCAGCACCACCGGTCGCACCGCCCTGCATGGCTGCGCCGCCGGACTGTCCAGCTGCGCCGCCCGCACCGCCGGTACCTTGCGCATGAGCAAAACCTGCACCCGCCAGGAGCGCGATTGCAGCAACTGATACCATCAAGCGATTGGTCATCCTCTATCCTCCTCGTATTTGCACTGCCCGCGCCGACAACGGCAGGAGGTAGGAGTCGTTCCGTGCGTCGCCGATCGTTCCGGAAAAATGTCGCAGATCGCAACTTTATGAACGGATGCTCAGGGTCATGAATGCTGCATGACGACAACAGTGATCCGTTGCGTGTCGCCGGCGACTTCGCATGAGCTACGCGCCGTGACGTTCGCGCGCGTAGCGGACGAGCGCCAAGAATCGATAGAGGCCGTGCACGAACTTGCCGTAGGGCATCGTGATGAAGAGCGCGAACACCGCACCGAGATGGAGCGCGAGCAGCAGGCCCATCGTGCTGGTCTCGCGTAGCAAGAGGAGGGCGAGCCCGGTTGCGCCGGTAAGGACGAGCATCGCCAGGAACGCGACGTCCATGGCGCGACTGCCCGCATCCATCATCGCAGGCTCACGCCTGCGCTTGGCGGTGTAGAGTCCGAGCGGACCGACCACGATGCCCAATCCGCCCAGCGTGCCGAGCACGACCGGCAGGTCCCACAACGGATAGGGCGCCTCACGGTGCAGAAGATAGTGATAGAGCGTCGCGACGCTGGTCGATGCGACGCAGAGCATGAAGCCCCAGAACGTCAGATGGTGATAGAACCGCCGGGTGTCGCGTGGCCGCTCGTCCTCGTTGTAGCAGCCGACGCCGCCGCCATCGAGATAGCGCAGGCTGGCTGCGTCGCGAACGGCGCGCAGCAGTGGACGTGAGCGCGTCAAGGTCGAGCTCGGCTCGCCGATATCATTCCAGAACGCCCGAGCGCCCATGATGAAGGCGATGATGGCCCACAGGAAGGCGGCGCCGAACAACAGCGCCATCGCGTTGTGGGGCATGAGCGCGTAGAACGAGCCGGGGCCGTGCCGGCTTGCAAACACCGCGGCGGGATCGTTGAAGGCCACGATGCCGACGATGAACGCGGCCATGCTGACCACCGCGATGAGCGACACCGCGAGACCATTGCGCCTGAACAGCGGCGCCAGCGCGTGCGGCCAGGCATAGTCGGCATAGCTCTCGTGCCGCACCCGGGCCAGAACGGAGGGGACGCGAACGTCGAACTCGTGCGGGGGGGAGAACTGGCAGTCGACGTAGCAGGCCCCGCAGGCATGGCAGAGATTGGCGAGATAGTTGAGGTCGCCGCCGGTGAAGGCGCGGCGCATCTCCATTGCCGGAAACACGGCGCAGAGTCCCTCGCAATAGCGGCAGGAATTGCAGATCGTCATCAGCCGATCCGCCTCGGTCAACGCTTCACTGCGCTGCATGTGTCGCTGCTCCCTGGCCGGCGATACGCCCGAACACGCTGCCGATCGTCATGCCGATTCCTGCGGCATAGCCGCGGCCGAGCACGTTGCCGGCCATGATCTCGCCTGCGGCGTACATGTTGTCGGCGGGACCGCCGGACTTCATCATCATCTTTGCGGCGTGATCGACCCGCACGCCGAGATAGGTGAAGGTAATGCCGGGCCGAACCGGATAGGCGTAGTAGGGGCCGCTATCGATGCGGCGCGCCCAATGCGATTTCGGCGGCGTCAGGTTCTCGGTGCGGCAATCGTCGAGGATGTCGGGATTGAATTGTCCGTCGCGCACCGATGCGTTGAAATGCGCGACGGTGGCGGTCAGCTTGTCCGGATCGAGGCCGAGCCTGCCGGCGAGCTCGGTGATGCTGGCCGCCTCGATCGCGGGGTAGAGCGACGGCATGAACAGGTTCGCCGATTTCGCGTCGAAGATGATGTAGGCGATCTGGTCCGGCTGAGCGGCAACCAAGCGTCCCCAGATCGCGTAGCGCTTCGGCCAGACGTCCTCGCCTTCGTCGTAGAATCGCTCAGCGTTGTTGTTGACGACGATGCCGAACACGACGCAGTCGAGCCGCGTGATGATGCCGCCGTCATATTTGGGGGCGCGCGCATCGATCGCCACTGCGTGGCACTGGGTCGGATCGCCAATGCTGTCGACGCCGGCGCCGAGCAGCATGTCGAGCACCGTACCGCGATTGTTGGGCGTGCCGCGGATCAGGAAGTTGCGCGCGATCTCGCCCCAGCCCTCGACCAGCCTGTCGATGTTGGCTTCGAAGCCGCCCGCTGCCGCAACCAGCGCCTTGCCGCAGATTCGCGTCCTGGCGTCACGCTGTCGGATGATCGCAGCGTCGAAACGGGTCTCATCGATGTCGAGCCCGACGACCTCCGCCTCATACAGCACGTCGACGCCGAGCCGCTCGGCGGTGAGATACAACGCATTGAGCATGGCCCGGCCGCCGCCCAGGAAGAACGAGTTGGTCCGCCCTAAGCTCAGCGTCCCGCCGAGCGACGGCTGGAAACGCACGCCCTGTGCGACGATCCAGTCGAGCATGTCCTTGGACTCGCGGATCATCAGACGCGCCAGTTGTTCGTTGGTCTGGCCTTCGGTGACGCGCAGGAGATCGTCCCAGAACTCGTCCTCGGTGTAGGGGCCGCTCAACGTCGCGGTCGCCGCGTCATGGGCGCAGCGCATGTTGCGGGTGTGGCGCGTATTGCCACCGCGATAGAACTTGGAGGCGGCCTCCAGCACGATGACCGAGGCCCCGGCGCGCCGCGCCGCAATGGCGGCGCAGAGGGCTGCGTTGCCGCCGCCGACCACGACGACGTCGTAGGTCAGGGGATGGTCGGCGAGATCGCTCTGATCAGTCATCGCAGGCCCTCGCGGACGCAAGGCGGCGGGGCCTGGATCGGCTTTGGTCCGCACAACAACGCCATCGGCATGCCAGCCGTCGGCCAAGCGATGATGGATGGTACGGAAGTAAAGGCTACAGTAGGCATAGAATTGGTATGCCATTGTATACAAAAATATGCAAGATAGGCTGTTGTTCGCAACGAGATTGTGAAATCGTGACCCCCATGTCCTCGGAAGCGCCATCGCTCACCATCGATCGTGACAACGTCTCTCTCGGTGAAGCGGTATTTCGTGCGCTGTGCCATGCGCTGGAGAACGGCTTCTATCGCTCCGGCGATCGGCTGCGTGAGGACGAGGTCGCCCAGAAGCTGAACGTCAGCCGGACACCGGTCCGTGAGGCTTTCGGCAAGCTGGTGGCCAAGGGGTGGGTGCAGCCGGCTGGTGGACGCGGCCTGATCGTGCGCAGTCTCGACGAGAATGAAGTCCTCGAGCTGTACGCGATGCGGGAAATTCTCGAAGGCGCCGCGGCCCGGCTCGCCGCGAAGTATGCCGTGTCGGCCGAGATCGCGGCGCTCCGCGACATTCATGCACGCTTTGTCAGCGGGGGGGACGACGCCGCCGAGCTCGCGCGGCTGAACCGGCTGATGCACGGTGCGATCCAGCGCGCGGCGCGCAACCGCTACCTCGATGCCGCCCTCGAGGACATGCATGTCGCGACAGCGCTGCTGGGAACCACGACGTTTGCGGCCGAAGGACGTGCGGCAACAGCCGCGGCCGAGCATGGTGAGCTGATCGAAGCGATCGCGATCCGCGATCCCGATCGGGCCGAGGCGATTGCACGCGGGCACATCCGCGAGGCACTTCGAACCCGGCTCGGCATGAAGCTGAAGGGATAGGCGAGGGCGCCGCCGCCACCGGTCTGTCGCTTCGCCACCGGCTCACGGCAAAAGCAGAAGGCCGGCTGAGACAGCCGGCCTTCGATTGATCCCGTGATGGCCAGACGCTTTGGCAGAGATGCTCAGCAGCTCGCCTTGCCGCAGCGGGCCGCGCTGATCTTCTCGCGCAGGCCCTCGACGCCGACGGCGCCGATCACGACCTGCTTGCCGATCACGTAGCTCGGCGTCCCGTTCATGCCCATCTCCTCGGCGAGCTTGAAGTTTTCCTCGATCGTCGCCTTGGCCTCGGGGCCCGCCATGTCCTTCTCGACGCGCGCCATGTCGAGCCCGAGATCCTTGGCGACCGCGAGCGCATGGGCCTTGTCGGCCTGGCCGCGGCCGCCCAGCAGCTTCTGGTGGAAGTCGAGATATTTCTGCGGGGCCTGCATGCGAACGGCAACGGCGACCTGCGCGGCCTCGACGGAGCCCTGGCTCAGCACGGGAAATTCCTTGAGCACGACCTTCAGCTTCGGGTCGCTCTTCATCAGCTCCATCATGTCGGCCATCGCGCGCTTACAGTAGCCGCAATTGTAGTCGAAGAACTCGACGAAGGTGACGTCGCCATCCTTGTTGCCGAGCACGACGCCGCGCGGCGAGTTGAAGATGGTCTCGGCGTTCTTGCTGACGCTGGCCTCGTGCTTGGCCGCCTCGGCTGCCGTCTGGCGCTTCTGCAGCTCGGCCATCGCCTCTTCGAGCACCTCGGGATGCGCGATCAGGTAGTTTCGGACGATGGTCTCGATCTCGCCCCGCTGGCTGTCGGAGAAGCTCTCCGCCGACGCGAGCTGAGGCACGCCGCAGAGCGAAAGCGCGAGCAACATCGCGGGAATGAGCGTGCGGACTGACGGCATGAAGGAGGTCCTCTGGGTCAAATGATCGGGTCCTTGTCGATGGTCGTGACGGTATTTTGATATTCTGGATCGGATGATAGCAGTAGTTCAAAACTTCAGCGGGCGCCAATCCCGCTGTCCGACAGCCTACTGGCCGGAAAGCGGCTTTGCCGTGACGATATCGTCGGCCCTGACCCAGCCTGGCGAGCCGACCGCGAAGCGGGTTTTTGCACGCGAGGCAAGCTCGCGCGCCGTCTTGTTGTCGCCACGCAGGAAGGCGGCCTGCGCCGAGGCGAGATCCGCCTCCGCATAATCGCCCTTGCGACCGTAGGCCATCGCGAGCTGGGAATAGCCGAGCGGCGCCTCGGATTCGCGCGCGACCGCCGCGCGCAAGATCGAGATCGCCTCCTCAGTGTAGGCTTTGTTCTCGGATGCCACCAAGGCCTGACCAAGTAACATCTCGATGAGCGGGGCGTTATTGGACAGGTGCACCGCCTTGCGCAGCGGGGCGATCGCCTCAGTGGGGCGGCCGCCCTCCAGCAGGGCCTGGCCGCGGACCTCGTAGAAATAGGCGTTGTTGGGTTGCACCTGGATCAGGGCATCGATCTGGCTCAGGGCGCTGCGCAGGTCGCCATGCAGGTAGGTGGAGATTGCCCTGGCGTAGCGGGCGGGCAGGCCGGTGTCCGACAATGGATAGCGCCGCGCCACCGTGTCCGGCCGTTCCATGAAGGCCGAGATCTTGGCACGGACCATGTCGTGGCGGAGCTGCAATGCGGGGTCGTCCTTCTTGTCCCAATAGGGGCTTTGACGCGCGAGGCCCTCGAGCGCCTCGACGCGATCGGCCGGCATCGGATGTGATTGCAGATAGGGGTCGGCGCCGCGCGCGGCGAACAGGCTCTCATTGGTGAAGCGCTTGAACGTCTCGTACATGCCCTTCGGCGATTGCGCTGTCGCAGTGAGGAATTTCACCCCCGCACGGTCGGCGTTCTCCTCCTGCTGACGCTGATACGACAACAGCGATCGGCGGATGACCTCGCCCGGGGCCGACAGCGTCGCGGCGCCGGCATTGGCAAGGCCGCTGCCGCCGCCGCGCGCGCCGACCGCGAGGGCGCCGGCGCCGAGAATGGTGGCGATGATCATCTGGGTCTGGGCGGTGGCGAGCTGCTGGCGCAGCTTGGCGAGATGGCCGCCGGCGAGATGGCCGGTCTCGTGCGCGAGAACGCCGATCAGTTGGTTCGGATTTTCCGACTGCAGGATGGCGCCGTAATTGACGAAGATGCGGCGGCCGTCGGCAACGAACGCGTTGAAGGACGCATCGTTGATGATGACCATCTGGATGTTCTGCTTTTCGAGCCCGGCGACGCGCAGGATCGGCCGGGTATATTCACGCAGCAGCACCTCGGTCTCGGTGTCGCGCAGGATCGGCGGTCCCTTGCCTTGCTGCGCCGATGCAGGCGCGAGCGGCGCCAGCGTCACGGCCGCCGCGACGACCGCGGCAAGCCCGCCGGACAGTTTCTTGCGAAGCACGATACGGAGCGACATCAGGCGATCTTTGCAATTGGCGCGAGGCGCGAGACGGGCTATTGCCCACCAAACGGCGGAATGCGGCTCATCTGCGGCGAACGAGGCCCATGGGCTGACCCCGACCGGTTCACGGAGCGGGTCCGAACAGCCGGGGTCAATAGCAGATATCGATGGTGGATGCGACAGTGATACCGACATTGGAACAGCGGATCGCCGACCTGACGGCACCGTCCGCGCGCAGCAATGTTCCGCCGTTCATGGTGATGGACGTGATGGCTGCGGCCGAGCGGATCGAGGCGGGCGGTGGACATGTCATCCACATGGAGGTCGGCCAACCGGCGGCGCCTGCGCCACGAGCGGCCATTGCGGCCGCGCATGCCGCGCTCGATCAGGCCCGCATCGACTACACCTCGGCGCTCGGTCTGCTGTCGCTGCGACAGCGAATCGCGCGGCACTATCGCGAGACGCACGCTTGCGAGGTCGATCCGGCGCGGATCGTGATCACGACGGGATCCTCGGCCGGATTCATCCTGGCGTTCCTGGCCATGTTCGAGCCCGGCGACCGCGTGGCCGTGACCGTGCCGGGCTATCCGCCCTATCGCCATATCCTGACGGCGCTGGGCTGCGAGCCGGTGCTGATCGAGACCACGGCGGAGAACCGTCACGCCCTGACCGGCGAAGCGCTGCTCGCCGCGCACCGCAAGACGCCGCTGAAGGGTGTGCTGGTGGCAAGTCCCGCCAATCCGACCGGCACCATGATGTCGCGTGAGGCGCTGGGCGGTGTCATCGCAGCCGCACGCGACGCCGGCATCCGCTTCATCTCCGACGAGATCTATCATGGTCTGGACTACGCGTTTCCGGCGGTGACGGCGGCGGAGCTGTCGCGCGAGGCCCTGATCATCAACTCGTTCTCGAAGTACTTCTGCATGACGGGCTGGCGCATCGGCTGGATGGTGGTGCCAGATGCGCTGGTGCGGCCGATCGAGCGTCTGCAACAGAACCTCGCGATCTCGGTTCCGACCCTGTCGCAGATCGCGGCGGAAGCGGCGTTCGACGGCCGGACCGAAATGGAGGCCATCAAGCACGGTTACCAGGAGAACCGGCACATCCTGATCGAGGGTTTCCCGAAGGCCGGCCTGACCCGGTTCCTGCCGGCCGACGGCGCCTTCTACCTCTATGCCGACGTGTCCGACTTCACCTCCGACAGTTTCGACTTCGCCAAGCGGATGCTGGAGGAGACCCATGTGGCGGCCACGCCGGGCGTCGACTTCGATCCGATCCACGGCCGCAGCTTCGTGCGCTTTTCCTATGCGCGTTCGGCCGAGGACATGCGTGAGGCGGTGGCCCGGATCGCGCGGTGGTTAGGCTAGGGCGCGCGAGCCGCGTGCACTGACCAACATCACCGCAACTGCATCGCCGCCGTGTTCGTCTCGTGGCGCGAAGACGAACTCGACCATGATCTCCTGCAGTGACGGCTCAATCAGCAGATCGATCCGTCGGATGTCGAGGCGGCCGTGACGACCGGCTGAGCGGCCTCCGCTCGTCACGGCCAAGAACGATCGCCATACGAAGAACGCCATATGAAAAACGCCCGGCCAATCTGGCCGGGCGTTTTGCATTGAAGCGTCGGAGAGCGGGCGCTTACTGCCCGCCACCGAAACGGCGGGACCACCAGCCGGCCCGGCGCGGCGCCGCAGGGGACGAGGAATCGGTGGCCGCCGGCTCGGAGGCAACCGGTCCGGACGCAGCGACGTCGGCAGCCGGAGTGGGTGCGCTGCTCTCGGCGACGTTGACGGCTGAAACCGCGCCCTCCGGCCTCGGCTCGGTAAGGAAGCTGACCTTCTCGCGAACCGTCGAACGGCGTGGGGTCTTCTCGGATTCCGTCTTCGGAGCCTCGGTCTGCTGCACTTCGGGTTGTCCCGGAGCAGCCTGTGGCGTGGGCACGGAGGCGCCAGCGACGGGCTCATCGGCCTCGGTTGCGGCCGACGCAGCATGGACCGGCGCCGCGGGTTCTGCGGGCTCTTCCTCGTCGTGGTGGGAAGCGCCATTGCCGTCGAAATCGGCCACGGCGGCTTCTGCCTCCGATGCCGAAGCCGGCGCGAGCTCGTCGCCGATCGACGCAGCGAGACCTTCTTCCGCGCCACCGCGCCGACGACGACCGCCGCGGCGTCCACGCCGGCGCGGACGCCGCTCGCCGCTAGGCTGATCCGTCTGCTCGCCTTGTGCGAACGCAGGCTGTTCCTCCGACTCGTCGTCTTCGCCGTCGGTGTCCTCGGCTGACTGCTCGGCGGCAGAGCCCGGCTCGGCGGGCTGCAGTCCGGCCGTGCCTTCTGGGAGCGCGCCCTCGCGGGCTTCGCTGCCGCGGCCACGCCGGCGCCGTCGCCGCTTACGGCGCGCGCCGTCCCGCTCGCCTTCGGCTGCGCTGCCGTCGGCTGCGTCCTCGGACAGGCCTTCGGTCTCCTCGGTCTCGACCTCGGATTCCGTCTCGATGTCGAACGGTTCTTCCTCGTCGTAGATTTCCTCGGCCGCCAGCGGCGGGGCAGAGGCCTGCGCGGCGAGCAGCGCCTTGGCGGCCTCGAGCGTGTGCACCTGCTCGCCCCGATCGATGATGAAGGATTGCTGGCCGCTCACGCTCGGATCGGCGATGACGGCGAGCGAGACCTTGAAGCTGTTCTCGAGGTCACGCAGATGGCCGCGCTTGTGATTGAGCACGTAGAGCGCCACCTCGGTGCGGGTGCGGACCACGAGATTGTGGGTCGCGCCCTTCATCAGCGTCTCTTCGAGGCTGCGCAGCAGCTGCAGCGCCACCGAGGACACCGAGCGCACGTGACCGGTGCCGCCGCAATGCGCGCACGGCTCGGTCGAGCTTTCGAGCACGCTGGCCCGGATGCGCTGCCGCGACATCTCCAGAAGGCCGAAATGCGAGATCCGGCCGACCTGGATGCGCGCGCGATCCTGCCGCAGGCAGTCCGACAGCTTGCGTTCCACGGAGCGGTTGTTGCGCTTCTCGTCCATGTCGATGAAGTCGATGACGATCAGCCCGGCCAGGTCACGCAAACGGAGCTGCCGCGCCACTTCCTCGGCCGCCTCCATATTGGTCTTGAGCGCTGTGTCCTCGATGTGATGCTCGCGCGTGGCGCGGCCGGAGTTCACGTCGATCGAGACCAGCGCCTCGGTCTGGTTGAGCACGATATAGCCGCCTGAGCGCAGCTGCACGGTCGGCGAGAACATCGCGTCGAGCTGGCTCTCGACGCCCATCCGGGAGAACAGCGGCTGGCCGTCGCGATACTGCTTCACCGCCCGGACATTGGTCGGCATCAGCATCTTCATGAAATCGTGCGCCTCGCGGTAGCCGTCTTCGCCGGCCACGAGGATCTCGTCGATCTCCTTGTTGTAGAGGTCGCGCAGCGAGCGCTTGATCAGCGAGCCTTCCTCATACACGAGGGTCGGGGCCTGCGACTTCAGGGTCATGTCGCGGACCGTTTCCCAGAGACGCAGCAGATATTCGAAGTCGCGCTTGATCTCGGGCTTGGTGCGGTTGGCGCCGGCGGTGCGCAGGATCACGCCCATGCCCTCGGGCACGTCGAGGTCCTGCACCACTTCCTTCAGGCGCGAGCGGTCCTGTGCCGAGGTGATCTTGCGGCTGATGCCGCCACCGCGCGCCGTGTTGGGCATCAGCACGGCATAGCGGCCGGCCAGCGACAGATAGGTCGTCAGCGCCGCGCCCTTGTTGCCGCGCTCCTCCTTCACGACCTGCACCAGCATCACCTGGCGGCGCTTGATGACTTCCTGGATCTTGTACTGCCGGCGCGGACGGAAGGTGCGCTCCGGCACTTCCTCCAGCACGTCATCGCCGCCGACGGATTCGACGAGCTCTTCCTCGATCTCCTCGCCGTCGTCCTCGTCGTCCTCATGGTCGCCGGACGCGGTGTCGGAGCCGTTCTCGTCGCCGGGCACGATGGTGACGCCGTGATCAGCATGTTCGCCCACGGCAGCGACGTCATCGTCGTCGTGCTCATCGTGATCATGCTCATGATGGTCGTATTCGTGATGTTCGTGCTCATCATGCTCGTGCTCGCCGTCATGATGCTCGTCGTGACCGTGATGCTCATGGTCATGCTCGTCGTCGTGCTCGTCTGCCGCGACAGCCGGGCTGGCCGCCTCGGCAGCGTGCGAGTCGCCGGTCTGCGCGCTCGCGGCCTCCGCAGCTTTGCCGGCGGGCTGCTCGGTAGCAGCGTCATGGTCCTGCGCGGCGACGGCATCAGGCTGACGGTCGGCATGCTCGCGCGATTCGTCGGCTGCGCCCTGCCGAGCTTCGCCCGAGGCGTCCCGACCTTGAGCCTCGACCGGGCCTTCGGAGAAGCCCTGCGCCTCGCTGGGAGCGGTCGCGTCGGCGTGCGGCTGATCGTCCTGCGCGTAGGCGTGGTGGTCTTGCGCCTCGTGGTCGGCCTCGTGCCCTTCGGTCGGGGCAGGGAGGCCCGCCTCGGCGGCCTCGACGATCTCGCTCTGGACCCGTTCGCCGCTGCCGCGGCGCCGTGAACTGCGGTGCCGGTTGCGGCGGCGGTTGGAGCGGTTCTCGCTTTCCTCTTCGGCTTCGCGGTGCGCGCGCTCCTCGGCCTCGATCAGAGCCTGCCGGTCGGCGACCGGGATCTGATAGTAGTCCGGATGGATTTCGCTGAAGGCCAGGAAGCCGTGGCGGTTGCCGCCATACTCGACGAAGGCGGCCTGCAGCGAGGGCTCGACCCGGGTAACCTTGGCCAGGTAGATGTTGCCGCGGAGCTGCTTGCGTTGGGCCGTTTCGAAATCAAATTCCTCGACGCGGTTGCCGCGGACGACAACGACCCGGGTCTCTTCCGGGTGGGTAGCATCGATCAACATCTTGTTGGGCATATTGGAACTCTTGGAGGCGACGGGCGCGATTGGCCGCGAGCGCGTGGCGCGCTGTCGGATGACGCGACGGTCCACCTGATTCGGGGGTGAGGGGAAGGCCTAAACGCAGCTGGTCGCGCCGCGCCAACCCTGATGCCGGCGGGGCGATTGGCCGGACGGGGGTCTGGCCCCGCATCGGCGCGGATCGTCCGCTGGTCATGGTTGGCAACTCAGTCTGGCGCATCAAGCGTCGGCCCGTCTGGAATATGTGGGCGGCAGCGGGTGCCGCCTTCTCTGTTGCCGAAGGCCAGATTGCGCCGAAACGCTTGCCTGGATCGAATACCCACCCTGTCACGGGTGCGGTATCAGGCTATACCGTGTCTGACCTGGTGCCCGGGCGGTCTCTGCGAGGAGGCGCCCTGACAGGCGCCACTCGGCTCGTGACCGGCTCTCCGTTGCGGCCGCGCGGGATCGCGCAGGCTTTGGTGGAGCGTCGGAAAGGCGCTGGACTCTTCGCAACGACCGAGGACCCGATATCGAGCACCCCGATCACGAAGCTTCCGGCGTTTCACCGGAGGTTGAACGCGACACAACCGGCAGTAAGGATTAGCCTTCAGCCCTTCGTACATACGAGGAATGGTCAGGTCGCGCAAGCGAAGCGTCGCGGAACCGCAACAATCGGTGGCCTTTAACGAAAATGACAAAATTTGGCGGTTAACCCCTGGGATTGGTTGCGGTAAGACGATCCCGCGGAGGCATCGATTTGGCAATTGGCCGGGCGAATTACCTTTCCTTGCTGGGATGCGCGTCGCTGTGCGTCACGCAAATGTTATGTGCGGCGGTCATTCCGGCCCGCGCCCAGAGCGGGCCGGTCGGCCAGGTGCCGCCTGCCGTGGTCGGGCCCGGGTTCCCCATCGCCACCGACGCACGGGTCGCCGGCGATTCCCGACAGACCCGATTCGTGCTCGATCTCGACCGGACGGTGCCGTTTCGAACCTTCCTGCTCAGCGAACCCTATCGCGTCGTCGTCGACCTGCCCCAGGTCAGCTTTCATCTGCCCACTGGAGCCGGGACCAGCGGCCGTGGTTTGGTGAAGGCGTTCCGCTATGGGATGGTGATGCCCGGTGGGTCCCGCATCGTCTTCGATCTCACCGGCCCAGCTCGAATCGCCAACTCCACGGTGCTGGATGCCGCCAACGGTCAGCCGCCGCGGCTGGTGCTCGAACTGGAGGAGGTCGACGAGGCGACCTTCGCCCGCGCCATCGGCAGCGACAGCCGTCTTGCGCCCAGGGCTGCCGATTCGGGGTCCGCGACGGCGTCGGTCGCGGTCGCAGGAAACCCTGCGCCGGCAGTCCGGCCGCCGCCGACGACGGTCGCCATCGCCCCCCCTCCGGCGGATGGTCCGCCGGACACCCGGCCCGTGGTCGTGATCGACCCCGGTCATGGTGGTATCGACTACGGCACCCAGGGCGGCGAGGTGCCGGAGAAGAATCTGGTGCTCGCCTTCGGCCAGGCGCTGCGCGACCGGCTGGAACGATCGGGCAAGTTCCGCGTGATCATGACTCGCGACGACGACACCTTCATCCCGCTTGGAGACCGGGTCCGCATCGCCCAGAAGCAGTCGGCGGCTCTGTTCGTCTCCATCCACGCCGATGCGCTGCCGCGAGGTGAGGGCACTGCGCAGGGCGCGACCATCTATACGCTGTCGGACAAGGCGTCCGACGTCGAGGCGGAACGGCTGGCCGAGGCCGAGAACCGGGCCGACCAGATCGGCGGGGTCAATCTGACCGAGGAGCCGGCTGACGTCGCCGACATCCTGATCGATCTGGCCCGCCGGGAAACCCGCACGTTTTCCAACAGGTTCGCCCGTGTGCTGATGAACGACATGAAGACGGCGGTGCATATGCATAAGCGCCCGCTGAAATCGGCCGGTTTCCGCGTGCTCAAGGCGCCCGACGTGCCATCCGTGCTGGTCGAACTCGGCTATGTCTCCAATAAGGGCGATATGGGGAACCTGGTCTCCGACGCATGGCGGTCGCGCACGGCGGACGCAATGGCGCGGGCGATCGATGCCTTTCTGGCCAAGCGCATCGCCAACGCGGGCCCCGAGAGGCCGGACAAGCCGGCGGCGGTACGCGCAAAGCCCTAGTTTGGCCACAGCAACATCCGTATAAACGTGCTGCGAGGCACCCGGAATCAGTGAGGATTCCTTCTCGGCAGACTTGTGATAGGCTTGACCGCAGATAGGCTTGACCATGCGTTTCTCTGGCATGGGTCACGCGGCATTGCAGCCGACCGTGTGATTTTTGGCGGTAGCGCCTGTGGGTGCGCCGCGTCCGAGCCGAGAGACGAAACAAGAGTTGGAACGGATATTCGCCGATGCGCTTTCTGGTGCGGTTTTTGGGCTTCCTGTTCGCGGCCGGTACCGTCTTGTTCCTGGTCGGTGTGGCAGCAGCGGCCGGCCTGATCTGGCATTTTTCCAAGGACCTGCCTGACTACTCCCAGTTGCAGGATTATGAGCCGCCGGTGATGACGCGCGTGCACGCGGTCGACGGCTCGCTGGTCGGTGAATATGCCCGGGAGCGCCGGCTGTACCTGCCGATCCAGGCGGTTCCCAAGCTCGTGATCAATGCCTTCCTCGCCGCCGAGGACAAGAACTTCTACGAGCATGGCGGCATCGATTTCACCGGCATGGCGCGTGCCGCCGTGGTCTACGCCCAGAACTTCGGCTCCAATCGCCGTCCGCAGGGCGCCTCCACCATCACCCAGCAGGTCGCCAAGAACTTCCTGTTGACCAACGAGGTGTCGTTCGCCCGCAAGATCAAGGAAGCGCTGCTGGCGATGCGCATCGAGCGCACCTACTCGAAGGACAAGATTCTCGAGCTCTATCTCAACGAGATCTATCTCGGCTCGGGCGCCTATGGCATCGCCGCGGCGTCGCTGGTCTATTTCGACAAGTCGGTGAACGAGCTCACCGTGGCGGAGGCGTCCTATCTCGCCGCGCTGCCGAAGATGCCGGGCAGCCTGCATCCGATCCGGAATCGCGACCGCGCCATCGAGCGCCGCAACTACGTCGTCGATCGTCTGCTCGAGAACGGCTGGATCAAGCAGGCCGACGCCGACAAGGCGCGCAAGGATCCGCTGACGATCGCGAGCCGCAACACCGGCGCCCACATCTTTGCGGGTGAATATTTCGCCGAGGAAGTTCGCCGCGACATCTTCGAGCGCTATGGCGAGAAGAAGCTCTACGAAGGCGGCCTGTCCGTCCGGACGACGCTCGATCCGAAGATTCAGGTCATGGCGCGCAAGGCCATGGTCGCCGGACTCGTGAGGTACGACCAGGAGCAGGGCTATCGCGGGCCTGTCTCCAAGCTCGATACTTCGGGCGATTGGGGGGTGAAGCTCGCCGACATCAAATCGCTCTCGGACATCTCACCGTGGCGGATGGCCGTGGTGCTCGAGACCAGTGACCAGTCCGCCCGCATCGGCTTCCAGCCGCCGCGCGAACTCGGCGGCGCCGTCAGCAAGGAACGCCAGACTGGCCTGATCACGCTTGACGGCGTGAAATGGGCGCGGGCTGCGACGGCCAACGGCCGTGGCAAGGTGCCGACGTCGGTCGCCCAGGTGCTGCAGCCGGGCGACGTGATCTATGCCGATCCGCTGTACAAGGAAGGCAATCCGGTCGAAGGCCAGTATCGCCTCGAGCAACTGCCCGAAGTGTCCGGCGCGATGGTTGCCATGGATCCGAACACTGGCCGTGTGCTCGCGATGGTCGGCGGCTTCTCCTTCGACCAGAGCCAGTTCAACCGCGCAACACAGGCCTACCGGCAGCCCGGATCGTCATTCAAGCCGATCGTCTATTCTTCGGCGCTCGACAACGGCTATACGCCGTCGACCCAGGTCGTCGACGCACCAATCGAGATCGACCAGGGGCAGGGCGGGCAGGTCTGGCGCCCCGACAACTTCTCGAACGGCAAATATCTCGGGCCCACGACCTTGCGCAACGCGCTGCGTCTGTCGCTGAACACGGTGACCGTGCGTCTCGCGCAGGACGTCGGCATGCCGCTGATTTCCGAATACGCCAAGCGGTTCGGAGTCTATGACGAGCTGCCGAATTACCTCTCCTACGCCCTCGGCGCCGGCGAAACCACGGCCATGCGCATGGTCACGGCCTATTCGATGATCGCCAATGGCGGCCGTCGGGTGAAGCCGACCTTGATCGACCGCATCCAGGACCGCTACGGCCACACCATCTTCAAGCATGATGCCCGCGAGTGCCGCGGCTGCGACGCACCGGACGGCTGGAAGAACCAGAGCGAGCCGCAGCTGGTCGACCGCCGGGAGCAGGTTCTGGATACGATGACGGCCTACCAGATCACCTCGATGCTCGAGGGCGTGGTGCAGGCGGGCACGGCGACCGTGCTGAAGGAGGTCGGCAAGCCGATCGCCGGCAAGACCGGCACCACCAACGAGGCCAAGGACGCATGGTTCGTCGGCTTCTCGCCGGACCTCGCCGTCGCCATCTACATGGGTTACGACAAGCCCCGGCCGCTCGGTAGGGGTAATGCTGCGACCGGCGGTCATCTGGCCGCGCCGATCGCAAAAGACTTCATGAAGCTCGCGCTGGCCGACAAGCCGGCCACGCCCTTCAAGATCCCGGCCGGCATCAAGCTGGTCCGTGTCGATGCCAAGACTGGCATGCGCGCGAGCCCTGGCGACGGCGGCCGCACGATCATGGAAGCGTTCAAACCTGGTACGGCGCCGCCGGACAACTACTCGGTCATCGGTGTCGCCGACGCCGATGGACGCGTGATGCCGTCGCAGAGCGGCGGCCAGCCTGATGCTGGCAGCTTCATCATCCGTCCAGGCACGGGAAGCCTCTATTAGGCATTGGGCCGGCTGAAACTGATGCCGGTGCGGTGCAGAGCGATTGCGCTTTGCGCCGAGCGCCGTTACATCCCCTGTGAGAGACGATGCTGCGGCGCTTCGAGCCGTGGCCTGAAGAGAGCGACATGCGCGCGGAAATCGAGAAAATCGTAGAAGAGATCAAGCAGTCGGTCGGGCTGCTGAGGAGGCATCTTTGACGTCGAGACATCGACGGCAAGGCTGGCCGAGCTGAACAAGCTCGCCGAAGACCCCAATCTCTGGAACGACCCCCAAAAAGCTCAGCGGCTGATGCAGGAGCGGACCTCGCTGGAGGATTCGCTCACCGGCATTGGCAAGGTCGAACGTGAGCTCAGCGACAATATCGAGATGATCGAGCTTGGCGAGGCCGAGAACGATCCCGGTGTCGTCACTGAAGCCGAGAATGCGCTGAAGGAGCTGAAGAAGGAGGTCGCGCGGCGCGAGCTCGAGGCGCTCCTGTCCGGCGAGGCTGACAAGTTCGACACCTATCTCGAGGTCCACGCCGGTGCCGGCGGCACCGAGAGCCAGGACTGGGCGCAGATGCTGCTGCGCATGTACGCCCGATGGGCCGAGAAGCACGGTTTCAAGATCGAGTATCTCGAAGAATCGTTGGGCGAAGAGGCCGGCATCAAGTCGGCGACCATCCAGATCTCCGGGCATAATGCCTATGGTTGGCTGAAGACTGAAGCCGGCGTGCATCGCTTGGTCCGAATCTCTCCGTTCGATTCGAATGCACGCCGCCACACCTCGTTCTCTTCGGTGCAGATCTTCCCGGTCATCGACGACAGCATCAAGATCGACATCAAGGAGTCCGATGTCCGCGTCGACACCATGCGGTCCGGTGGCGCCGGCGGCCAGCACGTCAACAAGACCGAATCGGCGGTCCGGCTGACGCACATCCCAACCGGCGTTGCCGTGGTCTGTCAGGCTGGCCGGTCACAGCACAAGAATCGCGCCCAGGCCTGGGACATGCTGCGCGCACGCCTCTATGAGATCGAGCTGAAGAAGCGCGAGGAGAAAGCGGCGGCCGACCAGGCGGCCAAGACCGAGATCGGTTGGGGCCACCAGATCCGCTCCTACGTGCTGCAGCCGTATCAGATGGTGAAGGATCTGCGCACGGGCGTGCAGACGTCCGACACCGCCGGCGTGCTCGATGGCGATCTCGACGAGTTCATGGCGGCGACGCTGGCGCAGCGCGCGTTCGGCACGACGCCAGGCGCTGCGATCGAGGACGTCGATTGAGCGTGGCGCGCGTTGCCTTCATCGGGCTCGGGCGCATGGGCCATGGTATGGCCGGTCGTTATCTCGACGCAGGCTATTCCGTGGCGGTCTGGAATCGCAGCCGGGCGAAGGCGGAGGATCTGATCGCGCGCGGCGCGCGCTGGTCGACCTCGCCAGCTGATGCGGCAATCGATGCCGATGCGGTCGTGACGATGGTGGCTGATGACGACGCCTCGCGCGCGGTTTGGCTCGGGCCGGATGGCGCCGCGGCCACCATGCGGGTCGGCACGATCGCGATCGAATGCTCGACCGTATCGCGCGACCATGCGCTGCGTCTGTCGCGCGAGCTGGATGCGCGCGGCGTGACCTATCTCGACTGCCCGGTGACCGGGCTGCCCGACGCGGCCGCGAGCGGCAAGCTGACCTTGCTGGTCGGTGCCGACGCTGCCGATCTCGACCGCGCGCAGCCGTATCTGGCGCCGATCGGCTCGACCATTCGCCATTTCGGGCCCGTGGGCGCCGGGACAGTCTACAAGCTGATCAACAACCTGCTTGGCGCGATGCAGATCGCAGGTCTTGCGGAGGGGCTCGCAATCGCCGAGCAGGCCGGCCTCGACATGAAGCTCGTGTTGGAGGCGATCCAGAGCGGCGTCGCGGCGAGCCCCCAGGTTCTGCGCCACGCGCCGCGCATGATCGCGCGCAACTTCGCCGATGCAAGCTTCACCGCGGCGCTCCGTCACAAGGATGCAGCCTATGCGCTGCAGCTCGCCGAGCAGCTACTTGATGAGCGTCCCATCATGGCCCAGGCAGCCGTCGATGCTTATGCGCGGACGAAGGCGGCGATGCCGGATGAGGACGAAGGCCGCATGATCGAGCTGGTGTCGCGGCCGAGATCCATGCCGTAGGCACACCAGCGGAAAGCGGGTGGACGGCGCGAGGCTTCGCCTGCAAGGCTCGCGCGGATGAAACAGCGGTTTGCGGCGATGACATCCCAGATCGAGAGCATGGACGCGCGGGACTGGTCGCTGCTCTGCCTGCTCTCGCTGCTGTGGAGCGGATCGTTCATCTTCAACGGCCTCGCCTTGAAGGAACTGCCCCCGCTGACGCTGGTGCTGCTGCGCATCGTGCTGGCGGCGGCGATTCTGCTGCCGGTGGCGCGACTGCGCGGGCTCGGCTTTCCCCAGGGGGTTGTCGGCTGGCTGCCGTTCCTTGCCGTGGCGCTGTTCAACAATGTCGTGCCATTCTGCCTGATCGTGATCGGCCAGACGTTCATCACCTCCGGCCTTGCTGCCGTCCTCAATGCGACGACGCCGCTGTTCACAATCGTGGTGATGGCCGCCGCGGGAGAGGAAAGGCTGTCGGCCCGGCGGGCAGCGGGTCTGGTCGTCGGCCTCGTCGGGGTCGTGATCCTGCGGGGCGGACCGGGGCTCGGCGGCTCGGCGGGCGGCTACGGCATTCTGTTCGGTCTTGGCGCGTCGCTCAGCTACGGCATCGCCGCGCTGCTGGTGCGCCGCCATCTCGCCCATTCGCCGCCGCTTGCAACCGCCACCTTCCAGCTCTCGGCGTCCAGCGTGATGATGCTGATGGTCGCCGGCGCGGTCGACCAGCCCTGGCGTCTCCCGCTTCCCGGACTGCAGACCTGGGTCGCGGTCATAAGCCTTGCGGCGCTGTCGACGGCGTTCGCCTATATCGTGTTCTTCCAAATCCTGCGCCGCTCCGGAGCGACCAACGTGATGCTGGTGACGTTGTTGATCCCGTTGACGACGATCCTGCTCGGGTCGCTGGTGCTCGGCGAAAGCATCTCGTTGGGAGAGATCAGCGGCGCGCTGGTGATCGGGAGTGCGCTGCTGGTGATCGACGGTCGCATCTTCAGCGTCATTCGCCCTTCACCGCGACCGTCCTGCTGAACTGCACGCGCACGATCACTTCGTGCCGAACATCCGATCGCCGGCATCGCCCAGACCGGGCACGATGTAGGCGTGGTCATTCAGCTTCTCGTCGATCGCCGCGGTCCAGATCGGGATGTCCGGATGCTCCTTCTCGAACTTGGCGATGCCTTCCGGTGCCGCCAGCAGGCAGACGAAACGGATGTCGCGGGCGCCGCGCGTCTTGAGCAGCTCGGCAGCCGCGCAGGCGGAGTTGCCGGTCGCGAGCATCGGGTCCATCAGGATCACCGTGCGGTCGCTCAGGTCCTGCGGCGCCTTGAAGTAATACTCGACGGCCTGCAGCGTGTTGGGATCGCGGTAGAGCCCGATGTGGGCGATGCGCGCGGACGGCATCAGCGCCAGCATGCCGTCGAGGAAGCCGACGCCGGCGCGCAGGATTGGCGCAAGCGTCAGCTTCTTGCCGGCGATCTTCGGCGCCTTCATCGGCGCGATCGGCGTTTCGATGTCGACCAGCTCGAGCGGCAGGTCGCGCGTGACCTCGTAGGCCAGCAGCATGCCGATCTCGTTCAACAGCTCACGGAAGCCCTTGGTCGAGCGGTCACGCTCGCGCATCAAGGAGAGCTTGTGCTGGACCAGCGGGTGATCGACGACGTGAACGCTCGTGTTTGCCATGATTCAAGTCCAGCAGGATCGCAGGTTCTGTGGGAGATGGATGCGTGCCAGGCTCATGGCAGCACCTCGCGGCGGTCGGCGAGCATCGTCTCCGCCTGGCTGCGGCGCTCGGAGAGGAGCCCGGCGCTGACGTCCTGGATCAGGTTGAGCAGCACCTGCGCATCGCTGAGCCGCGGCACGGTCACGTAGTCGGCGCCGGCAGCGTAGAGGTCGTTGACGTCGGCGAGCAGGTCGGCGGTCGCGATGATCTTGGCCGATGCATTGATGCTGCGGACATGGCGCACCAGCTTTTCGTTATTGGCACCCTTGAGCAGCGAATCCGGGATGCTCAGGATGATCAGCTCGGCCTGGCCCACCCCCGCATGAATCAGCGTGTCGACGTTGCTGATGTCGCCATAGGTCACCTGGATGCCGCGATCGGACAAGGTTCGGAATACGACGGGGTTGAAATCGACCACGCCGATCTGCTCCAGCAGCGCTGGCTCGTTGCGCTCGATCTCGCTGAGCAGGGCGCTTGCCGTGCGGAAGAATCCGAGGAGAACGATCGGCCGTCCGGCGCCGTGTCCGCCCTCATGTCCGGCCTCGCCATCCTTGCTTGCATCGAGGTCGCGCAGACCGATCCGCTTGAGCAGCGGGATACTTCGCCGCGCGATCGGATCGGAGCGTACGATGACGAAGGTCGAGAGCACGGCGAGCAGCACGAAAGCAAAGGACGCTGCGCTCGACGTGCCGTTCTTGAGGTGCCCGGCGGCGGCGCCGGTCTGGATCACCACCAGCGAGAATTCGCTGATCTGGGCGAGGTTGAGCGCCGGCAGCAGGCTGGCACGCAGGCCCTGCCGCATCATGTAGAGCGGCGTGAACGTCGTGAGCAGCCGGCTCGCCACCGTGAACAGCGCGATCACGAGCGCCAGCCCCACCACGGACATCGTCGGGATCGGGATCGTCATGCCGAGCGCGACGAAGAACAGCGTGATGAAGAAATCGCGCAACGTCGTGACCTTGGCGGTGACGTCGAGCGCGTAGGGGAAGGTCGACAGCGAGACGCCCGCGACCAGCGAGCCCATCTCGCGCGACAGGTGCAGCCTTTCAGCGATCTCGCCGATCAGGAAGCACCAGGCCAGCGCGCCGAGCAGGATCAGCTCCGGAGTACGCGCGATGCGATGGAACACCGGCGGCAAGACGTAGCGGCTGAGGAGCAGGGCGATCGCGACCAGTGTGCCGGCGCGGGCGAACGACAGCAGGATCACGCTGACATGGAGGTCGTCGAGGCTCGGCTGCACCGCCAGGAACAGGATCGCGAACACGTCCTGCAGCACGAGCACGCCGAGCGTGATGCGGCCGGGCAGGGTGTCGAGCTCGCGCTTCTCGTACAGCACCTTGACGATGATGACGGTCGAGGACAGCGCGCAGGCGACGCAGAGATAGAGTGCGTCGTAGCTCTCGGCGCCCATCCGCATGCCGATCGCGACGAAGAACAGGATGCCGAGCGCGGCACCCCCGAGCAGTTGGACCCCACCGGCGATCAGAATCACCGGGCCGGCACGGATGATCTTCTTGAGGTCGATCTCGAGCCCGATCATGAACAGCATGAAGATCAGGCCGAGCTCGGAGATCACCGAAATCGACTCCTGGGACTTGACCCAGCCGGTGCCGAAGGGGCCAATGGCGAAGCCCGCGACCAGATAAGCGAGAATCGAGGGCTGGCGCCATCTATGTGCCGCCAGTCCAAGCACCCACGCAAACAGGATGCAGAGCGTGATGTCGCCGATCAGTTCATGCATGAAGCAACCCCCAAGGCGGCAACTTATGTCGTGCCGCCGCGCAAGGAAACCCGCAATCTGTCACATCCGGACGGGCGCATTCGCGCTGCTGCTCATCGCAGCTGTTGCGGCCGGCGCGGCGCAGGCCGCCGACGACGTGACCACCGCTTTCGCGAGCTCGCTGACGCCAGTTCCGGCGGAGCCCGTCACGGTCACGGGCGCCGTCTATGTCCCCGTCTATTCCAGCGTCGCGATGACCCCGGGCCGGGTCCAGGCCGATTTCTCGGTGACGCTGAGCATCCACAACGCCTCCGAGCAGCGGCCGCTGATCGTCCGGCGCATCAACTATTACGATACGGCTGGCACGCTGGTGGAGGCGCATCTGCACGAGCCCGTCGCCTTGAGGCCGTTCGCGACCGTCGAGGTCTTCGTGCCCATCAAGGACACCCGCGGCGGCACCGGCGCCAATTTCGTCATCGACTGGGCCGCGACCGGTGAGATCGCCGAGCCCGTCGTCGAGGCGCTGATGGTCGGCGGCATCGGCGCCGGCCATTACGCCTTCATCAGTCAGGGCCGCCCGATCCGGCTGACCGGGCGGTGAGCGCGGGGCGGCTCAGGCCGCCCGCACGTTGCCGAGGAATCGGTCGACCTCCTGCCGCAGCCGGTCGCTCTCCCGCGACAGCGACTGCGCCGCCGACAGCACGTTGCCCGAAGCAGAGCCGGTCTGCGAGGCGCCGCGCTGGACGTCGACGATGTTGGTGTTGACCTCGGTGGTGCCGCGCGACGCTTCCTGGATGTTGCGCGAGATCTCCTGCGTCGCCGCGCCCTGCTGCTCGACGGCGGCGGCGATGGTCGAGGAGATTTCCGACAGCCGCTCGATCGTCGTGCTGATCTCGCGGATCGCCGACACCGATTCCTGTGTCGCTGCCTGGATGCCCGAGATCTGCTGGGCGATCTCACCGGTGGCCTTCGAGGTCTGCTCGGCGAGCGCCTTGACCTCGGACGCGACCACGGCGAAGCCGCGGCCGGCATCGCCGGCGCGCGCCGCCTCGATGGTGGCGTTCAGCGCCAGCAGGTTGGTCTGGCCGGCGATGGTGTTGATCAGTTCGACCACGTCGCCGATCCTCGCGGCTGCCTTCGAGAGCTCGTTGACGCGGTCGTTGGTGGTGCGCGCCTGATCGACGGCGCCGTTGGCGATGCGCGCCGATTCCTGCACCTGGCGGCTGATCTCGGTCACCGACGAGGTCAGTTCCTCGGTGGCCGAGGCGACCGACTGCACGTTCGTCGCGGCCTGCTCGGACGCGGCGGCCACGGTGGTGGCGAGCTCCTGCGAGCGCGTCGCGGTCGAGGTCAGCGTGCCGGCGGACGTCTCGAGCTGCGACGAGGCCGAGGACACCGTCTGCACGATGCCGCCGATCGCGCTTTCGAATTCGCTGGCGAGCTTGTTCATTCCGGCCTTGCGCTTGACCTCGGCCGAGTGCTGCACGGCCTTCACTTCCTCGCTGTTGAAACGGACGATCGCCTGCACGGTCTGCAGGTTGCGCAGCGCCTCGCCGAGCTCGTCGTCGCGCTCCACCGGAATGCGGTTGTCGAGCTTGCCGGCGGTGATGTTCTGCATGGCGTCGTTGAGCACCTTGAGCGGCCGCAGCACCGCGCGGATGCTCTGCAGGCTGAACGTAGCGCCGATTCCGATACCGGCCAGGATCATCACAGAAATGATCGCGAGCACCACCAGATATTGTCTCTCGGCCTCCTCGTAGAGCGCCTTGCCTTCCTTCACCTGGATCTGAACGAGCTTGTCGAGTTCGTGCTTGGCGGCCTCGAACAGATCATGCCCCTTGGTGGCGATATGCTGGCTCGCCTCGTCGAACTTGCCCTGCTCGAGCAGAGCCAATCCCGGCCTGATGCCTTCCTCCAGATAGGCCTTGCGCTTGATCGCGAAGGCATCGGCGACGATCTTCTCCTCCGGCGTCAGGTAGCTCGCCATGTAGTCGGCCCAGACCTTGGTGATCCTGGCGCTGTTTCCGTCCACCAGCGCCCTGATGCCGTCGATCGGTTTTCCGGCCTTGCCGTTCGCCGCCGCAGACTGTTGCGACGACATGTTCTGCAAGGTGCGATCGTTGATCTCGAGCAATTGCGCCAGCGGGATCGTGCGATCCTCGTACAGCGACTTCATGGCGACGTTGGTGGAGCGGGTCGACAGCAGGCCGGCCGCGCCGATGATCAGCATGAACACGCCCAGCACCGCGGCCAAGGTCATCAGGCGCGCCCTGAGCGTACCCGTGAAGAGCGACAGGCGGTCGAACACCGAGCGGCGGCGGATGACGCCCGCGCTGATCGCGTAGCCCTGCGCCTTGTTCTGATTCAACAGCCCGTAGACCTTCTCGGCCTCGGCGCGCTGCTCGGCCGGCAGCTTGGTGCGGATGGAGGTGTAGCCCGTGATCCGGCCGTTCTCGCGGATGGGGGATGCGCTCGCCAGTACCCAGTAGAAGTCACCGTTCTTGCGGCGGTTCTTGACGGCGCCGGCCCACGGCTTGCCTTGCTTCAGCGTGTCCCAGAGATTGGCGAATGCGGCCTCCGGCATGTCGGGGTGGCGGATGATGTTGTGCGGCTGGCCCATCAGCTCGTCGGGGGTGAAGCCGGCGGCATCGACGAACTGGTCGTTGAAGTAGGTCAGCTTGCCCTTCAGATCGGTGCGCGAGACGATCAGCGTCTCGTCGGTGATCGGGTATTCGTTGTGGGTGACAGGCAGATTTTTGCGCACGGTATGACTCCAAATTGTCCCACCTGCATGCGGACACTGGATGCAGAGTTTCAGATCACCGCCTAGAAGGCGCCGACTCCTTAAAAGTTGCGTAAAACCTAGGCACCGTACGACTACGCACTGCTCATAAAGGTTGCAATTTGTATGGAATGCTCGCTCTCGCGCGCAAGTATGTGATTCAGCGTGCAGAAAGAGCTCCCGCGGCGCGGTGCACCCGGGGTTTTCGGCAGCGCCCCCTCGACGCGAGGGTGCAGGGAATGCCGGGTGAAGGCCTCACCCATGGCCCGCCTGCGAGAAGAATGCAGGCGGCAGGTACCACAGGCAAAGCCGTAACCGGCATTCCCTGCGCGATGGTTTTAACAACTTATACGCGATCTCCCCGGGGACCGGCTTTCTTGCCCCCGTCATCCGCGCCAGCGCATCTGCACCGGCACGAACTTGGCGCCAGCATCGGGGCGCCAGGACCACGCGACTTCATCGTCCGCGACCGCCATGCCCGTCGTGCATCGCAGCCCGCGTCCACCGCATCCCGCCCCAACGTCCGTGACGACGCGTACGCCCCTCGCAGAGAGGGCAGGATGGGGGGATCATACATGATTTCTGGAAAAACGAAATAACAAAATCGCGTGGGAGAATTCGGATGAGGGAGTTGCTGCCGGGCGTGGTCCTCCCCTTCAGCCGAATGATGGGCACCCGCCCGCGGTGGGGCCGGCCACGTCTTCGTGCTCCCGGCCAAGCGATGATCAGCCGCGTGGACCGTTTCGGCGGTCCGCTTGGCCGTTCTTCACCGGTTCACGCGCCGGGCGGCTCTTCCGTTCGAAAGCCCGCCGCGGCGATGCCGGCGATCGCGCAGGCTTCGTCATTGTCGCCGAGATCGCCGGAGATGCCGACGGCGCCGAGCACCTGCCTGTCCGGTCCGAGCACCAGGACGCCGCCGGGCGAGGCGACGAGGCGGCCGCCGGTCGTGGCTGATAGCATCGTGAAGAATGTCGGCATGTTGCCGGCGCGACGGCTCAGCTCGCGTGATCCGAAGCCCATGCCGAGCGAGCCGAAGGCCTTGCCGAAGGCGATGTCGAAGCGGACGATGCCGGCGCCGTCCTCGCGCTGATAGGCGATCAGGTGTCCGCCTGGATCGAGCACGGCGACCGCGAGCGGCGCGAGGTTCTTCGCACGCGCTTCGCGCAGCGCGGCGTCGATGATGATCACTGCGTCGGCGAGCATCAGCATGATGTGCGGTTCCTCATTCAATCTGCGATAGTGCCTCAGACGAACATCGCGAGGATGCCGAGAGGGTTCTCGGGCCGCGGAACGCGGAAACTGATCGTCTTCCAGTCCGCAGCGGCCGGCCGTTCCAGGCAGCGATCGAGCCAGCGGTCGACATGGGGCCATGGTGACATGTCGAGCGTGCCGAGCCGGGCCAGCGTCATGACGGCGGCGACATTCAGGTCGGCCACGGTGAAGCGGCCGCTGACGAGATAGGGCCTCTCGGTGAGATGCCGATCGAGGACCGCCAGCGGACGGCCGAGCTTGGTGAGCGCGATCCCGAGCTCGTCGGCATCGCGCTTGTCGGCATCGAACAGGACGCGATTGGCTGCGGCGAGAAGCAGGGGCTTCTCGATCTCGGTCACGACCCAGAAGCTCCACTGGGTGACGAGGGCGTCTTCTTCCAGGGTGGCCGGAGAAAGGTCGCTGCGGTAGCGGCGCGCCAAATGAAGGTTGATCGCGAGCGACTCGAACAGGCGGATCTCGTCGGAGACGAACGCGGGCACGCGTCCGTTGGGATTGATCTTCAGGAAGTCCGGCGTGTGGGTGCTGCCGTCGGTGAAGCCGGTCGGAACGTGCTCGAAGTCGAGCGCGAGCTCCTTCAGCATCCAGGCGCAGCGATGCGCGCGCGAGTGCATCGAGCCGTACAGACGTATCATGGTGTTTCCCCGGTTGTGACAGGCCTGCTGCGAGGCTCTTTGTCATTGGAGTGTTTGTCGTTCAGCGCGAGGCGCTGGCGGATCCGCGGCTGGCGCCTCCGGTGGCCGGATGCGTTAAAGGACGTCGGCGTTCACCCAGATGCCGTGGAAACCCTCGTGCACCCGGCACGGGAAGCGGATTGTCGCAATGGGGCCGGCCGACAGATTGCGTGCGTCGAGGATGACGAGATCGGTGCGGTTCTCCGCCCGCCGTCCGACGATGCTGAGCAGCCAGCCGTCGCCCTCGGCTGCGTGCGCGCTGCGGGGAACGAAGCATGGCTCCTCGGGCGAGCTCTCGGGGCCGGCGTAGTAGAAGTCGAGCTTGCCTGTCTCCTCGTCGAAATGTCCGAGGCAGGTGAAGGGCGGTCCCTTGGGGCCGAAGGGCAGCATCGGGCCGAGCTTGGGATTGTTGGTGCCGAACCAGAAGTGCCGGACGCGGGCCATCGCGAAGCGCTGGTCGATGACCGGCATCTCGCCGATGTGTCCGATGAAGCGCGAGATGTCGATGGCGCCAGATGCACTCGACAGATCGATCGTCCAACGTTCGCCGAAGGGCGGCAGCTCCTTGGCCTCGGGATCGCGGATGTCCGGGAACTGGCTGAGCCAGCCGGACTCCGTGACGAACTGGTCGAGCACCAGGCGGCTGCCGTGCTCCCAGGCGTTGAAGGTGTGGGTCTGCATCGCGAGCTTCGGCGCGGTGAACCAGCGGATGCCGGCCACGCCCTGCCGGCGCGGGATCACGGCGACATGGGTCTGCCTGTGGCTGTCCCAATGCCAATAGGGCTCGCCCTTCCTGACGCGATCCCAGTCGCAGACCATCGGGCAGATCACAAAGGCGATGTAGTTGCGTGATACCAGGAAGTCGTGGACCATCGAGCAGTAGGGCGCGGTGAAGCGCTCGGTGCGGGTGAACTCGCCGTCCGGCGCGATGGTGTAGAGCTCGATGTCATTGCTGGCCGTGCCCTCGCAATTATAGGCGAACGCGATGCACTCGCCGGTGAGCGGGTCCATCTTGGGATGGGCGGTGAAGGTGCGGCTCCGGAGCTGGCCGCCGAAATCGGTCTCGCCACGGGTCTCCAGCGTGACCGGATCGAGCTCGTAGGGGCGGCCGGATTCCTTCAGGGCATAGAGCTTGCCATGGTGCCACATCACCGAGGTGTTGGCGGTGTTGGCATCCTCGCCCGCCACCTCGGGTGAATCGGTGAACGGATTGCGATAGGCGCCGAACAGCGCCTTGCGCGCCTGCCGCTCGATCAGGAACTTGCGGGTACGGACGTAGCGCATCGCCAGATCGGCATGACCGTTCTGGATGCGGACCATGTGCACCATGCCGTCGCCGTTGAGGAAGATGTCCTTGCCCAGCAGAGGCGGGTAGGTGTGGTCGGCGCTGTTGCGGTAGTAGACGCCTTCCAGCCCCGCCGGAATGCGGCCGATCACCTCGAGGTCGTGCACCTCGCCTTCGATCCGCACCGGAGCTGCATAGCCGGAGAACACGATATCCTGCGGAAACTCCAGGCCGTTGTGCTGCGTGACGTGTTTGTTCATGGGACTCTCCTTGGGGGCAGGGGGCTCAGGCGGAGCGCAGCATGGCCGGTGATGCGGCGGTGCGTGCCTTGAAGGTCAGCATCAGGACGACGGCGAGCGTGGATATCGTTCCGGCCACGTAGCTCAGGCCGCCGTAGCCCAGGCTCTCCACGATCGCGCCGGCGACGGCGGGTCCCGCGGCCGATCCGATCATCATCATCGCCGGTGTCGCCGCGACTGCGCGCCGGCTCGGGTCGATCTGCGACAGCAGTCCGAACAGGAACGTGTGGGTGAAGATCACGATCGAGACGTAGGGGATCGCAAAGGCCGCGTAGGTCGAGAAGCCCTGGGCATTGACGATCACGAAAGCCAGCATGGCCTGCAGCAGCGGGCCGGCAATGCCGATCGCGATCGGCGACAGGCGTCGTTGCAGGGCCGCCGCCAGCGCGCCGGGAAGCAGGTTGATGAAGCCGACGGCGATCAGAACCTTGGTGACGTCGTCCTGCGACAGCCCCTTGTGATGGCCGATGCGCTCCAGGAAGGAGAAAACGAGCGACTGGTTGAAGGCGAGGCAGATCACGACGGCGATGATCAGCCAGGCTCGGCCGGGCATCGCGTGCAGCATCTCGCCGCCGGTCTCGGCGGCGGCGACGGAGCGCGGGAAGCCGAGAGAGGCCAGGAGCGCCGCGACCGCCATGCTGGCTGCGAACACCGCGAACAGCAGGCGCGGGCTGATCGCATGGATCAGGGCCGGCACGGTGGCGAAGAAGGCGACGCTGAAGACGGCGAGCGCGACATTGGCGAGGCCGAACAGGCGGTGCGGATTGTCGGTACGGCCCATCGTGCCGTGCGTCATCGACAAGGCGGCACCGGCTGCGAGGCCCGCGATGGCGTGGATGATCGGCAGAACCCAGAATGGCACCAGCTCTGGCGGCCTGCCGGCGAGATAGCCGAACGCCGCAGCGGCCACGATGAAGCCGCCGACCACGATGCTGCGCGCGTCGAGCCGCGCGAACGATCGCGCGGTCACCAGGCTCGCGAGCACGATGCCCGCCAGGAAGCTGGTGACGGTCGCACCCGCCTGCGCGGGCGACAGACCGTAGAATTCGATGAACGTTCCGACCCAGACCGGCAGCGCCACCAGGTCCAGCATGCCGGCCACGTGGCACGTGGCGAGCACGACTCCACCCGAGCTCGATCGGCTCATGTTTCCCTCCCCGTGAACGGACCAGTCGCGGGGGGCCCCTTGGCCCGGGCTTTCGCGCCCTCTGCCGACGCTGGTCCGAGCACACGCTAGGTCGAACCCGTGATCCGGCAAAATCGATTGAATTGCGCATCGTCATCGATACGATCGATACCAAGTGACAAGTCCAGGGGAAGGGAGCGCGCTGCGATGCGGCTGGACAGGTTCGATCTCAATCTGCTGGTGGCGCTCGACGCGCTGCTCGACGAGCGCAACGTCACGCGGGCTGCGGATCGCCTCCGGCTCGGTCAATCCGCGACCAGCGCCGCGCTGGCGCGTCTGCGCGAGTTCTTCGAGGACGAGTTGTTGACCCAGGTCGGACGGCAGTTCGAGCTGACGCCGCTCGCCCAGGCGCTGGTCGAGCCGGTCAAGGACACGCTCGTTCGTGCGCGCGCCGCGATCAGCACGAGGCCGGACTTCGATCCCTCGACGATCAGCCGCACGTTCCGGATCTGTGCATCCGACTACGCGACCTATGTGCTGGTGTCGCGAGTGGCGATCGCGCTCGCGCAGCGCGCGACCGGATTCCAGCTCGAGATCGCGCATCTGCCCAAGCATGTCGAGCAGGTGTTCGGGCTCGGCGACATCGACCTGCTGATATTGCCCGAGCAGTATGCATCACGGATAGCGCATCCGCAGACGCATCTGCTGTCGGACGATCATGTCTGCATGATGTGCCGGGAGCGGCCGTTGCGGCGTGGCAAGCTGTCCGAGGACGATTATTTCGCGGCCGATCACGTCAACGTCCGCCTCGGCGAAGCCGGCACCTTCTCGTTCGAGGAATTGTTCTTCCCGCGCGCCGGCCGGCCGCGAAAGATTGCCTGTACGGTCGATTCCTACTGCCTCCTTCCCAGGATGTTGTGCGGGACGGACCGGATCGCGACACTGCATCGGCTGCTCGCGCAGGATCTGGCGCTGCATTATCCCGTGAAGTTCGTCGGCTTCCCGTTCGAGATTCCGCGCCTGAACGAGTCCATGATCTGGCCCTCGTTCAGGGATCAGGACCCCAGCCACAAATTCCTGCGTCAGGTGTTCGCCGAATGCGCGGCGCAGATTGCGTCCGAAGGCCGGAGCAGGGCACGCGCGTCGCGCAAATGACCGGATGTTGTCTCGTGCCCGTCGGTCGGCGACCATTCCGACCTGCTGCTCGGCCCGATCGCGGCGAAGGATCTGGCCTTGCGCAAGGCGCTCAAGGATGTGCTGGTGCGGCTCAGCATCGGCCTCGAGGAGCCGGGCGAGTTGGGGGAAGATTTGTCGCGCTTTGTCGACGCGCTCGGCGCGGCGTGAGCCGGCCGGGTCCGGGCGCGGCCGGGCCAGCCATGGGCGGCCTCGGCGGCCGGTATCCCGGAATTGTCCGGTGTCGTGCCCGCCCGGCTGCAATGGTGTTTCGCCGGACCGGATGGTATGGCTCGACACACGCGCGATCGACGCGACCAGCAATGGACCGAGGCATGATCATGAGCGGCAAGCCGGTGATCCGGATCATTCTTGGGGTCGCGGCCCTCGTGGTCCCGGCGGCAGCGCTGGTCGTCGTGTTCGATCCCACGCTGATCCGTGACGTCCCGATCATCGGGCGGGACAGAACGGCCGCGAGCGGAGCGGCAATCCCGGCGGCCGAAGCGCCGGGCCAGTCCGCATCGGTTCCGACCGCCGAGCAAGCGCCGTCCGCCGCGGACCATGGTCGCGGCGCGAGCCCGCTTGCGACGATGCAGCAGCAGGCGAGTGGTCTTGCCGACGCGCTGGGCCCGCTGGTTCCACAGTCGGGCGCCGAAAGCGATGGTCCGGCGTTCGATGTCGTCAACGTCGCTCCTTCGGGTGACGCCGTCGTCGCCGGGCGCGCAGCGCCCGGCGCCACCGTGGAGCTGCTGCGCAACGGCGAGGTTCATGACCGCGTCGTTGCCGACCGGGCCGGACAGTTCGCCATGGTGCCGCCCCGTCTCCCTGCCGGAACCTACGATCTGACCCTGCGATCGAAGCTCGCCGACGGACACGAGGTGACGTCGAAGCAGAGCGTGGCGGTGAACGTCGAGGCCGGGCGGCAGCAGGCCACGGTGGCTCTGCTGTCGCCGGATGAGCCGACGCGCGTTCTGTCGAAGCCGGCCGGCGCGATCCCGCAGGCGCTGGCGGTGGACGCGGTGGATCACGAGACGAATGGCGTCCTGCGCGTCAACGGCCGGGCGCGTCCGGGCGCGACGGTGAGGCTTTATTTGAACGATCGCCTGATCTCATCGACGGTGGCGGGTGCCGACGGACGTCTCAGCATCGCGATCGGCAAGGACGTCAGCCGGGCGGGCAAAGACCGGATCAGGCTCGACGAGGTCGATCCGGCATCCGGCTCCGTCCAGGCGCGCGCCGAGGTCCCGTTGAGCCTGCCCGACGACGCGACGACTGCATCGCTGTCCTCGGCTGTTGCGGGGACCGAGAGGGCCAAGGCTCGCGCGGCCGCTCAGTCCACGCTGGTCGCAGCTGCAGGCAACCCGCGTGAGGCGATCGTGCCCGCTGCCAGAGGCGAGCCGAAGATGACGACGGTCACGGTCGCCCGCGGCGATAGCTTGTGGCACATCAGCCGCCGCCTGCTCGGGGGCGGCACGCGCTACGCGGTCATCTACAAGGCAAACCGGGAGCAGATCCGAAGTCCCGATCTGATCTATCCGGGGCAGGTCTTCATGCTCCCGGCCAAGCGATAGGCCCGGCTCCGGAGCGCCCCCGCGGGGCGCTGCACCGCACCAACTTGATGTGAGCTGACTGACCTAGCCCGCGCTAAGCCGGACGCCGGCGCGCAGGAATTTCTGCGGGTCGACGGCTTCGCCGTCGATGCGGGTCTCGTAGTGCAGATGCGGGCCGGTCGAGCGGCCGGTCGAGCCGACCTCGCCGATGATGTCGCCGATCTTCACATGCTGGCCGATCTTGACGTTGATCTCGGAGAGATGGCCGTAGCGGGTGGAGAGGCCGTTGCCGTGATCAACCTCGACCATGCGGCCGTAGCCGCCGGCCCAGCCGGCGTTGACCACCTTGCCGTTGGCGGTGACGCGGACCGGATCGCCGGTGGCGGCGCGGAAGTCGAGGCCGGTGTGCATGGCTGGGCGGCCGAGGAACGGATCGGAGCGCACGCCGAAGCCGGAGGTGAACTCGACCTCGCCGATCACCGGCTTGCGATAAGGCACCAGCGACAGCGTGCGGTTCATCTTCTCGACCTGGGCGCGGGTGATGCTGATGCGGTAGAGCTGGCGCTCGAACGGACCGGATTCGGCGCCGAGCTTGACCGGCACGAACGGGCCGCCCATGCCGCCCTTCGGCGCCGCCGCTTCGAGCTGACCCATGTCGAGGCCGAGATCGGTGATGACGCCGCGCATCCGGCGCAGCTTCGATTCCAGCGTCTCTTCGGCCGAGGACAGCATCGCGATCTGCCGCGCCTCGACCTGGTCGAGCGAGCGCGTCAGCCGCGTCAGCACGTTGTCGACGCCGGCGAGCTTGGTCGATGGGTTCGGCTGCGCGTTGGCCATCACAGGGCTGCGCGATTCGAGCCGGGCCTCGCGGTCCGGCGGCGCCGTGAAGATCACGGTGTCGCTGATCGGCGACGGCTTGGGCGTGGCTGGCGCCGACGGCGGCTCGATGGAGACAGGCGCGCGCGCCGGGGCGCGGATCGAGCCGGTGATGTCGGGCATGCTGCCGAGCGCGGTGGCGCGGCCTTCAAGCGCGCTCTGGCGCTTCAGGATCTGGTCGAGCTTCTGGTCGAACTGCTCCTGGTCGAGCAATTGCCGGCTGGTGGCGCGATCGACCTTGGCGCGTAGCTCGGCGATGCGGTCCTCATAGGCGTATTGCATCTCGGCCTGGCGCGCGATCAGCCGCGTCAGCACGTCGTCGCGAAACGCGAAATAGGTCGCGGTCGCCGCCGACCACAGCCCGAGCAGGCTGACGGTGCCGACCACGATCCAGAACACCACCGGGCCGATGCGCACCTGCTTGCCGGCATGCACCAGCGTGTAGTCGCTCTGCGACGCGGCCGCGACCGGCGCCGGATGGCTGACGGGGGCGCGCCGATGGTGATGGGCGTGCCCACGGTCATGAGAATGGTGCTGGGGATATTCGGCGTGATGGCCGGAACGATACGACATCGGCACTCCCGCGCCGGCCGGAGATCGTCGTTCCAGCGGCGTCATTTACGGGAGCGATTTGACCCCTGCATGGTTAATTTTCCGCCAACGCCGTCAGGCGCATTCTCAGAGCGCGCGCGCCGCCGCGAGCACCGCGTCGGCATGGCCGTCGACCTTGACGTTGCGCCACACTTTGGCGACGCGGCCGTCGGCGCCGATCAAGACGGTGCTTCGGATGATGCCGAGAAACTTGCGGCCATAGAGCGACTTCTCGCCCCAGGCGCCGTAGGCCTCCAGCATCTCATGTGTCTCGTCCGAGATCAGGGGCACGGCGAGATCGTGCTTGTCGCGGAAATTGTCCTGCGCCTTGACCGAATCGGCGGAGACGCCGAGCACTGCGGCGCCGGCGGCCGCGAAGTCCTTCGACAGGCGGGTGAAGTCGATCGCCTCCTTGGTGCAGCCGGGCGTATTGGCCTTGGGATAGAAGAACAGCACGAGCTTCTGGCCGCCGTAATCGGCCAGCGAAACGGTTCCGCCGCCATCGCGCGGCAGCTTGAACGCGGGTGCCTTGACGCCCTCGGCGAGGCCCGTTCCAGTGGTGGCTGGCGTCCTGGGCCCGGCCTTCGCAGCTCCCGTTTTGGTGGTCGCGGCTTTGGACGTCGCGGTCTTTGCGGAGGTCGTCTTTGCGGAGGTCGTCTTGGTGGCTTTCGTCACTGCCGGTTTGGCCGTCTTCTTGGTGGCCTTCTTGGCCGCGGTGGCGAGCCGGTTCCCGTCAATCGCCCCGTAGGACGCCGGGTTGGAGGATTTCTTTTGTGATTCCTTTGACATACGCCTTCCTTTCGTCGCTTTCGGCGGCTCAAAAATGAAAGTATCTCGGTTCTTGTCCGGTGTCCCGGGATCGATCTGGAATCCGTGCTTCGCGGCGCGCAGGGGATCGTGTCTCTTGCGATGAAGCGAAGATCACGGCTACCAGCAGGCGTGAGCACCAGCGCAGTTGAGCACAGTGCAATGACGACTCTCGTACCGTCTCCGGATCAGACGTCCCCGCCACAGAATTCGTCCGGCGGTGGAGAGGCGCCGGTCCGCTGGCGCGAGCAGGTGGGCAAACCTGACGGCGGCGGGGTATAGTGACGAGGATGTCGCGCGTCGTCCGCGCCGCCGGCGAAGCGCCAGCGGCGTGTTGACAGCACCCGCCGAAGCGTGACGGGATCATTTGGGGCATCGAGTCCTGCCGGCAGTGAGCACGCGCGCTGCGTGAACGGGCGGGGCCACACCGGCGACCAACCTGGCCGAGGCCAGGTTGGCACGAATGTTTCGGACACGAGGGGCCGGCACCGAGAGGCAATGGCAAGACAGACATCACCCCACCGGCCCCATCTGCAAGCGGACACCCAGGGCCAGCAGTGGGATGAGGCCGACTGGGATGTGGCCGACCAGTATGAGGCTGCCGCCGAGCACGACGAGACGGTCGGGCAGCGCGCCCGGCGCCTGTTGTCGCGGCCCGATTCGGGCGGGAGCACCGGTCGATTCGGCTGGGCGCGTCCGCGTCTGCCGGGCGGCCGCGTGGCCAAGCGGATCGTCATCACGCTGGCATCGCTCATGCTGCTCGTCGGGCTCGGCTTCGCCGGCCTGTGGCTGCGGCTCGGTGCGGGCCCGATCAGCCTCGATCTGGCGACGCCGTGGCTCGCGGCGGCGATCGAGGACAATATCGGCCACGGCAACACCGTCGAGGTCGGCGGCACCCAGATCGAGCGTGCCGGCCGGATCAGGATCGCGGTCCGGATCCGCGACATCATCGTGCGCGATCAGGATCACGCCATCGTCGCCAGCGCGCCCAAGGCCGAGGTGCGGCTGTCCGGCGCCGCGCTGCTGATGGGCCAGCTGCGTGCCGAGAGCCTCAAGCTGGTCGACGCCGAGCTCGCGATTCGCATCACCCCGGACGGCACCGTCACGGTGTCGACGGGGGAGACCACCAAGCCGCTGGCAACGGGCGTCGCCTCCAAGCGCGATGCCGGCCTGCCGCCGACATTCCCGCGACCGGGACAGGCCGCGCCACCGCCCAACGCACCGGGACCGCAGGCCGGCTCGCAGCCAGCACCGCCGGCCATGTCGACTGTGCCCGCGACCGCTGCGCCGAACGGCCTGCTTGCCGGCCTGGACTGGCTCGACAGCCTCAGCCTCACCGGGCTCGATGGCCAGAACCTGAACGAGATCGGGTTGAAGAACGGCGTGCTGATCGTCGACGACCAGCAGCGCGGCAACAAATGGACGTTCGAGAACATCAGCCTCAGCCTGCGCCGGCCGTCCGGCGGCGGGGTGGCGCTGAGCCTCGGCGAAGAGGGCGCCAAGCCGTGGCAGCTGCGCATCCTGGTCGGGCCCCAGGCCAACGGCGTGCGCACGGTGGACATCAAGGCCGACAAGGTCTCCACTAGCAACATCCTGCTGGCGATGCGGCTCAAGGATCTCACCTACATGGCGGACCTGCCCATGACCGGCGAGATCAAGGGCGAGCTCGCGCGCGACGGGCTGCCGACCTATCTGCGCGGCAAGATCAACATCGGCGCCGGCAAGATCATCGACACCGATACGCCCGACTATCCGATGGCGATCGACTCCGCCGAGATCAGCATGGAATGGGACGCCGGGCGCCGCGTGCTGATCGCGCCGTTGAAGGTGATCTCGGGCGCCAACCGCATCACGCTCAACGCCAATCTCGAGCCTCCGAACGACACCGCAAACGACTGGCGGCTGGGTCTCAACGGCGGCACCATTCTGCTCGGCGCCATCGAAAACGAGCCACCGCTGATCTTCAACCGCATCTCGATCAACTTCCGCTTCGACACCGAGGGCAAGCGCGTGCTGCTGACGCAGGCGGAGGTCTCCAATGGCGAGATCGGCGTCGCCGGCACCGGCAGCGTCGACTATGCCGGCGAGCCGCGGCTGAAGCTCGGCTTCGCGGCGACGCCGATGCCCGCGCTGGCGATGAAACGGATCTGGCCGGCGCTGATCGTGCCGGAGGTGCGGGCCTGGATCATCGAGCGCATCGAGCGCGGCTCGGTGCAGCGGATCGACGTCGCCGTCAATTCGCCGACGCGCAACCTGCCGCGCAAGGGGCCGCCGATTCCCGACGATGGTCTCGACGTCAACATCGTCGCCACCAATGTCACCGTGCATCCGGTCGACGGCCTGCCGTCGGTGCGCGATGCCGACGTGAAGGCGCATGTCACCGGCCGCACCGCGACGGTGACGATCGGGCAGGGCGTCGCGGATACGCCGGCCGGGCGCAAGCTCAACTTCTCCGACGTCGTGTTCGAAGTACCGGACATGGCGCCGAAGCCGTCGCCGTCGCGGGTACGCATGCGCGTCGAAGGGCAGGTCGCCGCTGCCGCCGAGATCCTCGCCTCCGACCGGCTCAACGATCTGTCGTCGATGCCGATCGATCCCAACCAGACCAAGGGAACGTTCCAGGCCAGCGTCAATCTCGCGATGCCGGTCAAGGGCGAACTGACCAAGGCCGACACCAGCTACGCGGTCACGGCCGATCTCAATGGCTTTGCCGCCGACAAACTGGTGATGAACCAGAAGCTCGAGGCCAACACGCTCAAGATCGTGGCCAACACCGCCGGCTATCAGGTGAAGGGCGACGTCAAGATCAACGGCCAGCCGGCCACGCTCGACTATCGCAAGCCGACGGAAGGCGACGCCGACATCAAGATGCAGGCGATCCTCGACGATGCCAGCCGGGCCCGGCTCGGCATGGATCTGGGCACCGCGATCACCGGCAACGTGCCGCTCAAGCTCAATGGCAAGATCGCCGGCTCCAGCGATCGCGACAGCCGCATCGGCGTCGAGGCCGATCTGACCCAGCTCAAGCTCGACAACCTGCTGCCGGGCTGGGTGAAGAATCCGGGCAAATCCGGCAAGGCCACCTTCAACGTTGTCGCCAAGCAGCAATCGACACGCTTCGAGGACATCAACATCGAAGGCGGCGGCGTCTCCATCAAGGGCTCGCTGGAAGTCGACCAGAACGGCGACCTGATGAACGCCAACTTCCCGACCTATTCGCCGTCGGAAGGCGACAAGACGCAGCTCAAGGCCGAGCGCGGCCAGGACGGCGTGCTGAAGCTGTCGATGCGCGGCGACGTGTTCGACGGCCGCGGCTTCCTGAAGTCGGCGATCTCGGGCACCAACAAGGACGCCGACAAGAACAAGGCACGCTCCAACCTCGACTTCGACGCCGAGGTCAAGCTCGGCGCCGTTGCCGGCTTCAACGGCGAGGCGCTGCGCAGCGTCGACCTCAAGTTCTCCAGGCGCGGCGGCGCCTTCAAGAGCTTCAATTTGACCGGCAAGGTCGGCCGCGACACGCCCGTCACCGCCGACATCCGCGTCGGCCGCGAGGCGCCGAGCGCCGATCCTCGCGCGCGTCGCCAGGGCCGCGAGGTGATCTATCTCGTAACCAACGATGCCGGCGCGCTGCTGCGCTTCGCCGACACCTATTCCAAGATGGCTGGCGGCGAGCTGGAACTGGCGATGGAGCCGCCGACGGCCGACTCCAGCCCAAAGGAAGGCCTGGCGATCGTTCGCAACTTCACCGTCAGGGGTGAGCAGGCGCTGGATCGCGCCGCCTCCGGCGCAGCACAGGGCGCCTCGCAAGGCATCGCCTTCACCATGCTGCGCGCGGAGTTCACGCGGCAGAACGGGCTGCTCTCGATCCGCGACGGCGTCGTCAAGGGACCGACGCTCGGCCTGACCATCGAGGGCAGCATCGACTACAACGTCAACCAGGTCCGGGCTTCGGGCACGATCGTGCCGCTGTACGGGCTGAACAACATGTTCAACCAGATCCCTATCGTCGGGCTGTTCCTCGGCGGCAGCAATGAAGGTCTGTTCGGCGTGACCTATGAAGTTGTGGGCACGCCAAGCCAGCCTGTGGTGCGCATCAACCCGATCTCGGCCATGCTGCCGGGCGTGACGCGCAAGATCATGGACTTCAACACCGGCAAGCAGCCATACCCGCCGGCGGAGCTGCCGCCGAACAATTGACGCTGCCGGCCGCCGGCGTTCGGCGACGTCAACGAACCGATCGATGCGGTTCAGGCCGCTCTGACGCCAGCAAGGAAGGTGTCGACCTCGCTGGAGAGCTGCTCGGCCTGCTTGGAGAGGTTGCCGGCCGCGATCAGCAGGTGGCCGGCGGCGCTCCAGGTCTCATTGGCCGCCGTCGAGACGCCGCCGATGTTGGCGGTGACCTCGCGGGTGGCCTGCGCGGTCTGGGTGACGTTGCGCGCGATCTCCGCGGTGGCCGGTCCCTGTTCCTCGATCGCCGATCCGATCGTGGCCGCGATCGCGGACACCTCCTCGATGGTCAGGGTGATGCCGTCGAGCGCGCCGACCGCTTCCCGCGTCGCGTTCTGGATCTGGGCGATGCGGTCGCCGATCTCCTGCGTGGCCTGTGCCGGTCTGGCTGGCCAGGCTCTTCACCTCCGCCGCGACCACGGCAAAGCCGCGCCCGGCTTCGCCGGCGCGCGCGGCCTCGATCGTGGCGTTGAGCGCCAGCAGGTTGGTCTGGCCCGCGATGCTCGAGATCAGCTCGGCGACGTGCTCGATCTGTTTGGCGCCATCGGCCAGGGCGCGGACGATCCCGTCGGTATGGCGCGCGCTTTCGACGGCGCGTCCTTGCCGAAACAACTATCATCAAGCAGCTTACTAATCATGAACGCGTGGTTGTTGTGCGCCGTCCACTATGTGGACGGGCGGCTGTCGGAGCGCGCAAGCACATCGTGCTTGGACCGCGGGCCAACTACGTGCGAAGGGCCGGAACGACCAGGAACGGGATCATGCCGATGACGACGCTCACGAGCGCGAGCAGAATGACGGCATCATAGCCGTGGGTGAGATCGTGGATGACGCCGCCGCTCCATGATCCCAGTGCCGATCCGAGCCCGCTGCCGATCGTGATCGTGCCGTAGATGGTGCCAAGCCGCCTGCCGCGGAAGATCTTCATCGCGGTCGCCGACAGGAGCGGCCCGCGCGAGCCGATCATGCTGCCGAAGCAGACGACGAAGCCGGTGAGCAGGAAGATGTTCGGCGAGAATTGCAGCGCCCACAGCATCAGGATTCCTGCGATCGATACGGCGTAGGAGAACAGCACCGACGGCCGCCGGCCGATCAGCCCGTCGAGGGCCGAGACGCCGAGCATGCCGAACAGCAGCACCACGCCCGAGAAGCCCCAGGCGGTGGCGGCCTGCAGCGGCGCAAAACCGGCATCGATCAGATAGGCGACGACCTGCGGCGCGATCGCATACATGCCAACGGCGGTGAAGAAGAAGGTCGAGAACAACGCCCAGAAGGCGTGATGGCGCAGCGCCCGCGACAAGGTCCAGGCATCGCCGGCGAGCTCGTCGGCGACAGGCCTGGTGATGTGGGGCGCGCCGGCGGCAAACAGCCGCCAGGGCAGCAGCGCCAGCGGCACCAGCAGGATGAAGGCGGCGGCGCCGAACGCCTGATATGTGCTGCGCCACCCGGTCGCGTCGATCAGCAGTTGCGAGCCCGGCAGCAGGATCAGCACGCCGGCGCCGGTGGCGGAATAGATCACCGCCATCGCGGTCGGCAGCTTCTTGCCGAACCAGCGGCCCAGCAGGATCGAGTTGGGGACGTTGCCGATCAGCGCGATGCCGATGCCGACGCACAGGCCGATGCTGATCTGGAACTGCCACAGCGCCTGCGCGTGCGCCGCGGCCGTGAAGGCGGAACCAAGCAGCAGGAGGCCGAGCGCATACACGGCGCGTGGTCCGGAGTGATCGAACAGCCGCCCGATCAGCGGTGCGGCGAGGCCGCCGGCGAGCGCCGTCAGTGAATAGATCGAGACGACTTCGGAACGGTCCCAGCCGAAGCTGTCGGAGATCGGCTTGAGAAAGACGGTGAAGCTTTCTCCCAGCCCGCGGCCAATCACCGATAGCGCAAAGCAGAGACCCAGCACCACGAACGCCATGCGCACGCGTGGTGGAGCTGTCGGAGTTTCCTCGGCTTGCGCAGGCTCTCGCGGCGCGCTGATCGTCATGCCCTGAGGGAGCGCCTTTCGGCCTTCCCTGACAAGCAGGCAAAAGCGAATGCGGCTATGCAGGCCTGACCAGCACGTGGCGCTTCTTGCCCAGCGACAGCTTGATCACGCCCTCGCTGGTCAGTGCAGCCGGCGTCAGCGCCATCTTCTCGTCGGTGACCGCAATGTCGTTGACGCGCAGGCCACCGCCCTTGATCTGCCGCCGCGCCTCGCCGTTGGAGCCGACGAGGCCGGCCTTGACGAAGGCGTTGAGCACGCCAAGGCCAGCGTCGAGCTCGGCCTGCGGCACCTCGACCGTCGGCAGGTTCTCGGCGATGGCGCCTTCCTCGAAGGTGCGGCGGGCGGTCTCGGCAGCGGTGCGTGCCGCCTCTTCGCCATGCAGCAAGGTGGTGGCCGCATCGGCCAGTGCCTTCTTGGCCTCGTTGATCTCGGCACCCTGCAGTGCACCGAGCTTCTCGATCTCGGACAGCGGCAGCGTGGTGAACAGCTTGAGGAACTTGACGACGTCGGCGTCCTCGGTGTTGCGCCAGTACTGCCAGAAATCATACGGGCTGCACTGGTCGGCATTGAGCCAGATCGCGCCCTGCGCGGTCTTGCCCATCTTGGCGCCGGATGCGGTGGTCAAGAGCGGCGTGGTCAGCGCGAAGAGCTGCTCGGTGCCCATGCGGCGTCCGAGCTCGACGCCGTTGACGATGTTGCCCCACTGGTCGGAGCCGCCCATCTGCAGCCGGCAGCCGGTGCGCCGCGCCAGCTCGACGAAGTCGTAGGCCTGGCAGACCATGTAGTTGAACTCGATGAAGCTCATCTCCTGCTCGCGCTCAAGCCGCAGCTTGACCGAGTCCATGGTCAGCATGCGGTTGACCGAGAAATGCCGGCCGATGTCGCGCAGCATCTCGATCCAGTTCAGCTTCGTCAGCCATTCGGCATTGTCGAGCATGATGGCGTCGGTGGCGCCATTGCCGTAGCGCAGCACCTTGGCGAACACGCCGCGGATCGACGCCTTGTTGGCCTCGATCTCCTCGACCGTGCGCATCGCGCGGGTCTCGTCCTTGCCGGAGGGATCGCCGACCATCGTCGTGCCGCCGCCCATCAGGGTGATCGGCTTGTTCCCGGTCTGCTGCAGCCAATACAGCATCATCATGGTCAGGAAGTTGCCGATGTGCAGCGAGCGTGCGGTGCAGTCGTAGCCGACATAGGCGGTCGCCTGGCCCTTGGCGGCGAGGGCATCCAGCCCCTCGAAATCCGAGCACTGATGAATGAACCCGCGGCTCTGCAGCACGTTCAGGAAATCAGACTTGAAGCCAGTCATTGTCGGCGACTCTGAGCATTTGTTTACGGTATTGACCGCTTGTCGCGGGGACGTGCGGGAGGCACATGCCACGGATACGGGCGTTGTGGCATTATAAGATGCGCCGGGCTTGTACAAGCATGTGCACGGCCTGGGCGGGACCTCAAATCGGCCGTACTTGGCAAGCAGGGCAGGGTTTTCAGGTTCGACTGCAATGATTCTGACCGCACTTGGCCTCATGAGTGGCACCTCGCTCGACGGGGTGGACGTGGCCCTGATCGAGACCGATGGGCGGCAGGTCAAGAGCCTCGGTCCCTCGGGCTACCGGGCCTATAGCGCCGCGGAGCGCAGCCTGCTGCGCGAGGCGCTCGCCGATGCGGTGCAGATCGAGCGGCGCGATGCGCGCCCCGGACGGGTGCGCGACGCCGAGCGCGTCGTGACGGTGGCGCATGCCGAGGCGGTCGCCGCGTTCCTGGCGCAGCACCGGCTCAAGCCCGAGGACATCGATATCATCGGCTTCCACGGCCAGACTGTGCTGCACCGCCCCGAGCGCCGCCTGACCGTGCAGATCGGCGACGCGGCCGTGCTTGCCAAGTCCGTCCACATCCCGGTGATGCACGATTTCCGCGCCGCCGACGTCGATTTCGGCGGGCAGGGCGCGCCGTTCGTACCCGTCTATCACCGCGCCCTGGCGCAGTCGCTGTCGCGCGCGGGGCCGATCGCCGTGGTCAATATCGGCGGCGTCTCCAACATCACCTATATCGACGGCGACGACGTGCTGATCGCCTGCGACACCGGTCCCGGTAATGCGCTGCTCGACGACTTCATGCACCGGACCACGGGACAGGCATTCGATCAGGATGGCCGCGTGGCGGAGCAGGGCAACCCGGACGAGGCCTGGATCACCAGCGCGCTGGAAATGCCCTTCTTCGCGCTGCCGCCGCCGAAATCTCTCGACCGCAATGATTTTGCCGCGCTGAAGCTGGGCGATGTGAAGCCGGCGGACGGGGCCGCGACCCTGACGGCGTTCACGGCCGCAGCGATTGCCCGCATCGTCCCGCTGCTGCCGAAGCCGCCGGCGAGCTGGATCGTCTGCGGCGGCGGCGCCCGCAACCATACCATGATGCGGATGCTACGGGAGCGTGTCGCGCCGGCGAGCGTCGAATCGGCCGATGCGCTGGGCTGGTCGGCGGACGCCATCGAGGCCCAGGCGTTCGGCTTCCTGGCGGTCCGCGGCATGAAGGGCCTGCCGCTGAGCTATCCCACCACCACCGGCGTGCCGTTTCCGATGACCGGCGGAGTGATCGCGCGGCCATGATCCATGCATCTGCATGAACCTTGACAGTTCCATGCGCGTGCATCTAGTTTGATGCATCTGCATCAAACTGCCGAGGATGTCATGGCGCCTGCCCTGAAGCTGATCAGCCACAAGCTCTGCCCCTATGTGCAACGCGCCGTCATCGCGCTCACCGAGAAGGGCGTCGCATTCGAGCGGATCGACATCGATCTCGCCAACAAGCCCGACTGGTTCCTGAAGATATCGCCGCTCGGCAAGGTGCCGGTGCTGGTCGTGCCGACGGCGCAAGGCGAGGTGGCGCTGTTCGAGAGCAACGTGATCTGCGAGTACATCGAGGACACGCAAGCCGGCGCGCGGCTGCATCCCGAGGGCGCGCTCGCGCGTGCGCAGCATCGCGCCTGGATGGAGTTCGGTTCAGCGATCCTCGGCGATCTCTGGGGCCTGGAGACGACGCAGGATGCCGGGGTGTTCGCGGCCAAGCGCGAGGCGCTGACGGCGAAGTTCGTCCGCGTTGAGGCTGCGTTGGGCGAGGGGCCGTATTTCGATGGCGTCCGCTTCAGCCTGGTCGACGCCGTGTTCGCGCCGATCTTCCGCTACTTCGATGTGTTCGATGGCTACGGCGATCTCGGCATCTTTGCGTCCACGCCGAAGGTTCGGGCGTGGCGCGATCGGCTCGCGCAGCGGCCGAGCGTGAGGACGGCGGTCAGCGCCGACTATCCGCAGCTGCTGCGCGCGTTCCTCGCGCGGCACGATGCGTATTTGTTGAAGCAGGCGGCGTAGGGAGGTTGTTGTCGTACCGAGCGCTCACGCCACTCACAGTGCCATCGCCCGGCTTGACCGGGCGATCCAGTATTCCGAGACGCTGATGATCAGCCGAGAAGCCGCGGCGTACTGGATCACCCGCTTTCTTTCGCGGGTGATGACGCAACCTCACCTCACATTGGCGAGGCGCATGTCGAGATAGGCGGTGATGGTTTCCATCAGCGGCTCGAGCTTGCCGTCGAAGAAGTGGTTGGCGCCGGGGATGACTTGCTGGTCAATCACGATGCCCTTCTGCGTCTTCAGCTTCTCGACCAGCGTGTTGACGTCCTTGGGCGGCACCACCGCATCGCGCTCGCCGTGCACGATCAGGCCCGAGGACGGGCAGGGCGCCAGGAACGAGAAGTCGTAGAGGTTGGCGGGCGGCGCGATCGAGATGAAGCCCTCGACCTCCGGGCGGCGCATCAGGAGCTGCATGCCGATCCAGGCGCCGAACGAGAAGCCGGCGACCCAGCAGGCGCGAGCTTCGGGGTTGATGGTCTGCGCCCAATCGAGCGCGGAGGCCGCATCGGACAGCTCGCCGGTGCCGTGATCGAACGAACCCTGGCTGCGGCCGACGCCGCGGAAATTGAAGCGCAGCACCGAGAAGCCGCGATGCGCGAAGGCATAGTAGCACTGGTACACGATCTGATGGTTCATCGTGCCGTGGAACTGCGGATGCGGATGCAGGATCATCGCGATCGGCGCGTTCTTCTGCTTCGCCGGATGGTAACGGCCTTCGAGGCGGCCGGCCGGACCGTTGAAGATGACTTCAGGCATCAGAGAATCCTTGGCAGAGCGTCGACCGACTTCGTCCATGCTTCATCTGGCGCCTCGCCGACGAGTTCAGCAGGAAAAGTGGTGATCGAGCGCCATCCGTTCGCTTGGACGGAGCAGCGCTGGCGTGACTGGAAGTTGGCCTTCTAGCATGGAGCGCGGGGCAAAAAGCAAGGATTTTCAACGCCCGGCAAGGCGGCTGCGGCAGGGATGCAGACCGGGCCGCCGATACAGCGGCGGGGCGAAGCGGTCGCGGAACGTGATCCGAATGCGCCTGCAATTCGATGAAAATACTGGCGTTTTCGTCTGCGGCCCGGCCGTTCAGCGCAGCGACGCCGTCTGCTCCAGCTGCGCAACGGCGCTGCGATAGCGGCGGCTGCCCTGCGCGGATTGTCCGTTGTCGAAGGTCAGGCCGAAATCGCCCGTTGGCAGGACCGAAAGCGCGGCGACCCGGGCCATGTTGACCAGCCGGCCGCGGTGGATGCGGACGAGCGCGAAGCGAGCGAGCTCGACCTCGGCGGCCGACAAGGTGCCGCGGATCAGATGTCGCCTGCCGTCGGCCATGGCATATTCGACGTAGTTGCCGGCCGCGGCGACCCATAGGATGTCGGCCGGCGAGATGCGGATGCGGCTCGCGCCGTCGCGCAGCCAGAGCGTGGCAGGGGCAGGCGGCTCGGATCGCCGTGTCGGCTCTCGGACAGCGCTCGCGCGATAGCCGTCGTACAGCCAGAGCGTGGCACCGATGAGGAGCGCCGTCATGACGTCCTTGCGGAACTCGTACACGATGGTGGCCAGCGAGAGCTGGAAGTCGTAGGCGCCGCCCGCGGTCCACATCAGCAGCTTGCGGAGCGTCACCATGCCGATCATGTGAAGCGCAGAGAAGGCGACCACGGCGGCAATTGCGAGCGCGATGTGACGTGCCATGGTAGCCGGACCCAGCCGGATGGAACGAACCGTAGCGACCAGCAGCGGCGCCAGCAGGATGAGGACGACAATGCTCGTCATCTCCCACAGCAACTGTTTTTCCAGATCATAGGCCGCGCCCCGCCTGACGGCATCGTGGGCGGCGGAAAGGGCGTTGACGACGCCGATGCCGAGCGAGAGCCCGGCCATGATCGCGTAGAAGATCCGATCATTCGGACGCAGCATCGAGCCGACAAGCTTGTTCATGGCACCGGACCCGCTATCTCAATCTCGCGCCCGACAATATCACGCTGGCCGTCGCGCATCATCATGGCGCGGGCGAGCGATGGTCGTTCGTGGCCCGAGTTGATAAGAACGAGCCATGGCCGACAGGATCTATCTCGACTGGAATGCGACGACCCCGCTGCGACCGCAAGCGCGCGCGGCGATTCTCGCCGCCATGGATCTGGTCGGCAATCCCTCGTCGGTTCACGCCGAAGGCCGCAAGGCGCGGCGGCTGACCGAGGAGGCCCGCGAGGTGATCGCCCGGGGGCTCGGCACCGTCGCGCGCCGCGTGGTGTTCACCTCCGGCGGAACCGAGGCCAATGTGCTCGCCTTGAGCCCAGGCCTGCGCGCGCCGGCCGGCCCCGTCGAGCGGCTGCTGGTGTCGGCGGTCGAGCATGCCTCGGTGCTGTCCGGCGGCCGGTTCGCGCCATCCGTCGTGCAGACGATCCCGGTCGACCCCTCCGGCGTGGTCGATCTCGGCCGCCTGGAAGCCCTGCTGGCCGGAGGGCCGCCGGCGCTGGTATCCGTCATGGCCGCCAACAACGAGACCGGGGTGCTTCAACCGGCTTCGAAAGTTGCTGAGATCGTGCACCAGGCGGGCGGCCTGCTGCAGGTCGACGCGGTCCAGGCATTCGGGAAAATACCCCTCGATATCAAAGGGATGGGCGCAGACCTTGTAACCATCTCTGCGCACAAGATCGGCGGACCCAAGGGCGTCGGCGCGCTGGTTCTGGGCGCTGGTGTGGAGGAGCCGATTCCGGTTCTCCGCGGTGGCGGCCAGGAGCGCGGTCGCCGGGCTGGAACCGAAAACGTCGCAGGAATTGCCGGATTTGGCGCCGCGGCCGGTGCTGCCCTGGCTGAGCTCGAGGTCGACCTGCCCCGGATCACGGCGCTGCGCGACCGGCTGGAAACGGGCCTTCGTCAAACCGCTGGCGTGACGGTATTTTCCTCCGAAGCGGCGCGGCTTCCGAACACGACGCTGTTCACGGCGCCGGGGCTCAAGGCCGAGACGGCCGTGATCGGGTTCGATCTCGAAGGAATCGCGGTGTCTTCCGGCTCGGCCTGCTCGTCCGGCAAGGTCCAGCCCTCCCATGTCCTGGAAGCGATGGGCGCCAGTTCCGCAGCGGCCCAGGGAGCGGTGCGCCTCAGTCTGGGCTGGTCCACGACGGAGGCGGACGTCGATCGCGGCCTGCAGGCTTGGCGAAAGCTGTCATTGACCCTACTTAAAGGTGGCGACGAAACCGTGCTTGAGCGATTCTAAGGGCGTGATTTCGTCGAGGAAACGTCGTAAGACGGTTCCAGAACGTGTCCACCGCGGTCCTTGAAACCGCGAGCGGAGGATTGAATGCCAGCCGTACAAGAGACGGTCGACCGCGTCAGGCGGATCGACGTCGACCAATATCGCTATGGGTTCGAGACCGTCATCGAATCCGAGAAGGCTCCGAAGGGGCTTTCCGAAGACACCGTCCGCTTCATCTCGGGCAAGAAGAACGAGCCCGCCTGGATGCTCGAATGGCGCCTTGAGGCCTATCGCCGGTGGCTGACCATGACCGAGCCGACCTGGGCGCGCGTCGACTATCCGAAGATCGATTTCCAGGATCTCTACTACTACTCGGCGCCGAAGCCGAAGAAGCAGCTCTCCTCGATCGACGAGATCGATCCGGAGATCCTGAAGACCTATGAGAAGCTCGGCATTCCCTTGCGCGAGGTCGCGATCCTCGAAGGCGTCGAGCCGGTGCCCGGCGCCGGCAGCCCCGAGACGCGCAAGATCGCGGTCGACGCCGTGTTCGATTCGGTGTCGGTGGCGACGACGTTCAAGGAGGAGCTGAGGAAGGCCGGCGTGATCTTCATGCCGATCTCGGAGGCGATCCGCGAGCATCCCGAGCTCGTACAGAAATATCTCGGCAGCGTGGTGCCGACGTCCGACAATTTCTACGCGACCTTGAATTCGGCGGTGTTCTCCGACGGCTCGTTCGTCTACGTGCCGCCGGGCGTGCGCTGCCCGATGGAGCTGTCGACCTACTTCCGCATCAACGAGCGCAACACCGGCCAGTTCGAGCGCACGCTGATCATCGCCGACAAGAGCGCCTACGTAAGCTACCTCGAAGGCTGCACGGCGCCGCAGCGCGACGAGAACCAGCTGCATGCCGCCGTGGTCGAGCTGATCGCGCATGACGACGCCGAGATCAAGTACTCGACGGTGCAGAACTGGTATCCGGGCAATTCGGAAGGCAAGGGCGGCATCTATAATTTCGTCACCAAGCGTGGCGACTGCCGCGGCGACAATTCCAAGATCTCCTGGACCCAGGTCGAGACGGGATCGGCGATCACCTGGAAATATCCGAGCTGCATCCTGCGCGGCGACAATTCGCGCGGTGAGTTCTATTCGATCGCGATCTCGAACGGCTATCAGCAGGTCGATAGCGGCACCAAGATGATCCATCTCGGCAAGAACACGACCAGCCGGATCATCTCCAAGGGCATCGCCGCAGGCCGCTCGCAGAACACCTATCGCGGTCTCGTCACGGCGCATCGCAAAGCCACCGGCGCGCGCAACTTCACCGCCTGCGATTCGCTGCTGATCGGCGACAAATGCGGCGCGCATACCGTGCCGTATATCGAGGCCAAGAATTCCTCGGCCACCTTCGAGCACGAGGCGACCACGTCCAAGATCTCCGAGGACGTGCTGTTCTACTGCATCCAGCGCGGTCTTTCGCAGGAGGAGGCGGTCGGGCTCGTCGTCAACGGCTTCGTCAAGGACGTGCTGCAGCAGCTCCCGATGGAGTTCGCGGTCGAGGCGCAGAAGCTGATCTCGATCAGCCTCGAAGGTTCGGTCGGCTGAGGCCACATTGCAGCGGGGCCGCGGCGCGGCCCGCTCGTACTGACATCGATATCATTCGACCTCGGACCCGATGGAATCGGTGTCGCCAGGGCAAGCGTTGAGCGGAAACAGATCATGGCACTACTCGAAATCAACAACCTGCAGGTCCGCGTCGAGGAGCGCGAGATTCTCCACGGCCTGACGCTGTCGATCGACGCCGGCAAGGTGCACGCGATCATGGGGCCGAACGGCTCCGGCAAGTCGACGCTGTCCCACGTCATCGCCGGCAAGCCGGGCTACGAGGTGACCGGCGGCGAGATCCTGTTCAAGGGCGAGGATCTGCTTGCCATGGCGCCGGACGAGCGTGCCGCCAAGGGCGTGTTCCTGGCGTTCCAGTATCCGGTCGAGATCCCCGGCGTCGCCACCATGACCTTCCTGCGCACCGCGCTGAATGCGCAGCGCAAGGCGCGCGGCGAGGAGGAGTATTCGACGCCGGACTTCCTCAGGAAGGTGCGCGAGATCTCGAAATCGCTCAGCATTCCGCAGGACATGCTCAAGCGCGGCGTCAATGTCGGCTTTTCCGGCGGCGAGAAGAAGCGCAACGAGGTGCTGCAGATGGCCCTGTTTCAGCCGTCGCTCTGCATCCTCGACGAGATGGATTCCGGCCTCGACATCGACGCGCTGCGCATCGCCGCCGACGGCGTCAACGCGCTGCGCTCGCCGGAGCGCTCGATGATCGTGATCACCCACTATCAGCGGCTGCTGAACTACATCGTCCCCGACGTCGTTCATGTGATGTCGAAGGGCCGCGTCGTGAAGAGCGGCGGCAAGGAGCTCGCGCTCGAGCTGGAGGCGTCCGGTTACGCCCAGTTCGAAGACGCGGCCTGAGCCTCGCGTGAATGGATCTGTGATGAACGTAGCTTTGGTCAAGAACGACAGCGGTCCGGCGGCGAGCAGCTTGCTCTCTGCCGCTTGGGGCCGTCTGCCCGGCACCGGCAAGGTGGCCGATATCCGGCGCGAAGCCTTCTCGGCTTTCGAGCGCACAGGCCTGCCGCACCGTCGTATCGAGGAATGGAAGTACACCGATCTGCGTGCGCTGATGCGCGAGGTGCTGCCGCTGGCAGGCGCGCCGGATGCGGCGGCGCTGGCGCGGGCTAAGGCCGTGCTGGCTTCTGTTGCCGTCGACGGTGCTCGGAAGCTGGTGCTGGTCGACGGCGTGTTCGTGGCGGAGCTCTCGGATATTTCGGCCTCCGAGGATGGTGTCAAGGTTCGCACGCTTCGCGAGGCGCTGCAGAGCGCCGGCAGCGAGCGGCTGCTGGAGACGACTGTCAACGATGCGATGGTCCTGTTGAACGGGGCGCTTGCGACCGACGGAGTCCTGATCTCCGTGGCGGACGGTGCAAAGCTCTCGCATCCGCTGCAGATCATTCACATCGCGACAGCATCGCAAGCATCGCGTGCCAGTCGCTCACATCTTTCGGTGGGGAACGGCGCGCAGGCCACCTTGATCGAAAGCGCGATCGCCGCCGATGATGCCTCAGGCTATCAGGCCAATGACGCCGTGGTCGTCTCCCTCGGTGATGACGCTGCGCTGTCCACCATTCGCCTGATGCGCGATGCCAGCGATGCTGTGAACATCACCTCAGCCAGGTACGAGGTCGGTGCGCGGTCGAAACTCAATCTCTTCAACATGACGACAGGCGGCGCCGTCAGTCGTCTGCAGGGCTTCATTACTCTCAAGGGCGAAGGCAGCGAGCTGATCGTCAACGGCGTCAACCTGCTGCGTGACAAGCAGCATGGCGACCTGACGCTCGTCGTCGACCATGCGGTGCCGGGCTGCACCAGCCGCGAAAACTTCCGCGCGGTGCTCGACGATCGCGCTCATTCCGTGTTCCAGGGCCGCATCATCGTCCGCCCCCACGCGCAGAAGACCGACGGCAAGATGATGACCCGTGCGCTGCTGCTGTCCGACGAGGCCGAGGCCGACTCGAAACCGGAACTCGAGATCTTCGCCGACGACGTCTCCTGCGGCCACGGCGCCACCGCTGGCGCGCTCGACGACAGCGTGTTGTTCTATTTGCAGGCCCGCGGCCTGCCGGAGAAGCAGGCCCAGGCGCTGCTGATCCAGGCCTTCGTCGGCGAGGCGATCGAAGCGATCGAGGACGATTCCTTGCGCGAGCGCGTCATTGCTGCTGCCCAGGACTGGATGGAGGCGCGCGCATGAGCACGCATCCCGCCGTCTCCAACGGATCCTACGACGTCGCCCGCATCCGCGAGGATTTTCCTGCGTTGGCGCTGCAGGTCTACGGCAAGAAGCTCGTCTATCTCGACAACGCGGCGTCTGCGCAGAAGCCGCGCGCGGTGCTCGATCGCATGACGCAGGCCTACACCAGCGAATACGCCAACGTGCATCGTGGCCTGCACTATCTCGCCAACGCCGCGACCGAGGCCTATGAGGGCGGCCGCGAGCGGGTCACGCGCTTTCTCAATGCACGGCGCAGCGAGGAGATCATCTTCACCCGCAACGCGACCGAGGCGATCAATCTCGTGGCGTCGTCGTGGGGCGGACCGAACATCGGCGAGGGCGACGAGATCGTGCTCTCGATCATGGAGCACCATTCCAACATCGTGCCCTGGCACTTCTTGCGCGAGCGCCAGGGCGCGGTGATCAAGTGGGCTCCGGTCGACGACGACGGCAATTTCCTGATCGACGAGTTCGAGAAGCTGCTCACGCCGAAAACCAAGCTGGTCGCTATCACCCAGATGTCGAACATGCTCGGCACGCTGGTCCCGGTGAAGGAGGTCGTGCGCATTGCGCATGCGCGCGGCATTCCGGTGCTGGTCGATGGCAGCCAGGCCGCCGTGCACCTCGCCATCGACGTCCAGGACATCGACTGCGACTTCTACGTCTTCACCGGCCACAAGCTGTACGGGCCGACCGGCATCGGCGTGCTCTACGCCAAGTACGACCACCTCGTTGCCATGCGCCCCTACAATGGCGGCGGCGAGATGATCCGCGAGGTTGCGCGCGACTGGGTCACTTATGGCGATCCGCCGCACAAGTTCGAGGCTGGCACCCCGATGATCGTCGAGGCGGTTGGGCTCGGCGCCGCGATCGATTACGTCAACTCGGTCGGCAAGGAGCGCATCGCCGCGCATGAGCACGACCTGCTCACCTATGCCCAGGATCGGCTGCGCGAGATCAACTCGCTGCGGCTGATCGGCACCGCCAAGGGCAAGGGCCCTGTGATCTCGTTCGAGATGAAGGGGGCGCATGCCCATGACATCGCGACCGTGATCGATCGGCAGGGCGTCGCGGTGCGTGCGGGCACGCACTGCGTGATGCCGCTTTTGGAGAGATTCAACGTCACGGCGACCTGCCGGGCCTCGTTTGGCATGTACAATACGAGGGAAGAGGTCGATCAGCTTGCACAGGCATTGATCAAGGCGCGGGAATTGTTTGCATGACCGACACGGCCGACGTCAAAACTCAGTCCGTCGAAACGCATTCGGCGCTGCCGCCGGAGGAGACCGAGCGGCTCTCCAGCGAGATCATCGCGGCGCTGAAGACGGTGTTCGATCCGGAGATCCCGGCCGACATCTACGAGCTCGGCCTGATCTACAAGGTCGACATCAAGGACGACCGCAGCGTCGACGTCATGATGACGCTGACGACGCCGAACTGTCCGGCGGCCGGCGAGCTGCCGACCATGGTGGAGAACGCGATCGCGAGCGTCCCGGGTGTCGGCGTCGTCAACGTCAGCATCGTCTGGGAGCCGCAATGGACGCCGGACCGGATGAGCGACGAGGCCCGGCTCGTCCTGAACATGTGGTGAGACGAGCGGGCACGAAGTTTGAATAGTAAGGGCGGATCACATACCCCGCCGGGATGACGCCATGACCAGCACGACGAATTCGACAGCGCCTGTTGCCAAGCCCAAGCCGCGGCCCCGCCCGCAGGTGATGCGGCTCACCGATGCGGCGGCCAAGCGCATCCGTGAGCTCACCGATCGCGCCGAGTCCGAGATCATCGGATTGCGTGTCGGTGTCAAGAATGGCGGCTGCGCCGGTCAGTCCTACACGGTCGAGTATGCCCATGATATCCGGCCGACCGACGAGGTCGTCGAGGACAAGGGCGTCAAGATCCTGGTCGATCCCAAGGCCGTGCTGTTTCTGCTCGGCACCGAGATGGACTATCAGGCTGACAAGATGCAGGCCCAGTTCGTCTTCAACAATCCGAACCAGATCAGTGCCTGCGGCTGCGGCGAGTCGGTGCAGCTCAAGCCGGCCGAGGTCTGATCGTCCGCTTCCAGCCAGTGCGGCTCCGGAGCTGTCACGTTCCGGACATTGACACGCGCCACCTTCCCGACCGAAAACTCCGGGCGAGCAAGTGGGGTGTTGGCGGGAGCTGGCGCGATGGACCGCGAATTCCTGATCGATCTGTTCGCCGGCTTCGGTCCGGTCACGATCCGGCGGATGTTCTCCGGCTTCGGCATCTCCGCCGACGGCATCAACTTCGCGCTCGCGCTGCGCAGCGGCCTTTATCTCCGTGCTGACGAAACCAGCTTTGCCAGATTCGAGGAGGCCGGATCCAAGCCGTTTTCCTACGAGACCCGCGCGCGGACCATGACGGTGCGGTCGTATTGGCAGGTGCCGGCACATCTGTTCGATGACACCGACGAGTTCGCGGTCTGGGCGAGAGATGCATTCGCAGCGGCCCAGAGGGCGGCCTTGAGCAAGCGGACCAGCAAGAAGCGGGCGGCGCGGGGCAACAGACTGGTCCCGACCCGGGGTGGGGCGAAGCCTGGACCAACCAGGCCGGCAGTGAAAAAGACCAAGCCGGCCAAGACGGGAAAGGTGGCCAAGAGCGTTGACAAGAGCGCAGACAAGGGTCCCGCCGGTCGCAAAACACGCAGCGCGACAGTGGCGCGGGGCCGGCAGACGTCGCGCGCAGCATCATCGCGAACACGCTGATGCTCCATATGCGTCGCTGGCGACCTTGCCGTCAGGCGACCTGACCTCGCGTCGTCGTCGCGTATTCGGGATCGTTCTCGCATACCACCTTGTTGCGGCCGTTGCGCTTGGCGGCATAGAGGCAGGCGTCCGCGCGCTCGATCAGGGCGTCGGTGTCGTCGCCGGCCCGCAGCACGGATACGCCGACCGAGATGGTCACACGTCCGAGAATCTCTCCCGTTGATTTCTTCTTGAGCTCCTTTGCCGTGACGGCGCGGCGGATGTGATCGGCCACCGTCAGCGCGTGCTGTAGCGAGGTGTTGGGCAGCACGACGGCGAACTCCTCGCCGCCGTAGCGCGCTGCGATATCCTGGCCCTTGATGGCGTGCTTCAGGGTCATCCCGACCAGGCGCAGTACCTGGTCTCCGGTGAGATGTCCGTAGGAATCGTTGAAGGACTTGAAGTGGTCGATGTCGAACATCAACAGCGACAGCGGCTGCTCGGTCGCGAGCCCCGACTGCACCGTCGTCTCGATCATCCGGTCGAAATATTTGCGATTGCCGAGGCCGGTGAGGGGATCGGTCAGGCTCTCGGCCCGAATCACCTCCAGGCTGTGCTGCAGCCCGCTGATCTCGTCCTTGGACAGCGTCAGCCGCTCTTCGAGGATCCGGTTGGTTTCGCGCATCTGCTTGGTCGAATGGGCCAGCGCCTCGATGATGTCGACCAGTTGCTCGCGGCTGGTGGCCGATGCGAGCCGTTGATCGGCGCCCGCGAGGCTCGCATCGTAGCTCGCCGTCCTGCCGAGAGCATCGGTGAGCATGTTCACCAGGTCGTCGATCTCGCCGACGACGCGCGCGCCGACCTTGTCGATGCGATCCGACGTCTTGAGCTGCGCGAGGTAGGAGTCGTAGAGCTGATCGAGATCGGACTGCGACAGCTTGCCGTTGCGCGACAGCGTCTCGTTGATGATCTCGTTCAGCGGTGCGTTGTAGCCCGTCGCGTAGACGTACCAGACCTCGTAATTGCGCGGATTGGCCGAATGGCGGAGCGTTCTGATCTGGCTGAGCGCGACTTCGGCGAAGCCTATCGTGCGTTCGTGTTCGTCAAGCGCATTGACCACCACAGGTTCCCCCCAATCGCCCGCGTCGCCGTCGTCGTCACAGCAATGAAATAAACAATGCCGGGCAAGCTAAAGGACGTTTGTGAACCAGGGGTAAATACGGCCGTAGAGTCCCGGATGCGCCGCGCCGTGGATACGGGAACGGCAGCTCATATGTTCAATGAGCTACATAGGATGCTGCTGGAAACTTGCTGACGCGGGCTGGAACTGTTCGGTCGACGCACGCCTCGCCGAGAGCTCAGCGCTGTCGACTTAAGTCAGGTCTACGAATGCAGCGGCTGATGTTCCGGGCGACCGCATGGGGGAGCAGCCCGGAATCTTGTGCCCGCGCTCAGGGAAGCGGTGCCCGCACCGGGCGAAGCAGGAAGGCGGGGAGATGTGAGTGATCGGCGGGCTCGTTGTCGTGGTCGCGCCGCGGCCGCCGCGCTTCATTGCGAGGCTGTTCGTTGCGAGGCTGTTCCTTGCGAGCGCTCGGCGCAGGCCGAGGAGAATTTGCCTGTGCGGCGCGCGGAGCTGCCGCGCGCGGCTCGCGCTCCCGCGGGGCTGGATCACGCTCGCGCGGGGCCGCATCGCGCTCCCGGGCCTTGCCGCGGCTGCCGCGACGCGCGGCGTCACGCGGACGTCGCTCACGCGTATCCTCGTCGCCCGAGGACTCCTGCACTTCGTAGTCACCCTCGATGGTCGGAATGCCCTGTCCGATCAGCTTCTCGATGGCGACCATCGACTTCTGGTCGGCCGGGGCCACGATCGAGATTGCCGTGCCGGTCCGTCCGGCGCGGCCGGTACGGCCAATGCGGTGAACGTAGTCGTCGGAATGATGCGGCACGTCGAAATTGAAGACGTGGCTGACTTCGGGAATGTCGAGGCCGCGTGCGGCGACGTCGGAGGCGACGAGCAAGGGCAGTTCGCCCTTGCGGAATTGATCGAGCGCCGCGGTGCGGGCCGACTGGTCCATGTCGCCGTGCAGGGCGCCAACACTGAAGCCGTGCTTCTGCAGCGACTTGTGAACGATGGCGACGTCGCGCTTGCGGTTGCAGAAGATGATCGCGTTGTTGAGATCCTTGGCGTTCCGCAACAGCCTGCGCAGCACCTCGCGCTTCTGATGCGCCTCGCGGCCGGATGGGACCTGCAACTGGGTCACGGTGACGGCGGTCGTGGCCGGCTTGGAGACCTCGACCTTCTGCGGGTTGTGCAGGAAGGTTTCGGTGATGCGCCGGATTTCCGGCGGCATGGTCGCGGTGAAGAACAGGGTCTGGCGGGTGAAGGGGACGAGCTTGCAGATGCGCTCGATGTCGGGGATGAAACCCATGTCGAGCATGCGGTCGGCTTCGTCGATGACCAGGAGCTCCACGCCCGTGAGCAGCAATCCGCCGCGTTCCGTATGATCGAGCAGTCGGCCTGGCGTGGCGATCAGCACGTCGACCCCGCGGGTCAGCTTGGCGTCCTGGTCGCCGAAGGAGACGCCGCCGATCAACAGGGCGACGTTGAGCTTCTGTCCGGCGCCGTAGCGATCGAAGTTCTCTTTGACCTGGGCGGCCAACTCACGGGTCGGCTCCAGGATCAGGGTGCGCGGCATTCGGGCGCGGGCACGGCCCTTCTCGAGGATCGTGAGCATCGGCAGGACGAAAGCGGCGGTCTTGCCGGTGCCGGTCTGGGCGATGCCGAGCACGTCGCGGCGCGCCAGCACATGAGGAATCGCCTGTTCCTGAATGGGGGTCGGGGTGGTGTAACCAGTGGCCGCAACTGCAGCCAACACCTTGTCGGACAAGCCGAGATTGGAAAAAGACATCGAGCCTCTATGTCACGCGCCGATAGGCGACGGGGCCTCTATTCGACGCCGCCGTTAGGAATCGAGGGTAAAAGGCTGTGGTCGCGCTCAACCCCGAAACGGCATGCTCTAACGAAGCTGGGGGTTTTCTGACTAACGCCGACCCGCGGTCAATCTCTCAGGAATCGGATGCGATCCGGCCGCGCTGTTGCGGAAGATAGGGGCGAATTCTGCAAAGTCAATGGAAGAGGGGAGCGAAGTACCGAAAAAGCTTAATGTTTTTGCATTATTTGCAGGCAACCTGTCGTCGAGCTGTCGTATTCGGGTGCTCCGAAGCTTCCTACGGCCGGTCGCGGAAAGCGCTCTGGTCGAATTGTCGACGGAATTGCGGCGTGTGTTCGGCAGGGGAGCAGCCGCGTGTGCCGCCGGGCATGAACCGGTGGCGCGGTGCCGTCGACTATCCGAGGGCGGCAGCCCACGCGATGAGGGCAGGGACGAACGATGAGATCGATGCGGACGTGGCTGGCGTGCGGGCTGGCGATGCTGGCAGTGGTTCTGGCGCCGGCCGCCGCGCGTGCCGAGAAGCGCATTGCGCTCGTGATCGGCAACAACGACTACCGCTTCGTGCCGAAGCTGCAGAAGGCCGTCAACGACGCGCGGACGATGGGCGACACGCTGAAGCAACTCGGCTTCAATGTCATGGTCGCGGAGAATCTCAATCGCCAGCAGTTCAGCCAGACACTGCTGGCGTTCGACAACGCCGTCGAGCCGGGCGACACCGCGTTCTTCTTCTATGCCGGTCACGGCTTCGAAATCGCCGGTCAGAACTTCCTGTTGCCGACCGACGTGCCCGCGGCCACCGAAGGCCAGGAAGAGCTGGTACGCGACGCCTCGATCCTCGCGGACCGCGTCATCGAGCGGCTGCAGAACAAGAAGGCGCGCACCTCGATCCTGGTGTTCGACGCCTGCCGCAACAATCCGTTCGAGCGCTCGGGCACGCGCGCGGTGGCGGGCGGGGGTGGCCTGGCGCCGATGACGCAGTTGCCGGAAGGCGTATTCTCAGTGTTCTCGGCCGGTCCGCGCCAGACCGCGCTCGACCGGCTCTCCAACGATGACGTCAATCCAAACTCGGTGTTCACGCGCACCTTCGCCAAGGAGCTGACGCAGCCCGGCGTCAATCTGGTGCAGGTGGCGCAACGCACCCGCCGGCTGGTCAGCGAGCTCGCCGAGACCGTGCGGCACAAGCAGATTCCGGTCTATTTCGACCAGATGGTCGACGATGTCTTTCTCAACGGCATGGCGAAGGGGCCGGCTGCAACCGACAAGCCGGCCGAGCCGCAGCAGAAGCTCGCGGCGCTGCCTCCTGTCTCGGCGCCGCGCATTCCGCCGGCGAACGAGAGCCTGAACGCACCGATTGCGATGTTCTCGCGCCACAATGGCGGCTGGACCGTCACCTTCTCGATCGCCGATCCGACGCTCGGCATTTCCTGGCGCATGGGTGAGGCAGGAGAGTTTCGCGAGACCGGCTTCATGGACGTGCTCGATCCGCGCACGCGCAAGCGCATGCCCAATCCCTCGATCCAGCTGCCGTCGGATGCGCCCGCGGGCACCATCCAGGTCCGCTATGTCGATGCATCGGGCGAGATGCAGGGACCGTTCCCGATCCGCTTCGAGCCGGAGGCCGCGCTGGTGCATGACCAGCGCAAGATCCTCGACATGACCGCGACGAGCTGGCTGTCGTTCCGCGAGTTCAACGGTCTCCTGGTCTACTACACGCACCTGATGTCGTATCGCTGCGCCATCCGCGAGGTCCGCATCGGCATCGACACGGCGGTGCCGGACAAGGTCCTCAACATGCCCGGCTGCGACATGCGCGATCCCATTGCGATTCCCTCCAACGCCACGCCCTATTTGAAGCTGCCGCCAGCGACGAAGTTCGTCTCGGTGGAGTTGACCTATCGCGACGGCAGCGTCTCCGAGATCAAGAGCTTTCGACGCTGAGGCCTCGGCTAGGCCATGATCGAATAGCCACCATCGACGGGAATGGCTGTGCCGGTGACGAAGTCCGAGGCCGGCGAGCTCAGGAACGTCGCGATGCCGGCGAAGTCGTCGATGTCGCCCCACCGTGCCGCGGGCGTGCGCGCCAGCACGCGGTCGTGCAGGCCGTCGATCTGGCTGCGCGCCGCGCGCGTCAGGTCGGTGTCGATCCAGCCCGGCAAGATCGCGTTGACCTGGATGTTGTCGGGCGCCCAGGCGCAGGCACAGGCGCGCGTGTACTGCACGATGCCGCCCTTGCTGGCCGCATAGGCCGGCGCGAAGCTGGCGCCGAAGATCGACAGCATCGAGCCGATGTTGATGATCTTGCCGCCGCCGTTCGCCTTGAGGGCCGGGTAGGCGGCCTTCGAGCACAGGAACGCGCTGGTGAGATTGGTGTCGATCACCTGCTGCCACTCCTCCAGCTCGAGCACGTGCGGCGGCTTGCGGATGCTCATGCCGGCATTGTTGATGAGGATGTCGATGCGACCGAGCTCGCTGGTCACGCGCGCGACCATGGCGGCGACGTCGTCCTTGTCGCTGACGTCGGCTGTGACGGTGATGGCACGGCCGCCGCGACCGGCGAGATCAGCCACCGCCGCCCGTGACTTGGTTTCGTTGCGGCCGACCACGGCAATGTCGGCGCCGGCATCGGCAAGCCCGCGCGCCATCCCCAAGCCGATTCCGCCGTTGCCTCCCGTCACGATCGCAACCTTGCCACTCAGGTCGAAACGGCCCGCCATGTCGTGTCTCCATGTCGTTGTTGTCAGACGTCAGCAGGTGCCCTGCCAGATCATCACCAGGCCGAGTGCACCCATGCCGACGCCATAGCCGGCCCATTGCAGCTGGTTGATCATGAAGCTCGTCCGCGGCCATGCCACCACCCCGGTGCCCTGACCGACCCAGAGCAGGCCGATGGCGAGCAGAAGCAGGCCGCCGATCATCAGGAATTTCCGCATGACCATGTCCTCCCTCGTCGACCGCGTCACAGCATCGGAAACGCTGCTGCCGTCTTTTTTGTGAAGTTTTGTGACGAGGAGGCTAGCGGCCGGCGCTGCAGATGACCAGCGGCTCCAGCCGCCAATATCCGAGCCAAAAACAAAAAGCCCCGGATCAACCGGGGCTTTTCGCAGAATTATTGAAAGACCGAGTGCGTTCGGCTCAGTACTTGACGACCGGGCCGGTCCAGTTGAAGCGGTAGACCAGCGAGGTGCTGATGGTCTGCACCCACGGCTTGAAGCTGACGGAGTCCGTGCTCAGAGCATTGGTGCCATCGAAGCGGACGGCAATATCCTTGCGGTCGTAATAGGCCGCGCGATATTCGGTCTTCATGAACCAGCCCGGCGCCGAGATGCCGAAGATGTTCAGGTTATTCTCGACGCCGCCGCCGACGAACCAGCCGTTCCGGTTGAACGAGTCGGTATGCAAGCCCGAGGCAGCACCGGTGAGGGTGGTCAGACCAGTGCCCGACCAATGCGATCCGGAGTAACCGGCATTGACGTACGACAGGACATTCGGAGCAACCAAATAGCCAATGCGAGCGCCCGCGGCCCAGGCATCCTGCATCTTGATGCGGCCAGTGAGGGCCGGCGCAATCTGATCCTGCACGGTGCCGCGCATGCTGCCGAACTGACCATCGGCGAACACGCCGAAGACCCAGGACGGATTGAACTGCCAGTCGTAGCCCGCGCCGACGGTGCCGAACCAGCCGTCGCCACCGACGCGCTGATCGATCGTCACCGGCACGCCGTTGAAGTTGGTGTGCGAGTCGGCATCCCAGATGCCGCCGCCGGCACCACCGAAGATGTAGAAGCCGGTCCAGCTCGGCGCCACCGGCATCATCGGAGCCTTCACGTAGGGGCGAGCTGCCAGATCAGCAGCCGAAGCGGCACCCGTGATCGCAACCAGCGCAGTGGCAGCAAGCAAAAGCTTTTTCATATTCAATTCCCCAAGATCGTCGTGTCGCAGGTGCCGGGTTGCGGCGGCGATTCCCTCGCCAGATGTGCCCGAACTATAGCCGATTGGTGCCCAAAAGCTGTTGCAGGTTGAGCACACCGGAGGGGAAAGTGCGCTGCGGGATGCTCGGGATTCTCGTAACCCTCTGATTGGAAAGGTCGATTGCAGGCTCGCGCGAGCCAATGGAACCTGCAATCGAGGCGTGAAATCGGGTCAAAAGCTAGACGTCGAGCAGCTCGTCGCTGGCGAATTCGGCCTTTTCCGAAATGAAGGCGAAGCGGGCCTCTGCCTTGGTCCCCATCAGCCGCTCGACCGAGTCGGCGGTGCCGTCGCGATCCTCGGCCAGCAGAACCACGCGCAGCAGGGTGCGCTTGGCCGGATCCATGGTGGTTTCCTTGAGCTGGGCCGGCATCATCTCGCCGAGACCTTTGAAGCGGCCGATCTCGACCTTGGCGTTGGCATTGAACTCGCGCTTCAGGAGCTCGTCCCGATGGGCATCGTCGCGCGCGTAGAACGTCTTGCTGCCATGGGTGAGCCGGTAGAGCGGCGGCACGGCGAGGTAGAGATGCCCCTCGTCGATCAGCGGCCGCATCTGCCGGTAGAAGAAGGTGATCAGCAGCGAGGCGATGTGGGCGCCGTCGACGTCGGCATCGGTCATGATGATGATGCGCTGGTAGCGCAGATCCTCCTCGCGATACGACGTGCCGGTGCCGGCGCCGATCGCCATCACGAGATCGGCGAGCTGGGCGTTGGCGGTCAGCTTGTCCTTGCCGGCGGAGGCGACGTTGAGGATCTTGCCGCGCAGCGGCAGCACCGCCTGCTTCTTGCGGTCGCGCGCCTGCTTGGCGCTGCCGCCGGCCGAATCGCCCTCGACGATGAACAGCTCGGAGCCTTCGGTGCCGGCGTCGGTGCAGTCGGCGAGCTTGCCCGGCAGACGCAGCTTCTTGGTCGCGGTCTTGCGCGCCGTCTCCTTCTCCTGCCGGCGGCGGATGCGTTCCTCGGCGCGCTCGATGACGAAATCGAGCAGCCGGTTGGCCTGCACCGGATTGCCGGACAGCCAGTGGTCGAACGGGTCCTTGACGGCCTGCTCGACGATGCGCTGGGCCTCTGCCGTGGCGAGGCGGTCCTTGGTCTGGCCCTGGAATTCCGGCTCGCGCACGAACACCGAGAGCATGATGGCGGCGCCCGCCATGATGTCCTCGGAGGTGATGTTGGCCGATCGCTTGCCCTGGCCGACGCGCTCGGCGTGGTCCTTCAGGCCGCGCAGAAGCGCGCTGCGGATGCCGGATTCGTGCGTGCCGCCGTCCGGCGTCGGAATCGTGTTGCAGTAGGAGGACAGGAAGCCGTCGGCATCGGCGGTCCAGGCGACCGCCCATTCGCAGCCGCCATGGCCACCGGTGCGGCCCGACTTGCCGGCGAAGATATCCGGATGGACCAGCGTGTCGGCATGGATCGCTGCGGCCAGGTAGTCCTTCAGACCGCCGGGGAAATGGAACGTCGCCTCGGCCTGGACGTCCTCGATGCCCTTCAGCAGCGACGGATCGCACTTCCAGCGGATCTCGACGCCGCCGAACAGATAGGCTTTCGAGCGCGCCATCTTGAACAGGCGCTGCGGCTTGAACGTCGCCTTGGCGCCGAAGATGGTCGGGTCGGGTTGGAAACGCACCCGTGTGCCGCGCCGGTTGGCGACCTTGCCGACCTCCTCGAGCTTGCCCTTGGGATGTCCGCGTTCGAACACCATGCGGTAGAGCTTCTGGTTGCGGGCGACCTCGACCTCGAGCCGGGTCGACAGCGCGTTCACCACGGAGATGCCGACGCCGTGCAGGCCGCCCGAGGTCTCGTAGACCTTGGAGTCGAACTTGCCGCCCGCGTGCAGCGTGCACATGATGATCTCGAGCGCTGACTTCTTCGGAAACTTGGGATGGGGATCGATAGGAATGCCGCGGCCGTTGTCGGTCACGGTGAGGAAGCCTTCGGCGTCGAGCTCGACCTCGATGAAGGTGGCGTGGCCGGCCAGCGCCTCGTCCATCGAGTTGTCGATGACCTCGGCGAACAGGTGGTGCAGCGCCTTTTCGTCGGTGCCGCCGATATACATGCCGGGGCGGCGCCGCACCGGCTCCAGGCCCTCGAGGACCTCGATGTCACGGGCAGTGTAATCGCCCTCGGCACCCGCCGAGCGGGCGGCTGGCTTGGCCGGAGCCTTGCCCTTGGCGGCGAACGCCGCCAACGGGTCCGTGACGCCCTTGGCCTTGGCTTTTGCAGCTGATTTCAACGGCTTACCCATGGAATCTGATGTTGCGTTTGCGCAAGATGGAACGAATCGTTGGGCCTGACTATGCCATGGACCGGCATAAAACAATGACCCCGGGAAACAACGACGTTCACCGGCCCGCCACGTCTTGGCCGGTTCCGAACGCCGGATCGCCGCTGTTCACGCGGTTCAGCCGGTTGTTGTGACTTGAAGTGGGCGGGTTCGGTGGCGTACCAGTCTGCGCCATGGAACCGCGAAGGCCTTCAAGCACTTAAGCGCCGCGGAGCAGAAAGGCGTCGAGCAGATGGAAGATTTTGGCCGCGCGGTTGCCGACTTCGTGCGCGACCATCAGGCCTGGGCTGCTCCGATCGTCCTGCTGCTTGCCTTTGGCGAGTCCCTGGCCTTCGTCTCGCTCCTGATTCCCGCCTGGGGCGCCCTGGTCGCGATCGGCGCCCTGATCGGCGCCACCGGGATCAGCTTCTGGCCGATATGGCTGGCCGGGGGCATCGGCGCCGCGCTCGGCGACTGGGTCTCCTACTGGTTCGGCTACCGCTACAAGGACCGCGTCGCCCAGATGTGGCCGCTGTCGCGCTACCCGGAGCTGCTGCCGCGCGGCGAGGCCTTCGTGCGCGATTGGGGCGTGCCGAGCATCTTCATCGGCCGGTTCTTTGGCCCGTTGCGCGCATCGGTGCCGCTGGCGGCGGGCATTTTCGAGATGCCCTACATGGTGTTCCAGATCGCCAACTTCGTGTCGGCGCTGGTGTGGTCGGCGGTGCTGCTGCTGTTCGGCGACATCATCGGGCGCATCATGGAATGGCTGTGGCATGCGGTCTGACCCCAGCCCTGAACGCGCCGGGCCGACTTGCGAGCTTGACGCAGGAACCTGGCAGCCTTATAGGCCTGCCCCCATGATCAACGCAGCGACCCACATGATCGCCGAAATGCGCCGTCGTACCTCCGCGGTACGGGCGATGATCTGCGTCTAGATCACAGCCCCTGCCGCCGGATCCGATCCCGCGGCAGACTTTCTCCTTGCAGCGCGATTGATCAGGCGGCTCCTTCGTCCAGCAGGAGTTTCCGATGTACACGCCACCGCCCTTCAAGCCCGATCGCGCCGCGAGCCTCGGCTTCGCTGACGCGCGCGGCTTCGGCATGGTCTGCGCGTGGGACGGCACAAAGCCGATCGCGTCACCGGTGCCGTTTCACCTGGGCGCCTTGAACGATGGTACGCCGCAGGCGTTCTTCCATGTCGCGCGCGGCAATCCGCTGGCAAGGATCGCCGACGGTACGACGCCCTGGCTGTTGGCCGTCAGCGGCGCCGATGCTTACGTCTCCGCCGATTGGTATGTGTCGCCCGACCAGGTGCCGACCTGGCTCTATCAGGCCGTGCATCTGACCGGTACGGCGCGGATCTTGTCGGAGGCCGAGCTCGCGCGGCAGACGGATGAGGTCAGTGCGAAGTTCGAGCAGCGGCTGCTGCCGAAGAAGCCCTGGACCTCGGACAAGATGACGGCGGGACGCCTCGAGGCGATGCGCAAGGCGATTGTGGGCATCGTCATGACGATCGATCAGGTCGAAGGCAGTTTCAAGCTCAACCAGCACAAGTCCGAGGCCGACTACGCGACGATCGCGACGAGGCTCGGCGAGCAGCCCGACATTGGCTCGCAACAGATTTCCTCTCTCATGCGGCAGGCGCGGCCCCAGGCCTTTGCCGGCGAAACCCTGACCTAAGGAGCGTGTCATGACCGTGATCGACAGCAATGTGCCGAAAGCTCACGCCGCCTCCGGGACTGCGACACGCGCCGTGTTCGTCGACGGCGGCTCGGGCACGACCGGCCTGGGAATCGCCGAGCGTCTCCGGCACCAGCCGGACATCGTCGTGAAGACGATCGCCGAGGACAAGCGCAAGGATCCGGCCGCCAAGCGGGCGCTGATGGCCGAGGTCGATCTCGTCATCCTCTGCCTGCCGGACGATGCGGCCAAGGAGACGGTGGCGCTGATCGACGGCATGGGCAGCTCTGCGCCGAAGGTGCTGGACGCGTCGACCGCATACCGGGTCGCGCCGGACTGGGCCTATGGCTTTCCCGAGCTCGCCGCCGACCAGGCCGACAAGATCCGGAATGCGCGCAAGGTCTCCAATCCCGGCTGTTATCCCACCGGCGGCATCGCGCTGCTGCGGCCGCTGGTCGATGCCCGACTGATGCCGCAGGACTATCCGGTCACGGTGAACGCGGTGAGCGGCTATTCCGGCGGCGGCAAGACGATGATCGCGGCCTTTGAGAATGGCACCGCGCCGAACTTCGAGCTGTACGGTCTCGGCCTCGAGCACAAGCATCTGCCTGAGCTGCAGCTCTATTCGCGGTTGACCCGGCGGCCGATCTTCATTCCCTCCGTCGGCAACTACCGGCAGGGCATGCTGGTCTCCGTGCCGCTGCAACTCGACACACTGCCGGGCAAGCCGTCAGGCTCGGACCTGCAGGCGGCCCTGGCGAAGCATTATGCCGGCAGCAAATACGTCTCGGTGATGCCGCTCGATGGCGCGGCGGCCAAGAGCGGCCGGCTCGAGCCGGAGGCGCTGAACGAGACGAACAAGCTCGAGCTCTACGTCTTCGCCAGCGACCAGCATCACCAGGCGGTGCTGGTGGCGCGGCTCGACAATCTCGGCAAGGGCGCCTCGGGCGCGGCCGTGCAGAACATGCGGCTGATGCTCGGACTGCCCGATCTCGGGAGCTGAGACCGATCTGGATCGTCCGGCCGCAGACGCGCCGGCACGATCGGCAACATCATGCGAGGTCGGCGCGCCGCCGGCATCGCGTGCAATGACGCACGCTGAGGGATGGGCAGACCCATGACCGCCACTGATCTGAACGCGCTGCCCGTCACCGCCAACGATGTGCGGGCCGCCGCCGAGACCATCGGTGGCGCCGTGCTCGCGACGGCCTGCAACCAGAGCCGGACGCTCGGCGAGATCTGCGGCTGCAACGTCTGGCTGAAATTCGAGAACCTGCAGTTCACGTCGTCGTTCAAGGAGCGCGGCGCGCTGAACCGGCTGAATGCGCTGTCCGCCGAGCAGCGCGAACGCGGCGTGATCGCGATGTCGGCCGGCAACCACGCGCAGGGCGTCGCGTATAACGCGCGGCGTCTCGGCATTCCCGCGACCATCGTGATGCCGGTGGGCACGCCGATGGTGAAGGTGGAGAACACCAAGCGGCACGGCGCCGAGGTCGTGATTTCCGGCGCCACCTTGGAGGAGGCGGGCGCGTTCGCCAGGGAGCACGGCGCGGCGCACGGCATGACCATGATCCATCCTTACGACGATCCACTGATCATCGCAGGGCAGGGCACGGTGGCGCTGGAGATGCTCGCGGTGGTCCCCGAGCTCGATACGCTCGTGGTGCCGATCGGCGGCGGCGGGCTGATCTCCGGCATGGCGGTCGCGGCGCGCGCAATCAAGCCGGGCTTGCGCATCGTCGGCGTTCAGGCCGAACTCTATCCGTCGATGTACAACGCCATCCGCAGCAGTCAGCTGCCGATGCGCGGCGACACGCTCGCCGAGGGCATCGCGGTGAAATCGCCGGGCCGGATCACGACCGAGATCATCCGCCATCTCGTCGACGACATCCTGCTCGTCACCGAACCGCAGATCGAGCGGGCGCTCGCCACGCTGATCTCGATCGAGAAGACAGTGGTCGAAGGCGCCGGCGCCGTCGGTCTCGCCGCAGTGCTCGCGCATCCCGCGCAGTTTGCCGACCGCAATGTCGGCCTGGTGCTGAGCGGCGGCAACATCGATACCCGACTGATCGCCTCGGTGCTCACCCGCGAGCTCGCTCGCGAGGGGCGGCTGACGCAGCTGTCGATCGACATCGTCGATCGTCCCGGACAACTCGCTGCCGTGTCGACGCTGCTCGCCGATGCCGGCGCCAACATCATCGAGGTGTCGCATCAGCGAACGTTCTCGGACCTGCCGGCCAAGGCAACCCTGCTCGAGCTGGTGATCGAGACGCGCGACCAGGCGCATCTCAACGACGTGATGGCGAAGCTTGTCGCCGCAAATTTCAAGGCGCGCTGCACCTGAGCGTCAGGCGATCTCCAGCATATCCTTCGCGGTGCGGCAGACGCCCGCTCCGCCTTTTCCAGGCGAAAGGCGCGTGCGGCTGCCCGCCGAGTCTTGCTCAGCCCAATTAGCAATCTCTCTGTCTACTCGTGAAGCTGTTCGCAAATGCGAACACGTTTGAGGTTTGCTCTGTCAGAATTTCAGTTGCGCACCTCAAAAAATGAGGACAGGATTACCGCAACAAAGAAGACGGTTGGGAGGATTGTGATGAGACTGCTCGCGAAGCTGGGACTCGCCGCTGCCGCATGCCTGCTCTGGGCCACCGTCGCGAGCGCCGATACCACCGTGAAATGGCTGCATATCGAGGTCAATCCAGCCCAGGTGAAGATCTGGGAGGAGGTGGCCCGCGCCTATGAGGCGTCGCATCCGGGCGTCAAGATCGAGATGCAGTTCCTCGAGAACGAGGCCTACAAGGCCAAGCTGCCGACCATCCTGCAGTCCAAGGACCGGCCGAACATCATCTACAGCTGGGCGGGCGGTGTCCTGAAGGCGCAGATCGAGGCTGGCGTGCTCGAGGACATCACCGAGCAGGTGAAAGGCTACAGCGACAGCGTGACTCCGGCGGCGCTCGCGGCATTCACCGATGGCGGCCACGTCTACGGCCTTCCGATCTCGCTGTCGCAGGTCGGCTTCGTCTGCAACAAGGAGCTGATGGCCAAGGCCAAGGTCGATCCCACGGCGATCAAGAGCTGGGACGATCTGCTGAGCGCCGTGAAGACGTTGAAGGCGGCCGGCGTGACCCCGATCGTGGTCGGCGGCGCCGACAAATGGCCGCTGCATTTCTACTGGACGCATCTTGCGGTGCGGATCGGCGGCAAGCCGGCATTCGACGCGGCGCTGCTCGGCGAGAATGGCGGCTTTGCCGGCGACACCTTCGTCAAATCAGGCGAGCTGTTCAAGCAGCTCGTCGATCTCCAGCCATTCCAGAATGGCTTTCTTGGCTTCAAGAACCCGCAGGCCGTCGGATATTTCGGCGATGGCAAGGCGGCGATGACGCTCGCGATCAGCTCCGTCTACAATCTGCAGCGGGCGCTCGCCGCCGACAAGGTCGGCTTGAGCGAAGACAAGATCTGCTGGTTCGATTTTCCGGTCGTGCAAGGCGGCAAGGGCGCGCCGACGGATACGCTCGGCGGCATCACCGGCTGGTTGGTCACCAAGGGCTCGCCCAAGGAAGCCGTCGATTTCCTGAAGTACTTCATCTCCAAGGACGTCCAGACACGGTTGGCGGCGGGAAATTTCATCATCCCGGTGGTGCAGGGCGCGGACGCCGGCCTCAACAATTCCTTCATGAAGCTGATCGCGTCCAATCTGGCCAAATCGAACTATCACCAGAACTTCTATGACCAGAGCCTCGGCCCCTCCGTCGGTCGCGTCGTCAACGATGTCTCCGCGGAGATCGCCGGCGGCAGCATGAGTCCGCAGGAGGCTGCCAAGGCGATCGAGGCAGCGCGGAAGCAGGGCAACTGACGTGGCACGTCCGATCGCGAGTTCGCCGGCGATGGGTGTATCGCCGGCATCGCTCTCCACGCGCGCGGTGGGCGGCCCGAGCTGGGACGGCCGCTTCACCGTCCTGATCCTGTTCCTGCCGCCTGCGCTGCTGCTGTTCACGCTCTTCGTGGTGCTGCCGATCGGCGAGGCCGCCTGGTACTCGGGCTTCAACTGGAATGGGTTCGGCAGGCCGACCCATTGGATCGGCTTTGACAACTATCGTTTCGTGCTGGAGACGCGCGCGTTCTGGCTCGCGCTGCGCAACAACGGCCTGATCATTGCGGTCTCGCTGTGTGTCCAGTTGCCGCTGGCGCTGACTCTGGCCCTGATGCTCGCGGAGCGGTTCCGCGGCGCGGTGGCGCTGCGGATGCTGTTCTTCATGCCCTATATCCTCGCCGAGATCGCGACCGGGCTGATCTTCAGCTTCGTCTATGACGGCGATTATGGCCTGGTCGCGTCGATCTGGCGCAGCTTCGGCGCCGAGCCGCCGCATCTGCTGGCCTCGACCGACACGGCGATGCTGGCGGTGCTGATCGTGATCGTCTGGAAGTATTTCGGCTTCCACATGATGCTGTTCATCGCCGCGCTGCAGAGCATCGACAAGAGCCTGATCGAGGCCGCCCGGATCGACGGTGCGACGCGGTCGCAGAGCCTGCGCCACATCGTCATTCCCTTGCTCTACCCGACGATTCGGCTCTCGGTGTTCTTCGCCATCGTCGGCTCGCTGCAGCTGTTCGACCTGGTGATGCCGCTGACGCGCGGAGGGCCCGCCGACTCCTCGAATACAATGGTGAGCTTTCTCTACAACAACGGCATCTCCCGGATGCGGGTCGGCTATGGCAGCGCCATCGGCGTCATCCTGTTCGTGATCTGCGTGACCTTTGCCTTCACCTACAAGCGATGGTTCATGCGCGATGAATAAGGTGGAGACGTTCCGGGCACCATTCGATCCCGCCGTGCTGTTCAAGACGGTGTTCCTCGCGATCGTCGCCATCTTCGTGCTGGTGCCGCTGCTTGCGACGCTGCTCGGTGGCTTCAAGTCGCTCGGGGAATTGCGCGTGAATCCGTTCGGCCTGCCGCAGCACTGGGCGTGGCAGAACTATGCCGATATCCTGTTCTCCGGGCGCTACTGGCAGCTCCTGCGCAATTCGCTGATCATCTCCACGCTGACGGTCGTTCTGACTCTCATCGTCGCGTCGATGGCGGCCTTCACCTTTGCCCATGTCCGATTCTACGGCAGCTCGATGCTGCTGAGCTATTTGACGCTCGGCCTGCTGTTTCCGGCGGCGACCGCGGTGTTGCCGCTGTTCATCAAGGTGCGCGATCTCGGGCTGCTCGACACCTATTTCGGCGTCGCGCTGCCGCAGGTCGCCTTCAGCCTCGCCATGAGCGTGCTGTTGCTGCGCCGCTTCTTCAAGGACATCCCCTACGAGCTGCTCGAGGCCGCGCTGGTCGACGGCTGCAGCTATATCAAATTCTTCCGCTACGTGACGTTGCCATTGTCGCGCCCGATCCTGGCGACGGTCGGCACCATTACCTTCGTCAACAGCTGGAACGCCTATCTGCTGCCGCTGGTCATGCTCAACACCGATGCGCTGTATCCATGGCCGCTCGGCATCATGGTCTATCAGGGCGAGTATTCGTCCGAGTGGCACCTGATCCTCGCCTTCATCACCCTGACCATCCTGCCAACGATCATCCTCTTCCTCCTGGCGCAGAAGCACATCGTTGCCGGCCTGACGTCGGGCGCGGTCAAGGGATGAACCGGACCTCACGGAGACCCCAATGAGAAAAGTCGGCATCGGCATCATCGGCTGCGGCAACATCAGCACCGCCTATCTGAAGGCGGCCCAGCGCTTCCCCGTTCTGGACATCAAGGCGCTCGCCGACATGCGCAGCGACGCAGCCGAGCGACAGGGCGCAGCCTTCGGCCTGCCGGCGATGCGGGTCGATCAATTGCTGAAGCGCGATGACGTCGAGATCGTCATCAATCTCACCGTGCCGCTCGCCCATACCGACGTCAGTCTCGCCGTGCTAAATGCCGGCAAGCACGTTCATTCCGAGAAGCCGCTCGGAATCGACGTCGCGGAAGCCCGCAAGGTGATCGAGCTTGCCGCGCAGAAGAACCTGCGGGTCGGCTGCGCGCCCGACACGTTCCTCGGCGGCGGCCACCAGACCGCGCGCAAGCTGATCGACGACGGCGCGATCGGCACGCCTGTCGCGGGCAGCGCGTTCTTCGGCTGTCCCGGCCATGAGCGCTGGCATCCGGCGCCGGGCTTCTATTACCTGCGCGGCGGCGGGCCGATGCTCGACATGGGCCCGTACTACATCACCGATCTGGTGCAGTTGCTTGGCCCGGTCGCGAGCGTGATGGGCTCGACCGCGCGCCCAAGATCCGAACGCCTGGTCACCAGCCAGCCGATGAACGGCACGCTGATCCCGGTCGAGGTCGCGACCCACGCCGCGGGCACGCTCGAGTTCGAGAGCGGGGCGGTGGTCTCGGTCACCATGAGTTTCGACGTTCCGAAGCACCGGCACGCGCCCATCGAGATCTATGGCGCCGAGGGCAGCATGCTGGTGCCGGACCCCAACCGCTTCGGCGGCGAGGTGCAGGTCGCCAAGACCGGCGGCGACTGGCAGACGATGCCGTTGACGCATGGTCACGTCGACGGTGAGTTCCGCTCCATCGGCGTGGCCGATATGGCGACCGCGATCCTGAACGACCGGCCGCATCGGGCCAGCGGTGCGCTCGCCTTCCACGTGCTGGAGGTCATGGAGGCGTTCCAGACCTCGGCAAACGAAGGGCGGCGGGTCAGGATCGAGAGCCGCGTGGAGCGACCGGCGATGCTGCCTGTTGGACGCGACACCGGACAGATCGACTGAGGACAAAGACATGCGCAAGGCAATGATTGTATGGGGCGGCTGGCCAGGACATGACCCCGACCTCTGTGCCTCGATGATCCGCGGCTGGCTCAAGGCGGAAGGCTTCGAGGTGCGGATCGAGACCACGACGGCCGCGTTCGCAGATCCTGCGATCCACGATCTGTCGCTGATCATCCCGATCTACACGATGTCCAAGATCGAGAAGGCGGAAGCGCTCAACCTCTGCGCGGCGGTGCGCAGCGGCGTCGGGCTCGCCGGCCATCATGGCGGCATGTGCGATGCCTTCCGCGATTCGGTCGACTACCAGTTCCTGTGCGGCGGGCAATGGGTCGCCCATCCCGGCAACATCATCGACTACCGGGTCGACTTGACCAGGCCGGACGATCCCATCATGAAGGGCCTGACAAGTTTCGAGCACCGTTCCGAGCAGTATTACATGCACGTCGATCCGGCCAACGAGGTGTTGGCGACCACGACCTTCACCGGAGAGCACGCCCCATGGATCGAGGGGGTGGTGATGCCGGTGGTCTGGAAGAAGCGTTACGGCGCGGGCAGGGTGTTCTATTCCTCGCTCGGCCACCGTGCCTACGAGCTCGATGTGCCGGAGATCCGGACGTTGATGACCCGCGGCATGCTATGGGCGGCGCGCGAGTGACGGCTGACGCGAACCCGTTACCGGTCCGGGCCACGCTGGAGGACGTCGCGCGGACGGCGGGCGTGTCGCTCGCCACCGTCGACCGCGTCATCAACCGGCGCGAGGGCGTGCGTGCCAAGACCGTTGCCCGGGTGGAGGCCGCTGTTGCCAAGCTGGGTTATCGCGCCGACGTCGCAGCGGCACGGCTCGCGCGCGGCCAGAGCTTCCGCTTTGCCTTCGTGCTGCCGACCGGTGGCAACAGCTTCATGACCATCCTGACCGAGCAGGTCCAGCGCACGGCAGAGTGGCTGGCCGGCCAGCGCGGCTTCATCGATATCCTCCACGTCGACGTTTTCGATCCTGACGTGCTGGCCGGTGCGCTGGAGAACCTGTCGCCGGCCTATCAGGGCGTTGCGGTCATCGCGCTCGATCACCCCAGAGTGCGCGCCGCGATCGACGAGCTCACCGCGCGCGGCGTCGCGGTGGTGACCCTGGTCTCGGACGCCCCGAGCTCGCGCCGCCTGCACTACGTCGGCATCGACAACCCTGCCGCGGGACGGACGGCGGCCACGCTGATGGGGCGCTATCTCGGCGGTCGCGAGGGGACGGTTGCCGTGATCGCGGGATCATTGTCGCTGCGCGATCACGCCGAGCGGCAATTCGGCTTTCACCAGATCCTGTCCAGCGAGTACCCGAACCTGCTCGCGCTTCCGGCCATCGAAGGCCGCGATGAGAGCGAGCGCACGCGGGAGCTGACCGCCGCGCTGCTCGCGCGCCATCCGGATCTGCGCGGCATCTACTGTTGTGGCGCCGGCAACCGTGGCATCGCCGATGCGCTCGAGGCATCCGGCCGCGCCCGGGAGGTGGTCTGGATCACCCATGAGCTGACCCAGCACACCAGGCGGTTCCTGGTCCGCGGCACGTGCGACGCCATCATCAACCAGGATCCCGGCCACGAGGCGCGCTCGGCTGCGCGGGTCCTGCTCGCGCATTGCTCGGGCGAGCCGATCAGCCCCGATCAGGAGCGCATCCGCATCGACATCTTCCTGCGGGACAATCTTCCCTAGCCGATAGGCCTAGAGCCAGCCGAAGATCGCGAGCGCCAGGACGGCCTGGGCGATGAAGCCGACGACGAACGCAAGGGTGCGAAATACGGGCAGGCCGATCGCGTAGACGATGACGTGGGCGACGCGCGACCAGAAATAGACGGCGCAGGCGAGCACGGTCCATTTGGTCGAATAGTCGATCGCGTTGAGGATCAGCACCAGCGGCGCGAAGATCACGAGGTTCTCGACCGCGTTGTCGTGCGCGAACATCAGCCGGGTCGCCCACGGCGCGTGCGGCTTGTCGTTGCGGGAGGGGTTGGCCATCGCGCCCGTCAGGCCGCGGACCTGGCAGCGGTTCAGGATGTAGGGAACCCACAGCAGGCCGGTCAGAATGACCGTGAGCGTCAGCCAGAACAGTTCGCGCGTCATCGAGATCCCCTCAACTGATTCCCGTCCCGTCCCGGCGGGACGGAGCGTTTATAGTCAATCGCGGCGGATCACGCTATGCGCGGACGCGGACATAGGAGCCCGGCGCATCCTCGAGCGGTGGATAGACCTCGCTGCCGACGCCGCGCGCGGGAACCTCTTCCGGATCGAGCTGGCTCAGCCATTCGCGCCAGTCCGGCCACCACGAGCCCTTGTGCTCCTGCGCGCCCTTCATCCAGTCCTTCAGCGAGATGTCGTGGATCTGGTCATTGGTCCAATACTGATACTTGCCAGAGGAGGGCGGATTGACGACGCCGGCGATGTGGCCCGAGCCCGAAAGCACGTACTTCACCGGACCGCCGAAAAATTGCGATCCGTACAGCACGGAGTCGGCGGGCGCGATGTGGTCCTCGCGGGTGGCGAGGTTGTAGACCGGCACCTTCACCTTGGAGAGATCCAGCAGCGTGTTGTCCAGCACCATCGTGCCCTGCGTCAGCCGGTTCTCCAGATAGCAGTTGCGCAGGTAGTAGGAATGGTTCGCCGCCGACATCCGCGTGGCGTCCGAGTTCCAGTGCAGCAGGTCGAATGCCTGCGGCGGCTGGCCCTTCAGGTAGTTGTTGACGACATAGGACCAGATCAGGTCGTTCGAGCGCAGCATGTTGAAGGCCATCGCCATCTTGCTGCCCTCGAGCACGCCCGAGGCCTGCATGTCGCGCTCGAGCGCCGAGATCTGCGTCTCGTCGACGAACACCAGCAGATCGCCGGCATGGGTGAAGTCGACTTGGGCGGCGAGGAAGGTCGCCGAGGTCACGCGCTGGCGGCGCTTGTCGGCGAGCCAGGCCAGCGTGGTCGCGAGCATGGTGCCGCCGACGCAATAGCCGAGCGTGTGCACCTTCATCTCGCCGGTCACCTTCTCGATGACATCCATCGCGGTGAGCGGACCTTCCTTCATGTAGTCTTCCCAGGTCTTGGTCCCGAGCTTCTTGTCGGGATTGACCCAGGAGATCACGAACACCGTGAGGCCCTGATCGACGCACCATTTGATGAAGGATTTCTCGGGGCGCAGATCGAGGATGTAGAACTTGTTGATCCAGGGCGGCACGATCAGCAGCGGCGTGCGCAGCACGTTCTCCGTCGACGGCGCGTACTGGATCAGCTGCATCATCTCGTTCTGGAATATCACCTTGCCCGGCGTCGTCGCCATGTTGACGCCGACCTCGAGATTGGCCGGGTCGGACTGGCGGATCTTCAGCGAGCCCTTGCCGGCCTCGATGTCCTCCGCGAGCATCTGCATGCCACGCACAAGATTGCCGCCGCTCGACGCTAGCGTCTGCCGCAGCACCTCCGGATTGGTCAGGACGAAATTCGAGGGCGCCAGCGCATTGGTGATCTGGTTGACGTAGAACTCGGCCTTCTTGCGCGTGTGCGGATCGAGGCCCTCGGCATTGTGGACGAGGTCCTGCGCCCACTGCGTCGTCAGAAGATAGGCCTGCATCACGAAATCGAAGAACTGGTTCGACTTCCATTCCGGATCGGCGAAGCGCTTGTCGCGCGGGGACGGCGAAATGGCCGGGGGCGCGTCTTCGCCGGCGAGACGGCGCGCGGCCGAGCCCCACAAATCGAGATAGCCCTTGGCGATCTTGGTCTGGATGTCGCTGGCGCGATCCTTGTCCGACAGCCAGTAGTCGGCGACGGCGGTGAAGGATTTGACGACTTCGGTCAATTCGGTTGGTGGCCGGTCCTGAACTTCGCCCGTCTCGCGCGGCTTCAGGTAGGCCGAGAGCGCCTTGCCGCTGCTTTCCATGGCTTTCGCGATGTTCATCGCGAACGCTTCCGCATCGAATGTTTTTTCTGGATTGCTGCTGTTCTGAACGTCGGTCATGGCTGGATCACACTATCGCGTCGGGACCGTTTCGTCACCGAGCGAGATCAATAATCCGCGAGTTTGCGGCAAATTCGATTTCTGATTGTTGCGCTGCGAAAAAATCTCTCGCTTCCGACATCATGATCACGTAGCTGGATGAAATTCCTGTTCAAGCCGGTCACGTTTCGAGTGACAATTGGTTGTGCTGCGGCAAAATGCGCCGCGCTGCGGTCGGGCCGGGGACCGTCGACTGGAAGTTGGGGGCTGAGGGACGTGCGCGTGGGGACGCAGGGGCGAGGCTGGAGTTCGGGACGGCGCGCCCTTGTTGCGGGGCTCGTTGTGTTCGGCGCGCTCACGCTTGCCGGGTGCTCCAGTCCAATCGCGGACATGCCTTCGCTCGACGCGGATGCGGTCGCCCGACCCAGGGAGCCGGGCGGGTATCTGCCCGTCAACGACGTGCCGCGCGACCGCGATGCGCCGATCATCTCGCCGCAGGAGCGCGACAAGATCGAAAAGGAGCTGCTCGCGGCGCGCGACCGCCAGGCCTCGGCGGGCACCAGCACCAGGCCCAAATGATCGGCCAGGGACAGGGGCTGGGCGATCGGCCGCCCGGAGCGGCGTAATTGTCTGGCGCGGCGCGGCGGCCATGATAAAACAACCGGAATCAACACCTCCGCGTGTCGTTGCCAGCCAAGCCGCGAGCCCGTGCTAAGCTCCTGATCCAGCACCGGTTTCAAGGCATGGCGTGCGCCGCCGCAGCGCCAGCTCTGCTGGCGAATCCGCCCCCGGTTGCCGGAGCCGAGAGACCCATGGAAGATTTCTATCGCATCCGCCGTCTGCCGCCTTACGTGTTCGAGCAGGTCAACCGGGCCAAGGCGGCCGCGCGGAACGCCGGGGCCGACATCATCGATCTCGGCATGGGCAATCCGGATCTGCCGGCGCCGCCGCACGTGCTGGAGAAGCTCAGAGAGACCCTGGGCAAGCCGCGGACCGACCGCTATTCGGCCTCGCGCGGCATCGTCGGACTGCGCCGGGCGCAGGCAGCCTATTACGATCGCCGTTTCGGGGTGAAGCTCAATCCCGACACCCAGATCGTGGCGACGCTCGGCTCCAAGGAAGGCTTTGCCAACGTCGCGCAGGCGATCACCGCGCCGGGCGACGTCATTCTCTGCCCGAATCCGAGCTATCCGATCCATGCCTTCGGCTTCCTGATGGCGGGCGGCGTGATCCGGTCGGTGCCGTCCGAGCCGACGCCGCAGTTCTTCGAGGCGGCCGAGCGCGCGATCATTCATTCCATCCCGAAGCCGCTTGCGCTGATCGTCTGCTATCCGAGCAACCCGACCGCCTATGTCGCGAGCCTCGACTTCTATCGCGACCTCGTCGCATTCGCGAAGAAGCACGAGATCCTGATCCTGTCGGACCTCGCTTATGCCGAGGTGTATTTCGACGACAAGAACCCGCCGCCGTCGGTGCTGCAGGTGCCTGGCGCGATGGATGTCGCGGTCGAGTTCACCTCGATGTCGAAGACCTATTCGATGGCCGGTTGGCGCATGGGCTTTGCCGTCGGCAACGAGCGCATCATCGCGGCGCTCGCGCGCGTGAAATCCTATCTCGACTACGGCGCGTTCACGCCGGTGCAGGTCGCGGCCACGGCTGCCCTGAACGGTCCCGACGACTGCATTCGCGAGATGCGCGACGTCTACCGCAAGCGCCGCGACACGCTGGTCGAGGCGTTCGGCCGGGCCGGCTGGGAGATTCCGTCGCCTGAGGCGTCGATGTTCGCCTGGGCGCCTTTGCCAGAGAAGTTCAAGAGCCTCGGCAGCATGCAGTTCGCGACGCTCATGGTCGAGAAGTCCGGCGTCGCGGTGTCGCCGGGCGTCGGCTTCGGCGAACATGGCGAAGGCTATGTCCGCATCGCGATGGTCGAGAACGAGCAGCGCATCCGGCAGGCCGCGCGCGGCGTCCGCCGCTTCCTTGAAAGCGGGATCGAAACGTTGCACAACGTCGTTCCCATCGCCAACCGGCGCTGAGAACTCCCGTACTTTCCTTTCGACAGGTTCTTTGATTCCATGGTCGCACCCCTGAGAGTGGGCATCGCGGGCCTCGGCACCGTGGGTGTCGAGGTCGTTCGTCTCATCGAGCGTGAGGGACGCGTGCTCACCGAACGCACGGGGCGCCCGGTGAAGGTCGTCGCCGTGACGGCGCGGTCGAAGGCCAAGAAGCGCGGCATCGATCTGTCCGGGATCAAATGGGCCAAGGATCCGATCGCGCTGGCGAGCGATCCCGAAATCGACTGCCTGGTCGAGCTGATGGGCGGCGCCGGCGATCCCGCGCTGTCGGCGATCGACACCGCTCTCAAGGCCGGCAAGTCGGTGGTGACGGCCAACAAGGCGCTGATCGCCAAGCACGGCCTGAAGCTCGCCAAGGCGGCCGAGAAGCATGGCGGTGCGCTGAACTTCGAAGCCGCCGTCGGCGCGGCCATTCCGGTGGTCAAGACCCTGCGCGAAGGACTCACCGGCACCGGCATCAGCCGCGTCTATGGCATCCTCAACGGCACCTGCAACTACATCCTGACTCGGATGGAGCAGGAGGGGCTGTCGTTCGACGAATGTCTGAAGGACGCCCAGCGTCTCGGCTATGCCGAGGCCGATCCGTCGTTCGACATCCATGGCCACGACACCGCGCAGAAGCTCGCGATCCTGGCGAGCCTCGCCTTCGGCACCCAGGTGGCGCAGAACTCGGTCTATGTCGAAGGCATCTCCTCGATCGCGCCGGAGGACCTGCGCGCGGCGGCGGAGCTCGGCTACCGCGTCAAGCTGCTTGGCGTTGCCGTGCGCACCGCCAAGGGCATCGAGCAGCGGGTGCACCCGACGATGGTGCCGAAATCCTCCTCGATCGCCCAGGTGATGGGCGTCACCAACGCGGTCACGATCGACGGCGACGGTATCCCGCCGATCACGCTGGTCGGTCCGGGAGCAGGGGGGGCCGCGACGGCGTCCGCCGTCGTCGCCGACATTGCCGACGTCGCGCGCGGCATCCGCGCCGCGCCGTTCGGGCGTCCGGTCGACAGGCTGCAGGCGACCGAGAAGGCGCCGATGGAGCGGCACGAGGGTGGCTATTACATCCGCCTGATGGCGCGTGACCATGCCGGCACGGCCGCGACCATCGCCACCCGGCTCGCCGAGCAGAAGATATCGATCGAATCGATCGTGCAGCGCCATCCCAATGGCAGCGAGCCGGCAAAGACGGCCGGCAAGTCTGCGCCGGTGCCGGTCATCCTGATCACCTATGCCACACACGAGGACGCCGTGCATCGCGCGCTCCAGGCGGTGCAGCGCGACAAGGTCATCAGCGGCAAGCCGCAGGTGATCCGGATCGAGAAGAACTAGCGCATGATGCCCAGGGAACCACTTGTCCCTGCTCAAACAAACGCGTGGCGTTTGGTATAGGTTCATGCTCAAACCGGGAGAATAGACAGGCGGGGAGCGGCCGTTCGTGCCGACCGCCTGACCCGGATGCCGCCCAGGGGGGCGGCGTGCGAGCGGTAGATTTTGATGGCGGATGTCCGCCTTGACGTCTTGAGGAGTTGATCGATGTCGACGCAGATTTCTGTCCCGCAACAATTGCTGCTCGAGCGCATCCTGACGCTGGAGCTGGTGCGCGTGACCGAACGGGCGGCGGTGTCGGCGGCGCGGTTGCGCGGCCACGGCCAGGAAAAGCCGGCCGACCAGGCGGCCGTGGATGCGATGCGCCGCGAGCTCAACAAGCTGCCGATCGAGGGCACGGTCGTGATCGGCGAGGGCGAGCGTGACGAGGCGCCCATGCTCTATATCGGCGAGAAGGTCGGCCTCAATGCCGGGCCCAAGGTCGACATTGCGGTCGACCCGCTCGAGGGGACGACCTTGTGCGCCAAGAACATGCCGGGCGCGATCGCGACCATGGCGATGGCCGATGGCGGCACGCTGCTGCATGCCCCCGACGTCTACATGCAGAAGATCGCGGTCGGCCCCGGCTACGCCAAGGGCGTCGTCGACATCGACGCAACGCCGGCCGACAACGTGCGCCGGCTCGCCAAGGCCAAGGGCGTCGAGCCCGGCGCGATCACGGTGCTGGTGCTCGACCGTCCGCGCCACGCCGACATCATTCAGGGCGTCCGCTCGACCGGCGCTGCGGTGCGCCTGATCACTGACGGCGACGTCGCCGGCGTGATCCACTGTGCCGATCCCGACAACACCGGCGTCGACATGTATCTCGGCACCGGCGGCGCGCCGGAAGGCGTGCTGGCCGCGGTGGCGCTGCGCTGCATTGGCGGCCAGATGCAGTGCCGCCTGATCCTCGACACCGAGGAGAAGCGCGAGCGCGCCCACAAGATGGGCGTCGGTGATCCCAAGATGATCTACGGCATCGAGGACATGGCCCGCGGCGACTGTCTGTTCGCGGCCACCGGCGTCACTACCGGCTCGCTGCTCTCCGGCGTCAAGTTCCGCAAGGACGGCGTGATCGAGACCGAGACCGTCGTGATGCGCTCGGTCACCGGCACGGTGCGCTACATCCGCGCGGAGCATCGCCAGTTGGCGAAGTTCCACCTCGACTGATCCAGCACAGTCGTTCCGGGGCACGCGGAGCGTGACCCCGGAATCTCGAGATCGTGGCGCGAGATTCCGGGTCTGCGCGCTGCGCGCGCATCCGGAATGACGAAATTGGAGAGCGGCTCAGCATGTCCGACCTGTCCATGGTCAAGGCGCTGGTGTTCGATGTGTTCGGCACCGTCGTCGACTGGCGCACCAGCCTGATCAACGACTTCACCGCGTGGTCGAAGACCCGCGGCATCCAGGGCGACTGGACCGCGCTGGTCGATGGCTGGCGCGGGCTCTATGTCGGCTCAATGGACGAGGTCCGCAGGCATCCGGAGCGCGGCTACGTCATCCTCGACGTGCTGCACCGGCGCTCGCTGGAGACGCTCGTCGCCCAGCTCGGCATCACCGGCTTGACCGAAGCCGATCTCGATCATCTCACCCGTGGCTGGCACCGGCTGCATCCGTGGGCCGACAGCGTCGCCGGGCTGACCCGGCTGAAGTCCAAATACATCATCGCGCCGCTCTCCAACGGCAACGTCGCACTGCTCACCAACATGGCGAAGTTCTCGGGTCTGCCCTGGGACCTCGTGCTCTCCGCCGAGCTGTTCGCGCACTACAAGCCCGACCCCGAAACCTATCTCGGCGCCGCGCGTCTGCTCGGTCTTGCGCCCGGCGAGGTGATGATGGTCGCCGCGCACAACAATGATCTCGAGGCGGCGCAACGCTACGGACTGAAGACCGCCTTCGTCGCCCGCCCCACCGAATACGGCCCGCTGCAGAGCCGCGACTTCGACGCCACCGGCGCCTGGGACATCGTCGCCTTTGATTTCAACGGCATCGCCGACCGGCTCGGCTGCTGATCGCCCTGCCTCACGCGCCCGACACGATCACGCCATACCAGCCGAGCCCCTTGTAGGTCTCGTAACCGGGCGTGGCGTGGAACGCGACCATGCGCCCGGAGATGTCCTGATAGAAGCCACTGCGCTTGCCATCGAGCTTCAGTGAAACGCGCTCGCTGAGAATGCCCTGACCGTCCGAGGATGCGATCACGCGCAGATTGGAATCCACCAGGAGCACGCGGGCCTTGTCGCTCTCGCTGACGCGCACGCCCTGGACGATCGCGCGCGCCTGCGCTTCCCAATCGAAATGGATCGCGAGCACGCCAAGCGGCTTGCCATGCGCCTTGCCGTCCTCGCGCACCGAGGCGCAATAGGTCGCGACCTGGGCGTTGCCGAGCAGCGGCTGGCACTCGACGTCGCCGGCGACGTAGTCGTCGCCCGAGCGCAAGCCCCGCGCCTCGCGAAACCATTTGGTGTCGGCGACGCTCTGGCCGACGACGTTGAAGCGGTCGGCGCGGCCGTTGGCGATCACCTTGCCGCTCGGATCGCACAGCCACAGATCGAGATAGACGGTGTAGGCGGAGAGAATCACCGCGAGCCGTTCGGAGACGTGCGTGACGCGGGCGGCATCGGGCGCGGCGGCGCAATCGACCACGGCGGAGTCGGTCGCCCACCAGCGGACGTCGCAGGTCCGCTCATACAGATTGCGGTCGATCAGTTCGATCGCGTTCAGCGCCAGATCGACCATGCGCTCGCCGCGGGCGCGTTCGGTCATGCGCTCGATCGAGCTCTTCAGATTGCCGGTGCGCGTCGTGAGCTGGCCCTCCAGCTCGCGCGCGATGGTCTCGACGAGTTGGCCGACGGCGCGCACCTCCTGGGCCACCACGGCGAAGCCTGCGCCTTGCGCGCCCACCCGCGAGCTCTCGATCAGCGCGTTCAGCGCCAGCATCTTCATCTGGTTGGTGATCTGCTGGATCGATTTGGTCTTCTCGCAGGCGATCTGATTGACCTCGCCGGTGAGCCGCGCGATCAGCGCCGAGACGTCGGTCTCGTCATCCTTGGGAGTCGTTTGTGCCGGAGCGGCGGAGGGCTGCGTCTTCAACTCGGGCGCGGTCAGCATCGGCAATGAACTCCATGTTGCCGCGCCTCCTGGTCGGCACGAAGAGGGCGGACAAATCGGACGTAATAATTGATTGAAATGTTACGGAGTTCGCCTAATGGCTGTTTAATGCACTCCATCGAACGCAGCTCTAATTTTAGGCAACCAGCCGTATATGGCGGCATTTCCCTGATTTCCTGTGAGTTCCGCCAAGTTCTGGGACGATTCTGGTGGGTTTCATGGATGGAACCTGCTGAGGCAGGCCAGTTGCTGTAGATTCGACTGCGTCCATTTCGAATCGCTGCGCTGCAAGCGAGGCCCCGCGCATCATGGCACCATCCGCCCTTGCACTGCCCCTGAGCGCCCCGCAGGCGTTCCTGGGCGTGCGGCTGTCGCTGACCAACAAATTGTGGCGCGACCGGCTGGATGCGCGCGGCGCGGCGCGCGCGCTTGCGATGGTGCAGCGCTATCAGTTGCCCGAGATGCTGGCGCGCGTGCTCGCCGGGCGTGACGTCGAGATCGACGCGGTCAACGACTTCCTCGATCCGACCATCCGCAAGCTGATGCCGGATCCGTTCACGGTGACGCAGATGGAGGCGGCGGCGCAGCGCATTGCCGACGCCGCGGTCAAGGGCGAGAAGGTCGCGATCTTCGGCGACTACGATGTCGACGGCGCGACCTCGGCGGCGCTGCTCGCCTGGCATCTGCGCCATTGCGGGCTCGATCCGCTGATCCACATTCCCGACCGCATCTTCGAAGGCTACGGCCCGAACGTCGACGCCATCCGGGCGCTCGCCGGCAAGGGCGCGACGCTGCTCGTGACGGTCGACTGCGGCACCACCAGCCTCGAGCCGCTGGCGGAGGCGCGGCGGCTCGGCATGTCCGTGGTGGTGATCGATCACCATCAATGCGGCGAGGAGCTGCCGGAGGTCGAGGCGCTGGTCAATCCGAACCGGCCGGATGATCTTTCCGGCCTCGGCTATCTCGCCGCGGTCGGGCTGACGCTGGTCACGCTGGTTGCGGTCAATCGCGAGCTGCGCGGCCGCGGCTTCTGGAGCAGCACGCGCCCGGAGCCGGATCTGCTCAGCATGCTGCATCACGTCGCGCTCGGCACCGTCGCCGACGTCGCGCCGCTGATCGCGCTCAACCGCGCCTTCGTCGCCAAGGGCCTGATCGCGATGCGCCGGCGCGACCATGTCGGGCACACCGCGCTGATGGATGTCGCCCGGCTCAACGGTCCGCCCGAAGCCTGGCATCTCGGCTTCATGCTGGGACCGCGCATCAATGCCGGCGGGCGCATCGGCCGCGCCGATCTCGGCGTGCGCCTGCTCCTGGAAAGCGATATCTCCGAAGCCGCGCGCATCGCCGCCGAGCTCGATCGGCTCAACAGCGAGCGCCGGATCATCGAGCAGCAGGCCGAAGCGCAGGCCGAAGCGGAGGCGCTGGCCTCGCTCGGGCTGGAGGACAAGGGCGCCGTCATCGTGACCGCATCCGAAGGCTGGCATCCCGGCGTGGTCGGGCTGGTCGCATCCAGGCTCAAGGAAAAGTTTGCCCGGCCGGCGTTTGCGATCGCGCTCGAGCCGGGCGGCATCGGCACCGGGTCGGGCCGCTCGATTCCGGGCGTCGATCTTGGCAAGGCCGTCCGCCACGCCGTGGAGCAGGGCATCCTTATGAAGGGCGGCGGGCACGCGATGGCCGCCGGCGTCACCTTGCGCAAGGAGCGGTTGGCCGAGTTTCGCGCCTTTCTCGAAAGCGCGCTCGCCGCCGACGTCGCCGACGCACGTCACGTCAACGAGATCCTGATCGACGGCGCCATCAGCGCGCGCGCCGCGACACCCGAGCTGGTCGCGACGCTCAATCGCGCCGGTCCCTTCGGCAGCGGCAATCCCGAGCCCATCGTGGCGCTGCCGTCGCATCAGCTGGTTTACGCCGACGAGGTCGGGCAGGCGCATCTCAAGCTGCGCTTCAAATCCGGCGACGGCGCCGCCGTGAATGCGATCGCATTCCGCAGCGTGGGCCAGAAGCTCGGCAACGCCCTGGTTCAGCATCGCGGCCAGATCCTGCACGTCGCCGGCACCCTCACCGTCGACCGCTACCAGGGTGTCGAGCGCGTGCAGCTGCGCGTGCTCGATGTCGCCGTGCCGGACCATGGGCCGGCGATGATCAGGTAGAGCAACATCGACGAGTCGTCCCGGACAAGCTGCGTGCGTCGTCGAAGCGCCGATCCTGACCCATATGCCGCAGCCGTTGTTGTGAGAACGAGATGCCCACCTCGATCGTGCCTCGAACTGCTCCCGGTAGGTATGGGTCCCTGTGTCTGGAAAGTCTGCCATGATGATGGTGGGCGGGAAGCCGTTGGGTCCTTGGCGCTAGACGCCGTGAGCCGGCTCGGTCTCCCGCCCGTTCCATTTATCAACCTGAACAGTTGCACGAGGCTGCGCCAACAGACCTCGCATCACAGGGACAGGCACCGTGATCGTACCTTTTCGTTGCGTCGGAATCGACGTTTGCAAACCCTATCTCGATATTTTTGATGAAGCCGTGGGGGCGCCGGAGCGCATCGCCAACGGGCCACAGGCCATCACACAGCTGGTGGCGCGTTGGGGATGCGATGTTCTGGTGGTCTTTGAGGCCACGGGTGTCTACGACCTCGAACTGCGCGAGGCCCTGCGTCGGGCGGGCATCCGCTTTGCGCGGATCAACCCGGCTCGAGCTCGCGATTTCGCCCGCGCCAGCGGCCAACTCGCCAAGACCGATCCGATCGACGCGCGAACGCTGGCAGCCTTTGGGCGCGCCATGCAGCCAGCCACCGAGCAGGCCATGACGCCTGCCCAAAGCGCCCTCGCCAGGCTTGCAAAACGGCGGGATCAACTGGTTGCCATGCGCGCCCAGGAAAAGAACCGCCGCAGCGAGGCCGAGGACCGCGCCATGGCCGAACGCATCAGCCGCCTGATCGAGGTCCTCAATGACGAGATCGTCGAGATCGAGGCCGAGATCAACGCGCTCATCAAAGCCGAGCCGGTGCTTGCGGAGCAGGCACAGCTGATGCGCTCCGTGCCCGGTGTGGGACCCGTCGCCTGCATGCAACTCATCACCCAGATGCCGGAACTCGGCCATCTCGGGCCAAAGGAGGTAGCCGCTCTTGCGGGCCTGGCTCCCTTCAATCGCGATAGCGGGGCGTATCGTGGCAAGCGCAAGATCGGCGGCGGCCGGAAGCGTGTCCGCGACGCCCTCTACATGGCCGCCCTCAACGCCGTCCGCCGCGCCGATCGCTTCAAGATCTTTTACAACCGTCTGCGCCAAGCCGGTAAACCCGCCAAGCTCGCCCTCATCGCCGTCGCCAGGAAGCTTCTAACCATCCTGAATGCCATGATGCGCGACCGAAAACCTTATGCGATCACTCCATCAGCATAACAGTTGCCGGCGCGGAGGCCGGGACGACATCGGAGTATGACGGCCGTCGCGCTTCCCATAATGCGCGCATGATTTCACATCCCGCCGCGCCATCGCGCCCGAGTGATGCATCGTCAAGGACCCTCCCGATGAAAGAGGGCGCAGGGAATGCCGGGTGAAGGCCTCACCCATGGCCCGCCTGCAAACAAAAAGCAGGCGGCAGTCACCACAGGCAAAGCCGTTTCAACCGGCATTCCCTGCGCGGAGGTCTTAACGCTTATACGCGATCTCCCCGGTGTCCGGCTTGTTAGCCACCGTCGCCCCCGGGATCATCATCTCCCAAGAGCTTGGCGCCAGCATCGGGGCGCCAGGACCACGCGATTTCACGTCCGCAACCTGCCGTTCGTCCGCGTACATCGAGCACGCTGCAACACGATCGCGGCCACCGCATCCCGCCCTCCACGTTCATGACGATCGCGAAACGTCCCTCTCATGAGGACGGGATGCGGATGTTATTTCCGATTTTCGGAACAAAAGCAAGCGGAAAGTTTGAGGGCGGGGCTGGCTGCGGCGGCCATCTGGCTGATGCTGCGGGTGAAAATAAAAAAATTGCAACGGGGCATGTTGCGTCATCGAGCAGTGGAGATCCGCGGCCATGCAGACAGAGACATCGATGGCCGGTGACCTCTGTACCGTCCGTCGGTCTTGCTCTAGCATTCTCGACATCGGTTTTGTCGAGACGGGAATGAACGTGCCAATGCGACGTCCGCTTGCCGTGCTGGCAATCCTTGCGATGGGTTGGTCCTGGGCTCAGGCCGAGCCGGGACTGCATTGGCGGACGGCAAGCCCGGACGAGACGCCCTGGTCTGCACCGATCGCACGCGAGGTGCAGGAGTTTGCGGTCGAACAGAAGCCGACAGCGATCATGGTCGTGAGGGACGACGACATTGTTGCCTCGTTCGGCGATCTCGGTGCGAAGGTCAATGTCCGGTCCGTGCGCAAGAGTCTGCTCAGCGCGTTGTATGGCATCGCCGTCGAAGCCGGCCGGATCAACCTCGACAGCACGCTTGCCGCGCTCGAGATCGACGACGTTCCGCCGGGGCTTTCGCCGGCCGAGCAGACCGCGACGGTGCGTCAGCTACTGATGGCGCGCTCCGGGGTCTATCATCTCGCGTCCTATGAGACGGGGCAGATGAAGCAGAGGCGGCCGGCGCGCGAGAGCCATCCGCCGGGCAGTTTCTGGTACTACAACAACTGGGATTTCAACGCGCTCGGCACGATCTATCGGCAGTCCGTCGACGACGTGTTCGCAAGCTTCGACAGACGGATCGGCCGGCCGATCGGGATGGAGGATTTCTCCGCCGCAGACGGCGTGTACGTGAAGGAAGCCTCCTCGTCGCATCCGGCCTATGTGTTTCGGATGAGCGCGCGAGACCTGGCGAGGTTTGGCCTGCTGTTCCTGAACGGCGGACGCTGGAATGGGGCTCAACTGATCCCGCCGACATGGGTGACGGAATCGACCAGCCGTCTCTCGGACACCGAGCAGCCCGGACGGGGTTACGGCTATCTCTGGTGGACCTTCAGCAGCGTCCGATCCGGCATCAGCGGCTATTTTGCCTCCGGCTACGGCGGACAGCAGATCGTGGTCGTTCCCTCGAAGCACCTGGTGGTCGTCGAGCTGGTCGATCTGGCCGTGAATCGGACAGGCGTCCGAACGCAGCGCTTCCTCGATCTCGTCGGCAAGATCAGCGCGTCGGTTCCTTGAGCAGGACGTCGATGGCCCTGGCGATCAACCTCCGATGCGATTGATTGCGTCGTGTTTCCGCCGGTGCGGATCGTGGCCGAACGCAAGCTGCCGCTGGCGACCGCGTAGGCGTTCGGTTCCCAGGGGAAAGGATGACGTCAATCGCGTCGGATGCTAGCGCCAGGACGGCTTCGGCAGATGATCGGGACTGAATTTTGCCGTCGGCCGGGGCGCGGGCGGAGATGGGGCGTCGTCGGACGCCGAGAACAGCAGCAACGCCTCGAACGGCACGTCGGGTGCTTCCGCGGCATAACCGGTGCACGTGACGGGCGTGCCTCTGCAGCATCCTTCGAGGCTGAGCGTCAGCTCGTCCGGGCCGAACAACGACGGCTGTCCCGGGGCATGGCGCTTCGTCTTGATGATGGCGGTGAAACGATCGCCATGGGCCTCGTAGCTTCCGGCATAGCTCAGCACGGTGTCGCCGCCGCACACCTTGCCGCCCACCAGCTCGACGATCCCGGTTCCCTGGCCTTTGGGGGTCCTGAACCAGGCCGAATAAGTGCCTTCCTTGATCATTTGCCGCAGATCCCATCGTTGGGTGGGCGCATCGTTGTGCGACCCAAATTAAGGGAAGGTGAAAACGATCGCCAGAACAGGCCGGGAACCCGGAATTTGTTCGTATACGAATGGTGGGGGGGCGCAGCAGCGCATATCTCTGTGGCCTCTGCACGCCGCGCCTCGCGTGGCCGCGCCCTGTCGCGCATCGCGAGTCTCGTCATTCGCCTCAAGAAAATCATTCGAATGGACGTCGGCCCGCGTATAAGGAATGAGACCAAGGCCTACTCAAGGACCATCTGATGCCGTCCGAACCCCGCTCGCCGCGTCTGGCCGTCCTGATCGACGCCGACAATGCCTCCGCCAAGATCGTCGACGGGCTGTTCGAGGAGATCGCCAAGATCGGCGAGGCGAGCGTGCGCCGGATCTATGGCGACTTCTCCAGCCCGCGCTCGAGGCCGTGGGCCGATACGCTGGCGCGCCACGCGATCGTGCCGCAGCAGCAGTTCGCCTACACGACCGGCAAGAACGCCTCCGACATCACGCTGGTGATCGATGCGATGGACCTGTTGCATAGCGGACGCTTCGACGGCTTCTGCCTGGTGTCGTCCGACAGCGACTTCACCCGGCTGGCGGCGCGCATCCGCGAGCAGGGCATCGACGTGTTCGGCTTCGGCGAGCAGAAGACGCCGGAGAGCTTTCGGCAGGCCTGCCGCAGGTTCATCTACACGGAGAATTTGCGCAGCGACGCGGCGAGCAGCAAGGACGCGGACAGCGCTGCGGCGCCGAAGTCGCTGCTGCCGATCAGCGCGGCGACGCCGATGATCAAGAAGGTCATCACGCAGATGGAGAGCGAGGACGGCTGGGTCGCGCTCGGCGAGGTCGGCAAGCAGCTCTCCAACCTGGTCTCCGACTTCGATCCACGCACCTATGGCTGCCGCAAGCTCAGCGACCTCGTGCGCAAGACGGGCGGCTTCGAGATCGAGGAACAGTCCAAGGGCGGCGGCTCGGTGCGCATCCGCGTGAAGGCGGCGAGCGCGTCGCAGCCCAAGGCGCGGGCGTCGAGGTCCGGCCACCGCGAGGCGACGGCCAAATCGTGATCCAGTCGGTGGCAGCGTGTCGTGGTCGGAGAGAACTTGCGAGCGGCCACGAACTCAAGAGTACATTCGGCGGTGCACGGCCGCGAACATCACTCCTATGCGCGTATCGCCAGGTCGGAACATGAATCCGACGACAACGATAAGCAGCAACATTGAGCCTACAACGATCAGGGCGACGCCATAAGACTCCGCGCCGGATTCGGCCTGATGTTTGGAATTTGACGCTGCGGGTATGGAGGCGGGGAGGCTCTGGGGTAGAGACACTGGACCAACTTGCGCGACATCGATCCACCGCGCTGACCAGTTGGATCTGGTCATCGTCGTCTCGGGCGGGTCGTCTGATTCAGTGCTCGGCTCAAACGGCCGGGCGGCGGCCAACATTTCCGATCGCGCGTCGCGCCAATGCGGCGGCTGCTCCTTCTGCAGCTTGCGCTCGACAGTTTGGCGTTCAACTCTCGCTATGTGGCGGCGCCTCGTCATTGGTGTGGCGTCCCAACAGTGGTTTGAGCCATGCCAGTAAATATGCACCGAACCGAAGTGATGACGCGCCTCGCTCTTGTTCATACACGAAGGAGACGCTTGCGATGGAGACGTCATGGTTGCCATGACGATGAGGATCAACGCGACACGCATGGCGTCGCTCCGTTGTTAGTTGATGTACACACGCATACTGATAAACATGCCGTCAGATGCTCGAAATCAGATCAAAAGAATGGGTAAATTGTGTCCAGTTGGACAATACGACTGTCCTATGAAGTTTGAGTTCCCATGGTGTAGTTCACGGAACCTACAAACAATCCCCGCAATTCGTATTCGCCGCCCAGAGCTAGGGCACCGAAGTCTAGCCGGCGTGTGGGCGGCCAAGGTGTGACCGTGGCCGCAATCGAGGAGGCCCTCAGCCCTCCGTCATCGCGAACAATGACCAGTGGTCGTCGTACTCCGCGCCGTCGCTACGGCCGGGCCTCCGTCGTGAGCTTGTCGTGCATGTCGCGATGGACCTCTTGCTTCGCCTCGGGCGGACAGAACGAGATGAAGGGAAGATTGGCGTCTCCCGCCGGTGCGCCGTCCACGGCATCGGCCAGGTGATGCTCGTGCTTCTCCAGATGGACGCAGGTCCGGTAAAGGCCCAGATACAAGGCCTGGAACGAATCCACGCCGGAGATGGCCATTTCGAACGGGTTGCCCAAGCCGCGAATTTCAATGTCACAGTACCAGGATCTCGGTCCGGCCCGTCTGGGCGCGGACAGTCTGGCGACGACGGCGGTGTCCGTCGTCACATCGCGCAGCACACGCTCGGCGACGACCTCGGTCAATTTCGTCTCGGGTACATTTTCCGGCGGCACCGACGGGATCGGACCAGGCAGGGCGTCGAGCAGCTCGCGGTCGCGCTCGGTGATGAAGCGCAAGGCCTCGGTCCGCGTTTGCGGAAAGCAGCAGTCTGCGATCAGCGGGACGTCGACGTCACCGGGGTCTCCATTGAGGAAGGCGAGGCTCCCCTCGTCCTCCGTAAGCAGCCTGCAGAGGAGTTTCAGCCCCAGACACAGCGACTGAAACGAGTCGACACCGCTGATCCACTTGTCGACGGGGCTCTCCAGCCCCTCGATGGCAATCCTGCAGCGCCACTCGAAGTCGTCGACCCGTTCGGGCGCGAACACCCGCGCGGCGACATCGTTGCCTGTCGCCACATTCCGGTAGGTGCGCTCGGCCACGATCATCGTCATTGCTCACTCCGGTCGATAGGTTCCTGATCCCGATGAATTCGTGCGGCGAGCGGTAAGCACGTATGCGCGATCCGACCCGCGCGGACGGCCGTCAGCCGCCTTGCCGCAGCTTCGCCAGCACCTTGAGCCCGCCATAGCCGTCGGCCGGCTGGAGGCCGGCCTTGGCCTGGAAGTCGCGGATCGCTTTCATGGTGTCGTTGCCGACGCGGCCGTCGGTGCCGCCGGTGTCGAAGCCGGCTGCGGTCAGGCGCTTCTGCATCTCCTGCACCTCGGCCAAGGTCAGCGCGCGCTCGGAGCCGGGGAAGGGCTGCAGGAACGGCGGTGCCCCCAGGATGCGGTCGCCGAGATGGCAGATCGCGAGCGCGTAGCTCATGGCCGGATTGTAGGATTTCACCGAGTAGAAGTTCGGGCCGAGCAGGAAGGCGGGGCCGCCTGCGACCGGGATCCAGAGCTGCGCTGACGCATTGGGCTGCGGGAACGGCTGGCCGTCGGCGCGGGTGACGCCGGCCGCCTGCCACGCCGCATAGCTGCGACTGCCAGACATGTTGCCGGGCGCGCGCACCTCGTAGCCCCAGTGCTCGCCGCGGTGATATTTGCCGCGGTTGACGAGATAGCGCGCGGTCGAGCCGAGCGCGTCGTCGGGCCGGCCGAACGGGTTGATCTTGCCGTCGCCGTCATAGTCGAAGCCGACATTGAGCCAGACCTCGGGCATCCATTGCGTGTGACCCATGGCGCCGGCCCAGGAGCCGCGCATCTCCTCCGGCGTACTCCAGCCGCGATCGACGATTCTGAGCGCATTGGTGAGCTCGGTCTCCCAATAGGCCTTGCGCCGCGGCTCGTTCCAGGCGAGCGCGGCGAGCGCCGGAAACACCGGGCGCATGTGGTTCTGCTGCACCAGGGGATCGCCGAACGCGGACTCGACGCCCCACAGCGCGAGAAGCGTGCCGCGCTCGACGCCAAAGTCCTTCTCGATGCGGGCGAACAGCGCCTCGTTCTTCTGCAGCGCGATCTTGCCGTTGATGACGCGCCAGTCGGAGACGCGGCGATTGATGTATTGCCAGAGCTGCTCCTTGAACTCCGGCTGGTTGCGCATCTCCTTGAACACGGTCATGTCGGGCTCGAGCCGTGCCATGACCCGCGTCCAGGTGGCCTGTGAGATGCCCTTGGCGAGCGCGCGGGCGCGAAAGCCGTCGCGCCAGGCCTCGAATTCGGCTGGGGCAGCCGCCGCTGGCAGCGCGGGGACGAGCAGCGCGGCAGCGCCAAAGCCGGAGCGGAGCAAGGCGCGGCGGGTCATGGAATCGGGCTGGGTCATGGCGCCAGTCTACCCGGTCAGGGCGGGGCGCGGCAAAGCCTTGGGAGCGGCGGGAACCGGCTAGGCGCCGTGGAGGTCGGCCGCGACGTGCGCCAGCCAGCGGCGGATGGTCGCGAGCTCGCTCCGTTTCAAGCCGCGGGCCAGCCTGCGCTCGATGATGGTGGCCTGCCGGCGCGCCTTGGCCAACAGCGCCAGCCCGCGGCGCGTCAGGCTCCATCGCAGCATCCGACCATGGACGGGATGCGGCGTGCGCTCGATGGCGCCGTCGCGTTCGAGATTGCCGATGATCACGTTGACGGTCTGCGGCGTCAGCAGCGCGACGCGGGCGAGGTCGGCGCCGGACAGCCCGGGATAGGCCTTCAGCATCGTCAGCACCACGAATTGCGGATGGGTCAGCCCGGTTGGGATGAGCGCGCGGTCGAGCGACAGCCGCGCCGCGGCCTGCGCCTGGCGCAGCAGATAGGCGAGGTAGCCATCCTCGCCGCGCTTGCCCTCGCCGGGCGATGGCGGGCGGGCCGCTGTCCTGGGTTGAGTCCGGGTTTGACTCCTTGGCCGCCGCGCGGGGCCAGCCTTTCGCGGCGCTCGCGAGGTCGTCAATTCCGGTGCCTTGCGCATATCATCAGAGCCCTGATAAGTTGTCAGACATCTGATAACACGAGAGACAGGCCCATGTCACATGCGCGAAGCGAGTACACCGCGTTCCGGAGCCAGGCGCCGGAGCTTTACGATGCCATCCTTGCGGTGAGTCAGCAGGCGGCGAAGGCCGGCCTCGACAAGCAGTTGCTCGAACTCGTCAAGATCAGGGCGTCGCAGATCAACGGCTGCGCATTCTGTGTGCAGCATCATGTGCTGCTGGCCGAGAAGCTCGGCGTGTCCGCCGACAAGATCAATCTCGTCGTGGTGTGGCGCGAGGCGCCGCAATTCTCGGCCCGCGAGCGCGCGGCGCTGGCGTTCACCGAGGCGCTGACCACGCTGCAGGGCGGCGTCAGCGACGAGGTCTATGCTCAGGCCCGGGCCGAATTCTCGGAAACGGAGCTGGTGTTCCTGACGTCGGCGATCGGCGTGATCAATCTCTGGAATCGCTATGGCGTCGCCTTCCGCTGGACGCCGGCGGAGCGGCCGGTGCGGGCGGCTTCGTGAGTTGTCCGGAACCGCAGCACGGCCCGGCGGGTTATACGCGGGAGGCAGAGGAGGCGCGCATGACCGGGACGGACGAACCGCTCAAGCCGGAGGATTTTCCGCTGGAGGCCGACAAGGAGCGCGTGCAGCGCCAGGACGGCAAGCCGATCGCAACGACGAAGAACGAGGCGATGGCGCAAGAGATTGCGGATCGTCTCAACGCCGAGGAGCACCGCCGCGAAGAGGAAAAGTGGTCGGCGTGACTTCTTGCTCCTTGGCCGTCTCCTTGAGTTGCAAGAGACACATGCCGCTTGCAGTCAGCTCGAACTGATCAGCAAGGGGGCTGCGCTCAAAACGGATTCGCCGGCTGCGCCCGCTGGGGACCTTCCGGCTTCGGCTCGACCGCGAGGCTGGGGTCGGTCGGCATCACGCGCGCGCCGGCGGCGCGGGCGACCTGGCCGGTCATCGAATGCCGTGCCGCCTCGGCGGACTTGATTTCCGGCGGATGCCAGCGGTCGCGCACCAGCATCGTCAGCGCGCCCACGCAGAGCAGCGCAATCGCGGTTGAAACGAGCGCGGGTCCGGGTCTGCGATGCGGGTTGGCTGTCATCATCTGTGATCCTCCTGACCAGACAACCCGGAGCGGTGGGTCCCGGTTCCGGGCTCGCCGGCGATCAGTTCCGGTCGCGCGCCGCGGCGGCGTCGGCCGCTGGTCCGAGCGGTGACGATCCGAGTGCGCCGGTCGTCGACGGCGGCGACGCGGCGATCTCCTCCAGCCCGACCTCGCGGCCGCGGCCGCCGATCAGGCGCTCATAGGCTGTGATCAGCGTCACGTAGGGATTGACCCAGATCCAGCCGTCGCGCGTGAACAACTGGACGTCGAAATGCAGATGGCGCGTGGTGCCGTTGGGATGGTCGAGATAGTTCGAGACCACGCCGATCGGCTCGCCCTCGCGAAGGCTGCGGCCGTTGAGCAGGCCGTCGGCATCCATCGCCGCGGGATTCATGTGCATGTAGCGGAAGCGGATGTGCTCGGTGCCGCTGTTGACCTGCACCGTCACGGCCTGCTGCCGGGTCGAGCGGATCACGACGCCGTCGCGCACGGCGAGCACGCGCTGCCGCCACGGGTTGCAGCCGTCCGCGCCGTCGCGGCGCACCGGGCAGGCGCCCGGCCTGAGATCCTGGCCCTGATGGCCGAAGCCGCTGGCGCACTGCCCGACGTTGAAGCTGCGCGCCTCGCAGAAATTGTCGCGCCAGGGATACTGGCTCCATGGCTGGTCGAACTTGTCGCTCGCGCGCCGGCGGCCGAACGACTGCGAATGCACATAGGCCGGCGCATCCAGCGGATAGCGGATTTGCGAATAGACGGTGCGGTCGGCCCGCCCGCTCCGGCCGCGTCCGCCGCTGTTGGCGACGATGTCGCCAACGGGCCGATAGGTGAAATCGGCATCCAGCGTGAGCGGGCGCTCGGCGGCGAGCGGCGCGATCTCCGGCGGGATTCGCGACGGCTGTCCGCCGGCGATGCGCAGCGCCTTGAGAAAGCGTTCGGCGATGGGATAGGCCTCGCGGCAGGCGAGCCGGCGCGGTCGCGGCGCGCTGTCCAGGCACTGGATCGAGACCACGTAGGGCACGCCGAAGCGCGTGAAGGCGTAGCGGACATAGCCCTCGCGGATGAAGCGGCGCAGATCGGGATATTGCGCTGACAGCGCCTTGACGCCTTCGCCCTTGCCGCCGGCGGGATCGGCGACCTCGTAGGTGAGGAGCGAGCCGGTGATCTGGATCTCGACCGGCTTGGCGAAGACGCGCGGCGGCAGGCCGGAGGTCATCTCCGGCGGCAGCGAGAACACGGCGTCGTAGCCGGACGGGCCGGCATCGAACAGGTCGGTCTGGAAGTCGGCCTGATAGCGCGGCAGATCGCGCGCCGCGATGGCGGCGCTGCGGCGCGCAGCAAGATAGGACGCGGCGTCGAACGGCAGCAAAACGGGGACCGGACTGCGTCCGATCCCCGTGAAGATGGTCGAGGTCACGCCGTTGAGCTGGACCAGCGCGGGCCTGCGCCGCGCATCGCCGGCCGAAACGCTGCTCCGGTGCGCGGACAGAGCGAAGTCGGCAGCGACCTCGGGCGCCGCGTTGAGTTCGGAGCGGAGCTGGTCCAGCGCGGCGCGCCAGTCGGCGCGGTTGATGGTGAGGGCGGGCGGAGCAAAGTCATCGGCCGCGCGTGTCGTGGACGGCGCGGCCAGCGTGATGATCGCCGCCAGGGCGGCGATGAGTGTGATGACCCGTGCCCCCAAATCCCCCCGCGCCCCCCGGCGTCAGATCCTCGAGATGCCTCAGTCCTTGGCGCGCTCGCAGTAGGAGCCGTCCTCGGTCATGACGACGATGCGGGTGCCGACCGTGATGTGCGCCGGCACGCCGGTGCGAACGCCGTTGGAGAGCACCGCCGGCTTGTAGGATGACGACGCGGTCTGGCCCTTGGTGACCGGCTCGGTCTCGACGACCTCGAGCGTGACGCGCTGCGGCAGCGTGATCGCCACCGGGACCACGTCGTGCATCGACAGCTTGACCGTCATGTTCTCCTGGAGATAGGCGGCCTGGTTGCCGACCACGTCCTTCGGCACCTGGACCTGGTCGTAGGTCTCCGGGTTCATGAAGTGGAAGCCGTCGGCATCCTCGTAGAGGTACGTGAAGTTGCGCTCCTCGATCGTCGCCTTCTCGACCTGGTCGGTGGTCTTGAAGCGCTCGGAGATCTTCACGCCGTCGCTGATTCGGCGCATTTCGATCTGGCTGACCGGGGTGCCCTTGCCGGGATGGATGTTCTCGGCGGTCACGACGACATAGAGCTTTCCATCTTGCTCAATGACGTTACCCTTGCGAATAGAGCTGGCGATGACTTTCAAAGCTGTTTTCCTGACACTGAAAAGGGGGCGCCGGACAAAGCCGGGGCGCCACGCGACGCGGAATGCGGTTTCGGGCGGCAACATACTGATTTTGTCCGGGGTTGCCAGTCTTTTGCGGCCCGAACGGGCGACCTCCTGATGTCCCGGGAGCCCGCGCCTTCGCCGTGGTGGTCGCCGCAGCGGCACGCCGATGTCAGGCCGTTCCTGCTCGCCCGGACCGCCATCACCAGGGCGTTGCGGGCCTGGTTCGACGAGCAGGGGTTTACCGAGGTCGAGACCGGCATCCTGCAGGTGTCGCCGGGCAACGAGACCCATCTGCACGCACCGCGCACCGACCTGACGGCGCCGGACGGGACCCGGCACCGGCGGTATTTTCGAACCTCGCCGGAATTCGCCTGCAAGAAGCTGCTGGCGGCCGGGGAGCGGCGGATCTTCGAGTTCGCCCGCGTGTTCCGCGACCGCGAGCGCGGCGACCTGCATCTGCCGGAATTCACCATGCTGGAATGGTATCGGGCGGAGGTGCCCTACGACGCGATCATGGCCGACACGGTCGTGGTGATCGCCCATGCGGCTCAGGCGACCGGAATCCGGCGGTTCGCCTTCCGTGGCCGCACCGCGGATCCCTTCGCCGAGCCAGAGCTGCTGACGGTTGCCGGCGCGTTCGCGCGCCATGCCGGGATCGACCTGCTCGCGACCATCCGCGACGGTGCGGGCGACCGTGGGGCGCTGGCCCAGGCCGCCGCCGGCAAGATCCGGATCAGCGACGACGACACCTGGTCGGACCTGTTCAGCAAGGTGCTGGTCGAGCATGTCGAGCCGCATCTCGGGCAGGGTCGGCTCACGGTGCTCCATGAATATCCGGCGCCGGAGGCCGCGCTGGCGCGGGTGGCGGCCGACCCCCGCGTCGCCGAGCGGTTCGAGGTCTATGCCTGCGGCGTCGAGCTCGCCAACGGCTTCGGCGAGCTCACCGACGCCGCCGAGCAGCGCCGCCGCTTCGAGCAGGAGATGGCCGAGAAGGAGCGCCGCTATGGCGAGCGCTATCCGCTCGACGAGGACTTCCTCGCCGCCGTGGCCGCGATGCCGCAGGCGAGCGGCGTGGCGCTCGGCTTCGACCGCCTGGTGATGCTGGCGGCCGGCGCCACCAGGATCGATCAGGTGGTGTGGACGCCGCCGGCAGGTGAGCGATGAACAGGATCGAACGTCCGACCACGTTGCGCAGCGCCGAGGATCTCGTCGCGCAGGGCTTGGCTGACGCGGCGGACCAGCCGGCGCTGGCGCGCGTGGCGCAGCGCTATGCCGTGGCGGTGACGACGCATCTCGCCGACCTGATCGACGTCGACGATCCGAATGATCCGATTGCGCGCCAGTTCGTGCCCAGCACGGATGAGCTGAAGGCCGCGCCTGGCGAGCGCGGCGATCCGATCGGCGACGATTCGCATGCGCCGGTGCCGGGCATCGTGCACCGCTATCCCGATCGGGTGCTGCTCAAGCTGGTGCATGTCTGCGCGGTCTATTGCCGCTTCTGCTTCCGTCGCGAGATGGTCGGGCCCGGCAAGGACAATGCGCTGTCGGAGGAGGCCTATCGCGCGGCGCTCGACTACATCCGCGCACATGACGAGATCTGGGAGGTGATCCTCACCGGCGGCGATCCGCTGATGCTGTCGCCGCGGCGGCTGAAGGAGATCATGGCCGATCTCGCCGGCATCGATCACGTCAGGATCGTCCGTATCCACACCCGTTTGCCGGTCGCCGATCCCCAGCGCATCACGCCGGCGCTGGTTGACGCGCTGAAGGCGCCGGGCGCAACGACCTGGATCGCGCTGCATGCCAATCATCCGCGCGAATTGAGTCCGCCGGTGCGCGCGGCCTGCGCGCGGCTGATCGATGCCGGCATTCCCATGGTCAGCCAGTCGGTGCTGCTGCGCGGCGTCAATGATGACGCGGCGACCCTGGAGGCGCTGATGCGCGGCTTCGTGGAGACCCGCATCAAGCCGTATTACCTGCACCATGGCGACCTCGCGCCGGGCACGGCGCATCTGCGCACCACGCTGGCGCAAGGGCAGGCGCTGATTCGAACGCTACGCGGCCGGGTGTCCGGCCTGTGCCAGCCCGACTACGTGCTCGACATTCCCGGCGGCTACGGCAAGGCGCCAGTGGGGCCGCAATACCTCACTGCGGATGAAACTGTTGAGCAGGATCATGCGGCAGCTGCGCAAACGCGCTATCGTGTGATTGACTATTGCGGTGAGGCGCACCTCTATCCGCCCGCCGCGGGATGAAGTGTCCTGCCGATTCCGCTGACACGGAGGAGCAACATGAAGAAATTTGCGATCGCGATGGGGCTCCTGATGGCCGTCACCGATGGCATCGCGCTGGCGCAGAGCGGCAGCGGCTCCTCCGCCGGCACCGGATCGAAGAGCGGCATGCCGCCGCAGGCGCCGGTCGGCCATCGTCAGGTGCGCCCCAGCGACCTGCCGAAGGCCGAGCAGGCCGAGGACAATTCGATGAGCGGCACGACCAAGGAAGACCGCGAGCTCGATCGCAAGATCAAGGGCATCTGCCGCGGCTGCTGAGCGCGATCTGCGGCGCGCCCGACGCGCGCCGCTTGATCGGTCGTGAGTGTTACGCCGAGCGCTCACGCGGGGAGTTGCGAAGCGCCGCACGCCGGGCGGCGACGGCTTCGGCGAGCTGCTCCAGCACCTCCACCGTCGTGTCCCAGCCGATACAGCCGTCGGTGATGCTCTGGCCGTAGGTCAGTGCCACGCCCGGCTTGACGTCCTGGCGTCCCGCGATGAGGTGACTCTCGATCATCACGCCCATGATGCGCTGCTCGCCTGCGGCGAGCTGGCGGCCGACGTCGGCGGCGACCAGCGGCTGGTTCTCCGGCTTCTTGCTCGAATTAGCATGGCTGGTGTCGATCATCAGCCGTGCCGGCAGTCCGGACTTGATCAGCTCGGCCGCGGCCTGCTCGACATGGGCGGCGTCGTAATTGGGGCCGCTGCCGCCGCGCAGGATGATGTGGCAGTCCTCGTTGCCGGTTGTGGCCGCAATCCCCGAACGGCCGCCCTTGGTCACCGCCATGAAATGGTGCGGGTGGGCCGCGGATTTGACCGCATCAGCGGCGATGCGGATGTTGCCGTCGGTGCCGTTCTTGAAGCCGACCGGGCACGACAGGCCGGAGGCCAGCTCGCGGTGGATCTGGCTCTCGGTGGTGCGCGCGCCGATCGCGGCCCAGGCGACGAGGTCGGCGATGTACTGCGGCGTCGTCATGTCGAGGAATTCGCATCCCGCCGGCAGGCCGAGATTGTTGACGGCGGACAGCACGCTGCGCGCGAGCCGCAGGCCCTTGTTGATGTCGAAGGAATTGTCGAGGCCGGGATCGTTGATCAGGCCTTTCCAGCCGACGGTCGTGCGCGGCTTCTCGAAATAGACCCGCATCACGATTTCGAGGCGGTCGGCGAGGCGCTCGCGCAAGGCGGCGAGGCGGCCGGCGTAGTCGACCGCCGCGTCGGGATCGTGGATGGAGCAGGGGCCGACGATGACCAGCAGGCGGTCGTCGCTGCCGGTCAGGATGGCATGGATCGCATTGCGGGCGGCCATCACCACACGGGTGGCGGTGAGGGTGCGGGGGATTTCACCCATCACCTCCGCCGGCAGGCTCAATTCCTTGATTTCCTTGATACGAAGATCGTCTGTGGTGCTCAGCACGGCGGGCTCCTGGGTCTCTTGGGTGGGCACCTGCCGGCAATAAAAAAGCCGCCAGGTCTGGCGGCTCGTTCGGATATCTTGCTGCAATGTGTCAGATTGAGCGCGATCCTCCCGCCGCCAGCGAGCTGTCGTAGCTAAAGTACCAATAAAAGCTGGTGGCGGCGTTGATCATGCCCATCCTATAGCGGCCGCGCGGCCGCTTGTCATCCCGAAAATCGAGCCCTCCGGCGTCAACCGTTGCGCGCGGCGAGCGCCATGCCGATCATCGACAGCCCGCCGAACAGCAGGTTGATGCCGACCAGCAGACCGATCGCCCACAACGCCGTGCCGGGCAGACCGGAAATGATGATGCCGGCGATCGCGATGTCGACCACGCCCGAGATTGCCAGCCACGACCAGCGCCCGGACAGCTCGCGGCGGTGCTCCAGCGCATACATGATGGTGGCGACGCCTTCTGCGAGAAAATAGACGCCGATCACGATCGTTAGCGTCACCGTCCCCTGGACCGGCTGCGCCACCAGGATGACTCCGGCGACGATGGCGAGCACTGCCGACAACAGCGACCACCAGAAGCCGGGCATGCCGCGGGCCCAGAAGGTGAGCGCGAGTCCCGCGATGCCCGAGATCAGGAACATCCAGCCGAGGAAGATCGTGACCGCGAGGCTTGCCAGCGGGGTGAGGATCATCGCGAGCAGGCCGAGAACGGCGAGCAGGATGCCCTCGATCAGGAAGGCCTTCCAATGCGCGCGCACGGCTGCGCCCATCTGCGACTTCATGCGCTCGAGCTCGGGCGGAATCGTATCCTGGGGAAGGGTCATGATCGTCACTCCGGGCAAGCTCACGCGCTTAACGCCGCGGCCGCCTGCCCACGCACATGGTGAGGACCTGCGGCCCGGACAAGCGCGCAATGCGCATTTGGTTGCTCTGCCGGCCCCGCGATGCCGGGATTATGCCGTCGTCCGAATCCGGTTGCGACCGAAAACATAGATCGTCGTTGTGACAATCAGAAGGGCCATCCCGACGATGATCGCGGTGAGACCGAGGGGAACCAGAACCGCGGCGACATTGCGGTCAGGGTTGAGCAGCCAATGCCGGATGGAGGTCAGCACGAATCCGAGCCCGACGAAGCCGGCGGCGCCGCCGAGCAGGAGCAGCGCCCACATCCTGCGCAGCTGGCTCAGCCTTGCCCGCGCCACCTCGGTGCGCGGCGTGTGGTGATGGGCGACGCGGCGCACCAGCCGCACGGCAAGGGCGATCGACGAGAACCCGATCAGCACGCTGATGCCGCCGAGCCAGAGGCGCGCGGCGGTGTCGAGGGTCGATGCCCGCTGCAGCAACAGCAATGGATAGTCGAAGGCCGCATGCAGCATCACGGGTGCGGCCAGCACCAGCGCCCAGCTCGACAGCCGCGCCCCTTCGCGATTGTGGCGGTTGGCGCCAAGCGCCGTACTGGTGCGGGCGATCGCGAGATAGGCACCGGCAATGATGCCGAGCGCGCCATGAAACGGCACGGTGAGCACGCTGCGCAGCACCGCCAGCGAGCGCCACATCTCGGCATGCTGGACGAGATAAGCCAGGTTCTCGTAAGCCGCGAAGCCGAGCCCGACGGCGGCACCGTAGAATACCGTGTCCATGGCATTGCCGACCTGCCGGCGCCGCGACCACAGCGCGGCGATCACCGCGACCTTGGCGAGCTCTTCCGGCAAGGCGACGCCAAAAAGGGCCCGGACCGCCTGGGCGATCCAGGGATTCTCCAATGTCAGCCCGACATGCTGGAACGGCGTCCTGATAATGCCGAGCAGGAGCACGCTGGCTGCCCCGAGCAGGAAGGCGGTCCAGATCTTGAGCGGAGGGCCTGAATTGTCACCGGCGGCGACCACCAGCCAGAGGATCAGCAGCGCGGGCGCGATCGCGGCGGTGCCGATCACGGTCGCGAGGGCTTCGAGAAGGTTCATTTGCGATGGCAAGTAAGCCATGGTCTCCGATCATCCAATGCGGCGGGGCCGAACCGACCCTCCACCACCCGCGCGGAGAATGGATTTGACATCGGTCCGTGGCCGCACGGCAAGATCTACATGTCGGCAGAATGAGCCGCCCTTCAAGGGAAAGAACCCCGTCCGGGGGCTCGATTGGGGGAGGGACCGCTGCAGGGCCGAGTGCAGCCGCCGTCGGCTGCCGCCCGGCTGGTCTCAACGGGGCCGGGAGGCTCTCGGCGCCGTCGCATCGCCGCCGCGCACCGGGGCCTCCTGGCGCGGTTCGACCGGGGTCCAGGCGTCGGTGCGGGAGGTGGTTGGCGCCTGGGCGGTCGTCGGCGTTTCCACGCAGCTCAATCGTGGTGTCGGGTCGGCCACACGCCGGCATTCCAGACCTTCAGCGAAAGCGGCCTGACTGATCGCGCACGCAACCAGAACAATCGAAAGAACTCTCATGGTGCCCCTCGGAGCAGGCTTGGGTCGCCCGTGATGCAGGCTCGACTCGGTCGTGCCATTCGATGATGCCCAGCTTGGCCGCAAAAGCGTGCAAATATTTGACCATTCTCGCCGTCATTCAAAAATTCTTCCGAAATTCGCGCGTGCATTCCATGAGTTGCAAGCGATGCGAGCGTTTTTCGCTGGCGCAAACGCGAAGCCCTTTCGCTCCGTTGCGGTGCCAAGGCGCGGCAGCCGGCGCCGAACTGCCATTTGCCCCCAGCTTGCTCGGCATGGGCGGCCGGGCGGGCTTGATGCGGCGAAGGGATCATGGTCGGTTGCCGCGATGAATTCGCCGTCTTGGTCAGCTTCCGACAGAGCCTGTGGTCCACGCTATCGCCGTGGCTGGGTCGACGACGCCGTGGCGGCCATCGAGGCCGACCAGTGCCGGACCGCCGACACGCACTTGATCCGGCTGATCGTGCCCGCGCTCGCCGGCATCGACATCTACCTGAAGGACGAATCGACCCACCCGACCGGGAGCCTCAAACATCGGCTGGCTCGATCGCTGTTTCTCTATGCGCTTTGCAACGGCCACATCCGGGAAGGCACGCCCGTGGTCGAGGCCTCCTCCGGGTCGACAGCGGTATCGGAAGCCTATTTCGCGCAGATGATCGGCGTGCCGTTCTACGCGGTGATGCCGCGCACCACCTCGGAAGAGAAGATCGCCGCGATCACGCATTACGGCGGCAATTGCCATCTCATCGATGACGGCCGGTTTCTCTATGCCGAGGCGGCCGCGCTCGCGAGCCGGCTCGGCGGCCATTACATGGACCAGTTCACCTTCGCCGAGCGCGCTACCGACTGGCGCGGCAACAACAACATCGCCGAGTCGATCTTCAACCAGTTGCAGGGCGAGCGCCGTCCGCTCCCGGAATGGATCGTGATGGGCGCGGGCACCGGCGGCACGTCGGCGACGATCGGCCGCTATCTGCGCTACCGCCGGCATCCGACGCGGCTGTGCGTCGCCGATGTCGAGCATTCGGCCTTCTTCGACGCCTTCTGCAACGGCGACAGCGCCCGGACGTGCGAACGGCCGTCGCTGATCGAGGGCGTCGGCCGTCCGCGCTGCGAGCCATCCTTCGTGCCGGGGGTCGTGGATCGCATGATGAAGGTGCCGGATGCCGCCTCGGTCGCGGCGATGAACGTCCTGACGCGGCGGCTGCGCCGGCCGGTCGGCGGCTCGACCGGGACCAACTTCCTGGCGCTGTGCCGGCTGGCGGCCGAGATGCGGCAGGATGGACAGAGCGGCTCACTGGTCACGCTGATCTGCGATTCCGGGGAGCGCTATCGCCAAACCTATTACGAGCCGCAATGGCTCTCCGCGCGCGGTCTCGACCCCGCGCCGTACGAGGCAGCTCTGTCCGCCTTCCTCGACACCGGTGCGCCGCTGCGGCTCGAGGTTGCCGATGCGGAGAACCCGCTGCGCGCCTGAACGCCTCCGGGGGCGTCGCGGACCGCGGCGAGCGGCATCCGGATGCCCAGCATCGTGCGCGATCCCTGATCTGGATCAACGAAGGACGCGACGGATTGCGCTTTGGTCCGACCCCGAACAGGCCTCCAAGGGCGCGCCGGAACGCAGGTTCGGGACGCGGGCAGGGGAAGGACGGATCAGGTGATGAACTACGACAGCTATTTCGACCGTGCCCTCGACCAGTTGCACCAGGAACGGCGCTATCGCGTCTTCGCCGATCTGGAGCGCCTCGCCGGCCGCTTCCCCCGCGCGATCTGGCATTCGCCGGAGGGGCCGAAGGATGTCGTGATCTGGTGCTCCAATGACTATCTCGGCATGGGCCAGCATCCGAAGGTGATCGGCGCCATGGTCGACGTTGCCGCGCGCATGGGCACAGGCGCCGGCGGCACCCGCAACATCGCCGGCACCAACCATCCGCTGATCGAGCTCGAGCGCGAGCTTGCCGATCTCCACGGCAAGGAAGCGGCGCTGGTGTTCACCTCGGGCTACGTCTCCAACGAGACCGGCATCTCGACCATCGCGAAACTGCTGCCGAACTGCCTGCTGCTGTCGGACGCGCTCAACCACAATTCGATGATCGAGGGCGTCCGCAAGGCCGGGAGCGAGAAGCAGGTCTGGCGGCACAACGACCTCGCCCATCTCGAAGAGATGCTGCGGGCGGCCGATCCCGACCGTCCCAAGCTGATCGTCTGCGAGAGCCTGTATTCGATGGATGGGGATGTCGCGCCCTTGCACCGGATCTGCGATCTCGCCGAGCGTTATGGCGCGCTCACATACGTCGACGAGGTCCATGCGGTCGGCATGTATGGCCCGCGCGGCGGCGGCATCGCCGAGCGCGACGGCGTGATGGCCCGCATCGACATCCTCGAGGGCACGCTCGCCAAGGCCTTCGGCTGCCTCGGCGGCTACATTGCCGCCAATGCCAATCTGATCGACGCCGTCCGCTCCTATGCGCCGGGCTTCATCTTCACCACCGCCTTGCCGCCGCCGGTTTGCGCCGCCGCGACCGCCGCGATCCGCCATCTCAAGACCTCGCAGTGGGAGCGTGACCGGCACCAGGACCGGGCGGCGCGGCTCAAGGCCGTGCTGAACGCCTCCGGGCTGCCGGTCATGCCGTCCGACACCCACATCGTGCCGGTGCATGTCGGCGATCCCGAGAAGTGCAAGACGGCGTCCGACCTGCTGTTGTCCGAGCACGGCATCTACATCCAGCCGATCAACTATCCGACCGTGCCGCGCGGCCTGGAGCGGCTGCGCATCACGCCATCGCCTTACCATGATGACGGCCTGATCGACGCCCTGGCCGAGGCGCTGGTCGACGTCTGGGACCGGCTCGGCCTTGCGCGGGCGCCGCAGGCGCTGGCCGCTGAGTGAGCCGTTTCCGCTGACCTGTCACATCGGTCTGTCAGTTTGATCTGCCGCAATGCCGCCCGCGCTCGCGCGGGCGTAGTCTGTTGCGTTCAGGGAAAATGCCGGTTCGGCAAGGCCCAGCCGGCGCACAGGCGAGGGCGGCCATGGCAAGGATCATCGAAGCGCTGCTGCAGGAGCACGAGAATCTCGAGAAGCTTCTCTCGGTGCTCGAGCACGAATTGGAGCTGTTCGATCACAATCGGCGGCCGGACTACGACATCCTGCAGAGCATCATCGCCTATTTCGAGGACTATCCGCAGCGCTGTCATCATCCCAAGGAGGAGATGATCTTCGGCAAGCTGCGCGAACGCGACCCTGCCGCGGCCGCAGCCTATGGCGACGTCGACGACGAGCACGAGACCGAGGCGCAGCGGCTGCGCGGCTTTGCCGACGCCGTGAACGCGGTGCTGTCGGACCAGGAGATCCTGCGCGAGAGCTTCCACGCCGCCGTGCATGAGTTCATCGACAGCCAACGCGAGCATCTGCGCAAGGAGGAGACCCTGCTGTTTCCCGCGGCGCTGCGCGCCCTTCAGGCGGAGGATTGGGCCGATATCGACGCCCGCATGTCGGACCGCAAGGACCCGCTGTTCGACGGCGACGTCGCCGAGAAATTCCACAATCTCGAGCGGACCATCCTGCGCTGGGAACAGGAGGCGGAGCAGGCGCGCGCCACCGCCGGTTGATGGCGTTTTGCCCAATTGCGCCCCGCGACCGGTGGACTATAGTTCCAGCGGGGCAGGCACTCTTTCGCGGAGCTGGCTATGGCCGCTTTGAACACTGGGCTCGATCCGGTCCGAGGTTCGTCGAATGCAGGGGCAGGGGCAGATGCGGCCCGAACGCCTGCGCAGGTCCCGATGGCGCAGCAGAGTGCCTTTGGTAGCCACGGCTATGACATGTATCCCCAGGAACTCGTCCGGCTGTCGGGTTGCCAGGAGCAGGCGCTGCGCCGTGAGACGAAGCGCGCCTTGCAACTGAGCTGACGGTCTTGTCCGATCTCGCCGCTCGATGGTCCCCGCGCTGGTTCATGGCCGGAACGCAAACCCCGGATCATGGTTGTAGTTCATGATCGTGGTTATTCCGGTATACGTGCGTTAACCTATCATTAACCAGATCGCGCGACCCTGTTCGCATACCCCAGGAATGCGACGGAACCGGACGGCCGGAGCCGGCAGTCGCGACAAGAGGCCGGCGGCGTAACGCCCGCCGGCCTTTTTGCGTGGGCGGGTCAGCTGGAATTGATACCGCACCCTTGCGTCAGTTGCGCCGCGCCAGCGAGCGTAGGAAGCCCTGATATTCCTCGTTCAACTCCATATCGACGGCAGGCGCGAGCTTCAGCAGGACATTGGCGATGAACGCCTGGTCGTTGCGCGGCTCCTCCAGCACCTCGCGCAGCACCGGGACGTTGTCCTCGATGTGATGCAGAAAGGCGACGCCTTTCTCCGCCGTCTCGGTCCAGCACGCCCGCGTCCATTTCGCCAGCGGATACATGATCTCGTGGACGAAGTTCGACTTGCGCGCCTTCTCGAAGAAGCGCAGTCCGGCGCTCCAATATTCCTTGGGGCGCAGCGGCGGTGGCGGCAGATCGCCTGTCAGCATCTTCTTACCGGCCTGGCCGACGAAATCGTCGAGCGTGGTCGGCGCATCGATCGTGGCGCGGAAGTGCCACAGCGCGAACGAGCCGGGAAAATCCTTGCCCATGCCGTCGAGCAAGGCGGTCTCGACCTTGTCGACCGCGGCCTTGTCGCCCTTCAGCGACGCCGTCATCGCGAAGGCGAACAGCGCGTCGTTGCCGACCTCGTGGACGCCGCCGTTCTGCAATTGCGCCGCCGACAATGCGGGTGTCTTGCCGTCGGCAGGCACCGCGGCCTCGCCGGCGCGCTGCGCCTTGATGAAGGCGGTGATCTCGAGCCAAGCCATGAGGTTGGCGATGAAGGCGTCGGGATCGACATGCACGATGGCGAGATTGAGCGGCGCCTTGCGTGTTCTCAGCTCGGTCATGTCGGTCATGTCGCACTCCGCCGCAACTCGCCGCCGAGCGGTCTGTCGCCTTTGCGACACGATGGCTCGTTCGACGAGAGATGCAGGGAAGGACAGCAAGAAGGGTGCCATGGTCTTGTCAGGCTTGGTCTTGTCGGGCTCGCGGCCACAGCGCGGTCCGCGGAACGAGTTTTGCCCGTGGTCCTTCGATTGCGATGGGTCGCAATGGAGCATGAGGCCAGCGAATGTTCACCCGCGTCTGCAAGGCCGACACCATCGACGAAGGCGGCATGCGCCTCGTCATCGCCGACGCCCAGCTCATCATCCTTGCCTGGCCCGACAATGGCGAGCTCAAAGCGTTCCAGGGCGTCTGCCCGCACACGGCGGCGCCGATGGAGGAGGCCGGCTTCGACGGCCGCGTGCTCAGTTGCCCCGTGCACAATTGGACGTGGGATGCTTTCACCGGTACGCCGCTCCGCCCGCCGGAGAGCGCGCTGGCGCAATATCCGGTCAAGGTCGAGGACGGTGTGGTCTCCATCGACACGGACGGTATTGCTCCGCTGTTTGCAGCCCGTTGAGCACGCGGGAAGAGACCGGAAACACCGCCACGGGGTGGCTTGCCCGGCCGGCGAAACGCCTCTATACGTTCGGCGCGCGGCACGGAATCACCGTCGGTGGTTCAGCCGACCTCGCAGATCATCGCCTCAAGCGGCTGATTTGCTGAAGGTTTTACCGAAACGTGCAAGCGGCGATGGCACCGGGGCCTCGTGCCCTCTGGCATCGTGCGTATTGCTCCCTTCGTCTATCGGTCAGGACGCCACCCTTTCACGGTGGAGAGAGCGGTTCGATTCCGCTAGGGAGCGCCACTCCGCGCCGGCTTTCCTTCCATCTCCGATCTTGAAACGGACGGTTTGCGCCGAGACGCGGTTGGCGCGAGGTTCTGCAGCCATGAATCGCACGTGCAGTTCGGGGGTCCGGTCAACCGTCCATTAGGGTCCTTGCCGTACTGCAACGGGCGAGCAGGAGCAGGATGATGGCCGCGCCCAAGAAGCGGGAAGCCCGCAAATCGATGAAGCAGCCGGCGTGGATCACGCTGGATGGCGGGTTCGCCGTGCGCCATTGCCTGGTTCAGGACATTTCCAGCGCCGGCGCCAAGCTGACCCTGCAGGACGCGGCGGCGCTGCCGGCGACCATCCGGCTCGCCTTCGCGCGCGACGCAAGAACGGGCCGCCAGTGCCGGGTGGTGTGGCGCCGCGGCGCCTCGGTCGGCGTCAAGTTCATCGGCAAATAGACGGCCGGTGTCGCTTCGCTGCGGCAGACGCGCTAACAAGCGGCATGTGTCGATCTCTCATCCTGGGCGCCCTCGCGGTGCTCGCCGCCGTGACCGTGGCAGCCGCTGGCTCGCCGGGGTCGTCGCTTCTTGCGCCATCGCTTCCCGAGCCGAAGGCGGCTGGATCGAATAAGGCCGCACCCCGTTCAGGCGCCGCCATCAGCAATCCCTGCGCGTCCTACGGCGCCAACTTCGTACGCGTCGAGGGAACCGATACCTGCGTGAAGGTCGGCGGCGCCCTGCGCGTCGAGATGGGCACCTCGACCAGCCGCTGAGGTGCTCACGACAGCGGCGGCGCGATGTGGCGGATGAAGGCCGGGCGTTGCGCGATCTGTCCGTACCAGCGCGCGAGGCTCGGCAGCTCCGGCTTGACGACACCTTCGACTCCGAACCAGCGCCGGGCATAGGCGCCAAGCGCAATGTCGGCGAGCGTGAAATGCTCGGCCTCGACGTGGCTGCGCGTGGTCAGATGCGCGTCGAGGATGCGCCACATCGCCGCGGCGTCGTCGGCCGCCTTCTGCAAGGCGGCCATGTCGCGCTGCTCCGGCGGCGTTCGCACCAAGCCCCAGAACAGCGGACGCTCGATCGGCTGCACCGTCGACAGCGTCCAGTCCAGCCAGCGCTCCACCGCGGCGCGGTGCCGCGGTGTCGTTGGATAAAGCGGCGTGCCATCGCCATAAGCGAGGCAGAGATAGCGCATGATCGCGTTGCTCTCCCACAGCACGAAATCGCCCTCGACCAGCGTCGGGATGCGGCCGTTCGGATTCATTGCGAGATAGTCCGCCTCGTTGTTGCGGCCGTACTGCATGCCCGCGTCGATACGGTCATAAGCGACATCGAGCTCGGCGAGACACCACAGCACCTTCTGCACGTTCACCGAATTGGGGCGGCCCCAGATCGTCAGTCTGTCGTCGGCGGACACGTTCGGCTCCTCTCTGGGCGAGCGTCCTCATTAGCGCATGTTACGCAAAAAGCCCCGCTCGAAGCGGGGCTTTTCCGACGAACGCATCGTTCGCGGCGATCAGTGGCCGAAGAACAGCCACAGCAGAATGATCACCGGAATCGGCACGCCCAACAACCACAATAGAAGTCCTCGACCCATCTCGGCCTCCTCGTATCCTCTCCATCAATCGGAGCGACAACGCGAGGGTGGCCACGATGTTCCGGCTGGATCATGAAGGCGAATGACTCACCAATGTCCGGTGTTCGGCATCGACAGCCAGGGCTCGGCCGGCGCCTTCGGCTCGCCCTTCTGCAACAGCTCGATCGAGTGCAGATCGGGCGAGCGGATGAAGGCCATGTTGCCGTCGCGCGGCGGCCGGTTGATGGTGATGCCGAGCTTCATCAGCCGGTCGCAGGTGGCGTAGATGTCGTCGACCTCATAGGCGAGATGGCCGAAGAAGCGGTCCTCGCCATAGCTCTCCTCGTCCCAATTGTAGGTGAGTTCGACCAGCGGGGCGCCACGCGTCGGCGGCAGGCTCTTCAGCAGGTATTCATCTTCGGGTGCGCAGAGAAACACCAGTGTGAAGCGACCCTTGTCGTTGTCGATCCGGCGCACCTCCTTGAGGCCGAGCGCATCGGAATAGAATTTGAGCGCGGCGTCGAGATTGCGCACGCGCAACATGGTGTGGAGATAACGCATCGTGTCTTCTCTCCCTGAACTCGAAGCGGACGGTCAACGGCCGCCTGCGGACGCCGATCCATAGCAGCAATTCGCCCGCCCGTGTATCGAGCCTGATGCTGCGGCGGTGCCGGCTCGCTCGGATGTGCGGTGCCCGCGACGACGCGTTCGACGGGGGGGTGCGCGGTGTTGCGAGAGCCTCTCCGTATGCCAGCGAATCGCTGTTTTGGCAGTGATTCGCTGGCATGGATGGACGAGCGCGATGCGACCGCATGCAGGGATTTCAGCATGTTTCGCCTGCAATGTGCGGCCAAAATCACGCAGGACCGTCGAAAATGCCTGGAAATATAGGGGAAAATGAATCGCTTGCTCCGTTCGATCGCCATCGCAGCTTGACTTCTGCGCGCTCCGTTGGAATTTTGGCGCCGCTGTGGGTGCTTCGGGGCCCCTTGAAATGCAGGAGAATCCCGAAAATCGCGGGGTGATACGCCACTAGACGACTGAAGTCCCGGCTGTGCAATGCAGCCAGAAAGCCCCGACCAGTCTGCGCAGCAATGCGCTGATAGCCGCGCAGTCGTCACGTCATTCACCGGTATCAATCACAAGGAGATACGATGGCTACCCAACTTTCCAAGTCGCAACTGATCGAGAAGATTGCGACCTCGACCGAGCTGTCCAAGCGCGACGTCAAGAACGTCATGGAGACGCTCACCGATGTCGGCCACAAGGAGCTGAAGAAGAACGGCGTGTTCCTGGTGCCGGGCTTCGCCAAGTTCGTCGTCGTCAAGAAGCCCGCCGTGAAGGCGCGCAAGGGCACCAACCCCTTCACCGGCGAAGAGATGATGTTCAAGGCCAAGCCGGCCCGCAAGATCGTGCGCGCCCGCCCGGTCAAGGCCGCCAAGGACGCGGTTGCCTGATCTGAACCGTCAGTCACGGTCGTGATCACGTCAAAGGCCTCCTGAAAAGGAGGCCTTTTTCGTTGCGGGCTATGGGGTTGCAGCGCGGCTGTGTGTTGCGGTCGCCGAAGCGCCGACATCCCCGGACCGCGAAGGTTGGCACCGCGGGGGCCCGAAAAACGACAGCAGCGCCAGCGCGACGGAATATCTTCGTCGCGTGGCGCCACCCTCGAAACTGGGCCCTGAAATCCCCAGTACTGATGTGTCTCGGGGAGGCGCAGGAAGGTTCAAAGGTCTTTGCGGGAAGATTGACCGGCCCGTGCGCCCTCCGGCCCGCGCAGGAGCGCCGTCGCGCGCGCTGGGGAGAAGCCGGTGGATATGGCGCAGCAAGCCGTTGATCCGCGATCCGAAAGGCCCAGGCGAGCAGCTGTGGATAAGCGTTGGATCGGCTGTGGATGAAGGCCCCGCGATCGCCTGCAAAGCTCGGCTTCAGCGGCGCTCGCCGTTCAGATCCGCTCCGTCGTCCGCTGCTATTTCAGGCGCCGCACCGGCCGCCTCGGTCCTGGGATGACAGGACGCAAGCACGACGAATCCGCCATAGCCGATGATGTTGAACAGAAGTTCCAGCCAGGATGCCATCGCGGATTTCCCTCATGGCGGTGAACGTGTGGCGACGGTCACGGTTCCAACGCGCGCGGCGGTGAGCCGGGCTGCAACCAACTCCCCCGCATCTGCGTTGTTTGGACGCATGGGAATTGGAGGACATTCGATCATGAGAAAGACATTGGCTGTTCTGGCGACCGCGGGCGCCGTCGCCATCACCGCGCTGGCGGCACCCGCACCGGCACAGGCGCGCGGCATCGGCCCGGGTCTCGCATTCGGCCTCGCGGCGGGAGCGTTGACTGCCGGCGCGATCGCGGCCTCGCACCCGTATTACTATGGTCCGGGCTACGGCTACGACTACTACGACTACGGCCCGCGTTACGTCTACGCGCCCGGGCCGTATGCCTATTACGGCGGACCGTACTATCATCGCTACCACCACTGGCGTCATCACTGGTAAGCGCCAGTCGTGACAAGGAGAGCCCGGACGGCGAAAGCCTCCGGGCTCTTTTTTCATCCCTGCTATTCCGCGGCCTCGCCGCGCTGCGCCTTCTTCCACGCCAAGCGGGCATATTCCTCGCGTTCGCGCGCGAACTTCTCCTGGGTCGACTTGAACCGTGCAATCCTTGCGGTGATGTCGGCGCGCTCCTTCGCGCGGCGGTCGTCCTGCGTCTCGTTCTGCCTCACGGATCCTCTCTGCTCCGGTCGCTATCCGGCGAGCCTCGCCCTGAGACGCGTGACAAACTTCCTGGCGAATCGCTGGCGCGATGTGGATGTCCGATTGGGGCGTGATTGCGGACGCTCGACCCCGGCTGCGGGCGGCTCGCGCGTTTTGCTGGGGACGGTGGGCGAGCAACGCCTACGTCTTCCGGTAGACACGGAACAATCCGACTCGTTTCGCTTGCAGTTGCGTCGTTCACGACTGGTTCCGGCGGATGCGGAGTGACGCAACGACACAGCCGGGGCCGGCCACGCTCAGAGGCGGGAGCCAGCTTGCCGTGCTATGAAGGGAGGACGATGATGATGCGAGGTTTCATGGTTCGGGGCCGCCGCTGATGATTGCATCCGATCTGCACGACGGGGTGAACCGCCTGGGAGACATGATCGCTGCGGCGCGGGTGATCGTCCCCTTCACCGGTGCTGGAATATCGACCGAGACGGGCATTCCGGATTTCCGTTCTCCCGGCGGTCTATGGACGCGCAACCGGCCGATCCATTTCGACGAATTCGTCGCCAGCCAGGAGGCGCGGGATGAGGCTTGGCGGCGGCGCTTCGCGATGCAGGGGACGTTTGCCGCGGCGCGGCCCGGCCGCGGCCACCTGGCGCTTTCGTCGCTCTACCGTGCGGGGAAAATTCCGGCCGTCATCACTCAGAACATCGACAACCTGCACCAGGACTCCGGTTTCGCCCCGGATCACGTCATCGAGCTGCACGGCAACACCACCTACGCGCGATGCATCGGATGCGGGCAGCGCTATGAGCTCACCTGGGTGCGCGAGCGCTTCGAGGCCGACGGTGCCGCGCCGGATTGCCCCGAATGCGCGGAGCCGGTGAAGACCGCGACGGTATCCTTTGGTCAGTCGATGCCCGAGCATGAAATGCAGCGTGCCAGCGAACTCGCGCAGCACTGCGATCTGTTCGTCGCGATCGGCTCGTCGCTGGTTGTGTGGCCGGCCGCGGGCTTTCCATTGATGGCAAAGCGGGCTGGCGCGCAACTCGTGATCATCAACCGGGAACCGACCGATCAGGACGACGTTGCAGACCTCGTTATCCACCACGACATCGGCGAAGTACTCGGATCGTTCGTCCGTAATTGAACGGAAATTGATGCATTTTTGTCGGCATCTCTGTTCATATGCCTCACTGAAACCGATTTTTATCTATGCGCGGCACGAGGGAATGTTATCTTTGATTCGAGAGATTCGCGTGACTCATCGTGGGTATAGGTGGTGAGCACGTGTATGAGGGCGCCGTTGCAGGGGTGGCGGCTCACAATTCATATGTGAGGTCCGGGGTTATGGGGTCGGACGGATTTGAGTCCAAGAAGCTTGGGGTGCCGGTCGTTGGTGTATCGACACCAACCCGGCTCGGGGCGGAATATCAAACCGGCGTCGCGCGCGACTCGGCAATCGATGCGATGACCGGTCTTGGCGAGAACCTCGTCGAAATCAGCGGTGTCATCAAATGGTTCGACGCCTCGAAGGGATACGGTTTCATCGTTCCCGACAATGGCTGGCCGGACGTGCTGCTGCACGTCACGGTGCTCAGGCGCGACGGCTACCAGACCGCCTATGAAGGTGCTCGCCTGGTGGTGGAGTGCGTGCAGCGCTCCAAGGGCTACCAGGCCTTCCGCATCGTCTCGATGGACGAGTCGACGGCGATCCATCCGGCGCAGATGCTGCCGCCGCGCACCCATGTGACGGTCACGCCGACCAGCGGGCTGGAGCGAGCCCAGGTCAAGTGGTTCAACCGGCTGCGCGGCTTCGGCTTCGTGACTTGCGGGGAAGGGAGCCCGGACATCTTCGTCCACATGGAGACCCTGCGCCGCTACGGTATGACCGAGCTGCGCCCCGGCCAATGGGTGCTGGTCCGCTACGGGCCCGGCTCCAAGGGCATGATGGCGGCCGAGATCCACCCCGAGACGGGCTCGCCGGCATTGTCCTCGCACTGAGCGGATGCTTCCTGCGACCACCGCATTTGACGGCCCCGGAACGGCGTTTCCTGGGGCCGTTTTTCATGCCGGCTCCATCTTCACGGACGGGCCGCAGTCTTGCTGCGGAGGCCGCGACCGTGTAGTGACGGGTCCTCGAGGACAATCGTCCTTCGAGACCATCGGGGTATAGCGCAGCCTGGTAGCGCGGCAGTTTTGGGTACTGCAGGTCGTTGGTTCGAATCCAGCTGCCCCGACCATCTCCGCAGCGGCGCGGCTTCCCGGGTGAGGCCAATTGCTGGTGCGAACTCCGGCTCGACGCTCACGATAGCGAGAAGGATTTCGGCCAGGCGCCGGCCGTCAATCGGCACGAGCGACCGCGAGCGCGCCTGGCCAAAAAAATTCGGATGCTCCCGCAGCGGCAAAACCCGGGAGCATCCGAAGTGTGCGGGTGAATCCGGGGAAGGAACATCCGCTGGTCGTCAGCATCCTCTGAATCGAAATCTCGCGTCTTTGCGCTAAATCAAATCAGGCGCAGGAGGCGGTTCGCGCGTCGACCGTGCCGAGGTCGCGGCGGGCGGATCAGCGCGCCAACTCGTCGTGCGCCAGCCGGCCGTCGATGATGTGCACACGCCGTTGCATCTGAGCGGCGAGGTTGAGGTCGTGCGTGACCGCGACGACCGTCTTGCCGCGCAGCGTGACCAGATCGCGCAGGATGCCGAACACCTGCGCGGTCGCGGCGGTGTCGAGGCTGCCGGTCGGCTCATCGGCGAGGATCACCGGCGGATCGTTGGCGAGCGCGCGCGCCACCGCCACGCGCTGGCGCTGGCCACCCGACAATTTGTCCGGCGTCTTGCGCAGATGCTCGGCCAGCCCAAGCGACGCCAGCAGCTCCTCGGCACGCTGGGTGATGGCGCGCGGCGACAGCCGTGCCAGCGCGCGCATCGGCAGCGCGACGTTCTCGGTGATCGAGAATTCCGGCAGCAGGAAATGAAACTGGAAGACGAAGCCGAGCCGCGACAGCCGCACCTCGGCGCGCTCATCCTCGCCCATGCCGGTCGTCGAGCGGCCGTCGATCAGCACGTCGCCCTGGCTCGGCAGGTCGAGCAGGCCAAGCAGGTAGAGCAGGGAGGATTTGCCCGAACCCGACGGTCCGGTGATGGCGATGAGCTCGCGCGGATGGATCACGAGATCGATGTCGGCGACCAGCGTCACCGGCACCTCGCCAGGCAGCACCTTCGTCACTTGCCGCGCCTCGATCAGGGGCGGGCTCACGTCGCCCCCCGGATGATGTCGACCGGATGCAACCGCGCCGCGGCGCGGGCCGGAAAGTAGCCGGCGACCGCGCTGGAGATCAGCGCGACCGCGCCGGCCAGCAGATAGTGCTTCAGCGAATACAGCACGGGCAGATGATTGTAGTCGGAGAACGGCGTCTTGAACTCGAGCGAGGCCAGCCCGCGGGTAAGCAGGTAGCCGAGCGCCCAGCCGAGGGCGGCACCGGTCAGGCCGATGAACAGCGCCTCGACGATGAAGATGGTTCGGACCGTGCGGTCGCGGAAGCCGAGCGACTTGAGGATGGCGATGTCGCGGGTCTTCTCGTGGGTGATGGTCGAGATGATGTTGTAGGTGCCGAAGCTCGCGACCAGCAGGATGGCGCCGACGATGGTGTACATCAGCACGTTGCGCAGCGTGATCGCCGCCAGCAGGTCCTCCTGCGCCTCCTGCCAGGAGACCGCCTTGTAGCCGGTCTGCTCGCCGATGCGCTCGCTGATCAGGCGCGCCAGCATCGGATCGTTGGTGCGGACGCGGATCTCGTTGATGATCCCGGTCTGGCGCTCCAGGATCTGCGCGGTGCGCAGCAGCACGTAGCCGGTGGTCTCGTCGGTGCCGCGGAAGCCGGAATGGAAGATGCCGACGACAGTTGCATTCATGTTGACGCCCTGGGCCGAGGCGAGCGTGATGTTGGAGTTCACCCGCGCGCCGATCTTGGCCGCGAGCCGGTCGCCGAGCAGGATCGCATGCGAGGACCGGTACAGCGAATTGAGGTTGCCCTGCCGCATGTGGCTCGCCAGCGTCGAGACTTGGCCCTCCGTGCGAGGATCGATGCCGATGATCGCGACCGTGAGGTTGCGGCCGGCGAAGCGCAGCACGGCCTTGGACTGCACCGACGCCGTCAGCGCGCCCGGCACCCAGCCCTGCAGCGAGGCGATGGTGGCCATCGGGTTCTTGATGCCGGGACGGCGGATATTCGGAGTCAATCGATGATATTCGGCCGCCGCATAGACTTGGTCGGCCGGCTGGCGGGTCGGCTGGCGCAGTTCGTCGGTGATCGAAATGTGCGGCAGCGCGTCGACCAGCGTGCGGATGAAGTCGTCCTGGGAGCCCTCCATCATCGCCGCCATCATCACCGAAAACGCCACGCCGGTCATGACGCCGGCGATCGCGACCAGCGTCTGGCGGGCGCGGTGGCGCACATGGGTCCAGGCGATGGTCAGGACGAGGCTCATGGCACGGACGTCTCGGGCTCGATCACGCGAATCCGCTCGCCGTCCTTGATGTCGGCGGTCGCCGGCGCCGCGACCAGCTCGCCCTCGCGGGCGCCGTCGAGGATCTCGACCGCCGCGGAGCCGCGGATGCCGATCCGCACCGCGCGCCGGTGCACACGGCCGCCATCGATCACCATGAGGCTGTTGTTGACGACGGCATTGGCCGGCGCGAGCAGCGTGTCACCCGTCTCGCGGCTGACGATGTTGGCCTCGACGCTCATGCCGACGCGCAGCGGCGTGTTGTCGGGCAAGCCGATCCGCACGCGGAACGTCTTGGCCACGGGATCACCCGCCGGCGTGATCTGCTTCACCGTCCCGGGCAGGGCCTGGTTGCCAAACGCATCGGCGCGTAGCAGCGCCTTCTGCCCGACCTGGACACGGGGGATGTCCTCCTCGTTGACGTCGGCGACGACCCAGAGCGGCTTCTCCAGGCCGACGCGGTAGAGGATGGTGCCGGGATCAACCATGTCGCCGACCTCGCCGTCCTCCTTGAGGACGACGCCGTCCATCGGCGCCACCAGCTTGAAGTAGTCGAGGCGCTGGGTCTGGGCCGCGATCTGGGCGCGGATGCGGGCGAGATCGCTTTCGGAGCGCTGGTACGCTTGCGAGGTGGCCGCGCCGCGTGCCAGTAGCTGCGTCTGCCGCTCGAATTCGAGGCGCTGGAATTCCTCCTGTGCGCGCAGATCGTTCAAGGTGGCCAGCGCCTCCTTGTCGTCGAGCCGCGCCAGCACGTCGCCGGCCTTGACCAGCTTGCCTTCGCAGCGGCAGCGCTCGACGATGCGGCCGCGGACCAGGGGCGTGCTCCGCGACCACGTCTCCGGCTCCACCGCGCCGGTCGCATACACGATCTCGGCCGCCGTGCCGCGGGTGATGCGGGCGGTCGCGATCAGCGGTCCACGCAGCCACCATGCGGCAAGCCCAGCCAGCGCGCCGAACAGCAGGATGATCGAGAGCAGGCCGCGCCACGGAAAACGACGCCGGCCGCGATCGACGGCCGGCGGGGCAGCAATGGCGTTGGATCGGTCCGGCGTCAGCATGTCCATGATCGAACGGACCCTGCGACGGGAGAAAGGCTATACTTAGCCGGCAGTGCCCGTCGCCACGCGGGGCGGAGCCATCTTGAAGTGCTGTTTGGCATAGGCGACGATCTGGCGATCGGTCGGGTGATCGGCAGCTTCGACGCCGACGATGCGCTTTCCGACCGCAGGATGCTTCTCGTGCAGGTACTTGGCAAGCTCGGTCTTGGCGCCGGCCGGGCCGATGATCAGGATCTCGCCGGCGTCATCGAGCGCGTGCGCGACCTCCTCGAGGAAATTCTTGTCGGGCGCCGCGTGGCCGCTGCCGATCTCGTTGGCCTTGTGGTGCAGGTGCTTGGTCTGCAGGTGTGGATGCAGCGTCAGCTCGTCGGCACCGGTCAGTCCGATATGGAACACCTTGGCCTCGCTGTGATCGAGCCACACGACGGCATGGAAATGGGTCGGCATATTCTGGTCCTTGTCAGCAAATCGCCGCGTGGCGGCCTTGCGCGTTCGCCATGGAACGCGCGCCGCGGAAGGCGGCACTCGTTGTGAAGCAAACCTTAGCGAGCCCGATCGTGGCCGGCTTGATGCAGGTCAACGGACGCGGGACCGCCCCCGCGCCCCTGATGCGCGGGGTTTACTTCGGCGCAGGCGGCTTCGGCAGCGGCTTGTCCTGCCGCTTCGACCAGGAGATGTAGTAGGCCACGGTGGTCATGATCGCGATACCCGCCGCGCTGACGAGGATCTGCGCCAGCAGCGAACCTGAGCTCAGCATCAGGGTGAAATGGCCGATGAAGGACAGGAACACGCCGACGCAGAACACCGCCAGCGACTGTTGGCCGCAGACGATGAGGGGATCGAACGCCTTCCACTCCAGGCCCGGCCATTCCTTCGGCACGAACCGGATGACCAAAATGACGATCACCACGAAATGCAGGAAGCGGTACGGCGCGAGATTGGTCTTGTCGTTGGGATTGAAGGCCGAATAGAGCCAGTTCGGAAACATCGATCCGAGCTCGGGGAAGCGGCCGGCCATCGTCATGACCAGCGCGAGCACCATATAGGCGATGCAGAAATACAGCGTGGCCGGCGCCATGATGATGCCCATCGAGCGGCGGGCGCCGCCGAGCGCGCACCACGAGCCGAACACGAACAGCACCTGCCAGCAATACGGATTGAAGTACCAGGTGCCCGCCGGATAGGCCGCAAAATTCCAGCCCATCTGTCGCGCCACGAGCCAAAGCACGATCGAGGCGATCATGGTCAGGTCGGGCTGGCGCAGCATCATCCACAGCACCGGCGGGAAGAAGCCCATCAGCACGATGTAGAGCGGCAGCACGTCGAGATTGACCGGCTTGAACTTCAGGATCAGTCCCTGGGCCAGCGTATCGCTGGCGTGGTCGACGAGGCCTGCGACGTTGAACTCGTCGATGATCTCGGAGACGCCGAACCGCGTCGCCAGATAGCTGATGGCCACGATATAAATCACGAACAGCACGATGTGGGCGACGTAGAGCTGCCACACCCGCTTGAACAGCCGGGTGGCGCCGACGATGAAGCCGCGGTCGATCATCATGCGCGCATAGACGAACGAGGCGGTATAGCCGGAGATGAACACGAACAGGTCGGCGGCGTCGCTGAAGCCGTAATTCCGCGTGGTGATCCAGTTCACCACATTGTCCGGGATGTGATCGAGAAAGATCGCCCAGTTGGCGATTCCGCGAAACAGGTCGAGCCGAAGGTCGCGCCCTCGCTCGGGCAGCGTGGCATTGATTTTCATGGCCGCTTCAACGCACTGTTTTGAATGGAAAGCGTTCGGGGAGCAGAGGCGCCGTGGCAGTCGACCGAGATTGTCACGGGACGGCAGAATGACTATACGGGGCACGATAGACGGTCATGTCCAGGATGGGAATCACCGTTCCGTGCCGACGCTTGCCTGTACCCCATCCCGGCCGTTTCCGCCAAACGCATGACGACGCAGCTTCCAGGGGCTCTTCCAGCCATGACCGCACGCATTTTCAAGCCCGCCAAGAACGCGATGCAATCGGGCAAGGCCAAGACCCGGGACTGGCAGTTGGATTATGAGCCGGAGCAGCCGCGTTCGGTCGAGCCGCTGATGGGCTGGACGTCCTCCTCGGACATGAAGCAGCAGGTCACCTTGCGCTTCGACACCAAGGACGAGGCGATCGCCTATTGCGAGCGCAAGGGCATTCCCTATCAGGTGATCGAGCCGAAGGAGCCGGTGAAGCGGCAGATCGCCTATGCCGACAATTTCTCGTTCCGCCGCGGCGAGCCCTGGACGCATTGAGGGGCCGGCCCGGCCGTCGTCCGTTCACCCTGTTTGAGGCGGCCCGCCGGGGTTGGGCAGCGGCGCGTCCTTGGACAGGCCGAGCACCGGGAAGCTCCTGATGGCCCGGACGCCGGGCAGGGCGGCGAACTGGCGGAGCTGGCGGCTCATGCCTTCGACCCCGGTCGACACGCATTTCAGCAGAAAATCCGCATCTCCCGACAGCCGCCAGCATTGCTGGACCCAGGGCAACGTCACGATCGCGGCCTCGAACGATTCCAGCGCCGTCTGGTGCTGGCTGTCGAGCTGAATCGACACGAACGCGACCACCTCATAGCCCAGCGACCGTTCATCGACGCTGGCGCGGATGGACTTGATCACGCCGCTGCTGCGCAGCGTCCGCACCCGGCGCAGGCAGTTCGGATGCGAGATCCCCACCCGGTCGGCGAGCTCGTTCATGCGGATCCGGCCATCGGCCTGGAGCTCCGCCAGGATCCTGCGATCGATCGCGTCGAGCTCCGGGCTGCCAGCCATCGGCGCCGCCCGTTCAGCCGGTCGGGTGATCAGGCCGGCCACCGCCGGCCTGATCGGGCCCGGCGGTGCGCGGCATGACGCCGGAGAGCACGAGCTTCTCGTGGGCCGCGATGATCGCCTCCCTGGTGAGCCGGCCGCCAGGACGGTACCAGCTGCACAGCCCGGTCAGGAGCGCGATGATGGCAAAGGTCGCGACCTGGATGTCGTCGACGTCGAACACGCCTTGCGCCACACCGTCGCCGAGGATGTCGGCCAGCCGGCGCTCATAGGCGCCGCGCAGCGCCACCACCGCCTCATAGTTGCGGGGATCGAGGCTGCGCAGCTCCGAATTGGCGATGAAGACCTCGCGCTTCCGGGTCATGTGATAGCTGACGTGGAAGGCGACGAACGCCCGCAGGCGTTCGACGGGGCCATGGGTGTCGCGCAGCGCTTGGTCGAGCTCGCGCAGGAGATTGTTGATGTGGTCCTGGATCAGCTCCGCCAGCAGCTCCTGCTTGGTGCTGATGTGATTGTAGAGCGAGCCTGGCTGGATGCCGACCTCGGCGGCGAGCTGGCGGAGGCTCATGGCCTCATAGCCGTGCTGGAAGATCAGCCGCAGGCCGGCCTTGCGGATCGCCTCCATCGTCGTCGGACCATGTGACCCGATCGTGCGCGCCATCTCGTCCTCGCTGGACCGTCCCGGTGCCGATCGCGGCGGATCCGCCTCGGGAGGGGCCCCGTAGTGAAGTCTGAAAATTCCGTGGTCTCAAGCAAATGCTGCTCACCCCGGACCCTACAACAATCCGCTTGAGAATAGAATTTAAAAACGTATGATCGTTTAATTCGAGAAGGACGGACGGCCGCAGACCGGGCCGCCGACGACGGGCAGGGAGGACAGCATGCGGGCAAAGATGGTACACCCAGGCTCTCAGCGGCCTGAACGGCCGCGACCGCTCTGACGCGTGCTCCCACGGCTTCCCCCTCCAGCCTCGCAACGAAGACGCCGGTCATGACGCTTCACTCCACGATCGATCCATCGTCCTCCGATTTCGCCCGCAATGCCGACGCCATGCGCGCGCTGGTCGCCGACCTCAGGACGAAGCTGGGGCAGGTCGCCGAGGGCGGCGGCGAGGCCTCGCGCAAGCGGCACCTGTCGCGCGGCAAGATGCTGGCGCGTCAGCGTGTGGACCTGCTGCTCGACCCTGGAACGGCGTTCCTGGAGCTGTCGCCATTGGCCGCGCACGGGCTCTATGGCGGCGACGTCCATTCGGCGAGCATCGTCACCGGCATCGGCCGCATTGCCGGCCGCGAATGCGTCGTCGTCGCCAACGACGCCACCATCAAGGGCGGCACCTACTACCCGATGACGGTGAAGAAGCACCTGCGCGCCCAGGACATCGCGCGGCAGAACAACCTTCCCTGCGTCTACATGGTCGATTCCGGGGGCGCGTTCCTGCCGCTGCAGGACGAGATCTTCCCGGACGAGCGGCATTTCGGCCGCATCTTCTACAATCAGGCGCAGATGTCGGCGCAAGGCATCCCGCAGATCGCGATCGTGATGGGCTCGTGCACCGCCGGCGGCGCCTATGTGCCGGCGATGTCGGACGAGAGCATCATCGTGCGCAATCAGGGCACGATTTTTCTTGGCGGCCCGCCGCTGGTGAAGGCGGCGACCGGCGAGGTGGTCACCGCCGAGGAACTGGGCGGCGCCGACGTGCATTCACGCCAGTCGGGCGTCACCGATCACTACGCACAGAACGACGCCCATGCGATCGGCATCGCGCGTCGCATCGTCGGCACGCTGAAGCCGCCGGGCGCGCGCAGCGCGCTGAACATGCGCGAGGTGCGCGAGCCGCGCTATGCGGCGGAAGAGATCTACGGCGTCGTGCCGGTCGACGGCCGCAAGCCGTTCGACGTGCGCGACATCATCGCGCGGGTGGTCGACGGCTCGGAGTTCGACGAGTTCAAGAAGCTCTACGGCCAGACGCTGGTGTGCGGCTTCGCCCACATCTGGGGCCATCCGGTCGGCATCATCGCCAACAACGGCATCCTGTTCAGCGAGAGCTCGCTGAAGGGTGCGCATTTCATCGAACTGTGCTGCCAGCGCAACATTCCGCTGGTGTTCCTGCAGAACATCACCGGCTTCATGGTCGGCAAGAAATACGAGGCCGGCGGCATCGCCCGCGACGGCGCCAAGCTGGTGACTGCGGTCGCGACCGCGTCGGTTCCCAAGTTCACCGTGGTGATCGGCGGCTCCTACGGCGCCGGCAATTACGGCATGTGCGGCCGCGCCTATGCGCCGCGTTTCCTCTGGATGTGGCCGAACGCGCGCATCTCGGTGATGGGCGGCGAGCAGGCCGCGATGGTGCTGAGCCAGGTCCGCCGCGACGGCATCGAGGCCAAGGGCGAGAGCTGGCCTGCGGAAGAGGAAGAGAAATTCCGCAGCCCCATCCGTGCGCAATACGAGGCCCAGGGCAATCCCTACTACGCGACGGCGCGGCTGTGGGACGACGGCGTGATCGATCCCGCCGATACCCGCCTTGTGCTCGGGCTCGGATTGTCTGCCGCCGCCAATGCCCCGGTCGAGCCGACCAAATTCGGCCTGTTCAGGATGTGATCATGGCTCGTCCCGGATTGTATCGTCGTTTTCGCAAGCTCCTGATCGCCAACCGCGGCGAGATCGCCGTGCGCGTCATCCGCACGGCACGCGCGATGGGATTGAAGACCGTCGCGGTCTACTCCGAGGCGGATCGAAACGCGCTGCATGTCGCGCTCGCCGACGAGGCGGTGCTGCTCGGCCCCGCACGCGCCCGCGATTCCTATCTCAACATCGAGCGCTTGATCGAGGCTGCGAGGCAGACAGGCGCCGAGGCGGTTCATCCCGGCTATGGCTTCCTGTCCGAGAGCGCCGAATTCGCGCAGACCTGTCTCGACGCGGGCCTGGTGTTCGTCGGGCCGACGGCCGCGATGATCACCGCGATGGGTTCCAAGTCCGGCTCCAAATTCCTGATGGAGCAGGCCGGCGTGCCGCTGGTGCCCGGCTATCACGGCGAGGCGCAGGACGAGGCGACGCTCGCCAATGAAGCCGCGCGGATCGGCTTTCCCGTTCTGATCAAGGCCTCCGCCGGTGGCGGCGGCCGCGGCATGCGCGTGGTCGATGCAGCCGGCGATCTCGCTGATGCCGTCACCAGCGCCAAGCGCGAAGCCAAGGCGGCGTTCGGCGACGATCGTGTGCTGATCGAGAAATTCGTCCAGAACCCGCGCCACATCGAGGTGCAGATCATCGGCGACAGCCACGGCAATCTGGTGTCGCTGTTCGAGCGCGAATGCACCTTGCAGCGTCGGCACCAGAAGGTGATCGAGGAGGCGCCGTCGCCGACGCTGACGCCGGAGCAGCGGGAGACGGTCTGCGCCGCGGCGCGTCGCGCGGCCGGCGCGGTCAACTATGTCGGGGCGGGCACCATCGAGTTCGTCTCCGACGGCCGCGACGTGTTCTTCATAGAGATGAACACGCGCCTGCAGGTCGAGCATCCCGTCACCGAGTTGATCACCGGCGTCGATCTCGTCGAATGGCAGTTGCGCGTCGCCTTCGGCGAAGCGCTGCCGCTGACGCAGGACCAGATCCGCTTGCATGGCCATGCCATCGAGGCACGCGTGTACGCGGAGAATCCCGCCAAGAATTTCATGCCCTCGGTCGGCACGATCAAGACCTGGCGGCTTCCCGCTGAAACCGGCGGCCTGCGCATCGATGCCGGCTATCGCGAGAGCGATGTGGTCTCGCCCTATTACGATGCGATGCTCGCCAAGATGATCGCCTGGGCGCCGACCCGCGAGGTTGCGATCGAGCGGCTCAACCGCGGCCTTGAGGACACCGACGTCCGAGGCATCGTCAGCAACATCCCGTTCCTGTCGTCGCTGCTAACGCATCCCGACGTCGTGGCCAACGCGATCGACACCGGTTTCATCGAGCGCCATCTGACACATCTGACCCAGTCGGGGGCGGTGGCCGGCGACCTCGAGCTCAGTGCCGCCGTCGCGGCCATTCTCATCGGCGAGCAGACCGCGGCCAAGGAGCAAGGCTCGCCGTGGCGCGCATCCGGTTGGATGCCGGTGGGACTGCGGCAGCGCGTGTTCTCGTTCCGCCAAAGCGCGGCGAATGAACCGCGGACCGCCACGCTGGCCTATGGTCCCAGCGTGCAGCGCCTGTCGATCGAGGGCCGTGAGACCTCGTTCTCGGCACTTCCGACTGATGACGGCGGCTTCGACCTTGTGTGCGACGGCGTCAAATCCCATGTGGTGGCCGTCATCGAGGGCCATGAGCTGTACCTGCGGACCCGCAACGGCCGTTTCGATCTGCATTGGATCGATCCGTTCGGCGGTGACGACGAGGAGCAGGCCGGCGAGGACAAGATCGTGGCGCCGTTGCCGGGGACCGTCGTGGCGCTGCTTGCGCAGGAAGGCGCCGTCCTGGAGAAGGGTGCGGCGATCCTGACGCTCGAAGTCATGAAGATGGAGCAGACCCTGCGAGCGCCGTTCGCAGGCCGGCTCAAGGCGATCAAGTGCAAGGTCGGCGACATCGTGCAGGAAGGCGTCGAACTGGCGGACCTCGAACCGTCCGCCTGATCCTCGAACCGAAGAGGTCGGCATGAGCGAGAGCGTGCGCATCATCGAAATGGGCCCGCGGGACGGCCTGCAGAACGAGAAGATGTCGATCAGCGTCGCCGATCGCATCGCCTTCATCCGCGCGCTGGTCGCGGCGGGCCTGACCACGGTCGAGGTCGGCGCCTTCGTCTCGCCCAAGGCGATCCCGCAGATGGTGGGCTCGGACGAGGTCATGCGCAGTGTGGCTGCGCTGCCCGGCGAATTCCATGTGCTGGTGCCCAACGTGAAGGGCTATGAGGCCGCGCGCGCTGCCGGCGCCAGGGTGATTTCCGTGTTCACTGCGGCCTCCGAGAGCTTCTCCCGCGCCAACATCAACTGTTCGATCGCGGAGTCGCTGGAGCGCTTCAAGCCGGTGATCGCCCACGCCAGGACCGACGGCATCAGGGTGCGCGGCTACGTCTCCTGCGCGCTGGGCTGCCCGTATGAGGGCGAGATCAAGCCGCAGGCAGTAGCCGGCGTGGCCAAGGCGCTGTGGGATCTGGGCTGCTACGAGGTCTCGCTGGGTGACACGATCGGTGTCGGGACGCCGCTCAAGGCAAAGCAGATGCTGCGCGCCGTCTGCGACGACGTGCCGGTGACGCATCTGGCGATGCATTTCCACGACACCTACGGCCAGGCGCTGGCCAATCTCTATGCGGGCATGGAGGAGGGCGTCCGCGTCATCGATGCCGCGGCCGGCGGCCTCGGCGGCTGCCCGTTCGCGCCGGGCGCGACTGGCAACGTCGCGACCGAGGACGTCGTCTACATGCTCGAAGGCATGGGCATCCGCACCGGCGTCGACATGACGAAACTGCTGGCCGCCACCAACGACATGAGCCGGCTGCTCGGTCGGCCACCCGTCAGCCGTGTTGCAGCGGCGCTGAACGCGAAGAACATGCGAGCAGCAAATGGCTGAAGGGGCGAATAGCGAGTAGGGAAAGGCAGACTCGCCGTATTCCCTATTCGCCACTCCCTATTCGCCATTCGCCGCGTGTCAGCGGCTGAGATCCGGCCCCATCACGAGATCCGGCAGCGCCGTCGAGATCTGCGGCACGAAGCAGAGCAGCAGCACGGCGGCCATCATCAGCAGGACGAACGGCAGCGTGCCCCAGATCACCTCGCGCAGCGGGATGTCCGGCGCGACGTTCCTGATGACGAAGATGTTCAGACCCACCGGCGGGTGAATCAGGCCCATCTCCATCACGATCGTCATCACCACGCCGAACCAGATGATGTCGAAGTTTGCTGCCCGCAGAGGCGGCAGGATGATCGGGGCAGTCATCAGGATGATCGATACCGGCGGCAGGAAGAAGCCGAGCACGACCACCATCAGCAGGATCGCGAACAACAGTTCCCAGCGCGGCAGGTGCATCGCCACGATGGACTCCGCAACCGACTGCGAGATGTGCAGGTAGCTCATCACGTAGGAGTACAGCAGCGACATGCCGATGATCAGCATCAGCATGGTCGATTCGCGCAGCGTCGCCTTCATGATGGGCGCGAGATCGGCCGGGCTCCAGACGCGGTAGATGATCGCGATCAGCACGAGCGCGAGGATGCCGCCGAGACCGGCTGTTTCCGATGGCGTGGCGAGGCCGCCATAGAGCGCGACCATGACGCCGGTCAGCAGCAGCACGAACGGAATCACGCGTGGCAGCACGGAGAAGCGCTGCGCCATCGTAAAATCGTCCTTGGTCAGGATGTCCGACCACGCGCCCGATTTCTCATAGACGGCTTTCGCGCGCGCATATTCCTGCCGGAAGCGCACCACCGAATAGACGCCGAACAGGGTCACCAGCAAGAGCCCGGGGCCGATACCGGCCAGGAACAGTCGTCCCAGCGATTTCTCCGCCGCGATCGCGAACAGGATCATCGTAATCGAGGGCGGCAGCAGAATGCCGAGCGTGCCGCCGGCCGCGATGATGCCGGCCGCGAAGCCCCCGGAATAGCCGCGCTTGCGCATCTCGGGAATTCCGGCCGAGCCGATCGCCGAGCAGGTCGCGGGGGACGATCCCGCCATCGCCGCGAACAGCGCGCAGGCGAACACGTTGGCGACGCCCAATCCGCCGGGCACGCGATGCAGCCACGCATGCAGCGCCGAGTAGAGGTCCTGGCCTGCGCGGGAGCGGCCGATCGCCGCGCCCTTGAGGATGAACAGCGGGATCGATAGCAGCGTGATCGACGCCATTTCCTCGTAGACGTTCTGCGTGACCGTATCGAGCGACGCGGCAGGCATGTAGATGGCCATGAACACGACGGCCACGGCGCCGAGCGCGAACGCGATCGGCATGCCCGCGAACATCGCAAACAGGGTCGAGAGTCCGTAGGCAACCCCAATTCCGAACACGCTCATCGACGCGCTCCGGTCAGCGGAGCCACGATCTGCAGCAGCATCTGCAGGCACAGCAGGGTCATCCCGGCGGCCATCAGGCCGTAAGGGATCGCCAGCGGCGGCGACCACATCGAATTCGAGACCTGACCATCGACCCAGGCCTCATGTGTCAGGGTCCAGGATTTCCAAGTGAAGAAGGCACAAAACAAAAAGCTCGCGACGTCGACCAGCCAGAGCCTGATCTTGTTGGCGAGCGGCGACATCAGCCCAACGAAGGCTTCGATGCTGACGTGGCCGCGATGCTCCTGCACATAGGCCGCAGTCATGAAGGTGGCGCCGACGAGCAAGAACACGGCGGCTTCGTCCTGCCAGTAGTTGGCGGCCTTGAACAGTGCACGGCCCGCCACGCTGTAGCTCAGGATGAGGCAGGCCGCGACCAGTGCGAACGCGGCCAGAACCACGATGATGCGATTGAGCAGCGAGACAACACGCTGGAGCGGCGCCAGCGGACCGCTGGCGCCGATGGCTGTCGTGGCCTCGGTATCGATAACGGGCGCGTGCATCAATCAGGCCGCGACGTCGGAAGCGAGCTTGAGGAGCTTGGCGCAGTTCGCAGACTTGCCGCCATAGTCCTTCCAGGCCGTGTCACGGGCAATGTCGCGCCATTTGTTGACGGTCTGGACATCGAGCTCCACAACCTTCGCGCCCGCCTTTTCGTAGACCTTGGCAACTTCGATGTCGTCGTCCTGCGCGCCCTTGCGCCCGAACGCCTCCATCTCCGCGCCGACCGCGAGGAGGATGTCCTGCTGGTTCTTCGGCAACTTGTCGAACGAGGCCTTGGACATCATCAGCGGCTCGAGCATGAACCAGTACGACGCCTTGGCGCCGGAGGTCAGGGCCTTCGACACTTCCTCCAGGCGGAACGAGATCAGGCTGGTCGACGAGGTGATGCCGGCATCGCAGGCGCCGGTCTGCATCGCGGTGTAGATTTCGTTCGATGGCACCGACAGCACCGAGGCGCCGGCGGTCTGCAGCACCATGTCCATCTCGCGCGAGCCGCCGCGCACCTTCATGCCCTTGGCGTCCTCCGGCGTCACCAGCGGCCGCGATCGGCTGGCAACGCCGCCCGCCTGCCAGACCCAGGTCAGCAGGATGATGCCCTTGTCGGCCAGAAAATCGCTCAGCGTCTTGCCGACCGGCTCATTCTTCCAGCGCATGCCCTGGTCGTAGGTCGTGACCAGACCCGGCATCAGCGCGATGTTGGTCTCAGGCACTTCGCCGCCGGCGTAAGGCATCGGATAGAGGCTGATGTCGAGCGCGCCCTTCCGCATGGCCGAGAACTGCGCGACGGTCTTGATGAGCGAGGAGTTGGGATAGATCTCGGTCGCGATCTCGCCGCCGGAGCGCTTCGCAACCTCCTCGGAGAACACCCGGCAGAGCCGGTCGCGGAAATCGCCCTTGTCGATGGTGCCGCCGGGAAACTGGTGAGAGATCTTCAGCGTCGTTGCTGCGTGGGCCGTACCGGTTCCAAAACGCAGCATGGCCGGCGCAGCGAGCGCGGATGCGATGACATGACGGCGTGTGAGCATGAGATTTCCCCTGAACAACTTCTGGTTGGGTTCCCGACCCGGTTCGTTGGCGTGACTTATACCAGCCAATCTGTCGAGCTTACCTCTAGCCGAACTAGACAGTTCGTTCGAGGCCAAATGCATGGGAAGCGACATATTGCTGCGGCGCACGTACCGGCCTGTGAATCCCTTGCGCGGTTGTACTAACATGATCTTGCCGGGCAAAATTGTGTCCTCGATTCCGGAACGGGACGCATTCGAGTCAAATTTGATCGAACAAAATTCTCGCCCGCGCTCGTAACAATCGCCTTCATCGGAACGTCGATATCCAAGAACGGCGCGTCCGTCGCCGTCGAACCCCGTCATACGAAGGAGCGATCATCATGACCAATCGTAGCCGCCTCATCCTCGGTATCTCCGCTGCCGCCCTCGCGTTCAACGTGGCCGTCGCGCCGGCGGCCTTCGCGGAAGACAAGATGAGCAAGGACGATGGGATGAAAAAGGGCGCGATGTCCCACGACGGCATGAAGAAGGACTCGATGGCGAAAGACGCCATGAAGAAGGACGATGCCATGTCCAAGGACGGGATGAAGAAGGACGACGGCATGATGAAGAAGAACTAGCTCGTCTCGCACGGCATCGTGCGATGGGACGACCGTATCAGTCCCATCGCCGATGAATTGAGGAGTCGCGCGATGCCGGACGCGACGACGCGCAGGTCTGGTGGCGGCGGCGTCGCTGCTTACTTCTTCTTTCCACGGGCCTTGCGCGCGGCGTAGCGCGCATCACGCTTCGCCTTCTGCTCGGCTTCCATCTCGGCCAAGCGGGCGGCTTCTTCTTCCGCCTCGCGCGCAAGCCGGGCACTCTCGGCGGCCTTGGCCTCTTCCTCGAGACGCTGCTGCTCAGCCTTGGCGGCCTCGCGCTCCAATCGCTGCTGCTCGCGGCGGGCGGCGGCGGCCTCGCGCTCCTGCCGTCGCTTCACGACTTCGGGATCGTCCGGTCCCGGCTGCGATTTGAACTTCTGCACGATGCTCTGGCGGGCCTGCTGCGCGGCCTTCTGCCGATCGGCAAATCCAGGTTCCTTGAATCCTCTCATGGAGACGTCGTCACTTCGCTATTTGGGTGTTCGATCAGGGTGTGGTCGGTCAGGGGCTGCACGCGCCGCCAGGCAATTCTTCCACGAGATCGTGAACACGAGCGGAGGCCGACGCGAGCCCGTGTGTATAGGATCGCATGCGTCGATGACAAATGCTTTATCGCCGCTCCTCCACATCCGTCCTGCCTGGCGCTTGCATGGCGCTCGCCGGAGGCTATGTAACCATCCCCGTCGCTGACGCAGGTCGGCCGGCCGTGAGTCGCTTCACGCCTCGCGGGCACCAGCGCACCGCCCGGGTGCGACATCCAACGGAGTTGACCGGCATGACCTCTGTTCGCCGCGGGCGCATGGCGCTCGGCCTCGCGCTCGTCGCTCTCGTGGTCAGCGCATGCGTGATGACGGCGGTCCTCGCCCGCCCGAGGCCCGTTTCGGCCGGTGTGCTGGGTTCCGAATGGGAATGCGGGCAGCTGTTCTGGGTGACGAGCTGTACCCGGATCGAATCGATCTCGCCGGCATCGCGCCAGCAGCAGCAACCGCACGGTGAGGCCGCTGGCCTGCGTGCCGCCTAGGCGCACCGGCGATGAGTACGCAGGGGCCGGATAGACGTGGCGCCGTGGCGGCACTCGTGTTCGCGGCGCTCGTCGTGGCCTTCGGCTTGTGGCTGGCCCGCAGCCTGACCTCCGCAAGCCGGATGCAGGACTGCCTGATGTCGGGACGAACCAACTGCAATGTGATCGTGCCCGACCGGTGACCGCCGATCTGCCCGTACCGGATCGGCAAGGCCGCGCCGGCGAGTTTGCATGATCGGAGCGGCGAATCAGCCGGCGTCTCGGTTAACCTGACGGCAGCAGGTTGACGGCAGCAGGTTGACTTGGCCGCAAAATCGTCGGGATTTTACCCGTTTGTCGCGCAAACTATGGTGTGTCCGGACCATCCACGCCGAAGCCGGCGATCCGGGATCATCAATCCGCATCACACCCCGCGTGCGCGGCAACCAGCGCAGACGGCGGGCGATCAAGGGTAGGGGAGAATGACGTTGTCCAACCAGAGCACACGGTGGCTGCCCGCGATCGCGATCCTGACCGCGGTCGTGATCCCCGCCCAAGCCTGGGCGCAAACCCAGGACCAGGCTGGTCCTGGCGCCGGGCATTCGCCCCAGGCCCGCCCGCCGGGTGTCATTCGCCAAGCGCCGACCCAGGGTGGGCAACCGGCCGGCCAGCCCCATGTCCAGATCCCGCGGCAAGCCGGCCCCATGGCCGGCCAGCCGCAGGGAGCACAGCCGGGCGCACCGCCGCGGGCTGCCGTTGGCCCTCAGGGACGTCCGCCGGGAGCCGGTCAGGGCTTCGCAGCGGGCCACGGCCCGGGCCCTGGTCCGGCGATGGCCGGGCGGGGACCGGATGCGCGTTATGCGCACGGCCGGGTCGCGGTGCGCGACTATGGTGGGCAGTCTTATCGCGGCCGGGTCGGCTGGGAGGGTGGCCGATGGCGGCACGAGGTTCACAACGGCCGCCCGGGCTGGTGGTGGGACGTCGGCGGCGTCTGGTACTATTATCCCGAGCCCATGGAAGGGCCGCCGACCTACGTGTCGGAGGACTATGCTGACGATGTGGTCTATGCGCCGTCGGCGGCCTACGAGGCGCCCCCGCCGGTTGCCTACGAGCCGGCGCCGCCTCCGGCCGAAGTCGATCCGGGCGCCAGCGCGCTCGGGGGCGCGATCATCGGCGGGGTGCTCGGCGGTATCCTCACCGGCAAGGCGGGCGGTGCCGCGGCGGGCGCCGTGCTTGGTGGTGCCACCGGCGCGATCGCCGGCGCTACGGCTGCGGCGCGACCAGGCTACTATCTATCGCAGGGCGATTGCTACTATCGATATCCGTCGGGAGAGTATGTGGCGGTCGATCCGCGCTCCTGCTACTGAGCGCTGCCGCCGGTCGGAGCGCTGCAGTGAGCTTGGTTGGCCGCTGCGGAGCTCTGGCCGAATCTCCGCAAAGCTCCGGAGCGGGAGTTGGAGCGAATCTTGATAGACTCCACTTCATTGTTCGTCACTGTTCGAGAGGTGAGAGCTCCGGGGCCATGACCAAGGCGTCCAAGCTGGTTGCCGCCAAGGGCGGAAGGGTTCTCCTGGTCCGGCGCCGGGCCGACGGGCGCTGGATGTTTCCGGGTGGCCGCAAACGCGCGCAGGAGACGGCGAAGGACTGCCTGAAGCGCGAAATCAAGGAGGAGCTTCCCAAGCTCAAGCTCGGCCGGCTGCGGCTATGGAAGGAAGTCACCGCCAAGAACAAGCGCTCGGGTCGCAAGATGAGCGACGCCATCTTCATCGCCAAGCATGCCAAAGGGCGCCTGGAGATCGGAGACAAGAAGGAGATCGACCGCGCGGTGTGGCAAAAGCCCTACGGACTCAGCCTGACGCCGACGTCGCGCTACATCCGCGACCAGCTGTTTCCACGAAAGTCGGACTGAACCATCGTATGCTGGGAACATCCCGGCCGCTTGGGCGTTATCTGCCCATGCCTTACGATAGCACAGACAGACAGCCTCGCGTCCTCACGCCGGAAGAGCGTCGGGCGCGTGACGCCACCCGCAGGGCTGATGCCGAGCAGGCCATGCGCGATCACGAGGCGGCCCAGCGGGCCTTTTACGCCAACCGCGAGCGGCTCAGGGCCGAGCGTCTGGCGCGGGAGGCCGCCACCAAGTCGGGCTGACGGGCGTTCCTGTCAGCTCGCCTTGCGGCTCCGGAACGCGTTCGCCATCCGCAGGAACGCTTGATCCAGCAACGCATACATGTCGCCGGTGATGTCGCAATCGAACATCGCGCGGCGCATGCATGTCATCCACTCGTCGCGCTCGGCGTCGCCGATCGGATACGGACGGTGCGCGGACATGATGCAGCGATGTTCGGCCCGCTCGAAATAAAGCGCTGGCCCGCCCAGCCATCCACTGAGAAATTCGAACAGCAACTGCTTGATCGGACCGAGATCGGCGTCGTGCATCGCGCGGATGCGGCTGGCGCCGGGCTCCTGGTCCATGATGGTGTAAAAGCGCTCCGCCAGACGGCGCACGCCGGCTTCGCCGCCGACGAGCTCATAGGGCGTCGCCTCGTTCACAACTGCTTCTGCTTCGCTGGCCGAATTCGCTGCCGTCATCGCATCTCATTTCCGCTCGCCCCTCTGCAGCCAACAAGCGGCAGAGGTATGGCGCCTTGATCTGGATCAAGCGGGAAAACGAGCGTGCGTTCGGGCTAGCGGATGCTGGCTTTGACGAGGCGCTGCCGGTCGGTGTCGGCGGCGATCTGGCGCAGCGTCTGTCGGAGCAAAGCGAGGTCGACCGGCTTGGAGAACGGCGGATAGACGTTCAGGCCGAGGATCTTGCCGGCGCGGACCGTGACGTCGCGGGTCTGATCGTCGGAGCCGCTGATGATCAGCACCGGGGTGCGGGATTTGATGTCCGCCAACAGCTGCAACACCTCGGTGCCGGAGCGCTCGCCGAGATTCAGGTCGAGCGTGATGCATTCGAAATTGCGCCGGCGCAGCACGCTCATCGCGCCGTCGACCGAGTTCACGCCGGTCGTCGCAAAGCCTGCCTGCACGGCGATCTTGCGCAGGATCGACAGATGAACGTCGGCATCTTCGATCACGAGAAGTTCGTTCAGCATGGTCCCCGCGCGGCTGGTGTGTCGGCTACAGATGGACCCGCGGAACTTAAGAGGGGGTTTCTGATTTCCTCGTAAACATTCGGTCCCGTAGAACAACGGAAAATCTGCACGCTATCCGCCATTGCCGCGGCGTCGCGCGGCTCAGAACGGCCGCCGGCTCGACATCGCGTTGGAGGAGCCTGGCAGATTGGTCGTCGGCGTCGAAGCGGGCGGTGGCAAGCGGCCGCGCGATTGGCGCCAGTGCTGGACGTGCAGGAGGATGCCGGCCACCAGCAGCGGCGCGACGGCGGCCACCGCCAGCAGCGGCGACAGCGGCTTGGGGGTGACCATCTCCATCGTCATCTCGCAGACCATCCAGATGGCTGCGGACGCCAGCACGAAGTCGCGGGAGGGGATGCGGAGCCAGTACAGGAAGCCGGTGATGATCGCGGCCGGCGCAATGATCGGGCCGATCATGTAGAAGTTCAGCTCGGGCGGCGTCACGGCGTCCAGAACCATCGATGCCAGCAGCCACAGGCTGAGGAACATCACAACGCCGTCGACGTATCTCATGGCCAACCTCCGCCGCGACATTTTGGCGCAATCTTTGTCCGGTTTATGGCTGTTCCGTCAAGGGGCATGGCGTCCCGGGCCGATTTGCAGCCCGATCCGGCGGATTCTCGCTCGCGCCAGGGATGCGGACCAGTTCCTGGTTCCACGACCATCCCCTGCTCAATCCGCCGAAAACCCGAACGGAACCGACGACGTCCTGAAATCGTCCGGCAGGATCTCGCGCCCGATCGGCGGCGCGGAGCGTGCCGCGCATTTCGGCCGGTGGCAGACCCGGCAGGCGACGCCGATCGGGGTCGGCGCGTCGGCGTCAGGCCCGTGGCCGTCGCGGGTATAGATCAGCTGCCCCGCATGCTCGGCGGCGCAGCCGACCGCAATCGCCCGCTCGACGCGCACCGCGCCATAGGAGCCGCCGCCGGCGGTCACCGTGCGGGCGATCGAGAAGAACCGGCGGCCGTCGGGCAGCTCCAGCCATTGCGTCACGATCTGGCGCGGCGTCTTGAAGATGCCGTGCACCGACCACAGCGGGCAGGCGCCGCCATGGCGGGCGAACGGGAAGCCGGCGCCGTCGAGCAGCTTTGACACGTTGCCGGCGGGATCGACGCGGATCAGGAAGAACGGGATCCGTTCCGCGCCCGGCTTCTGCAGGGTGGTGACGCGATGCGCCGTCTGCTCGAAGCTGGTGCCGAACTGCCGCGCCAGCGCCTCGAGATCGTAGGCCCTGGCATCGACGGCTTTGGCGAAGATCGAATAGGGCATGATGATCGCAGCCGCCGCGTAGGCCGCGAGCGCGCGGCGCGCCAGCAGCTCGGCGGTCTTGCTGGCGAACTTGCCATCCTCGAGTGCCGCGCCGATTTCGGTGTCGAGCTCGAGATAAGCGAGCTGCCGGGCGAGCTCGAATTTCAGGCTCGCGCTGTCCAGCGAGTCCTCGATCAGCAATTGCCGGCGGTGCAGGTCGAGCCGCCTGAGCGAGCCGAGCATCACGTTCGGCGGCATGTAGCGGACCTGGAGATTATGCCGGACGCGAAAGCGCTCGATGAAGCCGGCCGGCCCGGCGGAGACCTGCGGAGCCCCCGTCGGCGCCCCCTGGAAGATGGCCTGCGCCAGCCGCTCGGCGGCATCGTCGAGCTGGGCAAAGTTGTTGCGGCGGGCGGCGAGGAAGCGGCGGACATCGGCGACGGGATCGTTGGCGTCGAAGCCGTCATTGCCAACGCGCGGCGCGCTGCCGGCCGGCACCGGAGCGCGCTGCTCGGCCAGCGCGAGCTGCTCCTCGCGATACGCCGTGTAGAGGCGCAGGAAGGCCTCGGTCATGCCGGGATAGCTGACGGCGAGATCGCTGATCTCCAGCGCGGGGATGTCGATGTCGGAGAACATCGGGTCCTTGAGGACCGACTGCATCCGCGCGGTGTGGTCGGCGCCGCCGTCGCCGGCGAGATCGGCGAGGTCGATCTTGTAGGTCCGCGCCAGCCGCAGCAGCATGTCGGCCGTCACCGGCCTCTGGTTCCGCTCCAAGAGCGCCACGTAAGGCGCTGAGATTTCGAGGTCCGCGGCCATGTCGGCCTGGGTCAGGCCGAGCTCGCGCCGGAGCCGGCGCAGGCGCGGGCCCATGAAGATCGATCGTGCCGTGGCGGTGGTCATGGCCAAATCCCGGTCTTGTAATCTCCTTACAGCTATACACGAGAAGTTTGTAAAGTGTGACAAGTTTTCCGCGCAATGTCTGGTCCGCCGGCGCCGGGTGCTTACAACAGGTCCCAGGTTGTCCTTAACCAAGGGATCACGGACATGAACTTTCAACCGCGTGGACTGAACGACCAGGCTCTCCAGGGCCCCTCGTCCTACCAGGCCGAGGTCGAGGCGGCGCGTGCGCTGCTCGAGACCAACCCGACCTGGAACGGCGTCACCGCCGAAGCCGTGGCGCGCATGCGCCTGCAGAACCGCTTCAGGACCGGCCTCGACGTCGCCCGCTACACCGCGGCCGTGATGCGCGCCGACATGGCCGCCTATGACAATGATAGCACCAAGTACACCCAGTCGCTGGGCTGCTGGCATGGCTTCATCGCGCAGCAGAAGCTGATCTCGATCAAGAAGCATTTCGGCAAGACCGACCGCCGCTACCTCTATCTCTCCGGCTGGATGATCGCCGCGCTGCGCTCCGAGTTCGGCCCGCTGCCGGACCAGTCGATGCACGAGAAGACCTCGGTGCCCGCGCTGATCGAGGAGCTCTACACCTTCCTGCGCCAGGCCGACTCGCGCGAGCTCAATGACCTGTTCCGCAGCCTCGACGCGGCCCGCAAGGCCGGCGACAAGGCGAAGGAGACCGAGATCATCGCCAAGATCGACGGCTTCCAGACCCACGTCGTCCCTGTGATCGCCGACATCGATGCCGGCTTCGGCAATGCCGAGGCGACCTATCTGCTCGCCAAGAAGATGATCGAGGCGGGCGCCTGCGCGCTGCAGATCGAGAACCAGGTCTCGGACGAGAAGCAGTGCGGCCATCAGGACGGCAAGGTCACCGTGCCGCATGACGTCTTCCTGGCCAAGATCCGCGCCTGCCGCCACGCCTTCCTGGAGCTCGGCGTCGAGGACGGCATCATCGTCACCCGCACCGACTCGCTCGGCGCCGGCCTGACGCAGCAGATCGCCTTCTCGAGCCAGCCCGGCGATCTCGGCGACCAGTACAACAGCTTCCTCGACTGCGAGGAGGTCACGCCCGAGAACGCCCGCAACGGTGACGTCATCATCAACCGCGACGGCAAGATGCTGCGTCCGAAGCGGCTGCCCTCCAACCTCTACCAGTTCCGTCCCGGCACCGGTGAGGACCGCTGCGTGCTCGACTGCATCACCTCGCTGCAGAACGGCGCCGACCTGTTGTGGATCGAGACCGAGAAGCCGCATATCGAGCAGATCGCCAAGATGGTCGACCGCATCCGCAAGGTGATCCCGAACGCCAAGCTCGCCTACAATAACTCGCCGTCGTTCAACTGGACCCTCAACTTCCGTTGGCAGGTCTATGACGCGATGAAGGAGGCGGGCCAGGACGTCAGCAAGTACAACCGCGCCGAGCTGATGAAGGCGGAGTACGACGACACCCCGCTGGCGAAGGAAGCCGACGAGCGCATCCGCACCTTCCAGGCGGATTCGGCCAAGCGCGCCGGCATCTTCCACCACCTGATCACGCTGCCGACCTACCACACGGCCGCGCTCTCGACCGACAACCTCGCCCGCGAGTACTTCGGCGAGCAGGGCATGCTGGGCTACGTCAAGAACGTCCAGCGCGCCGAGATCCGCCAGGGCATCGCCTGCGTCAAGCACCAGAACATGGCCGGCTCCGACATCGGCGACGACCACAAGGAGTACTTCGCTGGCGAGAAGGCCCTGAAGGCTGGCGGCGCGCACAACACGATGAACCAGTTCGGCTGATCTCTGCCGGGTGAACTGCTGAACTGATGAGACCCGTCTGGAGCCAATGGCTTCAGGCGGGTTTCGCTTTTTGATGGTACGCCTAACGGCGGAGTGCGGTCGCGTACGCGGCTTAAGGTTTGTGGCGCACTCGCTCCACACCGTCATGGCCGGGCTTGTCCCGGCCATCCACGTCGATCGGCGTCCTTGGAACGACATGGATGCCCGGGCCTTCGCCGCGCCGAAGCGGCTTCGGCCGCGCAGGCGGGACAAGTCCGGGCATGACGAGTAACAAATTGACCAACTTCGTGTGGCTGAGGATTGTCTCGTCATCCGCGACCGCTCCGCCCCAGCGCGACCACCTCAGCGCTCGCTCAGCGCCAGCCGCGCGCCGAGCAGGGCGAAGCCGCCGGCGAACGCCCGGCGCAGCCACGCCATCACCTTGGGGCGGCTGACAACGCGATCGCGCACGGCTGCCGCGAACAGCCCGTAAACCACGAACACCGCGAACGTCATCGCCATGAACGTGCCCGACAGCTCCAGCATCGCGGCGAGCGGATGCGCCTCGTCCGCGGCGATGAACTGCGGCAGGAAGGCGAGGAAGAAGATCGACAGCTTGGGATTGAGGATGTTGATCAGAAAGCCGGTCAGTACCACGCGCCCGGCCGAGCGCGCCGCGTCCTTCGCGTCATCCTTGGCCTCCACCGAGAGCGCGCCACGCTCACCGAGCGTCTGCCAGGCCATGTACAAGAGATACGCAACGCCACACCATTTCAGCGCGGCGAAGGCCAGCGCGCTGGTGTGCAGCACCGCCGCGAGGCCGACGATGGCGGCGAGCATCGCCGGGATGATGCCGAGCGTGCAGCCGAACGCCGCGGCGACGCTCATCCGCGACCCCTTCGTCAGCGCCACCGCGAGCGTGTAGAGCACGCCGGTGCCGGGCGAGGCCACCACGATCAGCGAGGTCAAGAGGAAGGCGGTGGACATCGGGAAAGCTCCTTGGGCGAGACGAGGCGCATCAGCCCGCAAGGCGCGGCCGCAGCCAACGCGTCGCTGCGCTCGATCTCGGCGGGCTGCTGATCGCGGACCACGGGTGACGGCCACGATGTCAGGGCGCCCTCGCCATTTCAACCGACCCGGGCGCCCGATGCGGCCGCTGCATCGCCTCGAGGTGAGGACCGGCTGCGTCGGCCTCGCCGCAGCCGGCGAGCATGACCCCGCCGATCGTGAGCCGTGGGCTCGTGCCGCAATGCGACGGCCAGGCGATGATGGCGGCGATGTTGCCGAGAAGGAGAACGACGAGCAGGACGAGCATGGCCCGCCGTTCTGTTGGCGTGGGTGACGACATCGGGACTTCCTCACGATACGGTTGACGCGATCGCGGCTGCACCGCGACGATCGCCATCGGTTCGATCGGGTGCGGCCACACATGCGAACACACGCCGCGGACGCGGCGCTTTTGCGCAGGTCGGATGTCGCCATGTAAGATCTTGTTGCTGTTCGTGCGCGCACTCCCGGCAGCCGGTGATTGCAAGCCGCGCGCGTCCGCACCGCAGGGACGCAACGGGCGACGTCGCTCAGTCCCGCCGCATGACGACCGTTCGGCCTGATCATCTGAACCTCATCACGTTGCAGGGGGGGCGGGGCAGGGGACGTGTTCGACCGTCATCGCAACGCCTTGCGCGCCCGAGCTGTGCCGGTCGTCTCGCCCCCATGAAACAGAGGGCGCGGGGAATGCCGGGTGAGGGCCTCACCCATGGCCCGCCTGCAGAAGAAAAAGCAGGCGGCAGTCACCACAGGTTCAGCCGGATCAACCCGGCATTCCCCGCGCGATGGTCTTCACGCTTATACGCGATCTCCCCGGTGTCCGGCTTGATAGCCACCGTCGCCCTCGGGGATCATCACCCCCAGGACTTGGCGCCAGCTTCGGGGCGCCAGGACCACGCGATTTCACGTCCGCAAGGAGTCGTTCGTCCGCGCGCCTCAAGCACGCTGCGACCCGCCTGCGGCCACCGCATCCCGCGCCCAACGTCCGTGACGATCGCGATCCGCCCCTCTCGAGGAGCACGGGATGGGGACAGTCAATCATGAGTTTCGGAAAAAAGGAAGATGAATATTTTTCAGAAGCGGACTGGACAGGGGTGATCGTGTTGAGCGGCCTGATGAAATAAGTTTGTCCGCGCATCCTCACAGCACATGTTGCTGGAAAGCGCAGCGCCGTCGCGCCATGATCCGGTCTCTGCCCCTGAATGCCTGCCGGCCACTGCAATCAGCGCGAGCATCGCGCACGCCGCCCTGGCATTGATCGCAAGGCAGGTCGTGACGGAGCAACGGCGTCATGTTGATGACCCTGAATTCCCGCCGCTGGCGCTCGTCTGACACGTGCAATACTACGACCTAATTAATGCTGGGGACGACAGCGACTGTGTCCTACCCGCAACGTCATCGGTTTTTGATAGTCGCTCTATTCCCCCTGAGGTTGCGGCTATTGTTCCCCAGATCGGCCCCTGCTACCGCTAGTCAACAACAGTAGGGGTGCTGTGGGGGCTCAAATGAACGGTTTGCGTCGGATGGCCGGCTGGCTGGCCATCGTTGGAGGGGCGTGTCTTGGCGGGTGTGCTGCGCCGCTTGCGGTCAACAGTGTGACCGACGTCAGGTCGACGACAGGCAGCCGAGGAATCGACGTCTACGAGCCGAAGCGCCGCACCGACGCAAGCGTGCCCGAGTTCGCGGGTGACCAGCTCGTGGAGGTGCGGACATTTCACAATCCCGGCGGGGGAGGCGAGGTCGAGATGGCCGGGGCCTCCTGCTCGCTGGAAGCCTCCGGCTTCACGGCAACCATGACGAGCCCCGCGAAGGTGCGCGTGCCGCTCTATCGCGGACAGTCGAGCACGCTTGCCGTGACCTGCCAAAAGCCCGGCTATCAAAAGCGGATGATCACGGTCGCACCCTTCGATGCGACGCGCCAGGCTCGTCTGGCCAGCGGCGTCAACGGCGGGATCCTTGGTGCGGTCATCGTGGCAGGCATCGATGCCGCCGCCGACAACACGAAGAACGACTGGCGTTATCCCGTGGCGAAGGTCGTGCTGGAGGCCGATGCCCCCGGCGGGTAAGGGACGGATCTTTCGTCATTGGCGGTTACGGTTGCGGTGACAGTGCATGAAACTGCCGCGCCAAGTAGCGAGGTCAATTTAGCGCACCGGAATTCTCGCTCAAGGCCGCCCGACCGGAGGCAGTCCCCGGGCCTGCCGCAAGCACTCGGTCTCGGACTGTCCGCGCCACCGGCAGTCGTCATACTTGATACTTGGCCGACAGGAGCGCGTCCATCAGGACAGCGATCAGCACCATGCACGCCAATGCCTGACGATTGTCCGCCTTCATGGATGGCTCACGCCAGTCTAACCTGTCCCGGCGCGTCAAGCTGGAAAACCTTGCGCCGTCGCGCCATGATCCGGCCCTGGCCAGCATTCATGCTGGCCGGCCGCTGCAACCTCGGCAGGCGCCATGCGTGGCGACGGCGCGTCGCCGGACGCTGAACCCTGGAGTGGACGACCATGAGAGCCCTCGCGCTGATCCCCCTGATCGCATGCCTCGCCGGCTGCGGGATGGTCGACGCCGTTCAAAACGGACTTGCCTACAGCCGGGCTGTCGAAGCCGACCTCCTCGCCGAAACCGGCGTGCGTCCCGCAGTCGGCTTCAACTGGAACAACGGCACGCTGACGTCGGTCATGGTGACCTTCCCCAAGCTCTACACCGCCAAGCCGCTGCCGGAGCTGTCGGAGAAGGTCCGGGCCGCGGTGGTCAAGGAATTCAAGCAGAGCCCGAAGCAGCTGGTGCTTGGGTTTGCAGTGAGCGGGTGAAGGGCTAAGGCAGTGCGGCCGCGTTACCTGAGGTCGATGGAAGTTTAGTGCACTGTCACCGTAACCTGATCGCGGCTTGGTTAGTAGTGATGCTATATAGATTACACATGGATCAATATGACTTCTTGGCGAAAGCCTCGCTGTTTGTCACGCTGGCTAATTCATCAAGTCGCCCTGGTCTATTTCGATCTGATCATCAGGTTGCCCTTGTACCGCTTGAACTCATACGTCCGATGGCTCTTGCGGTTTGGATTCAGGCCCTCACGGCAGTTTGCCGAAATCGTCGCGAAGTAGGCGACACCAGATGGTGCCACGTCCTGCTTCGTCCGAATGCTTTCCGGGTTGCAGTAGGTTTCGACATCGCCTCCCATGTTAAAGACAAATTCCCATTGGTCGATCGAGAGGATTTCGTTGCACTTGTGATCTTCGGTCCAGCTGGGCAGCGTGTAGGTGGTGATGTCGCCATCCTTCGACGGCGTGCACCACTCCCCGATGAAGTCTATCGGCATGTTCTTCGGAGCTGCGAATGCGTTGGTGGTCATGCTGATCGAGAAGCTGAGGATTGCGAGAAGAGTATTTTTCATCATTGAACGTCCCACAATTGGCTGACTCTCAGGGATTACGGTGACAGTGCTCAATATTCAGGAACGAAAACGACGATCGAATTAGTGCACTGTCACCGTATTTACCCGGTTTTGAAGTGGAGCAATCATCGGAAATGGCCCCCAAGTGGCCTAGCTTACCAACCTGGAAATGCTGGGACGAGATCTCCAGAATTACGGAATTACGGTGACAGTGCACTTAATAATTCTGATGGGGTGGGTTAGGGGGAGACTCATGAAGCCCCTCCTGATCAACTTGATGACCCGATGATGCCCTTGCGCTGCAAGTCGTCAAAGATCGCTGCGACCGAGCTCGAAGCATTTGCGCCGTCACCGACGAAGAGAAGGCCGCCGGCGTTGACCTGACCATTTCCGACCCAAAGAGTGCGTCCGGTGCTTGCCTCAAGAAGCCGCGCCGTGAACGTGGTCTGACGCTTGTAGCGGTAGGTCGGCGTCGCGGTGGCAACCACCATGCCTGATGACGTCCCATTCATGGATATGGTCGACGTGTTGCCGAAGGTGTTGACGGTACCGATCGAGCTCGATGTTCCGGTGTATTGGCCCGACAAGATCGTCCCGGCGTATTGTTGCTGCACACCGCTATCGCCCACGCTGATGACGAGGACGCCTTCAATCGCGTCACGCGCGAGTCCCTGTTGAACCTCGGCATTGGTGTAGGTCCGTGTCGGTGGGAACAGCATCAGCGCGTCGTCAGCGACGACGCCGCGTTTCCGCGCCTCCTCGGCGATGTTCGTTTGAATGCTCGTGACGAGCGGACCGGGTCCAGAGACGTAAGCGACCATGCGGCCGATCGGCTTCGCCGGCAATTGTCGGTCGGCATATCCCTGCATCGATGTCGTGATGCAGCCCGACAAGGAAATGGCAGCCAATGGAATCGCGACGACCGTTCCTACCCAATTCATCGAAACGCCCCGGCAATAAATCAAAGACTGCAACGCTCGATTGTGCCTTGGATTGGCCGAACAAGCCAGTCGGCATGTGGACAACCTTACGCCGTCGTCATCCCAAAAAACCGCTTCACGGTGGCGGTGCACAAAAATGGAGCTATGCGACGCCACGTCCGACGCACAGCCCCTGACGCCGATGGTGGCTTGATGATCAGGCCTTGCCCTGTGGGAAGCGCGAGAATAGCGACGCCATGCTGAGAGGCCCAAGCGTCGAACGCACGCTTCTGGGCCTCGTAGCGGACGAAACCATAATCGTCGAGCAGAACCGGGGCGCCGGGCTGCAGCTTGCTCCAGAAGTGGTCGATGGCCGCGATCTCGGGCGTGACGTTGTTCATGTCGATCGACAGATAAGCGACGGCATTGATGTCGACGGTCGACAGGCTGGATGGGACACTGCCACGAATGATTTCGACGTTGTTGTATTCGGAGAAGTTGCGAACGGCATCCTCATAGATGTCGGTCTTGTACATCTCTCTGAAGTAGCCGAGGTTGCCGCTTGCGGCCTCCTCATCGGTGACGAGGCGCTCGTCGACCCCGGTAAACGTATCAAACAGAAAAAATCGACGTTGGAGGTTGTTCCAGTCGAGATAGTGCATGATCGAAGAGCTGAGCATGCCGCGACAGACGCCGCATTCGACGAAATCGCCGCCAAGGCTGACGCCGATGCTGGCGCACCAGAGCGCAACATGCGTCCGCCAGAAATAGCGAGGCTCATAGCCCTCGGCGGCGGCGCCACGTTCGTAGGCGGCGACAAAGCGGGGATCCCGCATGAAGTCATGGTTGTGCACGATCGCGGGATCGGTTCGCAATCCCGCGTAGTCGTATACGGGCGTGTAGAGCCGGGGGCCGGCAACGTCCGGAGTCGAGGGCTCGCTCGTGTTGGTACCGTCGTTCGCTCCGGCCAGCTGCAGCTTGAGCTTAATGAGCTCGGTCGACATCTCACGAAGCGCCAAACTCTCGCGCTGCAGGTTCTGGAGATAGCTGGCCGATACCGTCTCCGTCGGTTCGCTGGCTTGCGAATCCGTTGGGACCTGATCCTCACCTTCGTTGCCCGATCGCGCGGGATCGAGTTCGACGACGTCGTTCGGTCCTGCCTCGTTGTCCTGCTCGCTGGCATTGCGGGCCGACGAGACCAGCTGATGGAGCGTCGATTGGCGAATAAGTTGGAAGCCGACGCCGTTGAGCAGCCGGTTGATCACGGCGCCATAGCTTGCAGACATGCTGGCTCCACTGGCGCGAACGCCTAGCCAAAAAGGCCTTACTGGAATTCGATGAAAATGACTTGCGATACCTTTGGTTGTCGACCTTAGCACCCTGGTTGCGCAGACTGCAATTCCGGCAGACGTGGAGGTGCCGACATGATCGAGCTGACGCGCGGTGATCGGGCAGCTTCTTCGTGACATCGCCTTGGTGGAAGAGATCATGGAGACGTCCCGCCAGCTTCGCACGAGCATCGTAGCCAAGGGAATGACTGAGGATCCAAAGCCGCGTGAGGATCGAGGGCGTTCGACTCATCGAGTATGAAATCGAGTTCCGATCGAGACGCATTCAGGCTGCCGCTTACGGGCGATCCAGGCCACGCATCGTCTTACCGATGTGCCGACGTGGCCAAGGGAGGCGTCTACCAGGCTGACTATTCGATCGTTCGGGATCTTGGTGAGCGCGCCGGGACTCGAACCCGGGACCCCATGATTAAAAGTCACGTGCTCTACCGGCTGAGCTACGCGCTCGCTTCCAAGAAGCGGTGCGACGGCAGGGCCGTCACGGTCCGGATCGTCGGCAGGTCCCCATCGGAACGCTTTAGGCGTGGCCGTGGTTCACTGCGGCATGAGATCGGGGCGGCAAAAAAACCCGACCTTGGGCCGCATGCTGTCGTGGGCGCTGTGTAGGGGGTGGGTCCGTTCCGGTCAATAGGGCGGGCGGGGGAAACCACGGGAGATCGACGATCGTTTCGGGCGCGGCGATGACGGTGCCGTAGCCCGCCATGAGCCGCCATCATGAGCCGCCGTCGGCGCTCGAGAGCGCGGCAGCGGAGGCGACCTGCGGGGGCTCACGGGCCGTCGCAATGACCCCGGGTGTCGCTGCCGCCTGCGCCCCCTCGGGCCCAGGCGTCCGCTCATTCGGGCTACGCGGCGCAGGCTTCCGCAGGCCTCGCTCGGCGCTACGCCTTCTCCGCCGCCTTCGTTGCCGCCGCGCTCAGCGGCGCCGGTTGCATTCCGGGCCCGGCCAGCTCGGGCACCCAGACCGGGCGCAGGCCGATCAGCTCGGCGGTGCGGACGGTGGCGTGGCGCCAGAACTCGAAGGAGTTGATGCGGGACATCTCCAGCAGCGCGATGGCGACCGCTGAGAGGAATGGCAGGCTCTCCAGGATCAGGACGGCGGCGAAGATGTAGAGCTCGGTGATGGCAAGCGTGTTGGTCACGATCAGAATCGTGGCGCCGATCAGGAGCAGGGCGCCGATCACGGCCTCCCAGAACGCCTGGAACTCGATCGACATCCGCGACAGGCCGCCCTTGGACGTGCGGGCGAACGCCAGGTGCTCGGTGATCAGGCCCTGCGCCACGGCGCGGCTGACCGTCCACTGCACGCTCATCGCCGCAACCATCGCGCCCAGCATCTGCCACGGCTTCACCGCCACCCGCAGCCGGTAGAGAATCAGGAAGTGGGCGAGCGAGACCACGAAGGCGGCGAGGATCGGGATGGTCAGGATCTTGTCGGGAATGGCGATGCCGGCGAAGGCAACGATCGGCGTCCAGATCAGGTTGAGGATCGCCACCACGACGCCGAGGCTCTCGGCGCCGAGCCAGTTGAGCCAGCCGAGCGAGAACTCGCGCTTCTGGTCCGAGGTCAGCCGGCTGTGGCCGGGCAGGAAGCGGCGCCAGTGCTTCTTGACGATCTGGAAGCCGCCATAGGCCCAGCGATGGCGCTGCTTCTTGAACGCCTCGTAGGTGTCGGGCAGCAGCCCCGAGCCGTAGCGGGTGGCGGTGTAATGGGTCTGCCATCCCAGCTCCTGGATCGCGAGGCCGAGATCGGTGTCCTCGCAGATCGTGTCGCTCGACCAGCCGCCGGCCATGTCCATCGCCGCGCGCCGGATCAGGCACATCGTGCCGTGCACGATGATCGCGTTCTCCTCGTTGCGCTGGACCATGCCGATGTCGAAGAACCCGGCGTACTCGCCGTTCATGATGTAGTGCATCAGCGACAGATGCTCGTCGCGATGCTCCTGCGGCGCCTGCACCAGGCCCACGGCGGGGTCGGCGAAGGCGGGCACGAGGTCGGAGAGCCAGTCCGGCGTCACGACATAGTCGGCGTCGATGATGCCGATGATCTCGGCGTCAACAGCGGTGCGCTCCATCGCGATGCGCAGCGCGCCGGCCTTGAAGCCCTTGACCTTCTCGGCGTTGATGAACTTGAAGCGCTCGCCGAGCATGCGGCAGTGATCCTGGATCGGCTGCCAGAACGCCGGGTCGGGCGTGTTGTTGATGATGCACACGACCTCGTAGTTCGGGTAGTCGAGCCGGGCCAGCGCATCGAGCGTCTGCTTCATCATGTCGACCGGCTCGAAATAGGCCGGCACGTGGATCGACACCTTCGGGCAATAGCCCTCCGGCATCGCGGCGCGCTCTTGCGCGACCTTGTCGCGGGTCAAGAGGCGCTGCGGCTCGCGGCCGAAGGCGATCGCGGCGATCTCCTCGATGCGGGCCATCGCGATGAGGATCAGGGGAACCAGGAGGATCAGGCCCAGCGTCAGCGCGAAGGTCGAGCCCCAGACGAAATAGTGCACGTTCCAATAGGCGAAGACGTTGGAGACCCAGGCGCCGACGCCGTGTGCCGTGATGGCGAGCATCATGGCCTGCAGCACGGTCGGCTGGCGCAGCCGCACGATCGGCAGCGACAAGAGCACGCCGACCAGGAGCGCGATGGTCGCGAGCTGCCAATAGTCGGGATTCACGATCGGGCCGGTCCAGGCGAATTTCGCCTCGCGCGCGGCATTGAGGACGCCCCAGTACGGGCCGACGCCGCCTTCGAAATATTTCCAGGGCTGATCGATCGCCTCGACGATGTTGTATTCCATGCCGATCGAGGCGGCCTGGGCCAGAAAATTGCGCAGCACCTTCGCCTGCCGGAGCGGGCCGGGCACGGCGGGACCGCGGTTGTCGCCGCTGCGGCTGTAGCCCTGACTCGGCCAGCCGAACTCGGCGATCATGATGCGCTTGCCGGGGAACTGCTTCTTCAGGAGCTGATAGCGATCCACCGCCTGATCGACGGCCTGGTCGTCGGTGAAGAATTCCCAATAGGGCAGGACGTGCGCGGCGATGAAGTCGACATTGGCCGCGAGCTCGGGGTTGTCGCGCCAGGTGTTCCAGACGTCGCCGGTGGTGACGGGCACGTTGACCGACTTCTTCACGCGCTTGATCTTCTCGATCAGCTCATCGACCTTCTGGGTCGCCGTGAGGATGGTCTCGTTGCCGACCACGATGCCGATGACGTTGCTGTTGCGGCGGGCGAGGGTGATGGCCGACTGGATCTCGCGCTCGTTGCGGTCCGGATCCTTGTCGATCCAGGCGCCGAGCATCACCTTCAGCCCCGCCTCCGCCGCCAGCGGCGGCACGATCTCGAGGCCGCCGGTAGACGAGTAGAGCCGGATGGCCCGCGTCATCGTGGCGAGCTTCTTCATGTCGGCGCGGATGCGTTCCGGCGAGGCCACGGTGTTGGCGCCGGGAGCCCCGGTTCCTTCATGCGGATCGTAGGAGACGCTCTGCAGCAGGCCGGTAAAACTGGGGGCCTCCTGTTTGTCCTGCAGCAGTCCCCAGAGGGCGGCGTGCACAGCGGTGACGAGGAGCAGGACGGCGACAACGGCACGCATTGGAGGGGCAACCATTCCTAGGATCAAGTCAGCGGTGAAGCGGAGCGGTCGATCGCCGTTCCATCTCGGGTATCCGATGCTACCGGGATCACGTTCGCGGGCGACGTCCGACGACGAGCGGCGAAGGCGATCATTCTCACGCCGTCACAGCCGAAGGCCGCGACATCATATGTCATCCCAACAGAGCCCAATCCTGCTGAACGGTGCCTGAACCGGGGCGAGGCTCAGGCGCGCGTCGAGGACCTCGATCGTATCTCGGCCGTATCCTGCCACGTGATCGGAGCGCTGTCATGCCGCAGCCGCGCATGGCGCCTGGTCGTCGGGATCGTGCGTCCCGCCTGCCTTCAGGCGCCGGTCACTTCGCCGGAGGCTGCGCGGGCGAGGGCGATGCCTGGGGAGCGGGCTGCTGCGTCGGCGCTGGCGAAGCCTGCGCGGCCGGGGTCGAGGCCGGGCCCGGCGCAGGCGCCGCAGCCACCTGCGGCTTGGCGTCCGGATTGATCCAGCAGCCGTGGACGTGGTTGTTCAGCGAGTTCGGCATCTTCGGATCGATCTGCGGGATGAAGCGCGTCAGGCAGCGGAAGGCGGCCTGAACGTGGCCGCCGGGGCAGCCGAACCGGTCATAGAGATCAAGGTGGCGGAAGGCGGTATCGAGGTCGTCGTTGTACATCAACTGGACGACGCGGCGGCCGAGCCAGACGCATTCGGGATTGCCGGCCGGGCCGCCACTGAGCGCCTGGGACGCTTCGGTGAATTCGTCGGCCTTGCGCTGGTTCTCCTTCGACACGTCGGCCGGATTGGCCGCCTGCGGCTTTTGGTCCTGGGGATGGTCGCTGCCGCTCTGGGCGAGCGCGCCGGGCGCGCCGATGAGGAGCACGAGGCCCAGAGCCGCCGACAGGCGCGAAACCGAAAACTTGGAGTGGAGCACGCGTCGACCCATAAATTCCCCGATTGTTGCCTTCGTGCCGTCCCCTGACGGACGCAGTGTTGATGCCGATCAAATCAGCCCCGATTGCGGCGGGAGATTGATTCCGACTGTCGCAGAGCGTTCCTAACGGGCGCTTGCGCAGGGGCCCAATCTGGGTTGCGACGTTGCGACGGCCGGGGCCAACCGGGATTCCCAATGACCGGAATCTCGGATTTTGTCCAGCAACGTACCAACTTTCTCGCGTCATCGTAAAAGGGCGATGTGGAGCGGGTACGCCGGGAGCGCCGGAGGGCCCGATCGCCTACTTGGCAGATCGCCGCCGACCGGGTAATCGACACCACCCTGCCTGGAGACACGGAACTGAAATCCCTTCCTACGCCGCTGGCGCTTCTGCTCATATCCTTGGGTGTCATCGCCGCCGCGTGGTGGTGGCTGGCCCAGCCGATCATGCTCGCGCGCGCGCCGATCGAGCCAGCTTCGAAGCTGCAGTGCGTGTCCTATGCGCCGTTCCGCGGCCAGCAGAGCCCGCTGGATCCGACCACCCATATCGACGCCGAGCAGATCGAGCAGGACCTGGTGCAGCTCGCCAAGATCTCCGAATGCGTGCGCACCTATTCGATCGAGAACGGTCTCGACCAGGTGCCGGGAATCGCCGCCCGCGTCGGCATCAAGGTGATCCAGGGCATCTGGCTCGGCTCCAACAAGCTGAAGAACCAGCAGCAGATCGGCATCGCGGTCGACCTGATCAAGCGCTATCCGAAGGTGATCACGGCCGTCGTGGTCGGCAACGAGGTGCTGCTGCGCGGCGAGATGACATCAGCCGATCTGGCCGCGACCATCCGCGGCGTCAAGGCGCAGGTCACGATTCCCGTCACCTATGCCGACGTCTGGGAGTTCTGGCTGCGCAACCGCGAGCTCTACGACATCGTCGACTTCGTCACGGTTCATATCCTGCCGTACTGGGAGGACATCCCGGTGCGCGCGAAATTCGCCGCCTCCCATGTCGACGCCATCCGCCAGCAGGTCGGCGTCGCCTTTCCGGGGAAGGAGATCCTGATCGGCGAGACCGGCTGGCCGAGCGAGGGGCGCATGCGCGAGGGCGCGCTGCCGTCGCGGGCCAACCAGGCCCGCGTGGTGTCGGAGATCCTCAGCCTCGCCAAGCGCGAGAATTTCCGCGTCAACCTGATCGAGGCCTATGACCAGCCGTGGAAGCGCAAGCTCGAAGGCACGGTCGGCGGCTATTGGGGCCTGATCAGCGACGATACGCGGGCGCTGAAATATCCGCCGGGCGAGCCGGTCAGCAATTATCCGCTCTGGAAGCTGCAGATGGGCGGCGGCATGATCCTGTCTTTCGTGGTGTTCCTGGCCGGCTGGCTGACGGTGCGGCGCCGGCCCTGGCCGCCGCACCTCTCGGCCTGGGTCGGGGTCGGGATCTCCGCGACGACGGCGGGCGTGCTGTTCGGCATGGCCGCGGACAAGATGTTCTATGAGAGTCTCGGTGCCGGCGGCTGGCTGCATTGGGGGGCGCTGCTCGCGGCCGGCGTCCTGGCGCCGATCCTCAGCGCCAATGCGACGATGGCCGGGCGGCCGTTGCCGACCTTCCTCGACCTGCTCGGACCGAATGACGGCCGCAAGCAGTTGAAGATCACCTACCTGCTGGGCCTGGTCCTCGTCGTGACGGTGCTGATTGCGGCCGAGACGGCGCTCGGCTTCGTGTTCGACCCGCGCTACCGCGATTTCCCGTTCGCCAGCCTGACCATGGCGGTGGTGCCGTTCGCGATGCTGCTCGGCAATCGTCCGGCGCAGGGTCCCCGGCCGATCGCCGAGGCCAGCTTCGCCGGCCTGCTCGCGATCTCCTCGGTCTACGTGATCTACAACGAGGGCCGCGACAACTGGCAGGCGATGTGGACCTGCGCGATGTATCTGCTGCTGGCGTTCACGCTGTGGCGGGCGCGGGCCGCGCAAAGCCGAGGATGAGCAGGCCGATCGCCAGCCCCGACAGCACGATGTTGTAGAGCACGATGCCGAGGCCGGCGGCGATCAGCCCGCCGGTCAGCAGCACGATCGACGGCCGCATCACGTGCAGCACTGCGATCACCAGCGCCGTGGCGCCGAACACCGAATTCTTGAACAGCGTGGTCGCAACCGCCCGGCTCTTGCAGGCCAGCGTCTGCAGGCCGGCGTCGCAGGCGAGCGCGACGCTCGACAGCTCGATCGCCAGATAGCGCAGATAGAGGGCATAGCCGACGGTGACGAAGCCTATGATCAGGAGCCATTGCACCTGATAGGGCGAGAGGCGGAACGGGGTCTTTTTCATGCGCGGGACTATGCTGCGGAAAGGACGTGCGGACAAGCCGCAAAGCCGGTTCGCGGACTGCTTTCACAATCCGTCCCAACCGGCTTTGGCCGCACGTCGATTCGAGCCTCAGGAGCGGCGGAAGAACGACGACAGCGCCGACGGCTGTTCGGGCTTGGGCGCCTCTGCCGGCGGCGGTGCCGGCGCGGCCGCGGCCGGCGGCTCCTCGCGCTTGCCGTGACGCTGCTGCTGGGCCTGTGGCTGATACGTGCGCCGGCGCTGCACCGGCTTCTGGGCGGCAGCCGCGGGCGCGGCCGGCTTGGCCGCCTCCGGCTCCTCGCGGACCGCGAGGCGTTGGCCGTCATAGACGGTGGTCTCGCAAGCGCGCTGGCTCTCGGCGAGGACCGCGCAGATCTTCGCCGCCGTCGCCGCGTCGCCCAATGGGCCGGCGCCGAGCCGCAGTTGCATACCTGGACCGCCCCGGCCTTCCTTCAGGATGATGATCGGCCTGAGCAGGGCGAGGTCGGCATGGGTCTTCACGAGATCCCGCCACAGCGCCCGCAGGCCGCCGAGCGAGTTGGCTCCGCCGAGATCGACGGCGAATTCGGTCTTCTGGACCGCCGTGACCGCGGCGTCGGTGCTGTCACTGCCCTTGGCGCCGGCGGCCTCTGCGGGTTCGGCTCTTGCGAGCTTGTCGGTCTCGGCCGGCTTGCCGGCCGGGTCCGAGGCACCACCAGTCGGCTTGGAACCGGTCGCAGCCGGCGATGCGGACGAGGCTGACGGTGTCGGCGAAGGGGCGGAAGAGACGGGCGGTGACGAAGCCCCCGATAGCCCGGCCGACATCGGCTTGGCCTGCTCCTGTTTCGTCTTGTCGGCGCTCGCGGCAGCCGGCGGGGTACTCGGCTGAGCCGGACTGGTTCCGGCCGCCCCGTTGGGAACCGGCATGAACGGCGACGCGTTCGCATATGCGGGCAAGGGGCCGGGTGGCGGGGAACCCGACGGGGCCGCCACCGGGGCCTGGGACTCGACGGCAGCGATCTGTGGCGCGGGGGGCGCCTTGCTGCCGGGGGCGGGATTCGCGGTCGCCTGGGCGCTCTGCTTGGCCAGCGCGCCGGTCACCGAGTCCAATCCCTGCTCGAGCACCGTCACGCGCGCGTACAGCCGGTCGCGATCGGTGTTGAGCGTCTCGATGGCCGCGCCGAGCTGGCGCGCCTCGCCCTGGGTCTCACGGGCCAGCGACTGCAGCAGTTGCGCCTGGCGCGACAGATCGGCCGCGGAAACACGGTCCTGCCGCCATCCCTGTGCAGCCTGATTGGTGAAAACGGCCAGGCCGACGGCGCCGACGGCGCCAGCCCCCCACCAGCCGAGCCGCCACAGCGCGCGGCGATCGAACTCGTTCTCGTCGGCAAACAGTCCAGACAAAGTGGTGCCCGTCTTCTCAGCTGCATTTGCGCCGGCGGATTTGCGGGAGTCCTTAGCCATGAACCTGCCTTAATCGAATCACGAAGCGAACATTAACAGGAAAACCACCAGGGGCTTTAGCCGGTGCGGTTTGCCCCGCGCAGAAAACGCATTATGACAGCGCGACCTATGCGCTCCCTTCATCCCAGGTGTTTCATGACCGCTCGATCCAGTCTGACCATCGTGCTTGCGGCAGGCGAGGGCACCCGGATGCGCACGAGCGTGCCCAAGGTGTTGCATCCCATCGCCGGCGAATCACTGCTCGCGCACGTCCTGGCGGCGGCGCCGCACGGGGATGGCGCCAGCATCGCGGTGGTGGTGGGGCCGGGGCACGACGCGGTCGAGAAGGAAGCCAGGCGCCTGCGCCCGGATGCGGATATCTTCGTCCAGCACGACCGGCTGGGGACGGCGCATGCGGTGCTGGCGGCGCGGCAGGCGATCGCGCGCGGCGCAGACGATCTGCTGGTCGCATTCGGCGACACGCCGCTGATCACGGCCGAGACGTTCGCGCGGCTGCGGGCGGCGCTGGCGCAGGGCGCAGCGCTCGCCGTGCTCGGCTTTCGCGCCGCCGATCCGACCGGCTACGGTCGCCTGCTGCTCGACGGATCGAAGCTGGTCGCGATCCGCGAACAGGCCGATGCGAGCGAAGCGGAGCGGGCGATCACGCTGTGCAATGCCGGGGTGATGGCGATGGACGGCCGTTGCGCGCTCGCGATCCTCGACCGGATCGGCAACGCCAACAGCAAGGGCGAGTATTATCTCGTTGACGCGGTTGCGATCGCGCGCGAGCAGGGGCTCGACGCGGTCGTGATCGAGACGTCTGAAGACGAAGTGCGCGGCATCAACACCAAGGCGCAGCTCGCCGAGGCCGAGGCCGTGATGCAGACCCGGTTGCGCCGCGCGGCCATGGATGCGGGCGTGACGCTGATCGCGCCGGAGACCGTCTATCTCGCCGCGGATACGACGTTCGGCAAGGACGTGACCATCGAGCCGTTCGTCGTGATCGGCCCCGGCGTGTCGATCGGCGACGGCGCGGTGGTGCATTCGTTCTCGCACATCGTGCAATCCAAGCTCGGCCGCAACAGCCTGCTCGGGCCGTTCGCGCGGCTGCGGCCCGGTACGTCGCTCGGCGAAGGCGCCAAGATCGGCAATTTCGTCGAGGCCAAGGCCGCAGTGCTGGAGGCGGGCGTGAAGGTCAATCACCTGTCCTATATCGGCGACGCCCATGTCGGCGCCAATTCCAACATCGGTGCCGGCACCATCACCTGCAACTATGACGGCTTCAACAAGCACAAGACGAACATCGGCGAGGGCGCCTTCATCGGCACCAACACCTCGCTGGTGGCGCCGATCAACATCGGCGCCCGCGCCTATATCGGCTCAGGCTCGGTGATCACGCGCGACGTGCCCGACGATGCGCTGGCGCTGGAGCGCAGTCCTCAGACGACGCGCGAAGGCGCCGCGGCGCGCTTTCGGAATGCCAAGCAACGCCACAAGAAGTGAGCTGAGACATCAGCTTTCGTCGTCTTGGAACTCGGCGAACATCGCACGCGTCAGGCGCCAGCCGCGGCGGGTGGCGTGCTTGACCGGCTCGTTCGTACGGTGCTTGATAGGCATCGGCTTGAGCTCGTTGCTCAAGGTCGGCGGCGGCCAGTGCGCCAGATGGCTCCCGGACGTCGGATGCGACAGGCTCAGCGGGCTGGTGCCCTTGGGATCAGTTGGGCGGCGGCTATAGGTCATGGCGTCCTCTCCGACGCGACAGTCTCTGCGCAAAAGCGTTGACCTGGCGTTAAGTGCGCTCCGAACTGGACCTCCGCATCGAACCGGAGTTGCCTGCAGGCCCTCGGTTAGGGCTCTCACTTAACCCTGTCGCAATCCGCAATAATTATTGAATCCTGAAAGCGCGCCGTTTTCGTTAAGACAATGCCACGCTTTTGAATCTCTCTCGACGATTTGGGGACTGGCGCTGATGTGCGGAATCATCGGGATCCTGGGACGCGGGCCGGTTGCCGAGCATCTCGTCGATTCCCTGAAACGTCTCGAATATCGCGGCTACGATTCCGCGGGCGTCGCCACGCTCGAGGGCGATCATCTGGACCGGCGGCGCGCCGAGGGCAAGCTGAAGAACCTCGAGAAGCGGCTCGAGCAGCAGCCGCTGAAGGGACACGCCGGCATCGGTCACACCCGCTGGGCCACCCACGGCAAACCGACCGAGAGCAACGCGCATCCGCATGCGACTGACAACGTTGCCGTGGTGCATAACGGCATCATCGAGAATTTTCGCGAACTACGGGCCGAGCTCGAAAAGCAGGGCGCCAAATTCGCATCCGAGACCGACACCGAGACCGTCGTCCATCTGGTCAATTCCTATCTGCTGAAGGGCCACACCCCGCAACAGGCCGTGGCTGCGTCGCTGCCGCAGTTGAAGGGCGCGTTCGCGCTGGCGTTCCTGTTCAAGGGCCACGGCAATCTCCTGATCGGCGCCCGCAAGGGCTCGCCGCTGGCGATGGGCTATGGCGACGGCGAGATGTTCCTGGGCTCGGACGCGATCGCGCTGGCGCCGTTCACCGATACGATCAGCTATCTCGATGACGGCGACTGGGTCGAGATCACCCGCGACGCCGGCATCATCCACGATGCAACGGGCGCGGTGGTGAAGCGCGAGGTGCTGAAATCCGGCGCGTCGTCGTTCCTGGTCGACAAGGCCAACTATCGCCATTTCATGGCCAAGGAAATCCACGAGCAGCCGGAGGTCGTCGGCCACACCTTGGCACGCTACGTCGACATGGGCACCGAGCGCGTGATGCTGCCGGCGCGGCTGCCGTTCGACTTCAAAGATATCCAGCGCATCTCGATCACCGCCTGCGGCACCGCAAGCTACGCCGGCTTCGTCGCCAAATACTGGTTCGAGCGCTTCGCGCGGGTGCCGGTCGAGCTCGACGTCGCCTCGGAGTTCCGCTACCGCGAGGCGCCGCTGCGCCAGGGCGATCTCGCCATCTTCATCTCGCAATCCGGCGAGACCGCCGACACCCTGGCGGCGCTGCGCTACGCGAAGTCGCAGGGCGTCCATACGCTCTCCGTCGTCAACGTCCCGACCTCGACGATCGCGCGCGAGAGCGAGATCGTGATGCCGACGCTTGCCGGCCCCGAGATCGGCGTCGCCTCGACCAAGGCCTTCACCTGCCAGTTGATGGTGCTGGCGGCGCTGGCGATTGCCGCCGGCCGCGGCCGCGGCGAGCTCTCTGAGGCCGACGAGGCCAAGCTGGTGCACGGCCTCGTCGAGGTGCCGCGGCTGATTGCGGCGGCGCTGACGGTCGAGCCGCAGATCGAGAAGCTCGCGCGCGAGATCGCCAAGTCGAAGGACGTGCTGTATCTCGGCCGCGGCACCTCCTATCCGCTGGCGCTGGAAGGCGCGCTGAAGCTGAAGGAGATCTCCTACATCCATGCCGAGGGCTATGCCGCCGGTGAGCTCAAGCATGGCCCGATCGCGCTGATCGACGAGACCATGCCGGTCGTCGTCATTGCGCCCTATGATCGCGTGTTCGAGAAGACGGTGTCGAACATGCAGGAGGTCGCCGCGCGCGGCGGCAAGATCATCCTGATGACCGATGCCAAGGGCGCCGAGGAGGCGACCGTGGACTCGCTGGTCACGATCATCATGCCGGACATGGCCGCGACGTTCACGCCGATCGTCTACGCCATCCCGGTCCAGCTCCTGGCCTATCACACCGCCGTGGTGATGGGGACGGACGTCGACCAGCCGCGCAATCTCGCCAAGTCGGTCACGGTGGAGTAGCAGCGGGTTTCTCTTGGCTGATGCTCTCGCATCGCCTTGAGAACCAGTTCGGCGTAAGTTGCGACGCGGCATCTTCACATTCGCTGTCATCCCGGCGAACGCCGGGATCCATAGCCACAGTGCTTAATGGTTCGCAGCGCCGGCGGCTCCAGCCTGTCTCAAACGACCTCTCGGGATTATGGGTCCCGGATCTGCGCCCGCCAACGCTATCGCGTTGCCGGGCTTGTCCGGGACGACACCGTTTTTTTCGCGCCCACACCTCACGGGGGGCACGAGCGTGCAAACTCGGCCGTGCTTGCCATCTGATCCGCAATCCGACATCAGTTTCAGGCGATGTCCCCGACGGAGCTCGGCGGTCCGCTCCATCACGGGGATCACGATGGCTTTCGACACTTGGCTGCTGTTCCTGCTCATGAGCATCGGTATCTCGCTCACGCCCGGCCCGAGCGGCCTGCTGGCTCTCACCCATGGGGCGCTGCATGGCGGGCGCAGGACGCTGTTCACGATCGCCGGCGGCCTGATCGGCTTCGTCCTCATCATCGCGCTCTGCATGTTCGGCATCGGCGCGCTGGTGCAATCCTCCATCACCTGGCTGGTCGTCCTGAAGTGGGTGGGCGGGCTGTATCTCGCCTGGCTCGGCATCAAGCTGTGGCGATCGCCGCCGGTGGCGGTCGATGCCGGCAGTGAGCCCGCCGTTGCGAGCGGGCAGGTGCTGTTTCGCCAGGGTTTCCTGACCGCGGCCACCAATCCCAAATGCCTGCTGTTCTTCAGCGCCCTGTTGCCGCAGTTCATCGACCCCGAGCGCAGCCTTGCGGTACAGTTCGGCATCGTAGCCGTCACCTATACGGCGACCGAGTTCCTGACCGAGGTCGCCATCGCCAGCGCGGCGGCCCAGGTTCGTCCATGGCTCGCCCGGGTCGGGCGCCGCTTCAACCAGGTCGGCGGCGGCATCTTCGTGGCGGTCGGCCTGGCCCTGCCGCTGCGTAGCGCCTAGGGCAGCGCGTTTGCCCTTTTGAGTGGCTCCTCGCCGCAGTAGGGATTGAAATCGACGCCTTGCGCGTTGACTTGGTGCCCGGCTGCCGGGCCACAGGTCAGCGGCAAAGCGCGCATGTGTCGGAAAGAGGGCCTTCGCCCTTCAAAAATCTGCTAAGACCCCTAGGTGAGATTTGATCCGACCCGGAAGTTCGCATGAGTTCCCGCGACGACCTGCCGCCTGAGACCGATCCCTTGGCCGATGCTCCGGCCGAGACGCCCCATCATGGGCTGATGTTCCGGTTTCGCAACTATTTCCTGACCGGCCTCGTCGTCGCCGGTCCCGTCGCCATCACGCTCTACATCACCTGGTGGTTCGTGACCTGGGTGGACGGGCTGGTCCGGCCGTTCGTGCCGCTGGTGTATCGTCCGGAGACCTATCTGCCGTTCGGCGTGCCCGGCTCCGGCCTGATCGTAGCAGTGATCGGGCTGACGCTGCTCGGCTTCCTGACGGCCAACCTGATCGGCCGCACCCTGGTCGACCTCGGCGAGCGGCTGCTCGGCCGCATCCCGGCGGTGCGGGCGATCTATCGCGGCCTCAAGCAGGTGTTCGAGACGCTGTTCTCGGGCAAGGGCTCGAGCCTGCGCCGTGTCGGCCTGGTCGAGTTTCCCTCGCCCGGCATGTGGTCGATCGTCCTGATCTCGCAGCCGCCGAGCGCGGAGATTTCGAGCCGGCTGCCCGGTGACGACGAGCAGATCTCGGTGTTCTTGCCGTGCGCACCGAACCCCACCACCGGCTTCTTCTTCTATCTGCCGCGGAGCAAGATCATCGAGGTCGACATGAGCGCCGAGGACGCGGCGACGCTGATCATGTCCTGCGGCGTGGTGCAGCCGGGATCGGACCAGCAGAAAAAAGTCGCGGCGCTGGCCAACATGGCCAACGCCGCGCGCCTCGCCAACGCACCCGCGCAGCCATCGCCGCACCGTGAGCCCGAGCCGGCCAAGGCGGACTAGGCTGAAAGGCCGACTGGCGCGAAAGGCCAGCCACTGCGGAAGAGCTAGGCCGCATCCTGCGGAACGAACACGCGCAGGCGATGCCCGTCCGGATCGAGCGCGACGAACGTGGTTCCGAAATCCATCCGTGTCGGCGCCTGCGCGATCGAAAGTCCGCGCGCCTTCCAGTCGTCGTGCAGCCGCTGGACCTCGCCGGCATCGCCGACCGCGAACGCGACCTCGCCGAAGCCTGCGGCGCCCGTCGCTGGCGGCTCGACCGTGTGCCGCGACCACAAGCCCAGCATGACGCCCTCGCGCAGCGGCAGCATGGCGAACGTCGGCGATTGTTCGATCACGGGCCGGCCGAGCAGATCCGCATAGAAGGCCGCGCTCCTCGGCGGGTTGTCGACATAGAGGATCAGGAAATTGAAGTCGGGCATCGTCGTCTCTCCGGTGGCGGCGCCGGCTGCGGCGCTTCAGCCACACGACTAGCCGAGCCCTCTGCCAGATTCTGTCAGCAGCCTTCGTGAGCATGGTCGGTGGCGGTCCGGTCCGCCCAGCGGGCGAACGTGCGCATCGCGGCGCTTTGCACTGCATGATGATGCGGGGAAAGCACAGCCACGGATGTCATCGTTCCTACAACCAATGGGCGGTGGTGTTTCGAATGGTCACCATGGAAACATCGGGCAAACAAAAGTAGGGCGTTGGGGAGGCGCGTAGGATGCCTGTGAGTAGGACGACATCGTTGTGTGCGGTCGCGCTGTCCGCGGCGTCCCTGCAACTGACCGCGCCGGCGGCGGCCCAGACCACCTATACGCGCATTCAGGCTTTTGGCGACAGCTACGCCGACACGGGCAATCTCTGGACCTTCACCGGCGGCGCCGGCAAGCTGCCGCTCTATCCCACCGGTCGCTTCAGCGGCGGCACGAATTTCGTCGACACGACCTCGGCGCTGCTCGGCATTCCCCAGCTCAACTACGCGATCGGCGGCGCCATGGCGGGCGATACCAACGTGGTGGCGCCGGGCATTCCCGGCTTCTTCCAGGAATGGAGCGGACTGACGGGCTTCTCCGGCAGGATCTCGTCGACCGACCTGGTCGAGATCTCGGTCGGCGGCAACGATGCGCGGGCCTATTACCGCGCCGGCGGCTCGCTCGCTGGCGCGCCGACGGCCGCGGCCGTCACGGCCCAGCAGGCCATGGCCGGCATCAACGCGCTGGTCGGCGACGGCGCGCGCAGTATCGTGTTCACGGCCGGCGATGTCAGCACCTTGCCGGAGGCCGTTGGCAACGCCAATGCTCCGGCCGGCAAGGCCTACAGCACGACCTATAACAGCCTGATGCAGCAGTCGCTCGCTGGCGTCGCGCGTTCGGGCGTGCGTGTCGAGTACGTCGACACCGGACTGATCGGCACGCTGATCCAGGCCAATCCGTCGCGCTATGGCTTCACCAATGTCGGCGCCTGTCCGATCGCGTGCATCGGCAATCCTGCGCTGCAGAACCAGTATCTGTTCTACGTCGATGGCGTGCACCTGACGTCACACGGCTTCGAGGTGCTGGGGCAGTACATCGTCAACCGCCTCAACGCGCCGCTGACCTTCGCGCCGCAAGGCGAGGTGGGGTCGATCACCGCGATGGGCTTCGCCTCGACCCTGTTCGGCAAGCTCGACATGTTCCGCGAGACCGCGGGCTTTGCTCCGTCGACGATGAACGCCTATGGGGCAATGGGCCGCCCGCCCTACACCAAGGCGCCGCCGCTCGCGCCGGTCAGTCCATGGTCGTTCTACATGCAGGGCAATGGTGGCGTCAGCGACCGCCAGGGCAGCGCCGCCTCGAACGGCTTCAATCTCGACAGCATCGGCGGCACCATCGGCGTCGAGTACCGGCTGTCGGCGAACACCATGATCGGTACCGCCTTCGACTATTCCAATCCAAAGGCGAGGCTGTTCAACAGCGCCGGCACCACGGATGCCAACTCCTATCAGTTCGGCCTCTACGGGGCCTGGGCCAGCAGCAGCCTGTTTGCCGAGGGCCTGGCGACGATCGGCCATCAGGACTATCGCAACACGCGGCCGGGCGTGGTCGACACCATCACCTCCAATCCCGGCGGCACCACCTTCGTCGCGGCCGGCAAAGCCGGTTACCTGTTCGATGCAGGCGGGGCGAAGCTCGGCCCGATCGGCGGGCTGACCTATGCCCGCGCCCGCGTCGACGGCTTCACTGAGACTGGCGATCCTGCGCTCACGCTCGCGGTCGGCTCGCAGACCGCCGAGACCCTGATCGGCAGCGTCGGCGTGCAGCTGCGCACCCCGTTCCAGGTGCAGGGCAACGTCATCAATCCGTACCTGAACCTGACGCTCGATGACGACATCATCGGCAACGGCCGCCTGATTCAGTACAACGCGACCTCGGCGCCCGTCATCGTCAACAACTGGACGGTTCCGAATGGCACCTCGCACAACGTCTACGGCCGGGTGAGCGCCGGCGTCGTGGCGCCGTTCTGGAGCAATGTGGCGCTGACGGTGAACGTGTCGCGCACGATCGGACGCACGGGTGGCGACGATTTCTTCGGCAGCGGAGGCTTGAAGATCGCGTTCTGAGGTCTGCCGCGGCGGTCAGCGTTCTCGGGGGCTCTGAGGGGAGCGTTGACGTTGCGGCCAAGACGAGGGCAGCCCGGAAGGGCTGCCCTTCGTTTTCGTGCCTTCAATTTTGTCATGGGGTGCGCATAGTCTTGGAGGCCATCGTTGGAATCGGAGCGTCATCATGCCTCCCAGCATTGCCGTCATCGCGCCCGGTGCCACGGGCAGCGCCATCGCCGCCCGTCTCGTGGAACACGGCTGCAAGGTTCTGACATCGCTCGAGGAACGCAGCGCGGCGACGCGGGCGAGGGCGGCCGCATCCGGCATGGTCGGCGCCAGCGACGCCGAGATCGCCAATGCCGACATCATCCTGTCGATCGTGCCGCCGGGCGAGGCTGTGGCGCTGGCGGAGCAGCTCGCGACGGTCATCAACCGGAATTCGAAGAAGCCCATCATCGTCGACTGCAACGCCGTCAACGTCGAGACCATCCGGACCATCGAGGACATCGTGCTGTCGTCGGGCGCGCGCCTGGTCGACGCCGCCATCATCGGTCTGCCGCCGAAGCCCGGCACGAAGGGACCGGCCTTCTATGTGAGCGGCGAGGCGGCGGCCGATGTCGCCGCGTTGGGCGAACTCGGGCTCGATCTGCGCCGGATCGAAGGGCCGATCGGCGCGGCTTCGGCGCTGAAGATGTCCTATGCCGGCATCAACAAGGGACTGACGGGGCTCGGGGCCGCGATGGTGCTGGCCGCCACCCGCGCCGGCGCTGCCGACGCGCTGCGCGACGAGCTGGCGCTGAGCCTGCCGCACGTCCAGGCCCGTCTCGCCAACGCACTGCCGGACATGCTGCCGAAGGCCTATCGCTGGGTCGCCGAAATGCGCGAGATCGCGGGCTTCCTGGGGCCGGATCATCCGGCTGCCCTGATCTACGAGGGCTTTGCGCGGTTGTTCGAGCACATTGCGGCGGACGTGCAGGGCGAGGGCACCGACGCGGCGCAGCTGGTGGCGTTCGCCGAGAGTTGCAAAACGAAGTAGACGATTTCAGCTCGTCGTCCCGTGCGAGCCACGACGCGCGATAGCCCATCGTGGCGCAGACCCGGACCCATACTCCGCGGCGGTTGTGAGGTGCGAAAAAGCCAATCGCCACCCTGCCTCAAACTGCTCCCTGGGGTTATGGGTCCAGGCTCAAGGCCGGGACGACAGGTGAGTTTGTTGATGCACCTTCTGCTGATCAACCCGCCGTCAGCAGCGGGATCGCCTCGTCGCGCTCGTAGAGATACAGCAGGCAGCGCAGCGCATCGCTGCGCGGGCCCTTCAGCTTCGGGTCTTCCTTGAGTATCCGCAGCGCCTCGTCGCGGGCCTGGGTGATCAGTTGGGCATGCACCTCGGGCCGCGCGATGCGGTAGCCGGGCAGGCCGCTCTGGCGGATGCCGAGCACGTCGCCTTCGCCACGCAGCTTGAGATCCTCCTCGGCGATGCGGAACCCGTCTGTGGTCTCTCGGATCACGGCGAGGCGGGCCTTCGACATCGGCCCGAGCGGTTCGTGATAGAGCAGGATGCAGGTCGAGGCTTCCGAGCCGCGGCCGATCCTGCCGCGCAGCTGGTGCAACTGCGCCAGGCCGAAGCGCTCGGCGTTCTCGATCACCATGATGCTGGCCGCCGGCACGTCGACGCCGACCTCGACCACGGTGGTCGCAACCAGCAGGCGCAGCTCATGGGCCGCGAACCGCCCCATGACGTCGTCCTTCTCGCTGCCCTTCATCTTGCCGTGGACGAGGCCGACCTTGTCGCCGAAGCGCTCGCGCAGGCTCTCGAAGCGATCCGTCGCGTTGGTGAGATGATCGATGCCCTCGGCCTCGGATTCCTCGACCAGCGGGCAGATCCAGTAGACCAGCTTGCCGGCATCGAGCGCGCGGCCGACGGCGTCGACGACCTCGCCGAGTCTGGTGTCGGCCACCGCGCGGGTGTCGATCGGCTGCCGGCCGGCTGGCTTCTCGCGCAGCTCGGAAATGTCCATGTCGCCGAAATAGGTCAGCACCAGGGTGCGCGGGATCGGCGTCGCCGACAGCACCAGCACGTCGACGGCCTCGCCCTTCGAGGTCAGCGCCAGCCGCTCGCGCACTCCGAAGCGATGCTGCTCGTCGACGATGGCGAGCGCCAGCGACTTGAAGACCACGTCGTCCTGGATCAGCGCGTGGGTGCCGATGAGGATGTCGATCTCACCGGCTTCGAGCCGGGCGAGGATGTCGCGGCGTTCCTTGCCCTTCTCGCGTCCGGTCAGGATGACCACGTTCATGCCGGCGCGCGCGGCGAGCGGCGCGATGGTCTTGGCATGCTGGCGCGCCAGAATCTCGGTCGGCGCCATCAGCGCGGCCTGCTTGCCGGCCTCGGCCACGGCGGCCGCCGCCAGCAGCGCTACCACCGTCTTGCCGGAGCCGACGTCGCCCTGCAGCAGCCGCAGCATGCGCACCGGCTTTTCGAGGTCCACTGCGATCGCCGCGATCGCCTGACCTTGCGAGTTCGTGAGCGCATAGGGCAGGGCGTCGATGATCTTGCGGCGCAGGCGGCCGTCGCCGGCATGACGGTTGCCCGCGGGCCGGCGCAGTTGCGCCCGCACCAGGGCCAGTGCCAATTGGCCGGCGAGCAGCTCATCGAAGGCCAGCCGCGACCAGAACGGGTTCTCCGGCAGGATGTCGGTCAGCTCCTGCGGGACGTGCACCCGCGTCAGCGCCTCCTTCAGCGAGGGGAAGTTGCAGCGTCGGAGCACCTCCGGACTGATCCATTCCGGCAGCTCAGGCAGCTTGGTCAGCGCCGCAGCGATCGCCCGCCGCAGCGAGCCGAGTGCGAGGCCCTCGGTCAGCGGATAGACCGGGTCGATGCCCGAGAGCTTTGCGAAGCCGGCCTCGTCCAGGATGCGGTCGGGATGCACGATCTGCGGCACGCCGTCATACATCTGTACGGTGCCGGAGACGTAGCGCTTGGCGCCGACCGGAAGCATCTTCTCGATGTAGTCGCCCTTGGGCCGGAAGAACGTCAGCACGACGTCGCCGGTCTCGTCGCTGGCGTAAACGAGGTATGGCGCGCGCGCGTTGCGCGAGGGACGGTGGCGGTCGACCGTGACTTCGAGCGTCACCACGGTTCCGGCCTCGACGTCGCGGACCTTCGGCCGGTTGCGGCGGTCGATCACGCTGGCCGGCAGATGCAGCAGCAGGTCGACCAGCCGCGGCGTCTCGGTGCAGCCGAGCAGGTAGCGCAGCAGCTTGTCCTGCTTCGGCCCGACCCCGGACAGGGTGGTGACCGGCGCAAACAGAGGATTGAGGATGCTGGGGCGCATGGAGCGAACACTTAAAGCGGTTTGGGAGCCGGAATAGCCGCGAATGCCGAGACATCCACGTCTTTTTCTCAGGTTCGAGGTGCCGGGCATGCCGGTTCTGCAGCCCGGGAGGGGCTGACAGGGGCGCTGTGCACCGCTATATCAACCGCGCCCGGCACCGTCCGGGCTTTTGGCGTTGAACAGCAGGATGTCGCGATGACCGGAACGACCCGATCGAGCCAAGGCCTTGACGACCGCCGCAAGCGGCTCCTGTTCCGCTGCTGGCATCGCGGCACCCGCGAGATGGATCTGATCCTCGGCCGCTTTGCCGACGCCGAGATCGGCGCCCTCAGCGAAGGCGAGCTGGCCGAGCTCGAGCAACTGCTCGAAGTCCCCGACCCGGACTTCTATGCCGCGGTCACCGGCGCCCGGCCGCTGCCGCCGGAGCAGACTCCGGCGCTGTTCGAGCGCATCAAGGCGTTCCGCGCGGTGGGCGCCGATTGATGAAGAGCCCGGTCAAGTCGCCCGCCGAGCACCTCCCGCCGGGGCGCGCGCTCACGCTCGCCAACGTCGCGGAAGGCGCCGAAGGCCTCGTCGTCTCCGACCTCGCGCGCGCCATCGCGGCCAAGCCGAAGCCGCCGGCGGTGAGCCTCGCCGTGGTCTGCCGCGACGGCAACCGGATGCAGCAGCTGGCGCGAGCGCTCGACTTCTTCGCGCCGGATCTGCCGGTGATGCAGTTCCCGGCCTGGGACTGCCAGCCCTATGACCGCGTCTCGCCACATGGCGGCATCCTGGCCCAGCGCGTCACCACGCTCGCACGGCTGTCGCGCCTCGCCGGCAGCGACAAGCCGCTGATCGTGCTGACCACCGTCAACGCCATCGTGCAGCGCGTCCCCTCGCGCGACACCATGGCGGGGCAGGCGCTGTCGGTCGCTCCGGGCCATGTCGTGCCGATGGATTCGGTGATCGCCTGGCTTGAGCACAATGGCTACCACCGCTCGTCGACCGTCCGCGAAAGCGGCGAATATGCCGTGCGTGGCGGCATCCTCGACCTGTTCCCGGCCGGCCTCGACCAGCCCGTGCGCTTCGACTTTTTCGGCGATAGCCTGGAATCGATCCGCACCTTCGACGCCGAGACCCAGCGCACCCTGCTCGACATGCGCTCGCTCGACCTCGTGCCCGTTTCCGAATTCCAGCTCGTCACCGACACCATCCGCCGCTTCCGCATGGGCTATGTCGCCGAGTTCGGCGCGCCGGAGCGCGACGATGCGCTGTACGAGGCCGTCAGCGAAGGCCGCCGCTATCCGGGCATGGAGCACTGGCTGCCGCTGTTCCACGACAAGATGGAGACCTTGTTCGACTATCTGCCGAACACACCCATCGTGATCGAGCCGCAGGGCGAGGATGCCGCGCGCGAGCGCTTCAAGCAGATCATCGATTATTACGACGCGCGCCGCGAGGCGATGGAGCATCCCGGCGGCGGGGCGATCTACAAGCCGCTGACGGTCGACCGCCTCTATCTGACGTCCTCCGAATGGGCCGAGCGGCTCGCCGCCGTCCCGCTGGCGCGTGTCACTCCGTTCGCGGTGCCGGAGAGCGCCAACGTCGTCGACATCGGCGCGCGACAGGGCCGCAACTTCGCGCCCGAGCGCAACGATTCCTCCGTCAACGTATTCGAGGCCGTGGTGGCTCACGTGCAGGCGCTGCAATCGGTGCGCAAGAAGGTCGTGATCGCGCTGTGGAGCGAGGGCTCGCGCGACCGCATGGCCAGCATGCTGAAGGATCACAAGCTGATCCATGTCACCAGCGTCAACACCTGGCGCGTGGTGCAGGCGACGCCGCGCAACGAGACCATGCTCGCGGTGCTCGGTCTCGAGACCGGCTTCGAGACCGATCAGATCGCGGTCATCTCCGAGCAGGACATTCTCGGCGACCGCCTGGTGCGGCCGCGCCGGGCGAGCCGCAAGCTCGACAATTTCATCTCGGAGGTGACGAGCCTCGCGATCGGCGACATCGTCGTTCATGTCGATCACGGCATCGGCCGCTTCGTCGGGCTGCAGACGCTCGAGGTCGCCGGCGCGCCGCATGACTGTCTCGAGCTGCGCTACGCTGGCGAAACGAAGCTGTATCTGCCGGTCGAGAACATCGAGCTGTTGTCGCGCTACGGTTCCGACCAGACCAATGTCGAGCTCGACAAGCTCGGCGGCTCCGGCTGGCAAACACGCAAGGCCAAGCTCAAGAACCGAATCCGCGAGATGGCCGGCGAGCTGATCAAGATCGCCGCCGAACGCATGCTGCACGAGGCGCCGAAGCTGCCGGTGCAGGCCGGCCTCTATGACGAGTTCTGCGCGCGCTTCCCCTATGACGAGACCGAGGACCAGCTCACCGCGATCCAGGCGACGCTCGCCGATCTCGAAGCGGGACGGCCGATGGACCGGCTGGTCTGCGGCGACGTCGGTTTCGGCAAGACCGAGGTGGCGTTGCGGGCCGCGTTCGCGGTCGCGCTCGACGGCAAGCAGGTCGCAGTCGTCGTGCCGACCACGCTGCTCGCACGCCAGCATGCAAAGACTTTCGCTGAGCGCTTCAAGGGCTTTCCGGTCAACGTCGCACAGGCGTCGCGGCTGGTCAGCACCAAGGAGCTCAATCAGGTCAAGAAGGGCCTCGCCGACGGCTCGGTCGACATCGTCGTCGGCACCCATGCGCTGCTCGGCAAGGCGATCAAGTTCCGCGATCTCGGCCTCGTCATCGTCGACGAGGAGCAGCATTTCGGCGTCAGCCACAAGGAGCGGCTCAAGCAGCTGCGCGCCGAGGTGCATGTGCTGACCCTGTCGGCAACGCCGATCCCGCGCACCTTGCAGCTCGCACTCACCGGTGTGCGCGAGTTGTCGATCATCGCCTCGCCGCCAGTCGATCGTCTCGCCGTTCGCACCTTCGTCGCGCCGCATGATCCCGTGATGATCCGCGAGGCGCTCTTACGCGAGCGCTATCGCGGTGGCCAGGCGTTCTACGTGGTGCCGCGCATCGACGATCTCGCCGAGGTCAAGGAGTTCCTCGACAAGACCGTGCCAGAGATGAAGGTCGCGGTCGCGCACGGCCAGATGGCGCCGACCGTGATCGAGGACATCATCGGCGCATTCTACGACGGCAAGTTCGACATCCTGCTGTCGACCACGATCGTCGAATCCGGCCTCGACATTCCCCGCGCCAACACGCTGATCGTGCACCGTGCCGACATGTTCGGCCTTGCCCAGCTCTATCAGCTGCGCGGCCGCGTCGGCCGCTCCAAGCTGCGCGCTTATGCGCTGTTCACCCTGCCGTCGACGCACAAGATCAGCCCACTGGCCGAAAAGCGCCTGGGCGTGCTGCAGTCGCTGGAGACGCTGGGGGCCGGCTTCCAGCTCGCCAGCCACGACCTCGACATCCGCGGCGCCGGCAATCTGCTGGGCGACGAACAGTCCGGCCACATCAGGGAGGTCGGCTTCGAGCTCTATCAGTCGATGCTGGAGGAGGCGATCGAGAACCTCAAGGCCGGCATCACCGAGCCGACGGTCGACCGCTGGTCGCCGCAGATCACGATCGGCATGCCCGTGCTGATCCCCGAGGACTACGTCTCCGACCTCTCCGTACGGCTGTCGCTGTACCGCCGGCTCGCCGATCTCGAGACCGACGACGAGATCGAGAACTTCGCCGCCGAATTGCGCGATCGCTTCGGCAAGCTGCCGGACGAGACGCGCTATCTGTTCAAGGTCGCCGCGATCAAGAACTACTGCCGCCGCGCCAATGTCGAGAAGGTCGATGCCGGCCCGAAGGGCGCCGTCATCGCCTTCCGCGACAACAGTTTTGCCTATCCGGACCGCCTCGTCGCCTTCATCAAGCGCCACGGCCAGGCCGCCAAGGTGCGCCCGGACATGAAGGTCGTGTTCCTGCAGGTCTGGGACACTCCGGAAGAGCGGCTGGCCGGGACCACGGATATTCTGAAGGACCTGGCGGAGCTCGCGGAGAAGAAGAAGGCGGCGTAGCGGAATGGAGCGTTAGCGAAGCATCCAGCCGAAATGCAACGCAAGGCTGGCGATCGTGAAGACTGAGACGATCGCGATCACGCTGATCCAGTCGGTCTCATCGCGAGATTGTCGGTTTTGCATCGCGCCATCCTTCGCTTCGTCAGACGCCCCCGAGCTAAGGGTGATAGCATCAGACGAGTGGGGCAAATGCGCGATCTGAAGATGCCAGTGTTCGGTTGAGATCGTGGCCAAGCCGATGAGATCTGACGACCGAAGTCAGGATATGCGAGCCGCGCGCACGCCGTGTCTTGGACTTGCTGGAAGCGATCCCTTACAATTTATGGTACGCTCGGCTAATTTCTTGGGATGGCGGGCACGGCGCCGTCTTGCGCTCACATATGGCGAGATCGTGCATGCGCGTGTACCCACCTTACGGACGTTGATGCGCCTGCTTGGGAGATGTCGATGACGCAACGTAACATCGCACTTCGCATTAGTGCAGACGATCCGAACGTGGCGTATCTGATGTTGCCTGAGCATCCCGGGTCAGGAACAAAGGGGTGCTCTGCCAGGCAAGTACCATTGTCTGACCTTCTTTCATACGTTGGCGCCGACATAATCCTGGATCTCGATGCGGATGGGCGGCTCATCGGAATTGAAGTGCTTGCCTGAGGCAGGCTTACTAGTGGGCTTCACGACGCCGCGCGCTGCGGCTCGCCATAGACCCGGGCCAGCAGCGTGCGTGCGGTGTCGCCCTGCTACAGTGCGGCGACGGTCACCGCCGTCTCCATGCGCGTGTTGCGCTTGCCATGCGAGGTATGGCGCATCACGGCTCGACAGCCGCCGCACGATCGCATGCGCCGAACGCAGATCGGTCTCGGCGAACACGACCACGACCGAGCCGTTGTCCTCGTGGGTCCCGAAATCCATCCGGCGCATCAGCCGGCTGATGATGCGCGCGCCGTCATATTGGGCGCGGGGGTCGAAGTGATCGAAGGCGAAGCGCGCGACGGCAAGGCCGCCGCCATTCTTCAGCCGCCAACCTCCCCGCAACGGGCGATCGGCGGCGCAACCCCGACCAGCTCCGCCAATCGCCCGTTGCTGCACCCGCGCCACTCGGCGTCAAACAGGACTCTAAATCCTACCGGATGAAACTTCGGTGGCAGGTCAGTTGCAGAACAGGGCGGGCCTGCGATGCTCGCCGGTATCGGCATCATGCGAGCGCTAGCTAAGTCCGGCTCGAACGCGTGTGCAACCTTGAGATGGTCGCACGAGTCCCTAAAGAGGATTAATGTTTCACAGATTTTTATCAACGAGATCAGTTTCGCAGATCTTCAAGAAGATCAAAGGTCAGTTGTGGGGGGCGATCCAACTGCCTAGTTCAGGCATCGACGATGTCCGATCCACGATCACTATCGCCGGAGATAAATTTCCGCCGAGGCATTAGCTATGCCGGCGGTCTGGTTGCAATTGGACTGATCTATTTCGCCCTGGCAAAAGGTGGCCTTGCTCTCGCCTCTATTCATCCCAGTGCAACGCCAATTTGGCCACCGACAGGTGTCGCGCTGGCGGCGGTGCTGTTGTGGGGATATCGGACTTGGCCCGCAATTTTCACGGCGGCGGTGATCGCCAATGCGACGACCGCCGGCTCGGTTGCCACCGCGATTGCGATTGCGACCGGTAACTCTCTTGAAGCGGTTGTTGGCGCTCACCTAATCAATCGATGGTCGAGCGGATGTAATACGTTTTCGACGCCATATTCTGTCGCGAAGTTTACCCTGATTTGCCTCGTGATCGCGACACCGATCAGCGCCAGCATTGGACTGTCCAGCCTGGCAACCGCCGGGTACATCGAACGGACGAATTTCGCAAACGCCTGGGTCACATGGTGGCTGGGAGATGTGACCGGCGCGCTGGTCATTGCCCCCGTTATCGTGCTTTGGGCATCAAGCCCCTACCATGCTTTCAACCGCAAGGAATTCTTGGAGACGGTCGGCGTCCTCGCAACAGCGGCGGCTGTTGGACTCATTGCTTTCAGCCCCCTGATCGAGCAAACGCCGAGCCGAAATCCACTGGGTTTTCTCGCGATCCTGCCAATGTTGTGGGCGGCGCTGCGCTGCGGTCCACGTGACACCGCAACGGTTGCGCTGGTGCTTGCGGGGATCACGATTTGGGGGACGCTCACGGGCGGCGGCCCCTTCACGACCGTGGATCTCAACGTTTCATTCCTGCTGGTATTGATGTTTTTGATCAGTATTGCCGTTCCAAGCTTGCTACTGAGCGCCGACGTCGAGGTGCGCAAGAAAGCGGAGGAAAGTCTGCGCCACGCGCAGATGGAACTCGAACGGAAGGTCGCTGAGCGTACGCAAGAGCTGGAGCTCGCCAATGCAGCAAAATCGCGCTTTCTTGCCATGGCAAGCCATGATTTGCGGCAGCCATTACATGCACTAGGCCTGTTCGTTGCACAGCTGCGCACGCCGCTCAAATCGGGGGAAAGGACAAAGACGATCGAGCGGATCGATGCAACGCGCAAAGAAATGGATGAAATGTTCAACTCGCTCCTGGATATTTCCAGGCTCGATGCTGGAATCCTTACACCCAAAATTACCGAATTCCCGATCGCGCGCCTGTTGCAAACAATTGAGACTACGTTTGATCAGGCAACGCGAGAAAAAGGCTTGCGTCTACGCGTTCGGCGAAGTGACGCCTGGGTGCGGAGCGACGCCATGCTGCTCGAACGCATACTGCTCAATCTGGTATCCAATGCTGTGCGCTATACGTCACGGGGCGGGATCATCGTCGGATGTCGTCGGCGCGGTGAAATGTTGCGTATCGAAGTATGGGATAGCGGTCCCGGCATTCCTGAGGATCAGAAGCAGAATATCTTTGGCGAGTTTTTTCAACTACCCGGCCCAGAACGGAACCGGTACGGCGGCCTGGGGCTCGGCCTGGCTATTGTCGACAGGCTTCGCGTACTTCTCAACCATCAAGTCGACTTAGCTTCGACTGTGGGCCGAGGTTCGCGATTCTCAATCCTGATTCCGATGGCCGATAAATGCGTCAGGTCCACTGAGCCCGTCGACTCACCTCGCCCCGCAGCGGTCGAAGGTAAGGTAATTCTTGTTATTGCCGATGCTCCAATTGTGCGAGAGGAGACGGGCGGATTGCTTGGCAAATGGGGATACTCCGTCCTTACCGCCGGATCCGACGAAGCTGCGCTCATCCGACTGGCTGAGCGCCAACAACGCCTCGATCTTATAATCTCGGACTATCATCTTGCCAGCGGAAAGACCGGTATCCGAGCAATTGAACAAATTAGTGCGGCGTTTGGCTCGTCAATTCCAGCTATCCTCACCAGCGGCGATACGGCACCCGAACCATTACGTGACGCTAAGGACAGAGGGTACATTTTGCTGCACAAACCTGTCGACCCAATGCGGCTCCGCGCTGTCATGCACGAGTTCTTGAGGGATCAAGGCGATAGGAGAGACACCGGGGCGGCGTTATGAATCAGATTTCGGCGACAAGTCCCAGCCCATTTTTCCTACTTCTATTACTGCCTCGGTGCGACTCGTTACATTGAGTGCCTTGAGAACGACCGTGATGTGGTTCTTCACGGTCGGCACGGCCATATCGAGGGTCTTGGCAATGATCTTGTTGCTTTTTCCCTTCATCAGGAGCGCAAGCACTTCAATCTGCCGATCGGTCAACCCGAGACCCTTGGGAGAGTCCCGCGTCGCTAGCTTATTTGCAGGCCGCGGAGACGTTGGTTCCTCAAGTATCTCCGAGGGAATGTAAATGCCGCCAGAGAACACTAACTTGATGGCGTTGAGCATGACCTCACGTTCGGTAGTTTTTGGGATGAAACCCAGAGCGCCAAGTTTGAAGGCACGCTTGACTGTATCTTGATCATCCGAGGACGAGAGAATGACGATAGCAATGGTCGCATAGCGGTCACGCAGTTCGCGGAGGACAGAGAAGCCATCTCGATCAGGCAAATTGATATCAAGCAAAATGAGGCTGATGTCAGGATGTTCCTCGACTATGTGCACTGCCTCACGGCCGTTCGAAGCTTCAAAAATGACGGAGTCTCGCTTCAGTTGTTTCACGACAGCGTGCAACGCCTCGCGGATTAATGCATGGTCGTCGACAATAAGAACTTTCATAAAAGCTCTCCGTCATCCCATTGCACGGAGATCCAACTCAAAAAACATACACCCACCTTCGGGTCTTTGGCGAGGAAGAAGCTGGCGGAAGACTGGCTCTCGATACCGTCTATCCACCATCATCCTTGGCCCAACCAGCGGTTCGCCGCCGGGCACTCAAGGTAGGAGCCGAATGCCGTTGTGTGGTGTAATTGTAGTCACCGCACGGTAGGAGCGCGAGTACGGACCACGAAAGTCGTGGGACTCAGGGTCTCCTTCGCCTGTAGGCAAAGGTGATTGATGCCGAGATCTGTACGGTACCTTGATCATAGGACCTAGGAACCTCTCTCTGTGGACCTCCGGCTGATTTACGCGCTCTGCCGTTTGAACGATGATCGTCAAACGGACAGCCTCACGCGCCAGCAGGTTCTACCAAGCGCCGCCAGCCGCCATATGATCATTATCGTAATAGCTTTGGTGGCCGGGGTCGGCGTGAAGCAAATCTAGATTGCGGCGTTGTCACGATCCGGCAGCGCGGCGGTGACTTTCTGTCAAATTCGGTCCCTCTTGAAGCGTGCTCGTACGCCGGACGGGGCAATCAGATGCATGATCGAACTGCCGACCTGAAGCCATCGGTAGGCGCGTTGCCGGAGCTGAAAGGCTACGGCCGCGATTTGCGCATTGATGCCTGCCGCGGCATCGCGCTCTGGTGCATCTTTCTTGATCATGTCCCCAACAACATCGGGAGCTGGCTGACACTGCGGAACTACGGCTTCAGCGATGCCGCGGAAGTGTTCATGTTCGTGTCGGGCGTAAGCTGCACGTTGGCCTACGGCAAGGCATGGCGCTGCGGGGGGTGGACCGGCGTGATCGGCCGGACGCTGTGGCGAAGCTGGGATATTTATGTCGCATTTCTGCTGCTCACGCTCGCCTGCGCCATCATGGTTCACCTCGCAGGCGGCGGCCATCTTGCCGACGAGAGCAATACGCGCATTCTGTTGGAACAGCCGGGCGTGACGCTCGCGCACGCGGCGATCCTGCAATACTGCCCCGTCAACACCGACGTCTTGCCGCTCTTCGTGCTTTATCACCTTTTGTTCGCGCCGCTGCTGTGGCTGCTGCTGCGAGCGCCGAACGCAACGCTCGGCGCGTCGCTGTTGCTTTACGCACTGGTGCACGTCTTCGGATGGACCATCCCGGCATGGCCGAACGGCCACTGGGCCTTCAATCCGCTGGCTTGGCAGCTGCTGGTCGTGCTTGGCGTGTGGTGGATGATCGAAGACAAGAGAGCCCGGCCATGGGTGACCTCACGCACCGCGCTTGTGGCTGCCGCTCTCTATCTGGTGTTCAGCCTCATCATCGCATTGAGCTGGAGCATCAAACCGCTGGAAGCGCTGGTCCCGCAGGCGCTGCTGACGCTGCTTTACCCGATGGACAAATCTAATCTCGATCCATTGCGACTGCTGCATTTCTTGGCCCTTGCGGTTTTGGTAGTATGGTTAGTGCCTCGCAATTGGCGAGGGCTGACGACGGCGGTGATGCGCGGCGCCATTCTCTGTGGCCAGAATTCGCTGCCAATCTACTGCCTCGGCGTTCTGCTGACGTTCGCCAGCCGCCTGGCGCTGCTCGGCATCTCGGAGGGGCTGACGATGCAGATCGCGCTCAGTGTTGGCGGCGTCCTGGTGATGATCGTGGCGGCGACGCTGCTGAACTTGATCAAGATCGAGCCGAGGCAGCAGCCGGACGCGAAGCCCGTCGAGCAGACAACCAGGTTTGAGCTGGTCGTCAATCTCAAGACAGCCAAGGCGCTCGGCGTTGACATTCCGTCCACGCCGCCCGCCTCGGGCCGACGAGGTGGCCGAACAAAGATGCTGTTTGCTCCGGTGCGCGAGTCCGGCTGCGGCGCTGATCCAGCGCCAGCAATCGCGCACGCCTTCGGGCCACCAGCGAAAACTGTGGGTCAGGTCGTGAATTAGTTCACAAGGACTGTGGAGCCTGCCCTTTATTCTTCCGGCCATCGTACAGGAGCCAAGGCCATGATTTCCCACCCAAGGACCCACAAGGGAGCGGTGCTGATCGCGGCGTGCGTGATGTTTGCCAGCGTAGCGGCATTATTGTCGGTCAACGTGACGTCACCCACTAGCGCCGCGCTCGGCGCTGACTGGCAGTGCAGCCGGCTTGCGCTCGTTATCACGATCTGCACCCATGTGCGTGCACACGAGACCGTTTCAACTGGCGTGCGCAAGCGGACCTGGTACCCGGAATCATAGCTCGGTGATACGGCGGTCTTTGAAGCGGCGTTGCCGGGCCTTTTTCTTGGTCCAGACGAAGGGCTCAGATCTGACGTTATATGCTTTGCTGTAGTGACCTGCCCCTAGGAGTTTGCGGCCTATGCGGCCAACCGCACCGTAACGGGCGATCGGCTGCGCACCCCCCACCAGCTCCGCCATTCGCCCGTTGCGGCACCCGCGCCACTCGGCGTAAAGCCCAACAGGACTCTAAATGCTACTGGATGAAACTTCGGTGGCAGGTCACTCGCAATGACGCCCGTGACGCAGGCAACATCGTTCTATGAAGCCGCGCGTTGCGCCTCGCCGTAGACGCGGGCCAGCAAGGTGCGCGCGGTGTCGCCCGGCTGCAGCGCGGCGACGGTGACCGAAGGCTCCGTGCGCGTGTCGCGTTTGCCGTGCGAGGTGTGGCGCATCACGCTGGAGAGGCGGCGGGCGATGGCGTGGGCCGAGCGCAGATCCGTCTCGGCAAACACGACGACGACGGAGCCGTTGTCCTCGTGGGTGCCGAAATCCATCCGCCGCATCAGGCGGCTGATGATGCGGGCGCCGTCATACTGGGCGCGCGGATTGACCGGATCGAAGGCGAAGCGGGCCACCGCCAGGCTGCCGCCGCTCTTCTGGGTCTGGCTGACGGCGGTGGCAAAGTCGCGCGCAAAGGCGTTCCGGGTGAGCAGGCCGGTCTGCGGGTCGAGCATGCCGCCGGCTTCGATGGCGCGCAGCGTGCGGTTGAGGCGGGCTTCGAAGGCGTGCTGGCGGATCAAGGGCAGCGCGCTGGCCGCGATGTGCGCGGGAGCGCCGGCGATGATCTCGAGATTGGCGAGTTCCTGCAGCGGCGCCGGCTGGTTGGCAGTGACGACGACGGCAAGGTTGCGGAAGCGGGTGTCCTCGGCGAGCACCGCGAGGAACGCATCGACCACGCGCGGCGAAAACCCTTCGCCGAGCACGATGCCGTCGATGTCGCGGCTCGACAGATGTTTGGCGGCGGCTTCGATGCTCAGCGCGCCGACGACCGCCATGCGTTCGCCGAGCGCGACCGACAGGCCGGGCAGGGAACTGCCGCGGCCGAGCAGCAGCACGGTCGCGTCATCGAGCGGATCTGTTTCCGGCAATGTGGCGTCGGGTGCTTTCTTCTCATCGAGACGGCGTAGCACGGTGGTGTGCAGCGTGCGGACGCGCAACGCCGCGCGCAGCCGCGCCAGCAGCCGCTCGTGATTGTCGCTGCCATGCAAGGGAATGGCGTGGTCGGGCAGGACAGCGCCACCGGGTGCGATGGCGATCAGCGGCACGTACGGCTTGCGCGCGCCGACATGACGCGAGAACGCCGCAAGCTCGGTTGCATCAGCATCCTCGACGACGGCAACGACCGCGGCCGGCTGAACCTTGGACATCATGCTGATCGCATCAGCCCAGCGCGTCTCGACGGAGGGGAGAATTTGCGCCACCGCGAGGGCCGCACTCAGCGAAGGCCGCGTGGACGAGGAGACGATGAGAAGCGGGCCTTGTGGGGACATCCAGGGAACTCAGGATACGCTGACGTTACATCGCGATCCTAGGGTCCCTCCCGTTAACGCAGCGTCAACACTGTTCCAAACATGACGGTTCCGTAGCTGTCCGGACGGCAGGATCAGCCGCCCGAGCCGGCGCGGTCGCGGAAGGCCTCGACCATCAGCGGATTGAGTCCCAGCTCGGCAAGCGCTTCCCGCGCGCGCGCATTGTCCATCGCGCGGCCCGCGAGGCGGTGACCGCTGAGACGGTCGGGCAGAGCGGTGAGCAGCGCGCCCTGGCCCAGCCGCCTCGACCATTCGTGCAGATCCTGGGCGAGGAAGCGGTAGCCGCCAACGGCCATCACGCCGGCCGGCGGCGCCGTGATCGAGATCGTGTCCTGGGCGCGGTCGAGGCGCACGGCGTATTCGGTGTCGACGTAGTCGCGCGGCGCTGCCGGCATCAGCGAGTCGCTCGGCGGTTGCGGCGGCGCGTAGGCGGCCAACACGACCATGGGCCCACGCAGCCCGAGCGTGCCCTTCGGCGTCACCAGGATCTCGCCGGCGATCGACGAGCCCGGCTGTTCGCGCGGCGCGCCCTGGCGGCCCGGCTTGACCGGCCCGGGACTGCCATCGGCCGCGGTGCGGCGCACGGCGAACAGTCCGGCTTCGCCGAACAGATAGACGTCGGTCATCTCGATGTCGCGCGTCTTCCACGATGCGCTCGACGCCACCTGCTCGGGCGCGCGCCACAGGCCGAGCACATAGCGCAGGTTCGGCAGCCGCGCGGCCAGATTGCCCTCGTCGAGACGCAAGGCGAGTTGAGCCGGGGCGACCAGCGTATCGCAGGCCAGCTCCGCGAGCTGCTGTTCCAGCGCGTCGGCGTCGAACGGGTGGTGCAGCGCAAGGGTGCCGCCGGACAACAGCCATGTCACGACCGAGGCGGCGAGGCCGGCGAATGACGACGGCAGGAAGGCCGACATCATGTTCACGCCCTGCGGCAGATCGCTCTCGAGCGAGACGGCGAGCCCACCGGCGATCAGGCTCAAATGGGTGCGCGGCACGGCGCGGAAGCCGTCGGCGGTCACGTCGAAGGAGACGATCGCGGCCTTGCGGCCGTCCGGCATGAGCCCGCGCGTCGAGCGCGAGGGTTTTGCGATCGACTGGTCCAGCGAATACATCCCCTCGGGCAGGTCGGAGCCGAAGCCGCAGACGTGGCGGATCGAGAACGCCTCCGCCGCCGCATTCATCGCGAGATCGGAGTGAATCACGCCGTCGATCTTCGACATCGTGACGATGGCGCGCGCGCTGGTGCGGTTCAGCGCCGCCACGAGCTCCGACTGACGCCACAGCAGCGGGAATACGGCGACCACGAGGCCGGCGCGATGCGCGGCCAGCACGGTCAGCACGAACTCGATCGTGTTGGGCAGTTGGACCGCGATCACCGAATGAGCCGGCAGGCCGGCGTCGACGAAGTGCGCGGCCAGCGCCGAGATCACGCGATCGGCTTCGGCATAGGTCAGGCGCATCGGCGGTCGCCCGGTGACGCGCTGCTTGTTGATCGGATCGACCAGCGCAACCGCATCCGGCTTGCGCGCCAGGATGCGTTGAAACAACGCGTCGAGCGTCGGCGACGTATTGGCCTGATTCACCTGTTGCCCCGTACTTTCACGGACCCGGCCACGACCAATTGCCCCGATTGGTCACTTCCGTGCCGGCTCCGGCCGCTGCCACCAGCTCTCCGGGAGCGCTCCCGTCAAAGCTGTCCTCTCTGGCCGTTCTATACGATTCCACCGCGCGATCCATTCCTCGGCGGCATTGAGCACTGGAATAGCGTAGAACCCCGCCATCAGGGTACGGTCCAATGCGCGAACCGTCGAGATAAATTCCGGCCTGTCGCGGGCGCGCAACAGCGCCGCGATCATGGCGTCGATCGCCGGGTCCTTGGCGCCCATGTAGTTGCGGGTTCCGGTGCGGTCGGCGGCCTCGCTGCCCCAATAGAACGCCTGCTCGTTGCCGGGAGACAGCGACTGGTCCCAGCGGTTCTGGATCATGTCGAACTCGAAGCTCAGGCGGCGCTGGTCGAACTGCACGGGATCGACGACCCTGACGGACGCATTGATGCCGGCCCGCTTGAGACTGCCGGCGTAAGCCAGCGCAATACGCTCCTGGTCGCGCGTCGTGACCAGGATCTCGAAGGCGAGGGGGGCCCGCGTCGTCCGATACCGCAAGACCGTCCCGTCGAAGCCATAGCCGGCCTCGCCAAGCAGATCGAGCGCCGCCTTCAGCGTTGCGCGGTCGCGGCCGGACCCGTCGGTGATCGGCAGGCGGTAGCTGCCGTCCATGATATCGGGGGGGATCTGCGCGGCGTACGGCTTCAACAGATCGAGCTCGGCCGCATCGGCTGGACGTCCATAGGCCGAAAGCTCGGATCCGGCGAAATAGCCACCGCTGCGGCGGTACAGCCCGAAGAAGTAGTTGCGGTTGATCCATTCGAAATCGAACAGCAGCGTCAGCGCACGGCGCACCTTCACGTCGGCGAACACCGGCCGCCGCGTGTTGAACACCAGGAACTGCGAGGGCTGCGGCATCCCCGAGGTGAAGCTGTCGCGGATGACCTCGCCATTGCGCGCGGCCGGGAAGTCGTAGCCGTCGTGCCAGCGCAGCGGTTCGGTCTCGACGCGGAAGTCGTACAGCCCGCGCTTGAAGGCTTCGAACTGTCCATTGGACTCGCGGTAGTAATCGAGCCGGACCTCGTCGAAGTTCCACAATCCGCGGTTGACCGGCAGGTCGCGTCCCCAATAGTCCGGATTGCGGGTGAGGGTGACACTGGATCCCGGCTGCACCGCGGTGACACGATACGGGCCCGACCCGAGCGGCGCGGTCATCGTCGTGTCCTCGAAGCTCGCCCGGTCGGTCGCGTGCTTCGCCAGAATCGGCATCAGGCCGAGGATCAGCGGCAACTCGCGGTCTTCGGCGCCGCCGAAATCGAACCGGATGGTCAGCGGATCAAGCACGTCGACCCTGGCGACCTTGCCGTAGTATTGCCGGTGGTTGGGGCGGCCGTGATCACGCAGCAGCGCAAAGGAGAACGCCACGTCCTCGGCGCGCACCCGGCTGCCGTCGGCGAAGCGGGCGCGCGGGTCGAGCCGGAAGGTGACATAGGTCCTGTTCTCGTCGGTCTCGACGGTTTTCGCCAGCAGGCCATACAGCGTGAACGGCTCGTCATTGCCGCGGGTGAGCAGGCTCTCGACCACATAGCTGCGGATTTGCTGCACTGCGATACCGCGGACGATGAACGGGTTCAGGCTATCGAAGGTGCCGAGCAGTCCCCAGACCAGACGACCGCCCTTGGGCGCGTCGGGATTCGCGTACGCCATATGGTCGAAGTCGGCGGGCAAGGCCGGGTGACCATGCATGGCGATCGCCGCAGTTTCTGCCGCTTTCGCCATGGGAGTGTAGACCTCGGGCAACAATGCCAGGGTGACGGCGACACATCGCACGGCCGCGCTGAACATGCGCTGCAGCATCAGGATCGGGGCGCAAGCATTTGATTCGGAACAGGTCACAAGGGGCTTTTACCACACGCTCGCCAGCGCTAGACCGCGGCTTCGACATGGTCTCGCGGCATTGATTCTTCCGCGCACCGCGTTAAGAAGGCGGGCGATTGAGTTACGGCGGTAACGCCTGTCACTTAACCGCCTCATTTCCTGAGGAGACAGCCGCTTCAACGGCTTGGTGTGGCGCCTTTGGCGGTCTCGGGCGCTGCCGTTCAGAAAGGGTTTTCCGCAATGAATTTCCGTGACTTGGCCTCGTCGGTTGGGCCGCGTGGGCGGCTTGTCGCGCTGCTCGCGGTCACCGCGCTGGCCGTTTCCTTCGCTCCTTCGGTTGCGCAGGCTCAAGCGCCGAAGGCGAAGGCTCCGGCTGCCGCTCCCAAGGCTCCCGCTCCGGCCGCCCAGGCCCCTGCCACTCCTCCCGCCGGCGGCCAGCCTCAGGCCCAGGCTCAGCAGGAGATGCCGCAGCTGATCTATGCGCCGTGGACCAAGTTCTGCCTGAAGGGGCAGGATGCCAACGCCAAGCAGGTCTGCTTCATCGGCAAGGACGGCCGCATCGAATCCGGTCAGCCTGTGGTTGCAGCGGTCATCATCGAGCCCGAAGGCGAGCCGAAGAAGATCCTGCGTGTGACCCTGCCGCTCGGCATGCAGTTGCAGCCCGGCACCCGCATCGTCATCGACAACAACCAGTTCATGGAAGGCAAATACGTCATCTGCTTCCAGAACGGCTGCATGTCGGACTACGAAGCAACGCCCGAATTCGTGAACAGCCTCAAGAAGGGCCAGACCCTCTACGTCCAGGCGATCAACTCGAACGGCACCGCGCTGACGCTGCCGCTGCCGCTGCAGGAAGGCAACAGCAGCTTCGCCAAGGCCTATGATGGTCCGCCGACCGACCCGAAGCAGTTCGAAGAAACCCAGAAGAAGCTGCAGGAAGAGCTGCAGAAGCGCGCCGAGGAGCAGCGCAAGAAGCTCGAGCAGACCCAGCCAGGCCAGCCGCAGGCGAAGCAGTAACGCCGGTCGGGTCCATTTCGCAAAATCAAGGGCGCTCCATTCGGAGCGCCTTTTTCGTTCTGCGAACGGATGTGAGGGGAACTTGCGCGCCGGGACCAAAGATCAAGCCTGTGCCGACGGCGCTGGGTTGAAGCCCTCCGGTCGACAGGTCAGTTCATCAGCGGATTGCGCGGACGATAGCCGCCCGACTTGTCCTTAATGAAGATCTCCGCAACCTGGGAATGGCGGATCGGCTCGCCGGACTCGTCGGGAACCAGGTTCTGCTCGGAGACATAGGCGACGTATTCGGATTCCGCGTTCTCGGCCAGCAGATGATAGAATGGCTGGTCCTTGTGCGGACGGACCTCCTCGGGAATCGACAACCACCATTCCTCGGTGTTGTTGAACTCCGGATCGATGTCGAAAATCACGCCCCGGAACGAGAACACCCGATGCCGGACGATCTGGCCGATCTGAAACTTGGCAGTTCGCGCTTTGATCATCCCAGTCGAATAGACCAGGATGGGGAGCGATGCTAGTGCCCCGCGGGCGGATTTGATCTAGACCGATCCGATTCGCGTCAAGCCGCGACGCCCCCGCATTCCAGGCCCTTCCCAGGCCCCCTCAGGGGGTCATCTTCCGAGCCCATGTTCGACATTCTCAATCTGGCCCTGCCTTATTTCGGCGTCGTTTTCATAGGCTTCACCTGCGGTAAGTGGAGGAGGCTGCCCGAAGCCGGGCTCGCCTGGATGAACTTCTTCCTGCTCTACGTCTCGCTGCCCGCTTTGATGTTCAACCTCATCGCGCGCACGCCGTTCACGGAGCTGAGCAACCCTCCCTTCCTGGTTGCAACGACGCTCGCTACCATGCTCACCTTCGCCCTGGCGCTCGTGCTCGGCAAGGCCATCGGGCGGCTGTCGCTACGCGAGGCGACCATGGCCGGGCTCGCGGGCGGCTACGGCAACATCGGCTATATGGGGCCTGGGCTGGCGCTGGCCGTGCTCGGGACCAAGGCGGCGGCGCCGACCGCGCTGATCTTCTGCTGCGACAGCATCTTCCTGTTCTCGATTGTGCCGCTGCTCGTCGAGCTGACCGAGCGGGATCACGCCTCGGTGGCGCACGCGCTGCGCACGGTGCTGCGCCAGATCCTGCAGAACCCGCTGATCATGGCGACGGCAGCCGGCATCCTGGCGGCGGCGTTTCAGCTGCATCCGCCGACCGTGCTCGACCGCACCCTGCAGTTCCTGCAGAACGCCGCTGCGCCGACGGCGCTGTTCGCGCTCGGCGTGACCGTGGCGCTGCGCCCGTTCGAGCGGCTGCCCTGGGAGGTGCCGGTCCTGACCGTGGTGAAGCTCGTCGTCCACCCGCTGCTGTCGTTCGGGCTGATGCTGCTGTTCGGGCCGTTCGCGCAGCCTTGGGCGGCGACCGCGGTGCTGATGGCGGCGCTGCCGCCGGCGCTCAATGTGTTCGTGATCGCGCGCCAGAATGACAGCTGGATCGAGCCGGCCTCATCGGCGGTGCTGATCGGCACCTTCGCCTCGGTGATCACCCTGACCAGCGTGATGTGGCTGATCCAGACTGGCCGGCTGGTGTTTCCCTGACGGTGCTCAACCGGCCCTGCGCGTGGCTCTCCATGACGGCGCCAGGCCCTCGCGCATCGCGAACCGCCGCAGCGGACCGATGCCGCTCATCAGGTGCATGCCGACGGCGCGCAGCGACTGCATCGGCAGGAGATCGCTGAGCAGCGAGCGGTTGGCGACGTCAATGGCGAAGGTGCGGCTCAGGATGTCGGCGCGGCGCGCCGCACCGTAGCGCGCGAGCACCTGCGGGGCACCGATATCCTCGCCGGCCGCATTGGCCTTGCGCACGACATCGGCGATGTCGATGCCGTCGCGCAGGCCGAGGTTCAGTCCCTGCGCACCGATCGGCGGCACCACATGCGCGGCCTCGCCGACCAGGGCGATGCGGTTTTGCGCGTAGCGCAGGGGCCGCTCGATCGCGAGCGGAAACACATGGCGGCCCGGCTCGACGCGAACGCGTCCGAAGATCGAATGCGACTGCCGCTCGGCGGCGTCGGACAGGGCGTCGTCGTCGAGCGCGAACAGCCGGTCGGCCTCCTTCGGGGCTGCGACCCAGACGACGCTGGAGCGGTCACCCGGCAGCGGCACGAACACGCAGGGGCCCTGCGGCGTGTGGAATTCGGTCGAGACGTTGTGATGCGGCCGCGCATGGGTGATGTTGAAGGTCAGCGCCGACTGCTGCAGCGTGCGCCGGCTCACGCCGATGCCGGCGGCCTCGCGGCACAGCGAATGCCGGCCATCGGCGCCGACCACGAGCCGCGCCGTCAGCACGCGGCCCGATGCGCTGGTGACGGTCACCGCATCGGCATCGCTGCGCACGCTGTCCGCATCCTCGGCGATCCGCACCAGGCCGTCGATCTCGCCGGCGCGTTGTTCCAGCGCCTCGACCAGGACGGCATTGGCGATGTTGTAGCCGAACACGTCGAGACCGATCTCGTCGGCGACGAAGCGCACCTCCGGGGCTCGGATCAGCCGGCCGGTATCGTCGACCAGCCGCATCGCCTTCAGGCCGGCGGCGCGGTCACGACACGATGACCAGACGCCGATCTCGTCGAGGAAATCGACCGAGCCGCCGAGCAGGGCGGTGGTGCGGTTGTCGGCATATGGAGCCTTGCGGGCCACGAGCGCCGTCCGCGCCCCGGTCTGCGACAATGCAATCGCGGCGGCGAGCCCGGCGGGTCCGCCGCCGACGACGATGACATCAAAGCTGGCGTCTGTGTTGCTCATCCGGGAACATTTGACGTTCCTGCAGGGCTTTTTCAAGGGTATTGCGTGAGCCTGCGCGGCGCATGGCCGCAACGGCGGATATGCAATTGGCTCCGATTCCTGATAGCACTGGCGCCGCATGGATCAGTTGAGACCAGAGAGCAGGGTGGCCGCAACGCCCGCGCATCGTGCCGCGGCGTTCTCGGTGCACGTCTTCACCGCGCTCGGTGCGGGCGTCGCGCTGCTCGCGATGCTCGAGGCCGTGCGCGAGCATTGGACTGCGATGTTCTGGTGGCTCGGCGTCGCGCTCATCATCGACGGCGTCGACGGGCCGCTGGCGCGCCGGCTCGACGTCGTCCATGTGCAGCCGGACTGGTCGGGCGACGTGCTCGATCTCGTGGTGGATTTCACGACCTATGTGTTCGTGCCGGCCTACGCCATCACCGCCAGCGGGATGCTGCTGCCGCTCGCGGCGCCGGTCATCGGCGTCGGCATCGCCGTCACCGGCGCACTGTATTTCGCCGATCGCCGCATGAAGAGCGACGACAATCATTTTCGCGGGTTTCCGGGACTCTGGAACATCGCGGCATTCTACCTGTTCCTGCTGCATCCCTCGCCATCGTTGGCGACCTTGGGTCTCGCGGTCCTGATCGCGCTGACCTTCGTCCCGTTCCATGTCATCCACCCGGTGCGCGTCGAGCGGCTGCGCTGGCTGACGCTGCCGCTGGTCGCGCTCTGGGGCGTCCTGGTCATCGACGTGCTGGGAAACAACTTCGCCGTGGGCCCGATCGTAACGACGCTGTTGTGCGCGATCGCCCTCTACATCGTCGCGAGCGACTCCGCGATCCGCCTGTTGAGATCCTTGAAAGCATGATCGACCTTCTGACCAGTCCCGAAGCGTGGGCCGCGCTGCTCACCCTGACCGCACTCGAGATCGTTCTCGGCATCGACAACGTCATCTTCCTGTCGGTGATCACCTCGCGCATCCCGCAGCCGCAGGCGACACGCGCCCGCCAGATCGGGCTGGCGTTGGCCTTGATCTTCCGCATCCTGCTGCTCAGCGTGCTGGTCTGGCTGATCGGGCTGACGCAGCCGGTGTTCACGATCGGTGGCCTCGGCTTCTCCTGGCGCGACATCATCCTGATCGCCGGCGGCCTGTTCCTGATCGCCAAGGCCACGCACGAGATCCATGCCGAGGTCGAGGCGCGTGAGGGGGAGGAGGGGGCGCAGGGCGGCGGCGCCAACAAGTTCTTCTGGGTGATCCTGCAGATCATCGTCATCGATCTCGTGTTCTCGCTGGACTCGATCATCACCGCGATCGGCATGGCCCAGGATCTCGAGATCATGATCGCCGCCGTCATCATCGCTGTCGTCATCATGTACGTGTCCTCGGGACCCGTAGCGCGTTTCGTGGCGAACCATCCGACCACCAAGATGCTGGCGCTCGCCTTCCTGGTGCTGATCGGCGTCGCGCTGGTCGCCGACGGCTTCGAGTTCCACATCCCGCGCGGCTACATCTACTTCGCGATCGTCTTTGCGCTGGCAGTCGAAGCCTTCAACGTGATGGCCTCGCGCAACCGCAGGAAGCGCAACGCCTGACAGGCGCCGAGTTGACAAGGCCGTCGTGATCGCCTTCGCTTTTGCCGCCGGCAGCGCCCGATGCGCGGCCGGAGGTCGGCTCCTTCAACGGAGCCGGATGTCCGATGAGAATCAGGTAAGTGTCGAAGGTTCTTTCGCCGGCTTCCCGGACGCGGCGATGGAGAGTCCGAAGGGGAGATGGCGGGATGGTCAAGGCGGTGCGCGTGCACAAGGTGGGAGGCCCCGAAGCGCTCGTCTATGAGCCGGTTGATCTCGTCGCGCCCGGCCCCGGCGAGGTCCGCATCCGCCAGCACGCGATCGGCCTCAACTTCATCGACGTGTACTATCGCACCGGACTGTACAAGGCGCCCGGCCTGCCGTTCATCGCCGGCAACGAGGCGGCAGGCGAGGTGATCGCCGTGGGGCCGGGCGTCACGCATTTCCATCCCGGCGACCGCGTCGCGTATTATGAGAACCTCGGCGGCTATGCCACCGAGCGCAACATCGGCTGGCAGCGGCTGGTCAAGCTGCCCGACCACATCACCTATGAGCAGGGCGCGGTGCTGATGCTCAAGGGGCTGACGGTCTGGTACCTGCTGCACAAGACCTTCAAGGTCGAGCCGCACCATCGCGTCCTGATCCACGCCGCCGCGGGCGGCATCGGCCTGCTGGCCTGCCAGTGGGCGCGCGCGCTCGGCGCGCACGTCATCGGCACCGTCGGCTCCACAGCGAAGGCGGATCTGGCGCTGGCCAATGGCTGCGACCACGTCATCCTCTACAACGAGGAGGACTTCGTCGCGCGGGTCAAGCAGATCAGCCGCGGCGAATTGTGCGACGTGGTCTATGACGGCGTCGGCAAGTCGACCTTCCCCGGCTCCTTGTCCTGCCTGAAGCCGCGCGGTTTGTTCGTTAGCTTCGGCAATGCCTCGGGTCCGGTGCCGCCATTCTCGATCGCCGAGCTCAACAGTCACGGCTCTCTATTCGCGACCCGGCCGAAGCTCAACGACTACATCGGCAAACGGTCCGAGCTGCTGGAGGGCGCCGACACGCTGTTCTCGGCGGTGATCAGCGGCAAGCTGCACGTGCAGATCAATCACGCCTATGCGCTGAAGGATGCGGGCCGGGCGCACGCCGATCTCGAAAGCCGCGTCACGACCGGGGCCTCGATCCTCAAGCCATAGGAGATTGGCGACCTGGCTCTGCCTCTGGAACCTCGTCCCGGATCGAAGCGTCACCCGCCGCCGAGCTCCAGAGCACCGCGTCCGTCTGCGCTGCCGTCGTCGACGCCTCGATCCGCGCCGGCGCGAGGCTGTCCTGTCCGTCGCGCCAGGCGCGCTCGCGCTCGGGGGCGTCGAGCGCCAGAACGAGACCCTGGTTGAGCTCATAGAGGCCAGAGGCGAGCCCCGCAGCACCGAGCGCGTCCCTGAGCGAATCCTGCACCAGGGCGCGCAGCGCGACGTGTGGCGCCGAGACCGGCACGTCCACCTCGCGGCCGGCCATGGCCTGCGCGCAGGCGCGCCGGTCGAACGAGGCATGGCCGCGGCAGGCGAGCGGACGCGCGGGATGGATGATGCAGCCGCCGCGCACGACGAATGGGCAAGGCTGGCGCAGCTTCATTCGCTCGGTCTCGCTCAGGCCACGCGTCGCGCGGTTGGCGAGCTTGATCCGGCGTGACAGCGAGCCGAGCGCGGTTGCCGGCATGCGCTGATCGATCTGCCGGGCGTAGCGCGCGAGCAGGAAGATCTCCGGTGCCGTCGCGGTCACGCGCAGCGCGCAACAGGAGGGGCAGCCCTTGGCGCAGGCGAGGGTGGGCAGATGCGCCGTCTGGGCATCGATGTTGGCTTCGAACAGATCGAAGGCGCGGTCGGCGAGCATGTCTGCCAGGTTCTGCGAGGCCAACCCGGACGCCAGCAGCGCGTTGAAGACCCGTCGCAGTTCGTTGAAAGCCGCTTCGCTCAATGTTGTCCTCCGACGCGCGCACGGACCAAAACGCCAGCGACCGCGGCGCACCCGGCGCACCGCGGTCGACAGGGATGAGGCAGAGAGGACGCTCGCGGCCTCATCCGGAGAGAGAGCCGACGTCAGGCAGCAACGCCCTTCAGGATCGCCTCGAAACAGGGGCGGGGGATGCGGAAGAAGCCGCGGCCGCCGGCGAAGGTCTGATAATGCGGACGCGCCATGTCGAGCAGGCGCTCATACCATTCATTGGCGGTCAGGCTGGCGGGCTTCTCGCCGATCGAGTTGATGTCCGAGTTCGGGAAGAAGCGAACGTGGATCAGCACCTCTTCGGTCGCGGCCAGGGCGATTTGGCTGCCGCTGTCTTCGACCGGCAACGCCCGAGCCAGATTGTCTCTCGCCATTCTTGCATCTCCTCTATCGTGCCGACCTCGTTGTCGGCGGATGATCATCAGCTTGGTCCCGGCAAGCCTCTTTCCTCCGAGCTGATCACATCCCGTACAACGCTATATCAGTAGAGATATAACGTAAGTCATCGGATCGCAGGTGTTTGGCGCGATCAGGATCGTTGTTCAGAGGGACGGCTGTCCTTGATCCAGGTCAAATGGCGGCGAGCCCGACCTCGATGTTTGTGCCTCATCTGTACGCAGCGGGACGCAGGCTTCGCGTATGGCACGGAGCCTGCGTCCCGAACGGCATTCGATCAGGCGACGCAGCGCGCGGCGCCGACCTTGGTCAGGATTCCGTCCAGCGTGTCGATCATCGCCGCGATGTCATCGCGCGTCACATTGAGGGCCGGCATGAAGCGCAGCGCATCCGGACGCGGCGCGTTCAGCAGCAGGCCGAGCTCGAAGGCATGCGCGACGATCGCCGGCGCGATCGGCCTGATCACGTCGAGCGCAAGCAACAGACCACGGCCGCGCACTTCGCCCAGGCCGTGCCTTGCCGAGATGCGCTGCAACTCGCTCTCCAGATAGATCCCGTTGTCCGTGACAGCCTTCAGAAACTCCGGCTTCTCGATGACGTCGAGCACGGCGAGTCCCGCCGCACACATCAGCGGATTGCCGTTGAAGGTACCGCCCTGATCGCCATGCTCGAAGCAAGACGCCGCTTCGGTCGCCAGCAGGGCGGCGAGCGGAACGCCGCCGCCGATGCCCTTGCCCAAGGTCATGATGTCCGGGAGGACGTCGGCGTGCTCATAGCCGAACAGCTTTCCGGTGCGGCCCATGCCGGTCTGGATCTCGTCGACGATCAGCAGCAGCCCGTGCCTGGTGGTCAGCGCCCGCAACTGCTGCAGGAGACTGTCCGTCGCGGGCCACACGCCGGCCTCGCCCTGGATCGGCTCGAGCATGATCGCCACCGTCTTGTCGGAGATCAGGGCCTCGACCGAGGCGATGTCGTTCAGGCGTGCCTTTGGAAAGCCCGGGACCTTGGGCTCGAACAGCGGCTCGAACGCCTTCTTGCCAGAAGCCGACATCGTCGCCAGCGTGCGGCCGTGGAAGCCGCCCTCGAAGGTGATGATCTCATACGCGCCGTTCTTGCGCAGAGCGCCGTATTTGCGCGCGAGCTTGATGGCGCCTTCATTGGCTTCGGCGCCCGAATTGGTGAAGAACACCTGGTCGAAGCACGAGCGGTCGACGAGTGCCTTGGCGAACTGCAGGCTGGTGTCGTTGAAATACGCTGGGCTCGGCGTGATCAGGCGCGCCGCCTGGCTGGCGAGCGCGCTGGCCAGCTCCGGCGGCGTATGGCCGAGCGAGTTCACGGCCCAGCCCTGGATGAAGTCCAGATAGCGCTTGCCGTCGTCGTCCCATAGCCAGGAGCCCTTGCCCTGAACGAAGACGATGCGCGGACGCGCCGTGATCTCCATCAGAGCGTCGTAGGGATGGGAGGCGGTCAGCATGTGCAATCTCCTGTGCTCAGGGGGAAACGGTGGGCCAAAAAGCGAGAAGGCCGCTCCTTTGCGGGAGCGGCCTTCTCGAAAACCTGGAGCTGATGAGCTAGCTGATCAGCAACGTCTTCGGACATGGCGCGCCCCGGCATCGTCACGGCGGTGACGACGGCAAACGGCGGCGCGGCGGTTGGTCCGGTTGAAGATCATGCGGCGGCCATACAGGCAAATCGCAACCGGTGTCAAGATGCCGGCCTGCAGGGTGCAATACGGGCCGCCGCTCCGGGAAGCGGCGAGGGAAGCGCCGGCCGGCGCGAAGGCCGCACGATCCAATCTCGGGTCTCGCGCTTTAGTGACAACTTTACCAAACATTTAGCGGCTGCGTTTACTTTGCCGGCCAGCTTGAAAATGCAAGCTGCTCAGGATGAGCGATGTCGAACCCCCATCTCACGATCGCCGAAGAAGTGCAGGCGGCCATAGCCACCGGCTCAGCCGATCGCTGCTCCGGCGTGGCCGAGCGAGTCGCCTCCCTGTTCGTCGCCTCCGCCGGCAGCCTGGATATCGAGCAGCACGCGCTGTTTGCCGACGTCTTCGAGCGTCTCGTCAACACCATCGAGCTGCGCGCGCTGGCCGACGTCGGTGCCCGGATCGCACTCGCCGAACTCAGCGCCCAGCTTGCCCCGATCCCGCAGGCGCCGGCTGGCGTGATCCGGCGGCTGGCTCATCATGACGACATCGCCGTCGCGGGGCCGGTGCTTTCGGAATCGCCGCGGCTGAGCAGCGAGGATCTGATCGAGATCGCGCAGACGCGCAGCGAGAAGCACCTGGTGGCGATCGCCGGGCGCTGGTGGCTGCAGGAGATCGTCACCGATGCGCTGCTCGCGCGACGCTATCCGAGCGTGAGCCGGCAACTGATGAAGAATCCCGGTGCGCGGGTGTCTCCCGCCGGATTTGCCGCCATCGTGGCGCAAGCGGCTGGAGATGCGGAGCTCACGGTCGCGGCCGGCATCCGCGCCGATCTGCCGGCAGCCTTGCGCAGGACCCTGTTGCAGCGCGCGACGGAGGCGGTGAGGGTGCGCCTGCTCGCCTCGGCGCCGCCGCATCTCTACGAGGAAATCCGCAGCGCCATTTCAGCGGCCACGCTCGACGCCGAGCGCGATATGTCACGAAACCGCGTCGGCGGCAGCGCCAAGGCGGCGATCGGCCAACTCAAACAGGGCGGAAAGCTCACCGAGGCCGAGTTGCTCGAATTTGCCCGCCAGCGGCGCTACGGCGAGACGATCGCGGCCATCGCGGAGCTCGCGAAATGCAGCATCGAGCTGGTACGGCCGCTGATGCAGAGCCTGCGCAGCGACGGCATTCTCGTGCCGTGCAAGGCCGCTGGACTGAGCTGGGTCACGGTTGCCGCGATCCTCGATAGCCGGTTCGTTTCAGGTGCAACGCCTCCCGACGAGCTGACCAAGCTCAAGAACAAATATCTCGAACTGAAGCAGGACGAGGCGCTTCGCCTGCTGAATCTCTGGTCGGTTCGCACCACGGGCTCCTCGCACTGAGGGGCGGTCCGCAGGTCCAGGACTCATCTACACGCCCGTCTGCGATTCCCCCGAGTTCCCGGCGGGTGGCCCGAGACGCGACAGAGCCGCGCTAGAACCCAGCGACCGTGCCGTGCAGGTCGTATTCGTCGGCACGCTCGATCTTGACCGTGACGATCTCGCCGACACGCAACGGCCGCCGGCTGGACAGATAAACGGCGCCATCGATGTCGGGGGCATCAGCCTTGGTGCGGCCCTTGGCGACGCTTGGCCCGACCTCGTCGATGATCACCTGCTGACGCGTTCCAACCTTGCGCTTGAGCCGGCGTGCCGAGATCTTCTGCTGGCGAGCCATCAGGGCGTCCCAGCGCTCCTGCTTGACCGCGTCCGGGACCTGGTCGGGCAGGGCGTTGGAGGTCGCGCCGGCCACAGGCTCGTATTTGAAGCATCCGAGCCGATCGATCTCGGCCTCATCCAGCCAGTCCAGCAGATAGGCGAAATCGGCGTCCGTCTCTCCGGGGAAGCCGACGATGAAGGTCGAGCGCAGCGCAAGGTCAGGGCAGGTGGTCCGCCACGCCTTGATCCGGTCCAGCGTCTTGTCCTGCGCCGCCGGGCGGCGCATCGCCTTCAGGACGTTCGGGCTGGCATGTTGGAACGGGATGTCGAGATAAGGCAATATTTTACCGTCAGCCATGAGGCCGATCACCTCGTCGACATGCGGGTAGGGGTAGACGTAATGCAGCCGGACCCAGGCGCCGAGCTCGCCGAGCTCGCGCGCCAGATCGAGGAAGCGAGCCCGGACGCTGCGGTCCTTCCAGGCGCTTTCGGCATATTTCAGGTCCAGCCCATAGGCCGAGGTGTCCTGCGAAATGACCAGGAGTTCCTTGACCCCGGCCGCGACCAGCCGCTCGGCCTCGCGCAGCACGTCGGCTGCGGGGCGCGACACCAGATCGCCACGCAGCTTCGGGATGATGCAGAAGGTGCAGCGGTTGTTGCAACCTTCGGAGATCTTCAGATAGGCGTAGTGCCGGGGCGTGAGCTTGATGCCCTGCGGAGGAACCAGGTCGAGGTGAGGGTTGTGCGCAGGCGGCGATGCGCGGTGGACGGCGTCCAGCACACTCTCGTACTGCTGCGGGCCGGTGATCGACAGCACGCCGGGATAGGCCTGCTCGATCTGCTCCGGCTCGGCGCCCATGCAGCCGGTCACGATGACCTTACCGTTCTCGGCCATGGCCGAGCCGATCGCCGACAGGGATTCCTGCTTGGCGCTGTCCAGGAACCCGCAGGTGTTGACGATGACGACGTCGGCGCCGTCATGCTTCCGGGCAAGCTCGTAGCCCTCGGCGCGAAGGCGCGTGATGATGCGCTCGGAATCGACCAAGGCCTTGGGACATCCGAGCGAAACAAAGCTGATCTTGGGCGCCGAACCCTGCTGCATCTTGGAACTGCCTGATGAGATAGGCGTCAGCTAGTCCGAATTGCCCAGAAAGACAAGGCTTTGACGCGGCCACGTCCATGCTATGGGTGAGGGCCCGGACAACCTGGTGATCGATGAGCGCCGAGCAATCGCCTAAAATCGTGATCGTCGACGAAAGCCCGATCCGCGCAGCCATCCTCGAGGAAGGCTTGCGGGAAGCGGGCTTTACCGGCGTCGTGCATGTCAGCGAGATGCAGGGTCTCCTGGCGCGCATCTATGCCCTGGATCCGGACGTCATCGTCATCGACCTGGAGAACCCGAGCCGCGACGTGCTGGAGCAGATGTTCCAGGTCAGTCGCGCCGTCCGCCGGCCGATCGCGATGTTCGTGGACCAGAGCGACGCGGCTTCGATCCAGGCCTCGGTGGAGGCGGGCGTCTCCGCCTACATCGTCGACGGCCTGAAGAAGGAGCGGATCAAGCCGATCCTCGATCTCTGCATCTCCCGCTTCAATGCGTTCTCCAAGCTTCAGGACGAGCTCGAGCGCACCAAGTCCGCGCTCGAAGACCGCAAGGTGATCGACCGCGCCAAGGGCATTCTGATGAAGATGAAGGGCTTCACCGAAGAGGAAGCCTATGTGCTGTTGCGCTCCACGGCGATGCGCGAAAAGAAGAAGATCGGCGAGATCGCGCAATCGATCCTGACCGCCTCGGAGATGTTGAAATGACCGGCCCGCTTCGCATTGGCTTCATCCCGCTGGTCGATGCCGCCGCGCTGATCGTCGCCGTCGACAACGGATTCACCGCGGCTGAAGGTCTCGATGTCACGCTGGTCCGCGAAGTGTCATGGTCGAACGTGCGCGACAAGCTCAACATCGGCCTGTTCCACGCGGCGCATCTGCTGGCTCCCGTCGCCATTGCGTCGAGCCTGGGCATCGGCCATGTCAAGGTGCCGATCGTGGCTCCCTTCAATCTCGGAGTGAATGGCAACGCGATCACCGTGACGCCAGCGCTGCATGCGGCGATCATGGCCCACCTCGAGGGGGATCGTTTCGACCCGATGGCGACGGCGCTGGCGCTGGCGCGCGTCGTCGCTGAACGGCGCAAGTCCGGCGCCGAGCCGCTGACGTTCGGCATGACGTTTCCGTTCTCGACCCACAACTATCAGTTGCGGTTCTGGATGGCCGCAGGCGGTGTCGACCCCGATGAGGACGTCCGTCTCGTGGTGCTGCCGCCGCCCTACATGGTGGAGAGCATCGCCAACGGTCACGTCGACGCGTTCTGCGTCGGAGCACCGTGGAACTCGATCGCGGTCGATCTCGGCATCGGCCATATTCTCCACTTCGTGTCTGACGTGCTGGTGCGCGCGGCCGAAAAGGTGCTGGCGGTCAGGCAGAGCTGGGCTGACAAGAATCCCGACGCCCTCGCCGGCCTGGTCCGCGCCTGCGCCAAGGCCGCCGAATTCATCGAGCAGAACCACGCAGAAGCCGCGCGTATCCTAGCCCAGCCGGAGCGGATCGGCGTCGATGCGGAGGTGCTCCAGCGCACGCTGGACGGCCGCCTCAAAATCTCGCCGGACGGCACCTTCCGCGAAAGCTCGCGCTATCTGCTGGTGGGCCGGGAAGAGGCGGGACGGCCCGAGAAGATCCAGGCGGCCTGGCTCTATGCCCAGATGGTGCGGTGGGGCCAGACTCCCCTCAGCACTGAAGCCCTGGGCACCGCCATGGGCGTGTTCCGGCCGGACATCTACGACGCGGCGATGGGCACGGCCGCGGTCGGCACGGATGGCGCCATCGGCGCCTTCGCCGGTCCGCCTTTCGCGGCGGACGACGTGATCGGCCATCTCAAGGCCTTCAAGATCGGCCGCTGGACGGCCTGAGGTCTTCCACTCAGCACCCAATTTGGGCAACTCGCTCCGCCGATCAAATTTTGGGCGAAGTGCCCGCATTTGAGGGCTTGAGCCTGCCAGTGCGGGTTCGCCGATTTGAGCAGCCCTCTGAATTCTCTTACATTTCCTGCTTGTCCCGGCTGGCACGCAATTTGAATATTGCAGTGCGGTCAGCCGCCACAGATGCCGCTGACTGCAGTCCATTACCGGATTTCCGCAGCAACGAAGCTGGTCGGATCGCTCATTTGAACCGCCCCCCATCGGCCGTTCGACGACGCGATCCTCGTCCCATCCGCAAACGCCATTCGTCCTGGCCGCTGGAGCTTCGTCCGCCATCATGAAAATCGAACCCTTGTCAGTCGACTTCAACGACGAGCAGAAGCGCTACCTTGAGGGGTTGGCCGCCGGCCTCAAGGTCACGCTGGCCGGCCGCGGGCAGGCTGCTGCCGCGACGACGATTGCCGAGCCGACCGGGCCCGACGCCATTCACATCAAGGCGCAGGACAAGGTCATCGCATCCGGGCGCAAGCTCGCCGACCAGGAGAAGGTCAAGCGCGAGCTGCACCCGTTCGATGCCTATGAGCGGCTGAAGGAGCAGGCCCGCAGCAATGCTGCGCCGTCCGCGGCGGACAATTTCCGCTGGCGCTATTACGGCCTGTTTCATGTCGCGCCGGCGCAGGACTCCTACATGTGCCGCCTGCGCATTCCCAACGGCGTAATGAAGCATTGGCAGCTCGCGGGGCTTGCCGACCTCGCCGACCGGCTCTGCGGTCCCTATAGCCACGTCACGACGCGCGCCAATCTGCAGCTACGCGAGATCCCGCCCAAGCATGCCGTGATGCTGCTGGAAGGTCTGTCGGATCTCGGCCTGACGGCGCGCGGCTCCGGCGCCGACAACATCCGCAACGTGACGGGAACGCCGACCGCCGGCATCGATCCGCAGGAGCTGCTGGACACGCGTCCTTTCGCGCGCGAATGGCACTTCCACATCCTCAACGACCGCTCGCTCTACGGCCTGCCGCGCAAGTTCAATGTCGCCTTCGACGGCGCCGGTCGGATCGCGGCGTTGGAGGACACCAACGACATCGCGTTCTCGGCGGTCGAGGTGAAGGACGGATTCGGCGTTGCGCCGGGCGTGTGGTTCAAGCTCGGCCTCGGCGGCATCACCGGACACAAGGATTTCGCCAAGCCGACAGGAATCATCGTCGAGCCGGAGCGGGCGACCGAGGTGGCCGACGCCATCGTGCGGCTGTTCATCGAGACCGGCGACCGCACCAATCGCCTCAAGGCGCGGCTCAAATACGTGCTCGACAGCATGGGCCACGACAAGTTCATGGAAGCCGTTGAAACAAGGCTCGGCCGCAAGCTGGCGCGCGTCCCCGACGAGGCGCTCGAGCCGCGGCCCGACTCCGACCGCATGGCCCATGTCGGCGTGCACCAGCAGAAGCAGCAAGGGTTGAACTGGATCGGCGTCGTGCTGCCGCTGGGCAAGCTGACCACGGATCAGATGCGCGCGCTCGCCAAGATCGCTGCGGATCTCGGCGACGGCGAGATCCGGCTCACGGTGTGGCAGAACCTGCTGTTATCGGGCGTCCGCGACGACAAGGTCGCGCTGGCCTGCGCCGCGGTCGAGCAGATCGGACTTTCGGTCAAGGCCTCGCACATCCGCGCCGGACTGATCGCCTGCACCGGCAACGCCGGCTGCAAGTTCGCAGCATCCAACACCAAGAAACATGCGGCCGAGATCGGCGACTGGTGCGAGACGAGGGTGGATGTCGACACGCCTCTCAACATCCATCTGACCGGCTGTCATCACTCCTGCGCCCAGCACTACATCAGCGACATCGGCATGATCGGCGCGAAGGTGCCGGTCGGCGATGGCGACGACACCGTCGAGGGCTATCATTTGTTCGCCGGCGGCGGCTTCGGCCCGCAGGCCGATATCGGCCGCGAGGTCTATCGCGATCTCAAGGCCGAGGATGCGCCCCGCACCGTCGAGAAGCTGCTCAAGGCCTATCTCGCGCACCGCACCTCACCCGACGAGACCTTCCTGTCGTTCGCACGTCGTCACGACGGCGAAACGCTGCGCAATCTCGCCGAAGCCCAGATTTCGTCGTAGGTCTCAGCATGAACCAGATCACGCCCATGTCCAAGATCGAGATCATTCCTCCGACGGCGCCATTTTCCGAGGCGCAGCGCTCGTGGCTCAACGGCTTCCTGGCCGGAGCGCTCGGTCTCGACGGCGCGACGGCATTGTCGCCGGCGCAGAACGGCGCCGTGCTCGCGCCCGCGGGCGACGGTGATGACGGCGAGGCGCCATGGCACGATCAGACCATGCCGATCGGCGAGCGCATGAAGCTCGCCGAGGGCCGTCCGCTGCGCCGGCGCATGATGGCGGCCATGGCACAGCAGGACTGCGGCCAATGCGGCTACAATTGCAGCGACTATTCGGATGCGATTGCCGATCGCAGCGAGGCGCGGCTCAACCTGTGCGTCCCCGGCGGCAAGGAAACCGCGCGGATGCTCAAGGCGCTCTACGAGGAGATCGACAAGGCTCCGGCCGCGGCCAAGCCCGCTGCGGCTGCGCCGGCCACCGTCTCCGTCGTCGTCAGCGAGCCCGGTCGCTCGCGCGACAATCCGGTCGAGGCGACGTTCCTGTCGCGGCGTCTGCTCAACAAGCCGGGCTCGGAGAAGGAGACCTGGCACATCGAGTTCGATCTCGGAGAGAGCGGGCTCGACTACGTCGTCGGCGATTCCTTCGGCATCTTCGCCAAGAATGATCTCGGCCTGGTCGATCAGATCATCGCGCTGCTCGGCGCCTCGCACATGACCGAGGTGAACGGCAAGCCGCTGCGGCAGTGCCTGCTCGAGGACGTCTCGCTGGCGCCGGCGCCGGATTCGCTGTTCGAGCTGATCTCCTTCATCACCGGCGGCGCGACCCGCGAGAAGGCGCGGCAGCTGGCGCAGGGCGAGGATCCCGATGGCGACGCGGCGACGCTCGATGTGATGGCGGTGCTGCAGAAGTTCTCCGGCGTCCGGCCGCATCCCGAGGCCTTCGTCGAGGCGCTGGAGCCGCTGCAGCCGCGGCTCTACTCGATCTCGTCGTCGCACAATGCCACGCCCGGCAAGCTGTCGCTGACGGTCGACTGCGTCCGCTACGTCGTTGGCAAGCGCAAGCGGCTGGGACTTGCCTCGACCTTCCTGGCCGAGCGGATCAATCCCGGCGACAAGCTGCGCGTCTATGTGCAGAAGGCGCATGGCTTCGCGTTGCCGGCCGATCCGAAGACGCCGATCATCATGGTCGGCCCCGGCACCGGCGTTGCGCCGTTCCGCGCCTTCCTGCACGACCGCAGGGCGACCGGAGCGCCGGGCAAAAACTGGCTGTTCTTCGGCCATCAGCGCAGCGACTGCGACTTCTTCTACGCCGACGAGCTCAACGCCATGAAGACCGCCGGCCTCTTGACGCGGCTGTCGCTGGCGTGGTCGCGCGACGGCGACAAGAAATTCTACGTCCAGGACCGCATGCGCGAGGTCGGCCGCGAGGTGTGGACCTGGCTCGCCGACGGCGCCCATCTCTACATCTGCGGCGACGCCAAGCGCATGGCCAAGGACGTCGAGCGCGCCCTGGTCGACATCGTCGCCCAGTTCGGCGCGCGTTCGACGGACGAGGCGGTGAGTTTCGTCGCGGACCTCAAGAAGAAGGGCCGGTTCCAGCTCGACGTCTACTGAGCTGGAACCCGGCGGAGAATATTCTCGGTCGCAACATCGGCCGAGAATTTTTTGGTTCCAAGCGGACCCGAAACAGGGGGCTTGTCGTTATTTCGCCGGTTGCCTTGCACCCGGCCGCGGGAACGCTTTTCTCATGGCCGGAACTTCAGGAGACCGGCCATGCGCACGATATCCACGCCCCTGCGACAGATGCCCCAGGCCCGCGCCATTCGCGAACGCGGCGCAACCGTCGCGCTGGTTGCCTTCTACAGCGCGATGGCGCTGATTGCCGCGATCACCCTGGGCACGTCTTTCACGCATCCATTCTGATTCTCATCACCTCTTGAACGGCGCGACCGTGATGGCGGCCGCGTCGAGCGCCTTGCGGACCTCCCGCGCAATCTCGACCGCGCCGGCGGTGTCGCCATGGATGCAGACGGTGTCGGTCCGCATCTTCATCACCTTGCCAGTCACCGAAATCACCGCGCCGTCCTGAACCATGCGCACCACACGATCGGCGATGACCTTGGGATCGTGCAGCACGGCGCCGGGCTTGCTGCGCGACACCAGGAGTCCATCGTCGCCATAGGCGCGATCGGCAAACACCTCGTGAGCCATCCTCAGATTGGCCTTCTCGCCAGCGGTCACCAGCTTGGAGTTGGCGAGCACGACGAAGATCAGGCTCGGATCGACGGCCTTGATCGCCTTGGCGATGGCGTTCGCCGTCATGTCGTCCTCGCAGGCGACATTGGACAGCGCGCCGTGTGCCTTCACATGCGTAACCTTGTGACCGGCCGCGGTGGCGATCGCCTGCAGGGCGCCGATCTGATAGGCAACGAGGTTCTCGATCTCCGATGATTTCAGCCCCGGCATCGGACGCCGACCGAAACCATGCAGATCGCGATAGCCGGGATGCGCGCCGACGCTGACGCCTTTGGCCTTCGCCATCTCGACCGTTCGCCGCATGATGTCAGCGTCACCGGCATGAAAGCCGCAGGCGACGTTGACCGATGTCGCCAGCTCGATCATGGCGGCGTCATTGCCCATTTCCCACGGGCCAAAACTCTCTCCGAGGTCGCAGTTCAGATCGACGGTGCTGGTCATGTCAGGGTCCGCTCGTTGATGGGTCCGAAGCAACGTGAGATGTGATCAAACTAATCGGGAGTGACTCCGGGCCAGGTGGTGGCGTCGGTTGCGCTGACGGCATGACCGGCCACATTGGCCGTGAACAGCGCATCGACGTTGAAGTCGCTGCTCGCAAGCTCGGTGACGCGGCCGGGCAAGCTGCGCAGCAGGTCCTTGTAACGACGCAGTTCGGCCTGCGCCTCGGCCATGCTCACGGCCTTGAAGCGGAATGGCGTGCCGGCCGGCGTCTGCGCCAGGCGGCCGAAATCGGCCGTGATGACGGTCGCGATCTTCGGATAGCCGCCGCTGGTGCCGCGGTCCGACATCAGCACGATCGGCGAACCGTTGCCGGGCACCTGGATGCTGCCGTCCACGGTGCCGTCCGAGACGATGTTGTGACCGTGCAGGTGGCGCATCTGCGGCCCCTCGAGGCGATAGCCCATGCGGTCGCTGGTCGCCGAGACCATCCAGTCGCTGCCGAGGAATAGCGCTTTCATCTCGTCGCTGAACTCGTCGTCCTGCGGTCCCATGACGACACGAATCGCGCCGCCGGCTTTCGGCAGATCGATCCGCAGTTCCGGCGCATCGCCGGCGGGCGCGACTTCGAACACGTCGCCGGCCTGAAGCGGGCGGGGGTAGGGGCTGCCGAGCCCGGCGCGCGCATTCACCGAGAGACTGTTGAACATCGGTTCGCCGGCGATGCCACCGGCGATGGCGAGATAGGTGAACGAGCCGCCGCGCGCAAAGCCGAGCGTGAGCTGCTCCCCGTCGTTCAGCGTCACCGACGTGTTGATCTCGACCTGCCGCTTGGCGACATCCGCCAGCCGTTGCGCGCCGGCGAGCGCCACGCGCACCGCGCCGCCCTTCGCCGCGAACGTCGCGCCGAACGGGCCGATCTCGATCGCAGCCGCCATCAGCGCATTGCCGACGAGGCTGTTGGCTGCCGCCAGCGCCAGCTTGTCCATCGCGCCGGACGGCGTCAGCCCGTAGCGCTGCGCGCCGAAACGCCCGCCATCCTGGACCGAGCTTGCCGGGCCGATCTGTGAGACGACCAGCGTGCTCATGCGGCGATCCGCTCGGCGATGAGCACGCCGCCCTCGGCGGCGCGCTCCTGCTCCGCGAAGGTCTTGACGTCAACGGCATAGAAGCTGACCTCGTCGCCGGGCTCGAGCAGAAAGGTCGGCTCGCGATGCAGTTGAAATGTCCGCATCGCGGTGCGGCCAAGCAGGTGCCAGCCGCACGGCCCGGCAAGGCATTGGATGCCGGTCTGGATGCCGCCGATGGCGATGATGCCGGCCGGTGTCCAGAGCCGCGGATTCTGGCGGCGCGACATCTGCAGCGTGGGATCGAGACCGGACAAATAGGACCAGCCCGGCGTGAAGCCGATCATTGCGACGCGATAAGTGCTGGCGATATGGCGTGCGACGACTTCGTCCGGCGTGAGGCTCAACGCCTTGGCGACATCCTCGAGGTCGATGCCATTCTCTCCGCCATAGCAGACGGGAACCCGCCAGCGCCTGACCTCACTTTCCGGCGCGAGCGACCCGGCCGACAGCGCCAGCAGCTTTGCTCCAAGGGTGTCGTGGTCGATCACACCTGCATCATAGTGCACCAGCAGCGAGCGATAGGTCGGCACCGTCTCCGTGATGCCCTCGATCCCGGCCGCTGCCACCGCATGGTCGAGCGCCAGGACGCGGCGGTTGGCGGTCTCGTCGATCGTCCGGCTGAACTCGACGGTGACGGCGCTGTCGCCGCTGGGCAGCAGGCGAGGAGGTGGAAAAGGGTCGGCCATGAGTCCGAAGTGATCCGCGTTGGTGTTCCTCATCTAGCTGTTTTCAGGCGCCAGTGGAATTGGGTCCAAGGCAAAAAGTCTCGAAAATTCAATAAATTAATCGGATGTCTTGCGATAAGGAGGCCTTATCGGGTGCACGCAAGCCCCGCATGCGCCGGACGCACCGCGCACGCCCTTGACGCCGCCTTCGTCGCTCGCAAGATGCGCCTACTTTTTCTGCCAGCCCGTTTGGAGCACCAGTCTCAAGATGTCCCTCACTCCCGAAGCCATCGCCACCCTGTCTCAAGTCACCACCGCGACCATCACGACGGTCCTGCTGAAGAAGGGGTTGCGCAATGTCTGGCTGCGCGGCGCCAAGCCGCTGCGCCCGGGACAGAAGCGGCTGGTCGGTCCCGCTTTCACGCTGCGCTTCGTGCCGGCGCGCGAGGATCTGGCGACCCCGGAATCCTGGTCGTCGCCGATCTCGACCCGCACCGCGATCGAGGCCATGCCCGAAGGCTGCATCGCCGTGGTCGATGCGATGGGCGTCAAGGACGCCGGCATCTTCGGCGACATTCTGTGCGCCCGCATGGTCAAGCGCGGCGTCACCGCGCTGATCACCGACGGTGTCGTGCGCGACCTCGAAGGCGTGCTCGGCACCGGCCTTCCCGTATGGTGTGATGGCTACGCCGCGCCGCCGTCGGTCGCAGGGCTCACCTTCGTCGGCTGGGGCGAGGCGATCGGCTGCGGCGGTGTTGCCGTGTTTCCGAACGACGTCATCGTCGCCGACCAGGATGGCGCCGTGCTGATCCCGCAGGCGATGCTCGATCACGTGCTCGCGGAAGGTCCCGAGCAGGAGCGCATGGAAGCCTGGATCGTCGATGAGGTGAACAAGGGCGCGGTGCTGCCGGGTCTCTATCCGATGAACGCCGAGACCAAGGCGCGCTACGCCGCGTCGAAGAAGTAGTTCACGGCGCCGATTGATCAACGACACAGCTTCAGGAAAGGCAGAACAATGGTCGATGTTTATCTCGCGGGCTCGCGTCCCACGCGCCGCGCAGCTGCGGAAAGCTTTACGGGCACGGTCTGGCAGGACCCGATCATCACGCCGCAGGCTCCAGCCCGCGTCGCCTCGGCGCGCGTCGCGTTCGAGCCGGGCGCGCGCACGGCCTGGCATACTCATCCGCTCGGACAGACGCTCTATGTCATCCAGGGCGTCGGCCGGGTGCAGGCCAAGGGCGGGCCGGTGCGCGAAATCAAGGCCGGCGACGTCGTCTGGATCCCGCCGGGCGAGAAGCATTGGCATGGCGCCGCGCCGACCACCGGCATGGTCCACGTCGCCATGCATGAATCGCTCAATGGCGAGCACGTGACCTGGATGGAGCACGTCACCGACGAGGAATACGCCACCCCGGTCGGCTGATACATCACTGAGAACGGTGCGAGCGCGCGGTCGCAGGGCCGCGCGCTTTGCGTTTGGAGGCGCGTCGCGCGCCGGGCTCAGTTCACCCGCGTCCAGGTCTGGCCGCCGCAGAACATGCCGCCGAAGGCGCAGCCCTGCACGCGCAGACTGTCCGACCCCTTCAGCGCGATCGTCGAATCGTAGGTGCTGCCGCTGTTCGGATCGAAGATGCGGCCGGTCCACTTCTTCTCCTGGGCCTTGTCGCTCGGCCGCATGTTGATCAGGATCTGCTCGCCGTTCTGCTTGGTCTTCGCATCCACGGCGTAGCCGCAGAGATTGGTGCCGCAGGGCTCGATGCGAATCTGGCCCTCCTTCTCCTCGGTCAACCAGATGCCGACCGGCGAGCTGGGATCGCGACCGGCGGTCTGCGCCGCGGCGGGCGGCGCAGCTGCCGTGGTCACGGCAGGCGTCTGGGCTGGCCGCGGTGGCGGCGGCGCGGCGGCGGGAGCCGGCGCGGCAGCAGGAGCCGCAGCGGCCGTTGCAGCGGCTGGCGGCGCAACCGGTGCCGTGGCGTTGGCGGCTGGGGCCACCGGAGGTGGCGGCAGCGGCGCCGGTGGCGCGGCCGCCTGGACGGGAGGAGGCGCCGCCGGCGGGCTCGCTGGTGCGGCTGCCGTCGGAGCGGGCGCCGCAGGGACGGGAGCAGGGGGCGCGGTCGTAGCCGGAGCCTGCGCGGGCGGGGCCGGCGTGACCGCCGCCTCGGTGGGCGCCGGAGGCGGCTTGGTCGCATTGTCCTGGTCGCGCTTGGTGCGCTTGGTCTTCTTCTGCTCGGTATTGTCGTAGACGCCGGGGATCTGCACGGTGCCGCGGTCGGGATCGATGCGGATCGTCTTGCCGCCATACTCGATGACGTATTGCGCCTCGGCGGCACTGCTGGCCAGAACCAAAGCCGCGACGGCCAACAGCCTCTTCATCCGTGTCTCCGCGATGTCGGTTGCTGATGTGAGCGAGCTCACGCGCTGGTAAGTCGCCGATGCGGCGCCACCGGTTCAATGCCCGGCCTGCTCAGAAATCGAGCGGCGCATTGTCGACCACCTCCTTCATCACGAAAAACGTGCGCGTCTGCCGCACGCCCGGCAGCGAGATCAGCTGGTCGCCATGCATCCGGTTGAAGTCGTGCATGTCGCGAACGCGGATCTTCAGGAAGAAGTCGAAATCGCCGGCGACGAGATGGCAATCGAGCACGAATTTCAGTTTGCGGATCGCCGCCTCGAAGGTGCGAAAGCTCTCCGGCGTCGAGCGATCGAGCACGACGCCGACCAGCACCAGCGCGCTGCGCTCGACCTTCTCCGGCGCGATCTGGGCGCGCACGCCCTTGATGTAGCCCTCCTCGAACAGGCGCTGGGTGCGGCGATGGCAGGTGGCCGGACTGACATGAACGGTGGCGGCAAGCTCGGCATTGCTCATCCGGCCGTCCTTCTGCAGCAGTTGCAGGATGCGCCGATCGACCCGGTCGAGATCAGCGGTGGAAGATTCTCTCATTTTTTCCGTCATGTGCGGACATATCTCTTGCCGGTATCAATTCTTGCGGACGTGAGCACAAAAACGCAGGCCAATAAAGAGAGCACCTTTCTCCGCCTTTTTCGTATGTTTCGGCCGGCCCTTTCATCCACCCACGGAGAGACCCGTGCTTCGGCTCGACAAGTTCAAGAAGTATCCGCTCACCTTCGGTGCCACCCCGATCGAGCATCTGCCGCGGCTGACCGCGGCGCTCGGCGGCAAGGTGCAGATCTATGCCAAGCGCGACGACTGCAATTCCGGTCTCGCGATGGGCGGCAACAAGCTGCGCAAGCTCGAATACATCGTGCCCGATGCGATCGAATCGAATGCCGACACCCTGGTCTCGATCGGCGGCGTGCAGTCGAACCATACCCGCATGGTGGCGGCGACCGCGGCCAAGATCGGCATGAAGTGCGTCGTCGTGCAGGAGAGCTGGGTGCCGCACGAGGACGCCGTCTATGACCGGGTCGGCAACATCCTGATGACGCGCCTGATGGGCGCCGACAGCCGCATCGTCGAGGACGGTTTCGACATCGGCATCCGCAAGAGCTGGGAAGATGCGATCCAGTCGGTCAAGGATGCCGGCGGCAAGCCCTACGGCATTCCGGCCGGCGCCTCCGTGCACAAGTTCGGCGGTCTCGGCTATGTCGGCTTCGCCGAGGAGGTGAGGGCGCAGGAAGCCGAGATGGGCATCAAGTTCGACTACATCATCGTCTGCGTCGTCACCGGCTCGACCCAGGCCGGCATGATCGTCGGCTTCGCTGCCGACGGCCGCGCCGACCGCGTCATCGGCATTGACGCCTCCGGCACGCCGCAGCAGACCCGCAGCCAGGTGCGGCAGATCGTCGACAACACCGCTGAGCTCGTCGAGCTCGGCCGCAAGGTCCGCGACGACGAGATCGTGATCCTCAACGACTACGCCTATCCGGCCTATGGCGTGCCGAGCGCCGAGACCAACGAGGCCATTCGCCTGGCCGCCCGCACCGAGGCGATGATCACCGACCCGGTCTATGAGGGCAAGTCGATGCAGGGCATGATCGACCTCGTCAAGAAGGGCTACTTCCCGGAAGGGTCGAAGGTGCTCTATGCGCATCTCGGCGGCGCCCCGGCGATCAACGGCTACAGCTACACGTATCGCAACGGCTGAGGGCGGTTTCACCATCCCCCGCAGCGTCGCGGTGAGGCGAGCTCCAACACCACACTCCGCTGTCGTCCCGGCCTCCGAGCCGGGACCTCATTCATGCAGCTTGATTTGTCTGACTTTGGTAGGAAAGACGGCAGACAGTCAGCACCTGCCGTCTGCGCGGCACGCCGGCCTCAATCGAACCAATTCTTGTAGATCGCCTGGTAGCTGCCGTTCTCCGTCGAGATGTGCAGCCATTGGTCCACGAACGCCTTCAGCGCCACGTCGCGCTGCAGCCAGTAGGCTTTCTCGGAGAAATCGAACGGCTTCTCCGGGTGCACGGCGCAGAGCACGCCGGGATGCAGCTTCTGCTGATAGCGCGTCTCGGAGGCGTCGGTCATCATCAGGTCGGCGTCGCCCTTGGCGATCTCGTCGAAGATGGTGACGTTGTCGGGGTGGACGCGGATGTCGGCTGACTTGATGTTGGCGCGGGCGAAGCGCTCGTTGGTGCCGCCCGGATTGACCACGACCCGGGTGCCGGGCTTGTCGATGTCGGACAGCGTCTGGTACTTCGAGGTGTCGGTGCAGCGCGCGATCGGGGTCTTGCCCTCGCGCATGATCGGCGTCGAGAACAAGCCCTTCTTCTGGCGGTCGAGCGTGATCGATACGCCGCCCATCGCGACATCGAACTTGTCGGCCTCGAAATCCTTCATGAGCTGCGGCCAGCTCGTCGGCACGAACTCGACCTTGACGCCGAGCGCCTTGCCGAGCGACTCGGCCATGTCGACGTCGAAGCCGGAGAATTTTCCGGTCGCCTTGTCAAGATAGGTGAAGGGCTTGTAGTCGCCGGTCATTCCGACCCGTAAGCTGCCGCGCTGCACGATCTCGTCGAGGCGCGAGGGCTGGTCGGCGAGTGCGGCAGTGGCGAGACCGCAGGCCAGCACGGCTGCGGTCACGGCGGCGACGGTCCGGTTGAAAAATCCCATATTGAATCACCTCGCATGATGTGGCCGCGCTATTCATAGCGGAGGTCGCCACGCGCGACGAGGGGCAAGCAGGAAGGTTGGTTGATGAGCATTTCCTTGGTGCAGGCGTCGGTCGAGGTGTTCGTGCCTTATCTTCACAACCTCTCGGGGGTGCTCGACAAGGCCGCTGCCTTTGCCGAGGCGCGCCGCATCGATCCCGCCGACCTGCTGCAGGCCCGGCTCGCGCCCGACATGTACAACCTGATCCGGCAGGTCTGCGAAGCCAACCGCCACGCCACCATTGCTTGCGCGCTGCTCGCCGGCCGCGCGCAGCCGACCGTTGCCGACAGCGACACGGATATGGCCGGGTTGAAGGCGCGGATTGCAACCGCGATCGACGATGTGCGCAGCGTGCCACCTGCGGCGATCGAGGAGGGCGCGAAGCGGGAGGTCAGCTTCACCTTCCGCAACGGTGCGACGCGCAGCTTCGACGATGGTCGCTCATTGCTGCTCACGTTCAGCCTGCCGCAGTTCTTCTTTCACGTCACCACGGCCTACGACATCCTGCGTCACGCCGGCGTGCCGCTGGCGAAGCCGGACTATCTGGGCGCGCGGAGGTAGGCCCTTCCGGAGCGGGACGGCAGGCGGCCTCAAGGTCCACAAAATACGAATGGCCAGGATGGAACCCGGCCATGGGATTTGGAGACATCGCAACGAAGACGGAGTGGTCCGGGCGGCCGGAGCGCTACCTCTCGCTGGGCGCAACCGGGCCCTTGCCGGTCATCTCGTTCTTCAGCGCCTCGAAGCGCTCGATCGCCTCTCGCGCGCGGGTGTCGACCGTCTTGACGGCAGCTTCGGCGGTCATCGGTCCGCTGCTCACGGCGATCGAGGTCGGCCCGACGGTCTCGTCGACATAGTAGCCGTCCTCGCCCCGCCGTGCCGTCCAGCGGAAGCGGATCGCGGAAATCGGCCCAGGTCCGAGCTTGGTGTAGCCGTCGGCCTGATCGAGAGAGACGACAGTCGCGGCAGCCTTCTTCGACGACGGCGCCGCCTTGTCTGCCGACCTCGTCGCTTCAGGCTGATCGAGAATGCTCGCTATCGTTGCGAGCGCGTGCTCGGTCGCAACACTCATGGCCGCCTCTGTTCCTACCGGCGCGCGTAAAATCCGGCGCCGATAGTCACAGTTGTAGCTGGATTTGGCCAAGTTGCAAGAATGCGTTGAAAGTTGGGCGCCAAAGCGGTGGAGAAAGGTCCTGACATCCGCGTGATGAGGGCGGGTCCTGCCTCGTCGCCGACGGGACAGGACCATTGCACCGGCCGGACGACTACAAGACGTCCTGATTGATCACGTTCTGCCGAATCGGATCGCCATCGAGCACGCTGAGAATGTTGCGCGCCGTCTGCTCGCTCATGCGGTCGACCGCCTCTCGCGTCACGCCAGCGACGTGCGGAGCCATGATCACGTTGGGCAGCGCATGCAGCGCGTGGCCGACCGGCGGCGGCTCCTGCTCGAACACGTCGAGGCCAGCGCCGGCGAGCCGGCCCGAGGACAGCGCGTCGTAGAGCGCCGCCTCGTCGATCAGGCCGCCGCGCGCGGTGTTGATCAGATACGCCGTCGGCTTCATCAGCTTGAGACGCCCGGCGTTGAACAGGCCGATGGTCTCCGGGGTCTTCGGGCAGTGGATGCTGACGAAGTCGGCGCGCGGGAGCGCAGTGTCGAGATCGGCAACGGGCTCGCAGCCCGCGGCGGTGATGTCGGCTGCGGGCTTGTAGGGATCGTAGACCAGGACCTGCATCTCCATCGCGAGGCAGCGCTTGGCGGTGCGGGTGCCGATGCGGCCGAAGCCGATGATCAGCACGGTCTTGCCGTAGAGATCGAACGGCAGCACGCCGAGGCGCGCGCCCCAGGTGCCGTCCTTGACCATCGCATGCATCTCGTTGGCGCGCTTGGCCAGCGTCAGCATCATGAACAGCGCCTGCTCGGCAACCGAGGGCGAGTTCGCCGTGCCCGCGACCATCAGCGGCACCTTGTGCCTGGAGAGCGCGGGCACATCGACCGCGTCGAAGCCGACGCCGATTCGGGTGACGACTTTCATGTCGCCGGCCGCGATCAGCTCCGGCTCTCCGAAGCGCGTGGCGCCGAGCGCGACGCCGTGCACCGGCGCGTGGGACTTCAGCAGGTCGGAAAAATCCACCGCCGAGATCATGTTGGGGAACTCGATCATCTCGACATCATCGCGCGCCGCCAGCAGCGCGCGGCCCTTGGCCGAGAAGGATTCCGTGACGAGGATCTTGTTCTTGTTGGTTGCCGTCCTGGTGGTCATGTCCTGCCCTTGAAGCTTCTTATGCTCGTCAGATGACGAGGCCTGAAGCCTCATTTAGCAGGTGCATGTTGTTGAGGTCCATTGCCATGCGCAGAGGGCTGCCATCCCGCGCGCCGGCATTGGGGTTGACCCGCCCGCAGACCGGCGTCTCGTTGAGGGTGAAGTAGACAAGCGTCTCCATGCCCATCGGCTCGGTGACGTCGAGCAGCGCCTCGAACGGCTCAATCCCAGGCTCCGCATGCGGCTTGGTCTCGGCGATGTGCTCCGGCCGGATGCCGAGCAGCAGCGGCTCGTTCCGTGACACGGATTGATAGCGCGCGGCGCGCGCCGGCGGCAGCGGAAAGGCGATCCGGTCGGTGAGGCGGATGTGGAGCCGGCCATTGGCCTCCTCGAGCCGGCACGGCACGAAGTTCATTGCGGGCGAGCCGATGAAGCCGGCGACGAAGCGTGTCGCCGGATTGTGGTACAGCTCGTTCGGCGTGCCGATCTGCTCGATGCGGCCCTTGTTCATGACCACGACACGATCGGCCAGGGTCATCGCCTCGACCTGGTCGTGCGTGACGTAGACCGTCGTGGTGCGGACCTTCTGGTGCACCTTCTTGATCTCGATGCGCATCTGCACGCGCAGCTTGGCGTCGAGGTTGGACAGCGGCTCGTCGAACAGGAACACCTTGGGATTGCGCACGATCGCACGGCCCATCGCGACGCGCTGGCGCTGGCCGCCGGAGAGCTGCTTGGGCTTGCGGTCGACGAGGTCGGCGATGTCCAGCATGCGCGCGGCCTCCGCCACGCGGCTCTTGATCTCGGCCTTCGGGTAGTGCTTCAGCCGCAGCCCGAACGACATGTTCTCGGCCACCGTCATGTGCGGGTAGAGGGCGTAGTTCTGGAACACCATGGCGATGTCGCGATCCTTCGGCGGCACGTCGTTGACGACATCGCCGCCGATCGTGATGTCGCCGTCGGAGATGTCCTCGAGCCCTGCGATCATCCGCAATGTCGTCGACTTGCCGCAGCCGGACGGGCCGACCAGCACGACGAACTCGTGGTCGGCGATATCGAGATCGATGCCCCTGACCGCCTCGACGTCGTCGTAACGCTTCACGACCTTGCGCAAGCTCACTTCAGCCATCTGTGATCAACCCCCGTCATCAGCCTTTGGTCGCGCCGGCGGTGAGCCCGGCAATGTAATAGTCCATCAGGAACGCGTAGATGATCAGCGGCGGCGCCGCGCCCAGCAGCGCGCCGGTCATGATCTGTCCCCAGTTGAAGACGTCGCCCTTGATCAGGCTCGTGACGATGCCGACCGGCAGCACCAGTTGGTCGGTCGAGGTCGTGAACACCAGGGGATACAGGAACTGCGCCCACGAGACGGTGAAGGCGAAGATCGTCGCGGCGATCAGACCGGGCAGGGCGACGGGAATGAAGATCCGCGTCAGCGTCTGCAGCCAGGAGGCGCCGTCGATGATCGCGGCCTCGTCGAGCTCCTTCGGGATCGAGGCGAAATAGCCGATCATGATCCAGGTGCAGAACGGCACCGTCAGGGTTGGATAGATGAACAGCAGCACGTACCAGCGATTGATCAACTGGATGCCGGTGACGTCGCCGATCAGCGCGAACATCTTGAACAGCGGAATGAACAGCAGGCTGTCCGGGATCAGATAGGTCAGGAATACGCCGGTCGCCAGCGTCGCCGAGCCCCAGAACTTCATCCGCGACAGCGCGAATGCGGCGGGGATGCTGATCAGCATGGTGATGATCACCACGACGATCGAGACCATGGCCGAGTTGAAGAAGAAGCGCTGAAACTGGTTCGAGGTGAGCAGCTCGACATAGTTCTCCAGCGTCGGATGGAATACCCACCACGGATTGGTGGCCGCGGAGATCTCCGCGCTGCCCTTCAGCGAGGTGATCAGCATGTAGAGCGGCGGCACCAGCGAGAAGATCGCGAACAGCGTCAGGAAGAAATACGACCAGCGCAGCGCCCAGGCGCGGTCGCGGCTCATCGAGCCATATTTGACGGTACGGGTCGGGCCGGCCTTGTCGATCGTGACGGTGCTCATCAGGACTCGTTCCCCCGCTTGTTGACGTCGCGCAGGATGAAGATGGCGGCGACCGCCAGGATCGGCACCATGAACAGCGAGACGCTGGCGCCGAGCGGAATGTCGCTGCCCTCGATGCCGACGCGGAACGCCCAGGTCGCGAAGATGTGCGTCTTGTCGAGCGGGCCGCCGGCGGTGAGGATGCGCACGATGTCGAAATTGGCGAACGTCACGATCAGAGAGAACAGCGTCGTGATCGCGATGATGTTGCGCATCATCGGCAGGGTCACGTACCAGATCCGCTGCCACCAATTGGCGCCATCGATCGCCGCGGCCTCATAGAGCTGGTCCGGGACAGATTTCAGCGAGGCCAGGTACATGATCATGAAGAACGGCGCGCCGTACCAGATGTTGACCAGGATCACCGAGAACCGCGCCCAGGCGGCTTCCCCGGTCCACGGGATCGGGCCGATGCCGAAGAAGGCGAGCGTGTAGTTGAAAGCGCTGTAGGACGGGTCGAACAGCCACAGCCAGGCCAGCGTGCTCATCGCCGGCGGGATCACCCAGGGTACCAGCAGCATGCCGCGCCATTTGCGCTGCCCCTTGGCGGGGATGTTGTGGACGAAATGAGCGACGATGAAGCCGATCAGCGCCTTGAACACGACGGCCGTGATCGCGAAGATGCAGGATTGCTTGACGACCAGCCAGAACGTGTCGCGCTTGAACAGGAACTCGAAATTGCCGAAGCCGACGAAGCGCTGCATCGACTTGTTCAGGGTCGCCAGATGCACCGAATACAGGGCGGGATAGACGACCAGGAGCACGATCAGCAGGATCAGCGGCAGCGTCATCAGGAAAGCGGCGGTCGATTTCCGCTTCAACGCCCTGTGCAGACCATTGCGGCGGGCCGCGCGAGGGCGGGCGACGGCGTTTTCACCGATGGCGGCATCAACCATGAGAAAAGGCTCCTCGTGATGTCCCCTGCGACAGCGGGGTCCTCACTGGATGGGAAACACTGACAAGGTGAAAGGGGGCGGCCCGCCTGCTGAAGCGGACCGCCGGCGTTGCTTCGAGCATGCCTCAGCTGCGCATGAAGCCCTCGCACTCGCCTTCAGCCCAGGCGAGGGTCGATTCCATCTTCTCGCCCTGAGCGTAGCGCAGGCACATCTTGGTCATCGTCGCCTGCGCATAGATCTGCTGCGCGATCTTGGGCGGAGCAGGGGAGGCTGCGATCGACAGCGTCTGGTGATTATAGGGGTTGGGATAGTGATAGAGGGTCCCCTTCGGCGGTCCCTCCTCCTGCCACACCTTGAGCGTCGTCAGCTTCTGATAGGCCGGCAGATCGTAGCCGCCGCTCGCCACCACCATCTTCTCGATCGATGACGGCTTCGACAGGTGCACGATCAGGCTCTTGGCCGCCTCCTTGTTCTTGGAGAACGACCAGATGCTCCAGAAGTAGGGCAGGAACGGCGCGAAGCGGCCCTTGGGGCCGGCCGGGAAGCCGTGGGTCCAGCACTGCTCGGCGATCTGCGGCGCGTCGCGCTTGGCCACCGCCCAGGCGCTCGGCGGATTCATGATCATCGCGCCCCTGCCCGAGACCAGCCATTTGTTGTTCGATGCGTCGTCCCACGAGGCGACATCCGGCGGCAGCGCCGCGATCAGCCGCTTGTAGAACTCGAGCGCCTGGCGCACGGCATCCGTCTTCACCGTGACATCGCCCTTGGCGTTGACGAGATCCGCGCCGAACGCCTGGAAGAACGCGCCGGCGGAGTCCACGCTGTCGGTGGTTTCGCCAAGCCCGATGCCGAACGGCACGCCAGCCTTATGGCAGGCCTCCGCCGCTTTCAGGAAGGTCTCCGTGGTCCAATTGTCGGCCTTCGGTGGAGATCCGGCCGGATACATCTCCTGCACGTCGATGCCCGCATGCTTCTTCATCAGATCGATGCGGGAGCAGGGACCCTTGATCTGACTGCCGACGCAGGCCGGCACGGCGAGCCATTTGCCGCCGGACTGTCCGAGATATTTGACGGTGCCGTTGACCTCGCCGTTCTCCTGGATGATCGGCTCCATGATGTCGTTGACCGGCTCCAGCAGTTCCGCATGCGCATGCGGCCACCAGGTCGGCATGGCGATCAGATCGTGGCCGGACTTCGCGGCGCCCTCGGCGGCGATCGTCAGCTCGATCTTCTTGCCCTGGCTGGTGATGTAGTCGATCTGAACCTCGACCTTCTCCTTGGCGGCCCACTCGTTGACGAGATCGGTCGAAGCCTGGTTGGCGCCCGGAACCCAATGGTCCCAGAAGCCGATCGAGAGCTTGCCGGCGGCGTGGGCGCCACGCACATAGGGCGCGGCAATCATGACCGCCGAGGTGGCAGCGGTCGCAGCAACGAATTGTCGGCGGTTCAGCTTCCTCCGTGACATGGCGTTCCCTCCCTGGTGAGCCAAGCATTCTGTCGATGCGAATCCGATTTGTTAGTTGTTGCGTCGCGTCATGCGCGCATGGATTTCGCTTGGATGCAATCAGAGCAGAATTGCGAGCGGCTGTCGAGAAAGCCGGTGAGGCGAATCCTAGAACTAATGGCGTGCACATTTCGTCGCAGGTTCCGCAACTGATTGCATCGCAGTGCTGAGCGTTGCAGTGCAAAGCGCGTCTCGGCCGAGCAGGAAGCCGAGAGGAACCAGTGCAGCTGGGCACGTCCGATGCATGGCGCCGCGTGCGGCAGATGGACTTGCGCGTTGCGGCAACGGTAGAATTCGTTGGAATCATGGTCGTCACGACCAGCGACTGCGCACGGAGCCTGAACTGATGATGATGAGCCCCGGCATCTGGCGCCGGTCTTTCCGGTGCATCGCAATAGGAGTGTCAATAGGCCTCATTGGCCTTGTGGGCCTGCCGCGTCAGCCTGCCGCGCAGGGCCTGTTCAAGTGCGTCGAGCAGGGTGCGCGCGAAGGCAACAGGGCGGCGGGCCCGGTCGGCGGTGTGCTCGGCGGCGCGATCGGCGGTGTCGTCGGCGTGGTCACCGGCGTGACCGGGGCGTTCACCGGCAACAGCGGCCAGCAGAGTGCGCAGCCCGAGGCGCCGCCGGCCGAGGGCAGGAAGGCGAAGCCTTCCAAGGCGACGAAGACGAGCAAGGTCGCCAAGGCGACGCCGATGCTGACGCAGCCGGGCGCCCCGCAACTCACGGCCGAACAGATCGTCGCCAACAGCGATAGCAATATCGAGCGCCTGAAGACCGGGCTGAACCTGACGGAAGAGCAGGCGAAGAACTGGGGTCCGTTCGCCAACGCGATGCACGCGCTCGGCCGCAACGGCGCGGATCGACTCGAGCTGCGCATCGCGCGGTCGAAGCGCGATCCGCCGGACGACATCGTCGAGCAGATGCGCAACGAGGCTCAGTTCCTGGTCGATCGTGCCGCCGACCAGCGCGCGGTGGCCGACACATCGGAACCGCTGTTCACCAGCCTCGACGACAAGCAGAAGCAGATCTTCATCGACGAGATGGTGCGCCTGAGTCGCGAGCGCGGGCTGGACTAGCTCAACGGAGTTGGCGTCGTCGCGGCCGTGCCCGTTGGCAGCAGCGGCGCCGGCGGCGTGCCGTGACGCATGACCACCGCGCCCACGCCGCATCGCGGTGCATTAGTACCCTCAAATGGCCATTAGTCGCGCGGCATGCACATTTTTCGGGCACGAGCGGGCGCGGCTCGCGCAACGTGCCGGCCAACATCGCTGCCTCTGCAACCGAATTGCGATGCAGTTTGATGTACATTGCAATTGTATTACATGGAGAGCCGGAGCCGGCAGGGCGGTCTTCGCAGGCGTGCTGAATCGCAGCAGCGATCGGGCGGCTGACGATCAGCAGGCCGTTCGGCTCGATTTCTTGGAGGATTATTGTTGTCGAGAGTGCGACTGCGCCGGTGGATCGAGAACCGGTTGGGGATTGACACCGCCAGCACCGAAAGCCGCCTCGATGCGGATGTGAAACGCTTCGTCGATGCGCTGCAAGCGGAGTTGATCGCCGCGAAGGACGAGTCCGAGCGGTACAGGCGCATCACGGAAGAAAGGGGCGTGATCATGGGCCGCCTGCGCGACGAGCGCGACGGCTATAGGCTGGAGTGGGAGGCGGCGTCCGCGGAGCTTCGCCGGCTGGCGCGTAAGCGCCTGGCCGTGGTCTCGGACAATGGAGCGACGCGCCCCTCCGGCAATGGCCGCGACGCGGCCCTGAGGAATTCTCCGCCTTCCACGCTGCGGGTGCTGTGCGTCGGCACCGGCCGGGACGGCACGACGTCGCTGACGCGGATGATGCAGGAGGTGTTCGACAACCAGGGCAACGGCGACAGGGCCGTGCACGAATGGGCGTCGAGCGAGCTCAATGAGCTCTTCTGCCAGCTCAAGGAAACCAACGATCCCGGCTTCACGGATCAGATTCGTCAGACGATCCTCGATTGCCCCCATGCGTGCGTCGTCGGCAATGGTTATGCGGCCGTGCTGCCGATCATCGCCGAGCTCCTCGGCGATCAGGTCACGCTGGTGCATCTGCGCCGGCGTGACCGCGCGGCATGCATCGCAAGCCTGGTGGAGAATGCCGAGCTGTCGCCGCAGAACCACCTCTACTACGCCGACTCGCCGGCCGCGCAGCGCAAGCGTCCGACCGCTTTCCACTTCGGAGAGATGTCGAAGCAGCAATGGATGGATCTGTCGCTGGCCGAGAAGTTCGGCTGGTACTACGACAAGACCCACGCCTTGATCGAACGCTACAAGAGCATGTTCCCGAACACGCTCTCCGTCGATACCGAGGACCTCAACGCGGACAGCGTGCGCCTCGCGCTGGCCCAAGCGGCCGGCAGTGCCGAGGCGCCGCGCGCCTTCCACGTCAACCGGTTCGTCGATCTGCGCCATGTGCCGCCCGATCGGCGCAGCTTCGTGCAGCGGCTGCTCGGCCAGCTCGACGTCCAGAAGCTCGCCCATGACGACCTGTACGGGCTGCGGCAGGTGCTCAACGAGATGATCTATCATCTCTCGCATTTTCCCGACGCGGCGCCGGGCGCGGTGGATGAGCTGCGTTGGACGCTGACTGAGATGCACGGCCTTCTCGACAGCCGCATCCGCGACGTTCGCGAACTGATGGAGCGGGTCGGCGTGCCGCCCGACGAGCCGAACGGTCACGGTGCGCCGCGAGCGATCAACGGCGCGCACATCAGCCACTGATCGGCGCCGCGACGCGGCGGGCAAGCCCAGCTGCTCAGCGGCGGGATTTCTCAGCCTGTCGCGTCTGCCAGTATCGATCCGTGAACGCCGGGCCAATCGGGCTGCCTGCAGTTTGCTGCCAGCAAATACGTGAATGGCGGAAGGGGTGGGATTCGAACCCACGGTACCCTTGCGGGCACGCCGGTTTTCAAGACCGGTGCCTTAAACCACTCGGCCACCCTTCCATCCGGCGTCGTGTCCGGGACGTCGGCGACGTCCACGCCACGGCAGCGCGGTATCGACGCGATCCTTGTTTAGGGTGCGGGCTTGCGGCTCGTCAACGGCGCATTCACGCCTGCCCGGACGGCCTCAGCTCAAAGCCCGCGCTCACCTGAGCGCAAAAGCCATCAGGCCGGAGCACAAGATTGCCGTGCTCAGCGCTGCCAGGGCGAGAAAGCTCCCCGAGAGCAGGTCTTGGTGTCGCAACGCTTGATGTCGTAAATCTTGGTGTCGCATGGGCCACCTGCTGCGGCTGCGCTACCGGTCCGATCTCGCACCGGCCGGAGAAAACCGAGGGCCGGGCGATGAGCGGTCTGGATGATCTGCTGGTCGAAACTGCCAGCTTCAGGGATGCTCCTGAAGTGTCGTTATTGAAGCGGACGCAAACATCGACGCGGACGAGAGCCGACCATGGCGTCGGCTGTCCGATCTGTCCGGACTCAGGCCCGCGAGCGGACGCCTTCAAACGCATGAGCAAGGAAGATCCCGGCGCCAACCAAGCCCATCACTGCCGTCATTGCTTCGATCATAGCGAACACACCCTGTTGCGCCCCACGTGAAGCAAACGACGTGCAGCCCTGCACAGTCAAAATGATTCAGGTCCCGGGAAATGAGAACACTCGTAGGTGAGGATTTCACGCAACATATGTGTCCAAAAAGGTGCACTCGCAACACGGAGGCACAGCGGAGTGCACGCCTGGGCGGCCACCGTCCACGTCACAACCGCAGGAAAGCTCCGGTTAACCACGGCGGGGCCCACCCCATTTCCGCCGTCTTCGGGTTGCGTTATCCTTGTGCATTGAGTTGCGGGGATGCGACTCGGGGACAAGCCGGGACGCGCGGGCCTGATGGGATGGCTCGGCTGCGACCGGCACATTGGTAATTGGGGTCGATGGGGATTGGTCAAACAGATCCGGTCGAGAGAGCGGTGCGCAGTGCCGTCGCCGTCCTCGCCTGCCTGATGGTCGCGAACTGCGCCTCTTCCAACAAGTTCGCCAGCAAGGTCGATCCGAAATACGGCGTGTCGTCGAGCCCGCGCGTCGTCGGATTCGGCGAGCCGGTGCCGAAGGGCGGTGGCGTCTACCGCATCGGCAAGCCCTATACCGTCGCCGGCAAGACCTATGTTCCCGAGGAGGACACCAACTATCGCGCCGAGGGCATGGCCTCTTGGTATGGCGATGATTTTCACGGCCGGCTGACCGCCAATGGCGAGGTCTTCGACATGACGTCGCTGACGGCCGCCCATCCGACCCTGCCGCTGCCGAGCTACGCCCGCGTCACCAATCTCGCCAACGGCAAATCGCTCATCGTCCGCATCAATGATCGCGGCCCGTACCACGGCAACCGGCTGATCGACGTCTCCAACAAGGCGGCCGATCTGCTCGAGTTCAAGGGCAACGGCGTCGCCCGCGTCCGCGTCGAATATGTCGGCCGCGCCCCTCTCGAAGGGTCCGACGATACCCAACTGATGGCAACCCTGCGCACCGGCATCCCGGCGCCGGCGCCTTCTCTCGTCCGCGTCGCCTCCGCCCGGCCGTTCGTTCCCGAGATCGGCTCAGGCCGCCCGATTCGCGGCGAGGTCCCGCTGCCCGAGGGGCGTCCCTACACGCTCGGCAACACCTCCGCCGACCTGGCATCGGTTGCCGCGACGTCGGAGATGTCGGCCTCCAGCCGGACCCGCGGACGGAGCCTCGATAACCCGCGCGCGGTGTCCTACGATCAGGGCGGCCGATACGTGCCGTCATCGAGCGGCGCGGCGGACGGCGCTGACGAGGCCCGCGAGATCCTTGGCGGCCGCGGACTGTACTGATCTTCCATACGATCTCGCACGTCGAACCAGCCGCCCCAGCCGGGGCGGTTTCGATTCGAGTGCGCCGCCAAGGGCTATTGGGAATGCCTATTGGGCGCTGAACGGCACCCGCGCCTTGGCCGAAAACGTCCAGACGCGGGTGTTGCTGCCGATGCCGCCGAGCTCGGCACCGAGGCCGACACCGATGCCGCCGGCTGTCTGGATGCCGAGACCCCCGGTGGCGCGGGCCGACCAGCCTTGCAGCAGCGGAGTCGAGGCCAGCGCGCCGGCGGCGAGCGTGTTGGCATCCTCCCTGGTGAAGTAGTAGTCGCCGTACAGGCCGACGAACGGCGTCAGAAGAAGCCCGCTATCGAGCCAGGCGACAGGGTAGGCGGCGCGCAGGCCCCCCGACGCGCGGCCGCTGGCGAAATCGTTGGTGCCCTGCCGCGTGCCCAGCGAGTCCGTATAGGCGTTCTGGTGTTCCCACAATGCATAGACCTTGGTGGACGGCTCCAGCACCAGGCCGGCCCATTTATACGTGCCGGTCAGACCGGTGGAAACCATCCAGCGCTGGCCGCTGAAATTGCCCTGGGCGGTTCCGGCGCTGCCGTCATAGCCGATGCCGGAATAGGCTACGGCTGCATCGAAGCGCAGCGTGGGAATGATCTTCCAGCCGAGATAGGCGCCGGTGGTCCAGCCGTCGCCCTTCAGCTTCCCGTTGATGTCCTGCTGGGTGTAGCTGAAGGTCTCGTAGCCGCCGAGCACGCCGACGAGGAAGTTCGGCGCGGCGCGGTAGGTCAATCCCATCGTGGCGTTGAGCTGCTGGCCATAGATCGAGGCTTGGCTGGCCTGGGTGACGCCGCCGATGCTGGTGCTGCCCCAGCGATCGACGCCAGAACCGCGCACATCGGCCCACAGCAGCCACTCCTTCTGCTCGTGCCATTTCGGCGCGGCCTGCTTCCTGTCGCCACGATCGATGGCCGCGAACGCATCGTCGATCCGGCCGCGACCACGTCCACGTGGCTGGGACGCGCCCGGCAGCAGCGAGGAATAGGCGTTGCTGTCGCCGCTGCCAGCGCGGTCGCCGGCCGGGGACCGCTCGTCCTGATCGCGCGGATCGGCCGAGAAGTTGAAGCGCATGCGGGCATTGCCGGGCGTCAGGAACGAACCGCCATCGTTGAAGCCGTCGGCGATGGCGTCATCGATCGCGCCGGAGATCGCCTGCCCGGAATTCTGCGCCACCAGCTTGCTGACGGTCTGCTGCAGCGAGCGCAGCCGAACGCTGTCGACCGGCACGTTGACGGTCTGGGCAAGGCCGGGCGAGGTGCTCGCCGTAAACAGCGTGGTGCCGGCATAGCTCGCCGTGATCGTGTGGCTGCCGACCGCGAGCGTCGAGGTGGCGAACGTCGCAACGCCGCCCGCCAGCGTCGCCGTGCCGATCGGCGTGCCATTGTCGTTGAAGGTGACCGTTCCGGTCGGGGTGCCGCCCGACGCTGACACCGTGGCCGTGAAGGTCACGGGCTGCCCGAACTGGCTCGGGTTCTGCGACGAGGTCAGCGCGACCGTCGTGACCAATTGGCCCACCGACAGATTGAAGGTGGCATTGGCCGAGGCACTGTTGGTGTCGGTCACGGTCACCGTATACGTGGTCATTGCCGCCGGAACCGTCGGCGTGCCGGTGATCTGGCCATTGCTCGTGTTGAAGCTCAAGCCGGCCGGCAGAGCCGGTGAAACGGCAAACACCAGCGTGCCGGTACCGCCCGAGCCCGTGACCGGCGTGAATGGCGTCACCGCTTGGTTGATCGGCAGCGAGCTGGACGGCACGGCCGTCGTGGCCGTCACCGCACCATTGATGGTCAGGCTGAATGTGTTGCTCGCGGTCGCGTTGGCGGCGTCGGTCACGGTCACGGTGAATGTCGTCGCCGCGCTGGTCACCGTGGGCGTTCCGGAGATGCTGCCGTTGGCCGCATTGAGGGACAGTCCCGCGGGGAGCGTCGGCGAGACGGAATAGGTGAGCGGCGCGGTGCCGCCGCCGCCCGTGACCGGCGTGAACGGCGTCACGGCGTGGTTCGCAGTGAGGGTGGTCGACGCGATCGCCTGGGTCGCGCTGACCGCGCCGTTCACCGCCAGGCTGAACGTATTGGTCGCCGTTGCAGTGTTGGCGTCGGTCACCGTGACCGTATAGGTCGTGGCGCCGCTGGTGGCCGTCGGCGTGCCCGTGATCGCACCCGAGGTCGTATTGAAGGCGAGCCCTGCGGGCAGCGCCGGCGCGATGCCGTAGCTCAGCGGCGAGGTGCCGCCGGCGCCGGTGATCGGTGTAAAGGAGGTCACCGCCGTGTTGACGGTCAATCCTTTGGACGCGATCGCCTGGGTCGCCGTCACGGCACCGTTAACGGCCAGGCTGAACGTGTTGCTGGCGCTGGCACTGTTGGCGTCGCTCACGGTGACCGTATAGGTCGCGGCCGTGCTGATCGCGGTTGGCGTGCCCGTGATGGCACCCGTCGAGGTGTTGAAGCTGAGCCCGGCGGGCAGTGTCGGTGCGATGCCATAGGTGAGCGGCGACGTGCCGCCGCCCCCGGTCACCGGGGTGAAGGATGTCGCGGCGACATTGACGGTCAGGGACTTGGCCGGGATCGACTGGGTGGCGCTGACAGCGCCGTTGACTGTCAGGCTGAAGGTGTTCGTGGCGGTCCCGTTGTTGGTGTCGGTGACGGTCACGGTGTACGTCGCGGTCGCCGCGCTCGTCGAAGGCGTGCCGGAGATCGCGCCCGTGGAGGCGCTGATGCTGAGGCCGGCCGGAAGGGACGGAGAGATCGAATATGTCAGTGTCCCCGTGCCGCCGCCACCGGTGACCGGGGTGAAGGCGGTGATGGCCTGGTTGGCGGTGAAGGTCCGCGAGGCGATCGCCTGCGTCGCGGTGACCGCGCTGTTCACCGTCAGGCTGAACGTATTGCTGGCCGTGGCAGTGTTGGCGTCGGTGACCGTGACCGTGTAGGTCGTAGCGCCGCTGGTCACGGTCGGTGTGCCGGTGATCGCGCCGGTCGAGGTGTTGAGCGTCAGGCCCGTCGGCAGCGCGGGGGCAACGCCGTAGGAGAGCGGCGGCGTGCCGCCCGATCCGGTCACCGGCGTGAACGACGTCGCTGCGGCATTCTGCGTCAGCGTCTTCGAGGCGATCGCCTGCGTCGCGCTCACCGGCCCATTGACGGTGAGCTGGAAGGTGTTGCTGGCGGTGCCGCCGTTGGAATCCGTCACCGTCACCGTGTAGGTGGTCGTGCTGCTGGTCACCGTCGGCGTGCCGCTGACCTGGCCGGTGCTGGTGTTGAAGCTGAGTCCGGTCGGCAAGGTCGGCGCGATGGCATAGGACCGCGGCGTTGTGCCGCCACCGCCGGTGACAGGGGTGAACGTCGTGATGGCCGTGTTCACGGTCACCGTGGCCGAGCTCACCGACTGCGTCGCGGTGACGGCGGTGTTCACCGTCAGGCTGAACGTATTGCTGGCTGTGGCACTGTTGGAATCGGTGACGGTCACCGTGTACGTGGTCGCGCCGCTGCTTGCGGTCGGCGTGCCCGTGATCGCGCCGCTGGAGGTGTTGAGCGAGAGGCCGGCGGGCAGCGCGGGCGCGATGCTGTAACTGAGCGACGGGGTGCCGCCGCCGCCGGTGACCGGCGTGAACGATGTCGCGGCCACATTCTGCGTCAGCGTCTTCGAAGCGACCGATTGGGTCGCGGTCACGGCCGAGTTGACTGTCAGACTGAACGTGTTCGAGGCGGTCGCGCTGTTCGCGTCGGTCACGGTCACGGTGTAGGTCGTGGCGCCGCTCGCGGCCGTCGGCGTGCCGGTGATCGCGCCGGTCGATGTGTTGAGCGTGAGACCGGTGGGCAGGGACGGTGACACGCTGTAGGTGTAGGCCGGGGTGCCGCCGCCGCCGGTGACCGGCGTGAAGTTGGTCGATGGTTGATTCTGCGTCAGCGTCTTGGAGGCAACGGACTGCGTGGCCGTCACCGCGCCGTTGACCGTGAGGCTGAAGGTATTGCTGGCGGTCGCGGAGTTGGCATCGGTGATCGTGACCGTGTAGGTGGTCGCGGCACTGGTGACCGTGGGCGTACCGGTGATGGCGCCCGTGGACGTGTTGAAGGACAGACCGGTCGGCAGCGTCGGGGCGATGCCATAGCTGAGCGGTGCGGTGCCGCCGGAGCCGGTGACCGGCGTGAAGGATGTCGCGGCGGTATTGACGGTCAGCGACTTCGACGCGATGGCCTGCGTCGCGGTCGGGCCGGGCAACGTGACGGTGATCGTGAACGAGGTGTTGGTGGTGCCGGCGCCGCTACAATTGCCGGCGGTGTGCGAGCAGTCGCTCGCATAAAAGAGCGTGATGTTCTCGGTTCCCGATCCGGACAGCGAATCGATCCGGATGGTGTATTCCGGCACCTGCGTGAAGTCGCCGCCGATCGGCACGGGAATCAGGGTGTAGGTCGCCTTGGCGCCGGTGTAGCTGAGATTGGTGTAGCTCAGGCCGCCCGCCGTCATCGGGAGATTGTTGAACGCATCAATCGGCGGGCTGTTGGTGCCATTCGAGTGTCCGTAGAGACCCCAGAGCACCACGTCGTTGGTGACGCACAGACCGACGGCATTGCCGGCGCCCGTTCCGTTGATGGTGATGCTGGTGCTGGTGGTCGAGCCGGTCGTGAAGTTACAGGCCGCCTGCGCGCCCACCATCGAGGCGAGCATCAAGGCAAGAACCACCGAAACAAAACCCAGCGCACGCCGCAGAGGCGTGCATGCCGCATGAAAATTCCGGCGCCAAGTCCCGGTTGACAATTTGGTCGTGCCCCTTACGGCCCCTCATTGGCTGAGAGTGCCGCTGAAAAAAATTGGTTCGAAGAAATTTTGGTAACGCAATCGTAACCTTGGAGAAGCAGCGCCTTCCGGGCAAGTCGATTCAACCAGACCGGGCACGACTTCTGCTTGGCGTTGCATAGCGGCAACAGCGCAATCTACGGAACTTTATTGTCTTGACGGATCCGAGCGACGCAACCTAGACTTCTCCTACAGGTTGTTTCTCACGCTCTCAAAAATTTCAATGCGGAGGCTGTTTGATCAAGCCGCCGCCATTCGTTTCAAAATGACATTGGGGAGAGACGCGCATGCCGTTGACGCCTGTGTTGGGGCAGATCATGCCTTTTGCGGGATCTCAGCCGCCGAGAGGGTGGGCGTTCTGCAACGGCGCGCTGCTCGCCATCCAGGCCAACCAGGCGCTGTTCTCACTGCTCGGCACCTATTACGGCGGCAATGGCGTGACGACATTCGCGCTGCCGGATCTGCGTGGCCGGGCCATCCTCGGATCGACGGGCAGCTCCGGTCAGTTTCCCGCAGGGATGGTCAGCGGCGAAACGACCGTGACGCTGACCCTGGCTCAGATGCCGGCTCACAATCACCTGGTGCAGGCCTCGACGACCAACGGCGCCGGCCGGAGCGCGGGTCCCACGAACAATCTGTTCGGGACCAATACGCTGCCGGCGGGCGATCCCAAGAAGATCTTCGCGACCGCAGGATCGGGCGAGGTCCCGCTGGCCGTGGGCACGAACATTCCCGAGATCGGCGGCGGGCAGGCGCACAACAACATGCAACCCTACCTCGTGATCAACTACCTGATCGCGATGCAGGGCGTCTTCCCCTCGCACAACTGAGCGTCTTCGGATCGATCGAATCCCCCAGTTCCGCGCCGCGCCTGCTCTCGCGGTGCCCACGGCTCAATGAAAGGATGTCGGGATGTCAGACCCGTTTCTCGGTGAGATCAGGCTGTTCGCCTTTCCGCGCATACCGGACGGCTGGCTGGCCTGCGACGGCAGCTCGCTGTCCATTTCAAACTACGATGCGCTCTATACGATCCTCGGAACGACCTATGGCGGCGACGGCATCCAGACCTTCAACCTGCCCGATCTGCGCGGCCGCGTTCCGCTCGGGCAGGGCACGCCGCCCGGTGGCGCGACGTATGTGCTTGGCGAGGTCGCGGGCGAGGACGAGCACCTGCTGATCACGACCGAGTTGCCCGCGCACAGCCATGCCCTGTTGTCGTCGACGGTCACGGCCGACACGGCGACCCCCGGACCCATGGTCCATCTGGCGACCGCATCCACCGGGAATCTCGATGCCCCCATCGCCGATGCCGGCACCTACTCGGTCATGGCGCCCTGCGTGGCCGCCGCGGGACAGAGCGTCCCGCACAACAACATCATGCCGACCGTCGTGGGCAACTACTGCATCTGCATCAACGGCGTCTATCCCTCGCCAGGCTGAGGCGTCGCGGTTCGACCGGCTTCATCGCACATTCTCGAGGAGAGACGACGTGTCTGATCCCTTTGTTGGCGAAATCCAGGCCTTTCCCTTCACTTTTGCAACCGGCGGCTTCAATAGTGCGTGGTTGCCGTGCTTCGGCCAGCTGCTTCCAATTCAGCAATACACGCCGTTGTTCGCCTTGATCGGCACCTATTTCGGCGGCAACGGCACGACCAACTTCCAGCTCCCCAATCTGAGCGGCGCGATCACCAACGGCCAAGGCAACGGACCCGGCCTGCAGCCCCGCGTGATCGGCGAGATGATGGGCAGCAGCACTGTCGGGCTGGTTTCGGCCGAAATGCCCGCGCACACGCATAACCTGCAGCTCGGCAGCAGGTCCGCGCCGAACGCGGCCCCCGGGCCGGGGACGCCCGGGACGATGGTGGCGATCGATCCTTCGTTCAACGGCTTCGTGGCGCCGCCGGCGAACGTCAACCTCGCTCCCAACGCGGTCACGACGTCCGGGCAGAGCATCCCGCACGACAACATGCAGCCGACCCAGGCACTGATCTGGTGCATCTGCTATGCGGGCATCTTCCCGTCGTTCAACAACTCCTGAGCCGAGCAGGCTCGGAGTGACGACCGGGAGCGAGATCGTCTCGCGGGATGTTCACTTGCGGCTGCGGCCCGCCGAGACCGCCGACGAGCCGTTCCTGCGCGACCTCTTTGGCTCCGTCAGAGGTGCGCAGCTTGCCGCGACCGGTCTGCCGCCGGCGATGCTCGATCTCGTGCTGGCGCAGCAGTATCGCGCCCAGGTCGCGGGCCACGCGGCGCAATGTCCGGCAGCGCAGTCGCTGATCATTCTCCGCGATGCCGCGCCGGTCGGGCGGCTGCTGCTCGACCGCGCGGCGTCGCGATGGCACGTGGTCGACCTCGCGCTGCTGCCGGGCGCGCGCAACGCCGGTGTCGGACGCGAGATCATGCAGGCGGTCGCAACGGCGGCACGGGAGCAGGGCGCCGACGTGCTCTCGCTCGCGGTCGCGACGACGAATGAGGACGCGATCCGGTTCTACGTGCGGCTGGGGTTCCGCGATGTGGCGGACGAGGCGATGGCGTCGCATCGCATGATGGAGCTGCCGCTCGCGCGCTAGCGAGCAGGAGCCACCTCGCGCAGGAACGCGATCAGCGCCGCATTCACCTCGGCAGAGCGTTCCTGCTGGATCCAGTGCCCGGCCCCCTCGATGATCAGCTTGCGCCGCAGATCCGGCAGAACTCGCGCCATGTCCTGGACGCGCTTGGCGCCGATCAGCCCGGTCACGACGGCGTCCGCGCTGCCGGCGATGAACAGCGACGGCTGGCGGATCTGCGCGTCCTGCCACGGCGCGGTGAGCTCCCAGTTGCGATCGATGTTGCGGTACCAGTTCAGGCCACCGCGGAAGCCGGAGGCGCCGTAAGCCGCGACGAACTCGGCGAGATCGTCCTCGCTCAGCCACGCAGGCAAAGGCAGATCGGGGGCGACGTCGCCGAGAAAGCCTTTGTCCGGTGCGACGAACAGCGACTGCGGATCGGAGAATCCGCGCGCCAGCATCGTGCGCATCGTCAGCGCCACGTCACGCTCGAGCTCCGTCTCCGCCACGCCGGGCGTTTGAAAATACTGCCAGTAGAAGTTCTCGATGCCGCCGGCACTGAGCGTGTCGAGCGGCCGGGCGCGACCGCGAAACGGGGGAGGGACGCTCAAGCCCGCGACGGCCGTGAACACGTCCGGACGGAACAGCGCCGCATGCCAGGCCACCGGCGCGCCCCAGTCGTGGCCGATGATGACGGCCCGACGCTCGCCGAGCGCCCCGACCAGTCCGACCATGTCGCCGACCGTGTCGAAGATGGTATAGGCGCCGATATCCTCAGGCGCCTGCGAGCGGCCGAAGCCGCGCATGTCGGGCGCCACGACGCGATAGCCGGCGGCGGCGAGGGCCGGGATCTGGTGCCGCCACGAATACGACAGTTCGGGCCAGCCGTGGCACAGCACCACGAGGGGGCCTTCGCCCTGTTCGCGCACGAACAGCTCGATTCCGTTGGCCTTGATGATCCGCGTCGATGACACTGTTTCCACCCTCGATCGCTCGATTTTCGAGTTGGCCGTGTTGATTGCCGGCGCTCGACCTATCGCACCGCGCGACGGGCCGTGCAAATCCACGGGACAGCGGACGCATCCGCGGGATTGCCGAGTTGTTTGCGTCCCCTGCAACTGCTAGAATCCCAGTGCGCTCCAGAGCTTAGCCGATGAATTTCATGACCTTACCGCTGCGCCGCTCCGGTTTCACGTCCGGACGGGCGACGCGTGCGCTCATCGCCTTGACGGTGGCGGTTGCCGTCGGCTGGTGCGGCGCGCTGTACGCCGCCAACCAGAGCGTCCAGGGCGCGCGCAAGGAGGATGGCGGCTTCGACGGCGATGCGCCGACCGCGATCCTGATCGAGGCCAACAGCGGCAGCGTGCTGTTCGAGAAGAACGCGGACGAGCTGCGGGCGCCCTCCAGCATGATGAAGCTGATGACCGCCGAGGTGGTGTTCAACGCCGTCAAGGAGGGCACGATCAAGCTCAACGACGAATACCGCATCAGCGAGAATGCCTGGCGCCGGGGCGGGGCGCCCTCCGGCACCTCGACGATGTTCGCCGCGCTCAACAGCAAGGTCTCGGTGAGCGACCTCCTGCATGGCGCGATCATCCAGAGCGGCAACGACGCCTGCATCGCGCTTGCCGAAGGCATGGCCGGCAACGAGAAGATCTTCGCCGCCGACTACATGACCAAGCGGGCGCGCGAGCTCGGCCTCACCAGATCGACCTTCGCCAATTCCAACGGGCTGCCCGATCCCGGCAACAAGATGACGGTGCGCGAGCTCGCCATGCTCGCCCGGCACATCATCCTGGATTTCCCGGAGTTCTATAAGATCTTCGGCGATAAGGAGTTCACCTGGAACAAGATCCGTCAGCAGAACCGCAACCCGCTCTTGAACGCGATGGAAGGCGCCGACGGCCTCAAGACGGGTTTCACCAAGGAAGGCGGCTACGGCATGGTCGGCTCGGCCGTGCAGAACGGCACGCGGCTGATCGTGGTCGTCAATGGCCTGGAGGATTCCGAGGACCGCGCCACCGAGGCCAAGAAGATGCTGGAATGGGGTTTCCGCAATTTCGAGACCCGCACCCTGTTCGCCGCGGAGCAGCCGATCGGCTATGCCAAGGTGTTCGGCGGCGAGAGCCGCTCGGTCAAGCTGTCGAGCCCGGTGCCGGTCAAGGTCATGGTTCAGAAGAACGGCGGCGACAAGCTGATCGCCCGCATCGTCTACAGCGGCCCGGTCAGGGCTCCCATCGAGCCCGGGCAGAAGGTCGGGGTTGTCAGGGTCTGGCGCGGCCCCAATATCGCCATGGAGGCCCCTGTCTATGCTGCGGAGGCGGTGAGCAGGGGATCCACGATGCGGCGTGCGATCGATGGGGTCAGCGAGCTCGTGATCGGGATGTTCCGCGCCGGGGCCGAGAAGCTCTAGAGACATGGCGGAAGCAGCTTTGAAACGTGGTCCTGGCCGCGGCCGATTCGTCACCTTCGAGGGTGGCGAGGGCGCCGGAAAATCGACGCAGATCAAGATGCTGGCGGACCATCTGCAGAAAGAGGGTGTGCGCCTGGTGCTGACCCGCGAGCCCGGGGGATCGCCGGGCGCGGAGATCATGCGCCACCTCGTGCTGTCGGGCATGGGCAAGCTGCTGGGCCCGGAGGCCGAGACGCTGCTGTTCGCGGCCGCGCGGGACGACCATGTCCGCAACGTGATTCTGCCGGCGCTGAACCAGGGCAGCTGGGTGCTGTGCGATCGCTTCTTCGATTCGACCCGGGCCTACCAGGGCAGCCAGGGGAAGGTCGCGCCGGACGTGCTCAATGCGATGCAGCGGGTCACGATCGGCGACCTCAAGCCGGATCTGACCCTCATCCTCGATGTTCCCGTCGAGATCGGTCTGCAGCGTGCCGGGGCGCGGCGCGGCGCCGGAACCCCGGACCGGTTCGAAGGCGAAGACATCAAGTTCCACAAGGGACTGCGCGACGCCTTTCACAAGATCGCCGCCGAGGATCCCCGGCGCTGCGTGCTGATCGACGCTACGGCGAGCGCGGAAACGGTCTCGCAGCTCGTTTGGGACGCCGTGCGCGAGCGCCTGTTCACGGAAGTGGCGGCGGCGTCATGAGCGCACGCAAGGTCGAGCCGGAGATCGCGGTCCGCCATCCACGCGAAACCACCGCCTTGTTCGGGCATCGCGACGCCGAGGCGGCGCTGCTGTCCGCCTACCGCAGCGGACGGATGGCGCATGCCTGGCTGATCGGCGGCCCACAAGGCATCGGCAAGGCCACCTTGGCCTACCGCATGGCGCGCTTCGTGCTGGCCCACCGCGATCCTGCCTCGGACGCGGTGCGCGGTGCCGATTCGTTGTACGTCGACGCGGAGGACCACGTCGCGCGCCTGATCGCCTCCGAGGCTCATGGCGGGCTGCTCACCTTGGAGCGCTCGGCCAACGACAAGGGCGTGCTGCGCACCGTCATCACCGTGGACGAGACCCGTGAGACGATCTCGTTCTTCGGATCGACGGCGGCGGTCGAGGGCTGGCGGGTGTGCATCGTCGACACCGTCGACGAGCTCAATCCGAACGCCGCCAACGCGCTGCTCAAGATCCTCGAGGAGCCGCCGCAGCAGTCGCTGTTCCTGCTGGTCAGCCACGCACCGGCGCGGGTGCTCGCCACCATCAAGTCGCGCTGCCGCCGGCTGGCGCTGCGGGCGTTGTCCACCGACGACGTCGTCAGCGCCGCGGCCGAGGCCACCGGAATGGACGGAGCCGATCCGGCGCTGCGCGAGGCCGCCAGGGCCTCCGAGGGCAGCGTCGCCCGGACCCTCATGCTGTTGGGCGGCGACGGGCTGCAGCTGCAGACCCGGACCGCGGCGCTGCTCGCGAGCCTGCCTCGGATCGACCCGGGCGAGCTGCATGCCCTGGGCGATGCGCTCGGCACCAGCGACCGCGTCGCGCTGGCGAGCTTCCTCGACAGTATCGAGCGCTGGGTGGCGGAGCGGCTGCGGGCCGCAGATCCCAACGCGGAACTGCCGCGCCTTGCACGGCTGGCGGAGGTATGGGAAAAGATCGTCCGCGCCGCGCGCGACACCGAATCCTATAATCTGGAGCGAAAACCGCTGGTTTTCTCGGTGTTCGGGATGCTCGCCGAAGCCACGCGGTAACCGCGCCGACCATCATCCCGGGATCATCAGGATCAATCCGTCGACCGACGTCGTCAAAGAGGAATCTGCCGTGGCGAAGGCCAGCAAGACAAGCGTGAAGAAGGGCAAGCCCGCGAGCAAGAGCGGCGCGAAGAAGGCTGCCGCCAAGGGGCCTGCGAAGGGCAAGGCCAGCGCCGCCAAGGCGAAGGCGGCGAAGGACAAGGACGCCAAGAAAAAGACCGCCAAATCCAAGACGGCGCCCGCGAAAGCCAAGAGCAAAGCCCCGGCGGCGAGCGCGGCCAAGAAAGCGTCGAAGAGCGCCGCCAAGAAAGCGGTCAAGAAAGCTGTGAAGGCTCCGGCCAAGAAGGCCGTGGCAAAGCCCGCCACAGCGCCGGTCAAGAAGACGGCCGCCAAGCCCGCGGCAGCAACGAACAAGCCTTCGGCCGCGAGAAAGCCCGCCGCTCCGAAACAGCCGGCTGCACCGAAGAAGGTCGCGCCGGCCATCGTTGAAGCGCCGAAGCCGCCACGCGCCGCGAAGCCGAAGGCACCGCGCAAGCCGAAGGTCGAGGCCGTGGTCGTCGAGATCGACGAGATCGTAGCGCAGGTCGCGGCAGCTCCCGTCGACAAGAACACCTTCTACGTCACGACAGCGATCGCCTATCCCAACGGCAACCCGCATATCGGCCACGCCTATGAGGCGATCGCGACCGACGCCATCGCGCGCTTTGCGCGGCTCGACGGCAAGGACGTGTACTTCCTGACCGGCACCGACGAGCACGGTCTGAAGATGGTGCAGACCGCGCAGAACGAGGGCATGACGCCGTCCGAACTCGCGACCCGCAATGCCGGCCGGTTCCGCGAGATGGACGAGCGGCTGAACGTCTCGTTCGACCGCTTCATCCGCACCACCGAGCCCGCGCATCATCGCTCCGTCCAGGCGATCTGGAACCGCATGCGCGAGAATGGCGACATCTATGCCGACAGCTATGCGGGTTGGTACTCGGTACGCGACGAGGCCTATTACGCCGAGGATGAGACCGTCGTCGGCGAGGACAACGTCCGCCGCGGACCGCAGGGCACGCCGGTGGAGTGGGTCGAGGAGAAGAGCTATTTCTTCCGCCTGTCGGCCTATCAGGAGAAGCTGCTCGCGCTCTATGAGAGCCAGCCCGATTTCATTGGGCCGGATGCGCGCCGCAACGAGATCATCAGCTTCGTCAGGGGCGGGTTGAAGGACCTGTCGATCTCGCGCACCACCTTCGACTGGGGCGTCCGTGTGCCTCACGACGAGGAGCACGTGATGTATGTCTGGGTCGACGCGCTGACCAACTACATCACCGGCGTCGGCTTTCCCGACGAGAGCGATGCAAACTGGAAATACTGGCCTGCCGACGTGCACGTCATCGGCAAGGACATCATCCGCTTCCATGCGGTGTACTGGCCGGCGTTCCTGATGTCGGCCGGCGTGCCCGTGCCGAAGCGGGTCTATGCCCACGGCTTCCTGTTCAACAGGGGCGAGAAGATGTCGAAATCGGTCGGCAACGTCGTCGATCCATTCAATCTTGCCGACCAGTATGGCGTCGACCAGCTGCGCTATTTTTTCCTGCGCGAAGTGCCGTTCGGCCAGGACGGCAACTACAATCACGAGGCGATCGTCGCGCGCATCAACGCCGATCTCGCCAACGACCTCGGCAACCTCGCACAGCGCTCGCTGTCGATGATCGCAAAGCAGCTCGGCGGCGTGCTGCCGGAGCCCGGCGAGTTCTCGGCCAATGACAAGGCGATCCTGGCGGAGGCCGATGCGATGATCGGCGCGGCGCGCAAGGCCATGGCGACGCAGCAGATCCACCAATGGCTCAATGCGGTCTGGTCGGTCGTGGCCGAGGCCAACCGCTATTTCGCGGGCGAGGCGCCGTGGGCGCTGGCGAAGACCGATCCGCAGCGCCAGCATACGGTGCTCTATGTCACCGCCGAGGTGATCCGTCAGGTCGCGATCCTGACCCAGCCGGTGATGCCGGCCGCGTCGGCAAAGCTGCTCGACAGCCTCGGCATTCCCGAGGACGAACGGAATTTTGCGCGACTCGGCGGCGACGTCCGGATTGCGGCTGGCACGCAGCTGCCGGCACCGCAGGCGGTGTTCCCGCGCTACATCGAGCCGACGGCGGCGTGATGCTGGTCGACAGCCATTGCCATCTGGATTTTCCGGATTTCGCCGAGGATCTGGATGGCATCGTCACGCGTGCCGCCGCCGCCGGCGTCGGCCGCATGGTAACGATCTCGACGCGGGTGCGGCGCTTGCCCGAGCTGCTCGCCATCGCCGAGCGGTTCGAGAACGTGTTCTGCTCGGTCGGCACCCATCCGCACAATGCGGACGAGGAGGACGGCATTCCGGCCGAGGAGCTGATCGCGCTGACCGATCACCCCAAGGTGGTTGCGCTCGGCGAGGCCGGACTCGACAACTTCTATGATCACGGCTCGAAGGACGCCCAGGAGCGCGGGTTCCGCGCGCATATCGCAGCCGCCCGCGAAACCGGCCTGCCGCTGGTGATCCACACCCGCGAAGCGGACGAGCAGTGCAGCCGCATCCTCGAGGAGGAGATGGCGCGCGGACCTTTCCAGGCCGTGCTGCATTGCTACACCGGCGGGCGTGAGCTGGCGATGAAGGCGATCGACCTCGGACTGCACATCTCGTTCACGGGCATCGTGACGTTCAAGAAGTCGGACGCACTTCGCGCGCTGGCCGCCGAGGTGCCGGCCGACCGCATCATGGTCGAGACCGACGCGCCGTATCTCGCGCCCGGCAAGTTCCGCGGCAAGCGCAACGAGCCGGCCTACGTCGTCGAGACCGCGAAGGTGCTGGCGGAGACCCGCGGCGTCTCGTTCGAGGAATTCTCGCGCCAGACCACCGAGACCTTCTTCAAGCTGTTCTCCAAGGTGCCGCGGCCAAAGGAGGCTGCATGACGACGACGCTCACCATCCTCGGCTGCGGCTCATCGGCCGGCGTGCCGCGCCCGGCGCTGGGGTGGGGCGCCTGCGATCCCAGCAACCCGAAGAACCGCCGCAGGCGCTGCTCGCTTCTGGCTGAGCGCCGCGGAGCCCATGGCGTCACGCGGGTCGTGATCGACACGTCGCCGGATCTGCGCGAGCAGTTGATCGACACCAACGTCGATCACATCGACGCGGTGTTTCTCACGCACGAGCACGCCGACCAGACCCATGGTATCGACGATCTGCGCTCGGTGGTGATGCATCAGCGCCGGCGCATTCCGGTCTACCTGAACCAGTCGACCGCGAAAGACATCATGCACCGGTTCTCCTATTGCTTCATCTCGCCACCGGGAAGCGACTATCCGCCGATCCTGACCCAGCACGCGATCGAGGCGGGCGAGACCCAGGCGGTGGAAGGCAAGGGCGGCGAGCTGAAGCTGACGGCGTTCCTGGTCCAGCACGGCAACATCCCCGCGCTCGGCTATCGCATCGGCGATGCCGCCTACACGCCGGACCTCAACGACATCCCCGAGGAGAGCTGGGGCGCGCTGGAGGATCTCGACCTCTGGATCGTCGACGGCCTGCGCCCTGCCTCGCATCCGAGCCATTTCTCGGTCAACGACGCTCTGGCCTGGATCGAGCGCTTCAAGCCGAAGCGCGCCGTCATCACCAACATGACCGCCGATCTCGACTACGAGGTGCTGCGCCAGAGCCTGCCGGCGGGCGTGGTGCCGGCCTATGACGGGATGCGGCTGGAGGTCGGGTAGGGCGATCGTCCGTCGGCCAAGGCCGTCATTGAGAAAAGCCGAAGGCGACGAAGCAATCCAGAGTCGTCGGAATGCTTCTGGATTGCCTCGCTTCGCTCGCAATGACCTTCATGCGCGGCCGGCTGCGATGGCCACCGCGTTTGAAGTTCAGCCGACGTCCAAAAACACGGAGACGCTGCCATGCTGTCGCTGTTCTTCGAGGTTGAGGTCAAGCCGGGCCGCCTCGACCAGTATCTGCAACTCGCCGCGGCGCTGCGGCCCGAGCTCGATGCGCTCGGCGGCTGCCTGTTCCTCGACCGCTTCCGGAGCCTGTCGCGCGACAATCTGATCCTGTCCTACCAGATCTGGCAGGACGAGGGCGCCATGACCGCCTGGCGCGTCCATGCCCATCATCACGACATCCAGACCCTCGGCCGCGACAAGGTATTCTCAGACTATCGGCTGCGCGTCGCCGAATTGATCCACGAGGTGAGGCCGGGGCAGGCGGCGTGGCAGCCGCAGCGGCGCGGGACCTACAACGATCCAAAACGGCGTGCGCCGACTTATGTGCTGGCCGTGGAGACGGCCGAGCCGCAATTGGGCGGCGTGAAGGACCTGCCGGTCGCGAGCTTCTCCAGCGTCTATCGCGAGGGCCGCTTCGCGCATTTGGTCGAGCTGCCGGACGAGGCGACCGGCATCGCGCTGAGCGAACGACTACTCGCCGAACCGGGTGCCGACAGCATTCGCGTTGTCGAAGTCACCCGCAATTACGGCATGTATGACCGCCGCGAGGCGCCGCAATATTATCCGGAGAAGAGCAGGGACGCCTGATCCCTGCTCCGCAAATTCAGTGGAATATTGATCAACACCATGTCGCAATCGTCCAAGACTTTCAACGTCGCCGCGGCGGCCGTCGTGTCGCAAGGACGTCTGCTGCTCGTGCGCAAGCGAGGCACGGCGGTCTTCATGCTTCCTGGCGGAAAGCTCGAACCGGGCGAAAGCGATCGTGAATGCCTGTTCCGGGAAATCGAGGAGGAGTTGGGCACTCAGGCGCTCGATCCGGCCACGCATCTCGGCACCTTTGAAGCCGATGCTGCCAACGAACCCGACCATCGGGTCGTCGCGCGGGTCTATCGCGTTTCGCTGAGGAATGAACCAAAGACGTCGCGTGAGATCGCCGAACTGGCTTGGTGCGACCTTGATCATCCCGCCAAGCATCTCGCGCTCGCGCCGCTCGTCGCCAAATTCGTTATTCCGCAGCTTCGACGGCAGCTCTAATTCTCGTCATTGCGAGCGCAGTGTTCAGCCCGGGGACATAGCTGACGGGTGTTCGGGGAGATGGTTGACACTTCAAAATCGGCTCGATTCGTCAAGCAGAGGGGCGAGCGATGCCGTGGCGAGAGGTGTCTGTCATGGACCAGCGACGAGAGTTTGTGATGCTTGCCAAGCAGGAAGGGGCGAACCGGCGGGAGCTGTGTCGGCGGTTCGGCATCAGCCCTCAGACGGGCTACAAATGGATCCAGCGGCATGACGCTGGGGACACGGCGCTGGCGGATCGGTCGCGGCGGCCTCATCGAAGTCCGGAGCGCACCGCGGCTGCGACCGAGCAGCAGATCGTCGCATTGCGCGATGCTCACCCGGCCTGGGGCGCGCGCAAGCTCGCACGGTGTCTTGAGCGTGATGGTCAAGCTGTCCCGGCGATATCCACCGTGCACACCATCCTGCGCCGCTACGATCGAGTGGTCGAGCCTGCAGGCACGCCCGGACAGCCCTACACGCGGTTCGAGAAGGATGCGCCCAATCAGCTGTGGCAGATGGACTTCAAGGGGCACAGTGCGCTGGAGAACGGTGTGTCCTGTCATCCGCTGACAGCGTTGGACGATCACTCCCGCTTCTCGTTGTGCCTGGCGGCTTGTGACAACGAGCGCGGCTCTACAGTCAAAGGACATTTGGAGACGACGTTCCGCCGTTATGGACTGCCGGATGCGATGTTCGTCGACAATGGTGGCCCCTGGGGATTTACCCTCGAAGACCCCTGGACCGCGTTGACGGTCTGGCTTCTGAAGCTCGGCGTTCGAACGATCCACAGCCGGCCCTACCATCCTCAGAGCCGCGGCAAGAACGAACGCTTCCACCGTAGTCTGAAGGCCGAGGTGTTTGCCTTCAGGCGCTACCGTGATCTTCCCGATGTCCAGCACTCGACGGATGGCGCTCTGTCTACAATCTCGACCGGCCGCACGAGGCCTTGAACTTCGACGTGCCGGCAAGCCGCTATCAACCGAGCCAACGTGCGATGCCCGACCGGCTTCCGATCGTCGAATACGACGAGGGTGAGAGCATCCGTTCCGTGTCGAGCACGAAGGCCTACGTCAGTTTCGAGGGGCGGCTCTGGAAAGTCCCGCAAGCCTTCCGAGGTGAGCGGCTGGCTATCCGGCCACTCAGTGCCGACGGAAAGTTCGGAATTTTCTTTGCCGCACATCAGATCGCAGCGATTGATCTGCGCGACCCCAAAACTGTCAACTATGTCCCCGAACAGGTGTAATCTATGTCTCCGGGCTGAACACTGCGCTCGCAATGACGCGATGATGTTGCGATCGCCTCTACGCGGAGATCGCCTTCGCCGATTTGACCTCGTTGCGCAGCAGGAATTTTTGGATCTTGCCGGTCGACGTCTTCGGGATCGTGCCGAACACCACGACCTTCGGCGTCTTGAAGCCGGACAGGTGGCTGCGGCAATAGGCGATGATCTCGGCCTCGGTCGCGTGCGCGCCGTCCTTCAGCTCGACGAAGGCACAGGGGACTTCGCCCCATTTTGGATCGGGCTTGGCGACGACGGCCGCGAACATCACGGCGGGGTGCTTGTAGAGGATGTCCTCGACCTCGACCGAGGAGATGTTCTCGCCGCCGGAGATGATGATGTCCTTGGAGCGGTCCTTGATGATGACGTAGCCGTGCTCGTCGAGCACGCCGAGGTCGCCGGTGTGGAACCAACCACCGGCAAAGGCTTCCTGCGTCGCCTTCTCGTTCTTGAGATAGCCCTTCATGACGATGTTGCCGCGGAACATCACCTCGCCGATGGTCTCGCCGTCGCGCGGCACCTCCTGCATCGTCTCCGGATTGAGCACGGTGACGGCTTCCTGCAGCGGATAGGGCACGCCCTGGCGCCGCTTCAGCCGCGCGCGCTCAGGCGCCGGCAGGTCGTCCCAGCCGGGCTGCTCGGCGCAGACCGAGGCGGGGCCGTAGACCTCGGTCAGGCCGTAGACATGGGTCAGCTTGATGCCGATGCTCTCGGCACCTTCGAGCACGGCGACCGGCGGCGCGGCGCCCGCGATCAGCCCCACCACCGGCTTGTCGCGCTTGCCCTTGGGCGCGTCGGGCGCGTTGATCAGGACGTTGTAGACGATCGGCGCGCCGCACATATGCGTCACGCCGTGGGTCTTGATCAGCTCGAAGATCCTGGTCGGCTCGACCTTGCGCAGGCAGACATTGACGCCGGCCGCAGCGGCCATGGTCCAGGGGAAGCACCAGCCGTTGCAGTGGAACATCGGCAGGGTCCAGAGATAGACCGGATGCTGGCCGAGCCCGCCGGCGAGGATGTTGCTGACGGCGTTGAGGTACGCGCCGCGGTGATGGGTGACGACGCCCTTGGGATTGCCCGTCGTGCCAGACGTATAGCTCATCGCGATCGCGTCCCATTCGTCGGTGGGACGGCGCGGCTCGAAGCTGGGATCGCCCGAGGCGACGGCTGCTTCGTACTCGATCTCGCCGATGCGGCTACCGCCGGCATAGGAGGCGTCGTCGACGTCGATCACGAACGGCTTTGCGCCGCTCATCAGCTTGAGCGCCTCGCTGATCACGCCGGAGAATTCCGGATCGACCAGGATGATCTTGGCCTGGCCGTGGTCGAGCTGAAACGCGATCGAGGACGCATCGAGCCGGATGTTGAGCGTGTTGAGCACGGCGCCGGCCATCGGCACGGCAAAATGCGCCTCATTCATCGCGGGGATGTTCGGCAGCATCGCCGCCACGGTGTCGCCGACCCCGATGCCGCGGCCCGCGAGGTACGACGCGAAGCGCCGGCAGCGGTCATAGGTCTGGCGCCAGGTGAAGCTGCGGCCTTCATAGACCGTGCTGACGTGGTCGGGATAGACGGCCGCGCTGCGCGCCAGGAAGCTGAGCGGGGTCAGCGGCACGTAGTTGGCCGGCGTCTTGTCCAGACCGAGCTGATACTGGTTCGTGCTCATCACCACCCTCCCTCGTCATCTGAAGAGTCTACAGGAACCCGATCGAAATCCACGGAAAAATCGCAACGATGACGAGGCCGATGAGAAGCGCCAGCAGGTAGCCCCAGATCGGGCGGATGCCCTTCGCGGGATCGACCCGGCCGATCGCGCAGGCGGCGTAATATCCGACCCCGAACGGCGGTGCGAACAGACCAATTCCCATCGCCAGGATGATCACCATGGCATAATGCACCTCGTGCACGCCGACGGCACGCGCGATCGGAAACAGCAGCGGGCCGAACAGCACGATCGCCGGAATGCCCTCGAGCACGCTGCCCAGGATCGTGAAGGCGACGATCGAGACCGCGATGAACGTCGCCGGGCCGCCCGGCAGCCCGGTCATGGCCGCCGCCAGCGCCCGCGAGAAGCCGGACTGCGTCAGGCCCCAGGCCATGCCGGTCGCCGTCCCGATGATCAGCAGGATGGCGCCGGACAGCGCCGCCGTCTCGATCAGCATCGGCATCAGGCGGCGCCAGTCGAAACGGCGATAGACCAGCAGGCCCGCCAGCACGCCATAGACGATGCCGATGGTCGAGACCTCCGTCGCCGTCGCGACGCCCTCGACGACGGCAGCGCGGATCACGAAGGGCAGGGCCAGGGCAGGGAGCGAGACGATGAAGGCCTTGCCGATCTCGGCTCCGGTCGCGCGGCGGACACCGCTCATGTCCTCGTTGCGGTAACGCCACCACACCAGCGCGCACAGCGTGATCGCCAGCACCACGCCCGGCAGCAGGCCGCCGGTGAACAGCGCCGCAATCGACACGCCAGTGACGGAGCCGATCGTGATCAGAACCAGGCTCGGCGGAATGGTCTCGGTCTGTGCGCCGGTGGCGGCGAGCAGGGCGACGAGATCGCCGGGCTTGGCGCCGCGCGCCTTCATCTCCGGAAACAGCACCGGCGCGACCGCCGCCATGTCGGCCGCCTTGGCGCCGGAAATGCCCGAGACGAGATACATCGCGCCGACCAGCACGTAATGTAGCCCGCCGCGGACGTGACCCAAGAGGCTCGCCAGGAACGCGACCATGGCGCGGGCCATGCCGGTCATTTCGATCAGCAGGCCGAGAAAGACGAACAGCGGCACCGACAGCAGGATGAGATGGCTCATGCCCTCGTCCATGCGCCCGACCAGCACCATCAGCGGCGTGCGCGTCGTCAGCGCCAGATAACCGAAGATCGCGAGCCCGAAGGCGAACGCGATCGGCACGCCCGCGAAGACGCACAAGCCGACCACGCCGACGAAGAAGATCACGAGGTTGATGTTGCCGAGCGGCTTCAGCAGCGGCTGTGCCACCCAGAACAGCGCGATGACGGCTGCGACGGAGACGACGGCCAGCAGCATCGTCCTGACGCTGGCCGTGCGGGCGAGACGGATGAGGGCGAACAGCGCCATCAGTCCGATGCCGACCGGCAGCGCGGCGGCGCGCCAGATGTTTTCGATCTGCAGCGCCGGCGTCGTGATGAAGCTTTCCTCGTAAGCGTACTCCCAGGACGGCCAGGCGATCATGACAAGGAACGCCAGCGCCGCGGCAGTGGCGACCAGATCGAGATAGGCGCGCAAGCCGGGGCTGGCGCGCGCCACCATTGCCGTCATCCGCATGTGCTCGCCGCGGCGGAACGCAACCGCAGCGCCGAGCATCGCGAGCCACAGGAACAGGATCGAGGCCAGCTCGTCCGACCAGATCAGCGGCCGGTGCAGGACGTAGCGCGCCACGACGCCCGCGAACAGGATGACGATCTCGGCCACGACCAGCAGCGCGGCTGGGATCTCGACCAGGAGACCCAGCAAGGCATCCAAGCCATCGAGCCAGGACCGGCGGCGAGGGATCTCGATGACCACCTCGCTGATCGCAATTTCCGTGAACTCGGCATGCGCCATGACGTCACCCGAACGCGTCTACGTCATTCTTGTTTTGAGCATGATCGTTTCGGAAAGCCGGTCCCACGTTTCCGGATCACGCTCGAGGTTACGACAGCTTGCCGACGGCCTTTTCCAGCAGCGCCCAGGCCTCGTCGCCATACTTGCCCTTCCACTCGGCATAGAAGCCGGCGGTACGCAGCTTGTCGCGGAACGGCGCGACGTTGGGCTGATTGAAGGTCAGGCCCTTCGACGCGAGCTCTGCTTGCAGGCCGGCATTGAGCTTGGCGACGTCCTCACGCTCCTTCACGGCGGCCGCGTTGATGTGCTTGGCGACGATCGCGCGCATGTCGGCCGGCACGGCCTCCCAGGCGCGGCGGTTCGCCAGGAACCAGAAGCCGTCCCACATGTGGTTGGTCAGCGAGCAGTATTTCTGTACCTCGTAGAGCTTGGCGGTCGAGATGATCGCCAGCGGGTTTTCCTGGCCCTCGACCACCTTGGTCTGCAGCGCCGAATAGACCTCGCTGAAATTGATCGAGGCGGGCGCGGCCTCGAACGCCTTGAACATCGAGGTCCACAGCGGCGACACCGGCACGCGGATCTTGAAGCCCTTGAGGTCGTCGGGCCCATTGATCGGCTTGGTCGACGACGTCGTCTGACGGAAGCCGTTGTCCCAGATCTTGTCCATGACCACGAGGCCGGCCTTGTTGATCTGGCCGCGCACGTAGGCGCCGAGATCGCCGTCCATGGCCTTCCAGACCGTGTCGTAGTCCGGGAACGCGAAGCCGATGCCGTTGATCGACGCGGCCGGCACCAGGGTCGCCAGGATCAGGCCGGACAGCGTGAAGAACTCGACGCCGCCGGAGCGGATCTGGCTCAGCATGTCCGTGTCGGAACCGAGCTGGTTGTTCGGGAAGATCTGCAGGTCGAACTTGCCGGCGGTCTCGGCCTTGATCGCCGCCGCCATCTCCTTGGCGCGGACGTTGAGCGGATGGGAGTCGGGCAGGTTGTTGGCGTATTTGTAGGTGAACTCGGCGCTCTGCGCGCGCGCCACATGCGGCACTGCGACGGTGCCAATTCCACCCAGTACGGCTGTCGCCGCGGAGGCCTTCAACAGCGCGCGTCGTGACAGGCTCATGCTCGTTTCTCCCTGGAGAAGCTTCTTCTTGTTGCATCGCGCCGCCGCAAGCATCGCCGGACGAATCCAGCGACATCAGCGACGTCGTCTGCGCTTATTGCAGCGATGGGCCGCAGCAGCAATATCGGCGTTCGCAGCAGGTCATGCGCAGCGCGAGTCTCGGCCATGGCGAACGGCCCGTCAGCTCGGGCTGGACGGGGGTTCTGAAGGGCCCGCGGCTGCCGCAAATTCGAGGATTTGGCGCCAAGTCGTTGAACTCGCTACGCATATAAATATTCCATAATATACCTTATGCGAATAGGCTATGGGCGACTGCCTGACGGTGGAAGCCGCACATCGGCCCGCCCAGCGCACGTCGGCGCCTGTGCGAAATCGCCCCCGCCTCGTCACCCCGCAGTCTTCGTTTGGTCAAAGCCCAGAGGTCAAAACCGCATCCTTCAGGATTGGGCACGGGCGTATCGTGAATGGGATCCGAAGACATGCCAGTTCAGTCGACGTCGAAGGAAGTTGATCCGGGTGATGTCGCGCTGCCGCCTGACGACGCTGTCTGCGAGGAGATCTATCAGCGGGTGCTGGCCGAGGTGCGCGCACGTATCGATCAGCGGATCGCCGACATCGAGGCCCAGGCCGCCGCTGATGCGGTCGAGGCTATCGAACCCGCTGCAGGCAGCGAACACGTGGAAACGCCTCCTCCGGCCCGGCGCCGGCCCGTATTGCGGGCCATGATCACGCTGATGGCGTCGGCCGGGCTCATCGGCGCTGCCATCACCCTGGCGCGGGACCATACCGAGACCATCACCTCCGTCACCGACCGGATCGAAGCGGCGGTTCAATCCATCCGGCGTGAGAATGCTCAGGCGGCGAATCCGCCGGTGGTGGCACTGGAGACGGCGGCGAACGGATCGAGTGCGGCCGAGACGGCCCCTGCCTCACCATCACCATCCGTTTCACCAACACCGGAGACGTCATCGGCATCGACGTCAACGCGCGCCAGCGATCCATCCTCCGCGATGGCGGAGGCTACGCCGGAGCATGACGTGCCGTCTGCTCCCGACCGGGACGTCGCGCCGCTGATCGACAAGATCGCGCATGACGTGGCCGAACTGCAGAGCGGGTTTCAGGAGTTCAAGTCCAGCCAGGAGCAGGCCAACCGCGATCACGCCAGGGCGATCGAACAGCTGCAGGCCAGCCAGGACCAGCTCGCACGCGCGTTCCGCGCAGCGAAGACCGAGCCGACGACCGTCGGCGCCGCGGCGCGCCTTGCGCCCCGGCCGCCACAGGCGCGCCCGCCTCGTTTCCCGTAGCTCCGAACTCATGAGATCCGGGCAGGGAGCAGGGACGCCCCTGCTCCCTGCCCCCGTCCCTCACAGATAGTTCGCCGCGGCTTCGGCCTCGAACCGATCCGGCGGGCCTTCCCAGACGATCTTGGCATGATCCAGCACGTAGACGCGGTCGGCGTGCGGGAGCGCGAAGGTGACGTTCTGTTCGCCGAGCAGCACCGTGATCTTGGTGGTCTCGCGCAGTCGATCGAGCGCCTTCGACAACGTCTCCAGGATCACCGGCGCAAGTCCGAGCGTCGGCTCGTCGAGGATCAGGAGCTTCGGCTTCATCATCAGTGCGCGCGCGATCGCCAGCATCTGCTGCTCGCCGCCGGACAGCGTGCGCGCCAGCTGCGGCTGCCGCGACTTGAGGATCGGAAACAGGCCGAACAGCCATTCGAGCCGCTCGGCACGCTCGGCGTCGGACAGCGCATTGCCGCCGAGCTCGAGATTTTCGCGCACGCTCATGTCGCCGAACAATTCGCGCGTTTCCGGACACTGCACGATGCCTGAGCGGGCGATCTGCGCCGCCGTGCCGCCGGCAAGGCTGCGCCCTGCCCACTTCACGTCGCCCGAATACGGCACCAGGCCCGAGATCGCGTTGAACAGCGTCGTCTTGCCGGCGCCGTTGAGGCCGACGACCGAGACGAACTCGCCCTCATGGACGTGCAGCGAAACGTCCTGCAGCGCCTGCGCCTTGCCGTAGAGCACGCCGACCTTGTCGACCTGCAGCGCCGGCGTGACGTCCTCGAAGCTGGCCTCCGGCCGCGCGGTCGAGACCAGCGCGCCGCCGAGATAGACCCGGCGGACGGTCTCGTCCTGCATCACCTCGGTCGCCCTGCCCTCGGCGATCTTCTCGCCGAGATACATCGCCAGCACGCGGTCGACCAGCGCCGACACGCTCTTGACGTTGTGGTCGACCAGCAGCACCGCGTGGCCGTCGTCGCGGAATTCGCGGATGAGCTCGGAGAAGTCGGCGACCTCGGACGCCGTGAGGCCGGCGAAAGGTTCGTCCACGAGCACCAGCTTCGGGCTGCGCGCCACCGCCTTCGCAAGCTCGAGCCGGCGCAGATCGGCAAATGCCAGCGTCGGCGGCCGCCGGTCGATGACGCCACCGAGGCCGACGCGCTCCGCAATGGCCCGGGCGCGCGCATCGACGTCCTTGTCGGCGAACAGCCGCGTCAGCTTGTCCGGCAGCAGCGCGACCTTGATGTTCTCCAGCACGGTCTGGCGCGCCAGCGGCCGCGAATGCTGGAACACCAGCCCGACGCCCATGCGCGCGATGCGATGCGACGGCAGGCCCGCGAGCTCGACGCCGTCGAGCCTGACCGAGCCCGCGGTCGGCCGCTCGACGCCCATGACGCTCTTCATCGCGGTCGACTTGCCCGAGCCGTTCGGCCCAATCAGGCCGAGGATCTCACCCGGGCGGATCGAGAAGCTCAAATTCTTGACGGCGACGAGGCCCCCGAAGCGCTTGGTGAGGCCGCTGACTTCCAGCATCGGAGCGCTGCTCATGCCTTGTTTCATGCTTTGGCCCCTCCCCTGATCATGCCGAGGAAGCCGTCGGGGAAGAACAGGATGACCACGAGCGCGATCACCGAGACGATCAGGGTGGCGAGCTCGCCGAGCGGCCGCAGCAGCTCGCCCATGCCGATCAGGAAGATCGCGCCGATCGCGGCGCCGATGACGGTGCGGCGGCCGCCGAGCACCGCGGCGATGATGATCTGCACGCCGACGCCGACATCGACAAAGGTCGAGACCGAGGCCGTGCCCATGTAGAACACCATCAGTGCGCCGGCGAGCCCGGAGAAGAACGCGCTGACGACGAAGGCGGCGAGCTTGTGCTTGGTGACATTGAAGCCGAGCGCGCCGGCCTGGATCTTGTCCTGCCCGCTCGCCTGCAGGATCAGCCCGATGGCGCTGCGCGACAAGCCGAACAGGATCGCACCGCTCACCAGCATGAAGCCGAGCGCGATCCAGTAGTTGGTTTTGGCGTCGATCGAGATCACGTCCGGCACGGCGAGGCCGATCTCGCCGCCGGTCAGCCCCGCGGCGACGACGATGAAGTTCTGCAGCATCAGCACGGCGACCAGCGTCGTCAGGCCAAAATACGGCCCGCTGACGCGCAGCGCCGGCAGCGCCAGCACGACGCCGCCGACGACCGCCGCCAGGGCGCCGGCGGCGATGCACAGCCAGATCGACAGGCCCGGCGAGAAGTGCGCATCGAGAATGCCGGCCGTATAGGCGCCGACGCCGATCAGGAAGGTCGGTCCGAAATTGACCTCGCCGGCGAAGCCGAACAGCAGGTCCCAGGACATCGCGAACACGGCCGTGTAGTACGCGACCGTCAGCAGCCCGAGGACGTAGCCTGAGACGTAGGCCGGCAGGACCAGAGCCACGATCACGGTCAGGAGTGCGATCCAGAACAGCCGCGACGTAACGAATGCAGGCATGCTCACCTCCGTCCGAACAGCCCTTGCGGGCGCAGATACATGACGACGACGAGCAGCAGCAGCGCCGGGATCGTCCGGTAGGCCGGCGAGATCAGATAGGCCGTTCCGGTCTCGAGATAGCCCACCACATAGGCCGCGATCAGCGAGCCCGACACGCTGCCGAGGCCGCCGAGCACGACGATCGAGAACGCGCTCGCCGTCAGCGGCCCGACGCTGTAGGAGCTGACCCCCAAGAACATGCCGAGCAGGATGCCGGCCACCCCCGCCAGCAGGCCGTAGATGGCCCAGACGGTGAGGTAGATCGACGATAGTTCGATGCCCAGCAAGGTGACGCCGCGCGGATTCATCGACGCCGCCATGACAGCCTTGCCGCGCCTGGTGCGGTTGACCAGGAACCACAACAGCCCGATGGCGACCCAGCAGATCACGGCGGTGAAGTATTCGTTGCGTGGCGTGCGCACGCCGAACACCGTGGTGACGCCCTCGACGATCGGCAGCACGGTCTTGGCATTGTTGGTGAAGAAATATGCGATCGCCTCCTGGATGATGATGCCCCACAGCAGCGTCGCGGTCAGGATGAAGATCTCCTTCTCCGATTCAGCAATCACCTTGGAGCGCTGGATCGGCCTGACGGCGATGAAGTAGGTGGCGAAGGCCAAAATGAAGCCGGCGAGGACTCCGATCAGCGCGCCGGTGTAGGGCCCGACACCGAATTCGCTGGCGGCAGCCCAGGCTGCAACCGCGGCGCCGACCATGATGGCGCCGTGGGAAAGGTTGAGCACGCCCGAGACACCAAAGATCAGTGTGAAGCCGGTCGCGCCGAGGGCATACAGCGCGCTGATGGCAAAGCCATCGATCAAGATCTGCCAGAAAAGCATTGAAAATCGACCTGCAACGTCAGACTGAGGCACCAAGAAAATGGGCCGCTCCTTGAAGGAGCGGCCCGCGATGCGTCAGTTGCTGGCCGCCTTGAGCTTGATGAAGGACGGCCAGGTGGCGGTGCCGGCGGCGAGCTCCTTGGGCCAGACGTTGACCTGCTTGCCGTTCTGCCATTGCAGCATCAGCCCGGTGATGTAGCCCTTTCCGGTCCGCAGCGCGTGCGGGTTCGGGTCGCCCTTCGGCTTGAAGGCGATGCGGCCGATCGTCCCGACATAGTCGGTCGCTTCCATCGCCTCGACCATCTTGTCGGGATCGGTGCCGCCGGCCCGATGGATCGCATCCGCGATCATGTAGACGTCGTCATAGGAGGTGTAGCCGGCATAGGACGGGAAGTTTCCGAACTTCTTCTGATAGGCCTCCACGAACGGCAGCGTCTTTGGCGTCACCGCGACGCCCGGTCCCGACACGGCATTGTACATGACGCCCTCGACGGCGCCGTTGGTGTCTTTCCAGAAGGTCGAGTTGGTCGCCTGCGAGGAAATGCCGAACATCGGGATCGGCACCTGCTGGCTCTTCCACTGCACGGTCGGCTGGGTGCCGACATGCGAGATGCCGGTGATCATGACGTCCGGCTTCAGGCCCTCGATCTTGTTGAAGATCGGCGTGAAGTCGGTGGTGTCAGGCGACATGCGGATGTGGTCGACGACCTTGAGCCCGATCTCCGGCAGGCATTTCTCGTAGCCGGCGTCGAGCGGCGTCGTCCACGCCGCGTCCTCGCTCATGATCACCGCGGTCTTCATCTTATAGGGCTCGACCAGCAGGTCCTTGGCCGCGTCGCAGACGAGGCCGGCCAACGAGGTCGAGGTCAGATAGCCGTGGAAGGTGTATTTGAGCTGGTCGTAGTTCTTGGCGATGTTCTGCGTGATGACGTCGGACGCGGCACCGGGCGTGATCATCAGCGTCTTGAGGCGCCCTGCCCACGGCTCCAGCGCCAGCACGACCTCGGAGATGTAGCTCGCGATGACCGCGTTGACCTTGTCCTCGCTGACGGCGCGCTGGAAGGCGCGCACCGATTCCGCCGAGGAGGAGTGATTGTCGTAGACGACGATCTCGATCTTGCGCCCGTCGATGCCGCCCTTGGCGTTGATCTCCTCGGCGGCCAATTGCGCTGCGGGTGCGATCGACGAGCCGGCGACGGCCTGTGCCTCGGAGATGACACCGATCCTGATCGGGTCTGCGGCCCAGGCGGCCGAGGAGACGAGCGCAGTTGCGCAGCTCGCAAGCAAGATGGACTTGAGCGAAATCATGAAACCTCCCGAATCCTTATGCCTCTGACGGGCAGGCTCGACTTTGGTCTCCCACATGCCAGTGAGCAAGGGAACATCCCGAGACGTGCTCTGCGCTCAGCGCATTGTGATAGCGCGCCGCGCTCATGGCTCACGGAATGTCTTACAGGACTGCATGGTTCCTGCGCGCGGCCCAAATATATCCGCTGCATTGCAGCAGCGGAAATTCCGAGTTGAAGAAGGCCATGTCCTTACGACGGGGCGCTTCCTTACGACGAGACGGTGCCCTTTGACCTACATGAAGCTTCTCGACTGAAGCGGCAACCTCAACTCAACCAAACTGACGCACGTGCCCAAGCATCTCGTGCACGTCGTAGGTCATGACGGCGAGAAGCGCCGCGAGCGCGAGATAAGTCCCGGCATATTCGAGCTTCGTCTGCAGCGTCGTGCCATAATAGGCGACGTTCTCGGGCGCGCCGGGATCGTAGCGCCAGGCCTTCATCAGTTGCGGGGCTGCGAGGATGGCGATGATGATCAGCATCGGGCTCGGCCGATAGAGCATCAAGGCCAGCAGCATGGGAACGCCAAGCAGCCAGATGCGCGGACTCAGCACGCTGGTGACGCGGCCGCCGTCCAGCGGCGAGATCGGCAGCAGGTTGAACAGGTTGAGGAACAGGCCGGAATAGGCGATCGCAAGCAGCAGATTGCTGTCGTCCGATCGCGCCCACAGATAGACCGCGAGCGCGGCCGCGGTCCCGACCAGCGGACCGGCGAGTGCCACATAGGCCTCCGTCTCGACGTCGACCGGCTGCTCCTTGAGCGCGATCCAGGCGCCGACGAACGGGATGAAGGCGGGAGCGCCGACGTCGAGGCCGCGCTGACGTGCGGCGACGTAGTGTCCGATCTCATGGGCAAACAGGAGCGCAATGAAGCCGGCCGCATAGCGCCAGCCCCAGATGCCGGCATAGACGACCAGCGACAGCAGCATCGTGCCGCCGCTCATGGCGAGCTTCCCCCATTTCAGGCCGGAGAACAGGATCAGCAGGAGACCCTTCACGTCGGCCCGCCCGCGTTGTCGCCGCGCGGCTTGCGGCGCAGGAAGTTCATGACAGCGGCCCCGGCGCCGACGACGGCGAAGATGATGATCTTGGCGAACTTCAGGACGAACGCACCGGCCAGCGCCAGCAGCCCGAGCTTCTTCGCGGCAACGCCGCCGACCAGCGCCAGCAATCCATATTCGGCGATCCGATCCGTGCTGGCACTGAAATCCTCATAACGCTTGCCAGCATTGTAGGAGAGATCGGACAGCAGCTCGTGCGCCACCGCCTTGTCGCCCGCGATCCGCTCCGAGCCGGACAGGAGGTTCAGGCTGAAATAGCCGTCACGCCCGAGTGCGTAGGTGTTGTAGTTGATGTTCTTCGGCGCATCGTCGGGCTGGCCCTTCTCCTTGGCGAGCAGCGACCAGACGAGACGATGCGTCGTGGCGTCGTAGGCCGGCGGCTCGACCCAGCCGACCACGGCCATTTCCGGAAATCCGCGCGCCGCACGGTCCTTGTTCGCCTCGTCGGCGCCGGCGCGAAGGTTGCTCAGCAGATCGTCCGCGTTCCAGCTCTTGGCGTCGTCGTCTTTGATGTAGCCTTCCTTGATGTGCTTGATGACCACCATCCAGTCGTCGTTCTGGCGTCTGCCGACGACCAGCCCGACGAAGGTCGCGTCGTTGACGACGTTGCCGAGCGCGCGAAGGACCCGCAGGCCTTCGTTCTTCGGGACGTAGAAGTAGTCGGCCGGCAGCTTCAGCGTGCCCTGGTCGATCAGCACGATGTCGCTTGGTCCGTCGGTGCCCGCTTGGCTCGCCGCCTGCCAGGCCGCCATCAGTTCAGCCTTGCGCGTGGCCTCATCCAAAGGCACGGCCTGCGCGTGAGCGGACAGGACGACGAACGCTGCGCACAACATTGCGCGCGCAATGACAATCAAGCTTTGCACCGGCCCCAATCCCCCCAAGAACATCGGTCGGATAGTACCTCGAAGGCTCGGCAGCGCGCAACAAGAGGGCGATTCAGGCCTCTCGAAGCGATCGACTGGCGCTGCAGCGAGGGAGAGATGGTCCGAAAAGGCCCCCTCCTCGTCACGACGCTGTCTTGCTTTCGGCCAAAGCGGCGGGTCGAGTCACGTTTGAAAATTCAAAGAGAACATCGGCGTCGGCGGCGGGCCAAGGGTTTGGGGATCAGCAATGCAGTCCACACAGAACGTGCAACAGATTGATCAGAGCGAGATCGGCCTCGCCCCTGGGAAGCCCGAGAAGACAAGCTATGATCAACTGTACCGGCGGGTCCTGCGTGAGGTGCTGACCCGGATCGATACGCGGCTCGCGGCGATCGAGAGGCCCGGCGTGGCGGCGGATGCCGCGGCGGCAGCGAGCACGAGCGGGGCGGCAGACGCCGGGGCCAGCCGCTGGGCGCGGATGAAGGCACCGCTCGGCAGGCTGCGCGGGCGCAACGCCGTGGGTCTCGCTCTGCTGGTCGTGCTGGTCGGTGGCTCGGTCGCCTGGTCGCAGCGCGACGCCGGCACCTCGCTGATGGACCGCTGGATGCCGGGCGCCAGCGAAGCGCCGCAGGACGAGGCGTCAGCCCAGCAGGGTAGCGAGGATGCCATGATGTCGAATGCCTCGCTGAGGGGAGCGGAAGACACCACCGGCCCCCGCGAGCCCGCGACGTTGATGCAGAGGATGGCGCGTGACATCGCCGATCTGCAGCAGGGCATCGAACAGATCAAGTCGACGCAGGATCAGGCCAGCCGCGATCACACCCGCGCCATCGAGCAGCTGCAAGCCGGCCAGGATCAGCTGATGCGTCTGGTGTCACGAATGTCCAACCAGTCGGTGCAGGCACGCGGCACGGTGCCCCCAGGCCCGCCCCAGCAGATCATCGTGACGCCGCAGCAGCGGACCACCACGGGAATGGCCCGGCCGCAGCCGGCGCAGCCGCAGGGCTCGACGTTCGGGACACTCTTTACCCGCAACACCTCGGGCATTCAGCCGCCGATGCCGCGTTGATGGTGTGATCGGCCGTGCTCACCGGTGGCGGTCTTGGCCGCCGCCGATGCGCGCTTGCCGATCGGCCCCTTATCTGCCTCTTACGAGCAGGTGTGAACGCGCCCGTCGTAGCCGCGGTAGGTGCCCTTCTCCGCGTCATAGGTGCGGAAGCTCTTGCAGTTCACACCCCGCCTCTTCGCCTCCCGCTTCATTTCGCTCTTCTGTTCGCTCTTGGGCTTGCGGACGCGTTGCTCGCGCTTGGCGGGCTTGGCGTCGTCCTCGGCATGTTGGGCATGCGCGTGGCCGTGCCGTCCGGGCTTGGCCGACGGAGACGCGGTGTCCTGCTTCGCAGCCGCCTTCCCCGGCGTGGCCGCGGAAGAAGCTGCGGCCGGCGGCGCGGATGTCTTGGGCTCGGCCGGCGCAACCGCGGGCTTCACCTCGGCGGCGGCAGCCGGCTTTTCGGCGGGCGCAGCGGCTGCGGGCTTGCTCTCCGCAGCCTTCTCTTCGGCTTTCTCCGGCGCGGGCGCGTCCTTGGCGACGGCGGCGGGCTGAACGGCCGGAGCGGGCTCTGCCGGTTTCGACTCGGTCACGGCCGGCTTCTGGCCGACGTCGGTGCCGGAGTTCGGTTCGACCTTGGTGTCGGATTTGGCCTCGGCCGGCTTGCTCTCGGCCGTAGCATCCGTCGCGGTTTTTTCGGTTGATACTTTGTCCGCCGGCTGCTGGCTCGCGCTGTCTGTGGCCTGAACGGGCTTGGTGTCCGCAGCGGCTGGCTCGCCGGGCTTCTCGGCCGTCTTCTCAGGCTCGGCCGCAGGCTTGCCGGCGGCATCCGAGGGCTGCTCGGCGGGCCTAGTTTGAGCAACCGCGGGTTTCGGCTCGGACTCTACGGGCTTTTCGGCCGTCGGCGCGGCAGACTGCTCCGTGGCGGGCTTGGCCGCATCGTTCGCGGCTCCCTGGGCCCAGGCGCTGGAGCCAGCGATCACTCCGAGGACGCAGAACAGAACGCCCGCGCGGACGGCTGGCGGACAAACAACGGAAACTTGCATGCTGGAAAACTCGCTTGAGGGGCCGGCAGATTGCCGGTTTACGTCATCGGCAGCCAGCTTTCGCCACGAAAACGGCATGCGCGCAAAAGAGTCGCACGAGGTGTGCTTTCCGCATCATGGATTTGCAATCGCGACGTGAAGGCCGGCGCGCCGACACTCAATGCGTCGGATGCCGACGGCACATCGGCCGCCTGAATGGCGCGGACTGCGCCCGACGGGACCCCGGGTGGCGTCGCGGCGCTTCACGCGCTCACGGCGTTGCGGCTGATCACGTGATGGTAGTACGACGCGCTGAGCTTGGGCGTGCGCACCTGGGTGTCGAAGTCGACGTGATAGATGCCGAAGCGCTGCTTGTAGCCGAACACCCACTCGAAATTGTCCAGCAGGCTCCACAGGAAGTAGCCCTTCACGGGCACGCCCTCGGACGTTGCGCGCTGCAGCTGGGCGAGATAGTTGCGCAGATACATCACGCGGTCGAGGTCGTGGACCTTGCCATCGGCGGTCAGCTTGTCGTCCGAGGAGGTGCCGTTCTCGGTGATGTAGATGGTCTGGAGATTCCAGATCTTGGCGGCGAGCTTCGGCACCCAATAGGCCGTCTCCGGACCGACCAGCAGCCAGGGTGAGCTCATGTGCGGGAACGAGGACGGCATCGGCAGCACGTCGAATCCGGCCGCGCGGTCCGACGCGACGACATAGGCTTGCGGCGCGTAGATGTTGAGGCCGACGAAATCGACCGGCGCCGAAATGATCTTCAGTTCGTCGGCGGTGAATTTCGGCGCATCCTTGCCGGACCACGCCAGGAAACCCTCCGTGTAGCGCCCCTCGAGGATGACGTTGAGGAAGCCGGCATTCAATTCGCGCGTCGCGATCTCGGCGGCGCGGATGTTCTCCGGCGTGTCGATCGCCGGCAGGCAGGCCGTGATGTTCTCGGCCATGCCGACGCGCATGCCGGCGCGCCCGCCGGAGCGGATGGCCTGGACGGCGAGACCGTGCGCCAGCGCCACGTGATGGCGCGCCTGGTTGACCTGCTGCTGCGGCAGCTTCAGCCCGGGCGCGTCGACGCCGAGGCCATAGCCGAACGGAACGAAGCGGCCGCATTCGTTGATGGTGAAGATGGTCTTCACACGGTCGCCGAGATGCTCGGCGACGTAGCCCGCATAGTGCGCAAAGGCCCTGGCCGTGTCGACCGAGAGCCAGCCGCCGACCCGGTCCTGCAGCGCCTGCGGCAGATCCCAATGATACAGCGTTGCGTACGGCGTGATGCCGTTGGCCAGGAGCTCGTCGACGAGGCGGTTGTAGAAGTCGAGGCCCTTCGGATTGGGAGTCAGCCCCCCGTCGGGAAACAGCCGGGGCCAGGCGATCGAGAACCGATAGGCCCGGCAGCCGAGCTCCTTGATCAGCCGCACGTCGTCCTTGTAGCGGTTGTAGTGATCGCAGGCGACGTCGCCGGTGCTGCCGTCCTCGATGTTGCCCTGCAAATGCGTGAACACGTCCCAGATCGACGGCCCACGGCCATCGGCCGTGGCCCCGCCCTCGATCTGGTACGACGACGTCGCCGTCCCCCACACGAAATCGGCGGGAAACCGCCGCCCGGCATCCTCCTTCACCGCGCCCTCCTCCGCTTGCGCCGGGCCATTGGCCGCCCCGAGGGCGGCCAGCCCGGCCAGCTTTGCAAGATCACGGCGGGAGACGTCGTTCGGCATTGATGAACCTCAAACCTCTGTTGCTATCGTGCCCGATCGGGACGGCGAAAGCATTACGAACCATATCTGCGCTCCGATTTGAACAGCCCGAGGTGGCGGCAAGGGAGCGGCCTCGATCACATCTGCGTCCGGAATCGGCGCGTCAAAGACCGACGGCGCCGCGCTCGGCATTGTGACCGCCGCACGGCTGCGGCGGCGTTGAAACGCGACTGCTCGCACCGTCGGTTTGTAACGTCCTCGGCTCGACAGCGGTGCCGGATTACGCCTATGGTTGTGCCATGACGGATCACGACCACCATCACGACCATCCGCACGATCACTCGGACCTGTCCGAGACCGATCTGCGGGTCCGCGCGCTCGAAAGCATCTTGACCGAGAAGGGATATATCGATCCCGCTGCGCTCGACGTGCTCATCGAGACCTATGAGAGCAAGGTCGGTCCCCGCAACGGCGCCCAGGTCGTGGCGCGTGCCTGGACCGACCCGGCCTATCGGGCACGCCTTCTTGCCGACGCCACGCCGGCGATCGGCGAGCTCGGCTATGCCGGCCGCCAGGGCGAGCACATCGTGGCGGTCGAGAACACGCCGGATCTGCACAACATGGTCGTGTGCACGCTGTGCTCCTGTTATCCGTGGCCCGTGCTCGGCCTGCCGCCGGTCTGGTACAAGGCGGCGCCCTATCGCGCCAAGGCGGTGAAGGATCCGCGCGGCGTCCTAAAGGATTTCGGCTTCGACTTGCCGCCGACGACGAAGATCCGGGTGTGGGATTCGACGGCCGAGGTCCGCTATTTCGTGCTGCCGATGCGTCCCGCGGGGACCGACGGCTGGAGCGCGGAGCGGCTCGCCGAGCTCGTCACGCGCGACAGTATGATCGGCACCGGCCTGCCGAAGCAACCGAACGAGGTAGGCCGCTGATGGATGGTGCGCATGACATGGGCGGCGTCGCCGGCTTCGGTCCGGTCCGCCCCGAGCCGAACGAGCCGGTGTTTCACGCCGAATGGGAGCGCCGCGCGTTCGCCATGACGCTGGCGATGGCGCCCCCCGGCGGCTGGAACATCGACATGTCGCGGTTCGCGCGCGAGAACCGTCCGCCGGACGACTACCTCGGCATGAGCTACTACCAGATCTGGCTCGCGGGCCTGGAACGGCTGATGCAGGAGCGGCATCTGGTCGACGCCGATGAGATCGCCGCCGGCAAGGTGCTGCATCCGGCCAAGCCCGTCGCCAAGATCCTCACTGCAGATGCCGTCGCGCCGACACTGCGTCGCGGTGGCCCGACCGAACGCGTGGCGACGCAGCCGGCGCTGTTCGCCGTCGGCGACAGTGTACGGGCCAAGGACATCCATCCGTCGACGCACACGCGGCTGCCGCGCTACGTGCGGGGCCATCTCGGCCGCGTCGCGGCGGTCAGAGGCATGCACGTGTTTCCGGACAGCAACGCCCATGGCGGCGGCGAAGATCCGCAATGGCTCTACACGGTGGCGTTCAGCGGTGCCGAGCTGTGGGCCGATGCGCCCGATCCGCTGCTGGAGGTTACGGTCGACGCTTTCGAGCCCTATCTGGAGCCAGCCCGATGACACCCGACCGTGAGGCGGCGGTCGCGGCGACGCGCGCCCTGCCCGGCATTCCCGTCGATGACAGCGGGCCCGTATTTCGCGAGCCGTGGGAAGCGCACGCCTTCGCGATGGCCGTCACGCTGCACGCCCGCGGGCTGTTCACCTGGCCCGAATGGGCCGCCGCGCTCGCCCAGGAGATTTCACGCGCGCAAGCGGCCGGCGACGCCGATTGCGGCGATACGTATTATCGACACTGGCTGGCGACGCTCGAACGTCTGGTCGCCGAGAAGGGCGTCACCTCCGCCGATGCGCTCGTGCGCTACCGCGACGCCTGGGATCACGCGGCCGATCGCACCCCACATGGCAAGCCCATCGAGCTCCGGCCCGAGGATTTTGCCGGCTGAGCGTTTCGCAAGGGTCGCGAGGATGCTTAATGCCCGGTGAGCGGGCGATCCTGCTTTTGATGGTGCGGTCTTAACGGCCGGCTATTCATGCCGCGAACAGCCGTATTCGTTCGAAATTGAACATTCATCAGTGCGTCCGTAGCGTCCCGCATCTTCTTTGCCGAAGTTGAGGGGACGTTGAAAATGCCCGCGCCAGAGTTCGCCACCATCGTCGACACGCTCGCCGGCGTGCGTCAGGACTATCACGAGAAGCTCAAATCGATTCCGCAATACGAGGCCTTCCTGCTGATCGAGAGCTCGACCGAGAAGGCCGCCGGAGCCCTGCACGGCACCGAAGCGTCGGGCTCCTCCATCGCCACCGACGTGATCGACTCGCTGCAATATGCGCGCAACCGGTTCGAGCAGCACATGGCCTCGATCCCGGAATATCGCGTGCTGGTGGCGATCGACCGCGTGATCAAGGAGATCTCGCAGCATCTCGGCCTCGCGCCGCATGATGATGCGCCGGCCACAGAGAGCCTTGCCGCGGCCGCCGAACAGCCTGCCGAAGCCGCCGAGGCGGTGGCCAGCGCTGCGAGCGCCGACACGGATGCTCCCGCCGAAGAGGCCGTCGACCCGGCGCCGGAGCAGGCAGAAATGGCCGAGGACGAACCGGCCGCAGCGGAGCCGGTCGAGGCCGAGGCCCCGACCCTGCGTATCGTCGACAAGCCGGTGAAGTCGCCGTCGATCGTGCCCGCCGATCACGACGGTGCCGCCCACGACGACGACATCGTGGTGCTGAACGCGCCTGCCTGGGAGAAGAGCGGCAAGGACGCCAATCACGACATCACCGCGCGCCTCGTCGCGCAGGCGGCCTCCGCCGCAGCCAGTGAGGCCGATGACGGCCACGACCTCGCCGATGCGGATCTCGTCATCGTCAGCCAGCGTGAGCCGTCGGACAACGAAGCCGCCTGAGCGCTCGCCTGTCGCGCAACTCTCCGCGGGGCCCGAAGGCCCCGCTTCCGATTCAGGATGGCCCGCCCGCCGCGATGTATTCGCGCCATCCTTTGGCGCGCAGCTCGCAGGCGGGACACTGTCCGCAGCCGTGCCCCCAATCGTGCCGCGCGCCGCGCTCGCCGAGATAACAGGTGTGCGACCGGTCGCGGATCAGGTCCACGAGCCCGGTGCCGCCGAGATCATGCGCCAACTGCCAGGTCGCGGCCTTCGACAGCCACATCAGCGGCGTGTGCAGCTCGAACGCGCGCGCCATGCCCAGGCTCAGCGCGCTCTGCAGCGCCTTGATGGTCTCGTCGCGGCAGTCCGGATAGCCCGAATAGTCCGTCTCGCACATGCCGCCGACGATGTGGCGGATGCCGCGGCGATAGGCGAGCGCCGCCGCAAAGGTCAGGAACACCAGATTGCGGCCCGGCACGAAGGTGTTGGGCAGGCCGTCAGCGCCCATCTCGATCGCGACGTCGCGCGTCAGCGCCGTCTCGGAGATCGCAGCCAGCGTTGGAATGTCCAGCGTGTGGCTGTCACCGAGCTTGGCCGCCCAGTCGGGACGCAGGCGCGCGATGCCCTCGACCAGCCGGTCGCGGCAGGCGAGCTCGATCGCATGGCGCTGGCCGTAGGCGAATCCGATCGTCTCGACGCGCGCGAAGCGGTCGAGCGCCCAGGCCAGGCACGTCGTGGAATCCTGCCCGCCCGAGAACAGCACCAGGGCTGTCATGTCCTGCTCACTCATGGCCCCCCGCTTAGCATCATCGACGGGTCGGGCCAACCCGCGGAGCGATCCCGCGTAATCGCCCTTTTTGCTGGGAGCCGCGCGCGGCTTGGGGCATACAGGACACGATCGAACGATGCTGTCAGGACCTGCCCATGATCCCCTCCCGCGACATCTCACGCCTGATCGAGATCATGGCGGCGCTGCGCACGCCGGTCACCGGCTGCCCGTGGGATATCGAGCAGACGTTCCGGACCATCGCGCCCTACACCATCGAGGAAGCCTATGAGGTGGCCGATGCGATCACGCGCGACGATCTCGACGATCTGCGCGAGGAGCTCGGCGATCTCCTGCTGCAGGTGGTCTATCACGCCCGCATCGCCGAAGAACAAGGCGCGTTTGCATTCGGCGACGTCGTCGAGGGCATCACGAAGAAGATGATCCGCCGCCATCCGCATGTGTTCCCGGACAAGGACGGCAACGTCACCCAGCCCACCAAAGGCACATGGGACCGCATCAAGGCCGAGGAGAAGGCCGAGCGCGCCGCGCGGCGGCCGCCCGAGGCGCAGACGGGCAAGTCCTCGCTGCTGTCAGGCATCAAGGCCGGACAGCCTGCGCTGGTCCGCGCGATGGAGCTGCAGCGCAAGGCCGCGACCGTCGGTTTCGACTGGAACGATCCGCGCGCGGTGTTGCAGAAGATCCGCGAGGAAGCCGACGAGATCGAGGCCGCGCTCGACAACAAGGATGCGACCGAGCTGACCGAGGAGACCGGCGATCTCCTGTTCGCGCTGGTCAATCTTGCCCGCCATGCCGAGGTGGATCCGGAGACCGCGTTGCGGGGCACCAACGCCAAGTTCGAGCGCCGTTTTGCGCACATCGAACAGGCGCTGACGGCCAAGGGCCGTACACTCGAACAAGCGTCGCTCGACGAGATGGACGAATTGTGGAACGAGGCGAAGCGACTGGAGAAGTAGCGTCCCCGTCTTCGAAGCCGTGATCAGCCGCCCTTCCGCGACAGCACGGCCTTTGCGATCTCGACGAAGCGCTGCGCGGCCGGCGACAATCCAAAGTCGGCGCGGCTCAGCAGCGAGACATGCCGATGGATCGTCGGCTGCGACAGCGGGATCGCGGCAAGCGTCGGAAATTGTGCCTTCGGCAGCATGTGCGCGGGCAGGATGCTGATGCCGGCGCCCTCCGCCGTGAGCGCCAGCGCGGTCGTGATCAGCGACACCTCCCACGCCGGCTTCAGCGCCCGCCCCGTCTGCGCCAGCGCTTCGTCGATCTGACGGCGGATGCGCGTGCCGTGACGCATCGTGATCAGATCGGAGCTCATGATGCCGTCCCAGGTCAGACGGCGGTGCTTCTCGAACCGGCCGTCCTTGATGCCGATCGCCGAGAGCGGACTTTGCATCAGTGTATCGATCCTGACCTCCGGCACGCCGTCGTCCTCGACGCTGCCGAGGCCGAACTCCGCGTGCCCGGCCATCACGATCGCGAGGAGTTCGTCGGGCGCGACATCACGCAGATCGATCCTCACCTCGGGATGGCGCGATCGAAACGTCGCAAACACGCGTGGAAGCAGCGCCGACGCGACGCCCGCTGAGACCGCGATGGAAATTCGGCCGGCCTTGATCTCGGCAAGGTCGCGCATCCGCTGCGACAGCCCCTGCGTCCCCGCCAGGATGCGTTCCGCGGCGGTGATCGCCTCACGGCAGGCCGCCGTCGGGTGCAGCGCCCGCGTCGTGCGATCGAACAGCTTGAGCTGAAAGTTCTCCTCGATCTGCCGGATCAGCAGGCTGATCGCCGACTGCGTGACGCGCAGCTCGGCGGCCGCCCTGGTGATGCTGCCGAGCCGATACACCAGGACCAGGGCCTCCAATTGCCGCAAGGTCGGGGGCATTAGCTTTCCTCATGAATGAATGAGAATTTTGTGGCTAATCGAAAGAGTTTGATCATGCAACATATTTGCAAACAGCCGGCGGCTGCTGCGAAGCGCGCCAGGCAACAACAAGCACATGGGGAGGGACATTTGACGCAAGCGATCAATCTCACGCGCTACGTCGACGAGCGGCCGCTGTCGGGCTTCCAGATCAGGGTGATCTGCCTGTGCGCGCTGGTCGTCGGGCTCGACGGCTTCGATGCCCAGGCGCTCGGCTTCGTCGCCCCTGCCCTCAGCAAGGACCTGCATCTGGCGCCGGGCGCGTTGGGGCCCGTGTTCGGTGCGTCCCTGTTCGGCGTGATGATCGGCTCGCTGGTGTTCGGCGCGCTGGCCGACTATCTCGGGCGCAAATGGCTCGTCGTCGCCGGGGTTCTCGTGTTCGCGCTTGGATCGCTGGCGACCACCCAGGCCACCAGCGTATCCGACCTCGTCATCATTCGGTTCCTCACCGGCCTCGGGCTCGGCGGCGTCCTGCCCAACACGATCGCTCTGACCGGCGAATATTCGCCGCAGCGTCGCAGGACCCTGTTGATCATGCTGATGTTCATGACGGTGTCGCTCGGATCGGCGATCGGCGGAGCGGTCGCGGCGAAGCTCATCACCGCCTATGGCTGGCAGATCATCTTTCTCATCGGCGGCATTCTGCCGCTCATCCTCTGTCCGGTTCTCATTATCTGGCTGCCGGAATCGCTCTCGCTGCTGGCTCTCGACCACAACAAGAATGTTCGCGTGCGCGCGCTGCTGAGCCGGATCGATCCGTCGGACCGCCTCCCCGCCGACGCGCGCTTTACGATCATCGAGGAGAGCGGCAAGGGCTTCCTGCTGCCGCAGTTGTTCACCAAGCGGCGCCTGCTCCCGACCCTGCTGCTGTGGGTGATGTTCTTCATGAACATGATGGACATCTATTTCCTCAACAGCTGGCTGCCGACGCTCACACATGGTGTCGGGCTTGACGTCCAGGCGGCGATCGCCGTCGGCATCGCCTTCCAGCTCGGCGGCATGCTTGGCACCGTCGGGCTCGGCCTGCTGATCGAAAAGTTCGGCTTCGATCGCGTCCTGTTCGCGACCTACGTTGCCGGCTTCCTCTCGATCATCACCATCGGTATCGCGGGAGCCTCGTTGCCGATTCTCGTGCCGGCCGTCTTCATTGCCGGCGTCGCGGTGATCGGCGGACAGATCGGCTGCAACGCCTACGCGGCGCGCATCTATCCGACCTACATCCGCGGCACCGGCATCGGCTGGGCACTGGGCATCGGCCGCTTCGGCTCGATCCTCGGCGTCACGATCGGCGGGTTGATGCTCGCAGCGAAATGGGACGTGTCCTCGCTGTTTCAGGCCAGCGCGGTGCCGCAACTGTTCTCGGCACTGGTGATCCTTGGCCTTGCCGTCCTCGGCATGCGCGGCAGTCTTCCGACCGCCGACGGCACGCAGCGGGATGCGCTTTCGACAGCCGAGCGTGCCTAGGTTCAGAGCAGAAGAGAACTGACATGAAGACGATTCAAACCCAGGTGCTCATCGTGGGCGCCGGTCCGGTCGGACTGACCGCCGCCATGGATCTCGCCTCGCGCGGCATCGAGGTCGTGGTCGCGGAGATCAGGCGCGCCGGAGAGCCGCCCAACGTAAAATGCAACCACGTCTCCGCGCGCTCGATGGAGGTGTTCCGCCGCCTTGGCATCGTCCAACAAGTGCGCGAAGGCGGCCTGCCGGCCGACTTTCCCAACGACTGCGCCTATCGCACCACGGTCGTCGGCCGCGAGCTGACGCGCATCCCGATTCCGTCCCGCAAGGACCGCTATACGGCGACCGGTGGGCCCGACACCGATTGGCCGACGCCCGAGCCGCCCCATCGCATCAACCAGATCTATCTCGAGCCCATCCTGTTCGCTTGCGCCGAGGCGCAACGCGGCATCACGATCCTGAACCGCGTCGAGGTCGATCGGTTCGACCAGGATGAAAACGGCGTGATCGCGCGGGCACGCGATCTCGACGCCGGCCGAGACATCACCATTTCGGCCGATTATCTGATTGGCTGCGACGGTGGCCGCTCCGCGGTGCGCAAGCTGATCGGCGCGCGGCTCAGCGGCACCGATGTCGTGCAGCGGGTGCAGTCGACCTACATCCATGCCCCTGCGCTGAAGGACCTGATCACCCAGAAGCCGGCCTGGATGACGATGTCGCTCAACCCGCGGCGCTGCGGCACCACCGTCTCCATCGACGGCCGCGACAACTGGCTGATCCACAACCACCTCGCGGCCGAGGAAGTCGAATTCGACAGTGTCGATCGCGATTGGGCGTTGCGCACCATTCTCGGTGTCGACGACCGTTTCGAGTACGAGGTCATCAGCAAGGAGGACTGGATCGGACGCCGCCTGGTGGCGGATCGCTTTCGCGATCGCCGTGCCTTCATCTGTGGCGATGCGGCGCATCTGTGGATTCCCTATGCGGGCTACGGCATGAATGCCGGGATCGCCGATGCGGTCGACCTGTGCTGGATGCTCGCCGGCGTGCTGCACGGCTGGGCTGCCCCTGCCCTGCTGGACGCCTATGAGGCGGAGCGGCAGCCGATCACCGAGCAGGTGTCGCACTTCGCGATGAACCATGCGCTCGCCGTGATGAGCCAGCGACGCAGCGTGCCTGCCGAAGTCGAAATGGACGGCCCCGTGGGCGATGAGGCGCGCCGCAAGGTGGGACAGGCGGCCTACGACCTCAACGTGCAGCAATATTGCTGCTCCGGCCTGAACTTCGGCTACTACTACGACCGGTCACCGGCCATTTCGTACGATGGCGAGACGCCGCCGCCCTACGGCATGGGCCATTTCACCGCGTCGACCGTGCCGGGCGCACGCTCCCCGCATGTGTGGCTCGCCGATGGCCGCTCGCTGCTCGACGCGCTCGGCCCGGCCTATACGCTGGTCCGGTTCGATCCAACCATCAATGCCGAGGCGCTGGTCGCGGCCGCAGCCCGCCAGGGCGCTCCCTTGACGCTCGTCGACGTCGACCGGGCCAAGGCCGGCTACGACTTCGCTGACAGCCTGCTCGTGGTGCGACCGGATTCGCACATCGCCTGGCGCGGCGCGGCCGCACCTCAGGAGCCCGACGATCTGTTGGACCGCCTGCGCGGCCTCACAATCCAGGCTGAGGCCGTGCGCCGTGACAATGCCGTCGTCGCCTGATCCTCGCCAGCGCGCCATGACACGCCACACCACCGCGCACTACTTCCTCGAGGCGCTCGTCGAGAGCGGCATCGACTACATCTTTGCCAATCTCGGCACCGATCATGTCTCGCTGATCGAGGAACTTGCACGCTGGGACAGCGAAGGTCGACGGCACCCCGAGGTGATCCTGTGCCCCCACGAGGTGGTCGCGGTGCACATGGCGATGGGCCATGCGAGCGCGACCGGCCGCGGTCAGGCCGTGTTCGTCCACGTCGATGCCGGCACGGCGAACGCGTGCATGGGCATTCAGAACGCCTTTCGCTACCGGCTGCCGGTGCTGCTGTTCGCTGGGCGGGCTCCGTTCGCGCTGCATGGCGAGCTGCCGGGAGGACGTGACACCTACGTCCACTTCGTGCAGGAGAGCTTCGATCAGGGCAGCGTCGTGCGGCCCTATGTCAAATGGGAATACACGCTGCCGTCGGGCGTCGTCGTCAAGGAGGCGGTGGCCCGCGCTGCCGCGTTCATGCACAGCGATCCGCCCGGCCCGGTCTACATGATGCTGCCGCGAGAAACCCTTGCCGAGACCTGGGACGAACAGGCGATGCCGGCCTACCCGGCCGCGCGCTATGGCAGCGTCAAAGCGGGAGGCATCGAGCCGGAACGCGCGAAGGCGATCGCGGACGCGCTGATGAAGGCGGACAATCCGATCGCACTGACCGCTTATCTCGGACGCACCGCCGAGGCCGTCTCTGTGCTGGAGCGGCTGGCGCTGGTCTGCGGAATCCGGGTCGCCGAGTTCAATCCCATCACGATGAACATCTGCCAGGACTCCCCTTGCTTTGCTGGCGCCGACCCTGCCGCGCTTATTGCTGGCGCCGATCTCGGACTGCTCATCGACATCGACGTCCCCTTCATTCCGCAGATGCTGAAGGCGGCCGATCGGCTGCGCTGGATTCAGATCGACATCGACGCCCTGAAGGCGGACATCCCGATGTGGGGATTTGCCACCGACCTCCGCATTCAGGGCGATTCGGCCGTCATTCTTCGGCAGGTCCTGGAGATCATCGTTGCCCGTGGCGACGACGCCTATCTCACGAGAGTGCGCGACCGGATCGCGAGCTGGCAGCCGGCACGCGAGGCCGCGCAGGCGAAACGGATATCTGCAGCTGCACAGAAGGGCCGGATCGGAGCGATCAACCCGGCCTATTTGTTTGCGCGGTTGCAGGCGCTGCTGTTGGAGGACGACATCGTCCTCAACGAGGCGGTCCGCAACGCGCCAATCCTGCAACAGCAGCTTCGCCGCACCAAGCCGATGACCTATGTGGGCCTGGCCGGCGGCGGCCTCGGCTTCAGCGGCGGCATGGCGCTCGGACTCAAGCTAGCCAATCCGTCACGCCGCGTCGTGCAGGTCGTCGGCGACGGCGCCTACCATTTCGCTGCGCCGGATTCCGTCTACGCCGTAGCGCAGCAGTATCAGCTGCCAATCCTGACCGTGATCCTCGACAACAACGGATGGCAGGCGGTGAAGGCATCGGTTCAGCGCGTCTATCCGGACGGCGTGGCACAGCAGACCGACTCATTTCTTTCCCGGCTCTGCACCGGCCGTCAGGACGAGCAGCGTCGTCTTGCCGACATCGCCTGCGCATTCGGCGCCCATGGCGAGCGGGTCGACGATCCCGAGGCGCTCGATGCAGCCATCGAACGCTGCATCGCAGCCGTCGATGGCGGTCGCGCCACGGTGCTGCACGTCGACATCACGCCGCTTTAGTTCGATCGAGCGCGACCAAATGGCGCGGCCTGATTCGGCGCGACGGTCAGTTGTGCAGAGATGTAGACGACCAGTGCGGCCTACCCACAGCAGCAAACAACAATCCGCTCCGCCACGACATCACGTTTGACGCTATCAGCGCGTACCGCTCCTTCTGCGCGGTACCTGTGACGATTGGCGAGAAGCCCAGCGGGATCGAGGCCACGCTTCTTGACAGTCGAGCGGTGCCAACGACGATCTACAACACCTCCTTGCCTACATCGAACTCGTCCCTGCAGACGAGGCCACTCTGGACGCTGTCTTGCCTGAAGGTGTCGACAGCTGTGGAACGACACGGAGAAAGCAACTTGGACACGAGGTACAAAATGCATCATGCCGAGCTTCGAGACAGACCAGGTGACTCTTCCAATCTGGCTAGGGATGCTTCTAGATCAGCGATTGCGCTCCCATATCGCGCGCTTGCCACGCTCCGGGCCCTAAGCAGGTGCGCCCGTGCTTCCTCCAGACGCTTCACGTGCAAGCAGGCCCGCACACGTGCAGCATGTATCGGAAACCTATGCCCTCCATAGCGACTGGCGCGTTCGAAAAACCGCATTGCGAGATCCAGATCAGATCTACAACGAGCAGTCAAAGTGCCTAGCATCGTCCAGAACTCTGCTTCATCGACACCGAAGAGCACGTCGTGGCCGAACGCGTCTTGTCCAAAAAAGCGCCGCCGCGCATCCGTCAAGATGTTCGCGAGTTGGTTCGGAGCTTCGAGATCAGCCTCAAACTTGGATAACAGATTAATATCGAACCACTTTTCATCCACAATGGACCTGCAAGCAATCCAAGCCTTGAAATTGTGGGCATGATCGAATCCCTGACGCAATGCCTCCGAAAGAAACGAGAGTGCATCATTCACAATGGTCAATCCTCTGCTTCGATCTTGCGAATATGCAGCAGTCGAAGCCTCGCCTATGACGTGTGCCACACGGCTCAACGCAGGACGAAATCCGAAATCGATGCCCGTCCAAAATGCGTCTATCGACTTGGTATATTGAAATGTTTGTCGATAGAAGATTGGACGATATTTCGCAGCCGCGCCGTACTCTAAAAGCTCGGGGCTTTCTAAGGTTTGGCCTATAGCGGCTATTCGTTCATCGTACTCCGCGATCGACCTCAGGGGGAGCAATCTTGCTTTCGAGTATTCCACGAGCAAAGACTGCAGCAACGCCGACGAGGATCTAACGAGAGAAAGGCTGCGTTTCGCGCAGCGTTCAGCTTCGCTGAACGAGCGTTCTTGATGTGATTGAAGTCGCTGCAAGCGACCTCGCCACCTGACCACGGATGACTTTACAATTAAACTATAAGCCAATGCGTCACGGTCGTCAGCTGAACTACTAACGGAATCGAGCTTGTCGTTCAGCGACTTCGCCAGCGTTAGCTTTCTCTGTGCATCGAATACACCGTATTCATCCCTTAAGAAAAGCAGCATAAGCGAAACCGCGACGGGCACTTTTCGCGGGTCTACTATCGTTTTCAGTATAGCGATGCTCGCCTGCAGCCCCTTCTCCCATCGAGACGAGGAATAGTCGTTCTCCAACAACGTAGTTTTGAGCTCAAGTCGCGCCAGCTCCACCCATTGCACGGCAGTTTCAACCAAGGGATTGAGCGCAATGTCGCCCAGGACACGCTCTGCCTGCCGGAGAAGACTGCGCCCCTCTTTTGGTCCACTCAGGGTCGCCTCATTCATCAGGTCATATATTCGACCGACCCTGACATCTTGCGCCAACTCGTGGTGGTCGAACCTAAATGGACTACTCTGAAACAAGTCGTCCACGAATCTGGCGACGTGACGAGCCTTGTTAATGACCATCTGGAAAAGAATCGCCGGCGGGTATTCGCTCGGCTTCTCTTGATCGATCAGGTGATGGTGCTTTCGGCAAAGCAGCATCAAGTTGTTCTCAGAATCGAGATCGACGTGCGGAAACGACGCCTTGAATTCGGATCGACTACCCTCATTCACCGGCAGGATGTGACAGAGCTCGCCGATCATCTCGATGTGCCCATTGGACCATCTTGCTGCGATTTCCCCACAAGCCCCGTACTCACAGCGGCCAATCGATCTCATAAAGATCGAGGTTCGGACACTCTGTCGGATTTTTTCTCTTGAGGCCATACGCGCAACCCGCATGTCGCTCGACAAAATAATCTGATTTAGACGAAAGGCGCTTCTGAACGGCGTGGTTGTTGGCAGCTCTTGATACAAGGCAATATTGAGAATTAACACGTTTTAGTTGTAAGTTTTCTATGTGTAAAGTCATCTGCGTCTATGAGCGGAGATGGCTGTGAGAGCCGTTCAATCGGCTGCATCCGTTTGATTCTGCTGCGCGATGATGCTGATGTGGCTTACTAGGCGACCGCCGGAGACGCTCAAAGAATATAGAGAATAAGCGCTCAAATCAGCTGATTTGGATGATTGCCGCTCGATCGCGGGGCAATCGATAGTGGTCGGGTACCTTTACTGTTTCACGCCACCCGCGGCACGCCGTGATAGCGCTCGACCACGATGTCGCGCTTGGTGGCGTCGACGCGCACGGTCATGTCGTAGCGGCCTTCGTTCAGCTCCTTGGCCAGCACCTCGGCGTTGCGATGCAGCCAGGAGATGCCGGCGCCGTCGGCCGCGTCGATGGTGAGATCGAGCGTGGTCCGCGCCGCCGCGAGACGGTCCTCGATCGTCTGCAGGAGCGCGTCGACGCCGTCCCCGGTCTGGGCCGAGACCAGCAGGCATGGCCGCTCCGGCGGCCGACGCCCGGCGATGTTGGCGAGGTTCTCGCGCGCTGCCTGGTCGAGACGATCGATCTTGTTCCAGACCTCGATGATGGTGTCGGTGGCCTCGGGATCGATGCCGAGCTGGCTGAGCACCAGCTCGACATCGTGCTGCTGCGCCTCGGCATCCTCGTGCGACATGTCGCGGACGTGCAGGATCACGTCGGCCTCCAGCACCTCCTCGAGCGTGGCGCGGAAGGCGGCGACGAGCTGCGTCGGCAGGTTGGAGATGAAGCCCACGGTGTCCGACAGCATCGCCTTGCCGCCATGCGGCAGCGTGATCGCGCGCAAGGTCGGGTCAAGCGTCGCGAACAGCATGTCGGCGGCCTGGACGTCGGCGCGCGTCAGGCGATTGAACAGCGTCGACTTGCCGGCATTGGTGTAGCCGACCAGCGCCACGACGCGATACGGCACGCGCTGGCGTCCGGCGCGATGCAGCCGCCGCGTCGCCTGGACCTTCTTCAACTCGTTCTCGAGCCGCGTGATGCGGTCGCCGATCAGGCGGCGGTCGGCCTCGATCTGGGTCTCGCCGGGACCGCCCATGAAGCCGAAGCCGCCGCGCTGGCGTTCGAGATGGGTCCAAGACCGCACCAGACGGCTGCGCTGATAGTTGAGATGCGCGAGCTCAACCTGCAGCGCGCCCTCCTTCGTCTTGGCGCGGCGGCCGAAGATCTCCAGGATCAAGCCGGTGCGGTCGAGCACCTTGGTGTTCCAGGCCTTCTCAAGGTTTCGCTGCTGGATCGGCGACAGCGCGCAATCCATCACCACCAGCTCGACGCCATGGCCGGCGATCACACCCGCAATCTCTTCGACCTTGCCCTTGCCGAGATAGGTCGCAGGGCGGATTTGCCCGATCGGCGCGAGAATGGCCTCGGCCACCGTCAGGTCGATGGCCCGCGCGAGGCCCGCCGCCTCGTCGATCCGTGCCTCGAAATCACGCATGTCGGATTGGCCTGCTTGCGCGCCATCGTCGCCGCGGCGCGCTCGCAAGTAGGGGCCGACCACGATGACGAGCCCGGTCCCCTTATTGTCATCCGGCCTCGACAGGCCGATGGTCCCTTCGCGATCGCGGGGTTCCAATCAGGTCACTCTCACGTCAGGTCACACTCACGCAGACGCGTCCTCGCCGCCTTCGAACAACTGGATCGGCGCGCCCGGCATGATGGTGGAGATCGCATGCTTGTAGACGAGCTGCGAGTGACCGTCGCGCCGGAGCAGCAGGCAGAAATTGTCGAACCATGTGACAATACCCTGCAGTTTCACGCCATTGACCAGGAAGATCGTGAGCGGCGTCTTGGTCTTGCGGACATGGTTGAGAAAGGTGTCTTGTAGGTTTTGTGCGCGGTCGGCCGCCATTGTTGTTATCTCGCAGTCTTGTGCTTTTTCTTATTGAACCTTCGATGACCCGATCGCAGGCCCCGGATTCATCGAGGTGACCCATGGTCCATTGAGATCCCCCTCGAGGGACCATGGGATGCCGGATTAGAAGACAGGCGAGCATATTAGGCAAGCCGCTTGCAAGGAGGCCGGTTCCAAAAGAACCGGATTCATCCGTAAAATTCCGGAAATGGACGAATTTTCCAATGTAAATTCGTCCAGTCGGCAAGTTTGGCCGAGCTGGAGCCTCAGCCGACGCCGAGCGCCTTCAGCTTGCGATGCAGGGCGGACCGCTCCATGCCCACGAACTCGGCCGTGCGCGAGATGTTGCCGGAGAAGCGGCTGATCTGGGCGATGAGATAGTCGCGCTCGAACACCTCGCGTGCCTCGCGCAACGGCAGTCCCATGATGTGCTCGCCATTGTTGCTGGTCGGCATCGCCGGCACCATCGATCCCACATCCGGCGGCAGCATGTCGGCGGTGATGATCACCTCCGGTCCGCCGGCGGCCAGAATCATGACCCGCTCGACGTTGTTGCGAAGCTGACGGACGTTGCCGGGCCACACATGCGACTGCAGCACGGCCATGGCGTCCTGGCCGATCTGCCGCTTCGGCAGGCCGGTCGTGGCCGAAATCTGCTCCATGAAATAGTCGATCAGCTCCGGAATGTCCTCGCGGCGCTCCGACAGTGGCGGAACCCGGATCGGCACCACCGACAGACGGTGATAGAGGTCCTCGCGGAAACGCCCGGCGGCAATCTCCTCCTCGAGATTCCGTGCGGTCGAGGAGATGATGCGCACGTCGACGTGCACCTTGGTGGTGCCGCCGGCGCGCTGGAACGTCTGGTCGACCAGCACGCGCAGGATCTTGTTCTGCGTCTCGCGCGGCATGTCGGCGATCTCGTCGACGAACAGCGTGCCGCCGTGGGCCTCTTCGAGCGCGCCGGTCTTGCGCGCCTGCTCGCCATTGGACTGCTCGATGCCGAACAGCTCCTCCTCCATCCGCTCCGGCGTGATCGCGGCGGCGTTGATGACGACGAACGGGCCCTCGGAGCGCGGCGACTGAGCGTGCAGCGAACGCGCGGCGAGCTCCTTGCCCGAGCCGGGAGGGCCGACGATCAGGATGCGGCTGTTGGCCTTGGCGGCGCGCTCGATGGTCTGGCGCAACTGGTTCATCGATGGCGAGCGGCCGGTCATGCTGCTCGCGGTCGGCGCCAGCTGCTTGAGCTCGCGAACCTCGCGCTTCAGCCGGGAATTCTCCAGCGCACGCGTGGCAACCAGAATCAGCCGGTCGGACTTGAACGGCTTCTCGATGAAGTCATAGGCGCCGCGCTTGATCGCGGCGACCGCCGTTTCGATGTTGCCGTGGCCGGAGATCATCACGACCGGCAGGTCGGGATGGTCCTTCTTGATCTGCTCGAGGAGCTGCAGACCGTCGAGCTTGGAGCCCTGCAGCCAGATGTCCAGGAACACCAGGTTGGGACGGCGGCTCGTGATCTCCGCGAGCGCCGAATCGCTGTCGCGCGCGGTTCGCGTCGTGAAGCCTTCGTCATCCAGGATGCCGGCGACCAGCTCCCGGATATCGGCTTCATCGTCGACAATCAGAATATCACTCGCCATGGGTCACGCCTGTCTCGTCAGCTGCCGGTTGCGGCTTGGATTTTTGGTTCATCATTGGTCGTTTGAACCGTGTCAGCGGTTTCGCCGCCAACCTCGGTCTTCTGCGCATTGTCAGACGCCGCCGCCTGCTCCTTCGCGCCCGTCTTCGCGGCCTGGCCGGAGACGGCAAAGCGCAGCCGCATCCAGGCGCCGCGCTGGCCGGGACGGAAATCGGACGCGTCCTTCAGCTCGAGCTTGCCGCCATGGTCTTCCAGCACGCGGCCGACGATCGCGAGCCCGAGGCCGGTGCCCTTGGCGCGCGTCGTGACATAGGGCTCGAGCAGCCGCTGCCGCGCCACCTTCGGCAGGCCGATGCCATTGTCGATGACGTCGATCAGCACGTCCTCGCCCTCGCGCGAGGCGACCACGTCGATACGGCCCTTGCCGAGCTCCGCCTCTGGCACCACCTCGATCGCCTCGGTGGCGTTCTTGATGATGTTGGTCAGCGCCTGCGAGATCAGGCGGCGATCGAACTGCGCGCGCAAGGGGTCCTGCTTGATCTCGGTCTCGATGTCGATCTCGGGATGCGCGACCTTCATCAGGAACACGGCCTGCCGCACGGTGTCGGCGACGTCCTCGCCTTCCATCACCGGCTTCGGCATCCGCGCGAACCGCGAGAACTCGTCGACCATTCGCCTGATGTCGTCGACCTGCCGCACGATCGTCTCGGTACATTGCTCAAATATCGCCTTGTCCTCGGTGATGACCTTGCCGAATTTGCGGCGAATTCGCTCTGCGGACAGTTGAATTGGCGTCAGCGGATTCTTGATCTCATGCGCGATGCGCCGCGCGACGTCGCCCCAGGCCGAGGTGCGCTGCGCCGACACCAGCTCGGTGATGTCGTCGAGCGTGATGATGTAGCTGTCGCGCGCCTGGTTGGTCTGCTCGGCGGTGACGCGCACCGACAGATTGCGCTCGTGGCCGTCGCGCTGGATCGTGATCTGACCCTGCACCAGCCGCTGCTTGCCCTCGCGCGCCGTCTTCATCATGTCGTCGAGCTCGGGCAGCACGTCGGAGAGCGGATGATCGAGCACCTCCTGCTCGGCATGTCCGATCAGCTTCTCGGCCGAGCGGTTGAGGATGCCGACGCTGCCAGAGGCATCGACGCCGATGATGCCGGCGGAGGCCGACGACAGTACCGCCTCGATGAAGCGGCGCCGGCTGTCGATCAATTCGCTGGCGCTGACCAGCTCGTCGCGCTGCGTGCGCAGCTCCTGCGTCATCTTGTTGAAGGTCTGGCCGAGCTGGGCGAGATCGCCCTCCGAGCGATGCACCGGGACCTGGACGTTGAGATCGCCGGTCGACACGGTGTTGGCGGCATTCATCAATTGCCGGATCGGCGCCACCAGCCAGTTGGCGAAGTTCAGCCCGATCAGCACCGAGGCCATCAGGATGGTCAGCGCGATCACCGCGAACATCAGCGCGAAGGCGATCTGGATGCCGAAGCGGCGCGCCTCGACCTGGGCGTATTCGGCGACCGACAGCTCGGTCTGCTTGAGCTGCTCGACGACCTGCGGATCGAGCGGACGCGCGACGTAGAGGAAGGTGTCGTTGAATGCGCGCAGCCGGATCACCGCGGCGACGTAGTTCGACTCCGGCAGGACCGCGATCTCGGGCTCCTCCTCCCGGACATTGTTGAGGAACTCCGGCGCCGGCGGCGAATAGGCCAGTTGCACCCCGCCGGTCTCGGCCCAGACGATCGGGTTGGTGTTCTTGTCGATGATCATCGCGCCCGGCAGGTTGCGCGACGCGGCGCTGGTGGTGAGCAGCTCGCGGAAGCTGGCGCGGTCCTGGTCGAACAGCGGCCTGGCGCGTGCGATGTCGGTGGCCATGCCGATGATGTCGCCGCGGATGAACTGCGCGTGCTCCTGCATGTAGGCGCGCGCGATGGTCAGCGAGTTCTGGATCGCGACTTTCGCTGGTCCGGAGAACAGCCGGTCGAGGCCGCGATCGATGGTGACGTTGGCCGCCACGGCGACCAGCACCGCCGGCAGGACCGCGATCACCGAGAACAGGCTGACGATCTGGACGTGCAGCCGTGCCGCCGCCCGGCCGCGCCGGCGGGCCTGCACCACCTGCCAGACCTCGCGGATGATGATCCCGACCAGGACCAGGATCGTTCCGGCGTCGATCAGGTAGAAGGTCTTGACCACGTCGGTCGTGGGCTCGACCGGGGTCAGCCCAACCAGCACGATGAAGGTGAGGAAGGCCGACAGCAGCGCCAGCGCCACCGCCACCGGCGCCAGCCAGGTGCGCCAGGTCCAGCGCCGGCCCTCGGTGGACGACGCATCGAAGGGGGTGGCCGATGTCTCTGCGCTGGTCATTCCGGCAAGGTGGGTGATGCTGAACGCGGCACGTCCGGGAATCGGACTGATGCATTCCTACCACGCTGTTGCCAAATTGCGACAAATCCGCGGCGCCGGAGCGCGTCGCGGATTTGTCTACATTAATTCTCACCTGAGGCGGGTCCGAGCCCGCTGGAGAGGTATCAAATAACCGTCAAGCGCCGCTGCGGTACACTTGAATGTCGAGGTCGCGGATCTTCTTGCGCAGCGTGTTGCGATTGAGGCCGAGCAGATCGGCGGCGCGGATCTGGTTGCCGCGCGTCGCCGCCAGCGCTGCCGTCAGCAGCGGAATCTCGATCTCCTTGAGGATGCGGTGGTACAGCCCCGGCGGCGGCACGCCGTTGGGAAATCCCTGGAAGTGCGAGGACAGATAGGCCTCCACGGCACCGCCCAGATTGTCGATCGAGGTCGGCGTGTTCGAGCCGGTGGTCACCGCCGGCGGCGCCAGCTCGCCATCGATGACTGACGCCGTGATGACGTCCTGCGGATACAGCGCGGCCAAACGCCGGGCGAGATTCTCCAGCTCGCGGACATTGCCCGGCCAGCGGTGCTGCTTGAGCCGCTCCAGCGCCGCGGCATCGAGCTTCTTCGGCGGCAGCCCGTCCTTCTCGGCCAGCGCGAAGAAATGGCGGACGAGATCCGGCAGGTCCTCGATGCGCTCGCGCAGCGGCGGCAGCCGCAGGGGCACGACGTTGAGGCGGAAGAACAGATCTTCCCGGAAAAGCCCCTGCTGGATCAGGATGCGCAGGTCCTTGTTGGAGGCGGCGACGATGCGCACATCGGTCTTGATCGGGGTGCGGCCGCCGACGGTGGTGTACTCGCCCTGCTGCAGCACGCGCAGCAGCCGCGTCTGCGCCTCCATCGGCATGTCGCCGATCTCGTCCAGGAACAGCGTGCCGCCCTCGGCCTGCTCGAAACGGCCGGAGGCGCGGGTGTTGGCACCGGTGAAGGCGCCGCGCTCGTGCCCGAACAGTTCCGATTCGATCAGGTCGCGCGGGATCGCCGCCATGTTGACCGCAACGAACGGGCCGTTGCGGCGCTTGCCGTAATCGTGCAGCGCGCGCGCCACCAGCTCCTTGCCGGTGCCGCTCTCGCCCGAGATCATCACCGTGAGATCGGTCTGCATCAGCCGCGCCAGCACGCGGTAGATGTCCTGCATCGCCGGCGAGCGGCCGACCAGCGGGATCGATTCGAACTCGCCGTCGTCGGGCTGGCTCGCCGCACGCTCCTTCGGCTCGGCCAAGGCACGGCCGACGATCGCGATCAGCTCCTTCAGGTCGAACGGCTTCGGCAGATACTCATAGGCGCCGCGCTCCGACGCCTTGATGGCGGTCATGAAGGTGTTCTGCGCGCTCATCACGATGACCGGCAGGTTCGGCCGCATCTTCTTGATCCGCGGCAGCAGGTCGAACGCGTTCTCGTCCGGCATCACCACGTCGGTGATGACGAGATCGCCCTCGCCCTGGCTCACCCAGCGCCACAGCGTCGCGGCATTGCCGGTCAGCCGCACCTCATAGCCGGCGCGTGACAGCGCCTGGTTCAGGACCGTGCGGATGGCCGTATCGTCGTCGGCAACGAGAATGCTACCTGCAGGCATAGGTGGTCCTCAATTTGATCCCTGTGAGGCATGCAACGGCGTCCCCGAAACGTCATCGCCATGGCTGTGATTTGGGCTTTGGTCTGGTTGTTTGGTTGCGCTGTACATCGGCATCAGCACCCGGAAGGTCGTCTTGCGCGGCTGCGACTCGCACTCGATGATCCCGCCATGGTCGCCGACGATCTTCGCGACCAATGCAAGTCCGAGGCCGCTTCCGGTCGGCTTCGTGGTCACGAACGGATCGAACAGATTGGGCATCAGGTCTTCCGGCACGCCGGGGCCGTTGTCCCTGACGCAGAACTCCAGCGGCAGCGACACCCGCGACTTCTTGCCGGGCACCGACAGGCGCACGCCCGGGCGGAACGCCGTGGTGAGCTGGATTTCCGCATCCGAGCCGAGATCGACGACCGCTTCCGCGGCATTCTTGACCAGGTTCAGGAACACCTGGATCAGTTGATCCTGGTTGGCGAGCACCGGCGGCAGCGACGGATCGTAGTCCTCGACGAAGCGGATGTTGCGGGCAAAGCCGGACTGCGCCAGCCGCTTCACGTGATCGAGCACGGAATGGATGTTCACGGGCCCGCGCGCCACCGGGCGGTCGTCGCCGAACACCTCCATGCGGTCGACCAACGTGACGATGCGGTCGGCCTCGTCGCAGATCAGCCGGGTCAGCATGCGGTCCTCGGAGGAGGCCTGCTGCTCCAGGAGCTGCGCGGCGCCGCGGATGCCCGACAGCGGGTTCTTGATCTCGTGCGCGAGCATCGCGGCCAGTGCGATCACCGAGCGCGCGGCGCTGCGATGGGTGAGCTGGCGGTCCATCTTGTCGGCGATGGTGCGCTCCTGCAGCATCACCACGATATGGCCGGGCCGCTCCGGCAGCGGCGCGACGTGCAGGTCGACGAGCCGATCGGCGCCGGTGCGCGGCGTCCCCAGATCGACCTTGTACTCGTTGACCGGCGCGCTGGTGGTGCGGACCTGATCGATCAGCGCCAGCAGCGGAGAGCCGAACGGCACCAGCTTCTTCAGCGACTGCCGCTGCAGAAACTGGGTGGAGGAATCGAAGAACGATTCCGCCGCCATGTTGGCGTCCATGATCATGCCGTCCGGGCCGATGACGAGGACCGGATTCGGCAGGGCGTTGAGGATGGCGTCGCCATCCGAGGGAAGTCGCTTGCGCTGTTCTGCGGCTGAGCTCATGCGGCTGCACTCCAGGCAAAATCGTCGAAGGCCTCACGCAGCGCCCGATGCACCAAGGACGGCTGCTCGGACGTCAGGATACGGTCGCGCCAGGCCTTCAGTTTTTCGGCCGGCGCTTGCGCGTGCTGGGCGGCGACGTCGAGCCCCCAACTGAGATGCTTGCGGGCGTGGCGCAGGCCGACACGCGCGCCATAGTGACGGCAGATCTCGTCATAGAGCGCGGTGAGAAGACTGAGCTGCTGCGCCAGCTCCGGCGCGCCCTCTTCCGCACCGCCCTCGAGTCGGCGGCCGATCTGGCCGGGCAGCCAGGGCTGGCCTTGCGCGCCGCGCCCGATCATCACGGCATCGGCGCCGGAGGCGTCGAGCGCCTCGCGCGCGTCCTCATAGCTGGTGATGTCGCCGTTGACGACGACCGGCAGATCGACGGCGTCCTTCACGGCGCGCACCGCGCTCCAGTCGGCTTCGCCCTTGTAGAACTGCTGCCGCGTACGGCCGTGCACGGTGATCAACTGCACGCCCGCGGCCTGCGCGCGGCGCGCCAGCTCCGGCGCATTCAGGCTGCGCTCGTCCCAGCCGAGCCGCATCTTCAGGGTCACGGGCACATCGACGGCCTCGACCGTCGCCTCGATCAAGGTCAGCGCATGATCGAGATCGCGCATCAGGGCCGAGCCGGACTGGCCGCCGGTCACGTGCCGTGCCGGGCAGCCCATGTTGATGTCGATGATCTCGGCGCCGCCATCCTCGGCGACCTTCGCGCCCTCGGCCATCCAATGCGCCTCGCAGCCGGCGAGCTGCACCACATGCGGCCCGACGCCGCTCGCCTCGCAGCGCAACCGGGATATCCACCGCCCGCGCACGAGATCGTCGCTCGCAGTCATCTCGGACACCACCAGCCCGGCGCCGAGCTCGGCCGCGAGTCGGCGGAACGGCGCGTCGGTGATCCCCGACATCGGCGCGAGAATGGCCCGGTTGGCGAGCGAAACGTCGCCTATCTTCAAGGCTTTGGCTTGTGTATTGGCCGGACCGGTCACGAACGACTCTTAAAGCTCTTTGGACGCATCATCGCGTCTGCGCTGCACTCTCAAGCACAAATCTTGTGCAGTCAAGCGTCATGCCTACACTTTAGCCAAGACGATCGGCATTTCAAGTGCAGTGCAGCAAAATATGCTTGTTCGGCAGTCATGGTAAACCCGTGAGCCGCCGGATTTTTGCATGGCTCGGCAAGGTGCTCGCAGGCGGCAGGTGCGACCGCCCCCCTCAACGCGCCAGCGGATCCCGGCGCTTGTGTCGCGATCGCAGGTGCCGTTCATGCGACGTGTGATCCTGCTCGCTTAACATCTTCTGCAGATGTAAGAAGCCGCGAACCCCATCATCCTCATCAGCATCGATACCCTGTTCCCATGACGACTTCTCAGCGGACTGCAGCCATTCTCGTCGCGGCCGGACGTGGCCTGCGCGCCGGCGCCGGCGGTCCGAAGCAATATCGCATGATCGGCGGCCGCACGGTCATCCATCGCGCGCTCGCCGCCTTCGCCGATCACCCCGAGGTGGCGGTGGTCCAGCCGGTGGTGAACCCCGACGACATCGACATCTTCAACGCAGCCGTCTTCGGCCTGCGCCACGAGGCCCCAGCGCATGGCGGTGCGACGCGACAGGCCTCGGTGCTCGCGGGCCTGGAAGCGCTGGCGCCGCACAAGCCCGACATCGTGCTGATCCACGATGCCGCGCGTCCGTTCGTCACGCCCGCCGTGATCTCGCGCGCGATTCGAGCGGCCGGCAAGACCGGCGCGGCGATTCCCGTGGTGCCGGTCACCGACACCATCAAGGAAGTCGGCACGGGCGGCGACATCACCGCGACACCGGAGCGCGCGAAGCTGCGCATCGCCCAGACGCCGCAGACCTTCAAGTTCGACACGATCCTGGAGGCACACCGCCGCGCCGCGCGCGACGGCCTCACCGAGTTCACAGATGATGCGGCGATCGCCGAATGGGCGGGATTGACCGTCGCGACCTTTGAGGGCGATGTTGCCAACATGAAGCTCACCACACCGGAAGATTTCGTGCGCGAGGAAGCGCGCCTTGCCGCGCAGCTCGGCGACATCCGGACCGGCACCGGCTACGACGTCCACGCCTTCGGCGAAGGCGACCATGTCTGGCTGTGCGGCCTGCGCGTGCCGCATAGCAAGGGGTTCCTTGCCCACTCCGACGGCGACGTCGGTCTGCACGCTCTGGTTGATGCAATTTTGGGCGCCCTGGCCGATGGCGACATCGGCTCGCACTTCCCACCCTCCGACATGAAGTGGAAAGGCGCCGCATCCGACCAGTTCTTGAAATACGCCATCGAGCGCGTGACCGCGCGCGGCGGCCGCGTTGCCAATCTCGAGGTCACGATGATCTGCGAGCGCCCGAAGATCGGCCCGCTGCGCGACCAGATGCGCGCCCGCATCGCCGAGATCACCGGCGTCGACATCTCGCGCATCGCGGTCAAGGCCACCACCAGCGAGCGGCTCGGCTTCACCGGCCGCGAGGAAGGCATCGCAGCGACGGCGAGCGCGACGATCCGTCTGCCGTGGAGCGCCTAGAGGCGCACCACCCTGTCACCGCTCATGGAGCTTTCGATCTGACGGTCGGATGAGGACAACGCAGCCATGGCCAGCGAACGTCAAATCGGCTCTACCAGCGCGCTGGCCCGCTCGCTGCTCGACCTCTGCCGGTCGCGCAAGCTGATGATCGCGACCGCCGAGTCCTGCACCGGCGGCCTGGTCGCCGCGGCCCTGACCGACATCCCCGGCTCCTCCGACGTCATCGACCGCGGCTTCGTCACCTACTCGAACGAGGCCAAGCGCGCGATGCTCGGCGTCGAGGCTTCGACGCTGCAGACCTTCGGCGCCGTCTCCAAGGAGACCGCGATCCAGATGGCGGTCGGCGCCCTGGAACGCGCCGACGTCGATCTCGCGGTGGCCATCACCGGCATCGCCGGCCCCGGCGGCGCCACCCCCGGCAAGCCGGTCGGCCTGGTCCATTTCGCCGTCGCCGCCCGCGACGGCCGCATCACCCACCGCGAACACCGCTTCGGCGCCATCGGCCGCAGCACCGTGCGCACGCGCTCGGTGCTGGAAGCCCTGCGCCTGCTGATGGAGCTGGCGCGGCCACAGGTCGCTGCCAAGCCGAAACGCGCGGCAGCGACGCGACTACGTCCGCGCGTGGCCCGCACGCCGCGGCTGCATCCGGTCAAGCGGCCGAGGCGGCCCCGGACGTAGTTGGAAGTGACGCGCGCGGCTCTCGCCGCATCGTCATCGCGGGCGCAGCGACGCGATCCAGTTTTACCGACCTGCATCGTCGAGCTGGTGCTCCTGACGGATCGATCGCGAACCGAACCGCGGCTGGAATTGCGCTTCATCGGCGCGGTCGAGGTCAGGATCGGACACCTGGACCGCATGGACGGCTTCCGTCTGGACGTCAGGGACATCGGTCATTGGCAGCGGGAGAGAATACGCTTCGAGGTGGTCGATGACGAATCGCAGTTGCTATCTCTGCAATGTGTCGATTTTGAATTCCTCCTGATCGGTTACGCTGAAGGCACGATCAATTGAGCATCGAAAGTGCGCCTCGCAATGTTGATAAACGGAGAGTTGCCGCACGATCTCGAAAGCGTGATTTAACAATGTTGTCATGAATCAAGCTTGCGCTGGCGTTGAACCGTCAAGGACATCGCGACGACGGACGCGAAGCGCTCCTGACAGCATGACAAGCTCGCTAGACCATCGCGCACCGCGAACTTGATCGACCCCCCCCCGCGAGAGCGCGCCGAGCTACATGTCAGGAGGAGATCATATTGCTAGACCGCACATTCGCTGCCCTCTCGTTCGTCCTCCTACTCCTGACCTCCTCCGCCCAAGCCGCTGGCTTGCAGCTCTTGGAGGTCGATCACGGATTCCACGGCATCATCTGGACGCCTTGCGCCGCAGACGCCGGTAGCGTGCCGGTTGGAAGCCTCGCGATCCCAGGGCTGGAGACACTGCCCGGGGTAAAGAATTGTCCAATCAATGGCACGAAGCTGCCATTGGTCGTCATGTCCCACGGTCGCGGCGGCTGGATCGGTGGAAACCACGATGTTGCGGAAGCGCTGGCGGACGCGGGATTCATCGTCGCGGCGATCAACCATCCCGGCGACAGTGTCGGTGACCTGGCGCAGCGCGACAGCCTGTCGGTCTGGCTCTCACGGCCGCAGGACATGATGCATCTGATCGATTTCATGTTGAACGATTGGACAAGCAGAGCCGCGATTGATCCGGGCCGGATCGGCTTCTTCGGCTTTTCGCGCGGTGGCTACACCGGAACCGTTCTCGCCGGCGTCGACCCGGACTTTCAAAGGGTGGCGCACTACTGCACGCAACAGAACCCGTTCTGCGAGCAGGTCCGCAATGGCGAGTTTCCCAGAAGCTGGCCGCACGACGAGAGGATCAAGGCGGCCGTGCTGGCCGACGCCGCCCACACGGTCGGATTCACGCGAGCAAATCTCGCGAGCATCAAGATTCCCCTCCAGGTCTGGCGCTCGGAACTCGGCGGCAACGGGGTCGATCCGGAAGGGACCGCCCGCGTAACCGCGAGCCTTCCCGGCACGCCCGAGGTCCACACCGTGCCCGCCGCGCATTTTGCTTTCCTCGCGCCGTGCTCCGCAGAGCTCGCGGCCGCCGTCCCGCGCATCTGTGCTGATACGCCTGCGGATTTCGACCGCGCGGCGTTTCACCGAGAGTTTGACGCCCAGGTCGTCAGGTTCTTCTCCGAGAAGCTGGGCAAGTAGGATCCGTGGCAGAACCTGCGTTCCGCCGCGTCGCTCTCAAGCGCGCCAGAACGGGCGCCGGCACAGCCGCCGCGCCTCGTCGCGTGTCAGGCCGTAGTCCTGCAGCACCTCGTCGGCGATCCGCGGCAACTCCCGGGCAAAGCGGCGGCGCTCGCGCCAGCGCTCCCACCGGAGCCGCAACCATGACGCGGGCTTGAGGTCGGCGCAGCTTTGATGGGGAGCCGGTGGCGCCAAGTAGTAGATCTTGGCGCCCGGCCTGGGCGAGATGGGATGGCGCGACAAGGGATCACGACCGAGCGCGCAGAGCCCCGGCGATCGCGAGGCGCCGCGGAGCATACGCTCCTCGATGGCGATGACCCTCGGATCGTCGGTCGTGCTCAGCATGGCGGGCTCCCCTTCAAATGAAGAACCTGCCGGCAACAAAAAAGCCGCCAGGTCCCTGGCGGCTGTTCGGATCAAATGCTGCAAATCGTCAGATTGTGCGTGATCCTCCCGCCGCCCGCGAGCTACGGTGCGTGATGCGACCAAAACGATGGGTGGCGACGGTGATCATGGCAGGCTCTATAGCCGATCCATCTGAGGTTGTCATCCATCGAATGGATGCGAGGCCGAGCGGCCTCCCCCAAATTTGCTCAGGACGGAAAAGCAGCGACGGTCCGCGCAAGTTGCCGCGCCAACGGTCCAGGCAGAGCCTCATCGAAAATCCGGCTCAGCGTGCGGTAATACCAGATCGTCCCATCCCTTCCACCGGTGAAGCGTTGCCACACGACGTCGCCCACCTCATCAAGGTCGCTCGCGATCGCTTCCGCGTTGTCAACCTTGTCAGCGAGCGAGACCAGCAGCGATGACGCCGGCTTGAGCGGCAGCCGGGCGAGATAGGCTTCCTTCCGCGGGCGCCATTCGGGCTTCGGATCGACCCAGGAATCCGTGCAGTCCGCGATGATCCCGGCGACGCCATCGCCAAAACGCCGGCGGATCTCATCCAGCGTGGCCTGCCCGCCCTGGTCCTCGGCGGCGTCATGCAACAGCCCCGCGATAGCCTGCACCTCGCTGCCGCCCGCCGACAGCACGCGGCTGGAGACGCTCAGCAGATGCGCGACGTAGGGTACGTTGCTGCCCTTTCTCAATTGGGTCCGGTGCAGCCTTGTCGCATAGACGAGCGCTTCGTCGTAGAGATGAGAGAGTGACATTGCTTGCTTTCTTCTCTGGCTGACGCAGGGTCAGACCGATGGTTCGTCGTTGGTCATTATCGGCATTGTTCCAATCATTGGGCACCACGTCGAGCATCATCCTAGCCGCCCCGTCGGGCAAATCAGCTGGCGTGCGCAACAGCGGAGAGCCCGTTTCCGGTGCCTTGCTGCGATCGAAGCGCATCGCGAGGGCGTGCGCCAAGACACTGATTTCCTCAATCCGTTCAATGTCCGACTCACTGTCCAGTCCTACCGACGAAAATATTGCCGTTTCTATTTTACAGAACTCGTGTTTCCCTCCCCTCATCCCGCCTCGACACGAGGGGCGTATCGCGATCGTCACGACACGCGAGGTGGGAAGGCGATGGCCGCCGGGGGCCGCAGCGCGTCTTGGACGTGCGGACGAACGGCTCTTGGCGGACGTGAAGTCGCAGCGTCCTGACACCCCGAAGCTGGTGTCACGCCGGTGGAGATGATGATCCGCCGGTCACGGGGGCAAGACAGCCGGTCCCCGGGGAGACTGCGTATAAGCGTGAAGACCGTCGCGCGGGGAATGCCGGGATGTCTCGGCTGCACCTGTGGTACCTGCCGCCTGCATTTTTTTCCGCAGGCGGGCCATGGGGGCGGCGAGCTCCCGGCATTCCCTGCGCCCTCGTGATCTGAGAGGGTTCGTTGACAGCCAGAGCCCGGGCGCGGTGGCGCCGCGGAGGTTGCGGCTGCTCGTCCGCTGGATGCCATCCCTCACCAGCCGGATCGCGATCGCCGACGATTATCGCTCGCGCCGCCACGGCTAAAGGTTTTGGTTAATTTTGTCCTGCTACGTCTCGCGCATTCTTCTCTGACAGTGGATTCGGGACCCCATGGCTTTCTTCTCCGGCAAGTCGGCTGATCGCACGCATAACCTCCTGATGACGGAGCTGTTCGAACGTCATCGCGACGCCATCCTGGTGATGTCGGACGGCAAGATCATCGCCTGCAACGAGACCGCGGTCCGATTCGGCGGCTTCCGCAGCAAGCAGGACCTGCTGTCGCGTTCGCCGGCGACCATGGCGCCGGAGTTCCAGCCCGATGGCAAGCGCTCCGCCGACGTGGTGCGCGAGATGGATGCCAAGGCGAGGCGCGAGGGCCACGCGACGTTCGAGTGGACCACCAAGCGCGCCGACGGCAGCCCGGCGCTGGTCCAGATCACGCTGGTGCCGACCCAGGTCGAGGGCCAGACCTACGTCATGAGCTTCCGCCGCGATCTCTCCGACCTCGTCGCCGCTCGCGAGGAGAAGAAGCGCGCGCTCGACCGGATCGCCAAGGATTTCGAGACCTCGGTCGGCGCCATCGCCAATGCGATCTCCGGCGCCTCGCGCGAGGTCGAGACCACGGCGGCCTCGCTGACGACGACCGCGGATCAGGCCGCGCAACGCGTGGCGCTGGTGGCGTCGGCGTCGAACTCCGCCTCGTCCAACGTGCAGTCGGTGGCCGGCGCCACCGAGGAGCTGTCGACCTCGGTCAGCGAGATCAACCGTCAGGTTGCGACCTCCTCGACCATCGCCGCCGAGGCGGTCGAGGCGTCCTCGCGCACCAACGATCTCGTCAACAGCCTGGCGGACGCCGCGGCCAAGATCGGCGCGGTCACCGACATGATCAACGCGATCGCGAGCCAGACTAACCTGCTGGCGCTGAACGCGACGATCGAGGCGGCACGCGCCGGCGATGCCGGCCGCGGCTTCGCCGTCGTGGCCTCGGAGGTGAAGAGCCTGTCGAGCCAGACCGCCAAGGCGACCGACGAGATCAGCGCGCACATCAGCGCGATGCAGCGCGCCACCAGCGACACCGTGGCTGCGATCCAGGGCATCGGCGGCACCATCGGCCAGATCAGCGAGATCGCCAAGACCATTGCGACCGCGGTCGACCAGCAGGGCCACGCGACGCAGGAGATCGCCCGCTCGGTCAGCCAGGCCGCCAGCGGCACCCGCGAGGTCGCCACCAACATCGGCTCGGTCAGCCAGACGGTGGAATCGGCCGGCGGCGCAGCGCGGCAGATGCTGGGTGCAGCTGGCCAGCTCGCCAAGCACGCCGACGAGCTGCGCGGCAAGGTGAAGGACTTTTTGACCGCCGTGCAGGCGGCGTAGGTTTCGGTCGCGGCTCGACGTGTCCGCGATCAGAACGGCTCCGCGGCGATGTCGCGGAGCAGCTGTTTGAAGCGTGGATAGGATTTTGAAGCCAAGTTGCGCTGGCCACGGCTTCGTGGGTGCAACTTGCTGTGAGTTGGCAGGCCGCCAGCCTCACCCTCCGCTGTCATCCCGGGCAAGCCGCAGCGGCGCAACGCGCCGCGGAGGCGCCGACCCGGGATCCATACGCCGCAGCAGATGTGGTGAGACGAGCTCGGAGTTACCTGCCTGCCGCCACAAGCAGTCCTGTGGTTATGGATCCCCGCTTTCGCGGGGATGACGACGGAGGGTGAGGCGCCCTCTATCGTCTACCACTGGAAGACATGGAGAAAGACTTACGTCGACGACACCGCTGGCTTGCGGCCGTAGATCGCATCGGCGCGCTTTTCGAACGCCGCCGACATGCGCGCGAAGATGGTGTCGAACATCGAGCCCATCAGCATCGCCAGCATACGGCTCTTGAACTCATAGGCGATGAAGAACGTCACCTCGCAGGCGCCCTGCTCGCGCGGCTCGAAGCTCCAGCGGTTTTCCAGGCTGGAGAACGGCCCGCTGACATACTCGACCAGGATGTTGCGCTTGGCCCGATCCAGCGTAACCCGGCTGGTGAAGGTCTCCTTCACGAGCTTGAACGACACCGTCATGTCGGCGACGACGACCTCGATACCGTCAGGCTTCTGGCTGTGCTGGCGCACCACCAGCTTCTCGCACAGCGGCACGAACTCCGGATAGCGCTCGACATCGGCGACGAGGTCGAACATCTGCTCGGCCGTGTGCGGCACGCGCCGCTTGTTGGAAAATCTCGGCATCTCGTCTCGATCAGCGCGCCATGGCTTCGCGCGCGGCCTTCAGCTTGGCGAAATCCTCGCCGGCGTGGTGCGAGGAGCGCGTGAGCGGGCTCGCCGACACCATCAGGAAACCCTTGGTGTAGGCGACGGTCTCATAGCCGGAGAACTCCTCCGGCGTGACGAAGCGCATCACGGCGTGGTGCTTCCTCGTCGGCTGCAGATACTGCCCGATGGTGAGGAAATCGACCTCGGCCGAGCGGAGGTCGTCCATCACCTGCAGCACCTCGTGGCGCTCCTCGCCGAGGCCAACCATGATGCCGGACTTGGTGAAGATGGTGGGGTCGATCTCCTTGACCCGCTGCAGCAGCCGGATCGAGTGGAAGTAGCGCGCGCCGGGCCGAACCGAGAGGTAGCGCGATGGCACGGTCTCGAGATTGTGGTTGAAGACGTCGGGCTTGGCGGCGACGACCTGCTCCAGCGCGCCGTCCTTGCGCAGGAAGTCGGGCGTCAGCACCTCGATCGTGGTGGTCGGACATTTCGCGCGGATGGCGCGGATGGTCGCGGCGATATGGCCGGCTCCGCCGTCGGCGAGATCGTCGCGGTCGACCGAGGTGACGACGACATGGGCGAGGCCGAGCTTGAAGGTCGCCTCCGCGACGTGCTCCGGCTCGCCGGCGTCGAGCGCCTCGGGCAGGCCGGTCTTGACGTTGCAGAAGGCGCAGGCCCGCGTGCAGGTGTCGCCCATGATCATGAAGGTGGCGTGCTTCTTGTCCCAGCACTCGCCGATATTCGGGCAGCCGGCCTCCTCGCATACGGTGACGAGGCCGTTCTCGCGCACGATGTTGCGGGTATCGGCGTAGCCGCGGGTGGTCGGCGCCTTGACGCGGATCCAGGCAGGCTTCGCCGGCGAGATCGAGTCCGGCCGGTTCGCCTTCTCGGGGTGGCGGGGGCGCAGCGGCGTGTTCGCGTTGATGTCGACGATGGTGACCATGGGATTCGCACAAACCTCTGTTGCGCCCTAGCTATTCCGTGCCGCGGCGCGCCGCAACCGGCTGGCCGAGGATACCAGGGCATGGCAGATATGGGCAGCGCGGAACAGCGCTCAGCACGGCGGATTTCCTTGAGAATGGCGCAAAAACCGGCAAAAGCCCCCGGGGTTTCACGGCCCCGGCGCAATGCTGCGGCCAAGCGGCTGACGCGGGCGTTCTTCGCCCGCGAGGTGCTCGCGGTGGCGCCGGAGCTGATCGGGGCGACCTTTCTGGTCGACGGCATCGGCGGGACCATCGTCGAGGTCGAGGCCTATCACCACACCGACCCGGCGGCGCATTCGTTCCGGGGCCCGACGCCGCGCAACCAGGTGATGTTCGGCCCGCCCGGTTTCGCCTACGTCTACCGCTCCTACGGCATCCACTGGTGCATGAACTTCGTCTGCGAGGTGGAGGGCTCGGCGAGCGCGGTCCTGATCCGGGCGATCGAGCCGACCTTCGGGATCGACGAGATGCGGCGGCGGCGCGGGCTGGAGGATGTCAGGGCACTATGCTCGGGGCCGGGCAAGCTGACCGAGGCGATGGGGATCACGATCGCCCATAATGGCCTGGCGCTGGATGCTGCACCGATCGAGCTGTTCGCCCGAGCGGGCGATGTCGATATCGTCACCGGCGTCCGCATCGGCATCACCAAGGCGGTCGAGCTGCCGTGGCGCTTCGGGCTCAAGGGCTCCCGGTTCGTGAGCAAGCGGTTTCCGCGCTAAGCCGCTGGCCGTCATTCCGGGATGGTCCGAAGCACCAGACCCGGAATCTCGAGATTCCAGGTTCGATGCTTCGCATCGCCCCGGAATGACGAAGGAGAGAGGACGACGTCACGCGCCCTGCAGCCGCGACAACGCGTCCTGGAGCTTGGCCTTGCGGGCCAGCGCCGCCTCGCGCTTCTCCTTCTCCTCCTCGACCAGTTCCTCGGGCGCGTTGGCGACGAACTTCTCGTTGCCGAGCTTCTTGTCGACGCGCTCGATATCGGCCTCGGCCTTGGCGATTTCCTTTCCAAGGCGGGTGCGCTCGGCGGCGAGATCGACGACGCCCTTGAGCGGCAGCGCGGCGACCTCGCCGCGCACGACGAGCTGGGCGGAGCCTTCGGGCGCCGTATCGGCGAAGGAGATGTCGGAGAGACGCGCAAGGCGCTTGATGACCTCGCTCCAGCGCGGTGCGCGCTCCCTCGTCTCGGCGGAGGCACCGACGAGCGCGAGCGGCATCAGAGTCGCCGGCGGGATGTTCATCTCGGCGCGGACCGAGCGGATGGACGTGACGAGATCGACCACCCAGCCGATCTCGGCCTCGGCCGCCTCGTCCTTGAAGCTGGCGGCGTCGAACGAGACCAGCAGCGGCGGCACCAGAGGGTCGCCGAAGCTGGCGGCCGACAGCGCGGCGATCTCGGCGACCGTCGGCCTGTCGGTGCGGTGCGGCCAGGGTGACAGGGTCAGCAGACCGTCGCGCTTGGCGGTCGACTCCCACAGCGCCTCGGTGATGAAAGGCATGAAGGGATGCAGGAGCTTGAGGATCTCGTCGCGCGCCCAGGCCACCATCGCGCGGGTCTCGGCCTTGGCAGGGCCGTCCTCGCCGAGCAGGGTCGGCTTGGAGAGCTCGACATACCAGTCGCAATAGACGTCCCAGACGAAGCGGTAGATCGCATTGGCCGCGTCGTTGAAGCGATACGCCTCCAGCGCCTCGGTGACCTCCCGCGTGGCGGCGGCCGCCTCATGGGCGATCCAGCGGTTCAGCGTCTCCTTGGCGGAGCCCGGATCGAAGCCGTCCGGCACGGTGCAACCGTTCATCTCGGCGAAGCGGCTGGCGTTCCAGAGCTTGTTGGCGAACTTGCGGTAGCCGTCGACGCGCTGGGTCGACAGCTTGATGTCGCGACCTTGCGCGGCCATCGCGGCCAGCGTGAAGCGCAGCGCGTCGGCGCCGTGCTCGTCGATCAGCGCCAGGGGATCGATGACGTTGCCTTTCGACTTCGACATCTTGGCGCCCTTCTCGTCGCGGACGAGCGCATGGATGTAGACCGTCGAGAACGGCACTTCCTTCATGAAGTGCAGGCCCATCATCATCATGCGGGCGACCCAGAAGAAGATGATGTCGAAGCCGGTGACCAGCACGTTGGTCGGATAGTAGCGCTTCACCTCGGGCGTGGCGTCCGGCCAGCCGAGCGTCGAGAACGGCCACAGCGCCGAGGAGAACCAGGTGTCGAGCACGTCCTCGTCACGCGTGATGAAGCCTTCGCGCTTGTTGCGGTCGAGCGCCATCTCGCGGCCCTGCTCGGCCGTGATGACCTCCTGCTCGACGTAGTAGCCGATCGCGTGGCCGACGGCCTCCTCCTCGGTCTCGGCGACGAACACCTTGCCGTCAGGGCCGTACCACGCGGGAATCTGGTGACCCCACCACAGCTGGCGAGAGATGCACCAGGGCTGGATGTTCTCCATCCAGTCGAAATAGGTCTTCTCCCAATTGCGTGGCACGAACGTCGTCGCGCCCGACCTGACGGCCGCGATCGCCGGCTGCGCCAGGGTCTTGGCGTCGACATACCACTGGTCGGTCAGATATGGCTCGATCACGACACCGGAGCGGTCGCCATGCGGCACCATGTGCGTGTTCGGCTCGACGCGCTCGAGGAAGCCGAAGGACTCCAGCCGCTCCAGGATCTTCTTGCGCGCAGCGAAGCGCTCGATGCCGTGGAACTCCCTGGCAAACTCCTCGGAGCCCTCGGGAAGGCCGCGCAGATAGTCCTCGTTGTCGACCAGGGCGATGCAGCCTTCGCGATCGAGGATGCTGATCTGCGGCAGGCCATGGCGGCGGCCGACCTCGAAGTCGTTGAAGTCGTGCGCCGGCGTGATCTTGACCGCGCCGGTGCCCTTCTCCGGATCGGAATAGGTGTCGGCAACGATCGGGATCTCACGCCCGACCAGCGGCAGGATCACGCGCTTGCCGACGAGGTGCTGATAGCGCTCGTCGTCCGGATGCACCGCGACCGCGCTGTCGCCGAGCATGGTCTCGGGACGCGTGGTCGCGACCACGATGAAACTCGTGGGATCCTCGGGGCTGAACGTCGTCCCCTCGATCGGATAGCGCAGGTACCAGAGATTGCCCTTGACCTCGATCTGCTGGACTTCGAGATCGGAGATCGCGGTCAGCAGCTTCGGGTCCCAGTTGACCAGCCGCTTGTCCTTGTAGATCAGGCCCGCACGGTGCAACTCGACGAACACCTTCACGACGGCCTTGGACAGACCCTCGTCCATGGTGAAGCGCTCGCGACCCCAGTCGCAGGAGGCGCCGAGGCGTTTGAGCTGGTTGATGATGGTGCCGCCGCTCTCGTCCTTCCACTGCCAGACGCGCGCGAGGAACTTTTCGCGGCCCATCTCGCGGCGGCCGGGCTGCTGGCGCTCCATCAGCTGACGCTCGACCACCATCTGGGTCGCGATGCCGGCATGGTCGGTGCCCGGCTGCCACAGCACGTCGCGGCCCCGCATGCGCTCGAACCGGCACAGGATGTCCTGCAGCGTGTTGTTGAGCGCGTGCCCCATGTGCAGCGAGCCGGTGACGTTCGGCGGCGGGATCACGATGGTGAAGGGATCCGCATTGCGCCGGTCGGGGCGACCGGCGGAGAACGCGCGGGCATCCTCCCAGACCAGGGACATGCGACCTTCGAGATCGGTGGGCTGATAATTCTTATCGATCATGGCATTTCCAGCGGCGCGGGGCCGGCTGTCCAATTCGGGATGTCGCGGAACTCGTCCGGGCCTTTTGTGACATGACCTGAAAAAGCTCGCGCAAGCTGTTGGTGCTTGGGCTGTTTTCGGACTGATGTCCGACCGCGGACCGCGCTCCTCGAAGAGCCCTCTCGATCCGTCCGGCAGGGATCAGCTTGACAGGGCTAGAAAGCCGCCGCGGCGCGCCAAGTCAACAGCAGCGGCGAACATTGACGGAAAGGGCCTACCGCGCCGCGGCTCACTCCAGAATGGGACGCGAGATCGTGCCGTCTCGGCGTCAGCGGCCGCGTGAGACGCGCTCGATCTCGGCCTTGACGATGCGCTCCACCAGGGCCGGAAGATTGTCATCCAGCCACGATTTCAGCATCGGACGCAGCATTTCCTTGACGAGGTCCTCGAGCGTCCGGGCGTTGTTGCTCAGCACCGTGTTGGCCAGCGCGTTGAACGCCGATTCGACGGCGTTCACCGTCGATGGGGCCAGGATCGGCTGCTTCGGCGTGACCTGCTCGAACGCGGACTCGAAGCTGGCAGCCTTCTGATTGAGCCGCCCGGCCTCGATGAACTCGATATCGTCCCGTGGATCCACCTTTCGGAAGGATGCCGCCGCGGGGGCTGGCGCTGGAGCGGGAGTCGGTGGGGCCACTGCCATGTCGTCCGTCAACTCGAGTACTTCAGGTTCGGGCTCGGGCTCTGCCGGCCGGACCTCTGCGACCGGAGTCGTTTCATCCAAACCCGCCAGCAATGCGTCAATGTCATCCTGGTTGTTGCTTGCGGAAGCCGCCGGCGGCGCGGGAGGCGGAGGTGCGGGCTTGGCGGGAGCCGCAGCAGCGATCTTCGAAGGTGGGATGTCGTTCATTACCGGCTTCGCAGCCGGGGCCGCCGGCTTCTCGGCCTTGACCGGCTCCGGCGCGGCGGCCTTGTCTGCCGCCGGCGGCTTACCCTCGTCGTCGGCAATGATACGCCGGATCGACGCCAGAATCTCCTCCATGGAGGGTTCTTGGACCTTCGCAGGCTGCGTCATTTCCGACTCCAAATCAGCAACGCTGCCGCACGAACCGGCTCAGCGCAAAAGTCCCGGGCGCCGGATCCAAGTGGCTTGGAGTTCTCAACGGGCATGCCAACTCGTCTCCGGACAAGGCCTGATCGATGCAAAACAACAGAACGATACTGCCCATGTCGGAGTCTATTCTTGGAAGAACTTCCGACGCAGTCCGAATCGTTCGGCGGCCATTTTGAGGCTATGTCATGGCAACAAATGAATGCAAGCAACGCCGGCCGCGAACCCGGTGGAGCACGGAGGTCGCCTGTCAAGCGTCGCCCATTCGTCACAACCACAGCATGTGCCACAAAAAAATCCCCCGGCCAAGGACCGAGGGATCAGGGGCGATATTAAGAATGTACTAATGACCATCCGGCGTCCGCACACCCGCCCAGTTATCCCGGACCTGCTGGTAGTGCACGCTGGGATCGTAGGTGGTGGTCGGCAGGTTCAGCACCTGCGGTGACAGCCGCCCCACGGTCTGAAGCACCGTATAGGAGGCCACCACGCGGTCATGCTGGGCGTTCACCAGCGAATTCCGCGCGTTGACCAGCGCCTGCTGAGCGTTGAGGACATCCAGCGTGGTCCGCTGGCCCGCCTTGGCTTCCTCGCGCACGCCGTTCAAGGCGATCTCGGAGGCCGCCACCTGGGCCTGCGCCGACTGCACCTGAGCCTTGCCCGCGAGCAGCTTGCCCCAGGCAGATACCACGTCGGAGCGAGCCTGATCACGCGTCTGCTCCAGGACCAGACGCTGCTGCGCCAGCGACTCCTTGGACTGCCGGATCAGCGCGTATTCCGCCCCTCCATTGTAGATCGGGACGTTCACCGAGGCGACAGCCGACGCGCTGAACCCACGATAGGATTGCAGGCTCGACTCATAGCCCTGCTGCGCCTGAGCCTGGACGTTTACGGTCGGCAGCAGAGCACCCTCGTTGATCCTGACCTGCAGATACTGGACGTCGATGCCGTACATCGCCGAGGTTACGTTCGGGTTTTCCGTCAGAGCCGTTTCGACCGACTGCTGGAGGGTCGCCGGCAAGTAACGGTCGACAGGAGAGCCCGGCGCCAAGTTCTGGGGATCGTTGCCGATGATTCGGCGGAAGTTCGAGCGGGTCGCCGTTAGTTGGGCCTCTGCTGTGAGCTGCTGCGTGCGGCCGGCGGCGAGCTGAGCCTCGGATTGCGCGACGTCGGTGCGGGTGACCTCGCCGACGTTGAACCGATCGCGGGTCTGCTTGAGCGTCTGCTCCAGCACCCGCGTGTTGCTGCGCTGGACCTCGACGATCGCCGCATCGCGCAGATAGTCCATATAGATCGTGGCCGCCGCTAGCAGCACCTGCTGCTCAAGAATGCGGAGAGCCTCGCGTTGCGCCGAGACGTTCGCCTCGGCCTTGCGCACGCCGTTTGCCGTCTGCTGACCGTTATACAGATTCTGGTTGACCGTCAGGCCGACGCTTCGCGGCCTCTGCACGCCGTTCACGGCCGGCGTCGCGGGTGCCGCTTGCAAATCCGTATACTGAATGCCCGCCGTCGCATTCAGACTGACCTTCGGCCGATACCCCGAGAGTGCCTGCGGAACGCCTTCGTCGACCGCACGAGCCTGGGCCCGCGACGCGTTCAGTTGCGGGTTGTTCTGATAGGCACGCACCAGCGCAGCCTCGATCGTGTCGGCCAGCGCAGGCGTCGGGCCTGCACAAGCCATCACGAGGACCACAGCCGCCGCTGCGGTGACGAGCTTCACCCCAAACATCCCTGTTCCATTCATTTGTTACCGGCTCGAACGCCAGAGCCGGGCCGTAACCTGTTGAAGAGACTCCCGCGCACCTCGCACCTTATTCCCCATGCAAGCGCAACGGAACCACCCAAGCCTGGAACCCGTATCGAAAACTGTCAACGTGCAGCATCCAGGCCACACTTCTGATTTAAAACAGAATTTTGCCCGCCCGCGGCCGCGAAGACGACGCACCAAGCCGTGCTGCGCGACGGGCGGCTCGGCAATTCAGAGGGGTCGCTAAGGACCTCGTCGGACGACTTAAAAAACGAACTCGGGGACCCGCTCGAGACCGGAAATGACCGGCGCCGCAGCATCGAACAGAACCCTGCTGCCGATATCACCATGCGATCGCGTAAAGATCATGGCGCGGGCGGGACGCGCGGTGGCGAAGACGCCGACCAGGCGGCCGCCCTCCTTCAATTGACGGCAAAGACCGTCCACAGCGACCTCGGTCGCTCCATTGAGGAGAATCACGTCGAAGCGGCCGTCCGCCGGATCACCCTCCGCGGCCGGCGCGACTCGAATCGTAACCGGGCAGCCATCGACGGCGGCAAGCAGCTGCTTGGCGCGCCCTTCAATGGCAGAATCGACTTCAGTCGCCGTCACGCTGCCCGCCAGTCGGGCCGCGAGCGCGGCGAGATAGCCCGTCGCGCATCCAACCACCAGCACGCTGTCGGTCGGCTTGATCTCGGCAGCCTGCAGCAGTTTTCCCGTCAACATCGGCTTGATCAGATACCGCTTGGCCGAGGCGGATTCGGAGACGTCGAGATCCAAGTCGAGATAGGCCAGCGCCTGCCGATCTGTGGGAACGTAGGCTTCCCGCGGCACGGTCAACAACGCATCCAGCACGCGGTGATCGGTGACGTCGTTGGTCCGGACCTGACCATCGACCATTTTCTGGCGCGCCGTCGCGAATGAAGACATGAGCAGACCTGCAAGCAAAGCGGATGGACCGCGGACGATCTGCGCAATCTTTTGGTACAAGGCCCTGGAAAAGGCAACATGCGGGTTTCAACGGAGCCGCAGGGACGCCGCCTGTGAGTGAGCCGACCGCCGGCTACTCGATCACCACGGCCAGTCGCCCGAGCAACTGCACGATCTCGTCAATATGTTCGGAATCACCGCGCGTCATCATGTCGGCCAACCGCGTGAGACATTCGTCATCGCTGAGACGCTCGACCTGATCGGGAATCAACGAGGGCGCGGAGACTGCTTCAGCGAATGGGACGACGGTGTTTGGCATCTACGACACTCCATGACCGCGGGCACTGGCCGGTTCCACCAAACTATCGGGGCCGGTTTGCTCCCTTCCAAGTGAATTTCCTGTCATCGAACTGTGGGCGACCGCTGCCCAGCAAGCGTTCAAAATCAATCTAACCATCTGAAATTTCGGTATTTTATTCCTGAGCCCGCAATCGTCGCAAAGATGCGATTTCGTTCTATGCAAGGCGAAACGGCTTTGTTATACGCAGCCGCATTCGCGAACATTGCTTCGCCTGTTCCTCGGTAGCTCAGCGGTAGAGCATTCGACTGTTAATCGAATGGTCGCTGGTTCGAATCCAGCCCGGGGAGCCATTCTGGCCATGCCGAATGGTTCTATGTATCCTTCCAATCCCTCTCTCTTGTGACGCGGGACATCCGCCGATTGGCCGCGAACGTTCGCCGATCTTCGCTGTCTTGCCTTGACCGCGCATGGAGCGTCGGGCAAGCGGGGCGCATCTCTTGCAAGTGACGACCAGCGATGCCGATTTCCGATCATCTGAGAGCCGTCCGCAGCAAGATCGGCCATGATCTTTTGGCGACCACGGCGGTTTCCATCTCCGTGTTCGACGACCAGGGCCGCATTCTGCTCGGGCGCGACGCGGAGACGGGCCTCTGGACGTTGCCCGGCGGCGCCATCGATCCGAATGAGCACCCGGCCGACGCGGCCACCCGCGAATGCTTCGAGGAGACCGGGCTCGTGGTCCGGCCGAATCGCCTGCTCGGGGTGTTCGGCGGCCCGGAGTTCCTCATCCGCTATCCCAACGGTGATCTGACCTACTATACGGTCATCGCCTTCGAGGCCGTCATCGAAGGCGGCGTGCTTGCGCCCGATGGCGAGGAGATCGCGAGTCTCCGATTCGTCGATCGTGGGGAATGGGACCAGCTCCCGGTGTCGCCATCGAGCCGGATCATCTCGCGGCAGGCGCTCCAGCACGACCCCACCCCCTACTTCGCTGCCGCGAGCTGGCGGCCCGAAAGCTGAACCGGACTCGAGTCGTTGGATCCTGTCGCCGCAATTCTCATGCTGATGGCCGGTCTGCTTCACGCGAGCTGGCACGCCATCGTCAAGACCGGCAGCGGCCTCTCCCTCCTGGCTGGCATGGGTCTGGTAAGCAGCGCCCTGATCCTACCCTTCCTGTTTCTCGTTCCCGTTCCGGCGGTCTCGACCTGGCCGCTCATCGTGGCCTCGCTGGTCTTGCACGCGGGCTACAAGGCGAGCCTCGCAATGGCCTACCGTTCGGCCGAGCTTGGACGCGGCTACCCGATCGCGCGTGGCACCGTTCCGCTGTTCGCAACGCTATTTGCCTCGCTGGGTCTGCAGCAACTGCCACGGAGCGGGCAGTTGATCGGAATTGCCATAATCGTCCTCGGCATCACCGGCCTGGCGCGCGACCGCATCCACGGTCCGATCGACCGCCGCGCGTTCTGGGCCGCCGTCTGCGCCGCCGCACTGGTCGCCGGCTATTCGGTGGTCGATGCGGCAGGCACCCGGCAGACCGAAGGCTGGGCTTCGTTCACGGTCTGGATGATCGTGCTCGACAGTGTCGTGTTCTTTCTCGTCGCGATGATGCTGCGAGGACCTGCGCTGGTGTTGGAGATCCGAGACGCCTGGATTCCGGTGCTGATAGCAGGCCCCCTGGGACTGACGTCATTTGTGGTATTCCTTTGGGCCTTGAGCCGCAATCCGATCGCCAATGTGGTCGCGTTTCGCGAATGCAGCGTCCTGTTTGCGACGCTGATCGGCGTGCTGTTCCTGAAGGAGCGTGCAACGCCGCGACGGCTCTGCTGCGCAGCGCTGATCGCAGTGGGGCTGGTCACGGTCGCCCTGCTCAAGCCGGACTGAGATTCTTCAAACAACCGGAGCCATCACCCCCGGAAATCATAGTTCCATCTTCATCGCATGATGCACAACAGAAGGCCGGCCTGCGGCCCGGACAGGGAAGTTCCGTAAAACCGCTGGTTGCAGAATCGCGATAACTAATTCAGTGTTAACTACTTTGCCATTTTCGAGCCTCAGCCTATTGTCCTTGTAGCGTGAGCGTCCTTCAGTCCTGCTGATACTGAGGTGGCCCATGCCTACTGTCCTCATTATTGACGATGATTGTGCCACGCGCGCTGCGCTGGAAACATTATTGAAGAAGAAGCGGTTCTGCGTGTTTCTCGCGCCGGACGGTCCGACCGGCATTCGATTGATCGGCAGCGTGTCCTTCGATGCCGTCGTGATCGACATGTTCATGCCGGGCATGGACGGCATCGCAACCATTCGCGAGCTCATCAAGCTCGATCCCACGGTCCCGTTCATCGCGATCTCCGGTTACGCGTTCACCGACAAGAAACTGGGTGCTCCAGACTTCCTCGGTATGGCAATCAAGCTCGGAGCGACGGCAGCATTGCAGAAGCCGTTCGACATCCTCGATCTGCTCGAAGCGGTCGATCGTGCGATCGAGGTGCGCCAACGACTTCTGAGCGAGGCGCGGCACGGCGCTCCTCATCCACGTCTGTCAGGAAGGGCTCATAATGAACATCCTGGTCGTTGATGACGAAGTCGGCGTTTGCTGTGTCATCCAGCACCTTCTGGTTCGCGAGGGCTACACGGTCACTGCCGTCACCGACGGTCGGCTGGCCATGGATGCCCTGTCCCGCGATGATTTCGCCGCGGCTCTGATCGATCTCAACTTGGCCGACATGGACGGCAACGACGTCATCCGGGCTGCACGGGCGGCCCGGCCCATGATGCCCATCGTGATGATGTCGGGCATGGTGCTGGAATCAGGACGCGGGACGCCTGATTTGCTCGGCCCCTCGCCCAGAGTGGTCGGCCTTCATCGTTTGGCGAAACCGTTCAAGCCGAAAGACCTGTCGCAGCTGATGCGCGACATTCTGGCGCAGGACACCGAGCTTCTCGCCGTCGCGGTTTGACCGCCAGCGATTCTGCCGCTTGCGTCGAGCCGGACGTTTGAGCGGGTCGTCTCTTCGGCCTTTGCCAGCGAGGCAGCCTGCGACTCGGGGCAGGCGTTGTGGATCTCTTGCTCCCGGTCGGCTACGGGCCGCCGGATCGTGATCGCTGCACGGCATCACCTGCCGCGCGGGCAGACGGGTCACGGACGACGCGAAGCCTTGGGATGTGAGCCCGTTCACATTGGAACAACGCGGACCGCGGTATCTTTTGGAACGAAGGCACCGCTAACCAATTGGGTCCGTCGTGCCCGATCGTTAGAATTTGAACGATCCGCTCAATTTGAACAAAGTGGAATTTTGCCATCGTGGCTCGCAGTTTGTGCGAGGGCGAGATGAGCGAAGCCGAATACGAGTTGTTGATGGACGTTGTGAGAACCGCTATTGCGCCCGAGACCGAGACCGATTCCATGGCCCGCTTGTTCTCAATTCTGCATTTCCCCACGGCGGCCAACGACAACCAGGGCGCCTGGCCGCTGATCCCGTTTCCGGACGGCTGGTTCGCGGCCTGCTGACGCGCGATCTTCTGTCGTCATGCAAGCCAAGGGATCGGCACGCCGTTGCCGGAACGCCGCCGCGGTCTTCATTTTCTGCGATGGCGACGGCCGAGGCCGCCGCCCTTCAGATCACCGGCGCTACTTCTTGACTGCGAATACCCAGACGACGCCGCCTTGCGGGACGTTGTCCTCCAGACCGATGTTGCCTTTCGAGAGCGCATCCTGGATGCGCTGCGCATCGACGCCCCAGCCGGACTGCACGGCGATGTACTGCGTGCCATCCACCTCATAGGCGACGGGCATGCCCATGATGCCCGAGTTCGTCTTCTGCTCCCACAGCAGCTCGCCGGTCTTGGCATGGAACGCCCGGAACATCCGGTCGTTGGTGCCGCCGACCAGAACGAGATCGCCCGCCGTCGCGGTCACCGACCCGAACAGCTGGGATTTCGGGAAATTGTGCGACCACACCTTCTTGCCAGTCGCCGGATCCCACGCCTGCAGCTCGCCGAAATGATCGGCGCCGGGCCGCACCGACAGCCCGATGTCCTCCGCCTTCGTGCCGAGCCATAGCTGACCGGGAACGAGCGGCAGCTTCTCGCCGGTGAAGCCGCCGCAGAAGTTCTCGTTGGCCGGCACATAGACGAAGCGCGTCTTCTGGCTGTAGGCGGCCGACGGCCAGTCCTTGCCACCCCATAGAGACGGACAGAAATCGACGCGCTTGCCGAGCGTCGGCTTGTGCGCGGGATCGACGATCGGCCGTCCCGTCTCGGGCTCGATTCCCTTCCAGACATCGGTGTGGACGAAGTTCCAGCCGTTGACGTAGTTGATTCGCTCCGGCGTGCGCTCGAGCACCCAGAAGATGGCGTCGCGTCCGGGATGGATCAGGCTCTTGAAGCTGCGGCCGTCCCGCTGCAGGTCGACCAGCATCGGTGCATCGACCTCGTCCCAGTCCCACGAGTCGTTCTGGTGATACTGGAAATGCGTCTTGATCTTTCCGGTCGCAGGATCCAGGGCGATCACCGAGCTGGTGTAGAGATTGTCGCCGGGGTGCAGGCCCCCCGGCCACGGCGCGGCGTTGCCGACGCCCCAATACACCGTCTTGGTGTCCTTGTCGTAGGTGCCGGTCATCCAGGCAGACCCGCCGCCATTCTTCCAGTCGTCGCCGCTCCACGTGTCATGCCCGGGCTCGCCTTCGGCAGGAATAGTGAAGGTGCGCCAAAGCTCCTTGCCGTCCTCGGCGTCATAAGCGGCAACATAGCCGCGGACGCCGAACTCGCCGCCGGATCCGCCGACCATCACCTTGCCGTCGACGATGAGCGGCATCAGCGTGAGATATTGTCCCTTCCTGTAGTCCTGGACCTTCTTGTCCCACAGCACCTTGCCGGTCTTGGCGTCGAGCGCGACCAGATGATCGTCCGTCGTGGCGAGGTAGAGCTTGTCCTGCCACAGGCCGACGCCGCGATTGGTCGGATGCAGCTGGAACAAATCCTCGGGGAGCTCGCGCTTGTAGCGCCAGTACTGGTCGCCGGTCTTGGCATTCAGCGCGATCACCTGCCCCATCGGCGTCGTGATGAACATGACGCCGTTGTTGACCAGCGGCGGCGCCTCGTGCCCCTCGACCACGCCGGTGGCAAAGGTCCAGACCGGCACCATGTCCTTGACGTTCGTGGTGTTGATCTGGTCGAGCGGACTATACCCCTGGCCATCATAGGTCCGGCGATAGAGCATCCAGTTGCCTGGCTCGGGATCTTCGAGCCGCGTGGGCGTGACAGGACTGTAGTTGTCGATCGGGCCGGCCACGGCTGCCGGTGCGGCGAGACACGTGAACGCCACGGTGCTCGATAGCAGCCATTGCTTGATCGCGGTGGACGTGATGGACATGGACAAACCTCCCCTGCTTCGTTTTTCGATTCACTTGTTGTCGTGACGGGTGTCGAGACGATGCGAGTTCCGATAGGCACATGGGATCTCATCAGCCCTGTTGGCCACCTACCTTTCCAATGAAGGGCGCAGCGATCATGAGCGCGCCGTCCTTGATCACGAGGGGAAGCGCGGCGAGCCGCCGGGGCGCGGGGCCGAACACGACCTGCGCCCCGCGCCTCGGGTCGTACTCGGAATTGTGGCACATGCATTTGAAGACATCGTCGTTGCCCTCGGTCGCCTTGATCCAGGCCGTGACCGGGCATCCCGCATGCGAACAGATGGCCGAATAGGCGACGATGCCTTCGGCCGCACGCTGACGCGTGTCTTCGTCGAGTTCGTTTGGATCGAGCCTGACGAGCAGCACCTCGTTCAATCGCGACCCGTCACGCACGATCGCATTCGCTGGATCCTTCGGCCACCCATGAACCGGTGGCTCGCCAATCTTCAAGTCATCAGGCGTGATCGTCTGCCCTTCGCGTTCCCCTTCCGAGAACACGATCAGGTCGCCTTTTTGCGGCCGCTTCTCCTTGCGCGGATCGTCGTCATCGGCCGCCGCGCGGGCAACCGTTGTGCATGCGGCAAGCGTGCCGAAAACCACCGAGCGGCGTGTCGGGTGATCATCCATGACAGATCTTTGCGTGTGAAGTTGTGTGCGAGTCGCGGGCGTGCTGTTCTAGAGAGCTCGGCTCCCCGCAACGCACCCTGACATAGAACAATTAGAACTACACAACCTGACGAAATCAAGGCGCGTTGCGCGATTTCGCCGCGATGTCTTCAACTATCGTCGCTGCTGCGCGCCATTGCCGGTGCAGCAGTTCGGCGAAAGCTCCTAGCGATCGGGAGCGACGGTGTCGCCAGCTCCGTCTGGAATTGCGACCACGCGAGTTGTGGACCAGGGTTCGCGATGAGGGCGGCGCGACAATCCCTCTCTGCGCTGCCGTGCCCGATGCGACCAGTTCGAAACGCGGCTGGGCGGATCGAAATTCCAGCTGGCCGAAGGCCCGGATCGACGGCGTCGGCCTTCGCGACGAGAGTGGTTGCCTAACCGAGAGATTGGCTATATTGCTCCGCCCACAGGGGCCACGTGGCGGAGTGGTTACGCAGCGGTCTGCAAAACCGTTTACACCAGTTCAATTCTGGTCGTGGCCTCCACTCAATCAAAATCAAGCGGTTGGACTACCCATTGGGACCGCGAACCGGCGCTAGATGGGCAGATCGTCGATGCCGCCGGGATAGCTGACCTGCGCGCGCGGCCAAGTCAGAATTGCCCCTCGTTCACCGGCCGAGACGCCCGTCCGATCCGAGCCGGATCTGCCGGCCAGCCGGGGCGCGTAGTCCCGGAACTGCACCACATTGGACTTTTCTGCTTCCTGCATGGCTCTCATCCTCGTTCCATGCTGCAATGCAAGAAGCGTACCCCCGGTTCCTAAACCCGCCGTTTACGGTTGCGCCAATCCGGCTTGCGGGCCTTTGGGCGGGGCGTGAGCTCCGGCTGCGCTTTTTCCACCTCCCGATACCGCGTCAGCATGCGCTCGAAGCTCGCGTCGAGGGTCGTGGCGATCTCCGGACGCCGTTCCAGCGCGGCCATCAGCATCCCGGCAGCCTCGATGGTCGACAGCCCGTCGCGGCGCGGTTCGCGGCGCAGCCGGCCGTAGCGCGACGGCTGTCGCGGCCCGAGGATCACGCGCTGGCATTTCAGCATCCACGGATTGCGCCACCACAGCGCTTTGGCCTGGCTCCAGGTGCCGTCGAGCAGGATCACGCCCTCGATCGACTTGAGGATGGCGCGCTGGTTGTCGGCCACCTCACCCTTGCGGGTCACCGCGACCACCTCGCTCTCGGGGTCTAGCTCGGCCGCCTTCGCCGAGCCGAGATAGAGAATGGCCCAGCGCGCGGGATCGGCTACCGGCCGTCCCAGTGCCTTGGCGAGGCTCGGCCAGGATAGCCCGACCTTGACCACCGCGTTCTTGAAATGCAGGGCGGCGAGCCGCGCGGTGCCGAGCGCGCGATCCTGCTCCTGCGGATGCTGCAGGATCAGGAGCCCCAGCCGGCTCTCCAGCGGTGTGACGCTGTCGCAGATGCACAGCGGCAGCGGCTTCTGGCAACGCGGGCAATCGGACGGCGCCTCGGTGGCGAGCGGCGGATGGTCGTGTGGTTCTGGCATGCGGCGGCTATACGCGCCCGCGGACAGCGCCACAACGGCTCATTCAGCGGGCGCGGCGAGCGGCTCCGGCGACGAGCGGCGGCGCAGCCGGTCGATCAGCAGGTAGATCACCGGCGTGGTGTAGAGGGTTAGGATCTGCGACACCAGCAGCCCACCGATGATGGTGATGCCGAGCGGGCGGCGCAGCTCGGTACCCGGACCGGTCGCGATCACCAGCGGCAGGCCGGCGAACAGCGCGGCGAGGGTCGTCATCAGGATCGGGCGAAAGCGCACCCGGCAGGCCTCGAAGATCGCATCGGCCGATGACATGCCGCGCTGGCGCTCGGCCTCGAGCGCGAAATCGACGAGCATGATGCCGTTCTTCTTGACAATGCCGATCAACAGGATGATGCCGACGAAGGCGATCACGGTCAGCGGTGTATTGGTGACCTGCAAAGCGAGCAGCGCGCCGAGCCCGGCCGACGGCAGGGTCGAAATGATGGTCAGCGGATGCGCCAGGCTCTCATAGAGCACGCCGAGCACGATATACATCGCGGCCAGGGCGAACAGGATCAAGAGCGGCTGGCGGCCGCTGCTCTTGTTGAAGTCCCCGGCATTGCCGTCGAAACTGCCGCGGATGCCCTCCGGCATGTGCAGCTCGTCGACGGCGCGCTGGATGTTGGCGGTCGCGGTCTGCAAGGGCACGTCCGGCAGCAGGTTGAACGACACGGTGGTCGAAGGGAACGATTGTGAATGATACACCGCCAGCGGTGACAGGCCGCGCTCGGCCTTGACCAGCGCCGACAACGGCACCTGCGCGTCCCCTGCCCCGGCCACATAGATGCGGTCGAGATGGGAGGGATCGGTCTGGAATTTCGGGTCGATCTCCAGCACGACCATGTACTGGTTGCGCTGGCTGTAGACGATCGAGATCTGGCGTTGCGCGAAGGCGTTGTTGAGCGCGTTGTCGATGTCCTGGACGCGGACGCCGAGGCTCGCCGCCTTTTGTCGGTCGATCCGCAGCGCGAGCTGCAGGCCACCGGGATCGCGGTCGCTGGAAATGTCGGTGATGCCGTCGACCGTCTCCAGGCGCTTGGCGACGATCGGCGCCCATTTCTGCAGAAGGTCGAGATCGGGGCTGCTCAACGTGTACTGGTAGTCGGAATCGCTCTGACGGCCGCCGGTGCGCACGTCCTGCGCGGCGAACATGAAGAGCCGAATGCCGGGGACCGTCGCGAGGCTCCGCCTGAGGCGGTTGATCACGAGCTCAGTGGAGACGCCCTCGCGCTCCGCCGGGGGCTTGAGATTGATGAACATGGTACCGCGGTTGGACGTCGCGCCACCCGGCCCGCCGCCGCCCCCGATCGTCGAGCCGATCCCGGCCACGGCGGGATCGGCCATCACGATGTCGGCGAGCCGCTGCTGCAGGCCCAGCATGGACTGGAACGAAATGTCGGCCGAGGCGCGCGTCGCACCGATGACGAAGCCGGAATCGTCGGTCGGGAAATAGCCCTTGGGCACCTTGATGTAGAGCGTCACCGTGAGCGCGATGGTGGCGAAGAACACGATCAGGGTGAGAAACGGATAAACCAGCACGCCGCGCAGCGTCCAGGCATAGAAGCGGACCATGCCGGACAGCGCGCCTTCGACGATACGGTCGAACCAGGTGGCACGATCGGACAGCGTCTCCTTGATGTAATGCGCGCAGATCATCGGCGTCACCGTCAGCGACACCAACGTCGACACGACGATTGCGAAGGTCAGCGTCAGCGAGAACTCACGCAGGAGACGGCCAACGACGCCGTCCATGAAGATCAAGGGCACGAAGGCTGCAATCAAGGAAAGGCTGATCGACAACACGGTAAAGCCGATCTGGCGGGCGCCATCGAGCGCGGCGCGCATCGGCGACAGGCCATGCTCGAGATTGCGGTACATGTTCTCGATCATGACGATGGCGTCGTCGACGACGAAGCCGACGGAGATCGCGAGCGCCATCAGTGACAGATTGTCGATCGAGAAGCCTGCGAGCCACATCGCCGCGCAGGTACCGGCGAGCGCCAGCGGCACCGAGACGCCGGCCGCGACCGTCGGCACCAGGCGGCGAAGGAACAGGAATACGACGACCATCACCAGCACGGCGGTCGCGAGCAAGGTCCACTGCATGTCGTCGACCGAGGCGCGAATGGTCCCGGTGCGGTCGACCAGAGTGGAGATCTCGATGCCCGCCGGCAGCCATTGCTTGAGCTCCGGGATCAGCGCCTTCACACGGTCGACCGTCTCGATCACGTTGGCATCGCCCTGCTTGGCGATCTGGATCAGCACCGCTGGCTGCTTGTTGAACCAGGCGATCGAACGCACGTTGCGTACGGAATCCTCGACGTCGGCGACATCCGACAGCCGCACGAAGCTGCCATTGCTGCTCTTGATCAGGATGTCGCGGAATTCGGCCGCGCTGCGCATCTGCCGGTTGATGGCGATGGTCTCGCTCTGGCGGCCGCCCTCGAAGATGCCGACAGGCCCGATCGGATTGGCATTGATGATCGCCGTCCGGACATCGTCGGTCGAAATGCCGGCATTGGCGAGCGAGACCGGATTGAGCGCGATGCGCACGGCGGGTTGATCGGCGCCGCTGACAGTGACGTTACCGACGCCGGGCACCTGGAACAGCCGCTGCGCCAGCACGGTGTCGGCGACGTCGTACATCGCGCTCGTCGTCATCGTCTTCGAGGTCAGGGCGAGAACGAATACGGGAGCCGCGGCCGTGTTCGCCTTGCGGAACCGCGGCAGCGCCGGAAGGTCGCTCGGAAGGTCCGACAGCGAGGCATTGATGGCTGCCTGCACGTCGCGCGCGGCCTTGTCGATGTCGCGGCCGATCGAGAACTGGATCTGGATGTTGGTGGTGCCGAGCGAGCTCGTCGAGGTGATCTGGTTGACGCCCGCGATCTCGCCGAGTCGTCGCTCCAGCGGCGCCGCGACCGTCCCCGCCATGACGGACGGGTCCGCACCCGGGCGCGACGCGCTGACGAAGATCGCCGGGAAGTCGACGTTCGGCACCGGTGCGACGGGAAGGAAGATATAGGCGACGATCCCGACCAGGAACAGGCCGATCGAGAGCAGCGTGGTGCCGACCGGCCGGCGGATGAACGGCTCGGAGATCGAGGCCATCACTGGATGCCTTCGGTCGCACCTGCGATCGGCGGCGACGGCAGGTCCGGCGCCGACGGCAGCGCGCGCTCGAAGCGACGATTGATGCGGTCGAGCGCGAGATAGATGACCGGCGTCGTGTACAACGTCAGCAATTGGCTGAGCAGCAGGCCGCCGATGATGGAGATGCCGAGCGGAAAGCGCAGCTCCGAGCCGGTGCCGCTCTCGATCGCCAGCGGGAGCGCGCCGAACAGAGCGGCCAGGGTCGTCATCATGATCGGGCGGAAGCGCAGGAGACACGCCTGCACGATGGCGTCGTAGGGGGTGCGGTTCTCGTGACGCTCCGCCTCGAGCGCGAAGTCGATCATCATGATCGCGTTCTTCTTGACGATGCCCATCAAGAGGATGATGCCGATCAGGCCGATCACCGAGAGATCCTGGCCGAACAGCATCAGGGCCAGGATGGCGCCGACGCCGGCGGATGGCAGCGTCGAGAGGATCGTGATCGGATGGATGTAGCTCTCATAGAGCACGCCGAGCACGATGTAGATCGTAACCACAGCCGCGAGCAGCAACCAGGGCTGGCCGGCCAGCGACTTGGCGAACTCGGCGGCATCGCCCGAATAGACGCCGATGATGCTGCCGGGCATGCCGATGCGGTTCTCGGTCGCATGAAGCGCGTCGACCGCCTCGCTGAGCGCCGCGCCGGGCGCGAGGTTGAAGCTCAGCGACACCGCCGGAAACTGCGCCTGATGCGAGATCGCCAGCGGCGCCGTGGTGCGCTTGAGGCTTGCCACCGCCGAGAGCGGCACTTGGCCGCCAGCGCCGGGCAGATAGAGCTTCGACAGGACCGACGGGTCGCGCTGATACATCGGCAGCGCCTCCAGCACCACGCGGTACTGGTTGGCCTGGCCGTAGATCGTCGAGATCTGCCGCTGCGCGAAGGCGTCATTGAGCGTGTCGGTGACGCCCTGCAGGCTGACGCCGAGCTGGCCGGCGCGCTGGCGGTCGATGGTCAGCTCCGCGCGCAGGCCGCCCTCCTGGGCTTCGGAGGAGACGTCGCGGAATAGAGGGTCGCGGCGCATTTCTCCGACAAGCTGCCTCGCCCATTTCGACACCTCGGCGGCATCGGCACCGGTCAGCGTGTACTGGTACTGCGAGCGGCTCGCCTGGGTCGAGATCTGCACGTCCTGGACCGGCTGGAAGTACACGGTCATGCCGGGCACGCCCGAGGTCTTCTGCTTCAGCCGGTCGATCACCTCGGCGACCCCGTCCTGCCGCTCGCCAAGTGGCTTCAAGGTCATGACGAGACGGCCGACATTGGTGGTCGGATTGACCGATCCGGCGCCGATCACCGAGACGACGCCGACGACGTCGGGGTCAGCCTGGATCGCGGCGGCGACGTCCGCCTGGCGCTTCTTCATTTCGGCGAACGACACGTCAGGGCCGGCTTCGGTCACCGCCGTGATCGAGCCGGTATCCTGCAGCGGCAGGAAGCCCTTGGGCGCGACGACGTAGAGCGCCAAGGTCGCCGCCAAGGTCGCGAAGGTCACGACGAGCGTCTCGGTCTGGCGGTCGAGCACCCAGAGCAGGCTGCGGTGATAGACCGCCACCGTGCGGTCGATGAAGCGGCTGATGGCGTTCAGCCCCGGCAGCACCCATTCCTCGCTGGCATGCTTCAACAGCCGCGAGCACATCATCGGCGTCAGGGTCAGCGAGACCACCGCCGACGTCACGACTGCGATCGTCAAGGTCAACGCGAACTCGCGGAACATGCGACCGACAAGCCCGGACATGAACAGCAGCGGAATGAACACCGCGATCAGCGACACGGTCAGCGAGATCACGGTGAAGCCGATCTCGCGCGCGCCGCGCAGCGAGGCGTTCATCGCGCTCTCGCCATTTTCCATGTGGCGCACGATGTTCTCGATCATCACGATGGCGTCGTCGACGACGAAGCCGGTGCCGATGGTGAGTGCCATCAGCGAGAGATTGTCGAGACTGAAACCGGCGAAGTACATCACGCCGAAGCTCGTGATCAGCGACAGCGGCAGCGCGACGCCGGCGATGATCGTGGCACGCAGCGAGCGCAGAAACAGCAGCACAACCAGCGTCACCAGCACCACGCTGAGCACCAGCGTGAACTGCACGTCGTGCACGGAGGCGCGGATTGTCACGGTGCGATCGCTGACGATGGCGAGCTTCACGCCGGCGGGAAGCGTGCGCTGCAGCTTCGGGATCTCGGCACGGATCTGCTTGACGACCTCGATGACGTTGGCACCCGGCTGGCGCTGGATGTCGAGGATGACCGCAGGGACACCCTGGTACCAGCCGCCGGTCCGATCGTTCTCCAGACCATCGATAATCGTTGCGACATCGCCGATCGTGACCGGCGAGCCGTTGCGGTAGGCGATGATGATCGGCTTGTAGGCGTCGGCGGCTCCGATCTGGTCGTTGGCCGTGATCAGATAGGCCTGCTGGGCACCGTCGAGCGATCCCTTGGGACCGGAGACGTTGGCGCCTGCGATGGCGGCGCGCAGGTCCTCCATCGAGATGCCATAGGCGGCGAGCCGCGCCAGGTCGGCCTGCACGCGCACCGCGGGCTTGAGTCCGCCGAGCACGGAGACGCGGCCGACGCCGGAGACCTGGCTCAGCCGCTGCGCCAGGATCGTGTCGGCCATGTCGCTCATCGCGCGCAAAGAGATCGTGTCCGAGGTCAGCGCGAGCGTCATGACCGGTGCGTCGGCCGGATTGACCTTGGCGTAGGTCGGCGGATAGGGCAGCGACTTCGGCAAGACGCCGGCGGCGGCATTGATCGCCGCCTGGACGTCCTGCGTGGCGCCATCGATGTCGCGTCCGAGATCGAACTGCAGCGAGATCTGGCTGACGCCGAACGAGCTCGTCGAGTTCATCGCCGAGAGCGACGGGATCTGGCCAAGCTGGCGCTCCAGCGGCGCCGTGATCAGCGAGGCGATCACATCGGGGCTGGCGCCCGGCAGTTGCGTCGTCACCTGGACGGTCGGGAAGTCGACCTGCGGCAGCGCCGAGACCGGCAGCGCGAGATAGCCGAGCAGGCCGCCGATCAGCAGCGCGACGCCGAGCAGCGAGGTCGCGATAGGACGGCGGATGAAGGGTTCGGAGACGCTCATCGCGACTGCTCGTCACTCTTGCGGTCGCGTCATGGCTGCGCCTTCGCGCCGCGACCTGCTTCACTCCCTCCCTGGGGCGCTGCACCGGCATCGGTCTGGCCCGCGGCCTGAGGCCTGCGACGCGGCTCGCCGTCCTTCGGCGCGCCGTCAGGCGGAGCTCCGCCCTCCTTGGCCTGGTCCTTGCCTTGATCCTTTGCTTGCGGATTGCGGCCGCGTTTGCGTGGCGCCAGATCGGCCTGCGGCGTCTGCTCGGCGCGCCCGACCACCACTTTGACGCCCTCGGCGAGGTTGGCAAAGCCTGTCGTCACCACACGGTCCGAGGGGCTCAAGCCGCTCGCGATCACGGCCTCGCTCTCATTCTGCTGCACGACCGCCACCGGATGCGCAGAGACGATGTCGCCCTCGCCGATCACGTAGCTGAACGTACCTGCCGGCCCGCGCTGCACGGCCGACGTCGGCACCGTGATCGCCTGCGACAGGGTCTCGACCTTGAGGCGGACATTGACGAACTGTCCCGGCCAGAGCTGAAATCTGCCGTTGGGGAATTCTGCTTTCAGCTTCAGCGTGCCCGTCGTCTGATCGACCTGGTTGTCGATGCCCCGCAACGTGCCGGTGTCAATGACGGTGACGCCGTCATTGCCGAACACGTCGACGGCGAGCGGTCCCTTGGCGGCGGCCGCATTGACGCGCATGATCTGCTGCTGGGGCAGGCTGAACTGAACCGCAATCGGCTGCAGCTGCGTGATGACGACGAGGCCGGTCGCGTCAGAGGCATGAACGATGTTGCCCTGGTCGACCTGGCGCAGGCCGGCGCGGCCGGAGAGCGGCGCCACGATCTTGGTGTAGCTCAAGGTCGTCGCCGCATTGTCGATCGCGGCCTGATCCGCCTTGATCAGCGCCTGCTGCTGCGCCACCACCGCGCGCTGCGTGTCGGCCTGCTGCTTGGAGCCGGCATTGCTGGCGGCGAGCTGCTCGTAGCGGGCGAGGTCGAGCTTCTGGTTGGCGAGTTGCGCCTCGTCCTGCGCCTTCTTGGCAACGGCCTGATCGTACTGCGCCTGATAGATCGCCGGATCGATCTCCGCGAGCACGTCGCCCTTCTTGACGTCCTGCCCTTCGACGAAATTGACCGCGATCAGCTTGCCGTCGACCTGCGAGCGCACCGTGACCGTGTTCAGCGCGCGCACCGCGCCGACGCCGTCGAGATAGACCGGCACGTCCTTGATGGCAGGCGAGGCAGCCAGGACCGGAACGGGAAGGTCGGGCCGCGCGAAGCGGTTATTGGCCTGCTGCTTCTGCTGCATCGCCGACCAGCCGATATAGCCGAGGCCGCCGAGGATCAGCAGCGTGATCGCGATCGACACCAGTCGCCGTGCCACGCTGGACCGCGCGCGCTTCACTGCCGCTGCTCCCTTCTCGTCCGGTTTAAAGAGCATCGGCCGACTTCTCCATGCGCGGCTCCCAGCCGCCGCCGAGCGCCTGGTAGAGGCTCACAAACGCCTGCAGGCGCGCCAGTTGCGCCTGCGATAGCGCGTCCTCGGCCTGGAACAGCGTCAATTGCGTATTCAAGACGGTCACGATGTCGGCAGTTCCCGCGCGCAACTGCTGCTCTGACAATTCGAACGCACGCCGCGAGGCGGCGACGACCTGGCGCTGCAATTGCAGTCGGATCGTGGTCTGCTTGATCGAGAACAGCGCATTGTCGACGTCGGTGAAGGCCTGGATCACGGTCTTGCGGTAGGTCTGCAGCAGTTCATCCTGCCGCGCCTTGGCGTTCTCGAAGTTGCCCAGAATCCGGCCGCCGTCGAAGATCGGCTGGGTCAGGCTGCCGGCGAGGCTGAAGAACGCCGCATGCGGCTGAAACAGCGACACCAGTGCCGCGCTCTGGTAGCCGCCGTTGCCCGTGAGCTGGATGCTCGGAAAGAACTGCGCCCGCGCGCTGCCGACATTGGCCGTTGCCGATGCCAATTGGGCCTCCTGCCGGCGGATGTCCGGACGCTGCGTCAGGATCTCCGACGGCAGACCAGGCGTGACCCGCGGAGTCCTGATCTGATCGAGCGAGCCGCCAATGACCCGAATGCCTTCGGGCGATCGCGCGACCAGCACGGCCAGGGCATTGACGTTCTGATCGAGCGTCTGGCGCAGCGGCGGCACCGCCGCCTTCTGATTGGCGAGCACGCTCTCCTGCTGCGCGACGTCGAGATCATTGCCGGTGCCAGCCTTCTGCCGCTCGCGGATGGCATCGAGCACACGCGTGGCGCTGGCGATGTTGCGCTCAGCCGTCCGAATCCGATCCTGCGCGGCCAGCACCTGGAAATAGGCATTGGCGACGGTGGCGAGCGTCGTCAACTGCGTGACGTCGCGGTCGAAGCGGTTGGCTACCGCGGTTTCCTCGGCCGCCTGCAGCGCGTCGCGATTCTGGCCGAAGAAGTCGAGCTGGTAGCTCGCAGAGAGCGAGGCTTGGTAATTGACGACCTCGCGGCCGCCATTGGTGAGCCCGCTGGAGCTCGACCCGGACGTGCGCGAATAGGTCTCCTGCCCCGTGCTCGACAGGCTTGGCAGCAGCGCCGCGCCGGCCTGCCGCGCCAGCGCATCGGCCTGCCGGAACCTTGCCACAGCAGCGGCAATGTCGAGGTTGACGCTCTGCGCCTCCTCCATCAGCTGGGTTAGCTCGCGTGATCCGAAGCCGCGCCACCAATCCAGCGGCGGCGGCGCCGCCATATCGGAACCGGACGCCGCCTTGTAGCGCTGGGGCAAGTCGAGGGCCGGATCGGGAATATCCTGGGTCAGCAGGCAGCCGGCCGAGTTCGCCGCCAATCCGATCGCCGCCAGCCAGTGGACAAATCGCCGCAGGGTAGCCGGCACACGGCGCTCCCGCATCCCGGCGACGATCCGCGGGTCAGCGGACGCGCGGCAAGGCTCGTCGACGGCGATCGGCACGATGGACACTGGCGTGATGCTTCCCTGTAGTCTTGGGAATCATTCTAGCCGCAGCCCACGGCGGCGGACAGCCCTGCAGCCCCCCCGTCGCCCCAGCAGCGATGGTGCCGATAAAGTCCACCGAATCGACGAATCTCCCGTAAATCAGCGGAGTTTCGTGAAGGCAGAGCCACGGGCCCCCGGCTGCCGCCTTACCAAGATTTCATCTGTCGAATGCCGTTTTGGCCGGGGTGTGACGCGGCGAGCGCGCCCGTGAAACCCTTTGGCTGGGACTCCGTAACTTGCACGTGAACTTCAGGGGGCATTCATGCGAGTTGCGGTGGTCGGAACGGGTATTGCGGGTAACGCCGCGGCCTGGTCCTTGGCGAAACGTTATCCGATCACCGTCTACGAGCGCGATCTCCGTCCGGGCGGCCACAGCCATACCGTGACGATCGACTATGACGGCGCTCCGGTCTCGGTCGACATCGGCTTCATCGTCTACAACGAGCTGAACTATCCTGAGCTCACCGCCTTGTTCGACCATCTGGGGGTCGAGACGGTCGACAGCAGCATGAGCTTTGCCGTCACCGCGGATGCCGGCCGCTTCGAATGGAAAGGTGGCGGAAACACCTGGCTCGACACCGCCAAGGGGCTGTTCGCGCAGCCGAGCAATCTGCTGTCGACATCCTATCTCTGGATGCTCAGGGACATCCTGACCTTCAACGAGCAGAGTACAGCCGACTTCAAGGCCGGCCGCCTGCATGGCCTTACGCTCGGGGATTATTTCCGGCGCAACCATTTCGCTCCGCGACTGCTCACCGACTATCTGGCGCCGATGGGGGCCGCGATCTGGTCAGCCCCGGCGTCCGAGATGCTGGACTTTCCGGCCGAGAACTTCGTTGCGTTCTTCAGCAACCACAGGTTGCTGCAATATGACCGTCCCGTCTGGCGCACCGTCAAGGGCGGCAGCCGGCGCTATGTGGAGAAACTGACGTCGAGCTTCCGCAACCAGATCAGGCTCGGCAGCGCCGTGACCAGCATCGAACGCACCGCCCACGGCGTCGTCGTTCAAGACAGCAGCGGGCGTCGGGACACCTACGATCATGTGGTGATTGCCGCACACAGCGACCAGGCCTTGTCGATGCTCACCGACGCGGACGAGCGGGAGCGCGGCATCCTCGGTGCGATCAAATATTCGCCCAACACGATCTATCTGCACCGTGACAGCAGGCTGATGCCGAAGCGCCGCCGCGCCTGGGCCTCGTGGAATTTCCTGCGCTGGCAGCGTGAGGGCGTTCCCATGAACGACGTCGCCGTCACCTATTGGATGAACAACCTGCAGGACATCGACGACGCCAAGCCGCTGTTCGTCAGCCTCAACCCACCCTTCGCTCCGGCCCCGGAGCTGACCTTTGGCAAATATATCTGTGAGCATCCACAATATACGGCTGCGGCCTTTGCGGCGCAGAAGCGCCTGGCAGCGATTCAGGGGCAGCGCCATACTTGGTTCTGCGGGGCCTGGACCGGCTACGGCTTCCATGAGGACGGGCTGCGCTCGGGTCTCGCCGTGGCGGAGGCGCTCGGCGCGAGCGTGCCATGGCGCGGGTTTCCCACCGAGCTCGCCGAGGCTGCGGAATAGGCGCGATATGGACATGGATCACTCGGGACAGGATGACCGAACGGAAGCGGCCGCGCTCTATGTCGGAGAGGTCATGCATGCCCGCATGCGGCCCACCACGCACCGCTTCCGGTATCGCGTGATGAGCCTGCTGATCGATCTCGGCCGGCTCGACCAGGCGGACCGGCAGGCCTCGCTGTTCGGGGTCAATCGGCGAGCGCTCTACAGCTTCCACGAGGCCGACCACGGTCCGCGCGACGGCTCGTCGCTGCTGGCCTATGCGCAGACCTGCGCGGCGGATCAGGGGATCGATCTCGGCGGCGGACGCGTGCTGTTGCTGTGCTATCCGCGGCTGCTCGGCTACGTGTTCAATCCGCTGTCGGTCTATTTCTGCTATCGCAGCGACGGCACCCTGGCGCTGATGATCTACGAGGTCCGCAACACCTTCGGCGAGATCAAGCCCTATGTGCTGCCGGTCAGATCCAATGAGCTGTCCGCGGCAGGACTGCGCCAGACGCAGGACAAGACCTTCTACGTCTCGCCGTTCATCGACATGGCGATGCGCTACCATTTCCGGGTCATGCCGCCGGGCGACAAGGTCAAGTTGCGGATTCTGGAAACTGGCCCCGACGGGCCCCTGCTCGCTGCAACCTTCTCTGGCCGCCGTCGCGGGCTGACGTCTGGCTCCCTGCTCGCAGCCTTCGTCTCGCTCCCGCTGGTGACTGTCAAAATCTTCGCCGCGATCCATTGGGAGGCACTGCGGCTGTGGGCCAAAGGCGTCCGCCTCGTCCCGCGTGGCGAAATCAGTGCAAGCCCTGGAACCAATACCGGCTTGGCGGGGAACGGCAGCCACGCTTATATGTCACGACGCTGACCGGAAACGGCCGGCTCGCTCTGCGTCCGTGATCCCTGCCCGCACAGGTGCCGCACCGGCCAGCCGACGGGGACGTGGGCTGGAGCCGTTTGCGTGAGTGGACCTGCCATGCCGGACGTCATCCCAGTCACCCCTGATACCATCGACAAGGTGCTTGCCGATCTTCCCCGCCTGCCCCGCCTTGCCCTCGGCTTCGGCTCGCGGTTGCGAAAAGGCACGCTCGACGTGACCCTGCCGGACGGACGGGTGATCCGGCTCGGCGGCGTTGAGCCCGGGCCGGCCGCCGCAATGATCCTGGCCAATTACGGCTTCGCATCGCGTCTTCTCAATGGCGGCGACATCGGCATCGCCGAGGCCTATCTGAACGGCGACTGGGATACGCCGGACCTGACGCAGTTTCTCTATCTGTTCTGCGTCAACCAGCACCTGCTGCAGTCGATGCTGGAAGACAAGCCGCTGATCCGGTTTGCCCAGCTGGTCCGGCACTGGTTCAACCGCAACACCAAGCGTCAGGCGAAGCGCAACATCTATGCCCATTACGACATCGGGAATTCGTTTTACTCGGCCTGGCTGGATCCGAGCATGACCTATTCCTCGGCCTTGTTCGAGGAGCACACCACCGACCTCAGTGCCGCGCAGACCAACAAGTACAAGCGGCTGGCCGAGGCGATCGATCTCAAGCCCGGGCAGAAGCTGCTCGAGATCGGCTGCGGCTGGGGCGGCTTTGCCGAATATGCCGCCAAGACGTTCGGCGCCAAGGTCGTTGGGTTGACGATCAGTCAACAGCAGCGCGACTTCGCGCAGCGCCGCATCCAGGAGGCCGGGCTCGCCGAGAAGGTCGAAATCCGCCTGCAGGATTACCGGGACGAGCGTGACCACTACGATCGCATCGCCTCGATCGAGATGATCGAGGCGGTCGGCGAACAATTCTGGCCAAAATATTTCTCGCAACTGCGAGACCGCCTGCTGCCGGGCGGACTGGCCGGTGTCCAGGCAATCACCATCCAGGACAGCCTGTTCCAGCACTACCGCCGCGAGGTCGACTTCATCCAGCGCTACGTCTTTCCCGGCGGCATGTTGCCGACACCGCAGATTCTGAAGTCGCTCGGCGACCGCTTTGGCATACCCGTCATCCGCGAGCGGATCTTCGGGGAAGATTATGCCAGGACGCTTGCGATCTGGCGAAATAACTTCCGAGAGGCTTGGCCGGACCTCACGCCCTCCGGATTCGACGAGCGCTTCAGGCGGCTCTGGGAATATTATCTGTCCTACTGCGAAGCAGGTTTCCTCTCCGGGAATATCGATGTTCGCCAGGTCGTCTTTGCGAAATCGGGGGGCTGATCCAGCCGGCTTACGCTCCCCTGGATATCAGGCTAGGGTCCTCTTAAGTGTGCTCGAGGAAACTCCTACGGTATCTGCAAAATGACCATTCATAACGACGTCGTCGCGGCGATCGGCAACACACCGCTGATCAAGCTCAAGCGCGCCTCGGAGGCGACGGGCTGCACCATTCTCGGCAAGGCCGAGTTCATGAACCCGGGCCAGTCGGTCAAGGACCGCGCCGGCAAGTGGATGATCCTGGAGGCCGAGAGGCGTGGCGATCTCAAGCCCGGCGGCCTCGTGGTGGAGGCCACGGCCGGCAACACCGGCATCGGTCTGGCCGTGGTCGCCAGCGCGCGTGGCTATCGCACGCTGATCGTGATTCCGGAGACGCAGAGCCAGGAAAAGAAGGACATGCTGCGGCTGTGCGGCGCGGAGCTGGTCGAGGTGCCGGCGTTGCCGTTCAGCAATCCCAACAACTATCAGCACGTCGGCCGCAGGCTCGCCGACGAACTGCGCATGACCGAGCCCAACGGCGTGCTGTTCGCCGACCAGTGGAACAACCTCGACAACGCCAAGGCGCATTATGAGTCCACGGGACCCGAGATCTGGGAGCAGACCGACGGCAAGGTCGACGGCTTCATCTGCGCGGTCGGCACCGGCGGCACGATCGCCGGCACGAGCCGCTATTTGAAGGACAGGAACAAGGACATTGTCACCGCCTGTGCCGACCCGCACGGCTTCGCGATGTACGAATGGTTCAAGAACGGGGTCGTCAAATCGACGCCCGGCGATTCCATCACCGAAGGCATCGGCATCGGTCGTGTGACGCCCGTGATCGAGACCGCCAAGGTCGACGACGCGTTCCTGGTGTCCGACGAGGACGCCGTCAACACGATCTACGACCTCGTGCAGCATGAAGGCCTGTGCCTGGGCGGCTCGACCGGCGTCAACGTCGCTGGCGCGGTGCAACTCGCCAGGAAGCTCGGCCCCGGCCACACCATCGTGACCATCCTGTGCGACTCCGGTGCGCGCTATCAGTCGAAGCTGTACAATCCGGAGTTCATGCGTTCGAAGAACCTGCCGGTGCCGGCCTGGCTGGAGCGGCGCAGCGGGATCAAGCCGCCTTTCGTTTGAGGGCGAGTAGCGAGTAGCGAGTAGAATTTCTCGCCCTATTCGCTATTCGCAAGTCCCGATTCGCTTCCTCATCAATGCCGCAGGATCTGGCTCAGGAACAGCTTGCTGCGCGCATGCTGCGGGTTGGCGAAGAATTCCTGCGGCGTGTTCGATTCGATGATCTGGCCGGCGTCCATGAACACGACGCGGTTGGCGACCTCGCGTGCAAAGCCCATCTCGTGGGTCACGACCAGCATGGTCATGCCCTCCTTGGCGAGATCGACCATGGTGTCGAGCACCTCCTTCACCATCTCGGGATCGAGCGCCGAGGTCGGCTCGTCGAACAGCATGACCTTCGGGTTCATCGCCAACGCGCGCGCGATGGCAACGCGCTGCTGCTGACCGCCCGACATCTGGCCCGGATATTTCTGCGCCTGATGCGGGATCTTGACCCGCTCCAGGAACTTCATCGCAGTCGCCTCGGCTTCCTTCTGCGGGATGTTGCGCACCCAGATCGGAGCCAGGGTGCAGTTCTCCAGCACGGTCAGATGCGGAAACAGGTTGAAGCTCTGGAACACCATGCCGACCTCACGGCGGACTTCGTCCACCCGCTTGAGATTCGGACCCAGATCGATGCCGTCGACATTGATCTCGCCCTCCTGGAATTCCTCCAGCGCGTTGATGCAGCGGATCAAGGTCGACTTGCCCGAGCCCGAGGGCCCGCAGATCACGATGCGCTCACCCTTTCCGACGGAGAGGTTGATGTCGCGCAGGACGTGGAATTCGCCGTACCATTTGTTGAGGGCGGAAATGCTGACGATCGAATTTGCAGTCATGGATCTCTCGACGATATCTGGGTCAATGGCGCCGGTGCGCGTTGAGGCGGCGCTCGACCAGCATGGAGTAGCGTGACATGCCGAAACAGAAGGCGAAGTAGATCATTCCTGTGAAGGCAAAGCCGGTGAAAGCCGTGGTCGGTGTCGCCCAGACCGGATCGGCCAACGAAGCCTTGAGGCTGCCGAGCAAGTCGAACAGCGCCACGATCGAGACCAGCGAGGTATCCTTGAACAGCGAGATGAAGCTGTTGACGATACCGGGGATGACGTGGCGCAGCGCCTGCGGCAGCACGATGAAGCTCGTCGTCTTCCACCAGGACAGGCCGAGCGCGCTCGACGCCTCCGCCTGGCCGCGCGGAATGGCCTGCAGGCCGCCGCGGATCACCTCGGCCATGTAGGCGCCGGAGAACAGCGCAACGCCGATCAGCGCCCGTACCAGGCCGTCGACCCTGACATTGCCAGGCAGGAACAGCGGCAGCATGTAGGTGGCGAAGAACAGCACGGTGATCAGCGGCACGCCGCGCACCAGCTCGATGAAGGCGATCGAAAAGACGCGGATCAGTGGAATGGTCGAGCGGCGGCCGAGTGCAAGCGCAATGCCGATCGGCATCGACGCGACGATGCCGATCACCGAGACGACCAGCGTCACCAGCATGCCGCCCCACAGCCTTGTGTCGACGATGGGAAGGCCGCCGCGATCGAGGCCCATGATCGCAATGACGATGGCGATGCCGGCGAAGGTCGCGGCCGTGGCGATGACGCTGCGCAGCGCCCTGCTCCCGCCGCCGATGATGAACACCAGCGCGGTGACAATGATCGCGGAGAGCGCGAGATCATTCCACACGGGCTGGTGAGATTGCTGCAGTTCATTGCGGATCCAGACCAGCGGCCAGATCACGAGCGATGCGAGCGTTCCGATCAGCACGACCAGCTTGCCGAGCAGCCACAGCAGCATGCCGACCACCGGCACGTTATCGCCGGCGCGCACCAGCGCGTTGCCGGCCGTATCGATGCTCTCGACGAACAGCTGGAGGGTGCCTGTGGCCCAGCTCACGCCGAAGCCCTCCAGCCCACCGCCATAGAGCAGGAAGAACGCGACCATCGGCAGCGCGAAGAAGAACAGACCCGCATTAAGGCCTTTGGCCGGCAGGCGCGGAATCAGCAGCGGCACGAGCAGCACCACCGCCAGCACATAGGTCAGATTGACGCGCCAGCGGTCGGCCTCCGGGTAGAAGCCGTACATGAACTGGCTGAACTTCGCCGAAATGTAGGGCCAACAGGCGCCGACCGGATGGCCGGCGTTCTGCGCCAGGCATGCATCGCGGTCCTTGCCGACCCACACCGCGTCGACCAGCAGGAACTTGACCGCCGGAATCACGGTGAACCAGATCAACAGTGCGCTCACCAGGGTGAGCAGGATATTGGTCGGCGAGTTCAACAGCCTCGTGCGGACGAAGCCGACGAAACCGGTCGTCTTGATGGGCGCCGGGCGTTCTCCAGCCATGTCCTGACGGATGAAGGTTGAGGCCGTGATGTCGGTCATGCGCCAAGTCTCTTCCCAAGCCGCCAGCTATAGAAGCTCATCATCGCGCTCGTAATCAGCGACAGCGCCAGATAGACGCCCATCGTGATTCCGATGATCTCGATGGCCTGCCCCGTCTGGCTCATCGTCGTGCCCGCGAACACCGACACGAGATCGGGATAACCGATAGCGACCGCGAGCGAGGAATTCTTGGTCAGGTTCAAATACTGGTTCGTCAGCGGCGGCAGGATGACGCGGAGCGCCTGTGGCACGACGATCAGGCGCAGCACGGTGCCGCGGCTCAGTCCAAGCGAGAGCCCCGCTTCCATCTGTCCCTTGTGGACCGAGAGGATTCCCGCCCGTACCACCTCGGCGATGAACGACGCCGTGTACATGGTGAGCGCCAGGGTCAGCGCAACGAGCTCTGGAATGATGCGGGAGCCGCCGGCGAAGTTGAATCCCTTGAGCGCCGGCACCTCGAACGAAATCGGCACGCCGAACACGAGCATTGCAATTAGCGGCAGGCCGATCAGCAGCCCCAGCACGTAGGGCCAAATCCGGATCACATGGCCGCGCAGGAACAGCTCACGCCGCGCGTAATAGTGCAGACCGATCGAGACCACGATCGCCACACCGAGCACGATCGCGAACGGCGTGAAGCCGGGCTCCTCGATCGGGCGCGGAACGATGAAGCCGCGGTTGTTGAGAAAGAAGGTCGAGAAAAGAGAGATGCTCTGCCGCGGTCCGGGCAGAGCCGCCAACACCGCGAGATACCAGAACAGGATCTGGAACAGGAGCGGCAGGTTCCGGATCAGCTCGACATAGGCGCCGGAGACCCGCGAGAGCAATACGTTGGGTGACAAGCGGCCAAGCGCAACCAGAAAGCCAAGGATGGTCGCCAGCACGATACCGATGACGGAGACCAGCAGCGTGTTTAGCACGCCGACGATCAGCACGCGGCTGTAGCTGTCGGAGCCGGAGTAGCTGATCAGGGTCTGGTTGACGTCGAAGCCGGCCGTATTGTTGAGGAAGCCGAAGCCCGACGTGATCCGCTGGGTGGCGAGGTTGCTGCGTGCGTTGGCCACGATCTCGTAGCCAACCCACACCAGCACTGCGACGAACAGGATCTGGAGGATGATGCCGTTCCATCCTGCCTTGCCACCCAGCATGCGCTTCAGCCGAAGCCCATATTGCGTAGGCGGTAACCTTGCTTCGATGCTCATTCGCCGCAGCCCCGCTATCGTGCAGTGATCAGCGGATCGGCGGCGCGTATTGCAGGCCGCCCTTGTTCCAGAGCTGGTTCAGACCGCGCGCGATCTGCAGCTTGGAGCCGGCGCCGACGTTGCGATCATACATCTCGCCGTAGTTTCCGACCGCTTTCACGATCCGGTAGAACCAGTCCTTGGTGAGGCCGAGCTGCTCGCCGAGATTGCCGTCGGTGCCGAAGGCGCGCTTGAACTCCGGCTTGTCCGACTTGGCCATTTCATCGACGTTCGCCTGCGTCACGCCGAGCTCCTCGGCCGTCACCAGCCCGAACAAGGTCCACTTGACGATGTCGAACCACTGGTCGTCGCCATGGCGGACCATCGGGCCCAACGGCTCCTTCGAGATCACTTCCGGCAGCACCACGTGATCGGCCGGATTGGCGAGCTTCAGCCGCTCGGCGTAGAGGCCGGAAACGTCGGTCGTGAAGACGTCGCAACGGCCAGATTCGTACGCCTTGATGGTCTCGTCTTGGCCGGCGAATGCGATCACCTCGTACTTCATCTTGTTGGCCTTGAAGTAGTCGGCGAGGTTCTGCTCAGTCGTCGTGCCGGTCTGCACGCAGATCGAGGCGCTGTTGAGCTCGAGCGCCGAATTGACCTTCAGGGCCTTCTTCACCATGAAGCCCTGGCCGTCGTAATAGGTCACGCCGGCGAAATTGGCGCCCAGCGAGGTGTCACGCGACAGGGTCCAGGTGGTGTTGCGCGACAGCACGTCGATCTCGCCCGACTGCAGTGCAGTAAAGCGATCCTTGGCGGACAGTGGAACGAACTTGACCTTGGTCGGATCGTTGAAGATCGCGGCGGCAATGGCGCGGCAAACGTCGACGTCGAGCCCGGTCCAGTTGCCCTTGTCGTCGGGCGCCGAGAAGCCAGGAAGGCCCTGGCTGACGCCGCAGGCGAGCATGCCGCGATCCTTGACGGTCTTGAGCGTTTCGGCCTGGGCGCCGACGCTCGCCAGCACCGGGGCGAGAGCAAGAGTAAGAGCCAGAGTGACGCGTTTCATAAATACAGCCTTTCGCGGGTCGTCCTTGGGGAGCGATGAATCTCAGCGCGTAGGAGGGGCCGACCTGAATCCGCCTCTGCAAACGCCATACCAAGAATATGGCGCGCGCCATGCACGACGGAGCCGTGCATGCGAGATGAAGCGGAAATCGCGGCAAGCCCCTCAACGTGCAGCGATCGAATTGCGCCGGCATCACAGAACGACTGGCGGTCCGGGTCAAGGGGTTGACGGGCCTGTTCTGCATTCTGTTATTAACGACCGCAGTGCGGCCTGATTTCCAGCTATCCCGGCAGGTTCAAAGAGAAAAGACACGCGAATGGCATCATCGAACGACCCCGCTGCGGCGGTGCGACAAAACGTCGAGACACGGCTGGTCACGGCGGGGCGGGACACGAAAGCGCAGCACGGATTCGTGAATCCTCCTGTCGTTCATGGTTCAACGGTCCTGTATCCAACGGCTGAAGATCTGCATGCACACCGCGGCGAGTTCCAGTACGGCCGCCACGGCACGCCGACCACGAAGGCGCTGCAGCAAGTGCTGATGGCGCTCGAGGGGCCGCAATGCGCCGGCGTCGGCATCACGCCGTCAGGCCTCGGCGCCATCTCGACCACCCTGCTGTCGGTGCTCAAGGCCGGCGACCACGTTCTGGTGTGCGATAGCATCTATCGTCCAACCCGCAATTTCTGCAACGGCATGCTGGCACGCTATGGCGTCGAGACGACCTATTTCGACCCCTTGATCGGCGCAGGAATTGAGCAACTGCTCAAACCGAATACACGCGCGGTGGTTGTCGAGGCGCCGGGCTCGCAGTCCTTCGAAATGCCGGACATCCCCGTCATTGCCGCGGTTGCGCATGCGCACGGCGCGCTGGTCATCGACGACAACACCTGGGCGACGCCGCTCTACCATCGCTCCCTCGATCAGGGCGTCGACATCAGCATGCAGGCGGCCACCAAATATATCGGCGGCCACTCCGACATCATGTTCGGGACGATTTCGGCCAATGCGAAGGCGTGGCCGCTGATCTCCGAGGGCATCCGCCTGCTCGGCGTCTGCGCCGGACCGGACGACGTGTTCCTGGCCTTGCGCGGCGTACGGACGCTTGGCGTGCGCCTGGCGCAGCATCACCGGTCAGGCCTGGAGATGGCGCGCTGGCTCGCCGCGCGTCCTGAGGTGATCGAGGTGCTGCATCCCGCGCTGGAAAGCCATCCGGGGCACGCGATCTGGAAGCGCGATTTCACCGGCGCCTCCGGCCTGTTCAGCATCGTGCTGCAACCAAAGGCGCAGGCCGCCGTCGACGCCATGCTCGACACGCTCACGCTGTTCGGCATGGGCTATTCCTGGGGCGGCTTCGAGAGCCTGGCGATCCCGTTCGACTGCGCAAGCTACCGTACGGCGACCACATGGGCACCCGGCGGTCCGACATTGCGGCTGCACATCGGTCTCGAGAATACCGAGGATCTCAAGGCCGATCTCGATCGCGGCTTTGCCGCGTTCAACGCCGCTTGACCACGCCTGCAGGGGCGGAGCGCCGCGCGATCGGGCAACCGGGGCCGCCAAATTGGCGTTGATCCCCGGCCGATTGGGCGTAGCCTTGGTCTGAAGACAAGCGGGAACGAACGGGAATCATGGTTCTGCTCGATCTGATGGGTGGCGTGGCGCTGCTGCTGTGGGGCCTTCACATGGTCCACAGCGGCATCCTGCGCGCCTTCGGCCCGGATCTCAGGCTGCTGCTGTCGCGAGCGCTGCGGAACCGTTTCAGCGCCCTCGCGGCCGGACTCGGCCTCACCGCGCTTCTCCAGAGCAGCACGGCAACGGCGCTCATCACCACCTCCTTTGCTGCGGAAGGCCTCGTCGGCCTGATCCCCGCGATGGCGATCATGCTGGGCGCCAATATCGGCACCACGCTGATCGTCCAGGTGCTGTCGTTCAACGTCGCGGCCGTCGCGCCGATCCTGTTCGTGCTCGGCCTGGTGGCGTTCCGCAGCGGGCCGCGATCGCGCATCAAGGATCTCGGCCGGGTGTCGATCGGCCTCGGCCTGATGCTGCTGTCGCTCCATATCCTGATCGACACGCTCGCGCCGGCCGAGGAGGCGCCGGCGATGCGCGTGTTCATGCAGGCGATCACCGCCGACGTCACGCTGTGCATCATCTTCGGCGCCGCCGTCACCTGGATCGTGCATTCCAGCGTCGCGAGCGTGCTGCTGGTGATGTCGCTGGCCTATGCGCATTTCATCACGGCCGATGCGGCCATGGCACTGGTGCTCGGGGCCAATCTCGGCAGCGCCGTCAACCCGGTGTTCGAGGGCGCCCGGCGCGACAATCCCGCGAGCTATCGCCTGCCCGTCGGCAATCTCCTCAACCGCATCATCGGCGTCGCGCTGATCGCACCCTTCCTGCATCCGCTCGCGGCTCAGCTGCAGCAATGGCAGCCGGATCTGTCGAAGCTGACCGCGCAGTTTCACATGGCATTCAACCTCGGCACGGCGCTGGTCTTCATCGGTCTGCTCGGCAGCATCGAGAAGCTGCTCGTCAGACTGTTCCCCGACCGCCCGGCCGAAGTCGATCCCGCCAAGCCGCGCTACCTCGACGAGACCGCGCTGGAGACACCGTCGCTGGCGCTTGCGGACGCGGCGCGCGAGGCGCTGCGCATGGGCGATCTGGTCGAGACCATGTTGCGCAATGTCATGACCGCGATGATGACCAACGACCGTGGCCTCGTGGATCAGGTGTCACGCGCGGACAATGTCGTCGACCGGCTCGACGAAGCCATCAAGCTTTACATCACCAAGCTGACGCGGGGCAGCCTGGACGATCGCGAGGGCAAGCGGGCGATGGAGATCATCTCCTTCGCGATCAACCTCGAACACATCGGCGACATCATCGACAAGAACCTGAGCGAGCTCGCGACCAAGAAGATCAAGCGCAGGTTCCAGTTCTCCGCGGAGGGCGCCGACGAGTTGCAGGCCTTTCACCGCCAGATCATGGAGGCGCTCCGCGTCGCGTTCGGCATCTTCATGTCCGGCGATGCGCAGCAGGCGCACCAATTGCTCGATCAGAAAGCCGAGCTCCGCAACGCCGAGCTCGGCGCGACCGAGCGGCACCTCGAACGTCTGCGCGACGGCCGCTCGGAGACGCTCGAAACCACCTCACTGCATCTCGACGTGCTGCGTGACCTCAGGCGGATCCACTCGCACATCTGCTCGGTCGCCTATCCCGTGCTCGATGCCGCCGGCGAGATTGCGACGCGCCGCGGCGAGGCGGCTGACAGCGTGGCGACGACCGTGACCCTGCCCCCATCCTCGGCCCAGCCGCTGCCGCGCTGAGCGCAGGACGGCCCCACGAACGGGCGACGGCACATCCGCCCTGTGAACCTGAAGCCCGCTCCGGTCAATTGCTCAGCGTCTGCGACTCGCGCTGACGGTTCTTGAAGATCAGCATCACGTTGCGGACGTAGATGATGTTCGACAGCAACTGGCCGAAGATGATGACCGGCTCGCGTTTGACGAGACCATAGATCAGCGTCATGAGGCCGCCGCCGATCGAGAAGAACCAGAAGGCAAGGGGCACCACGCTCTTGCCCGCGCGCTCGCTGGCGATCCACTGCACAAGGAAGCGCGCGGCGAAGGCCAGTTGGGCGGCGAGGCCGAACACCAGCCAGAAATCAAATTTGGCGATGAAGATGTCGTAGAGATAGTTGCTGAACGCCTGCCCGAATTGAATCAGCATTACTTTACCTCGATCACAACCGGCGTCGGCTTCTTGCGGCGGATCAGCCACCACACGCCGGCGAGATCCATGATCCCGATCCAGAGCCGGTCGAAGAACCCGTAGTTCGAGACACCGGAGTGCCGGGGTCGATCTGTCACGTCGATGTAGGCGATGTCGTAGCCCTCACGCCGCACCAGGGCGGGAAGGAAGCGGTGCAGACCATCGAAATACGGCATCATCAGGAAGACGTCGCGGCGGACCGCCTTGAGGCCGCAGCCGGTATCGCGGGTGCCGTCATGCAGCACCGCATTGCGGATCTTGTTGGCAAGCCGCGATTGCAGTTTCTTGAAGCCGGTGTCCTTGCGACCGACGCGCTGGCCTGCGACGAGGCCGACACCCGCCCCGCCCTTTTCGAGCGCAGCGATGAGGTCGGGCAGGAAAGCGGGATTGTTCTGCCCGTCGCCGTCCAGCGTCGCAACCATCGCGCCGTGGGCCGCGCGGATGCCGCTTCTCACGGCCGCCGATTGCCCGGACGACTTCTCATGGCGCAGCACGCGCAGGTTCGGCCGCCGCGCCATCTCCTCGGCGAGCCGTTGCGCGGTGTCATCGGTCGAGCCGTCGTTGACGTAGATGATCTCATAGGCCCAGAGACCGTCGAGCGCGGCCGCGATCTCGGTGATCAGGGGCGTGATGTTGCCGGCCTCGTTGCGCACGGGAACGACGATGGAGACGGCAACGGGGGTTTCGGTCGACAAGATGAGACTCGCGATGGCGTGACTGGACCGGTTCCTGCCCCGGGCGATGCGGCGGAGGCTTATTATGGGGCTTGGGGCCGCCTATCAACCCCTTTAGCGCGGTACGATTTGGCCGTCCTTGCCCAGGCGGAAGCCCAGCCGTCGTGCTGCGAACCAGTAGCGGACCAGCATGGCGCAGGCCAATCCGACCACGGCGCCGGCGACCACATCGCTTGGATGATGCGCCAGCAGCACCAGCCGACTCAGGGCAATCACGACGGCATAGATGAACATCGGTATCCGCAGCCGCGACCAGACGGCAGCAATGGCGAATGCGAGCGCGAAGGCGGTCACCGCATGCGCCGACGGCATGCTGAAATAGGCCGGCGTGCCGTTGAAGGGTTCGAAATTGAACGCATTGGCCTTGCCGCCGACGAAGGGACGGCCGCGCCCGATGATGTATTTCAACACCTGGGCCGATAGCACGGAGAGCAGAACCGCGAAGAAGAAAAACTGAACATGCGTCGCAAAGTTCAGAAGCCGGCTGCGCGAAGCCTCAGGCCACAACGGCGCGATCAGGATCGTCGCGACGACCCCCACTGCCAGCAGTCCCAGCACGTATTCGTCCTGGCCGAATTCGGTGATGATGCGCACCGGCCACAGGCTCGGTGTTCCACGCGCTGGCATCAGCCCGATTTCGTAGGCATCGAAGGTGAACATCAGCATCAAGACCACACTCAGGCCGATGGCACCGAGCAGGAGAAGCTCGCGTCGCAGGCGTTGCCGGCCCGCAGCGTCCGGCGCGGTCTGCGGCCGCCGAACCAGCCGGCCGAACGAGAATTTGCCGACCAGCGCGAGCTGGGCGAGATAGCCTGACGACAGCGAGGGCGTGTCTGGCGCCGACATCTACTCGGTGCCTTCCGAACGATAGATCGCAATCGAGACCGGGCGGCCTTGCGAGATGTTGTAGCCGTCGATGCGCTTGGCGACGTTGTAGCGCAGCCCGATGGCCTCGGCGCGCTGCACGAACGCCCGTTCGGTGCGCTGCTCGACAAGCGCGAAGCGGCACGTGCCATGGTTGAGGAAGTCGGCCGCCCCCGAGCCGTCGGTGAGCTGTGTCGAGGTTCCTGTCATGAACACGAGGCTAGGTTCGTGGAAACCTGCCGCTGCCGCCTTCGGCCCGACGCAGACCACGTTGCGCAGCGCGCGCGCAATCTCCGCGCTGGGAAACAGCGGTGTCAGCGCCGGCAGCACGGCGCCATACACCACGAACGCCAGGAACATCGCCGCCACGCCGGCATTCAAGAGCGAGCGCTCGGCACGGCCGTCGTCATAGAGCCACCAGGCGAACAGGCCGAAAATCAGCGACGCCGCCACGAACGGCCAGGCCAGGAACACCGGCTGGTGCGTGACGATGATGGCGCCGATCACGGCCACCACCGACGTGATGGCGGGAATCGCGAACCACCAGGCGGCGCCGCGCCGCAGCCAGTTGCGCGCCAGCACCCGCCGCTCCAGCGCGCCCACGGTGAGGATGGCGATTGCCGGATAGAGCGGCAGCACATAATGCGGCAGCTTGGTCAGGACGGCCTCGAACACGACCCAGGACGGCAGCAGCCAGGCCAGCAGGAACTGCGCCCCCGGCTCGCGCCGCGCGCGCCAGACGGCGGGGGCTGCCATGGCGGCCAGCGGCGCGCCGGGCCAGAAGGTGATGAACAACAGCAGCAGATAGAGGCCCGGCGGTGCGCCGTGCGACTCCTGGGCGCCGATCTTGCTCAGCATGTCGCCGCCGACGGAATCGGCGAAGAAGGTGTCGCCGGCGCGCAGGAAAATCAGCACGAACCAGGGCAGCACCAGCACCAGCATCCACATCAGTCCCCATAGAGGGCGCAGACGCGATAGCCAGCCAGCACCGCGATCCATGATCGCCAGCGCCGCGATCGTCAGTCCCGCGAACATCAGGATCAGCGGGCCCTTGATCAGGATGCCGCCGGCGAGCGCCGTCCAGAAGATCGCAGGCGGTCCCCACGGTGGATGCACCGGATCCTCGCCGCGCTGCCACGACAGATAGACGCGGGCCAGCGCACCCATCGCAGCCACCACGGTGAATAGCAGCATCGCGTCGGTCTTGGCGAGCCGGGCTTCCGCCCCGAGCAGCACCGAGCAGCACATCAGCAGGGCGGCGAACACGGCGCCGCGCCGTGTCACGAAGGAGAGCGCGGTCCAATAGGTCAGCAGCACCGCGCCGATCGCACCGATCAGCGAGGGAATGCGGTAGACCCAGATGCGCAGCTGCGCACGCGGCAGACCGATCGCCGACGCCGTCTCGACCGCAGCCGATTGCAACCAGTAGATGCCGACCGGCTTCTTGTAGCGCACGTCGTCCTGGAAGCGGATATCGACGTAATCGCCGCTCTCGACCATCTGTTTGGTCGCCTGGGCGAAGCGCGCCTCGTCGCGATCGATCGGCGGGATGGTGAAGAAGCCCGGCAGGAACAACAGCAGCCCGCAGACGAGCAGGAACGTCACCGCCCTGGTGTGGCTCACGGTGACGACATCGATCATCCGCACCAGCCGATTGCCTGGATTGACCAGGTTCTTCGGCTCGCGCGGCTCTCCAAAACGGGGGCGGGCAAAGGTCTCGACCATGGGGTTCCGAATACGCTGAAACCGCTATGTCGACAACCGCTTAGCGAACCCTCACTGGATTCTGACCACAACTGTGTCCGCAGCGCCCGTGGCATCGATCACGGTGAGGCGGGCAAAGCCCGGCCCGGGCGGATCGATCAGGCGCTGGCGCCGGCTGTCGATCTCGCCGACGGCTAGTCCATTGACCAGCATGGTCAGCGGCAGCACGCCCCCGGACACTTTCACCGGCATCACCGACGCCTCGGGACCGGCGGACCGGTCGACATCGATGCGGGAGCCGTTCAGCGGGAACTGGATGTGCGGCGCCTGCTCTGCGCCGGTCCGCACCAGTTCTCCGACCGGCCGGAACCGGCGCAGGGGCAGCGGCAACTTTGAATTGCTGGCGACAAGCGCACCCTTGGGCGGCTTTGGCAGTGTCGCCGGCAGCTTGCCGCTGCGGGCAAAAGCGTCGAACAGGATCGGCGCCGCGGCGACGCGGCCGATCAGGCCGGGCACCGGCGCGCCGTCGGGCCTGCCGACCCAGACGCCGATCGTCACGCGGCCGTCGAAACCGACCGACCAGGCGTCGCGATAGCCGTAGCTGGTACCGGTCTTGAAGGCGATCCGGTTGCGGGCTGCGTTTTCCGGAGGCGGGGTCCCCAGCAGCACGTTGCCGACCTGCCAGGCGGCCGCCGAATCCATCAGCCGCAACGGCTCGCGGGCATCGTCGGTGCCCTCGCCGGTCATGATCTCGCGCAGCGGCCTGGTGGTGCCCAGGCGCGGGAATCCGGCATAGAGCTGGGCGAGGTCCTGCAGGGTCACGCCGACGCCGCCGAGGCCCATGGCGAGGCCTGGGGCTTCGTCCTTCGGCAGCACCAAATTGCCGCCGGCCTGTTTCAGTCGCGACGACAGCCGGCTGGCGCCGACACGATCGAGCAGCACGATGGCGGGAACGTTCAGGGACAGTTGCAGCGCCTTGCGCACCGGCACCGTGCCCTGGAACGTCATGTCGAAATTTTCCGGCGCGTAGGAGCCGAAGCGCACCGGGCGGTCCTCGATGAGGCTCTCCGGATGCACGAAGCCGTCCTCGAAGGCGAGCCCATAGATGAACGGCTTCAGGGTCGAGCCTGGCGAACGCACCGCGCGGGTCATGTCGACCTGCCCTGCCCGCCTCTCGTCGAAATAGTCGGCCGATCCGACATGGGCGAGCACTTCACCGCTGTCATTGTCGACCACGATGATGCCGACCGAGACGTTCGGTCCCAATGCGATGGCGCGATCGCGCGCCAGCGGCTCCAGCACCTTCTGCAGCGAGGCGTCCAGCGTAAGGCGGATGATCGGCTGATCCTTGACGGTCGCCGAGGCCTGGTCGGCAGCATGCGGCGCCAGGATCGGCATCGGCTGGCGGAAGGCCGGCACGGCTTGCGCCTTCGCCTGCGCCGCGTCCTCGGCGGAGATCACGTTCTCCGACACCATGCGGTCGAGAACGCGGTCGCGGCCGCGTCGAGCGGCCTCGGGATGCCGGTCGAGCCGCCGCGTCTCCGGTGACTGCGGCAGCGCCACCAAGAGTGCCGCTTCCGCCAGTGACAGCCGCTTCGGCTCCTTGCCGAAATACGCGATCGAGGCGGCGCGGATGCCTTCGAGATTGCCGCCATAGGGCGCGAGCGTCAGGTAGAGATCGAGGATCTCGTCCTTGCTCAGCTCATGCTCGAGCTCGAGCGCGCGCACGATCTGCCTGAGCTTGGCGTGCAGCGAGCGCTGCCGCCTGGGCTCGAGCAGCCGCGCCAGCTGCATCGTGATGGTCGAGCCGCCCGACACGATGTGGCCGTGCGCGCCGAGCTGGATCGTGGCGCGCGCCAGCGCGCGGGGGTCGACGCCGTGATGGTCGTAGAAGCGCTGGTCCTCATAGGCGAACAGCAGTCTCAAATAGGTCGGATCGACGTCCTTCTTCGCGCTGACCGGCAGCCGCCAGCGCCCATCCGCCATCGCATAGGCGCGCAGCAGCTTGCCGTGGCGGTCGACGACGGTGGTGGACACGGCTCTGGCCTCGCGCAGCGGCAGCGGGCCGAGAGAGATGGTGTAGGCGGTGAAGGCAAGGACGACTGCGACGAACAAGAACAGCGCGCCCGCGAGCAGCCGTTTGACGCTCCGCCCTCTCCTCGGGTCATGGCCGGGCTTGTCCCGGCCGTCCGCGCCTTCGTCGCCGCGAGCGATGGATGCCCGGGTCAAGCCTGGGCATGACGGAGTGTGCGGCTCCGTCCGGCCACCCAACTCACGATCGCTCGTTCCACCCTCGCTCATTTCGCCGCGCGGACCTCCACGGAGCCCGTACTGGTCCGACCATAGCGTGAGGGATTGTACATGTCTTCGACATAGGCCTGTGGCAGCACGTATTTGCCCGGCGACACCGCCCGCACCACGTAGGCGACCGTGAACACGGACTTGGAATCCGCGGCGCGGTCAAGCGCGGCGGTGAAGCGGTCGTCGCGGAACTCGGTATTGACCGGCTCCTGGCCGTCCTCGATCCAGTCGAGCGTGCCGCTGTCGCCCGACGACACCAGATGCGGATTGTCGATCTCCAGCCCCGCCGGTAGATAGTCGGACACCATGATGTGCCCGTATTCCGGCTTGGCCTCGGTGACCTTCAGCACGACAGCGAAACGGTCGTTCTGCTTCGCGGTTCTGATATCGGCCGGCTTGCCGTCGAGCGTGTAGTAGCCACGCTCGATCTTGAAGCCGTTCGATGCCGCCGGCTCCGGCGTCAGCGGCGAGCCGGAGACGGAGACCACCGCCTGCACCGGCGCATCACCGGTGTTGGTGATCTTCAGCGGCTGGCCCGAGAGCTCAGCCGCCTTGTAGCTGCGGTACAGCGCCTGCTTCACCGCCTGCCCGTTGACATCGAGCGTCAGCGTCTCCTTGGCGAGCGCACGCGCCGCCAGCACCATCCACGCATTCTCCTGCGTCGAGGTGTACGGCGTCAGGCCACGCGCTGCCTCGACGCGGGTCACCGCCTGCGTCAGCGTCGCGCGCGGCGCATTGCCTTCGCCGGCCAGTGACACCAATGCCGCCGCATCACGCAGGTCGGAGCCGTAATCGGTGCGGCCGAACACCAGCACCGGCTTCGGCGCGAGGCTGTCGGCGGCTGCCGCATAGACCCGCTCGGCGCGGGCGCGGTCGCCGACCAGCGCGAGCGCCGCGGCGAGCTGCGCCTTGGCAATTGGAGTTGCGAGATTGCCGAGCTTGGTGTCGGCGAGATAGCGCAGGTCGCCGATCGGCGCCGCGCCGTTGCGCGCGAGCACGTAGAGGCCGTAGGCGAGATCGCGGCCGCCGCTCTTCTCCGGCTCCTCGGCATTGACCACCGAGTTCCTGACGCGGTCGAGCGCGCTCTTGAACAGCACGTCCGGCACGGCAAAGCCCTTTTCGCGGGCGCGGGTCAGGAAATCCGTCACGTAGGCATCGAGCCAGGGATCGTCGCCGCCGGCCGACCACAGACCGAACGAGCCGTTGGAGCCCTGACGCGCCAGCAAGCGGTCGATCGAGTCGCGGATGCGCTGGTCGACCTCGGTGTCCATCGCGAGATGCGCGCCGGCTGCGAGCTCGTTGACATAGAGCAGCGGCATCGCGCGGCTGGTGATCTGCTCCGAACAGCCATGCGGATAGCGGTCGAGCGCCTTGAGGATGGTTGCCGCATCGAGCGCGGTCGACAGTCCCGCCGACAGCGACACCGTACCGGTGCCCGCCACGAGATCATTGAACATGTCCGATGTCAGCGTCAGGCTCTCGCCCTTCGCGAGCGTGCGGATCGAGCGCCGCGCCAGCACCTGGGTCGCCGGCTTGACGTCGAGCTGATAGTGCCGCGCCAGCGCCAGCCCGTTGGGGCCCTTGATATCGACGTCGAGCTGCGCCGTACCGGTGCCGCTGGCATCCAGCGGCAGCGTCGACGACGCCCGCTGCTTGGCAGCGAGCTTCAGCGTGACGTTGGCATTGCCGGAGACCTTGACCGGGCCGCTGGCCTTGACGCCGACGACATAGTCGCCCGGCGCACCCTCGACGTTATCGAGGTCGAACGACAGCGTGCCGCGGTCGCCGCTCAACAAAAAGCGCGGCAGGGTCGCGGTCAGCACCACCGGATCGCGCACGGTGACGTCGACATTGGCCCGGCCGACTTTCGTGGCGCTCCATGCGACCGCCATCACCCGCGCAGTTCCTGCGAACTCCGGAATATCGAAGCTGACCTCGGCGGTGCCATCGGGCCCGACGGTCACGATGCCCGAATACAGCGCCAGCGGCTTCTGCGTCGGCGGCGAGCCCTGCAGCTCGGCTCCGCCACTGTCGCCGCCCGAGCGGATCTGGCCGCGCGTGCCCTGCATGCCGTCGATCAGCTGGCCATAGAGGTCGCGGATCTCGGCGGAGAGCTGGCGCTGGCCGAGATAGTAATCGTCGGGCGCCGGCGGCTTGTAGTTGGTAAGGTTGAGAATGCCGACATCGACCGCCGCGATCACGATCTTGGCGTCCTCGCCGGGATTGAGCCCGCCGACCTTGACCGGAATCTTCAACGCCGAGCCCGGACGTACCAGCGCAGGCGGCGTCAGAGCCACGTTGAGCGTGCGCGCTGATTTGTCGATGCCGAACCAGGCGACGCCGAGCGCGCGGCCCGGCATGCGCTGCGCGGCCGCATCGAGCGGACGGCGCAGCGTCGTGACGACATAGGCGCCGGTGCCCCAATCCTTGCCGACCGCAAGCTTGACTTGGTTGGTACCTTCCTTGACCTCGGTGGTCTGCGTCGTCAGCAGCCGGTCGCCGAGCACGTTGACCGTCAGCTTGCCGGCAGTGCGCGCATTGACCGTCACGACCATGCTCTCGCCGGACTGGTATTGCGGCTTGTCGAGCGAGGTCTCCAAGAGATCCGGCGTGTCGGCGCTGCCGTCGGTGTACCAGCCGACATCGAACTGCAGCGACGTCACCGGGCCGTCGGCATCCGCCGACTTGACGTCGAGGCGATAGCGCCCGGCCTCCGGCTGGAAGCTCAGCCGCGCCGGCTTGTTGGCTGATATCGTGACGTCGCCGTCGCCGACGCGCTTCGTCGACTTCACCGGCTCGTACTCCCAATAGGAGTTCTGCCGGTACCACTGGTAGCGCGACTCGATCTTCAGCAGCTCATAGCGCAGCCCGCTTCGCGCCAGCGTCTTGCCCTCCGGCGAGACGAACACGACGTCGAACTCGGCCTTGTCGCCCTCGCCGACGCTCTTGCCGGAGAACGACGGCTTGATGCCGATCTGCGCCGCCTTGGGCGCCACGGGGAGCACCAGCTTGCGCTCGACGGCGCGGCCGCCGGTCTCAGCCAGGCGCACATAGATCTGCGCCTCCTGCGGCCGGCTGGAGGACGGCGGCTTGGGCAGGCTCACCGGGAACGTCGCCGCCCCCTTCTCGTCCGTTTCCGGCATGCCTTCGATCGGGGTGCGCTCGTTGGAGGCGCTCTCCTCGTCGGCGACGCCGAACTGGTAGCCCGGGAACCCCGGCCGCTCGGGCGCGGTCGTCACCAGCAGGTCGCCCTCGAGCTGCAGGCCGGAGGCCGGCGCACCGTAGAGGAAATGGCCGTCGACCTTCACCTCCACCGGAGTCTCAGCCTTGATCTGCTTGTCCTTGGAGCTCAAATCGAATTCCAGCCGCTCGGGGACGTAATCCTCGACCATGAAGGTGGTCTCGCCGACCGCCGTCCCCTTTGGGTCGGTGAAGGCGCGCACGCGGTAGGTGCCGGTCGGCACCGCCGAGTTCAGCGCCACGCTGAACGAACGGCCGCCGGCGCCCTGGTCCGGCAGCACCGCGCGGCGAAACTCGACGCCGTCGGGACGCTCGACGACCAGCGTCAGCGGCGTGCCGGTCATGGCATTGCCCTTGCCGTCGCGCAGCAGCGCGGTGAGGTAGACCGTCTCGTTGGAGCGGTAGACGCCGCGCTCGGAATAAACGAAAGCGTCCGGCCCCGTGGGCGCTTCGCGCCCGGCGACGCCGCGATCGGACAGGTCGAAGGCTGACGTCTTCAGGCTGAGGAAGGCATAGTCGGTCTTCTCGCCCGACACGGTCAGCATCGCCGGCGACAGCCCGCCCTCGCCACGCGCCAGGCCCGTCTCGAACAGCACGTGGCCGGCGTCGTCGGTCTTGCGCGTCGCGAGGATCTCGTTGTTGCGCGCCACCAGCCGCACCTCGGCGCGCGCGACCGGATCAGTCGAGGCCAGCGAATTGACGAACACGTGAATGCCGTCATTGCCGGAGAACGCGGCGACTCCGAGATCGGAGACGATGAACCATTGCGTCGCGAGTTGGCCGCCGTCCTCGTCATTGCCGCTCGTCGGCCCCTTCGGCGCCGCCGTCATCACATACACGCCGGGCTGCATGTCGCTCAGCGCCTGATCGACCGGGAAGGCCGTGGTGACGTCCTGGTTCAGGGTCATCGCGGTCGACAGCTCGCCGCTCCACACCTTCATGCCGCGCTCATTGCCGAGATCGGTGAGCTGATAGCTCGACAGCGGCCGCTGGAAGTCGCTGTCGATGACGGTGTTGATCAAATTGCGGTCGCCGATCCGGAACACGTTGACGGTGACCGCCGGCGTGTTGACGCTGACCAGCGGAATGCCCTTCTGCCCGGTGCGCGGCAGCACATAGGCCTTGCCGGTGAAGCGCACGAACGGCTTGCGGTCGCGAACATAGATGTTGAACTCGGCCGATTTCGGCAGGCTCTCCTTGACGCCCGACGGCAGCCCGGCGCGCAGATTGATGTTGTAGCGCTCGCCGTGCTTGAGACCCTCGACGCAGAGCTGCTTGTCCTCCGAGGTCAGCGCCGGCTTGTCATTGCCGGCCTGGGCCACGAACGGCGAGAAGTCGGTGCGCTTGGCGAGATCCTCGGAGAACTGGAAGCAGGCGCGCGGGCTCGCCGAGTCCGAATCCACGGTGTAGTCGAGCAGCTTGAAGCCGTGCTCGTCGCGCATCCGCTCATACTGCCCACGGACATCGGCCACCTCACGCAGCTCGAGCGACATCCTGAGCGTATCCAGCGCTGGCCGCCACAGCTTGCGCTCGGCCATGGTCTTGCCGAGCACGGCCAGCGCATCCGCCTCCTCGCCGGCATTTCCGGCGCGCTGATAGGCGATGTAGGCCGCCGTCGAGGCCCGCTCCAGGAGGAAGGTCTGCTCCGACGGATTGATCGGCTTGATCTGGTTGAGCACGGTGCGCGCCAGCCGCAGCCAGTTACCGGAATCATCCGGCGCAGCGGTCGCGATCTGCCCGAGGATCTGCAGGCCGGTCCGTAGGTCGTTCCGCCGCAGCGCCGCGTCGGCATCGGTGCGAAGCGTCGCCAGCGGCTTGTTCACCGCCCCCGCCTCGCTCTTGATCTGCGCCTCCAGCTTGATCGCGGCATCGGCGAGGTCGTCGCGCTTGAACGCCTTGTCGGCGGCGTGGGCAGAAGCAAGACCGAGCGCCATGATGGCGCAGAGGACGGCGGCGCGAACCAGACCGATCATGGGGCAGCTCCTTGGACGGCGATTGGGGCGGCTGTTCCGGACACGCGGAGAGATGTCCGTGTTTGGCCGATTCGTGGCGAGAATGGACGCGAAATGGTGACGGACTGATGGCAAAGGTTGCAGCGGACCGGCGAGCGGCCCGTCCCAGGCGCGACCATCGGCACGCACATGCGACAGGAAAATCTGTTCATCAACGGGCAATTCACAGGACATGGCATACAGACAAGCCGCGGCGGCCGTCGATCCGGCGCCGCTGACGCGCAAATGGGGCGATAGACCCACCTCCGCCTCCGCTTGGTCTCGCCGGGCCTCCGTCGGGTTCGGCCGCTCTTGGCGAAACGGAAGATTTTTCATATGACCCGTGCTATGGAAAGCGCGCCGGCCGGGCTTTGCCCCCGGCACCTATCCCATGACGCTCATCCTCCGGACGTTCATCTTGGGATGGTCACCGGGCGATATTCGTCTCGCGACGCCGGTCCCATAGCTCAACTGGATAGAGTAGCGGATTTCTACTCCGCGGGTTGCAGGTTCGAGTCCTGCTGGGATCGCCAATCGCCACGCCAGCGCCATCCTGGCGCCCCGCCACTCGTCCATTTTGAAGCATTGCCGTAAACGACAGGGCGTGCGCACCCGAGCCCGCCCTCGTTTGGCGGGCGCGTAGCCATGGCGTTGGGGGGCTCGGTTGGCGAAACATGAGGCATCCCGGTTTCTGGTCAGAATCCTGCGGTCCCGATTCCGCGACCACAAGACGGAGCTGTCCGAGTTGCAGCGTCACATCCGGCGCGGCGACATCGTCTGCGACATCGGCGCCAACAAGGGCAGTTTTCTCTACTGGCTGGCACGGTGGTCGGCGCCGGGGCGGGTCATCGCCTTCGAGCCCCAGCCGGATCTTGCCGAACGATTGGCGCGGCTCTGCTCCCGGTTCTCGCTCGACAATGTCGTCGTCGAACCGCGCGCCGTCTATTCGTGCTCCAGCAGGAAAACCCTGTTCGTTCCCGAAGGGCATCAGCCCGGAGCTTCGCTGCTCCGGCCCGCCGAGACCTCGAAGGCGATCCAGGTGCAGACGACGTCGCTGGACGACTATCTCCCCGACACCGCAAACGTCTCTGCGATCAAGATCGACGTCGAGGGTGCCGAACTCGACGTACTGCGCGGCGCCGAGCGCACCTTGCGCCGATGCCGGCCGTTGATCGTGGTCGAGTGCGACCGCCGCCTGGCGACGCTCGACAGGGTGAAGGAGACATTCTTGCTCCTGCGGAGTCTCGGCTATCGGGGCCAATTCCTGAGCCGCGGGAGATTGCTTCCGTTGTCTGCCTTCGACCCGGAAATCCATCAGCGCGCCGATGGCGAATGGTTCTGGAAGCGGAAGGACTATTGCAACAACTTCATCTTCAGGAGCGTGCGCGCGCCGACGTCCTGTGACCACGAAGCTTTCCTGGCACCGATCGAAACCACTTCGCCGGGCGCACGAAGTCGTCCTGAAACAGTCCCCCGGCACGTTGCCCAGCATCACATCGACTGATGGGGGTTACCGATGTCCACGTTGCTGAGCTTTATTTTCGAATCCTATTGCCTGAGCTGCCGGGCGATGTTTCCGGAGCTTGATACCGGTCAGCCGACCGTCGCTGAGTAGCGCGCGCCGAGCGGCCGGACTCTCGACCCGAGGTTCAGCCGCGCGGACCCAGCGGTTCTGCTTTGGCTGTTCGCCTGCAACGCAGGATGCCTCGCGTGCATTAAGCTTTCCTCTTCAGCTTAACGCCGGCTTCAATTTGACGCCGACGCCCTTCATCCGCCACGTGCTGGGCGATGGAGTTGAACCATGTTCGAACTAGCCATTTTGACTGCAATCTGTTTCATCGCCACCGTCGCCCTCACGATCATTTACCAGCGGCGCCAGGATGTCCTGTACGGCCCCTACATTACCGATGTCTCGTGGCCGACGGCGCTCCCCGACGACCGCGTCGAAGCGTCGTCATCCTGAGCCTGGACGCACTCCCGGAATGCTCCCGCACAAGCCGTCGCGATCACGCCAGGGAAGAGTGGCGGTGCGGCCGACGCCCGATTTCAGAAGCCGATGCGCCCGCCAGAATCGTTGAGCAGCGCATCGAGCCGGTCCGGGCTCATGCTTTGTCCGCCGGGCATCTCGATGCTGACGCAGGCGGCGCCGAGGCGCAGATAGGCATTGGCCGTCAGCAGCGCGTCCTGCGCGCTGCGGCACCTGATGGTAGCGATCGCGCTGGCGCTTTCGGCCCGTACGGTGAAGGACGCTGCGGCCACGAAGGACTGGCTCATCTGTAAGCGGCGGCTGAAATGAAGCCGAAGCTTATTCAGAGGAGCCCGACGGTATCATTGAGGTGGATCAAAGCCGCCAGCCGAAGACTTCGCTAAGCGCCCCCCTCAGCTTCGGTTCAGCGACAGGCTGATGCGGGTGACGATGCCGTCCCAAGCGCGCTCCCAGACCCGGGGGTAGTTGATCAGCACGCAGTGCACGTAGCCGCCAACGAAGTTGCAGCGATTGTACCAGACGTAGTCGCCCTTGTAGCTCGACACCGCGAAGAATCGCGAGGTGACGCGCTTGTATTGAATATTCGGCGGCGGGTTCTTCCTGGCAAGGAACCGCGCAGGTGACTCCCGCGCGTTATTCGATACCGACTGCACGGTCAGATTGGCGCGGCCGTCGGCAGTCTGGAAGCGTTGGCCGTAGCCCTCGGGTTGGCCCGCCGTGTCGCTGAAGATCGAGACCGGAATGTCGACCGATGTGCCGGTCTCCGGGATCCTATAGGTGTTCCAGCGAACCGATTGGGCCGTCGCGGCGGTGCTCCAGCAGGCGGCGCACGCAAGCACTGCCATCGCCTTGATGATCGGATTCATGTGTGTCGTCCCGAACGGCTTGAGAACGCGATGACGTTGGATCACTTTCGCGGCCGCGCGAAGGCAATGTCCGACATCAACGGCAGGCGAACGCACGACACCCGCCGAAGTTCATGGCTCGCGCAGGTCCCGTGCTCGGTCGCTTCCATCATTGAACGCGGGAGGGGGCAAGGTTCCGGGTTGCCGCCGGACCGTCACCAGCCATGAGCTCGTTCGTTCCGGTCTCGGAGGGCTGCTCCAGCCTTCGCAAGAAGGCATCCAGTTGCGGCGCGAGTTGCGAGACGACGAACCTCGAGCCTTCCGGGGTGAAATGGATGGTATCCCAGACGATCGGCGTTTCCGCGTCAATCGTCAGCGGACAACGCCTCTTGCTGCAAATCGTGTCGAGAATGGAAACGTATTGAACGAGCGGATACGCGCGGGCGATCTCTCTCAGACGATCGTCCGCCTCGAACGACGCGTCTTTCGGCATCAGCGAATTGCCGATCGGGACGTGCGTCTGCTCATGGTTGAACAACGTCGAAGCCAAGGGAACTGGAAACTCGATCGAGGGACCGAGCAGCAGAACGGGAACGCCCGTTTCCTGAGCCACCGCCAGCAGCGCGTTCAAATAACCGTCGACGCGCCGTGCGGGAGGCCGGCCATAGGTTTCGAGATAGGCGCGCCAATTGCCGGAAAGAATGATGGCGTCAAAGCGGTGCGCCTTGATCTGATCGCGCAGCAGCTGATTGACGTCGTTACAGTTTCGCGAGCTGCTCAGCTTGAGCTCGACGAACGGCGGGCAGCCCCCTGACGCGAGCTGCAGAAGATGGTAGGCATCGGGCGACAGGTAGCTGCGCAACGCCCAGGCATAATGCGCGGCAAGGCTGTCGCCGGCGAGCAGAATGTTGCGCTTGTTTGCAGCCGGTTTCAGGCACGCCTCGAAATCGTAGGCCGATGCCGGCTCATCGGGCTGCAAGAAGCAGCTGTGCGCACGATAGAACGGCTCCATCGTCCGGGAATCGTACCGGAGCATTCGTGCCTGTGATTGCGGGAAGCGATCGGCGTAGCCGTCATGCGCGACGCCGTGAACTCCGACCGCGACCATGACGGCGGCAATGCCCGCGATCACCGGGGAGCCACGCACGCCACCCCATACCGTTCGTGCGCGCGCAGGCCGCTCGACGATGACGTAGGACAGATAGGCCAGCAGCAGCGAGCACAGCAGGAGTCCAACCGTAGCTGCCGCCGAGGTCGCCACATCCAGCGGCAGCGCGGCCCTGCCGAGGACGAAAACCGGCCAGTGCCAAAGATAGAGCGAGTAGGACAAACGGCCGAGGAATGCTCCGAGCTCACTGAATGGCAGCCCGGGTCTGCCCTTCTCCTGATTGAACGCGACGATGTAGACCGCAGCACCGACACAGGGGACCAGCGCGTGCAATCCCGGGAAGCGGGTCTCTTCGCGGAAGATGACCACGGCAAGCAGCATGGAGACCATGCCCGCGGCCGCGAAGGCCAGGCGCGTCACGCTTCCAACCGGCGACCATCGATGCAGGAAAAACGCAATGCTTCCGATCAGGAACTCCCAGGCCCGCAGCGGGGCGATGTAGAAGGCGGTCGAGGGCGATTGCTTGATCCAAAGCTCGTCGAGCACACACAGCGCGATCGTTCCGAGGATGACCAGCCCGAGCGACGGCTTCGACGTTGGATCGGGAAACAGCCGGCTCCAGAGCCAAGTCACGACCGGAAACAGGAAGTAGAACTGCTCCTCCACCGACAATGACCAGGTGTGGATGAGAACCTTCCCGATCGTTGGTAGATCGAAATAGCCGGTCTGCGACCAGAAGAAGACGTTCGACGAAAACAGCACCGTGGAGATCGCGCTTCCGAAGAACATTCGGTAGTCGCCTGGAGGCGCCAAGAACCACGCGACCATCGCGGTGACGACGATCATCAAATAGAGCGCCGGAAGCAGCCGCCTCGCCCTCCGTTCGTAGAACTCAATGAAGGAAAACGAATCGGATTGAATGCCCGTCCAAATGAGCCGGGAGATCACATAACCGGAGATGACGAAGAAGATGTCGACGCCGACAAACCCACCGCCAAAGCCCGGCAGCTCGTAATGAAATCCAATGACCGAAACCACGGCGACGGCGCGCAGCCAATCTATGTCCGGCCGGTACTCCAAAACCTTTGTGCGCGTCATGCTGGTAGCCTGGGCGGGCCGTTTGCCCTAACAGATTACCTGCTGACATGTTCCAAAATGAATTGCAACGTTCAGAAACACACGGAAATACCGTTGTTGGTTGGTGTATCCGAATTGCCGCACCGCCTCAGGAGCCCATCACGCGGGGATGCTGGAGGATAGCGGGCACGGCCGGCGCCCATTCCGCCTGCGGCGTCATCCGCTTCGCATCAGGAGGATTGGCGATCGGTCGCGACATCCCGGTACTGACATGGGGACGGTGATCGAAAGCTCGACAGAGCAGCGAGAACGCGCAGCATCCGTCCAGGCCCACCTTGCGAGCAAGCCAGATCCATGCGCCGCGCTCGCGCGCGCTGCCCAACGCAGCCTTCGACCCGACGGCCGCTCGGGTGTCGGTAACTGCTCAACCTTGGGCCTTCTCTTCTTGCTCAAGCCTAGCAACGCGCCTTCATCACCGAGGGCGGGCATGCCACGCGCGCTTCCTCCATCATGATTCATGAACTGCCCATCATGCTTGCGCCTCAACTGGGCTCGACACGAGACGCCCGTGCGATCCCCGCTCGATGATGGTGGGGCTGTTGTATGATCAGCACACCCGCCAGCGAGATTTCAGCGACCCGCTTCCGTCGTCACCACCCACATGATACCAGTCATGCCAAAGAACCCGGCGAGCGAGTGGCGACATCGCCATAGCCGTTAACACCTCGCCACAAATTGGCCGAGGTCGAGGTGAGCTGCCTCTATACTTAGAGTTGCTTTTGCAACCGCATTGGCGCCGTGGCGCGCACGGTGCTCATCGGCACCGGGCCGCACCGGATGAGCACGCTCAAACAGCCTCCCTGAAGAAATTAAGCTTAAAAACGTGCGGCGCCGCGTCTCCGCAACCTGGCAACTTCTTTCAACAGCCAAGACGTGCAACAATACTGCACGCAACTAATATCAACCTCAGATTTAATTTACTGATCATTTACTTTCCGCAACTTTGCCCCAAAAACTGCACGATGCTGGGTTCCTCTTTCACAATTAGAACTCTTCTGGGACTCTACAAAAACCACCTCCCAGAAACGGGATCTAACAACCTCGGATATACTTTTCATAACTCACTCTCCGTCTTCGTTTCGCGTACAGAGGTCCCACAATGACAACACTCATCAAGGCTCTCCCGACCCATCTCGAAGAGACCCGTATCGACTCCGAGAAGCTGCGCACGATCCTGATGCTCTGCGGCGCCACGGCGTTTGGCTTCATCCTCCACGCCACCTACGGTCTCGATCTCAGCTACGCCTTCTTCTGATTTGATCAGTCCACCGGTCGTGGGCTGCGACTCTTCATTGCCCGACGCAATCGGCGTCGGTCCCGGCTCGCGGGGTTATTGAACGGCCCCGCGCGTCGCCTTTTCGAAGCGATACGCGCCACGCGAAGAATATGGCAGATGCCGTCAATCACAGGCTTGATCGTGCTTTTGCACAGCCTGGCCGCGCCGCTCCCACAATTCCGCCGCGACGACGCGACACGCTGAGGGTGTTGAGAATTGCGGTTGCTTGAGGACGAGTAGCGTCATGCGTTCACCAGTATATGATCTCTATCAGATGAAGCAGGATCGCCTGCCGAAGGGAGCCCGTTCGGCATGGCTGAGGACAAGGCCGAATGAGCCGCCCCCCACCGCCGATGACTGGGTCTTCGTCGGCAAGGAACGGCATCCGAGCCGGTGGACGGTCGCAGAGATGAATGAAAAAGGCACCTGCTACCGCGAGATTCCGATCTGGCTATCGAGCCGCCGCAGCATGATGGCTGGATCGGCGGCCGAAAACGGCGCTCAGCCGCCGGCCGCCTGAGATTTCATCGGGGGTCGCGGACAAGGCCGCGATACGCGACGTTCGTCGGCATCCTCGCAAGCGCAATGAACGAGGGCGACGGTCCTAAGCGAGTTGGACGCCGTAATAGTCGTCGACCTTGCGCCCCGCCCCGGCATCCCCCCAGTCCCACTCGCGCTCGTCGGAATATTTCGGCGCGCCCCGCAGCTGGTTCTCGGTCACGCCGGTAACGTAGCCGCCGAGTCGCGTGTCGTACTTCAGGGATTGCCAGGGCAACGGGTAGTGATCATTGCCAAGCCCGAGGAAACCGCCGAAGCCCAGGACGGCATACGAGACCCGCCCGCTCGGCTTGTCGATCATCACGCGTTCGATGGTGCCGATCTTGGTGTCGTCGGCGCCATAGACGGCCGTGCCTTCGACCTTGTCGCTTCCAATCAGGTTGCCATATTCGCGTTCATCGAGCATCGATGTCATGTGATCCTCCCGGTGCTAATGGATCGATAACGTTCGGCCGTCACCGGCCGTTCCCAAGGGCCTGAAGGGCTCTCAGTCACCCGCCGACGGGTTACTGTCCTGCTCGGGATGACGTGTCGCCTCGCGGGACGGAGCATCGGGAGATGTGGTCCTATGAACCTGCTGCGCACGCTCCTTGTCGGCGGGCTGATCCTCCCCGCGTCCTGTCCTGACGATGCCTTGGCCTTGCTGCGCCATCGGATGGCTCTCCTTGGTTGGTGATCCACGAAGGGCGTCGGATTGGATAGTGCCGACGCCACTCCGATTCGATCGAAAACGACGCGGTCCGCGCCTGTTCGTTCCTCCCTGAGCCAACCGGCCGCAGAGCCGACCAGTGCATCTGGCGCGCGACACGGTGCTTTCAGAGATCCAAATGAAACGTTGGTGGTCTCAGGCCGTTGACCACGTCCCTCGAGAGGAGACACCGTATGGCAGGCGATCGCACAACGTCGATGTCCCGCCGCGAGATGGTCGGAGGCACCGCAACACTTGCGGCCGCATCGCTGACCTCGGCAACAGCGAAAGGACGCGAGACGATGGCCGCAAATTCAACCCCGCCCGAACCGCTCGTGGACCCCAAGGACAAATATCCGAAGCCGCCGTTCGAACACCAGTCGCAGCCCTGGCCGGGTCTTGCGAGCAAGATGTCGCCGCGGCCGGATCACGGTGAAACCAGCTACAAGGGTTCCGGGCGTCTCGCCGGGCGCAAGGCGCTGATCACTGGAGGCGATTCCGGCATGGGACGCGCGGCCGCCATCGCCTATGCGCGGGAAGGGGCCGACGTCGCGATCAACTACTACCCGACCGAGGAGCCGGATGCGCAGGAGGTCATCGCATTGATCGAGGCCGAGGGGCGAAAGGCCGTCGCCATCCCCGGCGATCTGCGCGACGAGGAGTTCTGCCGGCGGCTGGTGCAACAGGCCGTCGAAGCGCTGGGCGGACTCGACATCGTCGTCAACAACGCCGCGCGGCAGCAGGCACGCCAGTCGATCCTGGATGTCTCGTCCGAAGATTTCGACGCGACGATGAAAACCAATATCTATGCCCCGTTCTGGATCATCAAGGCCGCCCTGCCCCATCTGAAGCCGGGATCGGTCATCATCGGCACTTCGTCCGAGCAGGCCTACGATCCCTCTCCCGACCTCTATGACTACGCGCAGACCAAGGCGGCGACCATGAACTACGTGAAGTCCCTGGCCAAACAGCTCGGGCCGAAGGGCATTCGCGTGAACGCCGTCGCTCCCGGGCCGATCTGGACGCCCCTTCAGGTCTCAGGCGGGGCCACTATGGAGAAACTCGAAAAATTTGGTGGTCAGACTCCACTCGGTCGTCCTGGCCAGCCGGTGGAGCTTGGATCGATCTACGTCCAGTTGGCCGCTGCGGACGCGAGCTACGCCAACGGGCAGGTCTATGGATCTTCGGGAGGGTCCGGGCAGCCCTGAAGCCGCCCGCCTCGCTCAAATGCGGGTGACAGGCTGCGGAAGCGAATACGCTTCCGTATGCACCTGACGGATCGTTGTGAACGCAGCGACAGCCGACGCCAAGCTGAACGCAGTCAGTAGCGCAATGAGAATCGTTCGTGGGGTCATCGGACGCTCCTGCATTCTGATTGGTTACTCGTGCCGCGCAGCCTTCGGCTCGCCGAGCGGCGCAATCTCGCCGTCGAGCCAGTCCTGCTGGAGGGCGAGCGCATTCCAGCCCTGGGCCATGCGCCGATAGCGCCGGAAGGCCGGCTCTTCCTGCGTGCGCTCCGCAAGCTGGAGGCAGTTGTCCGCGTTCTCTCTGAAAAGATCTGATTGTTTCATACAAATTTAGCTGGTGGGCGCCGCGCGCCGATGCAATCGTGTTACACGATATTAATGATCATGGAACTGTCGGCAGTTCTCTATCGAAAGCGGAGAGCAGTACGTTCTGTTCCAAGTTGCAGGATGCTCGTGAGACCGAGCATCACAACGCTCTGCCGTGGTTTGCTGACTCTCTGACCTCTTCCCCTTCGGGATCGCGTCGCAGCCCTGGACTGCATTGTCATCCCGCGCTCCGAACAACGAGGTCCCCGCTGCTTGCTGCGCTGCGGTCGGAGCGTTGCGGAACTGGCGGGCGCATCGCCCGTCGCTCCCGGGCCGCGGGACTTGGCGGTGGACGACCATGAAGGCGGCCACGACACTGAGTTGAGAATCGTGCTTCTCGTAACCCCTCGGCACGACCAGCGAAGGCTAATCTCTGGCTTGGTTCCGGAAAGGGATGGCTCATACTCGCAAGAGAGAAAAAGAATTCTGGAACGTTCCGCCTGGAGTGGAGTTGAGCCATTTGTGCCGGCAAATGCCGGTTCCATCAGTCGGAGAAATCGGCCTCCCGGCTTGATTTGATTAGTTGCCGCGGCTTCTATGCCGCCCGTCATAAGTGTCTCAGATTCTTGATGGTAGACGATTCTGACTTGGGGGAACTTGATGAGCGATGATGCTGCTGCCGGTGCGATGCCCATGCGCCAGGGGTTCGGTCGCCACGGCAACGGAGCCGAGGCGGCCGATGCCAGCCAGGATCTGCTCCGCGTCCTCCAGGCCATGCGTTCCGGAGATTTCTCCGTGCGCATGAGCGGCGACTATCTCGGCATCGACGGCAAGATCGCTGACACGTTCAACGAGATCATTGCAGCCAACGAGCGGATGGCGCAGCAGCTCGAGCGCGTCGGCCAGGTCGTGGGACGCGAGGGAAAGACGCGCCAGCGCGTGCGGTTCGGCATCGCCAGCGGTTCCTGGGCGGATATGGAGAGCTCGATCAACACGTTGATCGACGATCTTCTATGGCCCACTCGCGAGGTGACTCGCGCGGTCGCCGCCGTGGCCCAAGGCGACCTCCTGCAGACCGTGAAGCTGGATGTCGATGGCCGGCCTCTGGGCGGCGAGTTCCTGCAGTCGGCGACGATCGTCAATACGATGATCAAGCAGCTCAGCGTCTTCACGTCCGAAGTGACCCGCGTGGCGCGCGAGGTCGGCACCGAGGGCAAGCTCGGCGGCCAGGCCCAGGTTCCCGAAGTCACGGGCGTCTGGAAGGACCTGACCGAGAGCGTCAACTCGATGGCCAACAACCTCACCGGCCAGGTCCGCAATATCGCGGAGGTGACGATCGCGGTTGCCAATGGCGACCTGTCGAAGAAGATCACGGTCGACGTGCGTGGTGAAATTCTGCAGTTGAAGGAGGCGATCAACACGATGGTCGACCAACTGCGCTCGTTCGCGTCGGAGGTGACGCGCGTGGCCCGCGAGGTCGGCACCGACGGCAAGCTCGGCGGCCAGGCCATCGTTCCAGGCGTTGCCGGCACCTGGAAGGACCTCACCGACTCCGTCAACGCGATGTGCGGCAACCTCACCGCTCAGGTGCGCAACATCGCCAACGTCACCACTGCGGTCGCCCGCGGTGACCTGTCACGCAAGATCACGGTCGATGTGCGCGGTGAGATCCTGGAGCTGAAGGACACCATCAACACGATGGTCGACCAGCTCAACGCCTTCGCATCCGAGGTGACGCGCGTGGCGCGCGAGGTCGGCACCGAGGGTAAGCTCGGCGGCCAGGCGCAGGTGCCGGGCGTTGCCGGCACCTGGAAGGATCTCACCGACAACGTGAACTTCATGGCGTCGAACCTGACGGCACAGGTCCGCAACATCGCCGACGTCGCGACCGCCATCGCCAGCGGCGATCTATCAAAGAAGATCACGGTCAACGTCTCCGGCGAGATCCTTCAGTTGAAGGAGACGCTGAACACGATGGTCGACCAGCTCAATGCGTTCGCCGGCGAGGTCACGCGCGTGGCGCGCGAGGTGGGCACCGACGGTCGGCTCGGCGGCCAGGCCAACGTGCTCGGCGTTGCCGGCACCTGGAAGGATCTCACCGAGAGCGTCAACTCGATGGCGTCGAACCTGACGGCGCAGGTCCGCAACATCGCCGAGGTGACGACCGCCGTCGCCAACGGCGACCTGTCGAAGAAGATCACCGTCGACGTGCGCGGCGAGATCCTGGAGCTGAAGGACACCATCAACACGATGGTCGACCAGCTCAACGCGTTCGCCGGCGAGGTGACCCGCGTCGCCCGCGAGGTCGGCACCGAGGGCAAGCTCGGCGGCCAGGCCATGGTGCGCGGCGTCGCGGGCACCTGGAAGGACCTGACCGACAGCGTCAACTCGATGGCCTCGAACCTGACCGGCCAGGTCCGCAACATCGCGGAGGTCGCCACCGCCGTCGCCAAGGGCGACCTGTCGAAGAAGATCACGGTCAACGTCTCCGGCGAGATCCTTCAGCTGAAGGAAACGCTGAACACGATGGTCGACCAGCTCAACGCCTTCGCCGGTGAGGTGACGCGCGTGGCGCGCGAGGTCGGCACCGACGGCAAGCTCGGCGGCCAGGCCGAGGTGCCCGGTGTGGCCGGCACATGGAAGGACCTCACCGACAGCGTCAACTCGATGGCCGGCAATCTGACGGCGCAGGTGCGCAACATCGCCGAGGTGGCGACGGCCATCGCCGGCGGCGACCTGTCGCGCAAGATCACGGTCGACGTGCGCGGCGAGATCCTGAGTCTCAAAGAGACGCTGAACACGATGGTCGATCAGCTCAACCGCTTTGCGGGCGAGGTGACGCGCGTCGCGCGCGAGGTCGGCACCGAGGGCCGGCTCGGCGGCCAGGCCAACGTGCCCGGCGTCGCCGGCACCTGGAAGGATCTCACCGACAGCGTCAACTCGATGGCCGGCAATCTGACGGCGCAGGTCCGCAACATCGCCGAGGTGACCACGGCGGTGGCGCGCGGCGACCTGTCGCGCAAGATCACCGTCGATGTGAAGGGCGAGATCCTGGAGCTGAAGAACACCATCAACACCATGGTCGATCAGCTCAACGCCTTCGCATCGGAGGTGACGCGCGTGGCGCGCGAGGTCGGCACCGAAGGCAAGCTGGGCGGCCAGGCCGAGGTGCCCGAAGTCGCAGGTACCTGGAAGGACCTCACCGACAGCGTCAACTTCATGGCCTCGAACCTGACCGCGCAGGTCCGCAACATCGCCGAGGTCGCGACCGCGATCGCCGGGGGCGACCTGTCGAAGAAGATCACGGTCGACGTGCGCGGCGAGATCCTGCTGCTCAAGGACACCCTGAACACGATGGTGGAGCAGTTGCGCTCGTTCGCGGCCGAAGTGACGCGGGTCGCGCGCGAGGTCGGCACCGAGGGCCGGTTGGGCGGCCAGGCCGTTGTGCCCGGCGTCGGCGGCACCTGGAAGGATTTGACCGACAACGTCAACCTGCTCGCGGCCAATCTGACCACGCAGGTCCGCAACATCGCCGAGGTGACCACGGCAGTGGCGCGCGGCGACCTGTCGCGCAAGATCACCGTCGACGTGAAGGGCGAGATCCTGGAGCTGAAGAACACCATCAACACCATGGTCGATCAGCTCAACGCCTTCGCCGGCGAGGTGACGCGCGTGGCACGCGAGGTCGGCACCGAAGGCAAGCTCGGCGGACAGGCGCAGGTGCCGGGCGTTGCCGGCACCTGGAAAGACCTCACCGATACCGTCAACTTCATGGCCGCGAACCTGACCGAGCAGGTCCGCGGCATCGTCAAGGTCGTGACCGCCGTCGCCAACGGCGATCTCAAGCAGAATCTCACGGTCAAATCGAAGGGCGAGGTCGCAGCGCTCGCCGATACCATCAACAACATGACGGAGACGCTGGCGACCTTCGCCGACCAGGTGACGAGCGTGGCCCGCGAGGTCGGCGTCGAGGGCCGGCTCGGCGGCCAGGCCAACGTGCCCGGCGCGGCCGGCACGTGGAAGGACCTGACCGGCAACGTCAACCTGCTCGCGGCCAACCTGACGTCCCAGGTGCGCGCCATCGCCGAGGTCGCTACGGCCGTGACCAAGGGCGATCTCACCCGCTCCATCCAGGTCGATGCCCGCGGCGAGGTGGCCGAGCTCAAAGACAACATCAATACGATGATCACCAATCTGAGGCTCACCACCGACCTCAACACCGAGCAGGACTGGCTCAAGACGAACCTCGCCAAGTTCACCAACATGCTGCAGGGCCAGCGCGACCTGACCACCGTCGGCCGCCTGCTGCTGACCGAGCTGACGCCACTGGTGAACGCTCACCGCGGTGTGATCTACCAGGTCGAGACCGAGTCCGCGCCACAGCTGCGCCTGCTCGCCTCATACGCCGATGACGGCATCTATCCTCACCGGACGCACGTCCAGTTCGGTGAGGGGCTGATCGGGCAATGCGCGATCGACAAACGCCAGCGGCTGGTCTCGGAGATACCATCCGACGTCATCCCCGTGGGCTCCGCCCTGCTCCGCGCCGTCCCTAAGAACCTCGTGGTGCTGCCGGTGTTGTTCGAGAACCAGGTCAAGGCGGTGATTGAGCTGGCGTCGCTCAGTCCGTTCACGACGTCGCAGATGACGTTCCTCGAGCAGCTCACCGACTCCATCGGCATCGTGCTCAATTCGATCGAAGCCACGATGCAGACCGAGGGACTGCTGAAGCAGTCGCAGCAGCTCGCCGCGGAGCTTCAGACCCAGCAGCGCGAGCTGCAACAGACCAACGAGCAGCTCGAGCAGAAGGCGCAACAGCTCGCCGAGCGCAACGTCGAGGTCGAGCGCAAGAACCAGGAGATCGAGCAGGCCCGCCGCGCGCTCGAGGAAAAGGCGACCGAGCTCGCGCTGACGTCCAAGTACAAGTCCGAGTTTCTCGCCAACATGTCGCACGAGCTGCGCACGCCGCTCAACAGCATCCTGATCCTCGGCCAGCAGCTGACCGAGAATCCGGACGGCAATCTCACCCTCAAGCAGGTCGAGTTCGCCCGCACCATCCATGGCGCCGGCACCGATCTGCTCAATCTGATCAGCGACATCCTCGATCTCTCGAAGATCGAGTCCGGCACCGTGACGGTCGATGCCGAGGAGATCCTCACCACCAACCTCCTGGAGACCGTGGGGCGTCCGTTCCGCCACGAGGCGGAAAATCGCCTGCTCGCCTTCAACATCGACGTCGACCCGAACCTTGCGCGTAGCATCGTCACGGATTCCAAGCGCTTGCAGCAGGTGCTGAAGAATCTGCTCTCGAACGCCTTCAAGTTCACCGCCGAAGGAGGGGTGCGCTTGAAGGTGTCTGCGGCGCTCGGCGGATGGAGCGCAGAACATCCGGTGCTCAACACGGCACCGGCCGTGATCGCGTTCGAAGTCTCGGACACCGGCATCGGCATTCCGCAAGACAAGCAGAAGCTGATCTTCGAGGCGTTCCAGCAGGCGGATGCCGGCACGAGCCGCAAATATGGTGGCACTGGTCTCGGGCTCGCGATCAGCCGCGAGCTCGCCAACCTCCTGGGCGGCGAGATCCACCTCAAGAGCGCCCCCGGCAAGGGCAGCACCTTCACGCTGTATCTGCCGCTCAAATATTCAGGTCCCGCAACGGCGCCGCGCGTCAGTCCGGCATCGCCCGTTCCCTACGTTCAACCTCCAGCCCTACAGCAAGCGGCCGCGCCAGAGCGCGGTATCGAGCCCCCGCCGGACGATCGTCTCGATCTCGAACCCGGCGATACGATCCTGCTCGTGGTCGAGGACGATCCACACTACGCGCGCGTCCTGATCGACCTCGCGCGCGACAGGGGCTTCAAGGTCCTGACCGCCAGCCGCGGCGCCGAGGCGCTGGATCTCGCCAAACAGTATCAACCGGCCGCGATCTCTCTCGACGTCTTCCTGCCGGACATGCTCGGCTGGACCGTTCTGAGCCAGCTCAAGCATAATCCGCTGACGCGGCACATCCCGGTGCAGATCATCACGCTCGACGAAGACCGCCAGCACGCTTTGGCGCGTGGGGCCTTCTCCTTCGTCAGCAAGCCCACGACAACGGAAGGCGTCAGCGCGGCCCTGTCGCAGATCAAGGAATACGCGAAGCCGCGACGCAAGCGGCTGCTGATCGTGGAGGACAACGCGGCCGAGCAGCTCAGCATCCGCCAGCTGTTGGATCACGACGACATCGAGATCATCGCGGCGGATACGGGAGCTGCGGCGCTCGAAACGCTGCGCAGCGCACCGTGCGACTGCGTGGTTCTCGATCTGCGGCTGCCCGACATGAGCGGGTTCGACGTGCTCGATCAATTGCGCTCCGACGAGTTCTTGTCGAGCGTTCCGGTGGTCGTCTTCACCGGGCGGGAATTGTCGGCCGAAGAGGATGCGGAACTGCATACGATGGCGCGGAGCATCGTCGTCAAGGGCGTGGAATCGCCGGAGCGGCTGCTCGACGAGACGTCGTTGTTCCTTCACCGCGTGATTACGGAACTGCCGCTCGAGAAGCAGCGCATGCTCGAGAAGCTGAACAGTTCCGACGAGGATCTGATCGGCAAGACGGTGCTGCTGGTCGACGACGACGCCCGCAACATCTTTGCTCTTTCCAGCGTGCTGGAACGCCGCGGCATGAAAGTGCTGACGGCCACCACCGGCAGCGAAGCGATCGACCTGGTGCAGAGCAATCCCGCGATCGCGATCGTCCTCATGGACATCATGATGCCGCAGATGGATGGTTATCAGACGATCGGCGTCATTAGGCAAAACCCCGCCTTCGTCCGGCTCCCCATCATCGCGTTGACCGCGAAAGCCATGAAGGGAGACCGCGAAAAGTGTCTCGAAGCTGGCGCCTCCGATTATCTGGCAAAACCCGTCAACACCGAGCAGCTGCTTCTTGCGATCCGCATGTGGCTGCACCGCTGAACGGCTCATCATGATGGAACATGCGAAGGTCAACATCCTCTTGGTCGACGATCAGCCGGCGAAGCTGCTGGCCTACGAGGTCATCCTGAAGGAACTCGGCGAAAACCTCGTAGTCGCCACGTCTGGTCGCGAGGCGCTCGAAATTCTGCTGAAGAACGAGATCGCGGTGATTCTCGTCGACGTCTGCATGCCTGAGCTCGACGGCTTCGAGCTGGCGCAAATGATCCGTGAGCATCCGAGGTTCCAGAAGATTGCGATCATCTTTATCTCCGCCATCCAGGTGAGCGACTTCGATCGCCTTCGTGGCTATGAGATGGGCGCCGTCGACTACGTGCCGGTTCCTGTCGTGCCGGAGGTGCTGCGCGCCAAAATCAAGGTTTTTGCCGAGCTCTATCGCAAGACACGCGAGCTGGAACATCTGAACCTTGAGCTGGAGGACCGGGTACGGGCCCGCACCGCCGAGCTTGAGCGATCGACAGCAAAGCTCGTCGAGAGCGAGCAGCGTCGGAGCATGGCGATCGCGGCCGGCAGGATGGGCTCGTGGGACTGGGACGGTGTCAATGGCGACTGGATGTGGGACGAGGGGCAGTACCGCATCTTCGGCGTCACGCCGCAGAACTTCGAGCTGAACACCGTGAACATCATGGCGCTGCTGCACCGGGAGGATGCCGAGCGCGCCCGCCAGGTGGTCGCGGAATTCAGCCGTGGCGCGACGTCGTATGAGGCTGAGTTCCGGATCCACCGGCCCGATGGCGAAGAGCGGTGGTGCGTGGGAACGGCCGCGGCGACCACCGACAGGACCGGCCGCGTGGTCCGCGTCAGCGGGGTCACGATCGACATCACCGAGCGCAAGCGCGCCGAGGAACGCCAGAACCTGCTGACCCGCGAGGTCGATCATCGTGCCAAGAATGCGCTGACCTTGGCTCAGTCGATCGTTCGCCTGACCAAAGCCGACAGCGTGAAGACCTATGTCAACGCGGTAGAGGGGCGCATCAGCGCACTGGCCCGCGTTCACACCATCCTCTCGCTATCAAGCTGGGAAGGTGCGAAAATAGGTAGGTTGGTGGCCGAAGAGCTCGCGCCCTATGCAACCGGCGGCCAAGTCGCCTTTGACGGCGTCGATCTGCAGCTTGAGCCTGCGACCGCGCAGACGCTGGCGCTGGCGCTGCACGAGCTGGTGACAAACTCGGCCAAATACGGCGCGCTGTCGGTCCGCTCCGGGCATCTCTCGGTCAAATGGAGCATCGAGGATGAGCGCCTGGATCTGATCTGGATTGAAACCGGCGGTCCCTTGGTGCGCGCGCCGACCTCGCGCGGCTTCGGCACGCGCAGCCTGATGGCCAGTGTGGAAAGCCAGCTCGGTGGGCGCGCCTCGTTCGACTGGCGTCCCGAGGGATTGGTGTGCCGGCTGGTCGTCCCGCTCCGCCCCGGCGCGACCCCGCCGGAGATCACGAGCCCTTGCGCAACGGCGGCGCCGGGCGACGCACGACAACGGGCTGCTGGCTGACCGCTCCGGATAGCTCAGGCCATGTCGCGCGAGATCCGGACCGGGATCGACTTGGCGGCGGGCACCTTGCTCCCTTCCGCGTAGTGCCATAGCGGAATCAATCCGTTGCATTCGGGGTAGTAGGCCGCAACGCTGTAGCGCGGAATGTCGAACGCCACTGCCTGGAGCCCGCCCAGCGAGCGCTCCACGCCGTCATCGGCCTCGGTCGAGAGCCGAACCGGCTCGCCCTGCTTGATGCCCAGATCAGCCATGTCGCTCGCGTTCATGAAGACGATCTGACGGCCACCGGTGACGCCGCGAAACCGGTCGTCCTCGTTGTAGATGGTGGTGTTGAACTGGCCGTCGGCGCGCAAGGTCATCAGCTGGTAAACGCCATTGCCTTCCTCCGGCGGATTGAGCGCCGCCTTGGGCACGGTGAAGTTCGCCTTGCCGGTCGGCGTCTTCCATTTGCGTTCGCGGGCACCAAGCGGCCGCGGAAAGCCGCCGGGCTCAAACAGGCGCTTGTTGAAGTCTTTGAACTGCTCGGGATAGGTCCGCTCGATCGCGTCTCTGACGCGCGCGTAGTCGCCCACCCAGGCATCCCAATCGACGCGCGGATTTGGCTTCAGGGTGGCCTTGGCGAGACCGGCGACAATGGCTGGTTCCGACAACAGGGTCTCTGCGACGGGTTGGCGCTGCCCGCGCGAGCCGTGAATGCAGGTGGTGGAGTCCTCCATCGAGACCGCCTGATCTCCGCCTGCCTGCCGGTCGATTTCGATGCGGCCGAGGCACGGCAGCAGATAGGTCACCTCGCCTGGGACGATGTGGCTGCGATTGAGCTTGGTTGCGATCTGCACCGACAGCCGCAGCTTCGACCACGCCGGCTCCATCAGCGAGCGTTCAGGGACGGCGCGCAGGAAGTTACCGCCGAGACTGACGAAGCCCTTGACGTCCCCCTTGATGATGCCTTGGCAGGCATCGACCGTGCTGAGACCGTCCCAACGCGGCGGCTCGAACGAATAGAGCTCGGCAAGCTTGTCGAGCGGCACCAACTTGGTCTTCTCGGAGATGCCGACGGTGCGTTGCCCCTGAACGTTGGAATGGCCACGAACCGGCGAGATGCCGGCCCCCGGCTTTCCGATGTTGCCGCGTAACAGCAGCAGGTTGACAATCATCTTCGCGGTTTCGACGCCATGCCGATGCTGGGTTATTCCCATCCCATAATTGGCGATCACGGCGTGCGAGCCTGCGTAGACCTTGGCAGCCTCCAGAATGGCGCCGCGCGTGAGGCCGGAGGAGCGTTCGATATCGCTCCACGACGCCTGCCGGCAGCAGGTTGCGAAAGCTTCGAAGCCGGACGTGTGCCGCTCGATGAAGGCGACATCGAGCACGGGCGGGCTCTTGGTCGCGACCGCGGCATCATCCGCCTCGATCACGGCCTTGCACAATCCGAGTAGTGCCGCACCATCGCCGCCAATGCGCAGCTGATGATACTGCGTGCTGATCCGCGTTCCCCCCGTCAGCACCATTTGAATGGGATTTTGCGGATTGGTGAAGCGCTCCAGCCCACGCTCCCGCAGCGGATTGAACGTGATGATGGGCACGCCGCGTTGTGCCGCCTTCTGCAACGGATGCAGCATGCGCGGCGAGTTGGTGGTCGTGTTCTGGCCGAAGAAGAAGAAGCAATCCGCCTTGTCGAAATCCTCAAGGAGCACCGTACCGACGGGGACGCCAATCACCTCCGGCAGAGCAACTGATGTGGATTCGTGGCACATGTTGGAGCTGTCGGGAAAATTGTTGGTGCCGTACATGCGGCCGAAAAGCTGATACATGTAGCTCGTCTCGAGCGAGGCCCGGCCCGACGTGTACATGACGACCGAGCGTGGATCGAGCCTGTTCAACTCCGCCCCGATGTCGCGAAGGGCCTCGTCCCAGCTCACGGCAACATAGCGATCCGCCGCAGCGTCATAGCGCATCGGATGAGCAAGACGCCCCTGCTCTTCGAGCTGATGATCCGACCAGGATCGCAATTCTGTCAGACTGTGCCGAGCAAAGAACTCCGGTCCGACTGTCTTGCCGGTGATTTCCCACGCGGTCGCCTTGGCGCCATTCTCGCAGAATTCGAACGGGTGCGGCTTTGCCGGCTTGGCCCAGGAGCAGCTGACGCACATGAAGCCGCCTGGCTTGTTCTGTTTCAACAGGATCTCGCTGCCAAGCAGGGTCACCTCCTCCTGCGTCAGGATGCTGGCGACCGCGTGCACCGAACCCCATCCGCCGGCCGGAGCCCTGTAGTCCTGGATTTTTGCTTTCTCGCTCACGACGCTCTCCGCGGCCTGTTCAAAAGCGGCAAACCCGGGATGAGCAGCGAAGTTCCGATTCCTCACTGAACGTTGCGAGGCTATCGTCGAAGTCCCGCGGGCGAAGGTCCGCGCTAGGAATTGGGAACGACCCGGCCTGCCGCGAGTCATTTCCATGCCTCTGGCGGCGTTCCCCCATCTCGCTGGAGGCACTCCGTGTGGACTGCGGCCCAGCGTTCGACCCCTCGGGCGCTGGGCCCGTCCCACTGAGGTAGCCGGGTTTTCTCCCGGCTTCCGATCTCAGCATCAAGCCGCGCTGCGCTTGAGATGGCGGCCTTCCTTGACCTCTTCGATGATCTTGGCGCTGAAGGCTTCCAGATCTCCGGGATTGCGCGAAGTGATCACGCCCTGATCGACCACGACCTCCGCGTCCTGCCAATGCGCGCCGGCATTGGCAACGTCCGTCTTGATCGATTTGTAGGACGTCATCTTTCGCCCCTTGGCAATTCCGGTCTCGATCAGGAGCCACGGCGCATGACAGACCGCCGCAACGATCTTCTTGGCTTCAAAGATCTCCTTGATGAACCGCAGCGCCTTCGGCTCGAGCCGCAGCAGATCCGGATTGATCTGACCGCCCGGCAGCACGACGGCGTCGTAGTCCGAAGCAGACGCCTGGTCCAACGTCTTGTCGACCTTGACGGTCCGTCCCCAGTCCTTCTCATCCCAGCCCTTGATCTCGCCCGGCGCGAGCGAGATGATCTCGACGGTCGCGCCCGCCTGCTTGAGCCGATCGCGCGGCACTTCGAGCTCGGATTGCTCGAACCCGTTGGTTGCGAGGATCGCGATCTTCTTTCCCTTGATATCCATTGGACTCTCCTGGCCATTCGACACCGCCGGCAACCTCGCGCTGGTCTCCATGTTCCGCCTGGCAGGCCGGGCGGATCGTCACAACTGGTCGATCGAGTCAGCGCTCGCCTGGGTGGAACCAGCCTGCCTATGGCGCCGTTTGTTTGGACGTCCCTGCCTTGAATGGATGGGCGGCGTCGAGCGGCACGGCATCGCTGCATCGGCGGATCGCAATCTGGAGGCGCTCGTGCCCTACGCATTGTTTGAGAATGACGAACAGATGACCCGCCCGTTTCGCACCGAGCGCGAGGTCTGGGAGGCCGCGGAACAGGCCGATCTCATCACGCTCGGCACGCATGGCGAGAAAATCCTCGACAACAATTTCGAGATCAAATCATGCGAGGCCACACCGGAAGAGCTTACCGCCGCGCCGCCGGACATCGTATTGCCCGAAGCTCACACGCCCGATGCTGATCGAGGGAGCCGGACTACCGACCAATCTTTCTCCTCACCGGCCAAATTGAAGATGCGGACGTCCTCATGACCCGGCGCAGGTTGGCCTTTGCGGCTCAGATGTTCGTCGGCCATGTCGGTTCCTGGCCTGATCATCGGACTACGGACGAGCGGCGGATCGCTCGGCCTTACCGCCAGCGTCTCATGCGCGCCGGGCGCCGCGCTGCTTGCGAGGCAGTCGGCTCGCTTCCTCCAGCTTGAGCCGCTCTCGCTGTTGCCGCAGCCGGTCAAGCGTCTCCAACATGTGGTGCAAAAGCACTTCGGCGGCCGCCGTCGAGGCCCGAGCTCGCCGTAGCTGCACGATTTCACGGCGCTGCCGCCCGACCCGGAGACGCATACGGTCGATTTCGGCTCGAACCACACATAGATCGCGCATGAAGCACCCGAGCAAGAGTAGGATCGCACAATAGAACAAAATAGGAACACTTTGCAAGCTTTCCCGTTGAAGCCGGGCAACAACGGGAGATCCCCATGGCCGAACAGCTGCAGAAAGATCCCGAGGACTGGGTTTCCGGAGCCGATCCGATGACGGATGCCCAAGCTTCCTACTTGAGAACGCTCAGCGAGCAGGCTGGCCGATCCGATCCCACGCGAGCGGAGATGACGAAGGCTGAAGCGTCCGAACTGATTGATGAGATGAGACGCGCCGCAGGGTTGGATTGAACCGGCATATTCGACTCACCAGGACGATGGGTCGGCAGATCGGTATTCCAATGTTGGCGATGCCGGTCCGAAGCTATCGCGAATCAGAAATCGGTCGTTTAGTCTCCGCGGCATTTCGCGGGAGTCCACCATGGTTGCGGACAGTGACAGCAAGGTTGCCTGGCATCGCGCCCAGCTCAAAAAGAATCGCGCGACCTTGAAACAGATCGAGACGGCGCGGTTCACGGTGGGCGAGAGCGCCGATGCGAAGGCGCTTGAACAGACCAAGCGGCAGGTTGCGGAACTCCAGGTCAAGATCCGCGAATCCGAGCACCTCATCGCTCAGCACGACAAGCAGACGCGACGCCCGCTGGCGACCGACCTGCGAAGCCTCTCGAATGTCGCTTGGCGCAACTGGACCGGCAATGGCCCGCGCTGAGGGCTCGCTGCCATTCAGTCCACGATCTTCTGATGCACGCCTCCAGGCTGTTGCATAACCGTAGACACATTCGACGGCTGTGATTTGTCAACCGTCGGCGCCCAGCGCTTCAGCCGTTCATCGCTCCTGCTGATTGCATCGAGGTCGATGCGTCCTTCCGCCAGAGCCTCCTTGGCGCAGGCGAGCGCGCGGTGGAACTGGGTGCCGTCATAGGCCACCAGCAACAGATCGGCGCCGCCGTTGAGAGCTTCCACGACAGCTTTGCAGAGATCGCGGCCGTAGATCGCCCCCATCACGAGATCATCCGTCACGATCACGCCCTGATAGTTCCAGCGGCCGCGAATGAGTCCCTCGAGCACGGCTTTGGAATGTGAGGCAGGCCGCTCCGGATCGATCGCATCGACCGTCACGTGACCGACCATCATTGCCGCGTGCGAGCCCTGCAGCACCTGTCGGAACGGCCGCCAATCCGACCGTTCCAAGACATCTGCCGGCGTGCCGAGCTGCGCCGAGAAATGATGCGTATCGGCTGCGACGCGCCCCAGACCAGGGAAATGCTTGACGGCCGCGCGGACACCGCTTGCTTCCAGGCCACGGACGTAACCGAGCGCAATGTCGCCAACCACCGCGGGATCGTTGGAGATCGCGCGGCGGCCGATCAAGGTGTGAAAGTCCAGTCGGTTGCGTGTCCAGCTCGGGCGAAGGTCGACGACCGGAGCCAAATTGAAGGTGATGCCGGCAGCCGCGAGAGCCTCACCCTGGGCGCGCCCCATCGCGAACGCATCCTGCGCGCGCCGCGAGGCCGGCAGATCGGCCAGCGTTGCGAGGCCGGGCATGTTCGGCAGGGTCGGAGACAGGTGTGCGACGGCGCCTCCCTCCTGATCCGCCGCAACCAGCAGAGGCGGCAGCCCGGCACTCCGGCGCGCGTCCTGCAATCGCGCCATCTCGGCGCGCAGCTGAGGCTCGGTCCGGCCGCGGATGTTGTGGTGTGTCACATAGACGCCCGCGATCAACCCCTGTCGGGCCAACGCGGCTGCGTCATCGACGGCCGTGTAACCGACGATGAAATGCCGGCCGAGCAGATGCGCCACGTCGGGGGGCGTCCGGAACGTCTCGTACTTGCGCCAGGCAAACATGAACTGCGTCGACGTCAGCATGATCAGCGGAACGCACCATGCTACGACCAGAGCGCGTCCGGCGGGCCCCCGCCGCCACCGACCGCCGAGCATCAGCAGCAGCGGAACGGCAAGCCCGATGAGGAGCAGGGCTGCGTGGCCGCTGCCCCGCAGCCGAACCAGATAGGGCTCGTTGCTGTTCAGCGTGACGAAAATGAAGAGCAGAGCAAGGATCCAGAGAACCGCGGTCCTGATACGTCCGAGCATGTATGCAGCCGATCATCCGAGGGGAAAGACGGCCATTGCCGTAACAATCACGTTTTCCCTGCGCCAGATGTGGAATCGCGTCTGCACGAAATCTGCAAACAAATCCTGAAATGCTGCAGATCCCCTCGTGAGCTGCTGCATGGGCAGGCGTCATGCTTGGCTCATCGGCTTGTGCCTCCCGGCCCGAACGATGACCCAAACCAAGGATTCCTCCATGACGACTCTCGCCGAGCCGACGGCTGCGCCCGTCGCGCCCGATTCCATGTGGCTCAAATTCGCCATCACTGCCGGTCTCGTCGGCCTCGCCGACACGCTGCTCTACAACGGCCGGCCGATCGGCCTGGCATTCCCGCTGTTTTTCGCCGCGCTCGCCGCAGCGAGCATTCTCGCCAATCTTGCCAAGACCGATCGAAACCGTCTGGTCGGAGCTGCAGTTCTCTTCGTTGCCGGCCTGGCTCCCGCCATCGAGGAGCTGAACCTGCTTTCTTTTCCTGTCCTGCTGCTCACGACGCTGTCGGCTATCACGCTGGCGACCAACCGATCCGCGCGCGGCTTCCGGCTTCCGCTGACCGCCGCGCGGCAGTTGCTCCTGATCGGGCCGTTTCGACTGATACCTGATGCGATCGTGACGCTGCGCACGAACATGATCACGCGAACTCTCGTTGTCTGGAGCATCCCGCTGGCACTCGGCTGCGTGTTCTTGGCTCTGTTCGCAGCAGCCAATCCGGTCATTGAGCGGTGGTTCGCCGTCCTCAGTCCCGAGCGCGTCGCCTCCCAACTCACGATGGGGCACGCGATCTTCTGGCTCGTGACGTTGTCCATGGTCTGGCCATTCGTCAACCTTCGCTGGCGCGAGCGGACCAAGACCTCGAGCCCGCCGATCGAAAGCGAGCCCGATCAGCCGTCAATCCTGACGACCGTGCTCGGCCCTGAAACCGTGATCCGGGCGCTGATCCTGTTCAACATCCTGTTTGCCCTCCAGACGGCGCTCGACGGCGCATATCTGTGGGGACGTGCTGCGCTTCCGGACGGCATGACCTATGCGACCTATGCGCACCGAGGGGCCTACCCCTTGATCGTCACGGCGCTGCTCGCGGCTGCCTTCGTCATCGTCGCCGTCCGCTCCGAGACCACGGCAAACGAGTCGCGACTGGTCCGGCCGCTGGTCTATCTCTGGGTGGCTCAGAACGTGATGCTGGTCGTGTCCTCGATTCAACGGCTTCACATGTATATCGAGACTTATGCTCTGACCTATTGGCGAATCGCGGCCCTGATATGGATGATCCTGGTCGCGATCGGCCTGATCCTCATCGTGCTCAGGATCGCTCTCGACAAGTCCAACGCATGGCTCATCCGCATGAACCTGCTGGTGCTCTCGGCGACCATCTACGGCTGTGCGCTGATCAATTTCGACCGGCCGATCGCAGACTTCAATGTCTCCCATAGTCGTGAGGCGGGACAGAGCGGCCCTCTCATCGACGGCTCCTATCTCGTCTGGCTCGGGCCCGAGGCACTGCCGGCCATCGAGCGGGCGATGCTGTTGCGACCGACGGACAGAGGGCTGGCCAGCGACCGTGATCGGCTCCTTGAGCAACAGGAAAGCAGCATGGCGTCCTGGCGATCCTGGAGTTTTCGCGGCTGGCGCCTGCAGCGCTATCTCGATACACATCCTGTGTCGCAGAAACCAAGCTGATGCCTCGCCGCGGAGTAGAGCTCGTGTCTCCCCGAATCCTCATCGTCGACGATGACCCACATATCCGCGAGGTCCTGCGCGTGGCCTTGAGCAAGGCCGGCATGGCGGTGAAGGAAGCCGCCGACGGCCGCGCCGCGCTGGCCAGCGTCACCGAAGACCGTCCGAACCTGATCGTGCTCGACGTCGGCATGCCGGAGTTCGACGGCCTCGAGGTCTGCCGGCGCATTCGCCGGACCTCGCAAGTGCCGATCCTGTTCCTGTCGGCCCGCGACGAGGAGATCGACCGCATTCTCGGGCTCGAGATCGGCGGCGACGACTACGTGACAAAGCCGTTCAGTCCGCGCGAGCTGGTTGCCCGCGTCAACGTCATTCTCCGCCGGGTCGCGAACGGCGGAGGTGATCGCTCGGCCGAGCCGGAGAAGCTCGTCCATGGCCGGCTCCGGCTCGACCCGCAGCAGCACCTGGCCCGTTTCGATGACATGCCGCTGACGCTCACCGCGCTGGAGTTCAGCATCCTGCGCACGCTGATGACGCGTCCTGCGGTCGTGTTCAGCCGCGAGCAGATCATGGCCGCCGCCTATCAGCTCAACATTCAGGTCTCCGACCGAACGATCGACAGCCACATCCGCAACATCAGAGCGAAGCTCGCAGCCGCGCATTGCGAGGACGCGATCGAGACGGTCCATGGCGTGGGCTTCCGGCTCGGCCGCTGCGGCACCCCATGATCGCGCCCAAGCCCAAGGCAAAATGGCGGCCGTCGCTGGGACAGATCGTCTTTGGCGTGCTGGCGCTGGTTGGCACCTTGCCGCTCGTCGGGCTGTTCTTCTTTCGCATCTATGACAACCAGCTGATCCGTCAGACACAGGCGGAACTGATCGCGCAGAGCCGTGTCCTCGCGGCGGTCTTCGCCGAGGAGGTTTCCGCGCGCCTTGCCACCGGCGTTCCGCTCGGCGCCGAGATCCCGCCCGAGTCACGTCCGGATTCGTCCGACGAGGTGACGCCCATTCGCCCCCTGCTCGATCTTCTGGCCAACGATCTTTTCGTCCGCCGCCCGGACGCCCGCGACGCGGTCCATCCTGCCGATCCGGCCTACGTCGCGATCGGCACGCGGCTGCTGCCGATCGTCAGGGAGACGCAGAAGGTCACCTTGGCCGGGTATCGCGTGCTCGACCCCCAGGGGGTCGTGATCGCCGGCCGCGATGAGATGGGCAAATCACTCGCTCATATCGACGAGGTGGCTGCCGCCCTGAAGGGACGCTACAGCGCCGCGCTCCGCATTCGCATTCCGGACAAGGCCCCGCCACCGATCTATTCGATCAGCCGCGGCGTCGGCGTCCATGTGTTCTCGGCCATGCCCGTGATCGTCGACGATCACGTTGCCGGGGTCATCTATACCTCGCGCACGCCCCGCAACATCTTCGAGCATCTCTATCAGGAGCGCGGCAAGTTCATCGCTGCCGGCTCCACCATTGTCCTCACGACGCTGCTGGTCGGCCTCGTCGTGGCACGCACGATCACACGGCCGATGCGCGAGCTGGTCGATCGCGCCGGCAGGATCGGACGCAACGATCCCGCGGGTTTCCGTCCGCTTGCCCATTACGGCACCCGCGACTTCGCGGAGCTCGCCGAGCACTTCTTCGCCATGGCCGAGCAACTGGCGCAACGCTCCAACTACATCAGGAGCTTTTCCGCGCATCTGACGCACGAGCTCAAATCGCCGCTGACCTCGATCAAGGGCGCAGCCGAGCTGCTGCTCGACTCCCTGGCCAGCCCTTCCGAGACCCTGACCCGCGCCGAGCAGGAGAAATTCCTCACCAACATCCTTGGCGACGCCGACCGGCTCGCGGCGCTGGCCCAACGCTTGCGCGAGCTGGCACGGGCGGAGACGGTGTCGACGGTCGAGGCTGGTAGCATAGCCGAGGCCGTCGGCACGCTGCGAGTGCGTTTCCCCTCGACTGTCATCGAGACGTCCGGCCCGGTCGAGCGCAGCACTAGGCTCCCGAACGAGACCGTGCTGATCGTGCTCACGCATCTCGTCGACAACGCCGTCCGGCATGGCGCCCGGCGCATCCGCCTCGAGGCCGAGGAGAGCAAAGGGATGCTGATCGTCATCGCCAGCAATGACGGCGATCCGATCTCGCCGGAGAACCGCGACCGCATCTTCGATGCCTTCTTCACGACCCGGCGCGACAGCGGCGGTACCGGCATGGGGCTGGCGATCGTGCGCGCCATCATGGCAAGCCATGGCGGCGAGATCTCGCTGGGGCCGGGCGAAAAAGGTGTCGCGTTCGAGCTGCGGCTGCCGATCGAAGGCGCCCCATGACGTCGATCTGAGATAGCGCAGTCTATTGGCGCCGCGTCAGAGTTGCCTCCGGTTGTTCGTGGCAGCCGGCAATCCCCACCTCAGTCAAGTCCCTGTCGGCGAATATCTTCTCCCAATCGTTCGTATACGAGCAATGTATGCCACGGTGCCGCCGGCTGCATGGGCCGGCCGAGAATGCCGCAGAACTGCATGGCAATTCGCAAATGACTTGGACCCGCGATCCGCGTAATCTTCGCGCCGATTGCGCCATCGGCCAGCGTCCCGCTTGGCCTTCGGGAGACCTTGATGAATTCGAGCCGTTTCGAGATCAGCCGCCGGACCGCCCTCCTGACCTCCGCTGCCATCGCGGCGAACGTGGTCAATCCATTCCGCGCCTTCGCCGAGGAGACGCCGCGCAAGGGTGGCGTGTTCAACGTTCACTACGGCGCCGAGCAGCGCCAGCTCAACCCAAGCCTCCAGGCTTCGACCGGCGTCTACATCATCGGCGGCAAGATCCAGGAGAACCTCGTCGACCTCGATGCCAACGGCCAGCCGGTCGGCGTACTTGCCGAGAGCTGGGAGGCGACGCCGGACGGCAAGACCGTCACTTTCAAGCTGCGCAAGGGCATCACCTGGCATGACGGCAAGCCGTTCACGTCGGAGGACGTTGCCTTCACCGCGATGAACATGTGGAAGAAGATCCTGAACTACGGATCGACCCTGCAGCTGTTCCTGACTGCGGTCGACACGCCAGATCCGCAAACCGCGATCTTCCGCTACGAGCGGCCGATGCCGCTCAACCTGCTGCTGCGCGCCCTGCCCGATCTCGGCTACGTCTCGGCCAAGCACATCTACGAGAGCGGCGACATCAGGCAGAACCCCGCGAACCTCGCCCCCATTGGCACTGGTCCGTTCAAATTCGTGAAGTACGAACGCGGCCAGTATATCATCGCCGAGCGCAATGCCGACTACTGGCGGCCGAACGCGCCCTATCTCGACCGCATCGTGTGGAAGGTGATCACTGACCGTGCGGCGGCGGCGGCGCAAATGGAGGCAGGCGAGCTGCACTACAGTCCGTTCTCGGGCCTGACCATCTCCGACATGGCGCGGCTCGGCATGGATAAGCGCTTCATCGTCTCGACCAAAGGCAATGAGGGCAACGCGCGCACCAATACGCTCGAGTTCAACGTCCGCCGCAAGGAGCTGGCGGACGTGAAGGTCCGCCGCGCCATCGCGCACGCGATCAACGTTCCCTTCTTCATCGAGAACTTCCTCGGCGATTTCGCCAAGCTGGGCACCGGTCCGATCCCGTCGACCTCGACCGACTTCTATCCCGGCGCCAATACGCCGCAATATCCCTACGACAAGGCCAAGGCGGCGGCGCTCCTGGACGAGGCCGGCTACAAGCCCGGCGCCGGCGGCACCCGCTTCTCGCTGCGGCTGCTGCCCGCGCCATGGGGGGAGGACATCTCGCTGTGGGCGACCTTCCTCCAGCAGTCGCTGGGCGAGGTCGGCATCGCGATCGAGATCGTGCGCAACGATGGCGGCGGCTTCCTCAAGCAGGTCTATGACGAGCACGCCTTCGATCTCGCGACCGGCTGGCACCAGTACCGCAACGACCCCGCGGTTTCGACCACGGTCTGGTATCGCTCCGGCCAGCCCAAGGGCGCGCCGTGGACCAATCAGTGGGGTTGGGACGATGCCAAGATCGACAAGATCATCGATGACGCGGCGACCGAGGTCGATCCGGCCAAGCGCAAGGCGCTCTACGCAGATTTCGTGCGCGAGGCCAATACCGAGCTGCCGGTGTGGATGCCGATCGAGCAGATCTTCGTCACCGTGATCACGGCCAAGGCGCGCAACCACTCGAACACGCCGCGCTGGGGATCGTCGAGCTGGCACGATCTGTGGCTTTCCGCCTGAGCCGGAATCCGTCAGGATAGGGCCATGCGCATCTTGAGCCTTGCGGGGCGGCGGCTCGCCGCCTCGATCCCCACCCTGTTCCTGATCCTGATCGGCGTCTTCCTCCTGCTGCAGCTCGCGCCGGGCGATACGGTCGACGCGATGATGGCTCAGATGGGCGGCGGCGATGCGGCGACCGCCCGTGAGCTGCGCCGCTTCTACGGGCTGGATCTGTCGGTCCCGATGCAGCTCGCCAACTACCTGTGGCGGCTGGTGCGTCTCGATCTCGGCTTCTCCGCGATCTACGGCAAGCCGGTCGCCGCCGTGATCCTGGAGCGGCTGCCGCCGACCCTGCTGCTGATGACCTCCGCTCTCTCCTTTGCGTTCTTCTTCGGCCTCGTGTTCGGCGTGATCGCGGCGCGCGGCGTCAATCGCTGGCCGGATACGCTGATCTCGACGGTCGGCCTGATCTTCTACGCCACGCCCTCGTTCTGGTTCGGCCTGATGGCCATCGTGGTGTTCTCGATCTATCTGCAATGGCTGCCCGCGGGCGGCTTCGAGGACATCGGCGCCGTCAGCACCGGGATCTGGCGCGTGCTCGACATTGCGAGCCATCTGGTGCTGCCGTCGCTGACGCTCGGCCTGATCTTCCTGGCCATCTATCTGCGCATCATGCGCGCATCCATGCTCGAGGTCCTGAACCTCGATTTCGTCCGCACCGCGCGTGCCAAGGGCCTCGACGAAACCCGCATCATCACCCGCCACGTGTTGCGCAACGCGCTGCTGCCAATGGTGACGCTGATCGGACTCCAGGCCGGAACGATGCTCGGCGGCTCGGTCGTGGTGGAGACCGTATTCTCGCTGCCCGGCCTTGGGCGCCTCGCCTATGAATCGGTGGTCCAGCGCGATCTCAACACGCTGCTCGGAATCGTCTTCGTCTCCGCGCTGCTGGTGATCCTGGTCAACTTCGTCACCGACCTGCTCTACGCGCGGCTCGATCCGCGCATCACGGCGGAGGGCTGAACATGGACGCCGCGAAGCGCTACTTTCGCAGTCCGGCTGCGGTGCTGGGCCTGATCCTGCTACTGATCGTCGTAGGCATGGCGATCAGCGCCGGCTATCTGTATCCGCGCGATCCGCTCGCCCTCGCCGGCCGGCCGCTGATCTGGCCGTTCGCCAATCCACGCTTCCTGCTCGGCACCGACAATTCCGGCCGCGATATCGCCGCCCAGATCTTTCACGGCGCCCGCATCTCGCTCCTGATCGGCGGCGTCGCCACGTTCATTGCCGTGGCGATCGGAATCATGGTCGGCGCGCTCGCCGGCTACTACGGCGGGTGGGTCGACAACATCCTGATGCGCATCACCGAGGCCTTCCAGACACTGCCGAATTTCGTGCTGCTGCTGGTGCTGGTCGCGGTGTTCGGCTCGACCTTGACGACGGTCACGATCGCCGTCGGCATCGTCTCATGGCCGGCGCCGGCGCGGTTGACGCGGGCTGAGTTCCTCTCGCTGCGCAGCCGCGAATTCGTCCAGGCAGGCCGCACCCTCGGCATGCGCGACACCCAGCTGATGCTGGGCGAGATCCTGCCCAACGCGCTGCCGCCGGTGATCGTCTATGCCGGCGTCGTGATGGCGGTTGCGATCCTTCTGGAGAGTGCACTCGCCTTCCTGCGGCTGTCCGACGCCAACGTCGCCTCCTGGGGCAATCTGATCGGCCTGGGACGCGATGTGCTGCGCGTGCAGTGGTACGTATCGGCGATCCCCGGTGTTGCCATCCTCATCACCGTGCTTGCGGTGTCGCTGGTCGGCCAGGGCCTCAACGATGCACTGAACCCCCGGCTGAAGCAGCGATGAGTCCAGCCAAGCCCGTTCTGACCGTCGACCGCCTCAGCGTACGTCTGCCGAAAGGCGCCGACCGCATGCATGCGATCTCGGAGGTCTCGCTTTCGATCGCCGAAAACGAGATCGTCTGCATCGTCGGCGAGTCCGGCTCCGGCAAGTCGATGATGGCCAACACGATCATGCGGCTGCTGCCGGACGGCGTGACCACCGACGGCGGCCGCATCCTGTTTGCCGGCCACGACCTCTGCACCGCCACGGCGGCCGAGATGCGCCGCATCCGCGGCGCCGAAATCGCGATGGTGTTCCAGGAGCCGATGACCGCGCTCAATCCATTGCGCACGATCGGCGACCAGATCGGCGAGGTTCTGGACATCCATACCGATCTGTCGAAAGTCGAGATCAAATCACGCGTGCTGTCGCTGCTGTCGGACGTCAACATTCCCGATCCGCCGCGCGCGGCGAAGGCCTATCCGCACGAGTTGTCCGGCGGACAACGCCAGCGCGCAATGATCGCCATGGCCTTGGCGCTCGATCCGAAGCTGCTGATCGCCGACGAGCCGACGACGGCGCTCGACGTCACGACGCAGGCCCAGATCCTCAAGCTCATCCGCGAGCTGCAGCAGAGGCGCAAGACTGCGGTGCTGTTCATCACGCATGATTTCGGGGTCGTCGCCGAGATCGCCGACCGCGTCGTCGTGATGCAACATGGCAGCGTCGTCGAACAGGGCGCGGCGGCGGATGTCCTGCAACGGCCGCAGCATGACTACACCAGGCAACTGATCGCCGCGGTGCCGCCGGTAGCGGCGCCCCCGGCACGCAAGCTGTCGGACCGGATGATCCTCACCATCTCCGCTGTCTCGAAGACATATCGCACCGGCGGCTTCCTCGGCCGCGGCGAGCGCGTCACCCATGCGGTCAGGGACGTCTCGCTCGCGCTGCCAAAGGGCGCGACGCTCGGCATCGTCGGCGAGTCGGGCTCCGGCAAATCCACCCTCGCCCGCTGCATCATTCGCCTGATCGATCCCGACGCAGGAACGATCCTGCTCGACGGTGAGGACTGGGCGCCCCTCTCCCGCAGCGAGGTCAGAAACCGGACCCAGCAGATGCAGATGGTGTTTCAGGACCCGTTCGCCTCGCTGAACCCGCGGCGCAAGGCGGTCGATCTGGTGGCGCAGGGACCTATCGTGCACGGCACCTCGCGAGAGCAGGCGCTGACGGAGGCGCGCGAGCTGTTCAGCCTGGTGGGGCTCGACCCGTCGGCCGCCGATCGCTTCCCGCATGAGTTCTCCGGAGGTCAGCGTCAGCGCATCGGGCTGGCGCGCGCGCTGGCACTGAAGCCCAAGGTGCTGGTCGCGGACGAACCGGTGTCCGCGCTCGACGTCTCCGTTCAGGCGCAGGTGTTGAAGCTGCTGACCAGCCTGCGCGAGCGCCTCGACCTGTCGATCATCTTCATCACGCACGACCTGCGCGTCGCAGCCCAGATCTGCGATCTGGTCGCGGTCATGAAGGACGGCGTCGTCGTCGAGCATGGACCCACGCACGACGTGTTCGGCAACCCGCAGCATCCGTATACGCAGGCTCTGCTCGAGGCCATTCCGGGCGGCGACTTCGCCCGGACCGAACATCCCACGTCTTAGCCGATCTCACGCGCGTCGCGATATCGGTACAACAGCAGCATCAGCGGCGCGAACGGACGCAGCAGGGCGTGCGCCGGAATGGTGACCGGCTCCGTGAACGGCAGCGCCAGCTCGTTGGCCGGCACGCCCCGCACCGCTTTCGCAAGCTCCGCACCGAGGGGGATCGTGAGCGCGACCGCGCGGCCGTTGCAGCCGGTCCAGCCATAGGCATCAGGACCGAGGCGATGAATCCGCGGCATGTAGTCCGTGGTCATGCCTACATAGCCGTTCCAGACATAGTCGAACCTGACCTCGCCGATCTGCGGCCACAGGCGCTGCAGGCGTTCGGCGACCCGCGCCTTCAGCCGCTCGGCCTTATTGCCGGGGCCGATCACGGCGCCGCCGGTGACCAGTCGGTTGCGGGCGTCGTAGCGCGCAAAATAGAGTTCGCCATGGGTATCGGACATCGCCTGCCGCGCCGGGATGACGGTCTTGCGGACATTGTCCGACAGCGGCTGCGTCGCCATCTGCCACGACAGCACGGGCATCACCTCGTGCGCGATATCCGGTGCGAGCGCCTTGGAGAACTCGCCGCTATAGGCATTGCTCGCCAGCACCAGCGCGCGCGCCGACAGCTCCCCCCGTGCGGTGCGCACGATCCAGCGATCCCCCCGCCGGGCGAAGTCGATGACCGGTGAGCGCGCATAGATCCGGCCGCCCAGGCTCAGCACCGTCCGCGCCAAGCCACGCGCCAGCGCGAGCGGATTGATGTGGCCGCCGGTCTTGTTCCAGAAGCCGCCATGCCAGGCGTCCGAGCCGAGCATGTCTCGCGCCTGATCGCGCGACAGCAGCTCGACCGGCGCGCCGAACTTCGACCACTGCTTGAACCTGCGCTCGGCGATCTTGATGCGGCCAGGCGTATGCACCGGCTGGACCCAGCCGGCCTGTTCATGCTCGGCGTCGATGTTGTACCGTCTCACGGTATCGAACAGATTGGACGCGCTGTCGCGCAACATCGCCACGAAGCGCTCGCCCGCGGCGCCATGACGCGCGACGAGGTCATCCGGATCGGGACGTGACAGCGTCGGAATGACCTGACCGTTGTTCCGGCCGGATGCGCCCCAGCCGGGCTCCATCGCCTCGACGATGGCGACGTCCGTCCCAGCTTCGCGCAGATGCAGCGCCGTCGACAGCCCGGTGAAGCCGCCGCCGATGATGACCACGTCGGCCTGCACACTGTCCTGAAGCTCGGACAGGTCGGGTCCAGGCGGAGTCTGCGCCGCCCAAAGGGATGGCGGCCATTGAACGGAATCTGTGGTGGTGCTCATCGCGGACAGCTCATCCTTGCTGGTCGACCGCCCTGCCGGAGATCGATCTTGCCTTGCGCCCAGCGCCCCGCAGCGCCGGTTGCGGCGCATGGGTCGATTGGGCATAGTTCGGCCGCCAATATGCCAAGTTCGCTGCAAGGAGACAAACGCGTGGCCCTCAAGAATGTCATCGGTATCGATCACGCGGTCGTCGTGGTGAAGGATCTCGACGCCGCGGCGGAGACCTGGAAGCGGCTGGGTTTTACGCTGTCTCCGCGCGGCACGCACAGTGCCAAGATGGGATCCGGCAACTACACCATCATGCTCGATCCTGACTACATCGAGTTGCTCGGCATCCTCGCCGAGACCGATCACAACGTTCCAACCCGCAATTTCCTTGCCCAGCGCGGCGAAGGCATCGAGCGCATCGCCTTCACGGCGATCGATTCCGCGGCCGGCGCCGAGGAAATCCGCGCGAAAGGTTTTGAGCCGATTGGTCCCATCGATTTCGAGCGCCCGGTGCCCCTGCCCGACGGGACCATCTCGGCAGCGAAATTCCGCGTGTTTCAATGGCCGGTCGCGGAGGCCCCGGGCGGCCTGCGCATCTTCGCCTGCCAGCACAAGACGCGCGAGACGGTGTGGATCCCGGAACTGATGCGCCATGCCAACGCCGCCAAGCAACTGAAGCAGGCGCTGATCGTGACGCCGGACCCGGCCAAGGACGCGGCTCACCTGTCGCGCCTGATCGATCGCGACGGCCGGGACGAAGCCGACGGCGCCGTGACCGTCACCTCGGGCGGTGACCGCGCCGATTTCGTATTCCTGACCAGGGACCAGCTCGCAGTGCGCTATCCGGGTGTGTCGCTTGCCGGCCTGCCGGAGCGAGGCGGCGCAGGCCTGGTGCTGGCCTCACACGATCTGACCGCCACCGAAAAGGCTCTGGGCGCGGCAGCGGTGCGCAGTGGCGCGAGCCTGATCGTTCCGCCCGCGTCGGCCACCGGCACTCTGCTCGCTTTCATGGCCGGCTGAGCGCCGGACTGCGGCCGCGCGCGTCGCGGCCGCAACGATCTCATTCCGCCGGCTGGAACATGGCCGGCCGGCCTCGCTGGCTGTCGAGCCACCCGACCAGCCGATCCATGAGTCCGCCGCTCGACTCGGAGGGCTGCGCCGACGAGACGAACGGATCGCAATGACACTTCGCTCCGGCCGCGCGCGACATCTTCGCGACCGCCTCCGTCATAGCCGGCGCGCCGCAGGTGTAGACGACGTCGTTCGGCGTGAGCTCCGGCATGTGTTCGGTCGGCCGGCCGCTGCGAATCGCCGGCGAGACGTTCTGCGGCTCCGACACGATCGGGATGATCTTCACGTTCGGGAAGCGCGCCAAGCGGCACAGCGCCTGATGCATGTAGAACGACTGCAAGGTGCGTGACACGACGATGAAGACGATCTCGCGCTTCGGATTCTCCGTGATGGCGGCGACCGCGATCGCCCACATCGGCGCGAAGCCGGTGCCGCTCGCCACCAGGATGATCCGGCCGCGATGCTTCTGACGGAAGAACGCGGTGCCGAGCGGCGCCGTCAGCTTGACGCGATGGCCGACCTGGATGTCACGGCCGAGCGCCGAGGACACCAGGCCATCCTTCAGGATGCGGATGTGCAGATACAGCAGATGGCTATCGGGCGCGCCGACCATCGGATAGGTCGGGCTGTAGCAGCGTGTCGGAAAACCGCGGTACTGGACCTTGGCGTATTGTCCGGGGAAGAATCGCAGCGGCTTCGGCATCTCGAGGGTGACACCGACGACGTCGGGCGCGAGCCGCACGAGATCGCCCACCTCGCAGTTCATCGTCACCGTATCCGGCACGGGCTCCGTGATGATCTTGAGGTCGGACACGACACGCGCCTGGCACGCATGCGCCATGTCGCCTTCCATGCCGCCGAACAGCTTGCCGTCGATGACCGTCACTTTGCAGGAGCCGCAGATTCCGCTGCGGCAGTCATGGGGCAGATCCACGCCACTGTTGATGGCGCCGTCGAGCAGGATATCGCCCACATTCGCGTAGAACGTTTCCCTGTTGTACTGGATCTTGCAAATCTTACCCATTACTGCACCTCAAGTCGCATCGGCCGGATCTGCCTGGTATGTCTGATCTGGGTATGGTCGAACGCTGCGACACGCATGAACACGCCATTCTTGATCGGAACGTCGTACTTGCTTTTCGTGTCCATTTTGCGGGCAATTTCGAGCGTCCAGTGGCCCGCGGCCCAACGCGCAGCGCAACGGATGTCCGCGCGATCACCGGTGAACTCGCCGCTGACGAGAACACCGGGCACCACGGTCCCGATCGGCGTCTGGGCATCCGCCTCGGCCGAATAGGGCACCGATTCGGCCTCTGTCATGAACCAGCGTGAGCCTTCACTCTCGCCGATGTTGGGATCGAGATTGATCTCGCCCATCGCCGCGGTCATCGCGGCGACGTCCTTCGGCAGGCGCTTCGGTCTCACGCCCCGATTTCCCAGTCTTGCGGCCTCCCTGTCGATCACGAAATTGTCCGAATAGTTCGCAGTCCCCGGATCCGGTGCAAACCCGCCCTTGTAGGGCGTGAGTCCCTTGACCTGATCCGGTGTCGGCTCCGCAGGCGGACCGAAATGATCATCGTCCATCCATCCGGTCGGGCCGCCGCTCGTCGCCTTCCACAGCCAGGCGTCGGCATAGAGATTCGGCGCCGGCGTGTAGTGGATGCCGCGACCCGACAGCGTCGGCGGCTTGTCCGGCATCGGCTGCGAGCTCATGTGAAACGTTCGGTCCGCGGCCAAGGTGATCGGCAGCGTCGTGAACAACAGCGAGAACTTGTCCTCGTTGAAATCGTTCTCGTCGCCCTTGTCGAATCCATTCTGCAGGAGATGCCAGCCATCCGCCTTCTTGATCAGCGGCAGCTGCTTCAACGATCGCGTCGGATCCTCCCAGATGACGAGGAAGTAGACCCACGTGCCGTCATGCGCCGCCTTGATCCAGACGCGCGATTCGCCGGTACCGTCGAAATTGTCGCCCTGGTTGGTCGTCACCATGTGCGGCTGGATGTTGCGCCAGACACGATCCGACGAATCGCCGTCAAGCGTCGGCGCATCCGATGTCGCGATTCGATACACCGTGACGGTGTCCTCGGCGTAGTAGTCGGCGGCGAACATCGCCGAACCGATCACGATGGCTGCGGCGATCGCGACCATGAACGGGTTGGATTGGAAGCTCGGATTGCGGCGGCGGGAATTGCCCTTGGCAGGTGTCGGCGGCGGACGCATGCGGCCCGGCGGCACACGCGGCTCGGACCGGGCCCGCATCGGCTCCTCCATGCGCCGCGGCGCCGGCATCGGCTCACGTGCTGCAGGCCGCGCAGCTGGCGCCGGCCTCCTCGGAGGCGCCTCCGCTTCCTCCAGCTTTTCCGACTGCTCGACCAGCATCGTGAGGAGTTCGACGGGATCGAGCTTTGGCGGCGGCGGCGGCAAGGGCGCCGGCCGGAACACGCGATAGAGCTGCATCTTTCCGCCGATGCTGAAGTGAACCAGGACGTGCAACACCACGAAGGCCGGGATCACCCAGGTCGCGTACCAGTGGATCATCATGGTGACGTAGCCGGAGGCTACGCCGAAGAAGAGCATGCCTCCGGTGACGATCAGGATCGCCATGGAGATGAAAAGCACCCAATGCAGCATCACGCTGATCGAGCCCAGCCGCGCCGGCCGGCGGCCGAGCAAGCCCTTGAAGCGCATCTTGTCGATGGTGACGCGACGGCCGAGCCCTGACTTCGAGATATAGATCATGTAGGCGACGGCGACGCTCGCGAGCACGACCCCAGCCGGCATGTGCCAGGTCCAGGTCCGGTGCCGGGGCAGCAGCCAGTCGAGATTGTTGGCGATCCATGCGTGCCCAGGCGCTTCGGTCGCCATGCGAAGCCCCGTCAGGAACGCGATCACCGTGGCCCCAACCAGGGTCCAGTGCAGGATGATCGTTCCATAGTCGGTCTTGCGGATCTTCATGCGTGCGCCTCCAGAGCTGCGCGCACGCGATCGGCGCGATTCACCGCCGACCTGGCGACCGTATTTCGTCTCAGCGGACCGATCCGGCGCAGGATGATCAAGTATTCAACCCTGCGGGCCGCCCCTCGACCCGAATCCATTCCCGCATCACGCGTCTCGATGGTGATGTCGTCCAGCAACTTTGTCGTCCCCCGGATACGCTTTACTAAGTGAGCAACTTCGTCCGACTTCGGCGTTACGGCGCCGTTCTGCACCCAATCGTTGCCCCGCTACGCTTGAGCGTGATCGGTTGGATCACGCCTATGGTTGATCAGCTGCCGTGGCCCGAGCCGGTGACGAGTTGCTCGGATCGCACGCGGACTGATCTGCTTCGTCCTCCCTGGAGTTGATGTTGATCTCGTGCGCCCGATGCTTGGCGGGTCACCGGTTCCACAGCGGCCGCACGTTCGATGATAGAACACATCGTCGGTCGCCATGCCCGGCTGAGCTGATTGCACGTCTTGGATTGGTGCGCGGAGCCGCATGTCCTTGTGTTGCCGCCGCCATCATGATCGTTCTCCGCACCATCATCGAATACCGCATGATCGAGATGACAACGCCTGTGCGTTGCACCGCAGGAAGATTTATTCGGCTTCGTGGCGTCATTCGGCCCGGACCGCGACCAATGAGTACGGAACCAAGGTGATAGACGGACGAATGTGTGACACGCGTCGCGTGCCGATGGCTGCTATCACGCTGCAACTATCGACGATCGCGGACGGATTTCGCACGGACCCGATCGCGCTGAACGATGCCACACTTTTTCAGAGCCGCCCCGGCGCATCGCGCCTCGTGCCGGTCGTTTACCCGCGACGCTGCGACGGAATTGCCCACTTGTCCAATTGTTGCCGGAAAATCGTCGGTATCGACTGTCAATAGCGCGGAGTGAAGCACTGTGTTTGGGAGACGCGCCTGGATGAGTCTGGCTCAAGACCGCCCGAGAACGAAAGCCGCGGCTGCCCTCAACGACCTTCTCTCGGGAAGCGACGATCCGGTGACGCGCGGGTTGCGCCAGGCTGTCAAACGCATGGCCGGCATCGGCGTGTTCAGCGGCGTCATCAACATCCTGATGCTCTCGGGCTCGGTTTATATGATGCAGGTCAATGATCGCGTCGTTCCGAGCAAGAATCTCGCCACGCTCGTCGGCCTGTCGGTGATGATTCTAGCCGTCTATCTGATTCAGGGTTATTTCGACGCGTTGCGCACCCGCATGCTGTGCCGGGTGGCGACCGTGTTCGACGCGAGCTTGCAGGACGCGATTCATCACGCTCTGGCCACCTTGCCCCTGCGCGGCACCAAGCCGATGCTGATGCAGCAGCCGCTGCGCGATCTCGACCAGCTGCGCGCCTTTATGTCGAGCATGGGACCAACCGCCTTTCTCGACATGCCATGGATACCGATCTTCCTGATCGGCATGTTTCTGTTTCATCCGCTGATCGGCATCACGGCCGTCATCGGCACGGCCGGAATCATCTCGATGACGCTGGTGACCGACCGGTTGTCGCGTCAGGCGAGCAAATCCGCCAGCGATACGAGCGCCGCGCGGCAGGTTCTCGCCGATGCCACCCAGCGCAATGCCGAAGTGATTCGCGCGCTCGGAATGCTGGATCGTTTCTCGGCACGCTGGAACGCCGTCAACGAGCGCTATCTGAAGGACAACATTCGCGCGAGCGATGTCTACGCCAATCTCGGGGCCGCCGCGAAAGTGCTGCGCTTCATCCTGCAGTCGGGCATGCTCGGCATCGGCGCGGCGCTCGTCGTCTCCGAGCAGGCCTCCGGCGGCGTGATGATGGCCTCGTCGATCCTGATGGGCCGCGCGCTCGCCCCGATCGAGATCGCACTTGGCAGCTGGAAACAGCTGGTCGCCGCGCGCCAGGGCATCGCGCGTCTGCGCGATATCTGCAAGGCCACCGCCAGGCCGGAAGCGCCGCCGGTCGCGTTGCCCCGCCCGTTCCGCGAGCTGACCGTACAGGAGCTGACGGTCACCGCGCCGGGCACCGATCGGCCGATTGTTCAAAACGTGTCGTTCTCGATCAAGGCAGGCACGGGTCTGGCACTGCTCGGCGCGAGTGCCTCCGGCAAGACCTCGCTCTCGAAGGCGCTGGTCGGCATCTGGCCTGCACAGCATGGATCCGTCCGCCTCGACGGCGCAGCGCTCGACCAATGGAGCAACGAGGATCTCGGCCGCCACATCGGCTACCTGCCGCAGGACGTTGCCCTGTTCGACGGCAGCATCGCCGACAACATCTGCCGCTTCGACGAGAATGCGAGCTCGGATGCGATTCTGAAGGCGGCGCAGATCGCCGGCGTGCACGACATCATCCTGCGGCTGCCGGAAGGCTATTCGACGCGAATCGGCCAAGGCGGCATGTCGCTGTCGGCCGGTCAGCGGCAGCGCGTGGGTCTGGCCCGCGCGGTGTATGGCGATCCCTTTCTCATCGTCCTCGACGAGCCGAATGCCAATCTGGACACCGACGGCGAGAACGCGCTCAGCCGCGCCATTCAGATCATGCGGCAGCAGAACCAGAGCATCGTGATCGTGATTTCGCACCGTCCCAGCGCGCTGAATGCGCTCAACATGGCGCTGGTCCTGTACGAGGGCAAGGCGATCGCATTCGGTCCCTGCCAGGAGATCTTTGCCCGCGTCGCCGGGGCCAACAAGGCCGCGGGACCCGCCGTCGCGCATGCCCCCGCTCCGCCCAGGGTTGCTGCTCCCGCAGCGGCGCCAAATCCGAACGCCCGCTCGCTTCGTCGCGCCGCCCCAGCAGAAAGCGCTTGATCAATGAAACACATCAACGACTTCAGGCCGTTCGACGACGACGATTATGTGCGACCGAAGACTCGCGCGGTCGGTCCGCAGGGCGATGCATTGATCCTCGAGCTGCAGCGGCTGCAGGGCGCATTCGACGACGGCTCCGACGAGGACCCGCGGCAGCGCCACGGCACACGGGACGGCGGCAAGAAGCGACGGCGTCCGCCACCGTCGCCAGGCAGGCCAAAGCCGCGTTCGAAGAAGAAGGGCAGCACCATGGGCCGCGCCCTCGGTGCGTCGCTGTCGCTGTTCGGTCTCGGCGCCCAGGCGCCCCGGACACGCCGGGGTGAAGGCATCCGCGAGATGGACTGGCAGCAGCCCGCACCGATGCGCGGCAACGAGCCGGAGCTGTCGCCGCCGCCGCGCCATCCGCCCGCGCGCATGGCGGGCAGCAATTCGGCGCCCCTGCTCGACCTGCAGGATGCACGACGCGACGGCAATTTCGGCGTCGGCGCGCCGCGCGCGGTCGGGCAGCAGAACCTCCCCGCCCGTCTGGCGCATGCGCCTGCCGTTCCGCAAACCCGTGTCGGCCGCCTGGTCGGCACCGCCGGCACGGCCTTGACCACCGGCATGACCTTCATTGCGACGCAAGGAACGGCGGCCGATCTCGACGACGGCTCGGACGAATCGCTGGTGCCGCGCGTCAGCCGCATGTTCGAGAACGAGTTGCGTCTCGGCTTGCGGGTGCTGCTTGTCGCCGGCGTTCTCGGCGGCGGCTGGCTGACCCTCGTGCCGCTCGCCGGCGCGATCGTGGTCCCCGGCAATCTCGTGGTGCAATCCAACGTGAAGGCCATTCAGCATCCGACCGGCGGCATTGTCGCGGAAATCAAGGTCGACAACGGCAAGCGCGTCGCGGCGGGCGATCTGCTCGTGCGGCTCGACGCTACGCAGAGCCAGGCCCAGCTCCAGGCGATCACCAAGCAATTGAACGAGCAGCGCGCCAAGATTGCGCGGCTCTCGGCCGAGCGTGACGGTCTCGATCAGCCGGACTATCCGTCCACGCTGACCTCACGTCAGGACGATCCGAACGTCCGCACCGTGATCGCATCGGAGAACGCGCTGTTCAAGGCCCGTGCCACGACCCGCAAGAGCCAGAAAGAGCTGCTGCAGGGCCGCATCGTCCAGCTGAACAACGAAATCAGCGGCATGGAGTCTCAGCTCGAATCCAAGAACAAGCAGATCGAGCTGATCAAGGGCGAGTTGGCCGGCGTGCAGGAGCTCTATGACAAGCGGCTCGTTCCGCTGACGCGACTGACCACGCTGCAGCGGGAAGCCGCTCGGATCGACGGTGAACGCGGCCAGCTGGTGTCCAGCGTGGCGGAGACGAGGTCCAAGATCAGCGAAGCCGAGCTCCAGACCGTCAAGATCGATCAGGATTTCCGCAGCGAGGTGGTCAAGGACCTCAGCGAGTCCCAGGCCAAGGAAGGCGATCTGGTCGAGAAGGGCGTCGCCGCGCGCGACCAGCTCGATCGCATCGAGATGCGCGCGCCGAACTCCGGCACCATCCACCAGCTCGCGATCCACACCATCGGCGGCGTCATCAAGCCGGGTGAGACCGTCATGGAGCTGGTCCCCGATTCGGACGAACTGCAGGTCGAAGGGCACGTCCAGCCCAAGGATATCGATCACGTTCACACCGGGCAGGATGCGATGGTCCACTTCAACGCCTTCAACCAGCGCACCACGCCGAAATTGAGCGGCCAGGTCTCGTTCGTGTCGCCTGATATCACCAATGACCCGCGAACCGGTTCCACCTTCTACACGGTCAGGATCACGCTGTCCGACGAGGAGCGCAAGCGGCTCGGCAACGTCAACCTGATGCCCGGCATGCAGGCCGAAGTCTACGTTCAGACCGGCAGCCGGACGATGCTCAGCTATCTGATGAAGCCGGTTCTAGATCAGTGGCGCCGCGCCTTCGTGGAGTAACAAGACCGAACGGCCGCGGTCGGCGTCATCGCTCACGAATGAACGCAGACCGCGTCGGCACCTCGACATGAACGTTGCAAATTTTCCCCGCACCTCAGACCCGGCGATGGTGCCGGCAAGTGCGTTACCGTCCGCCCAGCCAGGCGCCCGCACCGAGGCGTCTGATCACGCACGCAAGCCGCGACTGCCGCCGCCAGCGGCCGTGCCGACCCAGGAGGGTCCCCAGGGGCTGCGCTTCGACTTCAACGACGGCTGTCGTGTCATGCTGCCCGACACCGGACACGCCTGGCACGTCCGATTGAGCGATCTCGAGACCGCCAACGTCCTGTTCGACATCGACCTGCGTTCTGGGCACGTCAACAGCAGCAAACGCTACTTTGTCCCGTTCAGGCTCGAAGTGTGGTCAGGGCCCGAGCTGCTGCTGTGCCACGACTATGACGCCACCGACCGCGACGTCCTGATCCAATTCCCGGTCGGCACGATCGGCGACATCATCGGCTGGATGAGCTATGCAGTGAAGTTCAAGGACCTGCATCGGTGCCGCCTGAGCTGTGCGATGGGCGAGCCGCTGATCCCGCTGTTCCGCGACGCCTACCCTGACATCGCATTCCTCAGCCACGAGACGGTCCAGCCGGAGCGATACTACGCAACCTACTCGGTCGGGCTGTTCTTCGACGATGCCGAGCTGGTCCATCAGCCCTATGATTTCCGGCAGGTCGGCCTGCATCGGACCGCAGCTCACATTCTCGGCGTGGATCCGGCCGAGCGTCCACCTCGCGTCGCGTTGAGCGAAGACAGCCGTCCCATCGAGGACCCCTATGTCTGCATCGCCATGCAGGCAACGACCGCGTGCAAGCACTGGAACAATCCCGAGGGCTGGCAGAGCATCGTGGCCTTCCTCCGCGCGACCGGCTATCGCGTGATCTGCATCGATCAGACCGCGGAGCGCAGCCACGGCGCCTACCGGACGCAAATTCCCGCCGCAGCCGAGGATCAGACCGGCGACCGGCCGCTGCCCGAGCGCGCCCGCTGGCTCAAGCATGCCGCGTTCTTCATCGGCCTTTCCTCGGGGTTGTCATGGCTGGCCTGGGCGGTCGGCACTCCGGTCGTGCTGATCAGCGGCTTCACCCACCCGACCAACGAGTTTGCGACCCCCTATCGGGTCATCAACCATCACGCCTGCAACAGTTGCTGGAATGATGCCAGTCATCGCTTCGACCATGAGGACTTTCTGTGGTGCCCGCGATGGCAGGGCACGTCCCGACAGTTCGAATGCACGCGCCTGATCACGGCCGCGCAGGTCGAGGGCATGTTGCGCCGAATTCCCGGCTTCGGACAGGGATTGCATCCGCAACCGCGCACCTCTCAGCAGCAGGCACCGCCTGCGCCCTTTGATCGGCATCGAACCTCGAGGGCAGAGTCGGCGCCGGAATCCGTGGAGAGCGACGAACCGGTCGCGCTCGCAGCACTGCTGGCGCGACCGTGCGGCGACGTTGCCCGCGGGGGCCTTGCAGTCGGCGTCACGGTCGCCGCCGGCAGGCTGCTGGATCAGGCTGCCGCCGGCATCGCGGAAGGCGATCGCGCAGCCACCGCGAGCGATCTCATGGGCGCGCTGCAGAACTACAAGCAGAGCATCGCCATCGTCAGGTACCTGACCGCAGCCAATCCGGACGACGCCGGGTTTCAACGCAACCTTTCGGTCGCCTTGAACCGCATTGGCGCCGTGTTGTTCGTTCAGCGAAACCTCGAGGCTGCGCATGCCGCCTATTCCGCCAGCCTCGCCATCATCCGGAAGCTGACCGCAGCTCACCGCGGCAATCTCAGCTTTGAGCGCGACCTCGCGTGGTGCCACGCTCTGCTGGCGGACGTGCTCGCCGCCCAGGGCCGCCATGCCGAAGCCTTCGAGCAGCGTCGCGCCAATACCGCGCTGATCACCCACCTCGCCAACACGGTCGCCAACGATCCGTCGCTGCAGCAGGCGCTTGCAAATTCCTACCAGAGTCTGGGCGATGCCTTCATTCCACTCGGCAACATCGACGGCGCGCTCGCCGTCTACCGGATCAGCCTGGGCCTGACCAAGCAAGGGCTGGACGCGAACGGGCAGAATGACCCGGCCTGGAATCAGCTCTACACCACACTGCTGCAGAAGATCAGGACTGCGCTCCTGGCACAGCGTCAGGCCGCGCCGCCGTCCTGAACGGCGCACGGCGAGGTCGGCCGATACGCCCAGGCGCGTTCGCCTTTCACTCCCCCGGACAGACGATCCATCGTGGCGTTTTTCCAGCAATCGCGCTGCGACAATGCCGCGCGCCCTCGTCGCTGGGCAGCCTTAAGCGCATCAGACCAACCCTGCGTCTGATCTCCGGAGACCGGCCACTCACCGGCGAGATGCAGGCAGCATCTTGACGACAACATGCAATTCGCGCCCGATCGCCGTACCCCGCATTTGTCGCTTGCCGCCAGAAATCAATCACTTGGCACGTGATCGCGACGCATCTGTCACAGATCCGCGATGTCCCGAGAACAACATATTTGCGGACTCCCCCACGCCTTTTTTGGCCCGATTGCTCCGAGCATATAGCGAGGTGCGACAAAGTAGCGCGCGTCAGAAAAGCGCGCGACACAGCGGCGCACGGGCGTGAGGCGCGGCGCAGCACGTCCGACGCAGGGCCGATGCGCTTCCGCATCGTCCGGCCAGTTTCGGTACGGGGCCCTGCCGGGCGTCGGATGAACTTGGGGAGAGATGATCTATGGCGAATAACACCTTCAACCCGACGGCGCTGGCCAACGGAACGTCGAACCTGCTGGTGCGCGCCTCAGCGCTCAAGATGTCGACCGACCTCGTCCAAGCCGGCGTGGTGTTCAACGATGCGGTGCGCGCCTCGCTCGGCCTGTTCACGCAGGCAGGCAGCGGCAACTCGAACCCGTTCCTCGGCAGCTACACGACCGATCTCCACGCCGTACAGAACGACATCGCCGCGATGCTCGCAAATCCCGGCCAGGTGACCCTGGGCGGCCAGGCCTTCACGCTGAATGCGACCGACACCGCCGTTCTCACCAACGTACAGGCGCAGATCTCGACGCTGCTCACGGCCGCACCGCAGACCACGAATGCTGCGACGATCACAGCCGCGGATCAGACGCTGCACGCGGTCCAGCAGGAGATCCTGCAGGAGATCAACGGCGACGCGCATCTGTCCGGCGCGCTCAACAAGGTCAACTTCCTCGCCAACACCGGCGGCCAGGACGTCGGCTTCCAGAACACGCCGGCCGGTGCCGATGATGCGGCGACCTTGGCCGCAGCGACCGCAGGCAACACGCTGAAGGATGTCGGCCTCGTCTTCAACAAGGTCGTCGACCTCGCCTCCGGCGGCATCAGCACCGCGAACCTGCAGGAGGTAACGAACGACCTCACGGCGATCTCGCAAGGTCTCACCAAGATCCTCAACAACAAGACCCAGCTTGCCCAGATCGAGAATGGCGAAACGGCGAACGCGGCCGCGCTCACGACCATCCATCTGCAAACGGTGCTCGGGCAGATCAATCTCGAGCTCAACCAGTATGCCAAGGCGGAAACAACCGGCAATCAGGCTGCGCTGCGCGGCACGGCGGACAATCTGCTCGACAGCATCGACATCATTCAGAACGACGCCAATCTGAACAAGGCCGCGGGCGGCAACGGCATGCCGGGCCATGCCGGCGGGTTCGCGGAGGATCCGGGCGGGTTGACCGGCACGGTCACCAAGTTCCAGGACAACCAGGCGCAGACGAATTTCTGGGCCGCCTTCTTGGCGGAAGGCAACACCATCAACGCGACCCTGCAGAAGATCGCAACCGGCGGAGCGCAGGCCAGCGCCGCACTGGTCACTCAGATCCAGAACTATCAGGCATTTGGCGCCAATTTCGATGCCGCGCAAGGCAACGTCTTCCGTGGCCGCTTCGACAACGAGCTTCTGAGCGGCACGCTCGAAGCCGACACGGCGGCCGCGGTGAAGGGCCTGCAAGGCATCCTGAACGGCGATACGGGCGCTGCGCTTGCCGCAGACAAGGCGATGCTCGCCGCGGCCGGCCAGGGCTTCGCGGCCGACGCCATGGACGTTTCCGGCAACAACATCGCCATCGGCGGCGCGACCTATGTCGGCTCGGCGACCACGGTCTCGACGGCCACGTCGGTGCACGGACTCGCCCAGGGCACGATCCCGGTCACGGCAACCCCGAACATTGCCAACGGCACCGGCGGCTCATCGTCGACGCCGCCGGCTGGCGGCGCCACGCCGGTGAATTTCAGCCCGACCGCGCTTGCCAACGGCACGTCGAACCTTTTGACCCGTGCCACGGCGATCCAGCATTCGACCGACCTGGTGCAGGCTGGCGTCGTCTTCAACGACGCGGTGCGCGCCTCGCTCGGCCTCTTCAGCCTCGCCAACAGCGGCAACTCGCCGGCCTTCCTCACCAGCTACCAGGCCGACATCACGGCGGTGCAGACCGATATTGCGGCGATGCTGGCCAACCCTGGTCAGGTCACGCTCGGCGGCAAGACCTTCGCCTTGAACGCGACCGACACGGCGGTGCTGACCAATGTCGAGGGGCAACTGGGCACACTGCTGCAGGCGGCGGGACAGTTCGCCAACGCCAGCACATCGGCAGCGGCAAGCCAGACGATCCACGCGCTGCAACAGGAAATCCTCGGCGAAATCCACAATGACGCGCATCTGGCGAACGCGTTGAACAACGTCCCCTTCCTCGCCAATACCGGCGGCCAGGACGTCGCCTTCCAGACGTCGCCCGCGGGCGCGGACGATCCGGCGAGTCTTGCCGCCGCTACCGCCGGCAACAGCCTGAAGGACGTTGGTCTGGTCTTCAACAAGGCCGTCGAGGTCGCCTCGGGCGGCATCAACACCGGTAACCTTGCCGAGGTGACCGCGGACTTCACCGCCGTCCAGCACGGACTGACGGCCATCCTCAACAACAAGACCCAGCTCGCGCAGATCGAGGCTGGCGAGACTGCCAACGCCGCGGCGCTGACGACGATCCATCTGCAGACGGCGCTCGGCCAGATCAACCTGCAGCTGGGCAAGTATGATCAGGCTGCGACCACCGGCAATCAGGCCGCTCTCCGCGGCACGGCCGACAACCTGCTCGACATCATCGACATCATCCAGGGCGACACCAACCTCAACATGGCGGCAGGTGGCAACGGCAACGCCGGCCATGCGGGCGGCTTCGCCGAGGATCCGGGCGGGCTCAAAGGGACGGTCACCAAATTCCAGGACAACCAGGCACAGACGAATTTCTGGGCCGCATTCCTGGCCGAGGCCAACACCATCAACGCCACGCTGCAGAAAATCTCGACCGGCGGTGCGCAGGCGAGCGCGGCCCTGATCACGCAGATCCAGAACTACCAGCAGTTCGGCGCCAATTTCGACGCCGCCCAGGGGGCCGTGTTCCAGGGTCGGTTCGACAACGAACTGCTCAGCGGCACGCTCGAAGCCGACACCGCCAACGCGGTCAAGGGCCTGCAAGGCATCCTCAACGGCGACACCGGCGCAGCACTTGCGGCAGACAAGGCGATGGTCGCCGCGGCCGGCCAGGGCTTTGCCGCCGACGCCATGGACGTCTCCGGCAACAACATTCCGGTCAATGGCGGCACCTATGTTGGGACGGCCACGACGGTCTCGGCGGCGACCTCAATCAAGGGGACCGCGCACGGCACCATTCCGGTCACCGCGACACCGAACCTGGCCAACGGCACCGGCGGCACTGCTGCGGCAGGAACCACCGCCGCCGGTGGCGCTGCAGCCGGTGGCACCGCGGCGAACGGAGGCACGTCGACCGGCGGAACCGCGGCTGGCGGAACGGCGGCTGGCGGCACGTCGACGGGTACCACGGCCAACAACGGCAGCAACGCCACGCATCACAGCGATCATCACCATCATCACGATCAAAGCCAGGGCGCGCATATGAGCCAGGCCGCGGCTGCCGGGCCCGACATGTCGCATCTCCACGCGATGCATCACATGTGGGGTTGACGAGGCAGCCGCAGCAGCCGCTGCGGCTGGGATACGGATACCCGGGAGCACAAGCAGATGAGGTCCACTCGCGCAGTGCTCCCGGGGGAAATGAGAAGGACAATGAGCCGGGCGAGACGACACGCGTTGAAGAAGGAGGCCTCGGAAGATCAACAAAGATGCACGTTCCGTTCCGCACCGCGGAGGCTCGTCACGCTGGAACTTTTCTAAGGAGAGATCGGTGACCGGTCGCAAGATCGGGGCAACTTCTTGTCTGGACCGTGCGTCGAGGCGCCGCTGAGCGACGATGTTGCGGGGATGCCACGACAGAAATCAACGAGTTAGTAAGCTTCCGACCGTCGCCGTGACCCGGCTGCGACAGGAGCCATTTGCCCGAACAACATCATATTTGAGGACTCCGCGGCGCTTCTTTTGGCCCCATTGGAGCAAATAATTCCCAGGTGCTCTGAGGCTGCGACATTTCGCCCGTTCCGCGAAGGAGCGAACGAGACGTCGCTGCCCGATCAACGCCCGCGTGCTGCCGATACGCCAAGCAGCAGACGCCGGGTTGAAACTTGGGGAGATGATCAATGGCAGCCAATACCTTCAACCCGACGGCGCTGGCGAATGGCACGTCCAATCTGCTGGTTCGCGCCTCTGCGCTCAACCCGTCGACCGACCTCGTCCAGGCCGGCGTCGTGTTCAACGACGCGGTTCGCATCTCGACCGGTCTGTTCTCGACGCCCCAGAACAGCGGCAACTCCAACCCGTTCCTCGGCAGCTACACCACAGACCTGCATGCCGTGCAGAACGACATCAACGCGATGCTGGCCAATCCCGGAGATGTCACGATCGGCGGCAAGGCATTCACGCTCAACGCGACCGACACCGCGGTGCTCACCCAGGTCTCGAACGAGATCACGACGCTGATCAACGCCGCGCCCAACACGACCAACCCGGCGACCCTCGCCGAGGCCGACCAGACCATCCACAACGTGCAGATGCAGATCCTGGCGCAGATCCAGGGTGACGCGCATCTCTCGGCCGCGCTCAACAACGTTCCCTTCCTGGCCAACACGGGTGCCATGGACGTGGCGTTCCAGAGCCTTCCCGCCGGCAACGACAGCGCCACCAATCTCGCTGCAGCGGCCGCGGGCGACCTGACCGCTATCGGAACGGTGTTCAATGCCGCCGCTGACCTTTCGCTGGGCGGCATGAGCGCCAACAACATCAACCAGATCCAGGCTGATTTTACGGCCGTGACGCAGGGCCTTCAGGCGATCCTGAATGACCCCGCGAAGCTCGCTGCGATTGAAGCCGGTGAAACCGCCGTTGCGGCCCAAACGACGACACTTCACCTGATGACGCTGCTCAGCCAAGCAAACCTTCAGCTGAACAAATACGATGTCGCCGAGACGATGGCCAATCCGACGGCGCTGCGCGGCTCCGCCGACAACATCGTCGACATGATCGACGTGTTTCAGAACGACGCGGCGCTCAACGCAGCGGCGGGCGGCACCGGCGCGCCTGGTCACATCGGCGGGTTCTCCGAAATGCCCGGCGGCCTGACCGGGACCGTCACGAAGTTCCAGGATAATCAGGCGCAGACCAATTTCTGGGCGTCGTTCCTCGCCGAGGGCAATACGCTGGGTGCGAAGTTGGTTGCGGTCGCAAATGGAACAGGTACGGCGTCACAGGCCCTGATCGACCAGATCACGAACTACCAGAACTTTGGCGCCGCGTTCGATGCGGCGCAGGGGGCGGTGTTCAAGGGACGGTTCGACGACGAGCTCGCCGCCGGAGCTCTACAGTCTGACACCATCATGGCCACCAAGGCATTGATGGGCATCATGAACGGCGACACCGGTGCTGCCCTGGCGACCGATCAGGCGATGTTGAAGGCTGCCGCGGCGAACTACATCGGCAATGCCGGAGACATTGCGGGCAACAACATCGCGATCGGCGGATCGGCCTACGTGACCTCAGCGACGAGCTTCGTGACAGCGACTGCGGTCAATGGCATTGCCCAGGGCACCGGCATGCCGGCGGGCGCCAATCCGAACATCGCCAACGGCACGGGCGGAACGCCTACGAGCACGACCACGCCCGGCGGCGGCATGGGCGGAGGTGGCACGACCGGTGGTGGCACCACCGGAGGCGGCACTGCGGGCGGCGGCACCACGGGTGGTGGAACGACCGGTGGCGGCACGACGGGCGGTGGAACGGCCGGCGGAGGAACCACCGGCGGCAACAACAACACCACCACGACCCATCACTGCGGCGGCCACCACAGCCATCATAGCAGCCACCACACGGCGGCAGCCGCGGCCACGGCGGCAACGGCGGCGGCAGCCTCGAGCGGTCCGGACATGTCCCACCACCACGCGATGCACCACATGTGGGGCTGACGCCTTCAGCAACCTGACCAACATTGGCCGGCGCAGATCCCTTGGGTCTACGCCGGCTCGTTGCGTTGTGGCAGCACCGGCCATCGACGCTGCACGTGGCCGGACAAGCTCCATCCGCTGCTCGAAGGGTTCTAGCCGACCGTTTGCGATCGGCCTCGCCTAAGCCTCCGTTTCGCTTCAATCCGCCTCGACAACGGCATTCGTCGAACATTCAGCAAGTTGCCATCATGAACGAGCTCGCCGTCGCCTTCCGTCCCCGCCTCGTCCCCGCAGCGTCCGACGGCAGACAGCCGTCGGCGGCCGCGCTCAATGATCAAGCCTTGCGCATCGCCGAGCAGGCCTACCGGAAGGTTCTTTCGCTTCAGCCCCGTCATTTCCGCACCCTGTGTAGCCTCGCCATGGTCCGCCTGCAGCTCGGCGACACACATGAGGCACGCGACCTGCTCGACCAGGCCGCAGAGGAAGCCGGTGACGCCGCGGATCTGCACCTGTCGCTCGGCAAGTCCTTTGCAGGCCTCGGCGACCTCGCCAAAGCGAGCGCGCATCTGCAGCGCGCCGTCGCGCTCGACGAGACCTCGACCGAGGCCAGGCTTCTGCTCGGCAGCGCGCTCACCAGCCTCGGCGATCCTGCCGGCGCGGTTCGGCATCTGGAGCTGTTGCTGGCCGCGGACGCGGGCAGCGCCGATGCGCACCAGGCGCTCGGCTTTGCCTTGCAGCGCCTCGACCAGTACGAGCGCGCGCTCGCGCATCACGAGGCCGCACTCGACGCGCGGCCGGATTTCGCCGCAGCCGCCGCCAGCCTCGGCGACGCCTGCCGCATGCTTGGGCGGCACTCGGAAGCCATTGTCCACTACTCGCGGGCGCTCGCGATCCAGCCCAACGCGCCGGTCGTGCTGCTCAACATCGGCGGCTGTCAGCAGGCCACCGGTCAGCTCGACGCCGCGATCCACACCTATCAGCAGGCCCTTGCCCTGAACCCCCGGCTCGCAGAGGCGCACTACAATCTCGGCAATCTGCACCTGGAGATGAAGAGCGGCCCTGCCGCCATCTTCCATTACGAGCGTGCCATCGCCGCGCGGCCGGACTTCCCGGAGGCCCATAACAACCTCGCCAATGCGCTGCGATCGCGCGGCAAGCACGACCTGGCGCTCGCGCATTACGACGAGGCGGTGCGCCGGCGCCCCGACTATGCCGTCGCCCACCGCAACCGCGGCGATGCACTGCGCGACATCCAGCGCTACGAGGACGCCGTCGCGAGTTATCGAACCGCCCTCGCCCACGATCCCCGCGATGCGACGACGATGAACCATCTCGCTGGCGTGCTGATGATCCTGGGGCGGCTCGACGAGGCGGCGCTCGCGTATGAATCGGCCCTGGCTGTCAACCCGCGCAGTATCGGCACGCACCTCAATTACGGCGTGGTCAAGCCGTTCGCGGTCGACGACGCGCGCTGGGCACCTCTGCAGGATCTGGCCGCGAGATCGGAGACACTCACCGAGGATGCGCGCATCGCCCTGCACTTCACCCTCGGGCGGGCTTATGCCGACATCAAGGACGGCGAACGGTCGCTGGTGCACCTCAACGCCGGCAACGCTCTCGAGCGCCGCCGCATCAACTATGACGAGAACCAGACGCTGCGCCAGATCGAGCGCATCCGCGCGGTGTTCTCCAGGGACATGCTACAGGCGCGCGCAGGCCATGGCGATCCATCGCACGCGCCGGTGTTCGTCATCGGCATGCCCCGGTCCGGCACCAGCCTGGTCGAGCAGCTCCTCGCCAGCCATTCCGCCGTGCATGGCGCCGGCGAGGTCAACTATTTCGCGGCCGCCGCGGGGCTGTTCACCGATCGTGACCGCGGTGACTATCCGGAGATGCTCGCCAAGCTGTCCGACGCCGACATCACGACCCTCGCGCGCGCCTATCTCGACCGGTTCACGGACCTGCCGGCGGACACCAAGCGCATCGTCGACAAGATGCCGTCGAACTTCCTGTTCGCCGGGCTGATCCATCTCGCGCTGCCGAATGCCCGGATCATTCACGTGCGGCGCAATCCGATCGACACCTGCCTGTCCTGCTACACCCAACTGTTCGCCGAGCCGCAGCCCTTCGCCTACGATCTGGCCGAGCTCGGCCGCTACTACCGGGCCTACGACGCCTTGATGAGCCATTGGCGCTCGGTGCTGCCAGAGGGCGTCATGCTGGAGGTGACGTATGAGGACATGGTGCGCGACTTCGATGCGCATGCCCGCAAGATCGTTGCGCATTGCGGGCTCGATTGGGATGACGCCTGCCTGTCGTTCCACGAGAACGAGCGTCCGGTGAACACCGCCAGCCTGGTCCAGGTCCGTAAGCCGCTGTTCTCCGGATCGGTCGGCCGCTGGCGCATGTATGGCGACCGGCTCAAGCCGCTGCTCGATGCGCTCGGCAGCGAGGCCGTGCGGCCGACGATTGCCGAGGCGATCGCGGGCGCCAAGCCGCCCCAGCCGGTGAACGTCGCTCCGCCCGTGGTGACGCCGACGACAGCATCGCTTTCCTTCGCTTCGCAGCAGGCCGGATCGCTGCAGACTCTGGCCGAAGGCGCCGCCGCCGTGGCAAAGAAGCTGCAAGGCCGCGGTGACTTCAAGGATGCCGAGACGATCTTCAAGCTGATCCTCGCGGGGCAGCCGAACCAGTTCGACGCGCTGGTCGGGCTCGGCATGGTCTGCACCACCACCAACCGGCTCGACGAGGCCAAGGAGTTCTTCCGGCGCGCGGTCGCGGTGAACGACAAGTCCGCCGAGGCCCATGGCAGCATCGGAGCCGTCGAGGCCTCCGCCGGCCATTATGAGACGGCCGTCCAGCACTACGAGACGGCACTTGCGCTGGCGCCGAGCCACGCCGGCATCCTCTATGCCTTCGCCATGGTGCGCCAGAACCAGGGGCTGATCGACGAGGCGATCGCCCTGCTCCGGCGGGCGATCGACAACAAGCCGCAGCACCTCGATGCGCATTTTGCGCTCGGCAACCTGCTCTATACGGCGGGCAAGGATATCGAGGCGGCGAAGCACTATCTCAAGGTTCTCGACTTCAGTCCTGAACACGCCGAGACCCACAACAACATCGCCAACGTGCTGCTGCGCCAGGGCCATCGCGAGCGCGCCATCGAGCACTACAAGCGGGCGATCGCGAGCCGGCCCGACTATGCCGACGCCTATGGCAATCTCGGCAATGCCTTCCTTGAGCTCAACCGGCTCGAGGAATCGATCGAGCAGAACCTGCTGGCCATCAAGATCAAGCCGGAACGCTTCGGCTCCTACAACAATCTCGGCGTCGCCTACCAGGCGCTCGGCCGCTTCGACGAGGCGACGGCGGCGTTCCAGAAGGCCTTGGAGCTGGCGCCGGACGACGCGCCGATCCATCTCAATCTCGCGAACATGTCGAAGTTCAAGCCGGACGACAGCCGGCTTCCTGGTCTGCGGCAGCTCCTCGAACGCGTCGACCGGCTCGATCAGGAGAAGCAGATCGCAGCCCATTTCGCGATGGGCAAGGCGTTGTCCGACCTGAAGGACTACGACCAGGCCTTCTCGCATCTGCACAAGGCGAACACCCTCAAGCGCAAGACCTTCGACTACGACTCCGAGCAGCGGCTCGGGATGATGAAAAATGTCGCGGCGCGCTTCACGCCCGAGTTCTTTCGCATGGTTGCAGGGCACGGCGACGACTCCTGGGCCCCGATCTTCATCGTCGGCATGCCGCGCTCCGGAACCACCCTGATGGAGCAGGTGCTGGCCAGCCATTCCAAGGTCTTCGGCGCGGGCGAGCTCGAGACCTTCAAGGATCTCGTCGGCGAATGCGCCAACCGCCAGAAGGTCGTTCCGGCGTATCCCGATCTGATCACGCTGCTGCCACCCGAGGAGATGACGAAGATCGGTCAGGAGTACACCGCCCGCGTTCGGACGCTGGCGCCCGAGGCCGAGCGCATCGTCGACAAGATGCCGCTGAACTTCCTGTTCGTCGGGATGATCCATGCGGCGTTCCCGCGCGCCAGGATCATCAACACACGGCGCGACCCGCTCGACAACTGCGTCTCCTGCTACTCGCTGCTGTTCACCGGCTCACAGCCCTTTGCTTACGACCTGACCGAGCTCGGCCACTACTACCGGGGCTATGAGGGCGTGATGGAGCACTGGCACCAGGTGCTGCCGCCCGGCGTCCTGATGGACGTTCGATACGAGGATCTGGTCGACGACCTCGAGGGCGTGTCGCGCCGCGTGCTCGATCATTGCGGCCTCGACTGGGAGGATGCCTGCCTCGACTTCCATCGCACCGAGCGCATGGTGCGCACGGCGAGCCTGATGCAGGTGCGCGAGCCGATCTACCGCCGGTCGATCGGAAGCTGGCGCCGCTACGAGAAACATCTCGGACCGCTTTGCGAAGCCCTCGGCATCGACCTTCCGCCGCCGGAATCCACATGACCGCCGGCAAATAACCGGGTGCTGTTGCCCAGGGATTGGTGACAGGCGCGGCACCCGGCTATCCGGCCGCGCGGCGGAGCGGCCGGAGCATTGTGCTCCGTGGCCTTTAAGAAATTATCTTCGTCATATGCAGAAGCGTCAGTTTTAATACGCAGACCGACAACTAATTACACAATCAAAGGTTTATCTATCCACTCAGCCATTGGCTGAGGCGAATTGCGTTCGCAGACCGGCCAGATCGAACCCATGAGCCACCAGGATAGCACCTTCGGTCGTCCTTATCAGTTCAATTGATAGTTCGCTCCTAAGGGGTTTGAGGCCTGTCGACGGGCATGCCGCGATGCGGCACCGGTCCGGACACAACCTTTCGGCGAGTTTCGGGTATCGGTCCTGCCTCGCGGTCCATCTGATGCTGACGCCGGTCCCAACGAGGGTGTGTCATCCGCCACGGTCATCTCGGCCTGCACCTTGATGGCGCCCCACGGCATTCGGCGAGGTTGAAGCGCCCGCCCAACTCTGGCTCGCAGCAGCTTTCTCCTTTCCCGTTTGAATCCCCCCAGCGCCTCCACCGGCCGGACGAAGCCAGACTGTGACGACGGCCCAGCAGGCGCTTGACCTGGAGGCCAAGGCTTGGTTTGACCCGTTTCATCCGGTCAGAGCCCGACCGGATCCAGCCCCCAACCGTGGAAGATCCCTGACCATGCGCATCACTCTCGTCGGCTCCCGCCATTTCGGTGTCGCCACACTGAACATGCTGCGCGAGAGAGGAATCGAGATCGCGCGGGTCGTCGTTCATGATGGCGAGGACCGGCTCGCAGCCGCGGCGCGAGCAGCCGGGATCGAGGTCGTGGTCCAGGCCAATCCGAAGGTCGTGCCCGCCGGTGAGATCGCCCCCGACACGGACCTGATCGTCACGGCACATAGCCACGCCCGCGTCACCCACGAGGCCGTCGCAGCCGCCCGGCTCGGCGGCATCGGCTACCATCCCTCGCTGCTGCCGCGCCACCGGGGCATCGCCGCAGTGGAGTGGACCATCAAGGAGGGCGATCCGATCGCGGGCGGCACCATCTACCACCTCGCCGACCGCATGGATGCCGGCGCCATCGCCGCCCAGGAATGGTGCTTCGTCAAGAAGGGCGAGACCGCGCGCGAGCTGTGGGAGCGCGCTCTCGCACCGCTCGGGCTCAAGTTGCTCGGCGATGTCGTCGAATCGGCCAAGGCGACCGGCACGATTCCGGCCAAGCCGCAGGACGAGCAGTTCGCGACCAACGCGCCCAGCCTCACCCCGCACTGAACATCTGATCGCATCGCCCCGATAAGTTGTGGACATCCTCCCCGCTGGCGCCTTCGCGGTGCCCTGCGAACGGCAGCATGGGCGGTCAGCGGAAGGATGTGGGCGGTCGTCCGCTCATGTGGTGGGCGAAGGCGCAGTTTGCGCACAATGCCGCCCGAATGGCTCAAAGCCGGGTTCCGCATTAATCGTTAATGGACTGAAATTGCTCGATAAAAATTCGTTGCGGCGCTGCGGCAAATTTTCGTCACAATTCCTCCAAATAAGGTACCAATCAAACGACATTGAGGGACAACGATTCATGCGTCTCGACCGCATTGGAATGGCTTTCGCCGCGTCGATCCTGGTGGGTAGCTCGGCCGCCCCCGCATTCGCCCAGTCGCCCTATGACGGTCAGTGGCAGGTGACGATCGTCACCAACAGTGGCAGCTGCGAGCCCACGGCCAGCTCGACCTTGATCGTCGCAGACGGTAAGATTTCTGCGGCTGGCGCCAATGTGTCGGGTTCGATTGGACGCGAAGGCCTCGTCAAGGTCTCCATCAATGGCGCATATGCGAATGGGCAGCTCAACGGCAATTCTGGCTCGGGCAAGTGGAACGGCGCCTCGGCCGGCATCCCCTGTAGCGGCCGCTGGCAGGCTTCGCGCCTGTAACGGCGCGCACACGCTCCTGAAGATGGTGCGGCGGGCCGCGGCCGCCGCCGTCGTTTTGACAGCGGGTATGACCGCCTCGCCGGGACACGCCGATCCGGGCCCCTTCACCGGCATGGCCGGAACGTGGGGCGGCGGCGGCACGGTTGCACTTGAGGACGGCTCAACCGAGCGCATCCGGTGCCGGGCCAATTACGGCGTCTCGGGACCGCGGATGACGCTCGTCCTGACCTGCGCCAGCGATGCCTACAAGTTCGGGCTGCAGGCCGAGGTGATCGCTGAGGGCTCGGCCATCTCGGGGACCTGGAGTGAGACCAGCCGCGGCATCAATGGCGTGCTGCAGGGCCGTGGCGGCGGCGGCAACTTCCAGCTGCTCGCGACCACCGCCGGCTTCAACGCCAACATCGCGCTCGCCACCCGCGGCAAGAGGCAGTCCGTGTCGATCCGGGCCGACAGCCAGTTCCGCGCAGCCAACATTTCACTGTCGCGGTGATCTCGATCAACCGCCACGCTTGGCGCCGGGGATTGCACCTGCAGAGGGCGCCGGAGCAAGCTGCGCGGCGGTGCGCTTGATGGTCTTGGCGACCAGCAGCGCCTGCTCCCGCGTCATGGCGAAGTCCTGCACACCTTTATGGGTGGTCAGCGACAGCACCATGAGATGAGGCTCCCGCTCCGGCCAGCCGGTGGCAAAGGCGGTCACGAAGTCGGCTGAAGCGGCGCGTTCGGTCATGTCGTGTCTCTGGCTGCCTTGGGCTGTATCGCGGCGGTCGCTTTAGGACGAAACACAGCCACACTCCACGTTTTTCTCGATGACACGCGTCCGTCGCGGGCAAAGCCTGCAGCGGCGTTGGTGCACTGCACCGTTGATTTCATTTGCATTGCTCTGCACGCGAGGTGATACAGCCCGCCTTCGCCGCCCTCCTCCCTCTCCCCGCCACCTCATGAATCGTCCCGCTTCGAAACTGATCGCCGCACTGTGGATGACGGGCTGGCTCAGCCTGATGCTGGTGATGGCGGTGGCCGGACGCGAAGCCATGCGCGAGCTCAACGTGTTCGAGCTGATGGAGCTGCGCTGCCTGATCGGCCTGGTGATGCTGTCGCCGGTCATCGCATTGAGCGGCGGCTTTGCCAGGCTGCGCACCTCGCGCCTCAAGCAGCACGCGGCGCGCAACCTCGTCCATTACGGCGCGCAGCTCGGCTGGTTCTTCGCGCTCACCTTGATCCCGATCGGCCAGGTGGTGGCGATCGAGTTCACGATGCCGATCTGGACGGCGCTGCTGGCGGCGGCCTTCCTCGGCGAGCGCATCACCCTGTTCAAGCTGGCGGCGATCGGGCTCGGCCTCGTCGGCGTCGTCGTGATCGTCCGCCCGGATACCGGGGCGATCAATCCGGGACAGCTCATCGCGCTGGCCGCCGCGGTCGGCTTCGGTATCTCGATCGCGCTGGTCAAGCTGCTGACGCGCACCGAGCCCACCGTGTCGATCATCTTCTGGATGCTGGTCGTGCAATCCATCGCCGGCCTGATCCCTTCGCTCGTATTCTGGACGCCGCCCTCGGCCGCGACCTGGGGCTGGATCCTCCTCGTCGCCTTCTGTGGGACCTTCTCGCATTTCTGCATGACGCGGGCGCTGCTCTACGCCGACGCCACCATCGTGGTGCCCATGGATTTTCTCCGCGTTCCGCTGACCGCCACCGTCGGCTGGCTGGTCTATGCGGAGCGTCTCGACGGATTGACCGTGGTTGGCGCTGCGTTGATTCTCGCCGGAAACCTGCTGAACCTGCGTCCGCCGCAGCCTCGGGCCGTGCCGATGGGCAGTTCGGCTGGGACCTGAGGCGCCGGGGAGCCCTCAAGCGGCGTGATCCGGATCACGGAACCGGCGCGCTACACGCGATCGTCGTGGATCGGGCGCAACACCCGCGAACTGGTTTGTGGCGGAAGCGTGATTTTTTGCCCGGGAACAAGACTTTTCGCGCCGATCCGCGACAAATGCTGCAGTGAACGCTTCGCTTGATCGTTGGGGGATCTCCTGATGCGCTATCTCACCGTCGCCCTGTCCCTGCTCTGCATGGTGCTGACCGCTGAAGCCGCCAAGGCCGACCGCCGCGTCGCCTTCGTCGTCGGAAACGGCGCCTATAAGAGCGTGGCTCAACTGCCGAACCCGCCGGTCGACGCCAAGGCCATGGCGGCCACCCTGCGCAACGTCGGCTTCGACGTCGTCGAGGGCACCAATCTCACGCGCGACAAGATGACCGAGAAGCTGCTCGATTTCGGTCGCAAGGCGCAGGGCGCCGACATCGCGGTGTTCTATTACGCCGGGCACGGCATCGCCATTGCGGGCACCAACTACCTGCTGCCGGTCGACGCCGACCTGAAGTCGGAAATGGACGTCAAACTGGGCTCGGCCATCAATATCGACGTGACGCTCGACCAGACGATGGGGGACGCCAAGGTCAAGCTGGTGTTCCTCGATGCCTGCCGCGACAATCCGTTCGCCGCCAAGATCAAGTCGAACTCGCCAACCCGCAGCGTGTCGGTGCAGACCGGTCTGGCCGAGATGAAGTCCGGCGAGGGCACGCTGATCGCGTTCGCCACCGGCCCGGGCCAGACCGCCCTCGACGGCGAGGCCGGCGCCAACAGCCCGTTTACCCGCGCGCTGATCTCGCACATCGCCCAGCCCGGCGTCGAGATTCAGCAGGCCATGACCGCCGTGCGCGCCCAGGTCAATGAGGAGACCAGCAAGGGCCAATTGCCCTGGGGGCATACCAACCTGATCGGCGCGGTCTACCTCAACCCGGCGGCTGCCCCCGCTGCAACGGCCGCCACGGCCGGCACGACGCCGGCCGTCGCGACGGCCACCGTGACCGCAGGCGAAGCCGAGCTCGAATTCTGGCGCTCGGTGAAGGACTCCAACAAGCCGGAAGAGCTCAACGCCTATCTCTCGACCTACCCGAACGGGCAGTTCAAGTCGCTGGCGATGGCGCGCATCGCCGCGATCGAGAGCGGGGCCATCAACACCGCCACCCGCAACGTCGCCAAGGGCGTCGATCCCGCCACCTATACCGAGGAAGGCACTCAGGTCAGCGAGGATCAGATCGGCCTCGACAAGACCAAGCGCCGCGACGTGCAGCGGCGGCTGACCGGTCTTGGCTTCGACACCAAGATGACGGGCGTGTTCGACGACCAGACCCGCGGCGTCATGAAGCGCTGGCAGGCGGCCCGAGGCTATCCGTCGACCGGATTCCTGACCAAGCTGCAGCACAAGGCGCTGCTGGCAGAGCCGCAGCCGGCGCCGGCGACCGCCGCAGTCGGCGATGAGGCCAGGCCGCGCCGCGCCAAGCCGGCGGGCAACGTCGCGGCCGGCGGCCCGCCGCCGCAGGGTGCGCCGGTCTATCGCAATCCGCCGCCGCAGGACAACGCGGGCAACGCCGCCGGCGCCGCCTTCATCGGTGGCATGATGGGCGGTGTGCTCGGCAGCGCGCTCCGCCGGTAAACGTCTTCGTCTTTCCCGCGTAAAAAAAGCCCGGAGCACGAGCTCCGGGCTTGTTCGTTAGAATGCAGCCGGCCCTCAGAGCCCTGCCGCCTTGCGCAGCGCCGCATTGATGCGGTCCTGCCAGCCCGGCCCTTCGGACTGAAAGTGCTCGAGAACGTCCTGGTCGATCCGCAACGTCACCTGCTCGCGCACGCCAGGAACCGCCGCCTTCTTCGGCGGCGCCTCCACCGGCTTGGTGGTCACCTTCTTGAACGCGGCCTCGGCCTCGGTACGGGCGTCAGCGAGCGTGCGGGGCCGCCGCGGCTGGTCGGCCATGGTCAGATCCCCTCGAACAGTGCGGTGGACAGATAACGTTCGGAGAACGAGGGCACGATCGCCAGGATCGTCTTGCCCGCGCTTTCCGGTCGCTTGCCGATCTCGATCGCGGCCGCAATCGCCGCGCCCGAGGAGATACCGCCGGGAATGCCCTCGTTGCGGGCCAGCGCGCGCGAGGTCTCGATGGCGGTGGTGCTGTTGATCTTGACGATCTCGTCGATCACGGACCGGTCGAGAATGTCGGGCACGAAGCCGGCGCCGATGCCCTGGATCTTGTGCGGCGAGTGCTGGCCGCCCGACAGCACCGGGCTCTCCTCCGGCTCGACCGCGACCACCTTGATGCCGGGCTTGCGCGACTTCAGCACCTGGCCCACGCCGGTGATGGTGCCGCCGGTGCCGACGCCCGCGACGAACACGTCGATATTGCCCGCCGTGTCGTTCCAGATCTCCTCGGCGGTGGTGCGGCGATGGATGTCCGGGTTTGCGAGGTTCTTGAACTGCTGCGGCATCACCGAGTTCGGCGTCGTCCGCAACAGCTCCTCGGCGGTGGCGATGGCGCCTTTCATGCCCTGCGACGCCGGCGTCAGCACGATCTCGGCGCCGAGGAACGCGAGCATCTTGCGCCGCTCCACCGACATCGACTCCGGCATCACCAGCTTCAGCTTGTAGCCGCGCGCCGCAGCAACGAAGGCCAGCGCGATGCCGGTATTGCCCGAGGTCGGCTCGATCAGCACGGTGTCGGGCTTGATCACGCCGGCCTGCTCCATCGCCAGGATCATGCCGACGCCGATCCGATCCTTCACGCTCGCGGCGGGATTGAAGTATTCCAGCTTGGCGAGGATGGTCGCCTTGACGCCATGTTGCTCCGGCAGCTTTCGCAACCGCACAATCGGCGTATTGCCGAACGCGTCGACAATTGAATCAAATACGCGCCCGCGTCCGGGACGCTGTGCTGACGACTCCATGAAATCACTCCTCTGCGCGCCCCGCGCGACGTCGACAACGCTTCCGACCATCTTCAGCGAGCCTGTTGCGCTGCGCAAGCACGTTTGCGCGATCTTAGGACGATCGCGGCGCACAACAAGTCGTGGCTAAATTGCGAAAAACCAACGCATTTGTGTTGCGACAAGGTCAATAAACTCGGTGTATGCTTGATTTCAGCCGGACGAAGATTCACGGTGCAGGTCGACTGCAACCCGGGCGGACATCAGCAAGATGTCATCTTCGGAGTGATACAATCGGGGCGTTCGTGCCAAACGACAGCACCGTTGTAGAATAGACATAAGAACAGACCACCCAAACAAACTCTTTGTGTGACGGACTTGATATCCGCGAAAGTTGGACTCGTCGGAAATAGACCCGTTCGAACGCGACTCGTTCGAAATCGACCCTTTTCGAAATTGACGTCGTTCAAGCAGAGATCGCCACCAACAACAAAGAGATCGTCCAGGAGGTCAATATGTCAGCACTCGCTGATCTCGTGTCGACCGCAACCGCACGCCCGAATCCTCGCGGCTGCGATCTGCCGACATGCCCGGTCTGCTCCGACTCCATGATTGCCGCGGAGGCGTCGGCATATTTGGCTGACAATGCGATCAGCTATCTCTGGACCTGCGACACCTGCGGCTATGGCTTCGTCACCAAGCACTCCGTGAAAAGCCGCTTCGTGTGCAACTGAACGGTCTGCAACTGAACGGCGCCAGGGCGAGAGAGTTCCGCGACGTGATGTCGCGGCCGTTCCGTCGCTGAGGATAACGCGACCGTCGGGCAGGTCGGCAATGCATGATCAGCACAATTTCAAGAGGGCCGGCGCATAGGGCCGGGCTCACAACGAGCTGGCGGCCTTCACCTGAAGCGGCCGTCAGCCGGCGCGCGGGGCGATGTCGCCGCGCGCCCAATCGGCCTTGGTGCGCTCGTAGAATTCCGTGAAGCGCCCTTGTGCGATCGCCGCGCGCATCCCGGCCATCAATTGCTGGAAGTAGGCAATGTTGATTTCCGACAGCAGCGTGGCGCCGAGCGCCTCGCCGGCCTTGATCAGATGATGCAGATAGGCGCGGGCATAGCTGCGCGCCGCCGGCCACGGGCTCTCCTCATCCAGCGGCCTGTCATCATCGGCATGACGCGCATTGCGCAGGTTCACCGGCCCGAAGCGTGTGTAGGCGACGCCGTGGCGGCCGTTGCGGGTCGGCAGCACGCAGTCGAACATGTCGATGCCGCGCCGGACCGACTCCAGGAGATCGTCAGGCGTGCCGACGCCCATCAGGTAGCGCGGACGGTCGGCCGGCAGCACCGGCGCGGTCGCCTCGATCATCTCGAGCATGACCGCCTGCGGCTCGCCGACGGCCAGGCCGCCGATCGCATAGCCGTGGAAGCCGATGTCGACCAGCGCCTGCGCGCTGGCGACGCGCAGTGCGGGCACATCGCCGCCCTGCACGATGCCGAACAGCATGTAGCCTGCCGGCGCACTCTCGAACGCGCGGCGGCAGCGTTCGGCCCAGCGCAGCGACAGCCGCATCGCGCGCTCGATATCGTCGCGCTCGGCCGGCAGCCGCACGCATTCGTCGAGCTGCATCGCGACGTCGGAGTTGAGCAGGCGCTGCACCTCGATGGCGCGCTCCGGTGACAGCTCGATTTTCGCGCCGTCGATGTGCGAGCGGAACGTCACCGCCTGCTCGGTCACCTTGCGTAAACCCGACAGCGACATCACCTGGAAGCCGCCGGAATCGGTCAGCATCGGCCCGCCCCAGCCGGTGAAGCGCTGCAGGCCGCCGAGCGCGGCGATGCGCTCCGCCGTGGGCCGCAGCATCAGGTGATAGGTGTTGCCGAGCACGATGTCGGCGCCGGCCTCGCGGACGTCGCGCCAGTGGATGCCCTTCATGGCGCCGGCGGTGCCGACCGGCATGAAGGCCGGGGTGCGGACCACGCCATGCGGCGTCGTCAGCCGGCCGGTGCGGGCCGCGCCGTCATTGCCGAGCAGTTCGAAATGGTTGGGAAGGTCGCTGGCCGAGGAGCTCATGGCCGGCTTATTGCGTCAGGATGGCCCCCGATTCAACCGCGATGGCGCCGTTTTCGTCCATTTCGGCCGTTGACGGCGGTTCCGACCGCCCCTATGGTCCCGCGCCATGTCGATCTCGACCAAACGCACGACGAAAACCACCAAGCCCACGAGGGCCTCGGGAGGCGTGCGCGCGTAGTCGAACTCGATTGCGACCATCTTCGAACCGAAGCCCCGCCTGATGAAGGTCCGGGGCTTTTTTATTGCCCGAATTTCAACCGGAGACTTGAGACGTGTCCCACGATCCCACCATTGCCATTGTCGGCGTGACCGGCGCCGTCGGCGCCGAATTCATCGCCACCCTGGACCGCCGCAACGTCCGCGTCGGCCAGCTCAAGGCGCTGGCGAGCGCCCGCTCGGCCGGCCAGACCCTGACCTTCCGCGGCCAGACCATCGTGATCGAGGAGCTGACCGAACGCTCCTTCGAGGGCGTCGACATCGCGCTGTTCTCGGCCGGCGGCGGCATTTCCAAGAAGTTCGCGCCGATCGCCGTGCGCTCCGGCGCCGTCGTGGTGGACAATTCCTCGGCCTTCCGCATGGATCCGAACGTGCCGCTGGTGATCCCGGAGATCAACGCCCGCCGAATCCGCGACCACAAGGGCATCATCGCCAATCCAAACTGCGCGGCCATCACGGCGCTGGTGCCGCTGTGGCCGATCCATCAGAAGAATCGCATCAAGCGCGTGATCATCTCGACCTATCAGGCCGCCAGCGGCGCCGGTGCGGCGGCGATGGACGAGCTGGTGCAGTCGACCCGCGCGAGCCTCAACGGCCAGGTCTATGCGCCCAAGGTGATGCCGCATCCGTTCGCCTTCAACCTGTTCAGCCACAACACCGCCATCGATCCTGAGACCGGCTACAACGACGAGGAAACCAAGGTCATCAACGAGACCCGCAAGATCTTTGAGGACGAAGGCATCGCCATCGGCGTCACCTGCGTCCGCGTGCCGGTGCTGCGCGCCCATTGTGAATCCATCACCTTCGAATGCGAGAAGCCGATCTCGGAGGACGACGTCCGCCGCATCCTGGCGACCGCGCCCGGCGTGCGCGTGGTCGACGACCGCGCCAAGAACTACTTCCCGATGCCCGTCGACGCCTCCGGCCAGGACGACGTGCTGGTCGGCCGCATCCGCAAGGATCTGTCCGATCCGTCAGGCCACTCGATCGCGATGTTCGTTGCCGCCGATCAGCTGCTCAAGGGCGCTGCGCTCAATGCGGTGCAGATCGCCGAGCTCCTGCCCGAGCGGGCGATGGCGTAGCTCTCAGGGCGAACTTGCAGGGTGGGCCTTTTGCCCACCCTACGGCTCGACGATGCGCTCGTCTGGCTGACGAAACAACAGGCACGCATCGCCATACGAATAGAAGCGATAGCCGCTGCGGATCGCATGCGCATAGGCCGCGTGCATCGTCTCCAAGCCGGCGAAGGCTGAGACCAGCATGAACAGCGTCGAGCGCGGCAGATGGAAGTTGGTCATCAGGATATCGACCGCGCGGAAGCGATAGCCGGGCGTAATGAAGATCGACGTCTCCGCCTCGAACGGCGCGATCGTGCCGTCGGGCTGCGCCGCGCTCTCCACGAGCCGCAGCGACGTCGTGCCGACCGCGACGATGCGGCCGCCCTTGGCGCGCGCCTCGTTCAATGCGGCCGCCGTGTCCGGCGTGAGACTGCCCCACTCCGCATGCATGCGGTGGCCTTCGGTGTCATCGACCTTCACGGGCAGGAACGTGCCGGCGCCGACATGCAGGGTGACACGCTGCAGCCCGACGCCACGCTCGCGCAGCCGCTGCTCAAGCGTCGGCGTGAAATGCAGCCCAGCCGTCGGCGCAGCCACCGCGCCCTCTTTGGCCGCGAACATTGTCTGATAATCTGTCGCGTCCTGCTCGTCTGCGGGCCGCTTGCCGGCGATGTAGGGCGGCAGCGGCGGCCGGCCGAGATCGGCGATCGCTTGGTCGAGCGCGGGCCCATGGAACACAAAGGACAGCGTCAGCTCGCCCTCCTCGCCCTTGGCCTCGACGGTGGCGTCGAGATGCCCGAGCAGGCAGACCTTGCCCTCGTTGCCGAACCGGATCGTATCGCCTGGCGCGAGCTTCTTGGCGGGCCGCACCAGAGCCTGCCAGCGCGAGCCGTCGAGCCGCTTGATCAGGGTCGCCTCGATCTTCGCCTCGGTCTCGCGGCTGATGCGCCGACCGGACAGCTGCGCCGCGATCACCTTGGTGTCGTTGACGACGAGCTGATCACCGGGCTCCAGCCAGTCCGGCAGGTCGGCGACCGTGCGGTCGCGTAGGACACCGTCGCCTTGCACCACCAGCATGCGCGCGGACTCGCGCGGGCTCGCCGGGCGGAGCGCGATGTTTTCGGGGGGAAGACGGAAATCGAACAGGTCGGTGCGCATCGTCGTTCTGGGACGACCATCGGCCCTTCATCCCGGGACGCGTGCGACAGCACGCGTCGCGAAGGATGAAGGCCCGACTGTCTGCCTCATGGTGCGAGACGCGTGCTGCGCACGCGCCTCACCGTGAGGATCGCAAAGTCTAAGCCGCGTCGGCGGCCATGTAGGCCTTCACGATCTTGTCCGGGTTCTGCACCGGCTCGCCGCGCTTGATCTTGTCGACGTTCTCCATGCCCTCGGTGACCTTGCCCCAGACCGTGTACTGCTTGTCCAGGAAGCGGGCGTCGTCGAAGCAGATGAAGAACTGGCTGTCGCCAGAATCAGGATTGGCCGCACGCGCCATCGAGGCGGTGCCACGAACATGCGGCTCGGCGTTGAACTCGGCCTTCAGCTTCTTGCCGGAGCCGCCGGTGCCAGTGCCCTGCGGGCAGCCGGTCTGCGCCATGAAGCCGTCGATGACGCGGTGGAAGACGATGCCGTCGTAGAAGCCCTCGCGGACGAGCTCCTTGATGCGCGCGACATGGCCGGGCGCGAGATCGGGACGCATCTCGATCGTGACGGGGCCCTGAGTGGTCTCGAGGATCAAGGTATTTTCGGTCACAGCCATTCTGGTCTCTCGGTTTTTGTAGAATTGACGGGGGTCAGGACAAAGCAAATCCTGGGTCTGAAATGTCGCGGCGCCTTCCCATGTGCGGCCGTCACCCCTCCTGACGGCAATCCGAGCACGACGAGGCCCGCGATGCTGGCCCAGAATAGACCCAATGCGCTTAAAGCTGAAGCCACCGGCCCTGTCGATGTGACAGGGCGGCAGAATCGGCATGCCTCCGTGACGTGGCAAAAGGTTCCTTAAGGCCCGGGGGAACCCGGGCGCGAGACCCGGGCATGCCCCTGCTCTGCCTGCCTACTTGATGTCCGAGGCGACCTGAACCTTCACCATCTTGTCCGGATCGGTGACGGCACCGCCCGACGAGCCCGCAGGCGCCTTCTTGAGCTTGTCGACGACGTCCATGCCCTGCACGACCTCGCCGATCACGGTGTATTGGCCGTTGAGGAAGGACGCATCGCCGAAGCAGATGAAGAACTGCGAGTTGGCAGAATCGACGCTGTCGCCCCGGCGCGCCATGCCGACGGTGCCGCGCTTGAACGGCGTGCTCGAAAACTCCTGCTTCAGGTTCGGGTACTTCGAGCCGCCGGTGCCATTGAAGTTCTGGCCGTCGCCGGTCTGCGCCATGAAGCCGTCCATGACGCGGTGGAACGGCACGTTGTTGTAGAAGCCTTCGCGCGCCAGCGTCTTCAGTCGCTCGGCATGCTGTGGCGCCAGATCGGTGCGCAGCTTGATGATGATGCGGCCCTTGGTGGTGTCGATGACCAGGGCATTCTGCTTGTCGAGGCCGGCAGGCAGCGACTGGGCCAGCGCCGGCAATGCGAACACGAGAGCAAAGACGAAAGCGAGAGCGCGGATCATGGCAACTCCGATGACATGAGACGATGAGGCGAGGAAGGCACCGCCGGAAGCGGCCGGTGCCCGAAGGATCACTTGAACTTGGCCTTGAGACTTTCGGCCACCGACGGCGGCACGAAATGCGAGATCTCGCCGCCCATGGCGGCGATCTGGCGAACCAGCGTGGCCGCGATCGGACGGACACCCACCGAGGCTGGAACGAACACCGTCTGGACCTGCGGTGCCATGGTCTGGTTCATGCCGGCCAACTGCATCTCGTAGTCGAAATCGGTACCGTCGCGCAGGCCCCGGATCATCATGATCGCACCGGCCTTTTGCGCGGCGGTGACGGTCAGATTGTCGTAGGTCGAAGCCTCGAAGCCGCAGCCCGCCGCGGCTGCGACGGGACCGAAGATCTCGTGCGCCATCGCCAGCCGCTCCTCGGTCGAGAACAGCGGCTTCTTGCCGTGATGCACGCCGACCGCGACGATCAGGCGATCGCAGAGATGAACGGCCTGCCGGACCACATCGAGATGGCCGTTGGTGACGGGATCGAACGAGCCCGGATAGAGCGCAATGCGTTGCATGCGCCCGTCCTATACCGCCCGGAACAGGCCGGCAAGCCGCCGTCAGGCCCGCTGGCGTGGCTGTGATGAGCAAAGAGCGGCCGAGAGACCGCACCGCAATGAAATGGGGTGCGACACCGGGGAGCCGGAACTGTGGTCGGCTACCGCGATTGTTTCATCGGAACTCGGGACACGAAACACGCTCGCGCCGAGACGAAACCAATTCGCCCGTTCCGCGAAGACGTCTCGAAACCCGAACTGATTATCAAATCCTTAACGAACAACGGGCCGAACGGCCCAGACAGGGGACCGTCATGATCAAAGCGCTATCTGCAGTCGCAGCGGCCGGCTTGGTGGCTGCCGGCATCACCCTCCTGCCCGGCTTCGCTCCTCAGGTCGAAGCCAGCGTGCCGCGTCCGCTCGCCAAGGCGGACCGCCTGGACATTCGACCGATCGGCCGCGACTGCTCACAGCAGGCCTGGCCGAACTTCGAAGCGGGCTGCCTGCGCAGCGCCGGAACCCGGGGGACCATTCGTGAGGCGCGGATCATCGGAGTCGACCGGACGCAGTGAGGAGAGAGCGAATAGCGAATAGCGAATAGCGAATAGCGAATAGCGAATAGCGAATAGCCCGAAACCTGATTCGTCCCTATTCGCTACTCCCTATTCGCCATTCGCCGGCTCGCTCGCCCCGTTGCCGTTCTCGGCCTCCTCGCCGATATGCTCCACCGACACGACATGCTCATCATCGGCGGTGTCGAACACGATGACGCCCTGGGTCGAGCGTCCCGCGATGCGGATGCCGTCGACGGGGCAACGGATCAACTGCCCCTTGTCCGTCACCAGCATGATCTGATCGCCATCCTCGACCGGGAATGAGGCGACGAGCTTGCCGTTGCGGTTGTTGACGGACATCGCGACGATGCCTTTGCCGCCGCGGCCGGTGGTGCGGTACTCGTAGGACGAGGTGCGCTTGCCGTAGCCGTTGACCGAGACGGTCAGCACCACCTGCTCCTGCGCCGACATCTCGACATAGCGTTCCTGCGACAGCTGGATCGCGCCAGCGGCCGCCTCCTCGCCCTCGGTCTCGACCGGCTCCTCGGTGGCAGCATCGCCCGACATCGCCCGGCGCATCTTCAAGTACGCCGTACGCTCGTCCGAGGTCGTTTCGACATGGCGCAGGATCGACAGCGAAATCACCTTGTCGCCGCCGGCGAGCGCGATGCCGCGCACGCCCATCGAGGTCCGCCCGGTGAAGACGCGCACGTCGGTGACGGGGAATCGGATGCACTGCCCGCCCGACGCCGTGAGCAGCACGTCGTCACGCTCGGTGCAGATCTGCACGTTGACGATCTCCTCGCCCTCGTCGAGCTTCATCGCGATGATGCCGGAGCGGCGCACGTCGACGAAATCCGACAGCTTGTTGCGGCGGACGTTGCCGCCGGTGGTGGCGAACATCACGTCGAGATTGGCCCAGGAGGATTCATCCTCCGGCAGCGGCATGATCGTGGTGATGCGTTCGCCCTGCTCCAGCGGCAGGATGTTGATCAGCGCCTTGCCGCGCCCGTTGGGCGCCGCGATCGGCAGTCGCCAGACCTTCTCCTTGTAGACCTGGCCGCGCGACGAGAAGAACAGCACCGGCGTGTGCGTGGAGGCCACGAACAGCCGGCTGACGAAATCCTCCTCGCGGGTCTGCATGCCCGAACGGCCCTTGCCGCCGCGGCGCTGCGCCCGATAGGCCGACAGCGGCACGCGCTTGGTGTAGCCGGCATGCGACACGGTCACGACCATGTCCTCGCGCTGGATCAGGTCCTCGTCCTCGACCTCGCCTTCCTGCTCGGCGATCACGGTACGGCGCGGCGTGCCGAACTCCGCCTTGATCGCGGCGAGCTCGTCCTTGATGATCCCCTGCACCCGCGCCCGCGAGCGCAGGATGTCGAGATAGTCGTTGATCTCGACCTTGAGCTTGTCGAGCTCGTCGGAAATCTCTTCACGGCCGAGCGCGGTCAGGCGCTGCAGACGCAGGTCGAGAATCGCCTTGGCCTGCTCGAACGACAGCCGGATGGTACCGTCCTCGGCGAGGCGATGACGCGGATCGTCGATCAACGTGATGATGGCCTCGACGTCGCGCGCCGGCCAGTCGCGCGACATCAACGCCTCGCGCGCGGTCGCAGGATCGGGCGAGGTCCTGATGACCCGGATGACCTCGTCGATATTGGCCACGGCCACGGCGAGGCCGACCAGGATGTGGGCGCGGTCGCGCGCCTTGTTGAGCAGGAACTTGGTCCTGCGCGTGACGACACGCTCGCGGAACGCGACGAAGATCGTCAGCAGGTCCTTCAACGTCATCGTCTGCGGGCGGCCGCCGTCGAGCGCCAGCATGTTGGCGGCGAAGCTCGTCTGCAGCGGCGTGAACTTGTAGAGCTGGTTGAGCACGACGTCCGGCACGGCGTCGCGCTTCAGCTCGACGACGACGCGGTAGCCGTCGCGGTCGCTCTCGTCGCGCAGGTCGGCAACGCCTTCGACCTTCTTCTCGCGCACCAATTCGGCGATGCGCTCGACCATCGTGGCCTTGTTCACCTGGTAGGGAATCTCGGAGATGATGATCGCCTCGCGATCCTTGCGGATCGTGTCGATCGTCACCTTGCCGCGCATCATGATCGAGCCGCGGCCCAGATGATAGGCCGAGCGGACGCCGGCGCGTCCAAGAATGATGCCGCCGGTCGGGAAATCCGGCCCCGGAATGATGTTGATGAGCTCGTCGATCGTGAGCGCGGGATTGTCGATCAGCGCGATGCAGGCATCGATCACCTCGCCGAGATTGTGCGGCGGGATGTTGGTGGCCATGCCGACCGCGATGCCGCCGGCGCCATTGACCAGCAGGTTCGGATATTTGGCCGGAAGAACCGACGGTTCCTTGTCCGAATTGTCGTAGTTCGGCTGGAAGTCGACGGTGTCCTTGTCGATGTCGTCGAGCAGCGGGATCGCCGACTTGGCGAGCTTCGCTTCGGTGTATCGGTAGGCGGCCGGCGGATCGCCGTCGACGGAGCCGAAATTGCCCTGGCCGTCGATCAGCGGCACGCGCATCGAGAAGTCCTGCGCCATGCGCACCATGGCGTCGTAGATCGACTGGTCGCCATGCGGATGGTATTTACCGATGACGTCACCGACCACGCGCGCGGACTTGACGTATTTCTTGTCGGGCGTGTGCCCCTGCTCGTACATCGAATAGAGGATGCGCCGATGCACCGGCTTCAGGCCGTCGCGCGCATCGGGCAGCGCTCGCGACACGATCACGCTCATCGCGTAATCGAGGTAGGAGCGCTTCATCTCATCGAGGATGGAGACGGGACGAATGTCGGAAGGTCCGCCCGGCTCGCCGGGCTTCTCATCTTCTTTATCGGACAAAGGGGATACCGGTCGGTTTTGACACGCGAAAATCGCTTGGAATCATATAGCGCAGGAGCGTGCCGCAGGCCACCCCCAAGGCGATCCGAAGAGCGCTTTTTCTGCTCGCCTTTCCAGTCACTTAACCGGTTGCCGCGGCCGCCCATGGCAGGCTCCGGGAACCGTCTTCGGCTACGGCCCGAAGACGACCTTGTGCATGATGCGTCCCGGCAGCAGCGTGAACAGTCCGGCGATCACCAGGGCGCCGGAAAACAGCATGATCATGGCCCGGCGATGGGCCGCCACCCGGTGCCGGTGCGCAGCCCACACCGCCAGCGGCAGCACGGCCAGCGTGTAGATCGACAGCAGGTGGATCGGGCTCCATAGACCGACCAACCGGATGGTGTGAATCCAGAACGAACTGGCTGCAACGGCAACCATGAGCGCGACCCAGATCCAGCCGACCGTTCGATGCGGCACGGTCCCCTTCGGGGCGGCGAACTGAACGAGCCCGAGCGCGAACGCCGTCATCGCGGCGACGGCGTGCAGCTGGACGGCGGGCTCGGCGTCGAGCAGCGGCGCGAAGCTCATGGCAGCCCCCAGAGCTAGATCGCAGCCCGCAGCTCGTGCAGACGTTCCTTGATTGCGTCGACATCCACGCTGCCAGCACGCATCTTGGCTTCGGCTTGGCCTTTCACCAGCCCGCACAGTTCGACGAGCATGGCGTCATGGGCGCATACCGCGTCCATCTTGGTGTAGACGAGATCGTACTCGACGGGCTCCCAGGTCCCAAGATCGGCAAGGTTGTGCTGCATCTGAACCTCGAGGTGATCGAGCGCCGCGGCGAACTTGGCCTCCGCCGTGAGCTTCGCCTCAAATTCATGGAACAGGTCGAATATCTCCTGCCCGCCTCCCCCGGGCAAGCGCGACCGGATGACTTCGATCGCCTCGCGCTCCTTGGCGACCTTGGCATCCTTTCGGCTGCCGGTCTCGAAGAAGGGGACGTCTCCGACCAGCGCCTCGACGAGGTCGTGGACGATGATCATCTTCAGCACGCGATCGATCTTGACCGGTCTTTCGAGATGACGGTGCACGAGCAACGCGAGCAGAGACATGCTCCAGCTATGCTCGGCCACGCTCTCGCGGCGCCCGTCAGACAGCCAACTGTGGCGCAACTCGCGCTTCAGGCCCTCGGCGAGCCGATAGAAGTCGAGGGTCCTTGCCACAGCCTCCATCATCGCACCAACCTCGCACGATCGCTTGCAGCACCCCGGCCGGCCCCCTCGGATGACCGCCGGCCTGCCGTCCAGACACGGGCAAGCCGGCTCGCATCAGCAGCGTCCGCGCGCGCGCCTCAGAACGGAATGTCGTCGTCCATGTCGCTGTTGCGTCCGCCACCGCCCGCCGAAGCAACCGCGCGGCGCGGCGGCGCCATCGACGGACCGCTGCTGCCGAAATCACCGCCACCCATGTCATCGGAGAAGCTGCCGCCACCGCCGCCCCGGCCATCGAGCATCGTCAGGGTGGAGTTGAAGCCCTGCAGCACGACCTCGGTCGAGTACTTCTCGACACCGCTCTGATCGGTCCATTTGCGGGTCTGCAGCGCGCCCTCGATGTAAACCTTGGCGCCCTTCTTCAAATACTGCTCGGCGACCTTGCAAAGACCCTCGTTGAAGATCACCACGCGGTGCCACTCGGTCTTTTCCTTGCGCTCGCCGGTCGCCTTGTCGCGCCACGTTTCCGACGTCGCAATGCTCAGATTGGCGATCGGCCGCCCATCCTGCGTGCGCCGGATCTCGGGGTCCTTGCCGAGGTTGCCGACCAGAATCACCTTGTTCACACTACCCGCCATCACCACTCTCCCGCGGTTCTCGATCATCGGACCGGCCGTCCACACCGGCCTCACGGCGTCCGGTGGCTAACCCTTCCTCTCGCGGCGGACCCTATACGGTTGCCGCGCGGTCCACCCGCCCTGTCCATTGCTTATCCACATATAGCAGGCGGAAGGCCACTGTTCCAGTTTTGTTCGCGCCCATATGTCTACAACCGTGCGTCGAGTTCCACGGAACTCGATGGAACCGCAAGTTCTCGCAATGGAACCCGGAAAAAGTTCCCTTATTCACGAAAAAGGGATTAACTTTCATTAAGTTAGCCAGCCTCACTTCCTCCTCGGCTGTGGCTTTTGGGAGACGGTATCCAGGGTTGAATCGCGTATATTTGAGGATGGATTGGGGCCGCAAGCGTGGTCGCACCAACTTCACAGACGAGCGTCTCCGGGGACCATTTTGGAGACGCCCAACGCGGGAGACTTGGGATGAAACGAATTTTTCTCGGAGCTGTCAGCTTGATGGTTTTGGGGGCGCTGACGCCGGCGGGAGCCGCCGATCTCGCCGCCCGCCCGTACACGAAGGCCCCGGTGATGGCGCCGGCGCCGCTTCCGACCTGGGCCGGCTTCTACCTCGGCCTGCAGGGCGGAGGCGGCTGGGGCCGCAGCAACGAGACCTTCTTCGGGGCGCCGAATACGGCGATCTTTGCCGGCACCCAGAACTATGACACCAGCGGCGGCTTCGTCGGCGGTGTGGTCGGCTACAACTGGCAGGTCGACAACATCGTGTTCGGTCTCGAGGGCGACTATCACTGGGCCGACATCAACGGCCGGTCGGGCGTCGTCAACGCCGGTCTCGGCGATACCTACTTCACCAGGCTGCGCGGCTTCGGCGACATCAAGGGCCGCCTCGGCTGGGCTGCGGGTCCGGCGCTGTTCTTTGTCAGCGGCGGCGCTGCCGTCGGCGATCTCCAACACCGCTACGACGCAGCGCTCAATGGTGGCGCGGCGAATAGCTTCGCTCAGAACAACTGGCGCTGGGGTTGGACGATCGGCGCCGGCGCCGAGTACATGTTCGCGCCGAACTGGTCGGCCAAGGTCGAATACAACTATCTCGACTTCGGCAAGAGCTCGATTCAGTACAGCGCGGTTCCGGCCAATCGCTCCGAGTGGAGCGACACCGTGCACACCGTCAAGGCGGGCGTCTCCTATCACTTCGGCGGCCCGATCGTGTCGCGCTACTGATTGCACGCAAAAAGCGAATATGTCGAAAGGCCGGCCTCGCGCCGGCCTTTTTTGTGTGCCAGAACCGGCACTTGCCGAGCCGTTGTGTCCTTTGGGTGACGGCTTTTTACGGCGGAAGGAGCTATCAACGTCCGGCGGGTGGGCGTTGGTGAGAGCGTGCGTGCGGGCGTCGGACGTGGTTTGGGGAATGCGATGAGAAGGCTGTTGCTGGGGGCGACAACTTCGCTGGCGCTGGGGATTGCGCCGGCCATCGCTGCCGATCTGCCCGCGCGCACCTTCACCAAAGCGCCTGCGATGATCACGACGATCTATGATTGGAGTGGCTTCTATATCGGCCTGAATGCCGGTGGCGCAGCGGCCCGCACCTGCTGGACCAACAAGGTCAGCTTTGCCGGCGTGGCCGCAACCAACGCGGAAGGCTGCCATGATGCGACCGGCGCGCTGGCGGGCGGCCAGATCGGCTATCGCTGGCAGGCTGGCGGCTGGGTGTTCGGCATCGAAGGTCAAGGCAACTGGGCCAACCTCAAGGGCAGCAACACCAGCCAGTTCGCCCCGGCCGTGACCAACCAGACCAAGATCAACGGCATCGGCGTGTTCACCGGCCAGATCGGCTATTCCTGGAACAACGTGCTCTGGTACGTGAAGGGTGGCGCCGCGGTCGCGGGTGAGAAGTACAACGGCCTCTCCACGGCCACGGGCGTGGTGCTCGACGTGTCCAGCGCCACGCGCTGGGGGGCTGCGGTCGGGACTGGTGTCGAGGTCGGCTTCGCCAAGAACTGGTCGGTCGCAGCCGAATACGAGCACCTGTTCATGGGCAACCGCACCCTCGGCTTCTCGGGTGTTCCCCTTGGAGCCGCGGGCCGGACCGATGCGGTCGGCCAGGACGTCGACATGGCGACGGTCCGCGTGAACTATCGCTGGGGCGGTCCCGTCGTTTCCAAGCACTGACCCTCGAGGGCTGACACTCGGGATCTCACGCGGCGGCGCTTGCCCGGCCTGTCGTCACTCACGCTGTGACACAGCTCCCCCGTCGGCACTGGCAGTCGCCGTCTTTACCCGCGCTTAAGCACGATCGGTACATCCCGCCACGCGGCTCGTCCCGGTCACGAGTTTGGAAAGCAGTCTCCCTTACAACCAGCCACAGGCCACCTTCGCGTGGGCCCGGATCGGAGGGATCCGGAGCGTGGTGTATTGGGACTGGGGAGAGACGAATGCAGAAGACGACCTTGATCTTGACCGCAAGCGCCGCGGCGCTGGGACTGGCGCCGGCCTCGGCGGCCGACTTCGCGACGCGCCCTTACAGCAAGGCGCCGCCGCCGGCCTATGTCACGCCGCTGCCGAGCTGGGCCGGGTTCTACCTCGGCGTCAATGGCGGCGCCGACTGGAGCCACAATTGCTGGACGCTCAACCGCGTCGGCGGCGTGGCGGTCGTGCCGACCCAGTCCGAAGGCTGCCACAACGCCTCGAGCGGCCTCATCGGCGGCCAGGTCGGCTATCGCTGGCAGGCGGCGAGCTGGGTGTTCGGCGTCGAGGCCCAGGGCAACTGGACCGACCTGAAGTCGTCCAATGCGAGCACGGCTGCGCTGGCCGCGGGCATCACCAACACCACCACGACCGATGCGATCGGCCTGTTCACCGGCCAGGTCGGCTACGCCTGGGGCAACGTGCTCTGGTACGTGAAGGGCGGCGCCGCCGTCACCCACAACAAATACACCGGCACGGCGAATGCGGCCGCGCCCTTCCCGGTCGGCACGCTGCTGGATTCCGCCAGTGAGACCCGCTGGGGCGGCACCGTCGGTACCGGCGTCGAGTTCGGCTTCGCGCCGAACTGGTCGGTCGCCGTCGAGTACGACCACCTGTTCATGGGCTCGCGCGACATCAGCTTCCCGGCCACCGCAACCGTGCTGTCGCGCGTCGATACCATCAAGCAGGACATCGACATGGCGACCGTCCGCGTGAACTATCGATTCGGGGCGCCGATGGGCACGCGCTACTGAAAAAAGCCGCCGCTCGCACGCATTCGGAAAGGCCGGCCGTCGCGCCGGCCTTTTTCGTGTCAACAGCCCGGCAGCGTCGCGGCGTTTTTGTGCTAAATATATGATATATAACGCTTTTTAATTTCTGTGGCGGGCGCGTTACAGCCTCTCCGGGATGCCCTGTGTATGACTTGCCCATCGCTTGTCATTCCAACCTCCCGGGGGAGAATTTGATGAAGAAGTTGCTTGTGATCACGACGGCGCTCGTCGGCATCGCATCCGCCACATCCGCGTCGGCGGCCGACATGGCGGCCCGCCCGTACACCAAGGCGCCGCCGATGGTCGCGCAGATCCTGAGCTGGTCGGGCCTCTACGCCGGCATCCAGGGCGGCGGCGGCTGGGGCACCAGCAAGGAGACCTTCCTCGGCCGCTTCAATGCGCCGGGCTTCCTGGGCACCCAGAACTACAACACCAATGGCGGCTTCGTCGGCGGCGTGGTCGGCTACAACTGGCAGGTCGACAACGTCGTGTTCGGCCTCGAAGGCGACTATCACTGGGCCGACATCAACGGCCGCTCCGCCGTGGTCAATGCCGGCGTCGGCGACACTTTCTTCACCAAGCTGACCAGCTTCGGCGACATCAAGGGCCGCCTCGGCTATGCCGCCGGTCCCGCCCTGTTCTTCGTCAGTGGCGGCGCCGCGGTGGGCCAGTTGCAGCATCGCTATGACGGCGTGCCCGGCAACGTCTTCAGCCAGAACACCACCCGCTGGGGCTATACGGTCGGCGCCGGCGCCGAATACATGTTCGCGCCGAACTGGTCGGCCAAGCTCGAGTACAACTATCTCGACTTCGGCAAGAGCACGATCCAGTACAGCGCTGCGGCGCTCAACCGCTCCGAGTGGAAGGACACCGTTCACACGGTCAAGGCCGGCCTCAGCTACCACTTCGGCGGCCCGGTCATCGCAAAGTACTGATGCCTGCAAACCGACAGGTTCCGAGAAGGGCCGGCGAAAGCCGGCCTTTTTTGTTGCCCTGATGCCACCTTGCCGGCTCGCCACACCCGGAACCAAGTAATTGAGTGACATAGGCTTTCTGGAACTTGGCCGTAAAAACGCGGTTTGGGCGCGAGTGTGTCTTCAGGGTGACGGTAATCCGTACGGAACCGGGCTATAGGAACCTCGTCAACTTGAACGGGTGAGTCTGTTTCGTGCGTAAGCTTATCGGTGCGATGCGGACTTCGAGGAATAAAAATAAACTGGAGACTGGAATGAAGAAGATCCTGCTCGCGACCGTGGCCTTGGCCGCCCTGGCCGCTCCCGCTGCCGCCGCTGATCTTGCCGCGCGCCCGACCTACACCAAGGCCCCGGTTGCTGCGCCGGTGCTGACCTGGACCGGCTTCTACATCGGTGCCATGGGCGGCTACGCCAACGAGAACGCTGACTTCGCGGCTATGAAGGGCGGCTTCGCCGGCGGCACCGTCGGCTACAACTGGCAGCAGGGTGCTGTCGTGTTCGGCCTCGAGGCCGACGCCGCTTGGGCCGACATCAACGCAAACGTCGGCGCGCTCGGTGTCAACGCCGAGTCCAAGATCCGCGACTGGGGCACTGTCCGCGGCCGCATCGGCTACGCCTTCGGCCCGACCCTGCTGTACGCGACCGGTGGTTACGCCTGGGCCGACAACCGCATCTCGCTGACGGCCCCCGGCTTCGCCGCTGCCGACAGCAAGATCCACTCCGGCTGGACCGTCGGCGCTGGCGTCGAGTACATGTTCGCCCCGAACTGGTCGCTGAAGGGCGAGTACCTCTACAAGAGCTTCGGTGGCGAGAACTACACCTTCACCGGCCTTGGCACGCTCACGACCGGCACCCTCAACGTGCATTCCGGTCAGGTCGGCATCAACTACCACTTCTAAGTTTTTGCCTCCGGGCCAACGCACACAGCCTCCGCTCTGCCAGAGCGGAGGCTTTTTCTTTGTGGGATCGTGCACAAACCAGGACGGAACCGGCAGCCTCCTGCCAGTCGCTGCCATTCCCTGAGCGCATTGTTGATGATTCGCTGACGGCACTGGAAATCCAGCTCCGTTCTTCCTACGTTCCGACCATACCTTTTCCCCCTGGCGTCCGATGGCCGGCTTCCGGCGAAACGCGCCTGCAACGATGGCGCGACTCTGCGCCGTGGGACGATCGTCATGGATGAAGTGCTCAAGGCCAAGCAGCGCGCGCAAGCCAACCAGTCGAGCCTGCGGGCCATCACCATCCGCGGCGCCCGCGAGCACAATCTGAAAAACATCGACGTCGAGATCCCGCGCGACAGGCTCGTCGTGTTCACCGGGCTGTCCGGCTCCGGCAAGTCCTCGCTCGCTTTCGATACGATCTACGCCGAGGGTCAGCGCCGCTACGTCGAATCGCTGTCGGCCTATGCCCGCCAGTTCCTGGAGATGATGCAGAAGCCGGACGTCGACCAGATCGACGGCCTGTCGCCGGCGATCTCGATCGAGCAGAAGACGACCTCGAAGAACCCGCGCTCGACAGTCGGCACCGTCACCGAGATCTACGACTACATGCGCCTGCTGTGGGCGCGCGTCGGCGTGCCCTACTCCCCGGCGACCGGCCTGCCGATCGAAAGCCAGACCGTCTCGCAGATGGTCGACCGCGTGCTGGCGATGCCCGAGGGCACCCGCCTCTATCTGCTGGCGCCGGTCGTGCGCGGCCGCAAGGGCGAGTACAAGAAGGAGCTCGCCGAATATCTCAAGAAGGGCTTTCAGCGCGTCAAGATCGACGGCACCTTCCATGAGCTCGCCGAGGCGCCGACGCTCGACAAGAAGTTCCCGCACGATATCGACGTCGTCGTCGACCGCATCGTCGTGCGCCCCGACATCGGCCAGCGTCTCGCAGAAAGCTTCGAGACTGCGCTGAAGCTCGCCGAAGGCCTGGCCGTCATCGAGTTCGCAGACGCTCCCGCCTCGGCCGCGCCGGCGGAGGAGAAGGAAAAAAAGAAAACCGCAAAGATCCACGACAAGAGCGGGCCCGAGCGCATCCTGTTCTCGGAGAAGTTCGCCTGCCCGGTCTCCGGCTTCACGATCCCCGAGATCGAGCCGCGGCTGTTCTCGTTCAACAACCCCTACGGCGCCTGCCCGGAATGCGGCGGCCTGGGGGTCGAGCAGCACGTCGATGCCGACCTCGTCATTCCCGACAAGGACGTCACCCTGCGCAAGGGCGCGATCGCGCCCTGGGCCAAGTCGTCGTCGCCCTATTACCTGCAGACCCTGACCGCGCTCGGCAAGTTCTACAAGTTCACGCTGGACACCAAGTGGAAGGATCTGCCGAAGAAGACGCAGAACGCGCTGCTGCACGGCTCCGGCGACGACGAGATCAAGTTCACCTATGAGGACGGCGTCCGCGCCTACGACACCAAGAAGCCGTTCGAGGGCGTCATCACCAACATCGAGCGCCGCTTCCGCGAGACCGAGAGCGAATGGGCGCGCGAGGAGCTCGGCAAATACTTCAACGACGTGCCCTGCGCCGGCTGCAAGGGTTTTCGGCTGAAGCCCGAGGCGCTGTGCGTCAAGGTCGGCGGCAAGCACATCGGCGAGATCAGCGACCTCTCCGTCAAGGCGGCCGGCGAGTGGTTCGCCGAGGTGCCGAAGCAGCTCAATGCGCAGCAGACCGAGATCGCCACCCGCATCCTGAAGGAGATCCGCGACCGCCTCACCTTCCTGCTCGACGTCGGCCTGAACTACCTGACCCTGGCGCGCTCCTCCGGCACGCTGTCCGGCGGCGAGAGCCAGCGCATCCGCCTGGCGTCGCAGATCGGCTCGGGGCTGACGGGCGTGCTCTACGTGCTCGACGAGCCGTCGATCGGCCTGCACCAGCGCGACAATGCCCGCCTGCTCGACACGCTGAAGCGGCTGCGCGACCTCGGCAACACCGTCATCGTCGTCGAACATGACGAGGACGCGATTCGGCTCGCCGACTATGTGCTCGACATCGGTCCCGGCGCCGGCACCCATGGCGGCCACATCGTCGCCGAGGGTACGCCGACCGAGATCATGCGCAATCCGGCGTCGCTGACCGGCAAATATCTCACCGGCGAGCTCGAGGTCGAGGTGCCGGAGCGGCGGCCGCCGAACCATCGCCGCACCATCAAGGTCGTCAATGCCCGCGGCAACAATCTGAAGAACGTCTCGGCCGAGATCCCGCTCGGCCTGTTCACCGCGATCACAGGCGTGTCCGGCGGCGGCAAGTCGACGCTTCTCATCGACACGCTCTACAAGTCGATCGCACGCAAGCTCAACGGCGCCAACGAGGCCGCCGCGCCGCACGACCGCATCGAGGGGCTGGAGCATATCGACAAGATCATCGACATCGACCAGTCGCCGATCGGCCGCACGCCGCGCTCCAACCCCGCGACCTATACCGGCGCGTTCACGCCGATCCGCGAATGGTTCGCCGGCCTTCCCGAATCCAAGGCGCGCGGCTACGAGCCCGGCCGCTTCTCCTTCAACGTCAAGGGCGGCCGCTGCGAGGCGTGCCAGGGCGACGGCGTCATCAAGATCGAGATGCACTTTTTGCCCGACGTCTACGTCACCTGCGACGTCTGCAAGGGCAAGCGCTACAACCGCGAGACGCTCGACGTCCTGTTCAAGGGCAAGTCGATCGCCGACGTGCTCGACATGACCGTCGAGGAGGCCGCGGAGTTCTTCAAGGCGGTGCCGCGGGTGCGCGACACCTTCGAGACCCTGCGCCGCGTCGGCCTCGACTACATCCACGTCGGCCAGCAGGCCACCACGCTGTCCGGTGGTGAGGCCCAGCGCGTCAAGCTCGCCAAGGAGCTGTCCAAGCGCGCCACCGGCCGCACGCTCTACATCCTGGACGAGCCGACGACGGGCCTGCACTTCCACGACGTCAAGAAGCTGCTGGAGGTGCTGCACGAGTTGGTCGCGCAGGGCAACACGGTGGTCGTGATCGAGCACAATCTCGAGGTCATCAAGACCGCCGACTGGGTCATCGACCTCGGCCCCGAAGGCGGCGACGGCGGCGGCGAGATCGTCGCCTGGGGCCCGCCGGAAGATATCGTCAAGGCGCCGCGCAGCTACACCGGGCAGTTCCTCAAGCCGGTGCTGGAGAAGTCGGCCAAGCCGAAGAAGCGCGGCCGCGGCGCGGCGAGCGAGGCTGCGGAGTAGTTGCCCTCAATTCCCTTGTATCGATCGTCATTGCGAGCGAAGCGAAGCAATCCAGGGCCGCGTACGCGACTCTGGATTGCTTCGTCGCTGCGCTCCTCGCAATGACGCATGTGGTCGATACCGGTTCATCACAGCAAAGCCCGCCGCGCCCTGCAGAGCGGCGGGCTCGATGTTTCTGCAACGAACTCAGATTACCACTGACGGTAATACCCGCTCCGCGTGCCGTTGTTGTTGCCGCGCGGGCCGACGTCGCCCTGGGTCGAGCTCGGGGTCGGGTGGTTGGTGCCGTTGTAGCCGGCGCCCCAGCCCGGGCCGTCATACGGGCCCGGCGCGACGGCGACGTAGCCTTCCTCATAGACCGGCCCTGGCGCCCAGGCGAAGGAGTCGCGGTAGGCATAGGTGCTGGTGACCTGGCCGCCATAGCCGTAGCCGCCCGGCCCGTATTCGCCGGCCGAGGCGCCGATCGTGCCGGCGACCAGCGTGACGGCGGTGAGCGCTGCCAATCCAAACGTGCGTGTCATGAACTTGCTCCGTTGTTCCCAATTCATCGAGGAACAAACCATCGTCATGCCCCGGCAGTTCCGCCACCCGCCACAACATGTGTGCGACACAACGTGGCGCTCACGTTGCCGCGATCAGATGATCCGGAATGCTGGTCGCATCACCTCGCAAGCGACTGGGCGCCCTCTCGGACGACAAACCCGCCGCTCTTGTCGGAGCGGCGGGCTTGATCGACTCACTTCAGCGCGAGATGGCAACTACCACTGCCGGTAGGCGCCGGTCAGCGTGCCGTTGTTGTTGCCGGACGGACCGACGTCGCCCTGGGTCGAGCCAGGGGTCGGATGGTTGGTGCCGTTGTAGCCGTGGCCCCAGGCCACTGGGCCAGCCACCGGACCCGGCGCGTAGGCCGGCGCCGGCGCGGCGCCATACACCGGCTCGGAATCGGAGGTCTGCGCCGGCGGCACCCAGGCCATCGAGTCGCCGAAACGGGCATAGCCCTGCGCGGACGCCGCGGCGGTGCCGATCACCAGCGTGGCTCCGGCCAGCGCGGCCATCTTGATCGTGCGTTGCATGTCTCTCTCCTTGCTTCTGTGCGGGTCAACCACCGCACGGCGCAAGGCGTTCCTGCAGCGCACACTCACAAAAAACGTGATGAAAGGTTGATTGGCCGACGCACCGAGCCCCCCTTGCAGGACTGAGCGAACCCAGCCCTGCAAGAGCTGCCCTGCGGCGCTCAGGCCGCGACGGCGACCGCCCGTGGCCGCGCCACGCCGGTCTTGGTGACTCCCGGCAGCAGCGGCGCCTTCGTGCCGGTCGCATGCGGGAAATACTGCAGCTGCATGGAATGCATGTAGCCGGCTTCCGCGGTCCAGGAGTCGTTCGCCTCGACGATCGGCGTAATCGTGAACAGATCCGGATTGCTCGGCGCAATCGACGTATAGGTCGGGATCGCTGCGCTGAGCCACTCGAGCGGTTTGTAGATCGAGTAGTAGTTGGTGTCCTTCAGGACCGGCGCCGGCGGCGGATAGGTACCGAGAATTCCGTTCAGGTTGGCCCAGGCCATCGGCACGATGTCGTTGCTGTTGACCGCCGCGTAATAGGTGTAGCTCTTTGCGAAGGTCGTCGCGAAGCCCGCGTTCCACATCGTCGGAGCCGCGAAGGTGTGCGGCCACAGCGTGAACGTCAGCGACGAGTTCAGCTTCGGCAACTGGTCCTGCAGCCACGCCGTCGCCACCACGGCGAGCGCGCCGCCGAGACTGTGCCCGGTCACCATCAGTTGCAGGTTCTGCTTGGACGCAAGGCCGCGCAGATAGTCCAGCAGCGACAGGTCCGTCGTGGGATCGGTGAGCGCGATGACCAGCGCCAGCGCGTCGTTGATTCCGGCGCTGATCTGCAGCGGCGCTCCGGCCTGCTGCGGATAGAGCCACGGCACCTGGAAGACAGCATCGGCATCGGCGAGCACGTTCTCGAACGCGCCGGCGACCGAGCCATCGACATCGGTGCCGCGGAACGCCACCGCGTAGCTGCCGTCGCTGCCTTGCGCGACATAGGCGAGCACGCCGTTGTTGACCGCCGGGCCCCAGCATAGCGACCACGGACCGTTCGCCGCACCCGACGGGACGGACTTCAGCATCGCCACGAAATCGCTCGGCTGAACCACATCGAGCGCGTCGTCGATATAGGCGAAGTAGGACAGATACGCTGCAGCAACCTTGTTGAGGGCCATGTGAAATCTCTCTGGCTTGAATGATGAAAACAATTTCGATCAAATCGGGCAGGCAGACCATGATCCGCCGGCCCACCGGGATGATAGACCGCGTTATCTCCAGGTGCACATCACAACATGTTCAACCCCTGATCATCGAACGTCACCGTGGAGCTGCGACACGCAATGATCGCATCTCATTGCGCGCCGCCCCTCCCATTGCTATGGCGCAGGGCTGTCGCAGGACGACACGCCTCGACGATCATCAACTCCTCGCCACGCTCACCTCGCGCGATGCCCTACTCTCTCGTCATCTTTGATCTCGACGGCACGCTCGCCGACAGCTTCCCGTGGTTTCGCACCCACGTGAACGTCGTCGCGCAGCGCTTCGGCTTTCGTCAGGTGAAGGACGAGGACATCGACGGGCTCCGCCATGCCTTGACCCGTGAGATCCTCGATTTCCTTCAGGTGCCGCGCTGGAAGCTGCCCTTCATCGCGCGCCACGTGCGCCAACTGAAGACGGCGCATGCAGCGAGCATCCCGCTGTTCGCAGGCGTCGACATCATGCTCGACACCCTTGCCGCGAACGGCACCATGCTCGCATTGGTCTCGTCGGACAGCGAGGCCAACGCGCGGCAGAAGCTCGGATCGCGCGCCGGGCTGTTCGCCGATTTCGATTGCTCGGCCTCGGTGTTCGGCAAGGCACGGAAGTTTCGCCGGGTGCTGAAGCGGCTGCGCGTCGACCCGGCAGAGGCCATCGCGATCGGCGACGAGACCCGCGACATCGAGGCGGCGCGTGCCGCCGGCATCGCCTTCGGCGCGGTGACATGGGGCTATGCCGCGGAGCAGGCGCTGCGCGACCACCAGCCGGAGATGCTGTTCACCCGGATGGACGAGATCGTGGAGCGGTTGGTGGTGCCCGCCAGACGAGATTCGTAGCCTGCATCAGCGCCGCCGGCGACATGCAGGGATAGTGACGAGCCTCGATAACCTCACCGCGTCATTGCGAGCGCAGCGAAGCAGTCCAGAGTCTTCGCGCGGCCTCGATTGCTTCGCTGCGCCGCTGCGCTCGCAGTGACGGAGGCTGCAGATGCAACTCCATTTCCGCCACCGGCGGACCTGCTCACCGCCGCAGGAACGCGCCGAATGCGCGCGGACCGTCGCCGACCTTGATCTCTCCGGTGACCTTCAGCGCGGCCACGTCGATGACGCTCAGAATGTTGCTCTCCCAATTGGCGACGATGACGCGCTGGCCGTCGGCGGTCGCCTCGATGCCCTCCGGATAGTCGCCGACGCTAATGCGCTTGAGCGGCTGCAGGCTCGCCAGGTCGAACACGCTGACCGTGCCGTCATACTGGTCGGTGGCGAAGCCCCTGCCCTGCGCCAGCGCCACCGCATAGGGCCGCAAACCGGTCTTGACCCGGCCGATCTCGCGGCGCTCGGCGAGGTCGATCACCGAGACGTCGTTGGAGGCGACATTTGCCGTGTAGGCGCGCTTGCCCTCGGCGTCGATGGTGACACCGAACGGCCGCGTGCCGACCTTGATGGTCGCAAGGCGCTGGCGCGTCGCCGTGTCGATCACCGAGACCATGTCGTCATCGCGGTCGGCGGAGAGCAGCAGCTTGCCGTCTTGTGTCACCGCAAGCCCCGACGGCGAGGCGCCGACCGCGATGCTGCCGGTCACGGTCCGGGTCTTCGCATCGATCACGCGGATTGCGGCGTTGTACCAGTCTGCGACGTAGACCGTCGAACCGTCCGGCGTCACGGCAATGCCGAGCGGCCCGCCACCGACCTCGACCCGTCCAACCACCTTTCGCGCGACAGCGTCGACGACGCTCACGCTCTTGTCGTCCGGGCTCGCCACATAGGCGAAGCGTCCGTCGGCAGCCACCGCGACGCCGGCCGGCTTGCCGCCGATCGGGATCGTCGCCACCGGCTTCGAGGTCGCGAGGTCGACGATCGTCAGATCGTCGCTGAGCTGGTTGGTGACGAAGGCCTCCTCGGCATGGGCACTGGCGCAGCAGACGAGCAAGGCTGCGAGCAGAAACGCTCGAATAGGATCTGGGAGACGATGAGTGGTGCAGCGCCTTGCCTTGTACCCACCTCGCCCCGCTCTTGTCCGCCGTAGCTCGCAGAGCGAAGGCGGATGCGGGGCCGCGACGAGCTTCGCTCGCGCTGAGAGGTCGGATTGCATCGCCAGATGCAATCCGGGTGAGGGGGCACAGGTCCCACCACCCACACCACCCGTTCGGCAGCCCCTTACCCCAACCCTTTCCCCGTAAGAACGGAGAGAGGGAGCGCAGCGCTGACTTGGCGACATGGTCGTATCCAATCAGCTCCCGCTTTCCACCTTCTTCTTCAGTCCTTCGAGCCCGCCCTTGTACAGGCCGGTCACCGCATTGACCGCGGCCTCGTCGTTCAGCTCCGGTGGCGGATCGTTGTTGGGGAAGCCGCGGTAGAACGCGCCGGTCCATTCGACCACGCTACCCTTGCCGTCCGCGCTCGGCGTCACCGCGATGGTCGACGAGTAGTTCGTCACCGGCAGCACCTTCACGTCGACGGCGGTGATGCGGTACGAATAGCTCATCTTCTCGGCGTCGTATTTGTAGAGCTCCTCGTCGACGGTAGCGCCGCCCTTCAGGGTCAGCTTGCGCGTGGCGCCAATCTCGTTGCCCTTGTCGCCCGCGGTCTTGTCGACCACGCCGAGCCAGCTCATGTCCTGGAAGTTGCCGATCACGGCCCACACCTTGGCGGGCGCGGCGTTGATCTCGACGTGCTCCTGCACCTTGCGCCGGGTCGGACCATGCGCATCCGCTGTGGTCAGGGCCGTCGTTGCGATCGCGAGCGCCGCCGTCACGGCCAGCGCCTTGCCGAACACCATCCTCATGTCGTTTCCTCAGTCACTCTCATTGGCCGGCGCATCCGGCGCACGGCGGCGCATCTTTGCACCGCTCCCGATTGTTGCAACAAAAAAGACCGTGTCGTGGCCGATCAATTCGCGCCGCAGCAGCGCTTGTATTTCTGGCCGGAACCGCAGGGACAGGGGTCGTTGCGGCCGACCTTGCCGAACGACGCGAAGGGATTGGGCTGCCGGGCGAAGCTGGTGGACGCGGGCAGCGGAGCCCCGCTCTGCCGGTATTGATGCAGCGTCAGCACCGCCTCGCGGATATTCTGGGGCGCGTTGCGACTGAGATTTCGATATTCGACGGGATCCGGGTTCTCGTCGAGAGTTGCACCGATCATCATCATCAGACCGACCGCAGCCATGGCGACTTCGCCGCCCACCCGCTCATACGCATCGAACCTGTCACGACGCAGGTTCGTGGCCGCCGCGAAGCCGTCGATCCACAGCTCCCAGACGACCTCGCCGTTGAAGCCGTCGATCGGAAAGCGCGGCTGGTACTGCTCCGGATGATGCGCGAGCGTCAGCGCGATCTCCCGGTGATAGTCCATGACCAGCCCGAGCACCTCGTTGGCATGGTCGATGCCGGTGAACACGGAGCGACGGCCCTTGCCGAGCCCGAAGGCCGCCGCGAACCATTCGCCCGGCGGAATCGGCTCAGGGAGCACGAGCAGGCCGGCGATGAAGCCGTCGAGCTCCTCCAGCACCATGGCGCGATCATCCAGGGCCAGGAGCGCCTGTTCGAGCTTGTCGTGGCGACCGATCTGCTCCGGCATGCAGCCCCTCTTCCTTCGCTCCTGTCACGTTCCGAGTCGCCCGACGGGCACGGCGCGCACATGGCCGAGCCACGACGCGGCCGTTTTGACACCAAAACGGCCATGCGCGCAAAACCTAAATTTGCGCACGGGATCAGCGGCATCACCCTTGTCCAGTCCTGCCGTGAAAAATATTCCTGTTTCGCCATTTCGGAATTTCTGTTTTCCTGCATGCGTCCTGTCCTCACGAGAGGGGCGCTTCGCGGTCGTCACGGGCGTGGAGGGCGGGATGCGATGGACGTCACGGGCCCGGCGCTTTTGCGCAGACGACGGGTTTTGTGGCGGACGGCGAAATCGTGTGGTCCTGACCTCCCGACGCTGAGGTCAAGTGGGTGTCGATGCCTTCAAGGCGTCGCGCCGATGACGGTGGCCAGAAGGCCCGGCGCACCGAGGAGAGCGCGTATAAGCCGGTAGAAACCGTCGCGCAGGGAAGGCCGGTTGTTCGGCCAATCCTGTGGTTCCTGCCGCCTGCATTTTTTTTCGCAGGCGGGCCATGGGTGCGGCCTGCACCCGGCCTTCCCTGCGCCCTCTCACTGAGGAGGGCGGAATGAACGTCAAAGCTCGGGTGCACCTGGCACGGCGAGAACGCGAAGTCATGTCTCTCCGTCATCGCGAGGAGCAAAGCGACGAAGCGATCCAGAGTCCTCGTGGGATCCTGGATTGCTTCGCTTCTGTTCAGCCCGGTGACATAGCTGACGGGTGTTCGGGGAGATGGTTGATACTTCAAAATCGGCTCGATTCGTCAAGCAGAGGGGCGAGCGATGCCGTGGCGAGAGGTGTCTGTCATGGACCAGCGACGAGAGTTTGTGATGCTTGCCAAGCAGGAAGGGGCGAACCGGCGGGAGCTGTGTCGGCGGTTCGGCATCAGCCCTCAGACGGGCTACAAATGGATCCAGCGGCATGACGCTGGGGACACGGCGCTGGCGGATCGGTCGCGGCGGCCTCATCGAAGTCCGGAGCGCACCGCGGCTGCGACCGAGCAGCAGATCGTCGCATTGCGCGATGCTCACCCGGCCTGGGGCGCGCGCAAGCTCGCACGGTGTCTTGAGCGTGATGGTCAAGCTGTCCCGGCGATATCCACCGTGCACACCATCCTGCGCCGCTACGATCGAGTGGTCGAGCCTGCAGGCACGCCCGGACAGCCCTACACGCGGTTCGAGAAGGATGCGCCCAATCAGCTGTGGCAGATGGACTTCAAGGGGCACAGTGCGCTGGAGAACGGTGTGTCCTGTCATCCGCTGACAGCGTTGGACGATCACTCCCGCTTCTCGTTGTGCCTGGCGGCTTGTGACAACGAGCGCGGCTCTACAGTCAAAGGACATTTGGAGACGACGTTCCGCCGTTATGGACTGCCGGATGCGATGTTCGTCGACAATGGTGGCCCCTGGGGATTTACCCTCGAAGACCCCTGGACCGCGTTGACGGTCTGGCTTCTGAAGCTCGGCGTTCGAACGATCCACAGCCGGCCCTACCATCCTCAGAGCCGCGGCAAGAACGAACGCTTCCACCGTAGTCTGAAGGCCGAGGTGTTTGCCTTCAGGCGCTACCGTGATCTTCCCGATGTCCAGCGGGCACTCGACGGATGGCGCTCTGTCTACAATCTCGACCGGCCGCACGAGGCCTTGAACTTCGACGTGCCGGCAAGCCGCTATCAACCGAGCCAACGTGCGATGCCCGACCGGCTTCCGATCGTCGAATACGACGAGGGTGAGAGCATCCGTTCCGTGTCGAGCACGAAGGCCTACGTCAGTTTCGAGGGGCGGCTCTGGAAAGTCCCGCAAGCCTTCCGAGGTGAGCGGCTGGCTATCCGGCCACTCAGTGCCGACGGAAAGTTCGGAATTTTCTTTGCCGCACATCAGATCGCAGCGATTGATCTGCGCGACCCCAAAACTGTCAACTATGTCCCCGAACAGGTGTAAGCTATGTCTCCGGGCTGAACACTTCGCTCGCAATGACGGCCGAGCAGGCTTCGCTCTGCTCGCCTATCATCCCGGCCTCACTCCGCCAGCACCGCCTGCACGAAGCCGTCGGGGTCGGCGCAGAACTCACGCATCGCCTTGAAATGATCCGTATCCTGCACCGCGACCTTCTCAAGGCCGTATTTGGTCAGCCGCAACAGGGTCGCGCCGGGATAGGCCATCAGGACCGGCGAATGCGTCGCCATCAGCACCTGGCAATGGCTGGAGTCATCCATGCGCCGCATCAGCTTCAGGAACTCGATCTGGCGCGCCGGCGACAGTGCCGATTCCGGCTCGTCGAAAATGTAGATGCCCTGGCGCTGGCAGCGCTCCTCGAAGAAGCGCAGGAACCCCTCGCCATGCGAATGGGACAGGAAGTCGGGCGGCGGCCCGCCGAACGGATCGTCCAGTGCGGCCTGATCGAGATAGCGCGCCACCGAAAAGAAGCTCTCGGCGCGGAAGAACCAGCCTTGCGTGATCTTCGGCAACCAACTCGCGCGCAGCGCGGCGGCGAGTGCGCCGCCCATACGCTCGATCGCACGCCCATGGTCGACCGGCATGTAACCCTTGCCGCCGCCAGCTTCGTCGTAGCCCGCCAGCGCGGCAATGCCTTCGAGCAGGGTCGATTTGCCGGTGCCGTTCTCGCCGACGATGATGGTGATGGCGTTGGTGAAGCTGAGCTCGAACGCGTCCTGCAGGAACGGCAGGCAAAACGGATAGGCCGCGCGATCGGAGATCTTCGCCGGATCGAGCCACAGCCGCTTCAGATAAGGGGCCGGCAGCCGGATCTCGCGTTGCTTCCTCGCCATGACGCCTTCACAACCTCGGTGACATCACCGGCAATCTCGCACATCGCGCCCGCATCGGCCACCGGCCCACGCGGGCTACGCCACGACCTCCAGCACCAGCTCCATCGTCATCAGCACCGGATTGTCGCCGCGGACGAGGCGCCCCCGCGCGAGCGCGCCGGTGTAGTCGACCAGCGCGACGTCAACAGTGGCTTCAAGGCCGTCGTCGCCCGGCGCGATCGCGCCGGCGGTGATGGTCAGCTCCGTCGCGAACGGCTCGACGACGACGCCGTCCTCGAAGCGCGCCCCGATGGTCGAGCCGACGCCGCCGCGAATGCGGGCCTTGCTGATCCCCTGCGCCCGGCAGAACGCTTCCAGGCAACCGGCGAAATCCTGGTTCGGCCGCAGCCGGAGCGCGAAGGCGCGGCAGTCCGTCGTGGCGCCGCTTGGTGCGGCCGCTACCGGCCCGAACAGCTTGAAGCCGGTCTCGACGTCCGGCTCTGCCGTGAAGATCGCGCCGTCGAGCCCGAAGGCGTCGACCTCGAACGGCTCGGCGACGATGGTCTCCTCCGGCAGGATGTGCCCGCCGCCGTTGCGGCTCCCCTCCTCCATCCACAGCGCGTGGCAATGGAAGAATGGCGCGCCGTCGCGCACGCCGAGGGTCATCGTCCCCGTCGACAGGCGCGTCACACCGGCGGGACGATAGGTGTCGCTGTAGAACGCGGCATGATCCGCCGTCTTCGACAGCGCCGGCATCACATAGGCGAACGGTCCGAGCGCACCGCCTTTGATATCGAGCACACCGCCGGCAAAGCCATTGGCCGCAAAGCCGCGGCGCGCGGCGTCCAAGAGCGGCAACCCCTGCTCCATGGTGAAGGTGAACACGCGGCCGCGGGCCTCGACCCACTGGATGCGATCCGCGACGGGCGCACCGGGCTGGGTGATGGATCGCATCACGCGTCAACCCTGCCTGGTGAGATCGAGCAGGCCGCGCGCCTCGAGCTCGTCGCGCACCAGACGCTTCGGAATCTTGCCATAGCCCGATTTGGGCAACGCGTCCCAGAAGAAGAAGCGCTTCGGCATCTTGTAGCGCGGCAGCTTGGTGGCGAGATAGCCGGCGATCGCGCTCTCGCTCGGCGCGGCCGCACCTTCGCGCGCCACGCAGACGGCGACGCCGACCTCGCCCCAGACGGGATCAGGCACGCCGAGCACGGCGACCTCGCCGATGTCGGGATGGGTCAGGATCTTCTCCTCCACCTCGCGCGGATAGATGTTGGAGCCGCCGGAGATGTACATGTCCGACGCGCGGCCGGTGATATAGACGAAGCCCTGCGCGTCCATGTGGCCGAGATCGCCGGTGCGGAACCAGCCGTCGCGAAACGCCTTCGCATTGGCGTCCGGATTGTCGTAGTAGCCCGCAAACACGGCCGGACCGATGACGCAGATCTCGCCGGTCTCGCCCGGCTTCAGCTCACGCCCCTGATCGTCCTGGATCGAGACCTGCATGCCCGTGCGCTCATAGCCGCAGGTGCCGATCCGCGCCTCCGGTCCATCCTCTTCCTCGTGCGCCGCGGCCGGCAGCACCGTGATGTTGCCGGTGACCTCGCCGAGGCCGAAATACTGGACGATGACCTTGCCGAGCCGCGCCAGCGCGCGCTTCTGGTCCTCGCGATACATCGGCGCGCCGGCATAGATCACATGGCGCAGCGAGGAATGATCGAATTGGTCGACGGCGGGATGCTCGACCATCATCTTCAGGATGGTCGGCACCGTGAACAGGTTGCTGATGCGATGCATCTCGATCAGGCGGAAGGCTTCGGTGATGTCGAACTTCTCGCTCGGCAGCAGCACGGTCTTGGCACCGCGCGCGCTCTGCATCAGCTGGTGCACGCCGGCGCCGTGCGACAGCGGCGCCACGACGAGCGACGCGTCGTGCTCGGTCGTGCCCGGCGTCAGGTCTGCAAGATGGTTCGTGATGACGAACGCCATCTGGCCATGCGTCAGCACCGCCGCCTTGGAGCGGCCGGTCGTGCCGGAGGTGAAGAAGAACCAGCAGGGATCGTCATGCTCGACGGCCGCGTTCGCGACGTGTGCGCCGACATGCGCCTTCATTGCGTCGGCCACGGTCCCCGCGCCGAAGCTGCCGCCTTCACCGATGCGCCAGGTGAAGTCAGCAGTCGTCACCGCGGCAGCATGATCCGGAAAGTCGCCGTGGCAGAGAAACGCCTTCGCGCCCGAGGCGGTCGCGAGATAGGCGACCTCGTCCGGCATCAGGCGGAAATTGGTTGGCACCCAGACCGCGCCGAGCCGGAACGCCGCGAACATCGAGACGAACATCTCCTCGCAGTTCTTGGAGTGCACCAGAATGCGATCGCCCTTGGCGATTCCCTGCTCGGCCAGCGCCGCCGCGAGCGCCGAGACCATCGCGTCGATTTCGCGCCAGGTCCACGACCTCTCGCCCCAGACGAAGCCGACGCGGTCGCCAAGCCGGCGGCCATTTTGCGTGACGATATGCGCGAGGTTCATCACCCGGCGGGACATGCGCAGGGGTGCCGGCGTCATCGACAACCTCTCGCGCCGCTGCAGCTGACGAACAGAGCCATGGAAGCGTCCCCTCGATCGATCCTTCAGGCGATCTCAGCCGCCCGATACCTTTGGGCCTGTTTATCCCGGTCCTGCTCGCCCTCGCAAGGCCGGCCTCCCCATCGCACCCATGCGGTGGCGTGTTTCGAACGGATGCAGATGCCGCGCGACAAACCGTGGCCGGCCGCGCATTTCTTCATATCACCGCGCGCCGAATCTGATTTGAGGACAACCATGATCGATCGTCGCTTCCTGCTTCTCGGCCTCGCTGGCGTGCTCGCCGCTTCTCCGCTGCACGCGCAGGCGCCTGCTTCCAGCGAGCCCGTCGGCATCATGACCGCGATCTACACCCGCGTCGCCAAGGGCAAGGGGGAGGACGGCGGCACCTTCGTCATCGAGGACAAGGCGGCGCGCGCGAAATATCTGTCGAAGTCGCTGGCCGCCCAATGGGCGAAGATGGACGCCCGCACGCCCAAGGGCGAGGTCGGGGCGATCGATTTCGATCCCGTCACGAATTCGCAGGATCCCGATGTCGCCTCGTTCAAGGTGACGCTGGAAATGCAGGACGGCGACAAGGCAACCGTCGCGGTCAGTATTCGCGGCCACCGGACCGAACGCAAGGAACAGGCCGACGACATCATCCGTTACGACCTCGTGCGCGAAGCGGGCCAATGGAAGATCGACGACATCCGGGGGGCGGTCGATGGCAAGCCATGGTCGATCCGTGCACTGCTGGCGGAGTTCCTCAAGATCTCCGAGAAACCTAAACGAAAGTGAAAGTAGAGGCGCATGACTGATGTCCGTGACAACAAGGCCGGGAGCCGCTTCGAGCTCGACATCAACGGCCACGTCGCGTTTGCCAATTACCGGGCCACGCCGCAGGGGGTGATCATCACCCACACCGAGACCCCGCTACCGCTGCGAGGCCGCGGCATCGGTTCGCAGCTCGTGGAAGGTGCCCTCGCGCTGATCCGCGCCGACGGCCGCAAGGTCATCGCGGGCTGCAGCTTCGTCGCCGACTACCTCCGAGACCATCCGGAGAACCGGGACATCATGGCCTGATGGGCCGTGCAATTACCGGGCGAGACGATTGGAGCGCCTTGACGCAATGGCTACCTGGATGGATCAGCAATCCCCCGCCGAGCAGGCAACCAGACCCATGGGGAGAGGCAGATGTTCATCACAGCCATTTTCGACGTTCTCAAGCGCTACGTTCACTACCGCACGCAGCTCGCCTATCTCGACCAGCTCGACGAGCGCACGCTGCGCGACATCGGCTTCGACCGCGACCAGCTGCATGCGGAGGCCTGGGAACGCGCCGGCTTCGTGCACGTCTGAGGCGCTGGCACAGCCTCGCGCCAGACGCGATCCAAGACGACAAAGGCCCGCACGATGGCGGGCCTTTCGCTTCTTGTTCTTGCCGTGAGCGGCGCACGCTCAGTGCTTGATCTCCGGCGGCAGTTTGCCGCCATTGGCGGCGAGCTTGCTCATCACCTGCTTGTGCAGCCACACGTTCATGCTGGCGGAGTCGTTGGTGTCGCCGCTATAGCCGAGCTCCTTGGCGAGCTCCTTGCGCGCAGCGAGGCTCGAATCGATATCGAGCGCCTTCATCAGGTCGACGATCGAGGTTCGCCACTCCAGCTTCTCGTGCTTGGCAGCCGCCGCCTTGTCGACGATCGCAGCCACATCGACATTTTGCGGCGCAGCAGCCGGGGCCGCCGTCGGGGACGCAGCCGCGCCGCCTGCCGGCGCGGCACCGCCCGCGGCGGGCGTGCTGCCGCCGGCCGGTGCCGCCTCGGCATGATGGCCGAAAATCGCGCCCATGATCTTTCCGAAAACGCTCATCAATGGCTCCCAATGGATGGTGATCGTAAGAAGAACTCGGCCGGCGGTGTTCCGTTGCAGAGACGCCCGTCGGAGCCGCTCCGCCACCGCCGTGGCCTGCCAAACGCGAACACGGCGACGAATGTGAAGCTTACCCAAGGCGGAATGACGGCGGAACGACTTTATTGGACCATGCTCAGGCTTCTGCATGGGCGTGCCAAGCTAATGCACTGCGACATTCACAGCCCTCACCGAGGCGTGAGTAGGCGCAGCCTGTTTTGCCACTATCCTGATGACTTCCGTTCGCGAATGGCCGCCCCGAGGTTCGTCGCGTCTGGCCATCCGCGAATTTGTTCCAACGAGAAGCGCAGCCCGCCTGCGTGGTTGGGAAGCGCCCTGCGCAAGTTGAGGGAGCACACGACGATGGCTACCTACCACAGCAATGCTGCATCCCACGTTCGGGCGGCAGACGAGGTCGCGGCTGAGCTGACGATTCGTACGATCGACATGTCGAGCCTGATGCGTGCGCTGCGGCTCGGCTGGGATGACTTCAAGGCAGTGCCGAGTCACGCCGTGATGCTATGCGCGATCTATCCCGTTCTCGGCCTGGTGCTGGCGCGTGCAGTGTTCGGCTATGCGGTGGTGCCGCTGTTGTTTCCGCTGGCGGCCGGCTTCGCCCTGCTCGGCCCGTTCGCCGCGCTCGGTCTCTATGAGCTCAGCAGCCGCCGAGACCGCGGCGAGGACACCAGTGCCTGGGATGCCCTGGAGGTGCTGCGGTCGCCGTCGTTCGGCTCGATGCTCGGACTGGGCACGCTGCTGTTCGCGCTGTTCGTCACCTGGGTCGCGACCGCGCAGGCGATCTACGTCGCAGTGTTCGGCTATGGCGGCGCGACCGGTGTGAGCGATTTCCTGCAGCGGGTCTTCACCACGCCGCAAGGCTGGTGGCTGATCGCGGTCGGCTGTGGCGCAGGCTTCCTGTTCGCGTTGCTGGCGCTGTGCCTCAGCATCGTGTCCTTCCCCTTGATGCTCGACCGTCACGCCGGCGCGCTCGAAGCGGTCGTCACCTCGCTCCGCGTGGCGGCCAAGAACCCAGTTCCGGTTGCGGCCTGGGGCCTCATCGTCGCAGTGCTTCTGGTGGCCGGCACGATCCCGTTCTTCCTCGGTCTCGCCGTCGTGATCCCGGTGCTCGGCCACGCCACCTGGCATCTCTACCGTGAGGCCATCGCGATCCACCCCGACGCCGCCCGGATCGTGCCGCCGGTCCCCCGCAGCTCCAAGCCCGCGGCCGATTTCCCGGCGAACCTGTTCCCATGGCGCTCGCGTGACCAGATGTGAGGACGCAGCGATGAGTTTTCACTGCCGCCGGCCTCCGGGCCGGCGGTCGCGTCGAGCGGCCGCAGAGTGTGGCGGCGCTCACGAAATCCGACGCCAATGTGATCGAAAGGCCTTGCTGCTGCCGCGGTTACGCCCGACATGGAGCACGCCCAGCAACGCTTTTTGAATCCATTGCCGTCCAGGTGTTTCGATGATTGCTCGCGTTCTCGCCGTGTCCGCTCTTGCCTGTCTCGCTGCCCTTACCCCCCTGTCAGCGCCAGCGCACGCCGCGGTACCTTGCGGCAACGGCAATTTCGACGGCTGGCTCGCCGAGTTCAAGACCGAGGCTGCGGCCAAGGGCATCTCGCAAAACACGATCAATGCGGCGCTGACGGGCGTGACGCCGGACCAAAGCGTGCTGAACCGCGACCGCGGTCAGAAGGTGTTCAGCCAGACCTTCGAAGAGTTCTCCGGGCGCATGGTGCCGCCGCGCCTGACCCGCGGCTCCAACATGCTGAAGCAATACGGCTCGGTGCTGTCGCGGATCGAGCAGAGCTACGGCGTGCCCGGCGAGGTGCTGGTCGCGATCTGGGGCCTCGAGACCGATTTCGGCGTCAATGTCGGCAAGTTCCCGACCATCCGTGCGCTCGCGACCTTGGCCTATGACTGCCGCCGCGCCGAGCAGTTTCGCGGCGAGTTGCTGGATGCGCTGCGGATCGTCGACCGCGGCGATCTCCAGCCGGCCGAGATGCGCGGCGCCTGGGCCGGCGAGATCGGACAGACCCAGTTCATGCCGTCGTCCTGGATCAAATATGCCGTCGATTTCGACGGCAATGGCCGGCGCGACCTGATCCGCAGCGCGCCCGACGTTCTCGCCTCCACTGCGAACTATTTGAAGGGCTATGGCTGGCAGAAGGGCAAGGACTGGGAGCCCGGCGGCCCGAATTTTGCGGTCATCCAGCAGTGGAACAAGAGCGAGGTCTATGCGCGGACGATCGCGACCTTCGCGACGCAGCTGGCGCGGGCGCCATAGCCTGCCCGGAAAAAGGCCGATCGCGGTGACGCGATCGGCCCTTGGTTCAACGATGCGAACGATTGACGCGCTACTTGATCATCCCGGCCTGCATCGCCTTCGTCAGATGAACGCTGCAGGCGCCCATCTTGCCGCTCAGCAGCGCATCCTGGGCCGCCGCGATCTCTCGCTGCGCCGTGTATCTGGCATCGCCATCAGCCATAGCCTCGATCGCCGTCTCAGTCTTCTCCAGGTTGGCCCCGCTGCAGCCGGCGCCGTGCATCCGCGCCGCCTGAGCCGGACCGAACGCGGTCATCGCCGCGATGACGAGCGCGGCCCCCAACAGTTTGCTGTTCATTGTTTTTCCTCGCTGGTGCGACGGCGCAGGCATCATTGCCGGACGCCGCGACAATTTGTCGCACCACCGCGATATTCTCGCGAAATGAAATCACTGCGAGCCGCGCGTGATCGTGGACATCGGTTCACCGTCGCGACATCAAAGAGTGAATAAAAATTCACGCCGATCGACCCATGCACTTCGTCGGGGCTCGCGAGATGCTCAACGCCTAACGGCTTCACAGCCGTGGTGGCAGGCTATCGATCGGGCTTTTCAAACGAACGATTGAAAAACAGCATGATTACGGAGGTTTCCGACAGATCCGCCCCCTCTGATCCCCCTGCCCGATTCTTACTCAAGCGTTACCCAAGCTATGCGCCGGAGGTTTAGCTGCATCGCAACATCAACGCTTCCGCATCGCAACAATCTCTTCTATGTTCATTTCAACGATGAGGTTCCCAATGAAGAACTGAATCGTGAACTAAAGGAGATTTCTCATGTTGCTCTCGCTCATCCGCATGGTTCAGGCGTTCCGTGAGTATCAGCGCAACGTTGCCGAGCTGTCGCAGCTCAGCGATCGCGAACTCGCCGACATCGGTCTCGATCGCTCGGACATCCCGCGCGTTGCCGCCGGTCACTACAACGGCTGATCGGCCTTCTTCCGATATCTACCGGACATCGCCCGCCTCGCTGCGGGCGTTGCCGCATCTAGGCCTGGCGCAGCGAAACACATGCGCCCGCTTTCTCGCGCCGAGCCTCATTGGCGCATTTGCAGCGCTCGGGAAAAGCGCTACCTGTCCCGCGCATGACAGGCTCCAAATCACCTTCGAATACCGTCCACGTTGTCGGTGCCGGCCTCGCCGGCTCTGAAGCCGCTTGGCAGCTCGCCGAGGCTGGAGTCGATGTGGTGCTGCACGAGATGCGGCCGGACCGCATGACCGAGGCGCACCGAACCGCCACCGCGGCCGAACTGGTGTGCTCGAACTCTTTCCGCTCCGACGATGCGGCCAACAACGCCGTCGGCCTGCTGCATGCCGAGATGCGCCGGCTGGGCTCGCTGATCATGCGCGCTGCCGACGCCAATCAGGTTCCGGCCGGTGGCGCATTGGCCGTCGACCGCGACGGCTTCTCGGCGGCCGTCGCAGCGGCTCTCGAAGGGCATCCACGCATCGCGCTGCGCCGCGGCGAAGTTACCGGCTTGCCGCCGGTGGAGTGGGATCGCGTCATTGTCGCCACCGGTCCCCTCACCTCGCAGCCGCTCGCCGAGGCCATCCGTGACCTGACCGACGAGACGGCACTTGCTTTCTTCGACGCCATTGCGCCGATCGTGCACAAGGACACGATCGACATGACCAAGGCGTGGTTCCAGTCGCGTTACGACAAGGTCGGTCCGGGCGGCACGGGTGCTGACTACATCAACTGTCCGATGACGAAGGAGCAGTACGACGCCTTCGTCGCGGCGCTGCTCGCCGGCGAGAAGACCGACTTCAAGGAGTGGGAGACCAACACGCCCTATTTCGACGGCTGCCTGCCGGTCGAAGTGATGGCCGAGCGCGGCCACGAGACGCTGCGTCACGGCCCGATGAAGCCGGTCGGCCTGACCAATCCGCACAATCCGACGGTCAAGCCCTACGCGATCGTGCAGCTGCGCCAGGACAACAAGCTCGGCACGCTCTACAACATGGTCGGATTCCAGACGAAGCTGAAATACGGCCCGCAGCAGCAGATCTTCCGCACCATCCCTGGCCTCGAGAACGTGGAATTCGCGCGGCTCGGGGGTCTGCATCGCAACACCTTCCTCAACTCGCCGAAGCTGCTCGATGCGCAGCTCCGCCTGCGCGTCCAGCCACGGCTGCGCTTTGCCGGCCAGATGACGGGATGCGAGGGGTATGTGGAGTCGGCGAGCATCGGGCTGATCGCCGGCCTCTACGCCGCCGCCGAGGTGCGCGGCGCCAATCTGCTGCCGCCACCACCAACCACGGCGCTCGGTGCCCTGCTCGGCCATATCACCGGCGGCCACATCGAGACGATCGACGGTGCGACACGCTCGTTCCAGCCCATGAACATCAATTTCGGCCTGTTCCCGCCGCTGGCGACGACCCCGACCCGCAAGCCGGACGGCACGCGGCTGAAGGGCAACGAGAAGACGGTGGCGAAGAAGCAGGCGATGAGCGCCCGCGCGCTGGCCGATCTCGACCGCTGGATCGCCGAGCACTTGCCCGTCGCGGCCGCTGCGTGAGAGCCCCATGAGTTTGCCGAAGACTGATTTCGCCGTGCTGGCGGCGCGCTGGAGCGAAGGCGTTCTGCTCAAGCGCGACGTGTTCTCGACCGTCGAGCGCGGCCGCTTCAAGAGCGAGGCCGGTGACGTCGACGCCGTGCTGCGCCGGCTCGATGAGGTGCCGTGGTGGTCGTTCGTGCTGGCGCGGCATTTGTTCGCGCGCGAGCGCAAGGCGCTGATGCGCGCCAAGGGGCTCAACGCCGGCCCTGATCTGCTATGGGCTGGGGATCGCGCGCTGGTCCGCGGCTTCATCAATGGCGTGGCGCTGCATCTGGCCAAGCCGCACGGCAACGCCGCCTATTTCCGCTCGGCCAAGCGGATGATGCGCCGGCTGCATCGCGCCGGAATCACGCACAACGATCTCGCCAAGGAGCAGAATTGGCTCGTCGGTCACGACGGCCATTGCTACGTCACCGATTTTCAGTTGGCCGCCTGCTTCGAGAGCCGCAGCCGGCTGTTCCGGATCGCGGCCTATGAGGACCTGCGTCATCTGCTCAAGCATAAGCGGAGTTACGCGCCCGAGGCGCTGACGCCGCAGGAGCGCAAGATCCTGGCACGCAAATCGCTGTTCGCGCGCGTCTGGCTGATGACCGGCAAGAAGGTGTATCGCGCCATCACGCGCGGCATCTTCAATTTCACCGACCGCGAGGGTGGCGGACGACGCCTGGTCAACGATGCGCCGGTGCTGATGGACATGATCCGGAAGAACCCGGCCGTGCGCGACGCGGCGATCGTTGCCTTCGCAGACCGCCGGACCGGCGTCGGGCTCTATGCGTTCGTCGAGGGAGAGCAGCCGACGCTTGAAACTCAGCTGCAAAACGAGCTTGCTTCAGCCAAGGGCCCGAAGCCGCCGGAGCATATCCAGGTCGTGCATGCCCTGCCGCGCGACGCCAGCGGCAGGCCACGCACTGAACTGTTGCAGCTGGTCGCGATGAACCAGATCGACCTGATCGAACCGATGCTCACGAGCGACAGCGATCGCGCTTTCCTCAAGGACATCCTGGACTCGCGCAAAAACCTGCGCGACCGGTTCAATTTCGAGGCGGACCTGAACCTGCCTTCGGCCTGAGCGGACGAGACTTCGCGGACCGACCATTGTATCCTTTGGTTGCAATGTCGTTTGGGAGGATTGGCAATGAACGTCGAAACCCGCGCGGCCACAACGTCTCGGTCGTCGAACATCGAGATCATCCCGACCGGCCGGCAACTCGGTGCCGAGATTCGACATGTCGATCTCAAGCATCTGGACGATGCGGGCTTCGGCTCCCTGCTCCGTGCCTTTCACACGCACTCCGTTTTGCTGGTGCGCGGCCAGGGTCTGACGGACCAGGACTTGATCGCCTTCAGCCGCCGCTTCGGCGATCTCGACTGGGCGCCGGTGCAGGAGAACGGGCGCCGCTTCGTCGACGGTCTACCCGAAATCTATATCGTCTCGAACGTGAAGGTGAATGGCGAGGCGATCGGCAGCCTCGGCGCGGGCGAAGCGGTGTGGCATACGGACATGTCGTATCTCGACACGCCGCCGATCGCGAGCGCGCTCTACGCGCTGGAAATTCCCCCCGTCGGCGGCAACACGTCGTTCTGCAGCATGTATGCCGTGTACGACGCGCTTCCTCCTGAACTGAAGCGCCGCGTCGCAGATCTGAAGATCAAGCACGACGGCACCTACAACAGCGGCGGCTTCGTCCGACAGGGCGTAACGCCGACCGATGATCCGCGCACATCGCCGGGCGCGATCCATCCGCTGGTCTGCACGCATCCCGATTCCGGCCTGCGGATGCTTTATCTCGGCCGCCGGCGCAATGCCTATCTGGTCGGCCTCGAGCTCGCCGAGTCGGAAGCATTGCTCGACGCGTTGTGGGCCTATGTTGCCCGTCCGGAATTCTCCTGGGAGCATGTCTGGAAGGTCGGAGATCTCGTCATCTGGGACAATCGCTGCACCATGCATCGGCGCGATCCGTTCGATGATCATGCGCGGCGAATCATGCATCGGACCCAGATCAAGGGAACAGATCGTCCACACTGATTCGCTTGCGCGCGGGATCAGCACGATCAAGCGCCAGATTGCCTGCGAATGAGTTGCAGGTTGCTGGATATTTCCTCGCGCATCGCCTTGAAGCGTCCAACTTCCGACTCAGAGCGGCAGAGTGTGCCGACAATCGGCAGATCGTGCCGCGATCCTTCCGCGAATTGCCTCCGAGCCGAAACACCCCCGACAAATTACGATGGTTGATTTGCAGGCGCTGGTGAAACTTGGGAGATGACGCAAGTGAGTCTCAGAAGCAACGTTGCTCGAAGCGCCGAAAGCAGCCTCATCCAGGTCATCCCGACGGGAAAGACGCTCGGTGCCGAGGTCTGCAATGTCGATCTCGGATCCTTCGACGATTGGGCGTTCGCCTCGTTCATGCGCGCGCTGCTCAAGCATCAGGTCCTGCTGGTGCGCGGCCAGCGGCTTGGTGAACGTGACATCGCGGCCTTCAGCCGTCGCTTCGGTCACGCGGATCTATTTTACACCTCCCACGGGGGCTTGCTGGGCGACAGACTGTCATTCTGCAGCCTCTACGCCGCTTATGACGCGCTCTCACCGGCGCTGCGCAGCCGCGTCGCTCATCTGAAGGTTCGTCATCTCGCGACCGACACCGCCGATGATGGCCGTCGCACCGTCATCGCAGGCCCGGTGCATCCTCTGGTCGGCAATCATATCGATACCGGCCGCTCGATGCTCGCGCTGGGGCAGCGTCGCCATTCCTACGTCGTCGGCCTCGAGCAGGACGAATCAGACGCGCTGCTCGACGATCTCTGGCAGCTTGCCGAACGGCCCGAGTTCAGTTGGACCCACACCTGCCGACCGGGTGATCTCGTCGTCTGGGACACCCGCTGCACGATCCACCGGCACGAGCCGCCGGACATGCCGAGACTCCTGCACAGCCCGCCGCTCTGGAGCACGATGCCCTCGGCTTGAGCCCGCGACGGGGTCAGCGCGCGCAAAAACTCGTCGTCCCCGCGGCCCGCCACAGCGTCCACAGCGTCGCGAGGCGCGAGCGGGAGCGCGGCTGAAACGGATCGTCGCGGGGTCCGGCCCGCGCAAGGTCGCGCCGGACCAGCGCGAGCGGCAGCAGAACCGGCCGCACGGCCGGTGGCGCCTGACGCGCCAGCTCGAGGGTGTGATCGAGATGCTGCCGGGCCTGCCCGCGCAGGTCCATGATCACCTCTTGGATCGCCGGCGACGCCTTGCCGGAGAACATCTCCTCCTGGCCGACGCCATGCCGCGCGAGAAGATCGAGCGGGACATAGAGCTGCCGGTGGGCCGCATCGCGCGGCAGCGCCGCGATCACCTGGAGCAACCCTTGCGCGATGCCGGCATGGTGCGCGAGATGATCGGCGTCCGCAAACGGCGGCGCAATGATCTGCGCGGCCAGCGCGAACAGCGCGCCACGCGTGTCGCCGAGATAGCCGTCTAGCGCCGCCATCGTCGGCATCGGATCGTTGTAGAGATCGAACTGATGCTCATCGACCAGGCGCGTCAGCCGCTCGACCGGAAGCGCGAAGCGCTGCACGGTGAGCAGCAATTCGGCCGCAACGGGATTTCCCTCCGCGCCGCCATGTTCGTGACCCGTCAGCGTGTCGTGCCACCACTGCAGGCGGACTTCGCCCGGCAGCGGCTGCGACACGAGATCTCGAATGCGGCTGACTTCGACGTTGAATGCGTACAGCGACAACAGCGCACGCCGGGGCTCGGGCGACATGAACAGCGTCGAGGCGTAGCGGTCGAAATCGTGCTCGCGGACAAGGCCTGCACAGAACGCGGCGTCGCTGTTGGCGTTCGTCTCGCTCATGGGACGGCGATGAGCGCTGCCGCAACCCGGCGCCGCTCGCCGATCATGACGTTGTAGGTGCGAATCGCGGGGCCGGTCTGCATCGCATCGAGCACGACGTTCACGCCACGCAGGGCCGCGCGCAGCGGTGCCGGCGCGATCCAGACTTCGTTTCCGGTGCCGATGATGAGCGTGTCGATCCTGTTCGCCGCATCAAAAACGCGCTGCAACGAATAGCGGTCGATCTGGTCGGGCTGGATGACGTCCCAGGCCCAGATCGAGTCGGGCAGGCACAGCAGCGAGCCGCGATGCGACATGCCGGCAAAGGCGAAGCCGCCTTTGCCATAACCGTCGATCGGCGCGGACCGCGGGAAATGCGGGGCGTCAGTTGCCATGCGAGACCAACATCTCAACCCCGATCCGGGTCCAACGGCTGATCAGGGCTTCTTTTTCGGCTCGTCGATCTGATCACCCCGAACGGTTCCGACGCCGAGATAGATCAGGATCGGCGCGGCGATGAAGATCGAGGTGTAGGTGCCGACCAGCACCACGCCGAACATCATCACCGCGGTGAAGCTGTGGATCGCCGGGCCGCCGAACAAGAGCAATGCCAGTAGCGCCAGGGTCACCGTGACGTGCGTGATGATCGAGCGCGACAAGGTCGAGTTGATCGATTCGTTGAGCAGCTGCGGCATCGGCATCTTCTTGTAGCGCCGCAGCATCTCGCGGATACGGTCGTAGATGACGACGGTGTCGTTGAGCGAATAGCCGAGAATGGTCAGCAGCGCCGCGATGCTGGTGAGGTCGAAATCGACCTGGCTGATCGACATGAAGCCGATCGTCAGCACGATGTCGTGGACGTTGGCGATCATGGCACCGAGCGCAAACTGCCATTCGAACCGGAACCAGAGATAGATCAGGATCGAGATGATCGCGAGCATCAGGCCGAGCATGCCGACGGCCAGGAACTCGCCGGAAACGCGCGGCCCCACCACCTCGACCCGGCGATACTCTACGGAATCGCCGATCGCCGCCTTCACCTTGTTCGCGGCCTCCTGCTGCGCGGCGTCGCCGCCCGGCTGTTCGGCAATTCGGATCAGAACCGATGCATCGGCCGCAGTGCCGAACTGCTGCAGCTGCACCTCGCCCAGACCGAGGGTCGCCAGCGTCGCGCGCATCCCCGCAATGTCGGCGGTGCCGGACTTGGCCCGCACCTCGAGCAAGGTGCCGCCGCGGAAATCGATGCCGAGGTTCAAGCCATGGGTGAAGAACAGCACGATGGCGAGGATCGACAGCGCCGCAGAAATCGGAAAGCTGATGCGGCGGAACTGCGTGAAATCGAAATGCGTGTCGTCGGGAACGATGCGCAGCGACGGCAGCAGGCCGAGCGCGCTGACCACCGTCAGCACCGCGATCAGGATGCCAAGCCCGATGAGAACCCAGTGTGTCACAGTAGCTCCTAGATTGGCACGCTTTGCGGCCGCTTCCACCGCACCCACCCCGCGACGATCAGACGGGTGAGCGTGAAGGCGGTGAAGACCGTGGTGAGGATGCCGATGCCCAAGGTCACGGCGAAGCCGCGCACGGGGCCGGTGCCGATATAGAACAGCACGGCGGCGGCGATGAAGGTGGTGATGTTGGAGTCGAGAATGGTCGCCAATGCGCGCTTGAAGCCGGCGTCGATCGCCGAGATCGCATTGCGACCGCCGCGCAGCTCCTCGCGGATGCGCTCATAGATCAGCACGTTGGAGTCCACGGCGATGCCGACCGTCAGCACGATGCCGGCGATGCCCGGCAAGGTCAGCGTGGCATTGAGCAGCGACAGCACGCCGAAGATCATCGCGACGTTCACCACCACGGCGATGTTGGCGAACACGCCGAACAGCCGGTAGGTCAGCAGCATGAACACGATGACGAGGATCGAGCCGACATAGGAGGCGAGCTCGCCCTTGGCGATCGAGTCCGCGCCGAGGCCCGGACCGACGGTGCGCTCCTCGATGACCGTCAGCGGCGCGGGCAGCGCGCCGGCGCGCAGCAGGATCGCGAGCTCGTTGGCGGACTGCACGGTGAAATTGCCGGAGATCTGGCCCGAGCCGCCAGTGATCGGCTCGCGGATGACCGGCGCCGAGATCACCTTGTTGTCGAGGACGATGGCGAACGGCTGCCCGACATTCTCGGTGGTGGCTTGCGCAAACTTGCGCGAGCCGGCCGAGTTGAAGCGGAAGGTGACGATCGGCTCGTTGGTGCGCTGGTCGAAGCCGGTCTGCGCATCGGAGAGATCACCGCCGGAGACAAGCACCTGCTTCTTCACGACATAGGGCTGGTTGGGTGGCGATGCGCTCTGGAGCACCTCGGAATCCGGCGGCACCCGCCCCTGCACCGCCTGATCCGCCGGCACCGAGGTATCGACCATCCGGAATTCCATCTTGGCCGTGCGCCCGAGCAGGTTCTTGAGCTGCGTCGGATCCTGCAAGCCCGGCACCTGCACCAGGATGCGATCGTTGCCCTGGCGCTGGATCACGGGCTCGACGGTGCCGAGCTCGTTGACGCGGCGCTCGACGATCTGCATCGACTGCTCGATGGTCTGGCGGATGCGTTCGGTGATGGCCGCCGGCGGGATCGTCAGCCGGACCAGTCCGCCGCCGGCATCGCTGACTTCGAGGCTGCGCTGGCCGCTGGAGCCGAGCAGCCCGCCGAGCGGCTGCGAGAGATCGCGCAGCTTGGAGATCGCGGTTCCCGTGTCGCTTTCCTTGGTGATCCGGACCTCGACCCCATCACCCCGGCTCACCAATCCGGTGTAGCCGATCTTGGCATCGCGCAGCGTACGGCGAACGTCGTCGCGCACGGCATCGAGCCGCTCCTTCTTGATGTAGTTGGAGTCGACCTCGAGCAGCAGATAGGAGCCGCCCTGCAGGTCGAGGCCGAGCACCAGCCGGCGCTGCGCCCAGGCCGGCCAGGTCTTGACCGTCGCTTCGGAGAAGAAGTTGGGCACCGCGCACAGGCACACGACGAGCGCCGTGAGAATGATGCCCAGCGCCTTCCACCGCGTGAAATACAACATGGAGGTTGTCCGTAAGGGCCGTAGCCGGCCCGGAAAATCAGAACATCACAAAGAGCGAAGGCCGGCGTTCAACCGGCCAGGTCGGCGATCAGCTCGCTGCCTTCTCGTCCTTCTTGTCGTCCTTTGCGTCTGCCTTCGCGGGCTCGCCCTTGGTGCGGACGCCCGTGATCATCTGGCGCATCTGGCGCACGCGCACGCCGTCGGCGATCTCGAACTCGACCTGGTCGTCGTCGACGACCTTGGTCACCTTGCCGACCAGGCCGCCCTGGGTCACGATGGTGTCGCCGCGGCGGACGTTCTTGACGAGATCGGCGTGCTCTTTGACCTTCTTCTGCTGCGGCCGCAGGATCAGGAAATACATGATCACGAAGATCAGCGCGAACGGCAGCAGCGACATCAGCATGCTGTTGGTGTCGCCAGCGCCGGCGGCCTGGGCATAGGCAGGGGTGATCAGCATGTGGTCGATCCTCGTGGGCAGCGCCCGGTGAGACGGGAATAGCCGGCGAACCACGCTTGTCTCGGCGCGGGCCGGCCTCTTGCGAATTTCGCGCGGAATATAGCGGCAGCAGTCCCAATAGCAAGGCGCCCCGCCCCTTCATTTCGCCCCGCTTGCGGCAGCCGGCGAGGCCCGATATGGCTGCCCCATCAGGAACTTGCAGCATGTCGAAAAAACCAGCCAGAGCCTCGTCCCGCGCCCCCGCCAAAAACGCCCTCAGACCGCTCGCCAAAGGCCCCCGGCCTGCAGCGCAAAAGCCACCAAAGATCGCGGCAAAACGTCCCGCCGGCCCCGCCTCCGATGATACGGCTGACCGGATTGCCCGTGCGCTGGAAGCAATTGCCGCGCATCTGGCGACAACCCATGCGGGTGCCACGCCCGCGCTGGACCTGAACGCGGCCGACGCCTTCGTCTGGCATCCGAACGGCCGGCTCTCGACGGTGCCGCGCGTCAGCCGTGTCGAGATCGACCTGCTCAAGGGCATCGACCGGATGCGCGACATCCTGATCGAGAACACCGAGCGCTTCGCCAACGGCCTGCCGGCCAACAACGCCTTGTTGTGGGGCGCGCGCGGCATGGGCAAATCATCGCTGGTGAAGGCCGCCCATGCCAGCATCAACGTCACGCGCAAGCCCGCCGACCGGCTGAAACTGATCGAGATTCACCGCGAGGACATCGAGAGCCTGCCGGCGCTGATGGACATCCTGCGTGCCGCGCCGTTCCACTTCATCGTGTTCTGCGACGACCTGTCGTTCGACGGCAATGATGCGTCCTACAAATCGCTGAAAGCCGTGCTCGAAGGCGGCATCGAGGGACGCCCGGAGAACGTCATTCTCTACGCCACCTCCAACCGGCGCCATCTGTTGGCCCGCGACATGATCGAGAACGAGCGCTCCACCGCGATCAATCCGGGCGAAGCGGTCGAGGAAAAGGTCTCGCTGTCCGACCGTTTCGGCCTATGGCTCGGCTTCCACCGGTGCAGCCAGGACGAATACCTCGCGATGGTCAAAGGCTATTGCAGCCATTTCGACGTCGCAGTCGCCGAGGATCAGTTGGAGCGCGAGGCGCTGGAATGGGCCACGACGCGCGGCTCGCGCTCGGGCCGCGTCGCGTGGCAGTTCACGCAAGATCTGGCGGGCCGCCTCGGCGTGCGGCTGACAACGCAAAAAGCCGCGCAGTAATCTGCGCGGCCCTGTGTCGTCCACGATTGCGTGGGGTCAAACGACCGGACCTCACGCCCCGTTGAGGAATTGCAGCGGGTCAACCGGAGACGATCCCTTGCGGATCTCGAAGTGGAGCTGCGGCGATCCGACTTCTCCCGATTGACCCGACTTGGCAATGACCTGGCCGCGCTTGATCGGATCACCGCGCTTCACCATCAGCTCACTCGCATGGGCATATGCGGTGACATAGCCGTTGGAATGCCGCACCAGGACCAGATTGCCATAACCCTTCAATTCATTGCCGGCGTAAGCGACGACGCCATCTTCGGCCGCCTTCACCGGGGTGCCCTCGGGCACGGCGATGTTGATGCCATCGTTGGACTTGCCGTTGGTCTTGGCGCCGTAGCTGGTGATCACCTTGCCGCGCGCCGGCCAGCGGAAGGTCGGCAGCGAGCTGGTGGTCTCGGCCGGCCGTGCCGGCTCCTCCTCCTTCTCGGGCGCCGGATTGGCCTGGGCCAGGCGGGCGGTCTGGACCGGACCGGCGGCCGTCGCGACCCGCGTTGTCGGCGCTGGCGCCGGCACGGTCGCAACCGCCTGGGGAACGGTTGCGACCGGAGCCACCGGCGCAGCTGCCGCCACGGCCCTGCCAGGGACGGTCAGCCTGGTCCCGAGCTTGAGCGGCGAAGCCTGATCGAGATTGTTGGCGCGGGCGAGCTCAGCCGCCGTCAGATGATTCTGGCGGGCGATGCTGGCGAGTGTCTCGCCGCGGTTGACGAAATGGACGGTGGACGGTGCGACGGCCGCCACCGGCTTCGGCGCGACCATTGGCGCGGCGGCAACGGGCTGGGCCGCGGGCGCAGCCGCCACCGCGCCAGGATGCGGAATGATCAGCTGCTGGCCTGGCGACAACGCGCGCGGGCCCTTGTAGCCGTTGGCAGCCAGGATCTCAGCCGGCGTCACGCGGTAGCGCTTGGCAAGGATGTCGAGCGTATCGCTGGTGCCGACGATGATCTTGGTGCCACTGGCAGGACGCGCGGCCGCGACCGAACGCGGCGGCACGGTGCCGGTGGTCTCGAGGCGCGGCTGGGCCGGCGGAGCATAGGAATGCGCGGGCTGTGCATAGGCCGGGGGTGCGGCGACGGCGGGCGCCGCGACCGGGACCGCAGCGGGTGGCGCATAGGACGCGACGCCGCGCCCGCCCGACGACATGCCTCCGGCGCCGCCACCGGTCGGATAGGATTGCGGAGCCCCGACCGCCGGGGGCGGCAGCGCCGAGGACGAATAGGCAGGCGCCGGCGCGGGAGCCGGCGTGTAGGACTGGCTGTATTGCTGGTGCTGCCGGGGCGGCTGCGCCTGCACCGACCCGGTGGAATCGGATGCAAAGGGGTTTGAAAACGGATTTTGCGTCTGCGACAGCCGCGTCGACATGTCGGCGCTGCAGCCGGCGACGCCGAACGACATCAGCGCCAACGCCGCAACTTGCGGCAGGCGGCGCGAGCGAAGCAACTCGACAGTGGCGGGCATGGTTACTCACTCGTACGCAACAAACAACGAATTCGAGTAAACACAGCCGCGGTAAATAAGCGCTTAAGCCGCGAATAAAGCGTTGTGCGGCCTGCTGATCCGCACGTTTAAAGTTCGCGCGCAATCCCCGGAATTGCCGGCACAAATCGCACGTCGACGAGCTCCTTTCGGTCGAAACGATCACCCGTCCGCGTGCTCCTGACGAGCGTCTGCACCCCGTGTTGCGGCCCGACCGGCGCGATCAGGATACCGTCCGGCTCCAGCCGGTCGAGCAGGCTCTGGGGAATCTCGTCCATCGCCGCCGTTACGATGATGCGGTCGAATTGGCCGCCCCCCGGCGGCAGCGCGTAGCCATCGCCGAGCATGACCTCGACATTGAAGCAGCCGAGCTTCTCCAACCGTTCCCTGGCCTTGTCGGCCAATGTCCGGAAGCGCTCCACCGTCAGGACGTTGGTGGCCAGCCTGGACAGAATCGCGGCCTGGTATCCTGACCCCGTCCCGATTTCGAGTACACGATGGGACTTCTGCAGCTTGAGCTGCTCGGTCATGTAGGCGACGACGAAGGGCTGGCTGATGGTCTGCCCACAGGCGATCGCCATCGCGCTGTCGCGATAGGCCTCCGGGCGGTCGGCCGGCAGAACGAACTCCTCCCGCGGCACCTCTTCCATCGCGCGCAACACCGCCTGATCGCTGATCCCCCGCCGACGCAGGGTCAGCTGAAACATCATTTTCTCGGGAGGAGCAGCTGGGGGCATCGGGATGTCGGTTGGTGGGCTCGTGCGCAATTTACCTGCCGGGCGAGGGTTGCGCACCGATTTTCCGCACACCCGTCGCAACCGGATGCACCGTCATGGTCCCGACGACGGACCGCGTTCCGCACAAGGAACCAAGTCGGGTCCGGTTCGTTCACCTTATGGGCGATCGTGCCCACGCCGCACGACCGTGAAAGACGACATTGTTGACGTTGCGCCATAAGCCGTTATTTGCGAGCGTCAAATCGGGTATGGGCAAGGACTGACATCATGACTGCACCGCGGCCGCCGCGCGGCTCTGTGTTTTTGGTTGAAGACGAAGTCATGATCCGAATGATGGTCGCCGACATGCTGGAAGAGCTCGGCTACACCGTCGCGGCCGAAGCCGGCGAAATCGGCGAAGCGATGCGGCTGGCCGAGAGCACCTATTTCGACGTCGCCATTCTCGACGTCAACGTCAACGGCAAGGTCATCTCGCCGGTGGCCGATCTCATCAAGGCGCGCAACCGTCCCTTCATCTTCGCAACCGGCTACGGCTCGTCGGGGTTGCCGGAAGAATATCGCGACCGGCCGGCCCTGCAGAAGCCATTCCAGCTCGAGACGCTCGGAAAGGCGATCGACCATGCCCTGCGTGGCGCTGGGCCACAGGGGTAGAAGGCGCTTCAGCCGAGAATGTCGCTGAGCTTGCCGGAGAACGCCTCGTCCGTGCGATCCAGGCGAAGCGGGGTCACTGATACGTAGCGCGCCGCGAGAGCTGCGAGGTCCGTCCCCTCGTCGGGCACATCGAGCGCGGCAGCCCGGTCGAAGCCGATCCAGAAATAGGGGTTGCCGCGGCCGTCGCGCCGCTCATCGACTTTCAAGAAGCCCAGATTGCGCTTGCCCTGGCGGGTGACCACGACGCCCCTGACCTCTTCCGGTGCACAGGCGGGGAAGTTGACGTTGATCACTGTATTCCTCGGCACGCCGGCTTCGAGCACCTTGCGCACGATCTGCGGGCCGAATTTGAGCGCGGTGTCCCAAGACGGCTTGTCACGCGTTGCGACGCTGAATTCCTGCGACAGGGCAAACGACGGCAGACCGAGAATGGTGCCTTCGAGCGCGCCGGCGATGGTGCCCGAATAGACCACGTCCTCGGCAACGTTGCGGCCCTTGTTGACGCCGGACAGCACCACGTCGGGCAGCTTCACCCCCAGGATATGACGGGATCCCATGATGACGCAGTCGGTCGGCGTGCCGCGCACCGCGAAATGCCGCGGGCCGACCTCACGCAGCCGCAGGGGGTCATTGAGCGAGAGTGAATGGGACACGCCGCTCTGGTCCAGTTCGGGAGCCACGATCCAGACGTCGTCGGACAGGGCGCGTCCGATCTCCTCGATCACCTTGAGACCCGGCGCATGGATTCCGTCGTCATTGGTGCAGAGAATCCGCATGGCCAACCTTCCGTCCCTCCGAAAGCATCGTTCGGGGGTGTCTTATCTGCTGTGCAGCATCGAGGCAAACCTGAGCGCGCTGCGGCACCACCCGGTCAATGCCGGATCCGCCACTGCGGCAGGAACCTGGCGAACTGCCCTCGCGTGCCCAGCCTCAACGGTAGGCTGGATGTGCCGGATCCGCCGGGTGCCTGCTGGACAGGAGGCGCCGGCACCGCTGAAGGCTCCGTCCGCGGCACTGCCGCAAACCGGACCCGCGCGACACTCAACGCCTTCTCGAAGTCGACGGGGTTGAACCAAGCCTGATCGCGCAGCGAGTCGTGCAGGCCCTCGTCCCAGACCCTTGAGGATTCGATATCGAATGCTCCCTTCAGGCGCTGATCGACCGCCTGGATGCCGGAGCCGGTGACGGCCCATTGCCGCCCGATCCAGAAAATATCCCGATGCAGAGCCATGATGCCGGTATCTGAAAAGCAATTGCTGAACAGAACCGAGGATACGACCCGCCGGCGCGTACGCAATGGCGGCGACCTGAGCGGATGCAATTTGCCGCGACGCTATGGCTCCGCGGCCACCACCTTGAGGCCGCCCATATAAGGCTGCAGCACGTCGGGAATCGCGATCGAGCCGTCGGCCTGCTGATAGGTCTCCATGACCGCGATCAGCGCACGGCCGACAGCCGTGCCCGAACCGTTCAATGTGTGCACGAAGCGCGGCTTGCCATCGCTTCCGCGATAGCGTGCATCCATGCGGCGCGCCTGGAAGTCGCCGCACACCGAACAGCTGGAGATCTCGCGGAAGGCGCCGCCATCGCCCTGCCCGGGCATCCAGACCTCGATGTCGTAGGTCTTCTGCGAGGAGAAGCCCATGTCGCCGGTGCACAGCGTGATGACTCGATAGTGCAGATCGAGCCGGCGCAGCACTTCCTCGGCGCAGGCCAGCATGCGCTCATGCTCGTCCTTGCTGGTCTCCGGCGTCGTGATCGAGACCAGCTCGACCTTGGTGAACTGATGCTGACGGATCATGCCGCGGGTGTCGCGGCCGGCGGCGCCCGCCTCGGCGCGAAAGCACGGCGTCAGCGCCGTGAGCCGCATCGGCAACTCCTTCTCATCGACGATGGACTCGCGCACCAGGTTGGTCAGGGCCACCTCGGCAGTTGGGATGAGACCCAGCCGCTCGGTCTTGAGGCGATCATCCGGCTCTGCAATCAGCTCGCCCTTCACGGCCCAGAACTGGTCGTCCTCGAATTTCGGCAATTGGCCGGTACCGAACATGACGTCGTTGCGTACCAGCAGCGGCGGATTGATCTCGGTGTAGCCGTGCTCATTGGTATGAAGATCGAGCATGAACTGCCCGAGCGCGCGCTCGAGCCGCGCCAGGCCCCTCTTCAGCACGACGAAGCGCGCGCCCGACAGCTTCGCAGCCGATTCGAAGTCCATGGTGCCAAGAGCCGCACCGAGATCATCATGCGGCTTCGGCGCGAAGGCGTAGTTGCGCCGGGCGCCGAACATGTGGCGCTCGACATTGTCGTGCTCGTCCTTGCCGTCCGGCACCTCGTCGAGCGGCAAATTGGGAATCGCCGAGAGCTCGCGCGCCAGCTCCTCATCCGCCTGCTTCGCGGCTGCCTCCAGCTCCGGCATGGTGGTCTTGAGCTTGGCGACCTCCTCCATCAGCGCCGATGCGCGCGCGTCATCCTTGGCCTTCTTGGCCTCGCCGATTTCCTTGGAGGCGGCGTTGCGCCGGGCCTGGGCCTGCTCGGAGGCCAGGATCGCCGCGCGCCGCCGCTCGTCGATGGCGAGCAGATGCGACGACAGCGGTGCCAGACCCCGGCGCGTCAGCGCCACATCGAAACCTTGCGGATTGTCACGGATCGATCTGATGTCGTGCATGGTCGTTCGGTCCTGGGAACGAAGAGTATCGGCGAGTCGCCTGGGCTCGCGGGCCGGCCTGCACTACCGCGAATGGCGCCGGATGGGAACAGGCAACGCCCTGGGATGTCCCCGAGCGCAACCGTTCTATTCGGAAGGGTCGGCCGGGAGATTCCCCGAGCCGGACGACGAGCCGGACTTGGCCGCAGCCGCCTGCTTCTCGACGATGCCGACCGCGATGATCGCGCCCTCGTAGAGCGCCAGCAGCGGCAGCGCCAGCGAGGCCTGGCTGAGCACGTCCGGCGGCGTAAGCACGGCCGCGATGATGAAGGCGATCACGATGAAATAGCGCCGCTTCTCCTTCAGCATCTGCGAGGTGACGATGCCGATGCGGCCGAGCAGGGTCAGGATGACCGGGAGCTGGAACGCGATGCCGAAGGCGAAGATCAGCGACATCATCAGCGACAGATATTCACCGACCTTGGGCATCAGCGCGATTTGCGCCGTCTCGGGGCCGCCGAGCTGCTGCATGCCCAGTGAGAAGCGCACGATCATCGGCCACACCGCAAAATAGACCAGCATGGCGCCAAGCACGAAGAAGACGGGGGTCGCTATCAAGTAGGGTAGGAAAGCATTGCGTTCGTGGCGATACAGCCCCGGCGCCACGAACTTGTAGATCTGCGTCGCGATGATCGGGAACGAGATGAAACCAGCGCCGAACATCGCGAGCTTCAACTGCGTGATGAAATATTCGAGCAGCTGGGTGTAGATGAACTTGCTGTTCTCGGCACCTGCGACCCAGACGAACGGCAGCACCAGGATGTTGTAGATCTGCTTGGCGAAAAAGAAGCAGAAGATGAAGGCCACGCCGAAGCCGATCAGCGCCTTGATCAGCCGCGACCGCAGCTCGATCAAGTGGTCCATCAACGGGGCCTTGCTGGCCTCGATATCTTCGACGGTCATGACGCTTTGGCGTCCTTCGGGCGGTCAGCTTCTGCTGACGCAGACATTTCAGGCTGTGGCTCGGGTTTGATTTCACGGACGATCGCCAGCGGCTCGCCCACGGATTGATGGACTTCAGCCTCTGCGAAGGTCTCGGCCACTGGAGGTTCGGGGGTGGTCGGGGTCATCACAGGAGGCTCGGGCGAAGCAGCAGCCACATCCGATGCGGGCGCCGGCTCGGCGGGCTTGTCGATCCCCTCGATATCGAGAGCCTTGTCGACGTCGCGCTGCAACGAGGAGATCACGCCGGTCGGAGTGAAACCGCTGGCCGCCTCGCGGACCTCATCGAAACTCTTCTTGAGGTCGGCCATCTCCGCTTCGCGCATCGCCTCCTGGAACTGGCCCTGGAACTCCGAGGCCATCCGGCGCGCCTTGCCGATCCATTGCCCGACCATGCGCAGGACGCCCGGAAGCTCCTTGGGACCGATCGCGATCAACGCGACGACCCCAATGACGAGCAGCTCACTCCAGCCGATATCGAACATGAAACAATCCGCCTACGCGACGACGCCTCTGATCCCGCCTATCCGGGCCTGTCTGAACAGGTCCCGGTGCCGTCCCTGCGGGAGCGCGCCGCCGGCGCCTTTCACGCGCAGATCAAACGGCTTTGCTGCCGACATCCGTGCGGGTGGCCGAAGGCGTGGCGCCGTGATCGATCGACTTGACGGGCTCGGTCTTCTCCGGCGCCTTGTCGTCGTCCTGCATGCCCTTCTTGAACGCCTTGATGCCCTGCGCGACGTCGCCCATCAGATCGGAAATCTTGCCGCGCCCGAACAACAGCAGGACGACCGCGATCACGACGATCCAGTGCCAAATGCTAAGCGAACCCATCCTGCAACCCTCCAAACACCGGCGCAGCCTTCACCCGACTGCCCGTCGACGCTACCGCCGAAACCGCGTCATATCCATGGACTTGACCGCGACACTTCGCTTCTAGCATTCGATTGCGAAACATCAACACGAACGCGGCGCATCAGCCGAAAACGGCCCGCGGACAGCCCAATCTGGCCGGAAGGTAGGCGCCAACGCCCCCAAAAACAAGCACTTAAGGTCCGACAATTCGCGGCCGGACCTACGTAATAACGCGAGTGTTAACAGCCCCGGCCGCTAGCTTTGGTGCGGCGAGCCGTCGTCGTCGGTATCGCGGTCGTGCGCGTCATCGGCCGCGTCGATCTCCTCATCCGCCATGTCGACCTCGGCCTCGGCCTCTGCCTCGTCGTCTGCCTGAGCGTCAGCGTCGGCAGACAGCTCGACGACCTCGATAACGGCCTCGTCGTCCGGCTCGACCTCGATCTGCTCGACGGCCAAGTCCACCTCGGTGATCTCGGTTTCCGCATCGGCGCCCGGCAGTTCCAGATCGCCAACGGCAACCTGCGACGAGGTGTCGTCCCGAACGGCGGCCTCAGTGGTCGCCATCTGGCCTTCGGCGACCTCGGCCGCAGCCGTGTCGGCTGCGACCGTTTCCATCTCGGCCGTTTCGTCTTCCGCGGCTTCGGCCTCGCCAGGCTCGGCCTCCACCGCCGGCGCAAGCGCCAGGTCGAGATCGCCCGGATCCAGCGGCTCCTCGTCCTCCCGCAGCGTCGGATCGTCCGATGGCGTCGGGACGGTGAAGCCGGTCGGCAGCCGGGAATCCAGCAGGCCGGTTCCCTTCAGCTCTTCCAGGCCAGGCAGATCGCCCAGGGTCTCCAGGCTGAACTGAGCCAGGAACGCATCGGTGGTTCCGAAGGTCAACGGACGGCCCGGCGTCTTGCGGCGCCCCCGCGGCTTGATCCAGCCGGTCTCCAGCAGAACGTCCAGCGTTCCCTTGGAGGTGACGACGCCGCGGATCTCTTCGATCTCGGCACGCGTCACCGGCTGGTGATAGGCAACGATGGCCAGAACTTCGATCGCCGCGCGCGACAGCTTGCGCGTCTCGGTGCTCTCGCGCGTCATCAGCCAGGCGAGGTCGCCGGCGGTACGGAAGGTCCACTTGTTGGCGACGCGCACGAGATTGACGCCGCGATTGGCGTACTCCGCCTGCAGCTGCGCCAGTGCGGCCTTGATGTCGACACCTTCAGGCATACGCTTGGCGAGCGCAGCCTGCTCGAGCGGCTCTGCCGAGGCAAACAGGAGAGCCTCGAGGATACGCAACTCTTCGGGGCGCGCTACAGGCTCGATCGCGATCTCGTCGGGCTCTTCCATGCGCAGTTCCGCCAAGCTTGCCATGGCAGGGTCTCCTTGTTCGTTACTCAACCGTCAAGTCCGGCGCAGCCATGGCGCCGGGCTGGATCGGTGGACGCTTACGAAAGTACAGCGGCGCGAACGCCTGCTTCTGGTTCAGCTCGAGCTTGCCTTCGCGAACCAGCTCGAGGACGGCCGCAAAGCTCGATGCGAAGACGGTGGCCTTCTGTGCAGGCTCGACGACGTAGTCCAGCAGGTAGTCGTCGAGACATCCCCAATCGTCCGAGACCTCGGTCATGCCGACCAGACGCTCGAGCGAGGCGCGGGCCTCGGCAAGCGACCAGACCGTGCGCTTGGCCATATGAACGGACGTGACGACGCGCGACTGCCGCTGGATGGCATAGGCCGACAGCAGGTCGAACAGGGTCGCGGTGAACTTGGGACGACGAACCTCCGCTATGGCCTCCGGGTTGCCGCGCGGGAACACGTCACGCTGGAACTGGGGCCGGTTCATCAGGCGATTGGCGGCTTCGCGGATCGCCTCCAGCCGGCGCAGCCGGTTGGCAAGTGCCGTGGCCATCTCCTCGGCGCTCGGACCTTCCTGCGCTGGCGGCTCGGGCAACAGGAGACGCGACTTCAGAAAAGCGAGCCAGGCCGCCATCACGAGATAGTCGGCGGCGAGCTCCAGCCGGATCTTGCGGGCAGCCTCGATGAACTGGAGATATTGGTCGGCGAGCGCCAGGATGGAGATCTTGGCAAGGTCGACCTTCTGCTGCCGCGCCAGCGCGAGCAGCAGGTCGAGTGGGCCCTCGTAGCCCTCGACGTCGACGACCAACGCCGGTTCGGCCTCGGCCAGCTCCGTCGTGGGACGGCCGGTTTCAAACGACAGAATTTCAGCGGTCATGCGCTAGCGGATCCCAGCCGGTTGATCAAGGCGTCGAGCTCGCCGCGCGCGGCGTCACGATCGAAGCCTGTGGGTGCCTTGCGCGCCGCAAGCGCGCGATCGGCGCGGATCAGAGCCTGCCCTTCAAGCTCCGGCGTCTCGGCGGCCACGGCCTGCATCTCGTCGAGCTTGCCGTTGCAATGCAGAACCATGTCGCAGCCAGCCGCCACGATCGCACGCGTGCGCTCGGCGATCGATCCGGCCAACGCGTTCATGGAAACGTCATCACTCATCAACAAACCCTGGAACCCGATCCGTTTGCGAATCACCCGTTCGATCATTGTCGCAGAAGTCGTGGCCGGATGGGCGGCGTCGATCGCGCTAAACACAACATGTGCAGTCATCGCCATCGGGAGGTCGGCCAGCGGCCTGAACGCGGCGAAATCGGTTGCGTCGAGTTCCGCTTCTGGCGCGTCCACGGTCGGCAGCCGGAAATGGGTGTCGGCGGTGGCCCGGCCATGCCCCGGAATGTGCTTCAGCACCGGCAGCACGCCGCCCTGCTCCAGCCCCTCCGTCACCGCCCGGGCGATCGCCGCCACCTTTTCTGGCGTCGTGCCATAGGCTCGATCCCCGATCACGGCATCGGCGCCCGCGACAGGGACGTCGGCGAGCGGCAGGCAATCCACGGTGATGCCGAGCGCGAGCAGGTCGTCGGCGATCAGGCGAGCGCTGAGCCAGGCGGCACGGACGCCTGCGGCCGAATCAAGGTCGTAGAGACGGTCGAACACCACGCCGGCGGGATAGACCGGCCAATGCGGCGGCCCCAGCCGCTGCACCCGGCCCCCCTCTTGGTCGATCAGGACCGGAGCGTCGGCGCGGCCGACGCAGGCCCTTAATTCCTCAACCAGTGCAGTCACTTGGGCGGGCGACTGGACGTTACGTTTGAACAGGATGAAGCCCCAGGGCCTGAACTCGCCGATGAACGCGCGCTCGGCGTCGGTGAGATCAGGCCCGGAGATGCCGGTAATGAAAGCCCGCATGGTCATGCGGGCCGCATAGACCCCGCCTCGGGGCCGGTCAAGCAGGCCTTAATTGTTGCTAAACGGGAAACACTGTCCGCCGGCAGTTTTCAACGATCCGCACATCTTGTTGGCCTCTTCCTTCGTCGCGAAGGGTCCGACGGCTGCGCGGTACCTGACGCCGCCCTTCTCACCCAGATCCATCCGCTTGATGATCGGCTCATATTTGCCCAGCACGGCGCCGTACTTGTCCTGCACCGCCTTGTAGGACGACATCGCCTCCGCCTCGCTGGCCTGCGACGAGATCGAGACCAGGTAGCCGCCGGTACGATCGGTCTGGGTCTGCTCGGTGACCGGCACGGCCGCGGCGATGCGCGCCGGTGCGGCCGGCTGCGGTGTCAGCGGCATCGGGCTGTCGTTGGCGGCCGACGCATTGGCGTTGGCCGGCGATTTGCGGCCCTTCGGCGTCGCCGCCGGCTTGGTTGCAGGCGTCGCCGGCATCGGCGGATCGGCCGCAGCGGCCTGATTGCCCCCCGTCACGGACAGCGTCTTGATCGGACGCGGATCACTGTTGGGCAAAATGCCGTTGGCGTTGGCCATCTGCGACATCGGGGCCGCCCCGGCGCTGACCGGTGGCGGAGCCGCATTCTGGTTCATCTGCGGGAACACCACGCGCGGATTGCCGCCGCGGGCGTTCAGATCCATCGGCGTCTCCTCGCGGGACACCAGCTTCTCGCCGCCGTCATTGCCGAGCAGACGATCCGGCACCTTCGGCGTCGGATCCTGCTGGGCCATGATCTTGGTCGGACTGTTGTCGGCGCGAATGATCGGCGGCTCGCCGGTACGGCCGGACGAGATGTAGGTCTTGTAGCCGTAGGCGCCGCCGGTGCCGACCACCGCAAGGGTCAGCACGGCGAGCACGGTGCTCATTCCGCTGCGCCGCCGCGGCCGCTCCTCTTCCTCGCCCTCGTCGTAACCGTCCTGATAGCCGTATTGGCCGTCCTGGAAATCGTTGTCGCCCTGAAACCCCTGCTGTCCCGAGCCCATCTGCCCGAACAGCGCATCGTCATAGCGCGAGGAGTCCGGCTCGTTGTCGTCGAAGCCGTTGTCGCGGTTGTAGTCGCGGTCATTCTCGGCGAACCCGTGGCGCGATTCCCCGACGCTGTAGTCGAGCTTGGACAACTGATCGGCGAACTCCGCGTTCGGATAACCCTGCTGCTGCCGGGGAGCGGGCGCGGGCGCGAAATCCTGGTCCGGGAAACCCGGCTGGCCGCGCGGATCCTGATAGCCCGCCGGAAAGGCCGGCGGTGCAGGCGCCGGCTGCGGCGGCTCGCGGCCGATGTCGGCGAAGGGGTTGGCGGCGGCAGGCTGGGCACGTTGCATCCAGGCCGGAGCGCCGGCCGGAGGCATGCCGGGAACCGGCTGTTCCGGCGCGGGCGCCGCGGGGCGCGCCATCGGACGCGGTTGAGATTGCGGAGTTGCCCGGCCCGAGGCGGCAAAAGGATCGTTCTGCCCGATCAGGCGAGCGAGTTCGGCGAGCGGATCGGCATCGGCCTGCTGGTTTCCACCACGGCCAAAACCATCAGCGGGAAAGGGTCTGTCCTGGTAACGATCAGCCATCGTGATGAAGCGTCCCTGCGGGTGAGCCGCATATGCGTCCTAAGGCGGACCCTGCCAGATTGAGGCCCCCAACTGAAGTCGTGTGTTTCCCCCAATCAGCGCATTGCATCAGGAGCATTAACGCCCAAGATCGCAAGTCCCGACGCCAGAACCGAGACGACGCCCTGAACCATGGCCAAACGTGCCTTGGTCAATTCTGCATCATCATCGATAATGAAGCGTAAATAGGGCAAATCCCGCCCCCGCGTCCAGAGGGCGTGAAATTCGCTTGCAAGTTCATACAGGTAGAAGGCGATCCGGTGCGGCTCATGCGCCAGCGCTGCGCTCTCCACCGTACGTGGGTACAGTGCCAGGCGTTTCAAGAGGTCGTGTTCGGCCGAGTCGGAGAGTTTTTCGAGGTTGGCCTCGCGGAGGAACGCTAGCCGCGCCCCCTCGTCCTCCGGCAGGTCCCGGAAGCTCTCCCGCGCATTGCGGAAGATCGAATGCCCCCGCGCGTGGCCATACTGGACATAGAATACGGGATTGTCGCGCGACTGCTCGATGACCTTGGCGAGGTCGAAATCGAGCACGGCGTCGTTCTTGCGGTAGAGCATCATGAAACGGACCGCATCGCGCCCCACTTCATCAACAACTTCCCGCAAGGTGACGAAGTCGCCGGAGCGCTTCGACATCTTCACCGGCTCGCCATTGCGCAACAGCTTGACGAGCTGCACGACCTTGACGTCGAGCACGGCCTGTCCGGCCGTCACCGCTTTCACCGCCGCCTGCATGCGCTTGATGTAGCCGCCGTGATCGGCGCCGAATACGTCGATCAGGTCGGCGAAGCCGCGCTCGAACTTGTGCCGGTGGTTGGCAATGTCGGAGGCGAAGTAGGTGTAGCTGCCGTCCGACTTGATCAGCGGCCGATCGACGTCGTCGCCATAGGCAGTGGCGCGGAACAGAAGCTGCTCGCGATCCTCCCAATCCTCCACCGGCGCGCCCTTGGGCGGCGGCAGACGGCCTTCATACACGTCACCCCGCTCGCGCAGGAACTCGATCGTGTCGGCAACCTTGTTGGTGCTGCCTGCAATCAGCGAGCGCTCCGAAAAGAACACGTCATGACGGATGTTGAGCGCGGCGAGATCATCCTTGATCTCGGCCATCATCATCGCGATCGCCTTGTCGCGCACGATCGGCAGCCACTCGGTCTCAGCGAGCGCCTTGAGCTTGTCGCCGTGCTCGGCCGCGAGCGCCTGCCCGACCGGCTTGAGATAGTCGCCGGGATAGAGCCCTTCCGGAATCGCGCCGATGTCCTCGCCCAGCGCCTCGCGATATCTGAGGAAGGCGGAGCGCGCGAGTACGTCGACCTGAGCGCCGGCATCGTTGATGTAGTACTCGCGGGTGACGTCGCGGCCGGCGAACTGCAACAGGCTGCATAGCGCGTCGCCGAACACGGCGCCACGGCAATGGCCGACATGCATCGGCCCGGTCGGATTGGCCGAGACGTATTCGACGTTGACCTTCGGCGCGCCCGGCACCGGCGCAACGCGGCCGTATTCGGCGCCTTCGCGCAGGATCGTCGCCAGCGCCTTCGCCCAAACCGTCGGCTGTAAAGTGAGATTGATGAAACCCGGACCGGCGACGTCGACCTTCGCCACCAGCGCATCTTCGCGCAGGCGCTGGGCGATCTGCTCGGCGAGATCACGCGGCTTAGCCTTCGCCTCCTTGGCGAGCACCATCGCCGCGTTGGTGGCCATGTCGCCATGGCTCGGGTCGCGCGGCGGCTCGACGACCACGCGCGAAAAATCGATGCCCTCGGGCCAGCCGCCATCCTTGGCGAGCGCGGCGCAGATCGCGTGCACGCGGGCCAGCATGTCGGCGAAAAGATAGGGGGTGGACGCTTGTTCAACCATGCCGCCGCCTAACGCAAATCCGGAGTCGAGTCAAAAAGCCGGTGGTGCTCCGTTAAGGCGAAACGGTCCGTCATTCCGGCGATAAAATGGCCGATGCGGCGAGCCCGATCGCCCTCGCCGTCGCAACCGTCCAGCCAGCCCGCGGGCAGCGTCGAACCGTCCTCATGGTAGCGGCCGTACAGGTCGGCGACGATGCGCTCGGCGTCGCGCATCACCCGCATCACCCGCTCATGGCGGTACATCCGCTGCCAGAGAAACCCCTTGATGGTCGCCTCATGCTCGGCCACATCGGCCGGAAATGCCACCAGCGGCCCGCTGTGCCGCCTGATGTCGTGAGGCGACATCGGCTGCGCCCGCGCGATCCGGCGCTCGGCCTCTGCCGCTACGGCTGCGATCAGGTAGGAGATCAGCTCGCGCACCAGCTCGGCGCCGCGCCGGATCGGATCGAGCGCCGGATATTGGCGGTCGATCTCGGCGATCATCGCGGCCAGCAGCGGAATCTCCTTGAGGTCGTCGACCGTGAACAGGCCGGCCCGCAGCCCGTCGTCGATGTCGTGGGCATCATAGGCGATGTCGTCCGCGAGCGCCGCGACCTGAGCCTCGAGCGAGGCGTAGCTCCACAGCTCCAGGTCGAACCGGGTATTGAACTCGGCGATTCCCGGCGGGATCGGCTCCTGCAACGGCCCGTTGTGCTTGACGATGCCTTCGAGCGATTCCCAGGTCAGGTTGAGTCCGTCGAAATCCGGGTAGCGCTGCTCGAACGACGTGACGATGCGCAATGTCTGGGCATTGTGGTCGAAGCCGCCATGGTCCGCCATGCAGCGGTTCAGCGCGCGCTCGCCGGCATGGCCGAACGGCGGATGGCCGAGATCATGCGCCAAGGCCAGCGTCTCCGTCAGGTCCTCGTCGAGGCCGAACTGCCGGGCCAGCGCGCGGGCGATCTGGGCCACTTCCAAAGAATGGGTCAGGCGCGTGCGGTAGTGGTCGCCTTCGTGGAAGACGAACACCTGGGTCTTGTGCTTCAGCCGGCGGAAGGCGGTCGAATGGATGACGCGGTCGCAATCCCTGCGGAACGCGCTGCGGGTCCGGGACGGCGGCTCGGCGAACAGGCGGCCCCGGCTGCGATCGGGATCGCAGGAATAGGGAGCGCGGGGGGCAGCCATTCCGACCGACACGGGCGATTGTTCCTTTTGCGGTTTGATTCCTCGGCGGAGCCCACTTAACTATGGGGAGCGCCCGGCACCAAATGAATAGGGCATGACGCGCTACCTCGGAGACCTCCTGCCATGACTGATGCCTCGACCGGCCCCGTCACCATCAGCGAACGCGCCGCCCGCCGCATCGGAGAGATCCTCGGCAAGGAGAGCGCCGGCGCGATGCTGCGCATCTCGGTCGAAGGCGGCGGCTGCTCCGGCTTCCAGTACAAGTTCGACATCGACCGCGCCAAGGCCGACGACGATCTCGTTATCGAGCGCGATCGCGCGGTCGTGCTGGTCGATCCGGCCTCGGTGCCATTCCTCGCCGGCTCGGAGGTGGATTTCGTCGACGACCTGATGGGCGCCTCGTTCCGGGTCAATAATCCCAACGCCACCGCCTCCTGCGGCTGCGGCACCAGCTTCTCGGTCTAGCGTCCCCTCGTTGTCGGCTCAGGCCTCCGCCGTCGCAGCCGGGACATCTGACGGCGCAAGCGCCGGCGCCTCGACGTTTGGCGCGGGCGTTCCGATCGCCTTCAGCATTGCCGCCACCATGGCCGGCTTGCGCAACGGCTTGGCCAGAAAGTCGGTCATGCCGGCCTCGCGGCATTGCTTGATGTCGTCCGGGAAGGCGTTCGCGGTCAGCGCGATGATCGGCAGCTCGGCGAGCCGTCCACCCTTGGCCCGGATGGCCCGGGTCGCGGCGATGCCGTCCATTTCCGGCATGCGAACGTCCATCAGCACGAGGTCGAACTCCTGTTCGTCGGCCGCCTTCACCGCCTGCACGCCATCCGGAACGATGCATTTATCGACCGGGAACTCCTGCAGCATCTTCGACACAACCATGCGGTTGGTGGCGTCGTCCTCGGCGATCAGCACGCGCAAGGGACGGCCGAGTGCCTCGATCCGTGCCTTGAGGTCGCCGGCGCCGACCCGGTCGCCGCGCTGATCGGACACCTGCTTGTCGCTCCACGGCAAGGTCAGGCTGAAGCGGAAGGTCGAGCCTTCGCCCTGCACCGACGACACCGCGATGACCCCGCCCATCTGCTCGATGATCCGCCGGGAGATCGCCAGCCCGAGCCCGGTGCCGCCGAAGCGGCGGTTGATCGAGGCATCGGCCTGGGCGAAATCCGTGAACAGCTTGCCGACCCGATCGGCGGGAATGCCGATGCCGGTGTCGGAGACGCGCCACTCGATCGTCGCCCTGTGGTCGTCGCGCGTGCGGCAGGCCACGGCGATGGTGATGCCTCCCTGCTCGGTGAACTTCACCGCGTTGGACGCAAGATTGATCAGCACCTGACGAATGCGCGCCACGTCGCCCTTGAGCGCCGGCGGCAGCTTCGGATCGATATCCGCATTGACCAGCAGGCTCTTCGATTTTGCGTTGACGCCCATGATGGCGGTGACCGCCTCGACCAGCGCCGCCGGCGAAAAATCCACCGTCTCGAATTCGAGCTTGCCGGCGTTGAGCTTGGACAGATCGAGGATGTCGTTGAGGATGCGCTGCAGGTTGTCGCCGGACTCGCGGATCGTCATGACCGCGTGACGCTGCTCGTCGTCGAGCTTCGTCTCTAGCAAGGTCGAGGCGAGCCCGAGCACGCCGTTCATCGGGGTGCGGATCTCGTGGCTCATCATTGCCAGGAAGTCGGATTTGGCACGGCTTTCGGCTTCCGCCTGCTCGGCCCGCCAGCGCTCGGTGACGTCGCGGCCGAAGCCGCGATAGCCTGCGAACTTGCCCTCGTGATCCCGCGCCGGCCGCGCCGTCAGCGCCCAACGGCGGCGCTCGCCGCCAGCCACCACGACATGGATCAGAATTTCCGGGATCGACAGCCGCTGCGCCATGCGATCGGCCAACGTCTTGAGCGTCGCCGTATCGGTCGGGCAGAGATATTTCAGCGTATCGATCAGCCGCTCGCCCTTGAGCTGATCGAGCGGAAGCTGGGCCACGTCGGCGAAACGCTGCGGCGCGTCGATCAGCCGGCCCTCGGCATCGGTCTGCCACAGCCAGCTCGCGGCGTTTTCCTGGAATTCCTTCAGGAGCAGCGAGATCGTCTCGTTCTGGCGCTCGTGCCGGATCTGCGCCTTCAGGTTCTCCAGGAACACGTTGCCGTGCGACACCAGGTGCCGCACCATGAACGAGGTGTAGAGCAGCAGGAACACGACGAGCACGAGATAGGTCGCGCCGCCGCACAGAAACAGCGAGCCCACCGAGGCGAGCATCAGGGTCCAGGTGTAGGCGAGACCAGCCCGCGGCACGCTCGACATCGCGAACGCGCCACCGGAGATCATCCCGGTCATCAGCGAACCCACGATGATCTGCAGATGCGGATCGACCTGCGGCATCACGATCAGCGGCAGCGATCCCCAGATCGTCGCCAAGAAGAACGCCTGCAGCGTCATCCGGGAGATGGCGCGCTCGGACGCCTCCTGCGGCCGCGACTTGCGCGCGCGCCACCAGCCGCGCAGCGCCATGCCGCCGGCCACGCCGATCGCAGTGCCCCACGCGATGAGGAAGAGATTGGAGACGGTGTTCCAGAACACGCCGAGAATGATGGCCGCGTTCGCGAAATTGATGCCGATTGTCACGGGGACGAGGCGCGCGACGGCATCGACCTGCCGCGCCCGGATGCGCCGGCGATCGCGCTCGGTCAGCGCTTCGTCGTCGAGACCCTCGATGGCGCCGAAGCCGCCGATCCAAAGGAAGAACGCGCCCAGCGGACTGGCGCTTGCGGTTCGCTTCGAACTCGTGGGATCCCCAGGCCAATTCATGAGGGCGCGATGCTTTCCTTGTGGTCCCTTGCCATGCCTGATCGGCTGCTTCAGCCGCGTTAATTGTTCCGCCCGTAGAATTACGGAACCTCCGAATGCGCGCGCTGGCAGCGCCGGATGCAACTCATCGTTCCCGCGGCACGATGTGCCCGAGTCATGATCGTCCGTTTCCCCCTCGTTCAGGTCGAGGGCGCAGGGAATGCCGGGTGCTGGCCGCAACCCATGGCCCGCCTGCAGAAAGAAAGCAGGCGGCAGTCACCACAGGTCCAGCCGGTCAACCGGCATTCCCTGCACGACGGCTCTACGCCTTATACGCATTCTCCCCGGGGACCGGGCTGTCTTGCCCCCGTGACCGGCGGATCATCGTCACCACCGGCGTGGCCTCAGCGTCGGGAGACCAGGACCATGCGATTTCGGCGTGCGCCCTGTGCCGTTCGTCCGCACGGCATCACGCCATGCTGCGGCCCACGACGCCCATCGCATCCCACCCCGCGTGTCGTGACGATCGCGATACGCCCCTCGTGCCGGGGCGGGACGGCGACATAGGAGCATGAATTCTGTAAAAGCGAAACCACGATATTTTTCGCACCGGGACTGGACAGGGCAAATCAGCTTGAAGGCGCTCGTGAAATTAATCTCTCGGCGCACGCTATTCGACGCCGGCTGCGCCCAATTGGCATCGCCAACATGGGTCATGCGGTGGATCGATTTGCCCGACGTGCACGCGGGATCGCAATCACCACGTCGTTGTTCGCTGATCCCTCACAGCACCGCGCCGGAGGCGTAGGCACTGGCCCAATGCGGAAAACCGTTTTCGGCGGCACGCGCCGCCGCGTGATCCCAGTCATAGGTCAGCGCCAGCAGCTCGGCCTGCCAATGTCCGCGTCGCTCGGTCAGAACCGCATAGCGCGCGTGCGGCGAGCGATGTTCGAGCTGGGCTGCGATCGGGATGTCGCCGAACACCGGGCAGCCGACGCTGCCGGGGTTGATCACCAGCGGCCCACGGGGCACCTGCACCACCGCCTGCCGATGGCTGTGGCCGCACAGCACCAGCGTGGCGCCGCCGATGTTGGTGAGCCGTGAGATGAGCACGTCGCGACGCGCCGGGACGTAGCGGCCATCGTCCAGCATCTCTTCGAGCAGGAGGGCACAGTCATCGTCTGGCGTGCCATGCACAGCGAGGATGCCATGCTCCAGCGCGATCCGCGCCGGCAGGGCATGCAACACACGGCGCTGTTCAGCGGTCAGCGCGACCTGCGCGAAGCGGCCGGCCGGCGACAACTTCTCCTCCGGCCATTCCTCGATCCAGCGGTCATGATTGCCGCGCACCGTGGGCAGCGTCACGGATTGCAGCAGATCGAACGTCTCCCGCGGCCACAGGGGGCTGGTCACGCAGTCGCCAAGATTGACCGTGGCGTCGACGCCGCGCATCTTGATGTCCGCGAGCACCGCCTCCAGCGCCGGCAGATTGCCATGCACGTCGGAAATCACAGCCAGCCGCATTGTCGCCCCCTCGCAGTCCCGTCTCTCTTCAGTCGCTTGAGGTAGAACTCTAGCATCCTCGTCATTGCGAGCGAAGCGAAGCAACCCAGAGCCCTTGGCGGCCCTGGATTGCTTCGCTTCGCTCGCAACGACGGTGGAGACGCCGGATGAACTAGAGCGCGGCGCCTCCTCGCTCCATCTATACTGCAGCGGAAGCGGTGGCCTCGGCGCCCACGACGCTGAGGCGTTGCTGCGCGTCTTCAGCTCCCATGCAGCCACATCCTCGCCGTCATGCCCGCGCAGGCGGGCATCCAGTACGCCGCGGTCCATCGGTATCGCCACAACCGCCTCGGCGCACTGGATCGCCCGGTCGAGCCGGGCGAAGACAGTCGCGTTTGTCGCGAGGGCACTGCTCCCTTGGTGGTTGCGAAAACTCCCTCACTGCAGCGCCCCGATCGTGAACACATCCGCGCGCTCGATGATCAGGTCGCGGAACAGGCGGGCGCGGTGCGACATCCATTGCGGGTCGGGATAGACGACGTGAAGCGGCAGCGACGGAACGTCGTAGTCGGGTAGCAGATGGATGAGCCTGCCTGACGCAATGTGTTGAACCGCGCACCAGTCCGGCAGCACGGCGGCGCCGAGGCCTTCCAGCGCCGCCAGGGTCATGATGTCGGCGTCGTCGCAGGTGAGCGAGGGCGTGATGCCGACGACGTGGCGGCCGGTTTCGGATTCGAGGCTCCACTCGTTCTTCGGCGACAGCCGCGAATAGGTCACGCAGGGGAGCTGGCGCAGATCATTGGGCAACCGCGGCGGGCGGTGTCTTGCGAGCAGCGATGGCGCCGCAACCAGCAGCCGCTTGACCGTGCCGACGCGCCGCGCGACCAGCGAGCTGGAGCTGAGCACGCCGATGCGGATGGCGAGCTCCGTCCCGGTCTCCACGAGGTCGACGAACTGCTCGGTGAAGCGGATGTCGAGCCGCACCTCGGGATAACGGCGGCCATATTCGGCGAAGACGTCGCTGAAGAAATGGCGGCCGAACGAGGTCGGCACCGTCATCCGCAAGGTGCCCGAGGGCGCGCCGACGCGCTTCGGCGACGGCATGCCCGCGCTCTCGAACAAGCTGACGATGTCCTTGGCGAGCTTGAGGACGCGATCGGCCTCGGCTGTCGGCCGGAGCTTGCGCGTGGTGCGGACGAACAGGCGACAGCCGAACTGCTCCTCCAAGAGCGCGATGCGCTTGGTGATCGCCGGCTGTCCCAGGCCCAGATCGGCCGCGGCCTGGGTGAAGCTGCCGGCTTCCATGACGCGGATGAAGGTCTGCAGCGCGTCGATCCGGTCCATCCATTCCTCCCCGGAATGAGTTTTATTCTCGTCATTCCGTATACGTCAGGAGGCGGGCCGGTCTAGCCTCTCAAAAAATCAAACGGAGGGAGACCATGGAGAAGTCGATTGGCATCGTCGGGGCCGGCATCGGCGGGCTGCACCTGGCGCTGTATCTGCAGAAGAAAGGCATCCAGGCCACGGTTCTGACCGACCGCGAGCCGGAACAGTATGCTGCAACGCGGTTGATGAACACGGTGGCCCATCACGGCATCACCGTGGCGCGCGAGAACGAGCTCGGCGTGAACCACTGGGACAGTCCCGAATTCGTCTATCACCACCACGATCACTACTTCAATTTCCCCGGCAGCCCCCTGCTCTTTCGCGGGGCCTTCAAGCAGCCGAGCCGCGCGGTCGACTACCGGATCTACCTGCCGGCGCTGATGAAGGATTTCGAGGACCGCGGCGGCGCGATCGAATATGCCAGCATCCAGGACGACGACATTCCGGCGCTGGTGGCGCGCTTCGACCTGCTGGTGGTATCGACCGGCAAGGGCGCGCTGGGGCGGATGTTCAGCCACCGGCCGGAGCTGTCGCCCTACAACCAGCCGCAGCGCCTGCTCTGCGTCGGCCTCTATGACGGCGTCGACCACGGCAGCCCCGAGGGCGACGATCCGCGCGGCGTGACGCTGTCGGTCTCTCCGGGCCATGGCGAGATGATCGTGATTCCGACGCTCACCTTCGGCGGCATGAAGACGGCGCTGCTGATGGAGAACATTCCCGGCGGTGACATGGCCGAGCTGGTGTCGCTCAACTACGACGCCGATCCCTCAGCCTTCCGGCAGACGCTGCTCGACAAGCTGGAGAAGCACCATCCGCACACCTACAACCGGATCGACACGCACCGCTTCGATCTGCAGCCGCTGGACCTCTTGCAGGGCGCCGTGGTGCCGACCGTGCGGCGCTCCTCGGTCACCTTCGACGACGGCAAGATCGCGATTGCGCTCGGCGACGTGCACTCCGTGGTCGATCCGATGATGGGCCAGGGTGCCAACATGGCCTCCTATGCCGCGTTCGAACTCGGCAAGGCGATCACCGAGGCGGTGGCGTTCGACGACCGCTTCGTCGAGACGGTCGATCGCGCGCGCGAGAACCGCGTGCTCGCCGCGGCGCGCTGGACCAACCTGATGCTGCAGCCGCCGTCGGAGGCGATGGGCCGGCTGATCTTCACCATGGCGCAGGATCGCGGGCTCTGCGACGAGTTCACCGACAATTTCAACTACCCGGAGCGGCAGTGGGACCGGCTGGCGAGCGAGCGGCGCATTCATGCCTGGATCGACGAGCGGACGCGGCTCGCGGCGTGAGGCGTGATGACGGAGAGCGGCCGATGAGCCATCATCCCGATGCCGCGGGTTTTCGCGCAGCCGCGTCGCGGTTCTCCACCGGCGTGACCGTCGTCACCAGCAGCGATGGCGACGGCGCGCCGGTCGGCATGACCGCCAACAGTTTCACCACGGTCTCGACGCAGCCGCCGACGGTGCTGGTCTCGCTCAAGCGCGGCCGCACCTGGCAGGCGGTGAGCGCGTCCGGCCGCTATGCGGTGAATGTGCTCGCGGCCGATGATGTCGCGATCGGCCGGCATTTCGCCGGCGCGGCCCTCGCACAGGGCGCGCCTGCCTTGGACGCGCGTGACGGCTTCTTCCTGCTGCCGGCGGCCATCGCGCAATTCGGCTGCGAGGTCGTGAGCACGGTCGAGATCGCCGACCACACGGTGTTCATCGGCGAGGTCCGCTGGTGCCGCCACCAGGACGGCCTGCCGCTGGCATTCTACGCCAGCCGGTTTCGCAATGGGCTGGGCGCGGAGATATTGCCAAGCGACGGGCTGGCGTATCCGGCAGAGGGGTGGACGATCTGATCGTGGTGCGCGGTGGGCACGGCGCTGCGCGCCTTTGCCCACCCTCCAAGTCAGTGGAAAATCTGATGCGGTCCGCCGGGACGACTTAGTGAGCCAAACATCGTCACATTGAAGACTGCGGGTCCGGCACAGTCGTGAGGCTCAACCGCCGATCGGTCCGGGGTCGATGCCCCCCGTTGTGGCGGCTCCAGAATGACCGGAGCGCGGCCACGTGACGATCGAACCTAATTTTACGTCCCGTCCGGCGTCGTCGTCAAATGGATCGGCACTGCAGGCACGAGGCCTGAGGCTGATGATCCACAGCAGTTCCGCTCGTGCTGGACTAGCGACGCTCGTTCAGCATCGGGAAGCCGCGCTGATGCCGGACCGGAGAGGCCGCCGGCGTGTCGCTCGCGGCGTCGAGCGTGGCCACCTGCTCCGCCGTCAGGCTCCAGCCGACCGCGCCGATATTCTCGATCAGCTGGCTCTCGTTGCGGGCGCCGACGATGATGGTCGCGACCGTCGGGCGCTGCAGCAGCCAGTTCAGCGCCACCCGTGGAATGTTGCGCCCGCCTGTGATTCCCACGCCATCCGCCTTGACCGGAGTGGTCGCGGCTTGATCTAACCGGGGCCGTTTCTCCTTCCCCCCGGGAACCTCAAGCCAATGCGTATCGCCACTTGGAACGTCAATTCGGTCCGGCAGCGGATCGATCACCTCCTGACCTGGCTCAAGGAATGCTCCCCGGACATCGTCTGCCTGCAGGAGATCAAGTGCACGGACGACGCATTCCCAAGGCTCGAGATCGAGGCGCTCGGCTACAACGTGGTGACGCACGGCCAGAAGACCTTCAACGGCGTCGCGCTGTTGTCGAAGCTGCCGTTCGACGAAACCAAGTCCGGGCTCGACGGCGATGCCGAGGACGTGCATGCGCGGTTCCTGGAGGGCGTGGTCAGCCTCAAGAGCGGGGTGGTGCGCATCGCCTGCCTCTACCTGCCCAACGGCAACCCGCCGAACACGGAAAAATATCCCTACAAGCTCAAATGGATGTCGCGGCTTCGTGACTACGCGCGTGAGCGGCTGAAGACCGAGGAGCCGCTGATCCTCGCAGGTGACTTCAACGTGATCCCCGCTGCCGCCGACGTCTCCAACCCCGAGGCCTGGGTCGAGGACGCGCTGTTTCGCCCGGAGACGCGCGAGAGCTTCCAGTCGCTGCTCGGCCTCGGGCTCACCGACGCGCTGCGCGCCGTCACCGATGCGCCGGGGCAGTACACGTTCTGGGACTATCAGGCCGGCGCCTGGCAGAAGAACGCGGGGATCCGGATCGATCACCTGCTGTTGTCGCCGCAGGCCAGCGACCGGCTGGTCGAGGTCGGCATCGACAGCTATGTCAGGGCCTGGGAGAAGCCGTCGGATCACGTGCCGGTGTGGGCCGACTTCGATCTCGAGACGACGTAACTCGAGGACGGTCCATGACGATCTGCACACGGCGGCAATTGTTTCCGCTCGCAATCGTGCCGCTGCTGGCGGCGAAGCCGGTGCTTGCCGCCGACCTGCAGGCCACCATCGCCGGCATCGAAGTCGACAGCGGCGGGCGACTCGGCGTGGCGCTGCTGGACACCGCGACCGGCGCGCTCGGCGGCCATCGGCTCGACGAGCGGTTCCCGATGTGCAGCACCTTCAAGGCGCTGCTGGCGGCGGCCATTCTCGCCAAGGTCGATGTCGGCACCGAGCAGCTGGCGCGGCGCATTCCGATCGCGCAAGCCGACATCCTGTCCTACGCACCGGTGACCAAGGCCTATGTCGGCACGTCCGGCCTCTCGGTTGGTGAGCTGTGTGACGCCGCGGTGACGCTCAGCGACAACACCGCGGCCAACCTGCTGCTGGCGACGCTCGGCGGCCCGTCCGGCCTGACCCGTGCGATCCGCGGCTTCGGCGACGCCATCACCCGGCTCGACCGCATCGAGCCCGAGCTCAATGAAAGCGTGCCGGGAGATCCGAGGGACACGACCACACCAGCGGCAATGGCCCAGACCCTGGCGAAGCTGACAACCGGTAATGGGCTGTCGCCGGCCTCCCGCGATCAGCTGACGGCCTGGCTGATCGCCTGCAAGACCGGTGGCGCCAAGCTGCGCGCCGGCCTGCCCGGCGAATGGCGCATCGGCGACAAGACCGGCGCGGGCGAGCGCGGCAGCAGCAACGATGTCGCTGTGATCTGGCCGACAGGGCGCGCGCCGGTCGTCGTGAGCAGCTATCTCACCGAAACCAAGGCCAGCGACGACAAGCGCAACGCGGTTCACGCAGCGGTCGGCCGAGCCGTCGCCGGCGCGCTCGGGGCCTGAGCCTCGCGATAGATCGCGGCGATCGCGTCGAATCCGGTGCGCAGCTGGCGCATCTGGCGGCCCGCGAGGCGCACGCCGAGACCGGCGCTCTCCGGCAGCAGGCTTGCCGCGGCGTAGAGGCCGTCGATGCAGGACAGCGCATCGGCGAGACGCTGGCGGAGCGCGGTGAGATCGTTCGTCAGCGGCAGCATCAGCACGGCCGAGCCGAATGCGCGATGACCGTTGAAGACGGCGACATCAGGATCGCGCAGCTGCATGCGGTCGATGAGGAGCGGCGCCTCGCCCGTCCGGCGCACGACGAGCGCGGAGTCGAGCTCGCGGAACAAGCGCCCCTGCCCGACCGGGTCATGCATCGTGAAGGCGTCGGTCACGAGGGCCAAAGCATCGGCGGCGCAGTGCAGTTCGAGCACCTGGCACAAGGCAGCCCCGGGAAACAGAATACGCGGCTCCGGCCGATAATCGAGCCTGGCGCCGGTCTCGACCCGGAGCAGCACCTGCTCCATGGCACGTGCGCCCGGCTCGGCGCGATGGACTGAGGTGGCGCCCTGCGTGGTCACGCAAACGGCTGCACCCGCATGGAGCGTGAAGCGCTGCGTCAACCGGTCCTCGCCATGCACCGCGCCACTGCCGGTCTGCAGGATCACGCTGAGCAGGTCCGGCCGCTCGGCATCGGTGTGAAAGCTGCGTGTCAGCACGAACGGCCACGCGAACAGCCGGCGGTCGATCACCGTGCGGCCGCCGCGGCGAACGAAGGAGAGATCGAGCCGCGGCGGCTCTGGGGCTGAAGCGCTCACGTGCGGAACAGCACCTCGCGCTCGAGCAGATCGACGATCGCATCAATACCCTCGCCGCGTCGGCAGTTGGTCAAGAGCACCGGACGGCCGCCGCGCACCTCGGCCGCTTCGCGCTCCATGCGATCGAGATCTACGCTGACATGCGGGGCGAGATCGACCTTGTTGATGACGAGCAGATCGGCGCGGATCACGCCGGGGCCGCGCTTGCGCGGGATGTCGTCGCCGCCGGCGACGTCGATCACGAACATCCAGAAATCGGTGAGGTCGCGCGAGAAGGTCGAGGCGAGATTGTCGCCGCCGCTCTCCAGCAGGATCAGCTCGACGCCGGGAAAGCGCCGCTCCAATTCGTCGGCGGCCTCGATGTTGAGCGTCGGGTCCTCGCGGATCACGGTGTGCGGACAGGCGCCGGCTTCGACCGCCGACACGCGCGCCGGGTCGATCAATCCCGAGCGGCGGACGCGCTCGGCATCCTCGGCGGTGACGAGATCGTTGGTGATGACCGCGATGTCGATGCCGCGCGCCTGCAGCGCCGGGATCAGGCGCTCGACCAGAGCGGTCTTGCCGGAGCCCACCGGACCGCCGATGCCGACGCGCGCGGCGGTCATCGGCGCATCGGTGCGGGTGAGAGCGAGACGGCTCATCGCAGCATGAACCTCCTCGCGAGCGGCACGGTCGTCGCGGGCGGGCACATCAGCAGCTTGCCGTCGGCGCGGACCTCGAAGGTCTGCGGATCGACCTCGACATGCGGCATCGCCGCGTTGCGGACCATGTCGGTCTTGCGCAGCCGGCGCACGTTCTTGATCTGCACGGTCTCACGGCCGAGCCCAAGCTTAGCGCGGATGCCGGCGTCGACCGCGAGCTTCGACATGAAGTTGACGCCGAGCCGCTGTGGCGCTGCGCCGAGCGCGCCCCACATCCGCTTCTGGATCATCGGCTCGGAGAGACCCAGACTGCCATTGCCGTCGCCCATCGCGGCCCACACCGGGAAGCCGTTCTTGATCACCATGTAGGGCTTGAGGCCGAACGAGGCGCGCGGCCACAGCACGAGATCGGCCATCTTGCCGACCTCGATGGAGCCGACGACATGATCGATGCCGACGGCAACAGCGGGATTGATGGTGAGCTTGGCGACGTAGCGCTTGATGCGCTCATTGTCGGCGCGCGCGGTCGTCTCCTCCGGCAGCCGGCCGACGCGGTCCTTCATCACGCTGGCGAGCTGCCAGCATTTGGCGACGTTCTCGGCGAGACGTCCCATGCCTTGCGTGTCCGTGCCGAAGATCGAGATCGCGCCCATGTCGTGCAGGAAATCCTCGGCCGCCATCGACTGCGCCCGCACCCGCGCCTCGCCGAACATGACGTCTTCGGGCGCGTTGTAGTTGAGCTGATGACAGATCATCGTCATCGGCACGCCCTCCTCCATGCCGTAGGAGGTGTAGGGATTGGTCGGATTGGTGGAGGACGGGATCACGTTCGGCCAGGACACTACTTTGAGCAGGTCGGGTGCATGGCCGCCTCCGGCGCCCTCGACGTGATACATGTGGATGGTGCGGCCGTCGACCGCCGCCATCGTGTCCTCGCAGAAGCCGTATTCGTTGATCGAGTCGGTGTGCAGATGCACCGCGAAATCGTTGCGGTCGGCGGCGATCAGGCTCTTGTCGATCACGTCGGGCGCGGCGCCAAAGTCCTCGTGGATCTTGACGGACATGCCGCCGGCCGCAACCGCCTCCTCGACAGCTTCGGGGTTGGAGCCGCCGCGGCCGAACAACGCGTAGTTCAGCGGCGAGAACTCGATCGATTTCAGGAAGTGCCCAAAATTCGGCCCCGAGCCCGAGCCGACATCGAACACCGGCCCCGAGCCGTTGCCGATCATGGTCGTGGTGCCGCCGGCCAGCGCGTGATCCGACTGCTCCGGCGAGATCAGATGGGCGTGGCTTTCGATCGCGCCTGACGTGACGATGAAAGGCCCGCCGGCGATCGGCGCTGTGGTGTGGCCCACAACCATGTCCGGATGCACGCCCGGCATGACGTCGGGATTGCCAGCCTTGCCGATGCCGACGATGCGGCCGTCGCGGATGCCGATGTCGGCCTTCACGATGCCGGCGACGGCGTCGACGATGGTGGCGTTCTTGATGACGACGTCGAGGGCCTTGTGCTGGGAGGTGCGGTGCGCTGCGACGGCCTCGCCGTCACGCAAATTCTTGCCGGCGCCGACCAGCAGCTCATGACCGTAGGTGGTGTAGTCGTGCTCGATCTCGGCGAGCAGGCTGGTGTCGGCGAGCCGGATGAGATCGCCCTTGGTGGGGCCATACAGCTCGGCATAGGCGCGGCGGGTCAGCGTGGCCATGATCTCAGGCTCCCAGATAGCCGCGCGACTGCGCGAGTTTCAGCGCCTCGTCGCGCGCGCCCGCCGCATCGAGCGGGCCGTTGACGAGCCCGGCCTGGCCGCGCACGATCCGGTCGCCCTCGATCGGCACCAGCCGCACCGACTTGGTGACCCCCGGCTCGAAGCGGACGCCGAGCCCCGCCGGACGATCGATCTTCATGCCCCAGGCGGCGGCGCGATCGAACAACAGCGCGCGGTTGACCTCGAAGAAATGCGTATGGCTGCGCACCTGGATGTCCCGGTCCCCGGTGTTGACGACGTCGATGGTGACGGCCGGCAACGCGGTGAACATCTCGATGTCGCCAGGGCCTTCGATGATCTCGCCGGGCACGATGTCGTCGGCGACGGCGCCCTCCGCCGGCTGGATCGGCTCGAACAGCGCCATCACCTTGGTGCCCTCGGCGAACATCAGCTCGACGTAGAGCATCGGGATCATCTGGGCGACGCCGGGCTCGACGTCGTCGGTGGTGAGCAGCCGTCCCGCCATGTCGCGGATCTCGGCATAGGGCAGATTGCGGCGTGCCGCGGTCATCACTTCGTCGGTGATGTAGGCCACCGCCTCCGGATGGCTGAGCCTGATGCCGAGCAAGCGGTTGCGCCGCGCCATCTGCGCGGCGTTGAAGATCACGAGACGATCCATCTCGGTCGGCGACAGGTTCATCATGGCGCGGCACCTCTGGTCAGGTCGTGAACATGCGCACGTGCCGCAGCGGACCGCGCGACACGGCGATGTCGATGAAGGGCGTGAAGCTCGACGGCATCGCGTCGTCGGCGGGTGTCTCGTCGAGCAGATCAGCGAGCCGTGCGCGGGCAAGCGCGAGGCTGCGCTGCGACTCGATGTGGCCGATCAGGCCGAGCCGCACGGCGGCGCTGACGAGGCCGGCGACGAGGGTCCAGCCGGAGACCAGTTCGGCCGCGTCGAGGCCAAGGCCGGCATCGCGGCCGGTGATGGCTTGTACCACCGGCAGATGTCCGAGCCGCGCATCGGCAGAAACGCGGGCACGGTACGCCTGAGACAACGGACCGGCGAGCTTGACCCAGACGCCGAGCAGCGCCCTGCCCGCGCGCCGCGAGCCCTCGCGCATCTCGGCCGACGGCGTCGTCGCCTCGGCGAGGCGATCCACGGCGGCGATCGCGGCAATGTCGTCGGCGTGCCAGGCGCGGCGGAGCAGGATGCGATCCGTGCTGGCCCAGCGCTGCGCGAGGTGATCGGCAATAACGCCGTCGAGGTCGGCGCGACCGGACAGCAGGCCGTCGGCCGCGAGGCCTTCGACGCCCCAGGAGAACGCAAAGCCGCCGGCGGGAAAGGCACTGTCGCCGAGCTGCAGCAGCGCGAGCGCCTCGCCGCGGTCAAACATGATCGCGCTCCACGACCTCGCCGGCATCGAGCAGCGGCTGGATGCGGGCGCGATAGGTGTCGAGCGGGGCATCGAGCAGCACGATCAGATGATCGTCTTCGAAGCGGACGCGCCAGTGCAGGTTGCCGGCGTGCCAGCCGAGCTTCAGCGCACAGGCCGGATCGCGCGCGCGCAGGTGCCAGACCTGCTCCTCACCGAAGCGGGCGATGATCGCGCGATCGGAATCGAGATGCAGCAGCGCACCGTCGACGAGCTGTTCGTCGCGATCGAGGCTGACGGCGCAGTCGGTGCCGCGATCGGTGGTCAGCCGGAAGCGCCTGCGGCCGGCGTCCTCCGGCGGCACGAACAACAGCTCGATGCCGCCGCGATGCTCCAGCGCATGGAGCCGGCCGGCATAGGCCCTGTCGTCGGCGCGTCCTATGATGCCGTGCAAACGGAGCATCGGCGTGATTTCCTCTGGTTGACGTCATCACTGTCATTCCGGGGCAGCCCGCCAGGGCTGAACCCGGATCTCGAGATTCTCAGGTGCGCAATTGCGCACCATAGTTCGATGCTGTCGCATCGCCCCGGAATCACTGTGGAGACGGTTGGTACCTCCCAGCGCACTACCGCAGCGTCGCCGACACCTCCTGCGACGTCACGAGAATGACCTCGCCGTCGAGGATCGGCTTGGCGATGCCGAAGAATGTCGCCACCGCGGCGGAGCCGTTGTGGCGGTCCATCGCGGCCTTGTCGGCGAAGCGCTCGTAGGTCGTGAACAGACCGGGCTCGGTCTCACTCTGCGAGATGAAGAACCCGATCGTCTCCGGCTCGTTGGCCGCGACATGAGCCGCGACGGCGACGAGGGCGTCGCGCATCGTGGCCTCGTGTCCCGCCTTGGCCCTGATGACCGCGGTGATGGTGATCATCAGAAGGTCTTCCAGTCGCCGTCGGCCTCGAACGCCGCCGCCGCCTGGTAGATGGTGGATTCGGCGTAGTCCTTGCCGATCAGCATCAGGCCGACCGGCAGGCCGTCCGAGAGGCCGCACGGCAGGGTCATCGCCGGATGGCCTGTCACGTCGAACGGGCTGGTCGTCGCGGTCATCTCGAAGGCGCGCTGCACCACCTCGGCGAGCGGCGCATCCTTGGCCGGGATCGGCGTGGCGACGCACGGCAGGGTCGGCATCAGCAGCAGGTCGTAGGAGCCGAACATGGCATCATAGGCCGCCTTGGCCTGAATCGCGATGTTGCGCGACTTGGCGTAGTAGCGGCCACGATAGTGCTCGAGGCCCCACTGCCCGACCAGCATGGTCAGCTTCAACGTCACCGACAGATCGTCGGCGCGCGTGCGCCAGCCGGAATGCGCATCGAGCAGACCGACATCGTAAAGGCCCTTCCAGTTGAACCCCATGCCGTTGCCGAGCATCATCTGCACCAGGAAGCCTTCGAGCGTGATCGGATTCCACGCCGCCAGCGCATGCATGTGTTCGGGGATCGAGACTTCCGACACGCTCGCGCCCATCTTGGCGAAGCGCTCCGCGCCAGCCTTGACCTTGGCGACCACGCCCTCTTCCATGTTGGGCGCGCTGAAGCCTTCCTTGAGCACGCCGATCTTGAGACCCTTGACGCCCTTGCCGAGCGCCTCGGTGTAGGCCGAGACCTTCGGCGCATATTGCCGGGGATCGAGACCGTCGGCGCCGGCCAGCACTTCGAGCAGCAGCGCATTGTCGGCGACCGACTTGGTCATCGGTCCGGTGTGGTCGATCGTCGATTCGATCGGCATCACGCCGGTGTAGGGCACGAGGCCGTGGGTGGCTTTCATGCCGTAGATGCCGCAATAGGACGCAGGGATGCGGATCGAGCCGCCCTGGTCGCCACCGATCGCCATGTCGACCTCGCCGGCCGCCACCAGCGCGGCGCTTCCCGAGGACGAGCCGCCCGCCGAATAGCCCATCTTCCAGGGATTGTGCACCGGCGCGGGATCGGAGGTGTGGCTGCCGCCGGACAGGCAGAAGTGCTCGCACACCGCCTTGCCGACGATGGTGCCGCCGGCATCGAGGATGCGCGAGACGATGGTGGCGTCGGCGGCGGGAATGAAACCTTCGAGCGTGGTCGAGCCGTTCATCATGGGAACGCCGGCGAGCGCGACGTTGTCCTTCAGCACGACGCTACGGCCGGCGAGCTTGCCGCCCGCTGCGCCCTTGACCTCGGTCTTGATCGCCCAGGCGTTGTACTTGTTCTCCTTCGGCATCGGCTTGGCGCCCGGCGTGCGCGGATATTTGACAGGCGGCAGCGGGTTCGGCAGCTCATCGATGATATCGTACTGGTCGAACATGCCGCCCATCAGCGACAGATATTCGGCGGCCTCCTCGACCGTCATGTTCATGTGCAGGCTGGCGGCGAGATCGGCGACTTCCTCGGCATTCGGGCGTTTGATGGACATGAGTCATCCTTTCTTGTGAGGACAAGCTGGGCAGAGACAGCAGATTGTTAGTTCAAGGGGCCGGCGCAGCTGCGCCGGTACGGGCTCTAGCTCGGGACCATCTGACCTTCCCGGGCCAGGAGAGTCTCACGGTCGAGTTCCTCGGTGATACGCCCCTTCTGGATGTGCAGGATGCGGTCCGATAACGACGTGATGAATTCGAGGTTCTGCTCGACCACGATCAAAGACATCTTCCAGCGCGACTTCAACGCCAGCAGCGTCTCGATGATCTCCTCGATGATCGACGGCTGGATGCCTTCGGTCGGTTCGTCCAACAGGATCAGCTTCGGCTTGGTGCACAGGCAGCGTGCCAGCGCCAGCAATTGCTGCTCGCCGCCGGACAGCGCGCCGCCGCGGCGGTCGAGCAGGCGGACCAGCCGCGGAAAATCCTGCAGCACGGCATCGATGACGCTACGGTCCTCCTTGGGAGCCGCGGCGAGCCCCATGCGCAGATTTTCCATGACCGAAAGGTCCGGAAAGATCTCCCGGCCCTGCGGCACCAGGCCGACGCCGAGCCGCGAGCGCTCGTGCGGCTTCAGATGCGTGATGGTCTTGCCGGCGAACACCACCGAGCCGTCGGTGGTCGGCAGGTGTCCCATCAAGGTGCGCAGCGCCGTGGTCTTGCCCATGCCGTTATGGCCGAGGATGCCGAGATATTCGCCGTCGGCGACCGTCAGGTCGACGCCGAACAGGATCGGGATCCGGCCATAGCCGGACTTGAGCCCGTTGACTTCGAGAAGCGCACTCATGCCGCCACCTTCTTGCCGAGATAGACGTCGCGGACGCGCTGGTCGGCGAGCACCTTTTCCACCGTGTCCTCGACCAGCACGCGGCCCTGGTGGAACACCGTCACGCGCTTGGCGATCTGCTTGATGAACTCCATGTCGTGCTCGACGACCACGATCGCACGGGTCTGGTTGATCTCGCGGATGATCGCAGCGGTGTGGAAGGTCTCCTCGTCGGTCATCCCCGCGGCGGGCTCGTCGAGCAGGATCAGCTCGGGCTCGGCGGCGAGCACCATGCCGATCTCGACCCATTGGCGCTGGCCGTGCGACAGCGTCGCGACGATGCTGTCGGCGTAGTCGGTCAGCCGGATCATCTCGAGCACGGCATTGACCGCCGGGCCCTGCTGGCGCGGGGTCGCCTTGCGGCGCACCGCCATCCAGATGTTCTCGCGCACCGAGAGGCCGTTGAATACGTTCGGGACCTGGGTCTTGATGCCGATGCCCATGCGCGCGATCTCGTGCGACAGCTTGCCGGCGATCGGCATGCCGCGGAACGCGATGCTGCCCGACGTTGGCACCAGTTGTCCCGTCAGCGTCTTGAAGAACGTGCTCTTGCCGGCGCCGTTCGGGCCGATCAGGCAGCGCAACTCCATCTCCTGCAGGGTGAAGGTGATGTCGTCATTGGCGACGACGCCGCCGAAGCGCATCGTCAGGTGCTCGGCCTTGAGCAGAGGAACGAGGTCTGCCATGTCATTCGGCTCCTGCAGGATGCGGCGCCGCAGCGGATTGCACCGGTGGACCATTGGCTTTCGGCTTGGAGGCCGGCATCAGCCGCATCACGAGATCGCGGGCGGTCGGCACCATGCCCTTCGGCAGCAGCAGCACGAAGATCACCAGCACGCCGCCGAGCACGAGGTTGGAGTTCAACAGCTGCTGCGAGCCGATATAGGCGACGATGTATTCGATGACGACGCAGCCGATGATCGGCCCCAACAAGGTGCCGAGCCCGCCGACCGTGATCCAGATGATGATCTCCGCCGACAGCGAAAGGCTGAAGATGGTCGGGCTGACGAAGGCGCCCCAGTTGACGTAGAGCGCGCCGGCAAGCCCGGCGATCGCACCGCCGAGAATGAAGGTCAGGCACTTCACCAGCCGCGGGTCGTAGCCGAGCAGCGAGGCCCGCACCTCGTTCTCGCGCACCGCGACGATGATGCGCCCGGCCGGCAACGCCAGCAGCAGACGCAGCAGCAGGAACACGCCGAGCAGCACATAGGCCGTGGTCCACCACGACTGCTCGGGCGACAGCACGGTCGAGGGATCGAACGGCATGTTGAAGGTCGGCACCGCCGGCATGCCATTGAAGCCGCCGAGCAGCGCCTTGCCGATCTTGTACGCATCGCCCGAGGTCGAGTTGACCGAGTTGAACAGGATCAGGGTCACCGTGAGCGTGATGACGCCGAGATAGACGTCGGAGATGCGGCCGAAGAAGATGAAATAGCCGAGGATCGCCGCGAACGTCGCCGGGACCGCGATGGCCACCAGGATCGCAGGCGTCGAGTCCTGGAAATTGATGGCCGCGATCGCATAGGCATAGCCGCCGAGCCCGAAGAACGCGGTCTGTCCGAACGACAGGATGCCGCCGAAGCCCCAGATGAAGGCGAGGCTGAGCGCCAGCACCGCCATTGCAGCGAACAGCGTCAGCTGCATCAGCGCGAACAGCTCGATCACGCTCGGCACGATCGCAATCGCTACGATGGCAAGGACGATCGCGCCCACCTGGCCGGAAAGACGGAGGTGCTTGTCCATCACAGGTTTCCCTTGAAGAAGCGCCCGGAGATGCCCTGCGGCAGCAAGCGGATCAGCACAATCGCGGTGGTGAAGACGATCACCTCGCCATAGACGGGCGTGGTGAAATAGGCGCCGATCTGGTTGACCGAGCCGAACAGGCTCGCGGCCGAGAGCGTGCCGGAGAGGATCGCGGCGCCGCCGCCGACCACGGTCATGAACGCCTTCGCGACATAGGCGCCGCCCATCACGGGGGTGATGCCGGACACCGGCGCCAGCAGGCCGCCGGCGAGGCCGGTCACGGCCGCACCGAGCGCGAAGGTGCTCATGTAGACCCGGGCCGGGTTGACGCCGAGCGTCGCCGCCATCGCCGGATTCTGCATCGTGGCGCGGGCGACCAGGCCGAAACGGGTGTAGCGCATCACGCCGTAGATGATCGCCATCATGACGGCCGCCATCAAGGCAAGGAACAGCGTGTAGTAGCTCGACTGATACGAGCCAATCGAAAAGCCGCCGAGCGGCGTCGGCACGCCCTGCTGGGTGTTGCCATAGATCGTCGTGATGATCCCGATGATCAGGAGGCTGAGGCCCCAGGTCGCGAGCATCGAATCGACCAGGCGGCCATAGAGGAAGCGAATCAGGCAGCGCTCGATCACGAGCCCCACGATGCCGACGAACAGCGGCGCGATGATCAGCATCGCGATCCAGATGTTCACACCGGCATTGGCGGAAATGACGGTCGCATAGGCGCCGAGCATGATGAATTCGCCATGGGCGAGATTGATGATCTTCATCATGCCGAAGATGATCGCCAGTCCCAGGCAGAGCAGGAACAGCGACGAGATTCCATTGAGGACGTCGAGCGCGAGGATGACGTAGATCGCCATGCGTCAGGTCTTTCAGGGCAGTCCAGGGACACCGGGCCCCGCCGGATGGCGGGACCCGGCAGGCGTCAGAGATTGATGATGTACTGCTTGGTGTCGGTGGGGTTCTTGACGAGGTCGCAGACACTCGCGGTGTCCGCCGGCTTGGCGTCGGTGTAGGTCTCCAGCACCGACCATTTGCGATCCTTGACCTCGGCCAGGAACGCGTTGCGGACGGTGTGATGGGTCGGCTTGTCCAGCGAGACCTTGCCGCTGGGGCCGTCGAAGACGAGGCCGCTTTCGAGCGCCTCGATCACCTTCATGCGGTCGATGCTGCCGGCCTTCTTGACGCCCTCGGCCCACAGCATCACGCCTTCATAGGTGCACGAGGCGAGCTCGCTGATGTAAGGCGAATCCGGATGCGCCTTCTTGATCTTCTCGACGAAGCTCTTCGAGGTCGGCGTGGTCAGCTCCTCGAAATAGCCGTAGGCGCCAATGACCCCATCGCTTTCCGCCGCGTCCAGCGTCGAGGGCTCGTTGACGAGGCCAAAGGTGGTCGAGGCGATCGGGATCTTCGATTTCATGCCGGCGGCGGTCCACTGCCGGTAGAACGCGGTGTGGTTGCCGCCGACCAGCGCCGACAGGATGAGGTCGGGCTTGGCCGCCTGGATCTTCGAGATGGTCGAGCCGAAATTGGTCACGTCGAGCGGGAAGAAGTCGGTCGAGAGAATCTCGCCGCCATTGTCCTTGCAGTACTTGGTCATCCACTTCGCGGTGATCTGACCGTAATTGTAGTCGGCCGCGATGATGTAGGCCTTCTTGCCCGCCTTCTTCATCGCGCTCGGCACCAGCTTCTCGACCGTCTGCGCCGGCGTGGTGCCGGTGCAGAAGGTGTTGCGGTCGCAGACGCCGCCTTCATACAGCGTGTTGTAGAAGTACAGCACCTTGAAGCGGTCGAAGGTCGGGCGGATCGCCTCACGCGAGGCCGAGGTGATGCCGCCGTGCACGACGTCGACCTTGTCCTTCACCGCCAGCTGCTGGGCATATTGCGAGTACAGCTGGATGTTGGACTGGGTGTCGTAGTGGATGACCTTCAAGGGACGTCCGAGCAGGCCGCCGGCGGCATTGATCTCATCGACGGCGAGCTGCAGCGCGTAGACCATCGGCGTGCCGGAGGTGCCGATCGGGCCCGACTGGTCGTGCAGGCTGCCGACCGTGATCGGGTTCTCGGCCGCGAGCGCGCCTGAGCGGAACACCGCAGGTGTCGCGATCAAGGTCGACGTCGCGATGGCCGAGCGTTGCAGAAAACGACGGCGGGAAAAAGTCATCAGGGGTCCCCATCGGTTGGTGATGCTGTTGCACAAGTCGCGCAAAGTTTAAAATTACAATATTTGAAAATGCAAGTTCTTTTTGGCGCGGCAGCGCTCAGTGTGACGATGCGACAACCGAGAAATCGTAGCCGTCCAGCTCGGCGAGGTGGATCGGGTGCCGGCCGCCAACCACCGGCTGTGCCTCCGTGCCGCGCGCGGTGCGCCGCTGCAGCGTGCGCCCGAAGAAGCGCCTGAGAACGCGCGCATCGAAGCTCTCGGCGCGCTCGATCAGCGCGGCGAGCGCGTGAATGCCCTCGTAGCAGGACTCGCCATAGCCGTTCGCGGGCGGCGGGTTGTCGCCGAACGCCGTGTAGTAACGCTCCAGGAAGGCGCCGTTGTTGCGCGAGCGCAGCGATGCAAAGTAGCTGGAGGCGACGAACACGTTCTCGGTCTCGCTGCTGTCGAGTCCATAGACGATGGTCTCGTCGAAGGCCGAGGAGAAGCGCAGAACGTGGCGGCTGAGCCCGGCGGCGCAGAAGGCGCGGCTGAACACGATGCAGTCGAAGCCGAGAAAGACCGGGAGAACGACGTCGCTGCGCGTGGTCTTGATACGATCGAGCATCTCGTCGAAATCATGCACGCCGACCGGCACGTAGTGCTCTCCGGTGACGACGCCGCCGTATCGCGCGATCAGGCGCTTGGCGATGTCGAGCGAGGAACGCGGCCAGATGTAGTCGTTGCCGCACAGGAAGAAGCGCCGGGCGCGCTTGCACTCCGAGAGCCATTGGATCGCGGGTGCCAGCAATTCGCCGGCGGTCTCGCCCGTGGTCATCACGTCGCTGTTCGCCGGCAGGCCCTCGAACTGGGGCGTGTAGACGAACGGCACGCGGCCGCGCGCGGCCTGCGCGACAGGATCGCGCGCGTAGCTCGGCAGCATGCCGACGAGGCCGTCGACGGCGAACTCGTCGACCGCTTCGACCGCGGCCCGACCCGCGCTGGCGGCGGTTGCGCCGGCGTCGATGACGATCAGCTCGACCTGTCGGCGGCGGATGCCGGCGGCCTGGTTCAGCTCGGTCACGGCCAGCCGCCCACAGGCTTCCGCGGAGGGGGCCCACAACCCCGCCGAGCCGCGCTGAGGAATGATCAGGCCGATCCGAACGCTGTGCAAACGTGCCGCCTCTGCTGTTGCAGAGGATTTGCACTCACGAATCGTGCCAAGCGCGTTTTGGCGTCATCGCGGTCGTTCGTGTACCAAAGTTCGCCGATTTTGGTTCTGGAACCTGACGCTGGTCAGAACATCGGCGCGCCGACGCCTATTCGTTAGGCATCCGCTGCCATGGCCTCGATGTGTCGTCGCGACCCGCGACTCACCGCGCGGGACCGAGGGTTTTGCGCATCGGATAGGAGGCCGCGGTGCCGAACTTGCCGGCGGGCACGCCGACATCGGCGTAGCCGCGGGCGAGATAGAATCGATGCGCGGTCTCGGTGCTCAACAAGGCGATCTCCCTTGCACCAAGCGCGAGCGCCCGCCGCTCCAGCTCGGCCACCAGCGCCGAGCTGATGCCGCGAAACCGGGCTTGCGGCGACACGTAGTTGACCGTGATCTCGCCGGGATGGGCGAGCCCGCCGACCGCGAGAATCGCACCATCCTCGACCGCGACCAGCAGTGAGCGCCCCTGCCCGTCCGCCCACTGCGCCACGTTCTGGGGTGTCTTGTTGGCCAGCCAGCGCGCCAGGATCTGCGGGTCGCCGCGGTGGTCGTCCCTGCACAATTCGGAAATCGAGGCCCGCAACACGGCGCAGGCCGCCTCGGCATCGTCAGCCGTCGCATCGCGGATGATCATCGCAGCCCCTCTCTGGAACGGAGGGAACGCGATGCATTCCGCTCCTGCTACTCGCGCTTGCCCTGCACCCAGCTCTCGAGCATCTGCAGCGCCGAGGCGCGGTCATCGTCCGAGGCCTTGGCGAAGGCGCGGTTGTAGCTCTCCTTGATCCAGGCTTCGTCCGGACCGGCGCTGTCGCGCGCCAGCGTGAGCCACATCAGTCCGCGCGCCGGCTGGCGCGGCAACCGGTCGCCGTTGAACAGCATCTGACCAAGCAGCGCCTGGGCCTGGTGCTGGCCCTTCTGCGCGGCGAGGCCGAGCCAGCGCGCACCATAACGGAAGTCGTCGCGCGAGGCATCCGCGGTCTTCAGGTACATCCGCGCCAGGTCGTACTGGGCGTCCGCATTGCCGAAGTAGGACGCCGCATAGGAGAACATCTCCCGCGCGCGATCCGGATCGGCCTTGACCTTCGTGTTGGGGATGCCGCTCAGGTAATAGCGGCCGAGCGCGACGAAGGCATTGGCGACGATCTGCGCCTGCGGCGCCGACGGGCTGTCCTCCGCATGCGCATTGGCGATGCGGCTGAAATAGTCGAAGGCGCGCATGTCGTCGCGCGCAACGCCATCGCCCGCCGCATACATGCGGCCGAGCTTGAACTGCGCAATCGGGTGACCTTCCTCCGCCGCATATTGCAGCGCCGTCAGGGACTGCGTGGGTGAGGTCGAGGACGTCGTCGCGGGCAGCGCCTTGCGCAGCGCGCCGGCGCCAGCCTGCTGTCCAGCCACGGGGATCGCCGGCTCCTGGTTGACCGGAGCGCCATCGAACGCGAACGATGGCGTCGGCAACGCGAGCGGGGCAACCCCCAGCATCAATGCGAAAAGGATCCGATCAGATGTCCGCATAGCAATACTTCTCTTGCGCACCACCTGGATGGGTCACGGCGCCCGCCACGGCCGGCCCCACCTGCTGGGCATATTTCCAAAGTGCACCTGACGTGTGATGCGTCTCACGCGGCGTCCACTTGGTCTTGCGTGTCGCCAGCTCGGCATCGCTCAACTTCACGTTAAGGATGCCCGCCTCGGCGTCGATCTCGATGATGTCGCCATCCTCGACCAGCGCGATCGGTCCGCCGACCGCCGCCTCCGGTCCGATATGGCCGATGCAGAAGCCCCGGGTCGCGCCCGAGAACCGGCCGTCGGTGATCAGCGCGATCTTGCCGCCCATGCCCTGCCCGGTCAGCGCCGCCGTGGTCTGCAGCATTTCCCGCATGCCCGGACCGCCGCGCGGCCCCTCGTAGCGAATGACGATCACGTCGCCTTCGCGATAGGTGCGCTTCTGGACGGCGTCAAAGGCGTCCTCTTCCCGATCGAAGCAGCGGGCCGGCCCAGAGAATTTCAAGTTCGACATGCCCGCGACTTTCACGATCGCGCCCTCTGGCGCGAGATTGCCTTTCAGACCGACGACCCCCCCGGTTGCAGTGATCGGCTTGTCAGCCGGCACCACCACGTCCTGGTGCGGATTCCACTTCACGCCTTTGAGGTTTTCGGCGATCGTCCGGCCGGTGACTGTGAGGCAGTCGCCGTTCAAATAGCCATGGTCGAGCAACGTCTTCATCAAGAGCGGAATGCCACCAGCCTCGAACATGTCTTTGGCGACATAGCGGCCACCCGGCTTCAAATCCGCGATATAAGGTGTCTTTTTGAAGATTTCGGCGACGTCGAATAAGTCGAACTTGATGCCGGCCTCGTGTGCAATCGCAGGTAGATGCAGCGCAGCATTGGTCGACCCGCCGGACGCCGCCACAACCGCAGCGGCATTCTCCAGGGATTTTCGCGTGACGATGTCGCGCGGGCGGATATTGGCGGCGATCAGCTCCATGACCTGTTCGCCGGCGGTCATGCAGAAGGCATCGCGGATTTCGTAAGGCGCCGGGGCCCCGGCCGAATAAGGCAGCGCCAGCCCGATCGCCTCGGACACCGTCGCCATCGTGTTGGCCGTGAACTGGGCGCCGCAGGCGCCAGCCGACGGACAGGCGACGCGCTCGAGCTCGTCGAGGTCGTCGTCCGACATGGCGCCCACCGAATGCTTGCCGACAGCCTCGAACATGTCCTGCACGGTGACCTGCTGGCCGCGGAAATTGCCGGGCAGGATCGAGCCGCCATAGATGAAGATCGAGGGCACGTTGAGCCGGACCATCGCCATCATCATGCCCGGCAGCGATTTGTCGCAGCCGGCGAGGCCGACGAGCGCATCGTAGGAATGGCCGCGAATCGTCAGCTCCACGGAATCGGCGATCGCCTCGCGCGACGGCAGCGACGAGCGCATGCCGTCATGGCCCATCGCGATGCCGTCGGTCACGGTGATGGTGCAGAATTCGCGCGGCGTGCCGCCGGCGTGCGCGACGCCCTTCTTCACCGCCTGAGCCTGCCGCATCAGCGCGATGTTGCAGGGCGCAGCCTCGTTCCAGCACGAGGCGACGCCGACGAAGGGCTGATGGATCTGCGCCGTGGTGAGGCCCATGGCGTAGAGGTAGGACCGATGCGGCGCACGCTCGGGCCCTTCCGTCACATGACGGCTGGGCAGCCTGCGCTTGATGTCGGTCTTCGCGTCCATCGCTGTTTTGGCCTCCCGGTGCCGCGGAGAACGCTCAAAATCCGGCAAGTGGATTTTCGGCAGCCTCACACGCACTGGTTATGTTCTGATCAAAGTATTTCACGACCAGGTGTGGCTAAAAAGCGGCGCGTTTGCGGAGCGCCGGAGATTGTTACCAAAACTTCGTAAACTGTGGCGACGTCGCAACATTCGTGGCCGATGCGCAACCATGTGCGATTGGGCGTGGCAGGGTGAACCTACTCCGGCACCACCCCGGCGGCGCGGATCATCGGCCACCATTTGCGGATCTCGGCGCGTTGCAGGGTTCCAAGCGCGGCGGGGCCCCGTTGGTCGGCCGCGGGCATCTGCAACCCCAGGTTTTTCAATTGATTTTTCACATCCGGCTCGTCCAGCGCAGCCACCGCCGCAGCATTGAGGGTGTCGACGATCTCCTTGCTGGCGCCCTTCGGCAGCCAGAGGCCCGACCACAGGGTCATGTGGAAGCCCGGCAGGCCGGCCTCGTCGGTGGTCGGAATCTCCGGCGCGGACTCGAGCCGCTTGGCGTCGGTGACGGCGTAGGCGCGGATCGTGCCGGCACGAACCTGGTTGATGGCGTTGGAGGTCTGGTCGACGATCAGATCGATCTGGCCGGCGACCAGATCGTTCATCGCCGGTCCCGTGCCGCGATACGGCACATATTGCAGCTTGAGGCCGGTGACCTGCTCGAAATAGAGCCCCGCGATGTGGCTGCCGGAGCCATTGCCCGCGGTGCCGGCCGACACGGGGTTCGGCTGCGACTTCACCCAGGCGAGAAACTCCGGCAGCGACTTCGCCGGGATATTGTTCCTGCTGACGATGATCATCGGATTGCTCGGCAGCAGCACCACCGGCTCGAGATCGGCTTCGAGGTCATAGCCGAGCCGGTAGACGGCGCCGTTGGCGACATGGGTGCCGAGATGGCCGAAGCTCACGGTGTAGCCGTCGGGCTTCGAGCGGACGGCACGGCCCACGCCGATCGAACCGCCCGCCCCTGTCACGTTCTCGATCAGAACGGGCTGGCCGAGCGTCTGTCTCATGTGCTCGGCGAGGATGCGCATCATCGCATCCGATGGGCCGCCGGCAGCGAATGGCACGATCACGGTGATCGCGCGCGAGGGATAATTGTCGGCGCGCGCCGGCTGCATCAGCGCAAGACACACCAACAGCACGGCGCAAAGAGCTCGTCGCATCACGTCCTCCCTTGTGTCGCACGCACCGGCGGCAGACGCGAATGCGTCTGCGCCGGAGCATGTGCCCGAGGCCGCGGTGCTGGTTGTTAGTTAGAACTGCCCGAAGTCGATCGGCTGGTGACGATCGAGCGTGCGGGTGACCGGCGGCAGCGGATATTTAAGTCCTGTCGCGCAATTGAACAGCATGACGCGATCGTTTTTCGTTACGCGCCCGTCGGCCAGGCTCTGCTTGTAGGCGGCATAGGTCGCCGCGCCTTCCGGGCACAACAGCAGCCCCTCCTCGCGCGCGACTTCGCTGAGCGCAGATGAAATCTTCTCATCATCGACCGCAATGGCGAAACCTTTGCTCTCGCGCACCGCGCGCAGGATGAGAAAATCACCCACCGCCTGAGGCACGCGGATGCCGGACGCGATGGTGTGGGCGTCTTCCCACCGGGTCGCATGCTCGACGCCCTGCTCGAAGGCCCGCACCATCGGCGCGCAGCCCGAGGCCTGCACCGCGACCATGCGCGGACGCTTTGCGCCGATGAAGCCGATCTTCTCCAGTTCGTCGAACGCCTTCCACATGCCGATCAGGCCAGTGCCGCCGCCGGTCGGATAGAAGATCACGTCGGGCACGTCCCAGCCGAGCTGCTCGGCAAGCTCCAGGCCCATCGTCTTCTTGCCCTCGATGCGATACGGCTCCTTCAGGGTCGAGGTATCGAACCAGCCGACCTTGGCCTTGCCCTCGCCGACGATCTTGCCGCAATCGTCGATCAGTCCGTTGACGCGGTAGACGGTCGCGCCCTGCAGCTCGATCTCGCTGACATTCACCTCCGGCGTATCGGCCGGACAGAAGATCGTGGTCTTGATGCCGCAGGAGGTCGCATAGGCCGCGAGCGCAGCACCGGCATTGCCGTTGGTCGGCATCGCCATGTGCTTGATGCCGAGCGCCTTGCCCATCGACACCGCCATCACGAGGCCGCGCGCCTTGAACGAGCCGGTCGGCAGCCGGCCCTCATCCTTGACGATGATCTCGCCGCCGCCGAGCTTCTTCGACAGCTTGGGCAGGCTGATCAGCGGTGTCATGACTTCGCCGAGGCTGACGATGTCCTGGCATTTGCGCACCGGCAGCAGTTCGCGATAGCGCCACATGTCGGCCGGACGCTGCGCCAGCGCGTCCTTCGTGAGCGCCCGCTTCACGCCTGCGAGATCGTAGCGCACCAGCAGCGGCTTGCCGGCCTTGGAGAGGTTGTGGACCTGATCCGCCGGATAGTGATCGCCTTCCATCGCGCATTCGAGATGGGTGACGAAGGTCGGACGTTCGATGGTGAGATTGTCGCTGGATTTCACGGCAGTGACTTTCTGGCTGCTGTCGTCATTGCCGGGCTTGACCCGGCAATCCATCCGCTTCGCAGAGTTTCCCGAAGCGCGATGGATGCGCGGGTCAAGCCCGCGCATGACGAGCGGGGACGGAGCTACATGTTCAGCACGCGGCCGTAGGCGTCGAGCACGGCTTCCTTCATCATCTCCGACAGGGTCGGATGCGGGAACACCGTGTGCATCAGCTCTTCTTCCGTCGTTTCGAGGTTCATCGCCACGACATAGCCCTGGATCAGCTCGGTGACCTCGGCGCCGACCATGTGGGCGCCGATCAGCTGTCCCGTCTTCTTGTCGAAGATCACCTTGACGAGGCCCTGGTCCTCGCCGAGCGCGATCGCCTTGCCATTGCCGACGAAGGGGAAGCGGCCGACTCTGACGTCGCGGCCCTGCTCCTTGGCCTTGGCCTCGGTGAGCCCGACGGAAGCGACCTGCGGATGGCAATAGGTGCAGCCTGGAATGAGGTTCTTGTCCATCGGGTGGGGATGTAGGCCCTTGATGGCCTCGATGCAGACCACGCCCTCGTGCTCGGCCTTGTGCGCCAGCATCGGCGGACCGGCGACGTCGCCGATCGCGTAGAGGCCGGGCACGTTGGTCTTGCCGTAGCCATCGATGACGATGCAGCCGCGATCGGTTTTCACGCCCAGCTTCTCGAGCCCGAGATTCTCGATGTTGCCGACAACGCCGACCGCCGAGATCACGCGATCGAACTCGACCGACTCCGTCTTGCCCTTGCCGTCGTCGATCGTCGCCACCACGCTGTCGCTCTTCTTGTCGAGCTTGGTGACCTTGGCCCCGGTCATGATCTTGAGGCCCTGCTTCTCCAACTGCTTGCGGGCAAGGCCGGCGATCTCGGCGTCCTCGACGGGCAGGATCTGCGGCAGCACCTCGACCACGGTGACCTCGGAGCCCATCGTGCGGAAGAACGAGGCGAATTCGATGCCGATCGCGCCAGAGCCGACCACCAACAGCGACTTCGGCATCTTGTCAGGAACCATCGCCTCGAAATAGGTCCAGACCAGCTTCTTGTCCGGCTCGAGCCCCGGCAGCACGCGCGGCCGCGCGCCGGTGGCAACGATGATGTGCTTCGCCTGATAGGTCCCCTCACCCAGCGCGCCCTTGGGCGCTTCGACGTCGGACTTGGTCACCGTGATCTTGCCGGGCGCGTCGATCGCAGCCTTGCCCCAGATCACCTGGACCTTATTCTTCTTCATCAGGAAGCCGACGCCGTCGTTCAGCCGCTTCGAGACGCCGCGCGAGCGCGCCACCACCGCCTTTGGATCGTAGGAGATCTTCTCGGCAGACAGCCCGTAGTCCTTTGCGTGCTGCATGTAGTGATAGATCTCGGCCGAGCGCAGCAGCGCCTTGGTCGGGATGCAGCCCCAGTTCAGGCAGATGCCGCCGAGGTATGACTTCTCGATGATCGCGGTCTTGAAGCCGAGCTGGGCGGCGCGGATCGCGGCGACGTAGCCGCCCGGGCCGGACCCGATGATGATGATGTCGAAGGATGTGTCGGCCATGACGGCTCCCATTCAACTTAAGCAGTCGGAAATCAGACGGTGGGGCTGCGGACGGAGCGTCGCCAGATCATGGCTCGCATGACGGCTTCCAGGAGCATCAGCAGGGTGCAGATAGCGAATCCGGCGAGCGCGATTGGCGCCCAGATGCCGCGCGACAGCGCCTCGCCGGAGAAGAAAGCAGAATGGATGACGTCGATCCCGAGCGGGTTGGCGAACAGCGCGACGCTCACCAGTGCCGTGATCCAGGGCCACCGCGTTCTGATCCGCATGCGCTGGCCCCGTTTGCCATCCCGCTCCGGAAAGCAACATCACACCATCATCATCACGGGATTCTCGATCAGCTGCTTGAACGCGCCGATCAGCTCGGCGCCGAGCGCGCCATCGATGGCGCGGTGGTCGCACGACAGGGTCACGCTCATCATGCTGGCGATCTCGATCTTGCCGTTGCGCACCACGGGCCGCTCCTCCGAGGTGCCGACCGCGAGGATCGTCGCATGCGGCGGGTTGATCACCGCCGTGAAGTGATTGATGCCGTACATGCCGAGGTTGGACACGGCGGTGGTGCCGCCCTGATACTCCTCCGGCTTCAGCTTGCGCGAGCGGGCACGCGCGGCGAAGTCCTTCATCTCGCCCGAGATCGCCGACAGGGTCTTGGTCTCGGCCTTGCGGATGATCGGCGTGATCAGGCCGCCCGGCATCGCCACGGCGACGCCGACGTCGGAATGCTTGTGCTTGACCATGCCGCCTTCGGTCCAGCTGACATTGCAGTTCGGGATCTTCTGCAGCGCCACCGCCATCGCCTTGATGACGAAGTCGTTGACCGAGAGCTTGTAGAGCGGCTTCTTCTCCTTGTCCTTCGGCGCCGCCGCATTGATCTCCTCGCGCGCGGCCAAGAGCTTGCCGATGTCGCAGTCGATCGTCAGGTAGAAGTGCGGGACGTTCTGCACCGATGCGGTCAGGCGCTGCGCAATGGTGCGGCGCATGCCGTCATGCGGGATGACCTCGTAGGAGCCCGGCTCGAACAGCGCCAGGATCTGCTTGTCCGACATCGACGGCGCCAGCGCGGGCGCGCCTGTCGCGGCAGGTGCCGCCGACGGCGCGGCCTTCAGGCCCTTGCCGGACTTGGCGTCCTCGACGTCGCGCGCAACGACGCGGCCGTGCGGGCCGGTGCCGGTGATGCGGCCGAGATCGATGCCGGCATCCTTGGCGAGACGTCGCGCCAATGGCGACGAGAAGATGCGCGCATGACCGTTGACCTGAGGGGCCGCCGCAGGCGCGGCTGGAGCAGGAGCCGTAGCCGGCTTCGGCGCGTGCGCTGCGGCCGGTGCAGCCGTCGCAGCGGGAGCCGCCGAGGCGATGGGCTTGGCCTCGGGCTTGGGAGCTGCCGCAGCCGGTGCGCTGCCGGCGGCCTTGACGTCCTCGCCCTCGCCGGCGAGCACCGCGATCACGTCGTTCACGGGCACGTCCTGCGTGCCTTCCGGCACCAGGATCTTGGCGAGGGTGCCTTCGTCGACCGCCTCGACTTCCATCGTGGCCTTGTCGGTCTCGATCTCGGCGATGACCTCGCCTGACTTGACCTGGTCGCCTTCCTTCTTGAGCCAACGGGCGAGGTTGCCCTTCTCCATCGTCGGCGACAGCGCGGGCATGAGAATGTTGATCGGCATGATCAGTGACCTTGTTTCGACCTGGGGCTGGTGGTGCCCGTATCGGTCGGCCGAGCCAGCTCGGCTTCGAACATCTCGACGATGCGCTGCAGCGCCTCGTCTTCGGAATAATCGCTCTCGCGCGCATAGGCGCGCGCAGCATGACGGGCGACGTCGACCAGGAGCAGCCCCCACACGTCGGGCTCCTCGAACGCGCGCTGGAAGGCGATCGAGAGCCCGCCATCGAGCACGAAGGCGCGCAACACTTCGGTGGCGTCCTCGCGGCCGATTACATCGGGCGGCAGCGGCTGCTCCTTGGGTCCGGCCATCTGGGCGTCCTCGACGGCTTACCGGTAGCAGACGGATTTGGCGGCCTGAACGACCTCCGCGGCCGAGGGCAGCGCGAGCTTCTCGAGATTCGCCGCATACGGCATCGGCACGTCCTTGCCGGACACGCGCGCGACTGGGGCATCGAGATAGTCGAAGGCGTGCTCCATGATGCGCGCGGCGATCTCGGCGCCGACGCCGCTCTGCTGCCAGCCCTCCTCCACCGTCACCGCGCGGCCGGTCTTCTTGACCGAGGCGACGATGGTCTCGGTGTCCATCGGACGCAGCGTGCGCAGGTCGATCACCTCGGCCTCGATGCCCTCCTTGGCAAGCTCATCGGCGGCCTTCAGCGCGTAGGTCATGCCGTTCGACCACGAGATGATGGTGACGTCCTTGCCGCTGCGGGCGATGCGCGCCTTGCCGATCGGGATCACATAGTCGTCGAGCTTCGGCACTTCGCCGGAGTGGCCGTAGAGCACCTCGTTCTCGAGAAAGATCACCGGGTTCGGATCGCGGATCGCGGCCTTCAGCAGGCCCTTGGCGTCCGCCGCGGAGTACGGCGCGATCACCTTGAGGCCGGGAACGTGAGAGTACCAGGACGCGTAGTCCTGGCTATGCTGCGCGGCAACGCGGGCGGCGGCGCCGTTCGGACCACGGAACACGATCGAGCAGCCCATCTGGCCACCGGACATATAGAGTGTCTTCGCCGCGGAGTTGATGATCTGGTCCATCGCCTGCATGGCGAAGTTGAAGGTCATGAACTCGACGATCGGCTTCAGGCCGGCCATCGCCGCACCGACGCCGATGCCGGCGAAGCCGTGCTCGGTGATCGGCGTGTCCATCACGCGGCGGGCGCCGAACTCCTGCAGCAGGCCCTGGGTGACCTTGTAGGCGCCCTGATATTCGGCGACCTCCTCGCCCATGATGAAGACGTCGCCGTCTCGGCGCATCTCCTCGGCCATGGCGTCGCGCAGCGCCTCGCGGATGGTTTGCGTCACCATCTCGGTGCCCGCTGGCACCTCGGGATCGGGCTCGGCCACGCTCTGCGGCGCAGCCACGCCGGTCGGCGCAGGCGATGCCGACACCGAAGCAGCCGGCTCGGCCGGCGGCGCCGACTGCGCGGCTTTCATCTCGGCAGCGGGTGCCGCCTTGCCGAGATCGGCCACGCTCTCGCCATCCGCGAGGATGGTCGCAATCGGCGTATTGACCGCGACGTCGGCGGTGCCTTCGGGGATCAGGATCTTGCCGAGCGTGCCCTCGTCGGTCGCCTCGACCTCCATCGTGGCCTTGTCGGTCTCGATCTCGGCGATCACGTCACCCGACTTGATCGCCTCACCTTCCTTCTTCAGCCATTTGGCGAGATTGCCCTTTTCCATCGTGGGCGACAGCGCAGGCATCAAAACTTGAATAGGCATATCAGCTCCAGAGAAACAGCTTGCGCGCGCTCAGCGGTAAACGTCGGTGTAGAGCTCGGCGACATCGGGCTCGGGATCGGCCTGCGCGAAATCGGCGGCCTCGTTGACGATCTTGCGCACGTCGGCATCGATCGTCTTGAGATCCTGCTCGCTGACCTTGGCCGCCAGCAGGCGGTTGCGCACCTGCTCGATCGGATCCTGGTCGTGACGGACCTTCTCCACCTCCTCGCGGGTGCGATACTTCGCCGGGTCCGACATCGAGTGGCCGCGATAGCGGTAGGTCTGCATTTCCAGAATGTACGGGCCCTTGCCCTCGCGGCACCAGGCAACGGCCTTCTCGCCCGCAGCCTTCACGGCGCGGACGTCCATGCCGTCGACCTGCTCGCCCGGGATGTTGAAGGAGATGCCGCGCTTGGAGAAGTCGGTCTGCGCCGAGGCGCGCGACACCGCCGTGCCCATCGCATAGCGGTTGTTCTCGATGACGTAGATCACCGGCAGCTTCCAGAGCTCCGCCATGTTGAAGCTCTCATAGACCTGCCCCTGGTTGGCCGCGCCATCGCCGAAATAGGCGACGCTGACCGAGTCGTTGCCGCGGTAGCGGTTGGCGAGCGCAAGGCCGGTGCCGAGCGAGACCTGGGCGCCGACGATGCCGTGGCCGCCGAAGAAGTTCTTCTCCATGCTGAACATGTGCATGGAGCCGCCCTTGCCCTTGGAGTATCCACCGCGGCGCCCGGTGAGCTCGGCCATCACGCCCTTGGCGTCCATGCCGGTGGCCAGCATGTGGCCATGATCACGATAGCCGGTGATGACCTGATCGCCCGGCTTCAGCGCCATCTGCATGCCGACCACGACGGCTTCCTGGCCGATGTAAAGATGGCAGAAGCCGCCGATCGCACCCATGCCATAAAGCTGACCGGCCTTTTCCTCAAAGCGGCGGATCAGCAGCATGTCGCGAAGCGCAGCCAATTCCTGTTCTCTGGTGAATTCCGGCGGCGGGCCGTTGTCTCTGTCCTGCCCTTGTTCCTTTGCGGCGGTCTTCTTCGGTGCGGCCATGGCAATTCCGGATGAGAGAAAAAGTAGCTCTCTCTAGCTCAACTCCAGGAGACGTAAAAGGACCGCGTGGCGCGTCCGAAGGCTTTGGCGTGCCGCGCTGCAATGCACACGAAATATTGCAAATACAATTCCACCATTTTTGGAATCCGACCGCAGGCCGCTACAAAAAAGAGCAGCCATCTCAGCGGATGGGACGCGTGAGGCCAAGCCGGCGACGCCCTCGACGACACCCTCATCGTTGGGATCTCGACGACGCCGACAGCGACCAAAAAACCCGACATATCGAACATCGGCATAACGGATATTCCGACCGAGCAGCGGCAGGGGGTCTCCGTGTTCCTACGGGCCTTCGAATCAATCAATTCTAAACCCTCCGCAGCGCACAATTTTTCCGAATTCATCAACGAAATCAAACAACTCAACGAAAATCCCTGGCTGCCTGGACTGTCCGGCTGCCTGGGCCCTCTGACAGGAACGAACATGGTTCTCACCATCCCTCGCCGCTTTGCGGTTCTGGTCGCGTTATCCATCGGCGTCTGTATCGTCGCCGTGGTCAGCCAGCTGCTGGCCACCCGAACAGCCCTGGTCGAAGAGCGTAAGGCTGCAGTCGTCGGACAGGTGCAATCTGCCGTGTCGATCGTGAAGGGCTTTGCCGATGCGGCGGCGAAGGGGGCCCTGACCGCGGACGAGGCGCAGAACCGCGCCAAGGCCGTGCTCCGCGGCATTCGGTTCGGCAAGAACGACTACATCTTCGTCTACCAGCCGGACGGCGTGAACCTCGTGCTTGGCCCGAAGCCGGATTGGGAGGGCAAGGGTCTGCTCAACGAAAAGGACGCCAATGGTCTGCCCTTCGTACGCGAGTTGATCGCGGCTTCGACCCAGCCTGGTGGCGGCTTCGTCAGCTATATGTTCGCGCGCGCCGGCAGCAGCGTCCCGGTGGCGAAGCTCGGCTACACCATGAAGGCCGATCCGTGGAACTGGGTTGTGGGCACAGGCGTGTATGTCGACGATCTCGACGAGGCGTTCTACGCCTCCGTCAAGGTGACGCTGATCTGGGCCGTCGGACTGATCGCCCTGCTGTGCGTTGCGACCCTGATGATCGCGCGCGGCCTGGTCCGGCCGCTGCAAGCGATCACCCGGACGATGACCGAGCTTGCGAACGGGAATCTCGCTGTGCAGATCCCGAACTCGGAACGGCGCGACGAGGTCGGCGAGATGGCCCGTGCCGTCGAGGTGTTCAAGGTCAATGCCGTCGCCCGCCAGCGGCTCGAGGCCGAGCAGAACGAGCTGGAGGCACGCCAGGCCGAGCAGCGCAAGATCGATACGATGCGCCTTGCGAACGATTTCGAGACAGCGGTCGGCCAGATCATCGAGACGGTGTCGTCGGCAGCGACCGATCTGGAGTCATCGGCCCAGTCGCTCAGCGCAACGGCCGAGCGCTCGAAGGGTCTTGCCACCGTCGTAGCCGGCGCCTCAGGCGCCGCCTCCAACAACGTCCAGTCGGTCGCCGCCGCCACCGAGGAAATGTCCTCCTCCGTGAACGAGATCAGCCGACAGGTGCAGCAGTCTTCGGCGATCGCCAGTGAAGCCGTTGAGCAGGCCCGCAAGACCAATGAACGCGTGGGCGAATTGTCGCAAGCGGCGGCTCGCATCGGCGACGTGGTGGAGCTCATCAACACCATCGCCGGCCAGACCAACCTGCTGGCCTTGAACGCCACCATCGAGGCGGCGCGGGCGGGTGAAGCTGGTCGCGGCTTCGCCGTTGTCGCCTCGGAGGTCAAGGCGCTCGCCGAGCAGACTGCCAAGGCGACGGGAGAGATCAGCCAGCAGATTGGCGCCATCCAGACCGCCACTCAGCATTCGGTGACCGCCATCAAGGAAATCGGCGACACGATCGGCCGGATGTCGGAAATCGCCGCCACCATCGCAGCCGCTGTCGAAGAACAGGGCGCCGCAACCCAGGAAATCTCGCGCAACATCCAGCAAGCCGCCAGCGGTACGAAAGAGGTCTCCGCGAATGTTGCCGACGTCCAGCGCGAAGCAACCGAGACGGGGACGGCTTCGTCCCAGGTGCTCAACGCTGTGCAGTCACTGTCCCAGGACAGCAACCGCCTGAAGGCCGAGGTCCACAAGTTCCTCGCCACCGTGCGGGCCGCATAAGGGGCAGCCCATCAGCGATCGTCGAAGGCCCGCGCGCAGCGCGGGTCTTCCTCGTCATGGGCTTGTCGTGCCTGCGTTCGTTACGCAGACGCGAGGCGAGTCTCACAACGGATGCATCGCGGAGACCGGCTCGCTCAGTTCGGCCGATTGATCCGGATCAGATCACGCGGGTTAGCGTAGCCGAGCTGGAAGCGGGCGCGCTCATCGAGCATGTCGGGATCGACCCGGTCGGAGCGCAGCAGCGACACGCGCTTCTCACCCTCCGCCCGCTCCTGCTTCAGCCGGGCGAGCTCGGAGGTGAGCGCAATGATCTCCTGGTCGAGCTCCTGACGCGCGGTCAGGCCGTAGCGGCCGGTATAGGCGTTGATGCCGAAATAGCCGATGATGGCGGCCGCCATCGTGTAGAGGGCGAGCCCGGTCAGGAACGATTTGAGCCGCGCGCGGGAGACCATGGGCCGGAAGATGGGGCGCCTTGGTTAAGGATCTGCTAATCTACGCCGCGGCGGCTTCGTTCCGAAGGTCCCATCACGCGTCACTGGCTGACGGATTGCCGAAGCACCGTGAAACACAAGGTGGCTCGCGACACGAAGCCGAGACGCTCATACAGCGCGATCGCGGCATGATTGTCGTCTATGACGTGGAGAAACGGCGTCTCGCCCCTGCCCCTGATGGCCGTCATCAGGACCGTGACGAGCCTCTGGGCATAGCCAAGGCCGCGATAGTCCGGATGGACACAGACCGCGCTGATTTCCGTGAACCCGTCGAGGCGCATGCGCTCCCCGGCCATGGCGGCCAGGCGCTCCCCGTCACGAATACCGATGTAGCGGCCCAGCTCGCGGGTCCTGGCCAGGAACGGACCGGGCTTGGTCAGCGCAGTCAGTTCCAGCATCGCCGGGATGTCGCGCTGGTCCAGCACCTCGACCGCGGCATCCCCCACGGGATCGACCGCCGCCACGGCAACCATCTGGCGGACGCTGGCTCTGAGCCGGGCGTCAAGGCCACGCACATCGCCCGGGGGTGCAGGGGTCACGATCGCAACGACATCCTCGTTGGCAAGGTCGGCGAGTTCAGACCACGCAGCATCGCTGTCGTCCGACATGGCGGCAAATGGCGCAATCGCCGCCGGATAGCGACGAGCATGCGCGGCGCCCTCCGCAAGCGCTCGGTGCCCGGTGGTCAGGGCTGACCAGACGGGGCGATCCAGCGCTGCGTGCTGCTCGGCAGAAAGCTCCAATTTGGACATCGAACCAGCCTCCAGACGATCCGTCCTCAGCTCCGGTAGACCGGCTCTTCGAGGTCGAGCATGCGCTTGACGGCCTCGAGGTGCAACCGAGCCGATTCCGCATCTCCTTCGCGCATCTGGCGATAGGCGGCCTCGGCGATCTCGGGCGCGACCGGCACCACCTTGCGGCCGGTCGACAGCGCCAGGCACTGCACCTGGCAGGCGCGCTCGAGGTAGTAGAGATCGTCCCAGGCTTCGGCGATGGTCGGCGCCAGAACCATGACGCCATGATGCTTCATGAAGACGATGTCGGCATCACCGACAGCCCCGGCGATGCGATCCCCCTCCCGCGCGTCGAGCGCCAGCCCGTTGTAGTTCGCGTCGACCGCGGTTCGCCCATAGAATTTCAGCGCCGTCTGCCCGGCGAAGATCAGCGGGTCGCCTTCGGTCATCGACAGCGCGGTGGCGTAGGGCATGTGGGTGTGGAACGCGACCTTGGCGCGCGGCAGCGCCTTGTGGATGCGGGCGTGGATGTAGAAGGCGGTCGCCTCCGGGCGGCCGTCGCCGGCAACGACGTTGCCGTCGAAGTCGCACACCAGGAGCTTCGAGGCCGTCAGTTCGCGGAACGCATAGCCGTAGGGATTGACGATGAAGAGGTCGTCATAGCCGGGGACCAGCGCCGAGAAGTGGTTGCAGATGCCCTCTTCGAACCCGTGCCGCGCCGCCATCCGGAAACAGGCCGCGAGGTCGATCCGCGCCTGCCAGACGGCCTCCGAGTCCAGATCCGGCTGGTTCGGGCCGGGCCTCGACGACGACGCGGGTGTGAACGAATGGGCCATCATCTGTCCTTGGTAACGCGCATCCTTGCGCAAGTCCGGCATCGCCTTGGAACGGATCGGGCAAGGCGCGTCAACGCCCTGCCCGCATCATACCCGTCATGCAGTTGCCGACCGCCGCAGGTGGACGCGGCGGCGGCGAACGCGATCAGCCGTTCTGCTTGGCCACGAATGCGGCGAATGCATCCAGATATTGCTGCAACACCGTCTTGAGCGAATCCTTGACCAGCTCGCCCTGGGCGTCGAAGGCGTCGCCGACGCCATTCAGGTAGATTTCCGGCTGCCCCATGACCGGGCCAGAGATGCCAGGCATGATGTTCTGCAGATGCTTGGCCGCCGCCACGCCACCGAGCGGGCCCGGCGAATTGGAAATGAGGCCGACCGGCTTGCCCAGGAACGAACTCTGCCCATAGGGACGCGAGGCGACGTCGATCGCATTCTTGAGCACGCCGGGAATCGAGCGGTTGTATTCCGGCGTCAGGATCAGCACGCCGTTCGAGGCCTTCAGCTTCTCCCGCAGGGCGAGCCAGTCGGCCGGCGGATTGGCTTCGAGATCCTGGTTGAAGAACGACAGGCCGTTGAGCGTGGTCACGTCGATCTTCAGGCTGGCCGGCGCCAGCTTGGCGAGCGCATTGGCGATCTTCAGGGTGAAGCTCTCCTTGCGGAGACTGCCGACGAGGGCGACGATCGAATAAGGTGCGGGCATGGGGAATCCTTTGAGGAGCGGGGTGTGGAGCGCACTTAAGGCGCGCGAGCAGGAACATGCAAGTGCATGGACCATCCTCACGCGAAACACTGCGTTTCATCGCAAGCAACGCCCGAGTGTTCCCGACCCTTGCCCGCGTCGTGGAGCTCAGCCGGTCCCCTTGAGACAGCGCGTGAATTCCGCCACCGCCTGATGTGTGAGCCAGATCGCCTGCCCGTCGACCGGCTGCGCCCATGACGAGACCTTGGCGATCACGATGCCGTTGGCTGCATCGACGAACAGGTTCTGGCCGTGAATGCCCATCGCGAACATCAGCTGCGGCGCGTCGTTTGTGACGTACCAGCCGCTGCGATAGTGCATGTTGCGGCTGATCGCGGCAAAACTGTCGCGCCATTGGCCGTCGCGCCAGGCCTGCACATCGCCATTGTGCCTGATGTCGTCGATCCAACCTTCGGGAATGATCGTGTGAGAGCCCCGCCGCCCGCCTGACAGCACGAGCTGGCCGAGCCGGGCGACGTCGCGCAAGGTGGCGCAGAAGCCGCCGGTGCAGCGCGGCGCGCCGTTGCGGTCGAGGGTGATGAAGGCCTCGCCGCTCGCCCCCATCGGCTTCCACAGCAGGCTGCCGGCGAGGCTCGCGAAGCTGCGGCCGGTGGCGCGCTCGATCGCCCATCCCAGCAGATCGGTGTTGGACGAGACGTAGCTGAAGGCGCCGCCATGCGGCGCCGCCTGAGCGCGCATCGTCGCAAAGAAATCGTGCAGGTTTGGCGTCGTGCCCGGCGCGACCGGCTCCCAGCCCGCGGCGTCGGCATAGGCCTGCAGGCCGGCACCATCGAACACGACGCCCGCACGCATGTCGAGCAGCTGCCGGATCGTGGCGCCGCGATAGGCCGTGGCGGCCACTTCCGGCACATAGCGCGTGACCTCGGCGTCGACATCGAGCTCGCCGCGGCCGGCCAGGATGCCGACGATGAGGCCGGTGATCGACTTGGTCGCCGACATCAGGATGTGCGGCGTGTCGCGGTCGGTGCCGCCGTCATACATTTCGAAGACGATGCGGCCGTCCTGCAGGATCAGGAGCCCGTCGGTCGCCGTCGCCTTCAGGAAACCGTCGAGATCGAGCGTGCCGCCCTTGGGCAGCCGCACGCTGAAATCGTCGAACGACACGAGGCTCGACGGCAGCGTCCAGGCGCTGCCCGGCGCGCTCTCGATGTCGGCGACCGGCAGGATCGCGCGGATGTTGTGAAAGGCCCAGCGGCTGAACGGCGCAGTGCGCCAGTTGGAGAGATCGGCGTTGGAGGGAGAGGGATCGGTCGACATACGAATCCTGCGGGATTTCCGAGGTGCTCGACATAGGGGTTCGCAACAGGCGCGGAAAGCCCGACATCTCGCATATGCAAAAACGCTCAGGCCGCCCGAAGGCGGCCCCCTCTCTCCTCCGTCATTGCGAGCGAAGCGAAGCAATCCAGGGCTCGGTTGGGAGTCTGGATTGCTTCGTCGCGGAGCCTGTCCTCGGGCTCGCCGGAGGCGAGACCCGGGGGCTCCTCGCAATGACGCTAACCGATATTCAGATCACCGGATTCCACGGCGCCGGAATCAGCCGGTACTTGGCGCCGTCCTTCTCGACATAGCCCACCGACGGGAACGAGAAGTGGAAGCCGATCACCTTGGCCTTCTCGGCGGCGGCCATGTCGTAGAACCTGTGCCGCGTGGCCTGCGCCATCTCGGCATCGGTGTCGAACATCACGTGCCAGTCGGGGTTGCGTAGGAACAGCTCGGGGACGTTGGTGACGTCGGCCTGGATCAGGACCCTGGCGTTGCCGGACGCGACCGCGAACGAGGTGTGTCCCGGCGTGTGACCGGGCGTGCCGAGCGCGGTGATGCCGGGCGCGACCTCCTTGTCCCACTCGTACTGAGTGACGTTGCTCTCGAGCCCGCCGAACACCTTCTTGAAGTTGGCGAAGTTGCCCTTCATCAAGTCGGTCTGCGCTTTGGCGGCGTTCTCGTCGCTATTCCAGAACGCCCACTCCTTGGCCGGCACCTTCAGCTCGGCGTTCGGGAACGCCAGCGAGCCGTCCGCGAGCTTGAGGCCGTTGATGTGGTCCCCATGCATGTGGGAGAGCACGACGACGTCGATGCTCTTCGGATCGACGCCGGCGGCAGCGAGGTTCTGCAGCGTGCGGCCAACCGCGCCCTTGCTGGCCTCGAAGGCGCCAGCGCCGTTGCCGGTGTCGATCAGGACCAGCTTGGAGCCGGTGTTGATCAGCTGCGGATTGAAGGGGATCGTGATCATGCCCTTCGGCATGTAGGCGCTTTCGGCAGCCGCGAGCGCGTCGTCCTTCGCCGTGTTGACGACGAACGTGTCGGGCATCGGGAAGGTGCGCGCGCCGTCATTGACGGAGGTGCATTCATAGTCGCCGACCTTGTAGCGATAGAAGCCGGGCGCCTGCGCGCCGGCGGGTGCAACCGCTGCGCGTGCCCGTCCGGCCAGCGGCGGCAAAGCGGTTGCAGCCCCGGCGAGGGCCGCACCGGCCAGAAATCGACGGCGATCCAATCGGGTCATGACAAATCTCTCCTCAGTGCTCCATGCGGCTGACACCGCCCCCAGACAAACGGGGCGGATTGTCTCCGCATGCGGGCCAAACGCAAGCCCGTCAGCAACGTCCGAGGAGCGACGTTAGGTCACTTCTCTTTGTTGGGGTCGATGAGGAATTTTTCGCCGGTGGCCCGTTTGGCGTACACGGCAAGGTTGGCCGGATCGAGCGCCTCGGACAAGGAAACGACCTTGGTGTAGTGGCTCGCAAAGGTCGTCTTCAGCTCGTCGACGACGCGCTGGCGCAGCCGCTCGGTATCCGCCTTGCCGATCTTCATCAGGAACGGAAACAGCAGCCAGCCGCCGACGCTCCAGGTCATGCCGAAGCCGCGCGTGATCTCGGTCGGGCGCGTGTCGAGGCTACCGTAGATGTAGACCTGCTTGTGCACGTTCGAGCCGTAGCGGCTGTAGGGATGCTTGCCGGACTTGTTGATCGCAGCTTCCATCGCGTTGAGGATCTGGCCGGCGAGCTTGCCGCCGCCGATCGCATCGAAGGCGATGGTCGCGCCGGTCTCGACCAGCGCCGCGATCAGGTCGTCCATGAAAGTCGGCGCCGTCGAATCCACGATGTATTTCGCGCCGATGCCGCGCAACAACTCGGCCTGATCAGCGCTGCGCACGATGTTGACGAGCGGGATGCCGTCCTTGAGGCAGATCTTGTTGAGCATCTGCCCGAGATTGGACGCGGCGGCCGTGTGCACCAGCGCAGTATGGCCCTCGCGCCGCATCGTCTCGGTCATGCCGAGCGAGGTCAGCGGATTGACGAAGCAGGAGGCGCCCTCGGCCGGCGTGGTGCCGGCCGGCAGCGGCAGGCATTCGGAGAGCTTCAGGCAGCGATACTGGCTGTACATCGCGCCGCCGATGGCCGCGACCGTGCGGCCCATCAGCGCCTTGGCGGCATCCGACGACCCGGTCTTGACCACGACGCCGGCGCCCTCGTTGCCGACGGCCAAGGACTCGTCGAGCCGGCCGGCCATCGCCCGCATCCCCGCCTCCGGCACCTTGGCGGTGATCACGGGCCGCTCCTTGGTGCCGGACGCCTGCAGGGTCGACAGATCGGCCGCGCCGACGAGGAGGCCGAGATCGGACGGGTTGATCGGCGCCGCCTCGATCCGGACCACGACCTCGTCCGGTCCGGGCTCCGGGGTCGGCACGTCCACCAGCGAGAGCTCGAGCTCGCCGCTGCGCTTGATCAACGTCCGCAGTTGCAGGCCCTGTGTCTCGACACCCATGCGTGCCTCCCTTTTTTCTTTGGTTAGCTTGTCCAGACTCAGGCCAGCGCCTTCAGCGCCGCCCTGCCCGCATATTTGGCCTGCGCGTCCAGCTCCTGCTCGATGCGCAGCAGCTGGTTGTACTTGGCGGTGCGGTCGGCGCGCGCCAGCGAGCCGGTCTTGATCTGCCCGCAATTGGTGGCGACGGCGAGATCGGCGATCGTGGAATCCTCGGTCTCGCCGGAGCGGTGCGACATCACAGCGGTGTAGCCGGCCTTGTAGGCCATCTCGACCGCGGCCAGCGTCTCGGTGAGCGTGCCGATCTGGTTGACCTTGATCAGGATCGAGTTGGCGCGGCCGTTGCGGATGCCGTCGGCGAGACGGTTGACGTTGGTGACGAACAGGTCGTCGCCGACGAGCTGGCACTTGTGGCCGATCAGGTCGGTCAGCTCCTTCCAGCCGTCCATGTCGTCCTCCGACATGCCGTCCTCTATCGAGGCGATCGGGTAGCGGGCGACCAGATCCGCAAGGTACTTGGCCTGCTCGGAGCGCGAGCGCGACTTGTTCTCGCCCTCGTAGACGTACTTGCCGTCCTTGAAGAATTCGGTCGCGGCGCAGTCGAGCGCCAGCATGACGTCCTCGCCGGCGGTGTAGCCGGCCTTGCCGATCGCGCTCATGACGAAGTCGAGGGCTGCGTCCGCCGACGGCAGGTTCGGCGCGAAGCCGCCCTCATCGCCGACATTGGTGTTGTGGCCCGCCTTCTTCAGCTCGGCCTTGAGCGTGTGGAAGATCTCCGAGCCGCAGCGCAGCGCCTCCGCGAAGCTCGGCGCGCCCACCGGCATGATCATGAACTCCTGGAAATCGATCGGATTGTCGGCGTGGACGCCGCCATTGACGATGTTCATCATCGGCACCGGCAGGGTGCGGGCCGAGGTGCCGCCGACATAGCGATACAGCGGCATGTCGTAGGAGATCGCCGCCGCCTTGGCGCAGGCGAGCGAGACGCCGAGAATGGCGTTGGCGCCGATCCGGCTCTTGTTCTCGGTGCCGTCGAGCTCGATCAGGATCTGGTCGATCTGGACCTGGTCCTGCACCGACATGTCGCTGAGCGCCTCATAGACCTCGTCGTTGATGGCTTCGACGGCCTTCAGCACGCCCTTGCCGAGATAGCGGTGCTTGTCGCCGTCGCGCAGCTCGACCGCCTCGTGGGCGCCGGTGGAAGCGCCGGACGGCACGGCAGCGCGGCCGACCGAGCCGTCCTCCAGCACGACGTCGACCTCGACCGTGGGATTGCCGCGGCTGTCCAGGATTTCGCGGCCGATGATGTCGACGATGGCGGTCATGAGGTCCTCTCGCGAGCGTTTCTAGGTGGGCGTTGTTGCGCTGCTTCTACCGCAAGCCCGCGAGCGCGAAAAGGCCAAGTGGCGTTGAAATCAAGTCACGACCAAATCACGAAGCGGGTGACGGGGGCGCCCCGATTGGCTAAACGGGCGCCACTGCGGCAGGTGACACGACACATGGCGAAAAGACCCAACACATCCCCGACATCGGCCGGCCTTCAGCTGGGCCGAGAGGTGGCGGCGCCGGACAGCCCGGATGCAGCGACGCTCGACCGCGTTCCCAACCCGCAGAAGGACACCGATTATCTGGCCCGCTTCACGGTGCCGGAATTCACGTCGCTATGCCCGGTGACGGGCCAACCCGACTTCGCCCATCTCGTGATCGACTATGCCCCCGGCCCGTGGCTGGTGGAGTCGAAGTCGCTCAAGCTCTATCTGGCGAGCTTCCGCAACCATGGCGCGTTCCACGAGGACTGCACGGTCGCGATCGGCAAGCGCCTCGCCACCGAGCTCAAGCCCAAATGGCTGCGCATCGGCGGCTACTGGTACCCCCGCGGCGGCATCCCGATCGACGTGTTCTGGCAGACCGGCAAGCTGCCAAAGGGATTGTGGGTGCCGGACCAAGGCGTGGCGCCGTATCGCGGGCGGGGGTGAGGTCCAACAATCGCTCGTCCAACGGCGTCACAGCCACCGTCATTCGGGGGCAAAGCGCAGGTCTATAACCCGGAATGAAGGCCGTTGTGACGCACTGTCTCCGAAGTTCATAAAGCGCATGGCTGAAGAGCGTCCGGCGCTCTACCAGCGCCCGTCTTTGGCCTTTTCCAAAGCGACCCGCACGGAGTCTTCGATATTGTCGCTCTTTAGACGCAGATCCACTTTGGCACGATATTGAGCATAAGTGCAGATCTTTGAGATCGTCTCTTGTGCGGTGAAATAGATTCCGCCGTAGAGCATGAGCGTGAGACCGTCAACCACGCGCTCATTGCTCAGCTCAGCATCCAGCGCCTTTCGGCATGGATCATCCCAGATCCCCGTATCGAGCATGGTGTAAATCGGCGTCAGGTCCCAAAGGCATGGGATCAGCTTCCCGGTTAAATGCTCCGTACGCCAGCGATGAGACAAGTCCTTGGCGACTGCGTCCGTTTGCTCCGCCGTTAAGATGACGGCATTTTCCGGATGCTTCACATTTCCATAGAGGCCATGACGAAGGACTTGCCGACGAAGCCACAAAGCTACAAGCGCGTCTTCATTCTGGTTTTTGAGGTTGACGAAGATCTTGGTGGCTGTGTCTTGAAACTCTGGATTGCGCCGAATGCAATTCTCTAGGATCTCAGCGAGATTTTGGACGATTTCGTGCATCGGACTGTAGCTATGAAGCCATTCGCAGTCAGGCTTCCTGGCAAAGAGCGCGATGCCGCGCCATAGATTAACATGGTCGATGCTGGGCACCTGGGTGTAGATGTCGTCAAATCGATCGATGAATGCGCGCAGGGAGCCTTTGCTGAATGCTGTACGAAGTATCTCTGCAGCCTCTTCAGGCGGAGCTTTCAAAAACGCCAGAATGCTGGTCCGCGAGTATTCGCCAGGTGGCAAGCCCAATCTCAAGGTTGTTATGAATGGACGGCGATGGTGGATCGCATCCGGGCTATCGTCGTCTCGGCTCTTACTTTGCAACGCCGAGGAGACGACCGGGAACATAAAACCGAGCAATGATCGGATGCCCTCGGGATACTCGGAGTCTGGCAGGAGCTTTTTGAGCCGTTCTCCCTTTTTTTCCTCCTGGTGGTCGAGCCGATCCTGAAGGCGGCGAACCATACCTGCCTCCGAGAAGATTTCGCTCGTAAACTCGTCGGGCTGTGACCGCAGCAATTCCACTGCCTGGGGTGCCTTTGTAAGGAGGACGCTGAAGCCGAGCAGATCGATCCAGTCCACTTCGTCGCGCAACATTCCGGCGATCGCGTGGAACGTGCCCGTCAGTCGTGACACATCGCGAGGCGTATCCAGAACTTGTTCGGAGAGAAGCTTGACCAGTTTTTGATAGCGGTCCAGCGTGTCGAAGCCGTCCGGCAAGGCGAGCTGGTCTTTGAGCATCTGGAGCTCGTTCGTCAAAAGCTCGGCGACCTCATTCGCAAAGATTGTTGGAAGGGGAATTTGGAGTTGGACGATCTTTTCAAGATAGGCGCGGCCGCGCTTTTCAGCGGTCGCATGCCCCAGTCCCAGGGCCTGAACGACGCGCTTCTCGTCGTAGGCCAAGACGTAGGAGATCCCTGGGAAATCGGCGACGGAACGGACCAATTGTGCGATAGTGCGTATTTCTTCATCTTCAACCCGGTCGAGCTCGTCGATCAAAACGACGATCGGCACATCGACCGCAGCGAGTTCCCTCATGAGGCGGGATTTCAGGGCGCTGAGACTCTCGCGGCTTTTGGCCGCCTCTTTGTAGGCGTCCGCTCCGCCTTTCATGATGCGGCCAAGCAGCGGGTTCGCCATACTAGCGATTGGGGCGATATAGCCGCCATAGGTCGCGAGGGTTTGCCCAATTTTCCGTAGCTGCGCGCTCGCCTTCGACTCTGCATTGATCGTACGGATGAGTTCGCGAATGAATTCACCGATCAGGTCCGTGCGACCAGAGATGAGCCACGGATCGAAACGGACCACGACCGCTTTGGGATACGTTGTCTTTAAGTGCTCGCTTAACAGATTTAGGATTGAAGACTTACCGCTTCCCCAAGGGCCCGTAATGCCAACGGCAATGCCGCGAGACTTTTGCGTCTGCTTATCAATCAATGAATCCGCCAGTCGCCGGACGAAATTCAATCGCCCAAGGACATCCTGGCTTGCATGATCGATCGGGCGCTCAGGCTTGCCCGGCGACTCCGACCCTTTCTCCTTGCTGTCCTCAGCCATGGCACCTCGTTTCTACTGCTGACATTTGGCGCGGCCAGACCTGGCGGGCGCCACTCAGTCGCTCAAAATCGCTGATGCTGAGGGCGCCGCGTTCGTTGCGGGCCCGAGAGCCCGGTTCGGCAAGACGCCGGGAGACGGAGCTGAAGGGCGCTTCCCACATTTCAATTGGTTCAAGGATCGCGGCGTCTAGCAGCACCACAAGAACCACGTCGCAGGCGGAGTCGAGCTTGATGCGCCCGATCCGCTGGCCTCGGTTTGCATTCCCGGTGCAGGCGCGGCCCTCGACCTGGATACGAACGGGCCCGTTCGGACTTTGGCGAACGGCGTCATACCCAGCGGTACGCGCCACCGTGAGCTCAAGACCGAGGCATTCTGCGGCGGCGAACTCGGCGATCTCACCGGTGACGCCCAGGGGCTTACCTGTAAGGGCATAGTACTCGGCTGCCAGGGGGCGGACGGCGGCCAGGATTGCACGAACGCATGCGGCAGCGTCTGCATTGCTGGGCGAGATATCGGCGGAGGAACGACCTTCGGTTGTCATGCCGCCATCCTGCAAGAAGATTTGGCAGGAGCAAAGACGAATTTCCGGCAGTTCTCTTCTAGAGCGACGATCAAACCCGTCTCAATTTTCTGCAAGCACCAGCTTCAGCCCTTCCTGCCACGACAGGTAGGTAGGCAAATTTCGGAGCTTGCCGTCCCGATCTATGAAGATGGGAGCGTTTCCGGCAAGCGCATACTGAAACTCGTCCGTCTCTTGATGCAACTTTGAGTCATAAAAGAAGACCCATCCTTGCTCCACATTTTTCGTGGCCTCTTGAAGAACCACCAACTCGCATCCAGCCACTTGCTCCAGTTCCGCGACGTGACTGGCGGCCAACTCTCTCGCTTCGTCGAAAGAAACCATCCGTGAGTCCTCAAACACCATGCAAACTGGCAGACTTATACCCGCTCGTTGTGGGCATTACGAACAAGTCAGACAGTGTTTCGGGAAATATTCAGGTAGCCTGCGCCTGTGTGGCCTCACGGATACTCATCTATTTGGCTTGGTACTTTTCAGTTGAGCAGGCCTTCCTGGGTCTCAGCCCTGTACCGCACCACTGAATGAATCTTCTCCCGCCCGCGAGCCTATGGCCACTGAGTCGCCCGACGGGCACGCTCCCGTTCGACCTTCTCAGTCGACGCAACCATCAAACCGCTGCCCCCGAAAGCCAATTTGTGCCGCGCTTTCAAGCCGATCACCGCTCTCAGACCTCCCGCTAAAAATATTCCACTTTCGCTTTATCAGAATTCATGATTGACTATCGTCGTCCCGTCTCGATCAGAGGGGCGCTTCGCGGTCGTCACGGACGTTGAGGCGGGATGCGGTGGGCGTGTCGGGTTCGCAGCGTGATCACTCATGCGGACGAACGGTCCTGATGCGCCGGCGAAATCGTATGGTCCTGGCCTCCCGACGCTGAGGCTACGCTGGTGGTGATGATCCGCCGGTCACGGGGGCAAGACAGCCCGGTCCCCGGGGAGAGTACGTATAAGCCGCCCAACCATCGCGCGGGGAATGCCGGGATGTCTCGGCTGAACCTGTGGTTCCTGCCGCCAGCATTTTTTTCTGCTGGCGGGCCATGGGGGCGGCCAGCTCCCGGCATTCCCCGTGCCCTCTTCTCAGAAAGAGGGCATGTCCCAAGGCAAAGCTCGGACGCCGACGCGCCGCGAGATGGCGGCGGTGCGTCCCGCGGCCAACGAAAGCGCCGATATGTCTCAGCCGCGCATCTTCAGCATCGAGAGCGAGAAACGCCCTCGCCGCACTTTCCCAGGACCATCGCAGCTAACGATGGGCATTTTGCCCTCGCCCGTCTCCACGTCGTCATGCCCGGGCTTGTCCCGCCTGCGCGGCCGAAGCCGCTTCGGCGCGGCGAAGGCCCGGGCATCCACGTCCTTCTCAGCGCGCCGAACGACGTGGATGACCGGGACAAGCCCGGCCATGACGGAGCAACAAATTAGCAGGCGTTGCTGCCGCGACGGGACCATGTCTTCAGATGCAATGGGCCCGCGCCCGTGTCCGACATGGCCGTCAGCTGACCGCCGCATCTGCCGGCGGCCGCTGCCGCAGCAGCGCGGCGCAGGCGAAGCCGAGCGCGACCATCATGATGGCGGCGATCAGCAACGTCGGCTGCTTGCCGCCATGGACCAAGCCGAAGCCATAGGCGATCGGGCCGACCGTCTGGCCCATGAAGAAGAAGAACGAGTGCAGCGACATCGCGGTCGCGCGCGCCCCGATCGACAGCTCGCTGGCGAACACCTGCAGGCAGCCATGGATCATGTAGAAGCCCCAGCCCATCAGCAGCATGCAGCCGAACTGCAGCTTCCAGCCCGGACCGAAGGCGAGCGCGGCAAGCTGCAGCCCGACCAGGGCAGCGCCCGTGATCATCATACCCTTGACGCCGAGCCGCGGCAGGAAGTTCGAGACCGTGAACGTGTAGAACAGGCCGCCGACCGCGAAGCCCGCGATGACGATGCCCGCGATCGACAGCGAGGTCTCGCCGAGATCGAACAGGAACGAGGCGATGAACGGAAACAGCCCGAACACGCAGCAGCCTTCGACGAACACCGCCGAGAAGCAGAAGCGCGAATTGGGGTTGGTGAAGATGGTGCGGTAGCCCTTCCTCAGCGCGGCGAGATCGGTGGTCGGCGCATGCGTGACCTTGGCGCCGCGAAAGCCTGCGGCCACCGCGAAGGAGGCGATCAGCCCGAGTGCGCCAAGGATCGCGAGCACGCCGCGCCAGCCGATGAGATCGCCGATGATGCCGGATGCCGTCGCACCGAGCAGGTTGCCCGCCATCGAGCCCGCGAGCGTGCGGCCGATCGCGACCTGCCGCTTGTCGGGTGCAACGAGATCGCTGGTCAGCCCGAGCGCCACCGGAAACACGCCGCCCGAGGCGATGCCGGCGAGGATGCGCGAGGCGAACAGCAGCGGAAACGAGGTGGCGAGCGCACCGAGGATGCTGGCGACACCGAGCAGCGCCAGGCACAGCGTCATCAGCCGCGCCTTGCCGAACAGATCGGCGGCGGCGCCGATCGCCGGCTGGATCAGCGCGTAGATCAGCGCATAGCCCGCGGCAATGCCGGCCGCGGTCGTGATGCTGATCGCGAAATCCTCGGCGACATGCGGCAGCACCGGATCGAGCGCCCGCGTCGACAGCGCCGCCGAGAAGCCTGCGAGGGCGATGATGTTCACCGCCGGCGGAAACTTCTGCCCCGCGGGCTTGGCGGCGGTCTGGTGCATCAGCGCCCGGCGTCCGCCGACGGCGCCTTGGCGAGTGCATCGAACGCCATCAGCGTTCGCAGCAGCCCCTCGAACTGCGCGAGCGGGACCATGTTCGGCCCGTCGGAGGGCGCATGATCGGGATCCGGATGCGTCTCGATGAACACACCGGCGACGCCGACGGCCACCGCCGCGCGTGCCAGCACCGGCACGAACTCGCGCTCGCCGCCCGAGGACGTGCCCTTGCCGCCCGGCTGCTGCACGGAGTGGGTCGCATCGAAGATGACCGGTGCGCCGGTCGTGCGCGCCATGATCGGCAGCGACCGCATGTCGGAGACCAGCGTGTTGTAGCCGAACGAGACGCCGCGCTCGGTGACCAGCACGTTTGGATTGCCGGAGCTCGTGATCTTGGCCACCACATTGGCCATGTCCCAGGGCGCCAGGAACTGGCCCTTCTTGACGTTGACGACCTTGCCCGTCGCCGCGGCCGCCAGCAGCAGGTCGGTCTGCCGGCACAGGAAGGCCGGGATCTGCAGCACGTCGACCGCCTGCGCCACCTCGGCGCACTGGCTGGCGTCATGCACGTCGGTCAGCACCGGCAGGCCGAGCGAAGACCGGATCTCGGCGAAGATCGGCAGCGACTGCGCCAGGCCGAGGCCGCGTGCGGCGGAGGCCGAGGTGCGGTTGGCCTTGTCGAACGAGGTCTTGTAGACGAGCCCGATGCCGAGCCGCGTCGCGATCTCCTTCAGCGCCGAGGCGACCTCGAGCGCATGCGCGCGGCTCTCGAGCTGGCATGGGCCGGCGATCACGGCGAGCGGCAGGTGGTTGCCAAACTTGACGGAGCCGAGGCTGACGACCGGCGCGGCAGAGATCGAAGCGTTCACGACATCATCCTCATGAGAGCGCGCGACCATGGCCCAGCGCCGGCTGCCGGATCAACCGGCGTTTGCCTGCGAATAGCAGGGTTGCGGGGATCGGTCATCCCAGCCCCTCCCCAGCCTCTATTTCAGCGCCGAGAACGCCGTCGGCACCAGGAACTGGCTGGTGATGTTGGCAACGATCTGGCCGTCCTCCTCGCTCTTGGCACGCGCCGAGATCCAGTCGGGATCGGACATGAACTTGGTCCACTTGGTCTCGCGCTCGGCGAGCGATTCCCAGGCCAGGAAATAGGTCAGGTCCTGGTTGGATTCGCCGATCAGGGTCGTGAAGAAGCCCACGGGGCGGATGCCGTGCTTCTCCCACAGCTTCAGCGTCGTGTTTTCGAAACGCTTCAGCAGCGCCGGCAGCCGGCCCGGAATGCAGCGATAGATGCGGCTCTCGTAGATCATCTGATCCTCCCTGATCTTTTCTGGCTTCGCGCGATCGGGGAGCGTTGTCGCAACAATCGTCGCGGCCGTCAAAGGTCGCGTTGCGCGCCTCGGCCGTCGTTGCGAGGAGCGTCAGCGACGAAGCAACCCAGAGTCACGCCCGCGACTCTGGATTGCTTCGCTCCGCTCGCAATGACGGGACTTGGCACCACGAGCCCGTTACACCAGTCGCGACTGCACCACTGCGGCCTGAATGAACGACGCGAACAGCGGATGCGGCTCGAACGGGCGCGACTTCAGCTCGGGGTGGAACTGGACGCCGATGAACCACGGGTGGTCCTCGTATTCCACGATCTCCGGCAGCACGCCGTCGGGCGACAGGCCGGAGAACTTCAACCCGTGCTGCTCGAGCCGGTCCTTGTAGGCGGTGTTGACCTCGTAGCGGTGGCGATGCCGCTCGGAGATCTCGGTGGCGCCGCCATAGACCTCGGAGACGCGGCTGCCGCGCTTGAGCGCCGCAGGATAGGCGCCGAGCCGCATCGTGCCGCCGAGATCGCCGCTCTTGGAGCGCTTCTCCAGCTCATTGCCACGCAGCCATTCCGTCATCAGGCCGACCAGCGGCTCCGGCGTCGGACCGAACTCGGTCGAATTGGCCTCTGTGATGCCCACGAGATTGCGCGCCGCCTCGATGACCGCCATCTGCATGCCGAAGCAGATGCCGAAATACGGCACGTCGCGCTCCCGCGCGAATTGCGCCGCACGGATCTTGCCCTCGGCGCCGCGCTGGCCGAAGCCGCCGGGCACCAGGATGCCATTGACGTGCTCGAGGAATGGCGCGGGGTCTTCGTTCTCGAACACCTCGCTCTCGATCCAGTCGAGCTTGACGCGCACCTTGTTGGCGATGCCGCCATGCGACAGCGCCTCGATCAGCGATTTGTAGGCGTCTTTCATGCCGGTGTACTTGCCGACGATCGCGATCGTGACGTCGCCTTCCGGGTTGCGGACGCGCTCGTTGATCGTGTGCCAGCTCGAAAGCGCCGGCGGCACCCGCGGCTCGATGCCGAACGCGGCCAGCACCTCGTCGTCGAGGCCGGCGGCATGATAGGCCTCCGGCACGGCATAGATGTTGTCGACGTCACGCGCCTCGATGACGGCGCTTTCTCGCACGTTGCAGAACAGGCCGAGCTTGCGCCGTTCCTCCTTCGGGATCGGGCGGTCGGTGCGACACAACAGGATGTCAGGCTGGATGCCGATCGAGCGCAGCTCCTTGACCGAATGCTGCGTCGGCTTGGTCTTCAACTCGCCGGCGCTCGGGATGTAGGGCAGCAGCGTGAGGTGGATGTAGATCGCGTGATGGCGCGGCAGCTCATTGCCGAGCTGCCGGATCGCCTCGAAGAACGGCAGGCCCTCGATGTCGCCGACGGTGCCGCCGATCTCGACCAGCACGAAATCGTACTCGTCATTCCCGGACAGGACGAAATCCTTGATCGCGTTCGTCACGTGCGGGACGACCTGGATGGTCGCACCGAGATAGTCGCCGCGGCGCTCCTTGGTCAGGATGTCCTGGTAGATCCGGCCCGTGGTGATGTTGTCGGCCTTGGTCGCCGGTCGGCCGGTGAAGCGTTCGTAATGTCCGAGATCGAGATCGGTCTCGGCGCCATCATCGGTCACGAACACTTCGCCGTGCTGATACGGCGACATCGTGCCGGGATCGAGGTTGAGATAGGGGTCGAGCTTGCGAAGCCGGACCTTGTAGCCGCGGGCCTGCAGCAGCGCGCCTAACGCGGCTGAAGCCAGACCCTTTCCGAGCGAGGAAACCACGCCGCCGGTGATGAAGATGTACCGCGCCATGGGACCCTACCTTTAATGCCGCGCGCTCGATTCGCCAAAACGAATCGCTTGCAGCCCGCAACGCTGTCGCGGGCCTGTGGGTTACTTCAAAATCTGAATGGTCTCAGGTACTTGAGACCGCCTCATGACGCAGGACGCCAATTGCGTTCCTGCATGGCTTATCCGCGTTATTGCGATTGCGGTGCCTGCGGCGCAGCCGGAGCCGCGGGAGCCTGCTGCTCGTCGGCCTTCTTGAGCTGGTCGAGCACGCCGCCCCCGGTCGGCGCCACCGGGCTCGCGCCGCCTGACTGAGTCTGCCCAGGCAAGGTGCCGAGAATCGAGGTCGGTTTGCGATCGTAGCCAGCCAGCCAGGTCAGCAGCAGGCTCGTCAGGAAGAAGCCGACCGCCAAAATCGCCGTGGTCCGCGTCAGCAGGTTTGCGGTACCGCGGCTCGACATGAAGCCGGCGCCGCCGCCCATGCCGAGGCCGCCGCCTTCGGACTTCTGCAACAGCACGGCGCCGATCAGGACGGCGACGATCATGAGGTGAATGACGATCAAGACAGTCTGCATGGTGACCTTCCGTCACAAGCCCTCGCAGGCCCCGACCGGAGGCCGGGATCGCGAGAGCTTCGCGGGCTATTCGGAAATTTGCGCGGTGTTACACGATCATGTCGAGCAACGCCACCCCGCAGATAATCGCAGCCGCGCTTCTCACAAGCGCTGCCGCGCCGCCCGTCGTCGAGGCTTGCCCGACCATCCATTTTCTACTATTAGAGACATATGGATCAAATAATAGACGACTTCAGCCAGCGGCTGGCGCGCCGCCTGCTGCTGGAACGGGACAGCCGCGGCTGGTCGCTGGCCGACCTTGCCGAGCGCTCGGGAGTGTCAAAGGCCACCATCAGCAAGATCGAGCGCGCCGAGGTCAGCCCGACGGCGGTCATCCTGGTCAAGCTGGCAAGCGCGTTCGATCTCACGCTGGCCGGCTTGATGCTCCGAGCCGAGGCCCAGTCGGAGCGCCTGTCCAAGGCGGCCGAGCAGCCGGTCTGGCGCGATCCGGACACGGGCTATGTCCGGCGCCAGGTCTTTCTCAGGCCGGATCATCCGATCGAGTTGGTGACCGTCGAGATGCCGGCGCACCGCAGCGTGACCTTGCCGGCCTCCTCATACATCCACATCCGCCAGCTTCTCTGGGTGCAGAGCGGGCAATTGACCATCACGGAAGGCGCGGAACGCCACGTCCTCGGCCCCGGCGACTGCCTCGGCTTCGGCCCACCGATCGACACCACCTTTGCCAACGAGTCGGACGCACCCTGCGTCTATGTCGTGGCGCTTGCCCGGAGTTGAGAATGTCCGCGATTCGAATTGCATCCCTATCGGACACACCGGTCGTTCGAAGCGCGCTTCGCGCCATGCTGATCGAGACGGTCGCCGATGGTGGCTCGGTCAGTTTCATGCACCCGCTTCGCGAGGAGGATGCCGACGCCTTCTGGCGGGAATCGCTTTCGGCCGCGGCGCGCGGCGAACGAGCCGTTCTTGGCGCCTTCGACGGCGAGGATGTGATCGCGACCGTCACGTTGCAGCTGAAGCTGCCGCCGAACCAGCCGCACCGCGCCGAGATCGCAAAGATGATGACGCGCATCAGCCACCGCAAACGCGGAATCGCGACCGCGCTGCTGCGCGCGGCCGAAAACCTCGCCCGCGCGCACGGTCGGACGATGCTGGTCCTCGATACCGCCGAGGATGGGGGCGCCTCACGGCTTTATGAAAGCGTCGGCTTCCAGCTGAGCGGAACCATTCCGGACTATGCCTTGAAGCCGCATGGCGGCCTTACCGGCACGAAGATCTATTGGAAGCGAATCGAACAGGCGGACTGAGGCGTGCGCTTTCGCTCACGTTGCTTCTCAACAGCCCTTCGCAATGGCGAGAAAGTCTGAGGCTTTCAGGCTGGCGCCGCCGACCAACGCGCCGTTGACATTCGCGACCGCCATCAGCTCGGCCGCATTGGAGGGCTTCACCGAGCCGCCATAGAGGATGCGCGTCCGCGCTCCCTCCTGCTTGAAGCGATCGATCAGCAGCTCTCTGATAAAGGCATGAATCTGCTCGACATCCTTGGCAGTCGGGGTCAGGCCGGTGCCGATCGCCCAAACCGGCTCATAGGCCACGACCAGGTTGCCGGCCCGTGATTCCTGCGGCAGGCTGAGGTTGAGCTGGCCGCGCAGGATGTCGAGCGTCTGCCCTGCATCGCGCTGCTGCTGGGTTTCGCCGACGCAAACGATCGCGACCAGCCCGGCGCGCCACACCGCCTCGGTCTTCTGGTGCACCACAACATCGCTTTCGCCATGATCGGCACGCCGCTCGGAATGGCCGACGATGATGGCGGTGGCGCCAGCATCGGCCAGCATCTCCGCCGAAATGTCCCCGGTATGGGCTCCCGACGCCTTGGGGTGGCAATCCTGAGCGCCAACCGCGATCGCGTGGGAGCCGCGCGCCCTTTCGGCGAAGCCTGCCACCAGGGTGGCGGGAGGACAGACCAGCAGGTCGGCCTTTCCGGTGACCTCGGCGGCTCCGGCCAGCATGGCGTCGAACTCGGCGGTCGAGGCCTTCAGGCCGTTCATTTTCCAATTGCCGGCGATCAGCGGCCGGATGCGGTCGGTCATGGCGGGATTCCAGCAAATGTTGTGACAGACATCGGCTAGCAGAGCCCTTCGACGAGCACCAGAGCGGGAGCCGTCTTCCCACCGCTTCAATCGGCCTCAGGGCCGAGGTTGCGACCGGGCGGCCGCCTCTTTATAAGCCGTTTCAACTCGGTGACGGCCTTTTGCGGAATCTGCTTTAAGGCGCGGCCTCTTCATCCTTTTTCCTGCAGACAGACTGGACCCATGCTTCGAGGATTACGCAAGGCCTCATCAAACTGGCTCGGCAAGACCATCATGGCGGTGGTCATGGGCGTTTTGATCGTCAGTTTCGGCATCTGGGGCATCGCCGACATCTTCCGCGGCTTCGGGCAGTCGACGGCTGCAACCGTGGGACGCACGGAGATCTCGGTCAACGAGTTCCGGCAGATCTATACCGACCGGCTGCAGCAGATCGGCCGCCAGCTCGGTCGTCCGCTGACCACCGAGCAGGCCCGCATGTTCGGGCTCGACCGCTCCGTGCTGCAGCAGACGATTGCGGAAGCCGCCCTCGATGAGCAGGCTCGCCGTCTCGGTCTCGCCCAGTCCGATGCGGAGACCATGCGGGTGATCCTCAGCGATCCCAACTTCAAGGGCCCGAACGGGGCGTTCGACCCGCAGCGCTTCCAGGCCATCATCCGCAATTTCGGCTTCACCGAGCAGCGCTACCTGGCTGACCAGCGCCGACAGTCGCTGCGGCGGCAGATCACCGGCACGATCGCGGCCGGGCTGGAGCCGTCCAACACGATGCTCGAGGCGCTCGGCCGCTTCCAGAACGAGCAGCGCTCGATCGATTACATCAAGCTCGACGCGGCGCAGGCCGGCACCATCGATGCGCCCTCGCCCGAGGTTCTCGCGTCCTATTTCGAAGAGCACAAAGCCCAGTTCAAGGCGCCGGAATATCGCAAGATCTCCTTCGTCGTGGTGACGCCCGAAGAGATCGGCAAGTCGACCGACGTTTCTGACGAGGACGCCAGGAAGCTGTTCGACCAGCGCAAGGCGCTGATGGGCACGCCGGAGAAGCGCCAGGTCCAGCAGATGACCTTCCCCACCATGGAGGAGGCACAGGCGGCGCGCGCCCGGATCGCCGCGGGTGAAGTCACGTTCGACGAGCTCGCCAAGGAGCGCAACCTCAACCCGGCCGATCTCGATCTCGGTCTGGTGACGAAATCGGCGATTCTCGACCCTGTCGTTGCCGATACCGCCTTCTCGCTGCCGACCGGCGAGGTCAGCCAGCCGGTCAAGGGCGCATTCAACGTGGCGCTGGTCAAGGTCAGCGCGATTCAGCCGGGCCAGCAGCCCGAATATGAGAGCGTCGCTGCCGACATCAAGAAGGAGATCGCAGCCGACCGCGCCAAGTCGCAAGTCGCCAATCTTCGTGACAAGATGGAAGACGAGCGCGGCGGTGGCGCCAGCGTCGCCGAGGCAGCCAAGAAGCTCGGTCTCAATGCCATCACGCTCGAAGCCGTCGACAGGTCCGGCAAGCAACCCAACGGCCAGCCCGTTTCGAACATCCCGCTTGGCCTCGATGTCGTTGCGCAGGCCTTCACCAGCGATGTCGGTGTCGACAACGAGCCGATCTCGTTCCGCGGCGGTTATGTCTGGTTCGAGGTTCTCGGCATCACCCCGCCGCGCGATCGCCCCCTCGACGAGGTCAAGGATCAGGTCGCCGCGCGCTGGCGCGATGACGAGGTCGCCACCAAGCTGCGCGCAAAGGCCACCGAGCTGGTCAAGAAGCTCAGCGAGGGCGGCAAGCTCGCCGACGAGGCGGCATCGCTCGGCGTGAAGGTCGAGACGGCCAGTGCGTTCAAGCGCGACGCCTCGGTGCCCGGCGTCCCCACCGGCGCGATCACCGCCGCATTCCGCACGGCGAAGGACGGCGTCGGCCAAACCGAGGCTGATGGCGGCCGGCGGTGGATTGTGTTCCGTGTCACCGACATCATCGAGCCTAAGGTCGACCTCGCGTCCGAAGATACCAAGAAGCTGAAGGACCAGTTGCAGCGCGCGCTCGCCGACGAGCAAGGCACGGCCTATGTCATGAAGCTCGAGAAGGACATCGGGACGACGATCAACGAGGCTGCGGTGGCCCAGGTGGTCGGCGGCAACAATCAGTGACGGTTTGCTAGGGGCACGCGTGATGGACGATCTCAAGTCGATCATTGGCAAGGTGGCGACCGGCGCGCCGCTGTCCCGCGAGGAGGCGGCGTCCGCCTTCGACAGCATGATGTCGGGCGAGGCGACGCCGTCGCAGATGGGCGCGCTGCTGATGGCGCTGCGCGTGCGCGGCGAGACGGTCGAGGAGATCACCGGCGCCGTCAGCGTGATGCGGGCGAAGATGCTGCGCGTCGATGCGCCGGCGAGCGCGGTCGACATCGTCGGCACCGGCGGTGACGGCTCCGGCTCGGTCAACGTCTCGACCTGCGCCTCCTTCATCGTGGCCGGCGCCGGCGTGCCGGTCGCCAAACACGGCAACCGCGCACTGTCGTCCCGCTCCGGCGCCGCCGACGTGCTCGCCGCGCTCGGCGTCAAGATCGACCTGAAGCCGGACCAGGTCGGGCGCTGCGTGCGCGAGGCCGGCATCGGCTTCATGTTCGCGCCCGCGCATCATCCGGCGATGAAGAACGTCGGGCCGACCCGGGTCGAGCTCGCCACCCGCACGATCTTCAATCTGCTCGGTCCCCTGTCCAATCCGGCCGGCGTCAGGCGCCAGATGGTCGGCGTGTTCTCGCGGCAATGGGTCGAGCCGTTGGCCCACGTGTTGAAGAATCTCGGCTCGGAGGCCGCCTGGGTCGTGCACGGCTCCGACGGGCTCGACGAGATCACCTTGACCGGCCCGACCTTTGTCGCCGCGCTGGAGAACGGTCATATCCGCACCTTCGAGGTCACGCCCGAAGAGGCCGGGCTTGGCCTGTGCGGCAGCGACGGTCTGAAGGGCGGCGACGCCGAAGCCAACGCGGTGGCCCTGCAGAGCGTGCTGGACGGCCTGCCGAGCCCCTATCGCGACGTGGCGCTGCTGAATGCCGCGGCGGCGCTGGTCGTTTCCGGACGCGCCAAGACGCTGAAGGAAGGCGTCGCAATCGGCCGGGATTCGCTCGACAGCGGCGCCGCGGCGGCGCGGCTGAAGCAGCTGATCGAGGTCTCCAACAGCTGATCCACCGGAGCGTGCCATGTCGGACATCCTGACCAAGATCGAAGCGTATAAGCGCGAGGAGATCGCGGCCGCCAAGCGGGCATGCCCGTTGCCGGAGCTCGAGGCCCGCGCGCGTGACGCTTCGCCGCCGCGCGGCTTCGTTGCCTCGATCCGAGCCAAGCATGCGAACGGCGACTACGCGCTGATCGCCGAGGTGAAGAAGGCCTCGCCGTCCAAGGGACTGATCCGCGCCGATTTCGATCCGCCGGTGCTTGCCAAGGCCTACGAGGCCGGCGGCGCGGCCTGCCTGTCGGTGCTGACAGATACGCCGTCGTTCCAGGGCCATCTCGACTTCATGGTCGCCGCGCGGGCCGCGACCGCCCTGCCCGTGCTGCGCAAGGACTTCATGTTCGACACCTACCAGGTGATCGAGGCGCGTGCTCACGGCGCCGACTGCATCCTCATCATCATGGCCGCGCTGGACGATGCCGCCGCTGCGGACATCGAGGCTGCCGCGCTCGCCCACGGCATGGATGTGCTGATCGAAATCCATGATCGCGCCGAGCTCGATCGCGCGCTGAAGCTGCGCTCGCCGATGATCGGCATCAACAACCGCAACCTGCGAACCTTCGAGACCACGCTGGCGACCTCCGAAGCGCTGGCGCCGCTGGTCCCGGTCGAGCGTCTTCTGGTCGGCGAAAGCGGCATCTTCACATCGGCCGATCTCGCGCGCCTGGCGCGCGTCGGCATCCAGACCTTCCTGGTCGGCGAGAGCCTGATGCGGCAGGCGGACGTCACGGCGGCGACGCGCGCGCTGCTTGCGCGCAATGCCGCCTCCGCCAGCGCGGCTGAGTGACCATGGCCGACAAGTCGCCCGACGCTCCCGCCCTGACCCACATCGACGCCCGCGGTGAAGCCCGCATGGTCGACGTGTCGGACAAGGCCGCGACCGAGCGAACCGCGACCGCCGAGGGCCGCGTCGTCATGAGCCCGGCGACGCTCGAGCTCATCCTGTCCGGCAACGCCAAAAAAGGTGACGTGCTCGGAACTGCCCGCATCGCAGGCATCATGGCCGCCAAGCGGACCTCCGAGCTGATTCCTCTGTGCCACCCGCTGGCGCTGTCCAAAGTCACCGTCGACATCACGCCCGATGCCGCACTACCCGGCTGCCTTGTCAGCGCCACCGTCAAGGTGACCGGGCCGACCGGCGTGGAGATGGAAGCCCTGACGGCCGTGTCCGTCGCCTGCCTGACCATTTACGACATGATCAAGGCGGCCGAGCGCGGCGTACGCATCGAAGGTATCCGCTTGACCGAAAAGATCGGCGGCAAGTCCGGGCACTATCGCGCCTGAAGAGATTACCAAGCCAAATACAACTTCGAATTAATTGTTCGCTAACTCAACTTCCTAACCTCACTTCCATTGCGGACCGATAGCAATGGTTGTGGGAGGGACATCGTAGCGGTTCCATCCCGAAGCGCCGATCGCAAGCGTATTCAGGACCGATGACGACCAACGCTAGTCCAGGGAATGCCCTCAGAGCTTCGACCGACCGCGGTGGACCGATCCGCTGGCTGGTCGGCGGAGGCCTCGTGCTGATTGCAGCCATCGCGATCGGTACGACCATCATGGCCGACAGTTTCCGGGAACGCGCGCTGAACAGCGCGACGCGTGAGCTGGAGAACACCGTCCTTCTGCTGGCGCGCCATTTCGATCAGCAGATGGAGGATCTCGGCGCGATCCAGCGCGATCTCGCCAACTACGTCCGACAGAACCACATCGACAGCGGCGCCCGCTTCAAGGAGCAGATGGGAAGCGCCGCCGTCAATGCCATGCTGAAGGACAAGCTGAGCGCGGTGACCTATGTCGGCGGTTTGAACATCTTCGACTCCGACGGCAACCTGATCAACTCCGGAGCGGCCTGGCCGGTGCCGCCCGTCAACATTGCCGATCGCACCTTTTTCAAGCGGCTGAAATCCGATCCGACCGCGCCGCAACTGCTGATCGAGCCGGTGGTGGGCCGGATCACCGGCACATATGTCGCAGTCATCGCCCTGAAACTGACCAGTCCCAACGGCGAGTTCCTGGGCATCATCAGCCGCAGTCTCGAACCCATCAATGTCGAGCGGTTCTTCGCCTCGGTCGCGCTCGGGCCCGACGCGGCGATCTCGATGATGCATCGCGACGGAACCCTTCTGGCCCGCCATCCACGCCATGAGGGCATGCAGAACCAGAACTACAAGAACGCGCCGATCTTCCGCCAGATCCTGGCCGGCGATGGCAACACCACGGGCATTTTCAGCAGCCCCGTCGACGGCGAGCACCGCATCGGCGCATCGCACCGGCTGACGAGCTATCCCTTGATCGTGACTGCGACGACGACGGTCTCGGCGGCGCTCGCCGACTGGCGCGAGCAGATGCGCTTCCTGATCGCCGTCGGCGTGACGTCGGTGCTGCTGATCGCCGGCATGCTTTACGTCGTGGTGCGCCGGCTGATCAGCGACCACGACGCCTCCAGCCGCCGCTTGACGCTGGAGAAGGAACGGCTCGACAAGGCCGTCAACAACATGACCCAGGGCCTCTTGCTGTTCGATGCATCGGAGCGCCTGGTCATCAGCAACCAGCGCTACGTCGACATGTACGGCCTGTCTGCTGACGTCGTGAAACCAGGCTGCACGTTTCGCGCGCTGATCGCGCACCGCAAGGTCACCGGCTCGCTGGCGGGCGACGACGTCGAATATGCCGATGCGGTGCTGCGCGACATCGGCCGCAAGACCTCGCAGATCATCGAGACCACGGACGGTCGCTGGATCCAGATCGTCAACGAGCCGATCGCGGGCGGCGGCTGGCTCGCCACCCACGAGGACATTACCGAGCGCAAACGGTCCGAGGAGCAGATCACGCATCTGGCGCACTACGACGCCCTGACGGATCTGCCGAACCGCACCCTGTTTCACGAGCGCCTCAAGGAGGAGCTGACCGGCGTCCCCCAAGGCCGGCGCCTCGCGCTGCACTACATCGACATCGACGAGTTCAAGGGCGTCAACGATTCGCTCGGCCACCTCATCGGCGACGAGCTGTTGAAATCCGTCGCGGCGAGCCTGAGCGCCTGTGTCGGCACCGCGGGGTTCGTCGCCCGCCTTGGCGGCGACGAGTTCGCCGTGGTCCAGACGGCGATCCGCAACCGGGAGGATGTCGAACAGCTGATCGAGGATATTCTCGGCGCGATCCGCGCCCCGCGTGACTGCCTCGGCCATCAGCTCACCGCCGACGCCTCGATCGGCGTGGCGCTGATCCCCGAGCACGGCACCGATCTCGACCAGATCATGAAGAACGCCGATCTGGCGATGTACGCCGCCAAGGCCGCGGGACGCCGCACCTGGCGCTTCTTCGAGCCCGAGATGGACGCCCAGATCAAGGCGCGCCACCAGCTCGAGGTCGACCTGCGCCAGGCCATGGCCGACGATCGACTCGAGGTCTACTACCAGCCTTGTCTGAGCCTGCAGGACGACCGCATCGTCGGTTGCGAGGCGCTGGTGCGCTGGAAGCATCCGACCCGCGGCGCCGTCTCGCCGGCCGAGTTCATTCCGATCGCCGAGGACACCGGCCTCATCAACCTGCTCGGCGAACGCGTCCTCCAGGTCGCCTGCACCGAGGCGGTGAGCTGGCCGGACGACATCCGGCTCGCCGTCAACGTCTCGCCGGTGCAGTTCAAGAGCGGCACCCTGGCGCTCAAGGTCGCCAATGCACTTGCGACCTCCGGCCTGCCGCCGCATCGGCTGGAGCTCGAGATCACCGAAGCGGTGCTGATCCGCGACGACGACGCGCTCGACACCCTGCACCAGTTGCGCGCGCTCGGCGTCCGCATCGCGCTCGATGATTTCGGCACCGGCTATTCGAGCCTCAGCTATCTCCAGCGCATTCCGTTCGACAAGATCAAGATCGACCGCTGTTTCGTCAAGGACATCACCGAGAGCGAGGGTTCCGCGGCGATCGTCCAGGCCGTGGTCAACATCGCCGCCATCCGCAAGATGTCGACGACCGCCGAGGGCGTCGAGACCGAGGCGCAGCGGCAGGTGCTGAAGCGGCTCGGCTGCTCGGAGATGCAGGGCTATCTGTTCAGCCCTCCGAAGCCCGCAGCCGACGTGCGGCAATTGTTCGCCGCGCAGCGCGCCAATCCCTCATCCGGCCGCCGTTCGCGCTCGGACGCCGCCTGAGCCGGTTCCGAACCGATAAATACCGTTGCAATTTGAGGCTTTTCCGCAAGCCAGATTCAAACCCTGCCGACCGGTCGTGCCTTGAAGTCCACGGCTCCGCCATGATCTACGGGACACAGACGGACATACTCCGTGTTCGCCTGTACACACTGGTCGAAAACCACGGCGGGACGGCCTCAGGGCCGCCCCGTCGGGTGTGAGCATCGCAAGCCGCGCACCCGCCCGCTTCGCAGATCAGTTCGGCACCGCCGCCTTGGCGCGGACGTCAGCGTTCACCGTGACGCCCCGCAGCACGTTGAATGCGGCGTGCAGCGCCTTGTCGTCCTTCTCGTCCGGCGGAACGTAGGACTGCGAGCCGGTCTGCTCGGTGCCGTCGGGCGCCGAGAGATGGCCGCGCATGCCGGCCTCACCCTTGAGATCGCCGCGATCCTTCAGCTCGTCCGGCACGTCCTGCTTGACCTCGATGTCCGGCGCGATGCCCTGCGCCTGGATCGAGCGTCCCGACGGCGTGTAGTAGCGCGCCGTGGTCAGCGCCAGCGCGCCGTTGCCGGCGCCGAGCGGAATGATGGTCTGCACCGAGCCCTTGCCGAACGAGCGCGTGCCGACCAGGGTCGCACGCTTGTGATCGTGCAGCGCGCCGGCCACGATCTCCGACGCCGAGGCCGAGCCGCCATTGATCAGCACCACCAGCGGCTTGCCCTTGGTGAGGTCGCCGCCGCGCGCGGTGAAGCGCTGCGTCTCCTCCGGATTGCGGCCGCGGGTGGAGACCACCTCGCCCCGCGGCAGGAATGTGCTGGAGACCGACACGGCCTGATCGAGCAGCCCGCCCGGATTGTTGCGCAGGTCGACCACGTAGCCGGCGAGCTTCTCCTGCGGGATCTCCTTGGAGATGCTGGCGACCGCCTTGCGCAGACTCTCGGTGGTCTGCTCGTTGAAGGATGTGATGCGGATATAACCGATGTCGCCGCCTTCGGTGTGATAGCGCACCGGGCGCACCTTGATGATCTCGCGCGTCAGCGTAACGTCGAGCGGTGCGTCCTTGCCCTTGCGCATGATGGTGAGCTTGGTCTTGGTGTTGACGCCGCCCTTCATCTTGGCGACGGCCTGCTCGAGCGTCAGTCCCTGCACCGCCTCGCCGTCGATCTTGGCGATGAGATCGCCCGAGAGAACGCCGGCCTTGGACGCGGGCGTGTCATCGATCGGCGCGACGACCTTGACCAGGCCCTCCTCCATGGTGACCTCGAGACCGAGTCCGCCGAACTCGCCGGACGTGGTCTCCTGCATGTCGCGCCAGGACTTGTCGTTCATGTAGCGCGAATGCGGATCGAGCGAGGACACCATGCCGTTGATGGCGCCTTCGATCAGCGCGGGATCGCTCGGCTTCTCGACATAGTCGGCGCGAACACGCTCGAACACCGCGCCGAACAGATTGAGCTGCGAATAGGTGTCGGCCATGCCGGCCGCGGCCTTGGCCTTCGCAACGAGTTGCGCGCCGTCGGGACCCGTGACCATCAGGGTCAGCCCGACGCCGGTCATCGTGCCCGCCAAGAACAGCCAGTTTTTTCGCATTGTTTGCTTCCCGAGCGTTTGTTGGATGGCCGGCCGATCAAATGGTCCGCACGCATCGCCGGCGCGATTTGTGTTGCGAACACACACCACATTTCCGGTTTCTTCAAGGCCGATATTGCGCCGCCGTACCGGGGCCCGACCGCCGGCGCTCGCATCCGAAATGGACGTTCACAGGCTGAAATCAAGCTCAAGGCTGCGCCGGCGCCGGGCCCGGCTGAACATACCCCGTCTTTCACGGACACCCATGATCACAATTCGACGAGCCGTGTACCACGCCGCGATTTGATGGCCTGGGCCTGCGGGGCGCCGCTCCCCGCGCGCGCCCGGGAAGCTCGAGTTCGGAATGGCTTGCTCCCGGCCCGCTCGATGGGCAATGCTCCGCAGCAAAACCGCAAGCATGACAGTCGCTGGGAGGCAAACATGAACCAACGGACCCCGATCGAGGCCGGGTGGCGGAACGTCGAACTCGGCTCGAGCGACGAGAAGTTCCAGAACCTGCACGAGCTCATCCGCAAGGCGCGCGCCCAGCTCAACCAGAACGCCTGGGACTACATCATCGGCGGGGCCGAAACCGAGACCACGCTGCGCCGGAACCGGATGGCGCTCGACGAGATCGCGTTCCGTCCGCGCGTGCTGCGCGACGTGTCCAGGGTCGATGCCTCGGTTGAAACTTTCGGACGCAAGCTGCGCCTGCCGGTGGTCATGGCCCCGGTCGGTGCGCTCGAAATCTTCGATCCGGCAGGGGCGGCCAGCGTGGCCCGCGGGGCGGGCCGATTCGGAGCCGCGCACATGCTGAGCTCGGTGTCGGAACCCGGGCTGGAGAAGACCGCCGAGGCCGCGCCCGACGCGCTGCGAATCTTCCAGCTCTATGTCCGCGGCGACGACGCCTTCGTCGAGGACTATGTGAGCCGGGCGGTCGCCAACAGCTACACCGCGTTCTGCCTGACCGTCGACACCGCCCATTACAGCCGGCGTGAGCGCGACATCGCCAAGCGCTACGTCCGCGAAAGCCGGCTGCGCGCGACCGGCGGCGACCACCAGAAGGCGCTGAGCTGGCACACCGTCAAGCTGATCAAGGACAAGTTCAAGCTGCCGCTGATCATCAAGGGCATCGCGACCGCCGAGGACGCGCAGATTGCGGTCGATCACGGCGTCGACTGGATCTACGTCTCCAACCATGGCGGCCGCCAGCTCGACCATGGCCGCGGAGCCATGCATGTGCTGCCGGAGATCGTCGCCGCCGTGAAGAGCCGGGCAAAGATCATGGTCGACGGCGGCTTCTGCCGCGGCACCGACATCGTCAAGGCGATCGCCTCCGGCGCCGACCTCGTCGGCATCGGCCGGCTGCAATGCTGGGCGCTCGCCGCGGCCGGCGAGGACGGCATCCTGCGCATGCTCGAGCTGCTGGAGGACGAGGTGATCCGCACGCTCGGCCTGCTCGGCGTCACCTCGTTCGCGGAGCTGAACGCGTCCTATCTGCATCCGGCGGCCGCCACCAACCTGCCGAGCGTGGTCAGCGCGTTTCCGCTGGTCGACATCGAGCCCTACCGGTATTGAGGAGGCGCCGCTTCCGTCCCACGCAAGGCATCGTCGACCCGCCCCATGCCCGCCTCCGCTCTCCGCCCCGGCGTCGCCGACGCGCTGCTGTTCGACCTCGGCCGCGTCGTCATCGACATCGATTTCGTCCAGGTGGTCTCGCGCTGGGCAGCGCATGCCGGCTGTCCGCCGGAGCGCATCGCCGCGCGCTTCGTGCGCGACGAGATCTATCACGGGCACGAGCGCGGCACCGTCTCCGATGCCGCGTTCTTCGCCAACCTGCGCCGGCAACTCGGCATCGACATCACCGACGCGCAGTTTCTCGACGGCTGGAACGCGATCTTCGTCGGCCCGATGCCGGGCATCGCCCCGCTGCTCGCACGCGCGGCTTCGAGACTGCCGCTCTATGCCTTCTCCAACACCAACCAGCCGCACATCGATCACTTCTCGCCGCGCTATGCCGACCTGCTTGGTCACTTTCGCGAGATCTTCCTGTCGTCGTCGATCGGCCTGCGAAAGCCGGATGCCGAGGCGTATGATCACGTGGTGCGGGCGATCGGCGCGCCGGCCGAGCGGATCGTTTTCTTCGACGATCTCGCTGAAAACATCGACGGCGCGCGAACGAGCGGGCTGCAGGCGGTGCTGGTGCGCTCGACGGCCGACATCGCCGCGGCGCTGGAGGCGCTCGGGATCTGATCGCGTCGCGCAAGGGTGCGTCATGGCCAGCGGCGTGACGTTCTGAAAGGCTGCGCTCGCAATGACGGTGCCCACTCGTGCAAAATTGTTCTCGCGACACGATGTGCCCGAGCTTTGCTGCTCTCATTTCACCCTCCTCCAATCGGAGGGCGCAGGGAATGCCGGGCTGCAGGCCGCAACCCATGGCCCGCCTGCAGAAAAAAAGCAGGCGGCAGTCACCACAGGTCCAGCCGACATCCGGCATTCCCTGCGCGATGGTCTTCACGCTTATACGCGATCTCCCCGGTGCCCGGCTTGTTGGCCACCGTCGCCGACGGGATCATCAGCACCCTTCGGCTTGGCATCAGCTTCGGGATGCCAGGACCACGCGACTTCACGTCCGCGCCATGCCGTTCGTCCGCGCGCCATCAGGGCACGCTGCGACACGTCGCGGCCACCGCATCCCGCGCTCCACGTCCGTGACGATCGCGAAGCGCCCCTCCTGTCGAGCACGGGACCAAATCAGCATAGCAGCTTTTTCCGAAAAAGCGAATCCTAAATGCGACCGCCGGCAACGGCGCCATCCGGCCCGTCTCCCGCCACATCCGCTGGCCGCAGACGAGCCGGCGCCTAAGCGCATCGGCATCGGCGGCGAGATCGTCAAGATCGCGCCGTGCTCGATGACCATCGTCGGTACGCTCGCCGATTGGTCGCAATGGACCGGCGTGACCTTCGACAGCTCGGGCTAGATCGAGGTCCCCGGTGCTCTCGTGCCCGTGCTCGCGTCGGTCGAGCACGACCGTGCCGCCTATGTCGAGCCGAATGTCTGGATTCGGCATCCGCTCTGACGCGGTGCAGGTCGTCCGCGCGACGATCAACGCGCCGGCACGACGCGCTCGTTGAGAAATCCGATCACCACGTCGAACGCCTGCCGTCGATTCCGCTCCATCAGGATCATGTGCGTGCCCTGCCCGATCTCGACCAGGCGCTTGTATGGCGCGCTCACGAGGCGAACGAACAGGTCGTGCGCCATCCCGAAGCGGACATCCACATCCCATTCCGTCGCGAGCACGAGAACCGGGCAGTCGATCGTGCTGGGATCGTAGATCGGCTGGTCCACGGTCCAATGCTCGTCCATGTGGCGCGTGCAGATCGAGGGCGTCGCGGCAACGCATATGACGATCGCCTATGACCGGCGCGGATTTGGTGAGACGGTCGCCTATGAGGAAGCTCATTCTCCGGTCGAGGACCTGCTCGCCGTCGTCGACGCGCTCGCGCCGGGGCGGCCGGCGACGCTGATTGCCTGCTCGCAAGGAGGCCGCATCGCGCTCGACTTCGCGCTTCGCCATCCGTCACGTATGGCATCGCTGGTGCTGATCGCACCTTCGATCAGCGGCGCGCCGGAGCCGGTCTATCCACCGGAGATCAAGGCGCTAACGGCGTCGTTGGCCGCTGCCGAGGCCGCACAGGATTGGGATCGGGTCAGCGCTATCAAGACGCATCTGTGGGTCGACGGTCCCTTGCAGCGCGAGGGACGCATCTCCGGCGAGCCGCGCGAGACGTTCCTGAAGAAGAACGCCGCCGCACTCCGCGCGCCGCCAACCGGCGCGACTCTCGATATGGCACCAGCCTTCCCGCGCCTCGCGGAGATCGTCGCGCCATCGCTCGTCATCTGGGGGGACTTGGACTTTCCTCACATCCAGCAGCGAAGCAGGCTGCTCGCCGCAACAATGCCGAACGGGTCAGGACATGAGCTGGCCGGAACGGCGCACCTGCCGAGCCTGGAACGTCCGCAGGAGGTCATGCGGTTGATTGCGGACTTTCTCGCGCGATCGTGAGGCAGCGGCCCGGAAACGGCCCACAGCAGACGGTCAGAACGCAGGGAGCGGCCTAGGCCCTTGGCCGCGCCGTGCGCGTTCGGTTAGAAGGCGATTCATTCGATCTGCCGTCTCCGTCCGAAGGAACTCTCATGGCCCTGATGCCGGTGTCTGATGCGTTGTCCGCCGTGCTCGCCGGCGCCGAACCGCTGGCCGAGGAGCAGGTCGGGCTGGACGAAGCGTTTCACCGCATCCTGGCGCGGGACCTCGCGGCGCTGCGGACGCAGCCGCCCGAGGCGATGTCGGCGATGGACGGCTATGCCGTGCGCGCGGCGGACGCCGCCCAGGCCAAGGCGCGGCTGAAGGTCATCGGCGAGGTCGCGGCAGGGCGTCCGTTCGATCGCGTGGTTGGACCCGGCGAGGCGGCGCGGATCTTCACCGGTGGCGTTGTCCCGGAGGGCGCGGACGCGGTGGTGATCCAGGAGGACACGATCGCCGAAGACGGCCACGTCGTGATCACCGAGGCCGCGATCAAGGGCCGGCATATCCGGCCGGCGGGCGTCGACTTTCACCAGGGCATGGTGCTGCTGAAGTCCGGGCGCCGGCTCAGCGACCGCGACCTGTCGCTGGCGGCCAGCATGAATCATCCGGCGCTGCCGGTGCGGCGCCGGCCGAAGGTGGCGCTGCTCGCCACCGGCGACGAGCTGGTGATGCCGGGCTCGACGCCCGGCCCGGGCCAGATCGTCTATTCCAACGGCTACGCCTTGCGGGCGCTGGTGCGCAACGAGGGCGGGACCCCGATCGATCTCGGCATCGCCGCGGATACGATGGAGGCGACGATCGCCGGCATCCGCCGGGCCCGCGAGGCCAAGGCCGACATCCTGATCACGACCGGCGGCGCCTCGGTCGGCGATCACGACCTGGTCAAGCAGGCGCTCGAAGCCGAGGGCGTCGAAATGGCGTTCTGGAAGATTGCGATGCGGCCGGGCAAGCCGATGATGCACGGACGGCTCGGCGACATGAGGGTGATCGGACTGCCCGGCAATCCGGTGTCGTCCTATGTCTGCGCCATCCTGTTCCTGGTGCCGCTGATTCGGCGGCTGCTCGGCCGTGACGAGGCCGTGATGCCGCGCGAGACCGCCCTGCTCGGCCGCGAACTGGGGCCGAACGATTCGCGCGAGGACTATCTGCGGGCGCAGCTCGAAGAGCGCGCCGACGGCACGCTGATCGCCACGCCGGTGACGCAGCAGGATTCGTCGCTGCTCGGGAATCTCGCGCTCTCGCAGGCGGTGGTGATCCGGCCGGCGTTTGCGCCGAAGGCGCCTGCCGGCAGCCCGTGCGAGATCCTGCGCCTGCCGAACTGAGCCGCTTCCCCGGTAAAGCCCGGTCTGTTCATCATATTTTTAGGATTGCGGAACACACATCGAACATATAGTGTTCGTTCATGATTTGTTTTTAGTATGTTGCGGGCGACGCGATGACGGTCCGACTCCAGGGCGCTCTCAGCCGGTTTGTGCGCGAGGCGCAGCTCTTGGACTCGGACGACAACAAACCGGGGACCAGGTCGAGATGCTGACGCGCAAACAGTACGAACTTCTGCGGTTCATCAACGAGCGGCTCAAGGAAGCCGGCGTGCCGCCGTCCTTCGACGAGATGAAGGATGCGCTCGATCTGCGCTCGAAGTCCGGCATTCATCGCCTGATCACGGCGCTTGAGGAGCGCGGCTTCATCCGCCGGCTGCCGAATCGCGCCCGCGCGATCGAGGTGATCAAGCTGCCCGAGCTGTCGCAGGCCGCGGGCAACCGCCGCGGCTTCACCCCATCGGTGATCGAGGGCAATCTCGGCAAGGTGCGCACCAGCACTCCCGCGCTGGACGATGGCGAGCGCCCGGTCGCGGTGCCGGTGATGGGCCGCATCGCCGCCGGTACCCCGATCGAGGCGCTGCAGACCCGCAGCCACACCATCAGCGTGCCTGCCGACATGCTCGGTAACGGCGATCACTACGCGCTCGAGGTACGCGGCGACTCCATGGTCGATGCCGGCATCCTCGACGGCGACATGGCGCTGATCCAGCGCAACGAGACCGCCGACACCGGCGACATCGTGGTGGCGCTGATCGACGATGAGGAAGCGACGTTGAAGCGCTTCCGCCGCCGCGGCGCATCGATCGCGCTGGAGCCGGCCAACACCGCCTACGAGGTACGCATCCTGCCGCCGAACCGGGTGAAGATCCAAGGCAAGCTGGTCGGGCTGTACCGCAAGTACTGATCGCGAATGGGATCGGTCGATCGGCGGCGGGCGCACGCGCTTTCGCCGCCGATCGGAGGCTGCCCAGCAAAATACGTCACGCGCGAATGCACCTCATGATGTGCAGCGCGGCATGCTCAAACGCTTGTGATCGGCCGCGGGCACACGCGATGCAGATCAGCGCAGAATTGCCGCGAAGCGCGCGCTAACATCACCATCGATGTCCACTCTGATAGAGGCCTGCGCCTGTCCGGGGGGAGCGTGGGTCGGCTATCTCTCAACGAGGAGCGATCCGATGTGTGACTACAGCCTCCATGCGGTTGCGTCCCGTCCCGCCAAGGTCGGCGAGACGTTGATCTCGATGACCTTCCGTGGCACCGCCACCCGCGGCTTCGCGCTGGAGAGCGAGCCGACCGTCGCAGTCTGCATGCTGCCCGGCACCGAGTTGGCCTTCGCCGAGGACGTCCGCTACGACAGCCGCTGGCTCTGGACCCGGACGATCCGCGAGCGCGTCGCAAAGTTCAACAGCATCGAGACTCACATTCCCGATCGCCATCACGACGCGATCGAATTCGCCGACGGGCGCCACGTGCTGGTGACCCAGCTCTGCGAGGGTCAGCGCGTCACCGTGCTGCAATTGCCGGTCAGCAAGCAGCCGGCGGAGCGACGCCCGGACATCGCCGAGGACGTGCCGCCTTCGCAGGCCACACCGATTCGCCGCATCAGCATCACCTGAGGGGTCTCCGCATCGGCATTTCTCTCGGTCGTGAGCGAGCTTTCGACCGTGGGAGATTTGGGTTCTGCAAGCGCAAAGTCCTCTCGGGCGAACCGCACGCCCCGGCATCGCATCGGATAGGAACGACATCCCTCGGCCGCCATGATGTGCCGGGGGAGCCTGCCGCCGTGGTCAACAAGATCGATTGGAACAAGGCCGCCGGGATCACCGAGCCCCGGTGCGATATGCTTGTGTTCGGATGGCTGACAGTCACGGCTGACGACATCGCCATCTGGCAACGCTATCCGCGCGCTGCGTTCACGCTGGCCGAAAGCCCCGCGCTGTTCGATGGACCTGGCAACATGGACCTGGCGACACCGAGTATCATCTCGGCACGTTCGAGCTGCCCGGCACTCAGTCTTCCTCGCCCTGCTCCGTCTCCGGCGGCGTCGCGTCCTGAGGCCGCGCGGCCGGCGCGCGCGGCGTCAGCGTCGTGTCGAACTCGCCGGCCTCGGCGGGCGCCGGCCACCATGGGCGGTCAGTGCCGCCGGCGCGCGCCGGCGTGACGGCGAAGCTCCTGCCCCGCCGCACCAGCATCAAGGCGCCCTGCTGCCGCAGCCGCTCGCGATCGATGACGGCCGCCGCGCAGGATGACGGCGCGGCGCGCGCGGTGACGATGAGCGCGGCACGGGCGCAATCATCGGCGAGCGCCTCGGCGCGCAGGGTCAGGGCGGCGATTCGGCCGTCAGCCATTGCCGCCACGCAGCCCGCCTCGTCGCAGGAGACGCCATCGGTGAGCGATGAATCCGCCGGCAGCCGGGCATCGGCGTCGGCCGCGAGCCACTCCTTGGTGGCGAACACGTCCTTGCCGGTGCGCATCACATGCAGGCGCCCGTCACGGCCGCGCACCGCCACCGCGCGCCCATCGCCGGCGATCAGCACGTCGGGCAGCGGCGTCGCGGCGGCCCACGCGGTGGCCACCACGAGCCCCACGACGCCCGACCAGCGCAGCGGTGTGCGCAGCAGGCCGATCAGGATGACCCCGAGGCTGGCCAGGATCAGTGGACCGATGTCGAAGGCCGGGATGCGCCCGACCGCGCCGGGCAGCGCCGCCACCCAGCGCGTCACCGCGATCATCCAGTCGATGCCGAGGCCCATCAGCGTCCACCAGGGACCGTCGAGCCCGAACGGCGCCGCCACGAGGCCCATCAGGCCGGCCGGCATCACCAGCGCCGAGACGACCGGCATCGCCGCGAGATTGGCGAGCACGCCATAGGGCGTGACGCGATGGAAATGGAAGGCGGCATAGGGCGTGGTCGCGAGCCCCGCGATCAGCGAGGCCAGCAACAGCATCGCAAGCTCGCGGCCGCCCCACAGCGCGATGCGCTGGGTGGCCGAGCTGTCCGGCGTCGCGAACAGTCTGGGCAGGCCGAACTGCACCAGCGCGACCAGGCCGAGCGTTGCCGCGAACGACATCTGGAAGCTCGTGGCCGAATTTCTTATCCAGCAAGATATTCAACGACTTAACTAGCCTTACGCTTGGCAGTCTGGGACTTTTTCCGGGACTTTGCCACCGCTTCCACAGCGCTGGCTACGTCCTCGTCGAGGACGTGCGCGTAACGCAGGGTGCTCTTGATATCCCGATGGTTCAGGGCCTTTTGCACGAGCTTGAGGTTGCCCGTCTCGCGCAGCAGCTTGGTCCCGAAGTCATGCCGGTAGTCGTGGAAGCGGAAGTCCTCCACGCCGGCCTTGGAGCGCATGGCCTGCCAAGCGCTCTTGGCGCCGCTGATCGTGAGCGGATAACGATGGCCGCGCACCCGGCCGAGCCCCTTGTGGCCGTAAACGGCCACGTACGTGAATACGAATTCTGGGTGCAGACCCTGCAGAGGGAACAGGATTTCCCGGATCGTGTCAGTGATCGGGAACACCACGCGGCGACCGCCCTTCCCGATCCGCACGATCTGCTTGGTCCCGAAGTTCACCTCCGACCACCGGAGCGTAATGCACTCCTTCTGGCGCAGCCCGCTGGCCGCCACGAACCCAAAGAACGGCACGTAGTCGTCGCGCATGGCGTCATCCAAGGCAGTAGCCTCGTCGTCCTGCAGCTCACGGACGCGCTCCTCGGGCTCCGGCAGTAACAAGTCGGTCCAGACCGGCTCGTTCTTGAACTCGGCGCCCTCCGCCTTCGCGAACGAAAAGAGCCGCTGCAGCACCTTAGTCGTTGATCGGTTGACGGTGGCGTTGGAGATCAGCGGCAAGGCGTCACGCTGTTCCTTGGTAAGCTTGCCGCGCCGGGATACGCGATGCCCGCGACGCCATGCCACCAGCTTCTTGGCGGCCGTATGATCGATCTCGGTGAGCGGCTTGGCCTTGCCGAAGTAGTCCACCAGCCGCGCTAGGTTCGTCTCTGTGGCGTCTGGAGCGGCATCGTATTGGCCCTGCTCGTTCCAGAGCCGATCGGCAACGTCATCGATCAGCAGCGAAGCCGCCGATCGCTTCATGGCCTTGACCAGCTCTTTGGCCTTCTCGCGCTCTACGGCTTCGAAGCGTTCTGCTTCTTTGCGAGTCTTGCATTCCGTTGAGCCGTAAAACCGATGGCCACGGAGCACAAAGTCGAATTGGTAGTACGGACTTTTCTTGACCTTGAAGACGGACACGGAGCTTCCTCGCGCGCACGGCTAGCCTCGATGAACTCATTCAAATCCGCCTCAGTAAAGCGGTAGCGTGGGCGCTTTCTGCCGCGACCGATGTTAACGTATCGCAAGCGGCCGTCATCGACGAGCGCCCGGACGTGATCGACAGAAGCACCGAGCCGCTTCGCTGCTTCTCTGAGATCGAACAACATCCACGACGCATCCCAAAGCTTAACATCGTCACCTTGCAGCGCGCAACCGGCTGTATGCTCAAGGCCGCGGACAAAAGCAGCGCGATGATGCTCGCAATGTCCGAGCTGCTGCAATCCGCGGAATTCGCGGGTCAAGCGACTGACCAGAGCACAAGCCGTTGTCGTTGGCGCGGCGAGGCTCTTTTCGTTCCTCTACCCGTCGCCACTCCATCGACAGCTCGCTCGAACGAAAAACACGATTAAGCGCAGAACGGAAGTCGGAAAGTCGAGCCGTCGTAGTGGAGCGTAGAAATACTTGCTCCGGCCGGTTGGCGCGCATAGCCGACGTGGCCCAAAGCCACGAGCCGGCCGAAAGGCAAAGGATATCCGCTACGGCTCCTGGGCGTATGATGACCGACCGGTTCCTGCCTGGGCGTTTATCGGATATGGATATCAGCCGTGGAGGACGTTGTACTGGGTCTTCGGCCTAACGCTCCTAGGTGCGGCCGTTCTCCGCTTCACGGGAGAGGGACCTAAGAACTAGATGCCGATCGGTCTGGCTTTCAGCTTCGATATGTTGCTTCCGATTGTCCGTTTGCGCGAGAAACACTACACGGACGTCGACCTGCGGCCGGGTGTGGCTCAGTATTATTTCTACGGTCACAAAATCATGGGCTACGTCCTCGCCTCGTTCGTGATTGCAGCGCTTGCGGCCCTTATGAAATAGACCCTGCGGAAGATCATTGGCTGCCCGTCAACAACAGGGAGCTGGGGTCGGCTGCTCGCGGGTCCCCGCTCCCGGCGGCTTTCCGATCCAGATCGGATGCGCGACGCCTAGAATATCGCGGCGTGAAACCGGCCCGAAATACCGGCTGTCGAACGAATGAGGATGCGGCCCTAGTAGAACGAATTCGCCCTCGATCAGGATCATGCAGCCTTCCTAGGATGGAAGAGGCCGTCCCTTACGATCCGTCACAAGGACGTTTGCCACCATCTTGCCGTTGAAAGAGATGGTGCCTGCCGCTCTGGAGCGGTAGACTTCATCACCGCCGATCGCAGCGATCTCTTTCACCAATGGCATCGAACCCAGAAGGATTCCGCGTGAGGCGATCATCAACTCGATCGTTGGCGGCAGCAACACCAGCGCGATCTCGCTCGCAAGCGAATCCAGTCGAAGCAGAGTGGCGCGCTGTCCGAGACGTTGTAGACGATGAGCGCCTTGCGAACTCGGTTGCGACCGGCGTTGCGGCGAATGCCGCCGCGATCGTCGCCAGCACAATGATTTGCAACCGCGAGCGGGCTGATTTAACCAGCATCGGAGGTCGACCTCCGCCTGCTCGCCTGGGAGTAATCGACGAGATCCTCGATCTGATAGCGGACGTAGCTGCCGTGCTTGCCGTACATCGGCCCCGGTGCCCTGGACCCTCATGTTTTCCAGCGTGTTCTTGGTGAGCCGGAGCTGTCATCGTCCTGCCCGGCGGCCCGGCCGAACGACAGGGATCGAACCTGTGACCGCACCATGTCAAGGTAATCCGGAACACGAATTCTCGCGCAAAATCAAAGCGGAAGAGCCAGTATCCAACTCGGCCCACGTCCCCGCAAGCAATATCACACCAAACGTTCCGACGGGCACTATCCGCAGCTTTTTCCGAGTGCTCCGCATGTCCTTCATAGATCACTCCCTTAGGGAGCTGCCGACCTAGAAGTTGCCGCCATTGGAATTTTGAATTAGCTCGGAAATATCGTCATGGACAGCAATTCGCTCCATCGCCTCCAAAAGTTCGACCCATTCACTCGTCGGTAATGCACCAGAACAATGCCATCGATTAGCCGAAAAGGGTTCTGCCGCCTTTCGCTCAATCCAAAAATCGGAAAGTAGCGTGTTGTTAGCGAGTGTGAAGGGATCGCCTCGCCATTGCAATCGAAGAAGATTCACGTCCTGAGTAAATTCGTATCGGCTCTTCGCCCGTTCACCCAAGAGCGCCTGCAGCCGCTTCCATCCTCGAAATATGTTCTCGAACTCGGGCGCGAATTCGACTGTGACTTGGCTGAGGAACACGTGTTTTGGTGGCCGAATAAATGGCTTGAATCCAAGATCCGCTTGCGCCCAATTCACGATTTCATCCGAGACCAGCTTGGCGTCATCAGTGTTTGAGCAATCGACAGAAAACCCATCACTGTAGGTTTCGAGCCTTTGTATGGCAATCAAGATGTCGCCAATTACCACCGAGCCATCACCAAACTTCGCAACACTGTCGGGTGGCAACGGAAGCGGCGGCTTGATCTGAAACTGGAATCGATCGGCGATCGCAGAGGCCAATATCGCGGGACTTATGCCATGCACTGGTCGAATTTCTTCCCACGAGAAAAGCTTGAGACACCGACCAATGACCGAAGCGATCAACCTCATGCGGCGACTCCCTCTAATGCTGCGCTACCCTTCATTACACGCTCGCCAAGAATTGATGCTCGCTGGAAAGAAACATCTGTGTTAGCTGCGGCCGACGTCGGCGCACTACTTCCTAACCCGCGTCCCTGCAGCGCCGCTGAACTCGCATGAGCATTGGCCGAAGAACTCGATCCTTCTGTCATGCGCTGTCGGAGTTCAAGGAGTCGATTCGCATCGAAACTTCGCTTGCGAAGTGCGCTAGGTGACACATTAGACATGCGAGACAGCCAATCCTCCCACTCCACAAACTGCACGAGTAGCGGCAGATCGAACGCTACTGCAATTTCTAAGCAAGATTGCAGACTGAGCTTTCCGTAATCAGGGTCTTCCAGACGAGAAATAACGCTTTGTGTCTTGTTCGACGCTTTGGCCAAATCCGCCTGGTTCCAGCGCCGCTGCTCTCTCAATGCGCGAATTTGAAAAGCAATATAGGATCGAACCTGATCCATCATGTACTCGTGGCGAAACTCCTCGTCTGATAGCTCTCGAACGAGTTCGTTACTCCAAGGGCAACCAGAACGGGTGACTTCGCTTAGCATCGCCTTCGATTTCCTTTTTTCTGGTTTCGGCTATACTGGCAGCCCCCTTAGGGACAAACCGTCCGCCCTTCTCGATCGCGCAAAGTACGATGGTGAAGACCATCGACGCGCTGAAAAATCCTAAAGGCCGATGCTCGACGCTATCGGCGTTGAAGCGAATCTCTCCAAGTTCGTATCCATGAAGAAGGTCAAAGGGCTCACGCTTCCAACCCGATCTGGGCGTTTGAGCTAGAAATCGTATTCGCGAAAGGAACTTCGCGCGGCATCGTGCCGTCTGGTTATCGTGCCACTTACGAACTTCATCGACACCACGCTCTGAAACATAAGTCCTGATCGTCCAAAGGACCGGCATTTGAATATCGCATTTTTGTGATTCGGCCACAAGCAGCCTGAGGTGGCGCCAATCGCAATTTTGCGATATTGTGAACGAGTCAATAACAACCCGGAATTGCTTAAATATTACGAGCCTAGCGGGGCTTGGCAATAAAGCGCTTGTCTCCAGCTCTGCTCGTTAAGAAGCACGGTGATCCCTGGAGATCCGCGATAGCCCTTGGACAGGGCCTGTCGGGAAAGTAGTGATAGACTGATCGGCCACGGCTGGAATTGGAGCCTCTCATGCCCGGTACGCCGCCCGACCATCCAATGTGCGCTTGCTCAAGGGGAAGTCCCGGCACGCGCCCAGCGCGGTGCCTGCCGAGCCTACATGTGACAAGGAATGCCTCCGCCGCCAACCCATCTGAGCGCCTATGCTCAGAAGGAGTGGCGCGACATTGCACCCGAGCTGCATCGGCTCAACCTGCTGACCGTTCTCGACGTCGGCCAGCTCGTTGCCTTATTACTGCGCCGCTGGGTCCCGGCATTTAACGTCGTTCCGCTATGGTGCGGCCGTTCTCGACGCCACCAGTCTTGTCAGGGCTCAACCGGGATTGCTGGCGTATGAATGGTCCGTGCCAGATGCCGCGCGCGACGGCGACAGAGGGCAGCGCAGGGTTCCTCGAACACACCGAAAAGGCCAATTGCCACATCGAGGCGAACTTCAAAGGCCATTGACGGTCGCGTCTTGATTGGTTGCGGTGTTCGCCCGATCGGTATTGCAGCTGTCGGAGATGGCCGCCTCGCCACTGACCGCGACCGCACTATGCCCTCGTTTCGCGCCGGCCAGGTCGGCAAGGTGCCTGAGCGCCGAGCGGCTGGGCAGGAAGAAATATCCTCCGGCGCGCACCGTAACGAAGTTTTGCATATCGCCGAGCCGAACCGGGCCGGAGACGGTCGGAATGGTGAACGAGCTCTCTTTCGAATGCCAGGCAACGAGCGGATCGGGCTCATTTCTCAATCCGTGGAATGAGGGCGAGCCCACCCACGTCTGCTGCACGAACTCGAACTGCCGATCCAGGTCTGCACACAGGCAGGTAAACAGCAGGCCCTTCTCGACCTTGTCATCCGTCGGTTTCGGTCGGTAGGTGTAGGTTCTTCCACGCCTCAACAACCGATGACGATTTGTGATCGCTTGCTGAGAAGGATCGTCCGGCTGCATGCTGTCGCGGGGATTGGCCCGGCGGATATGTGCACCAAACGGACAACTCAGGCCCTGGGGATCGTCTATCCCGTAGTTGAAATCGTTGTAGGACATTTCCTTGCTCTTCGCGCCGAACGGTCCCTTGCTCGCTTCCGGACGCTCGACCAGCGGTGTCCCGTTCGGCCATCGCCCCATCATTTTCGCCGCGATCCATTCGGCGGTCACGGGGGTGCCCGTGGCCTCGTCTAGGTTCGGGTAGTCATCCTGAACCTGCAGCACCTTTGCATCGAGGAACTTCTTGAATCCCTCGACATCCTGTTCGAGCTGCCGAATCACAAGGAAACTTCCATTGCGGCCAAAATCGCGCGCGGCCGTGTTGGCTCCCTCGAATGACGGGAAACGGCTTGGAATCTCCTGCAGGACGACCGGAAGCCGTTTGCCCGGATCTGATTCCGCACGAACCGAGGCAGTCGGTGGATAATAACCCTGGTTGTTGCGATAGCCGAGGATGAATTCGCCTGGCTCAAGGACATCGCGGGCCGGCGGACGGTTCAAGAACCGCTTCGTTCCGCGGATGACCGGTTGGGAGATGCCGTCGCGGAAACCAAAATGCTCGAACTTGAGCAGATCACGCTTCTTTTGCGCCTCGCTCTTCTCGAATTCGGTAGGGCTGTGACCTGGCACGTCGTGCCCTTTATAATCATCACTGTCGTCGCCCTTCACCACTTCGAGGGCGGCGCTGCCGTCGCGATAGACAATTCGCTCGGTCAAGGGCTCGGTTACGATCGTATGGAGCAGGACACGGCTCCGGTCGCCCAGCGAATCGAGATGGCAATCCAGTATGTCGTCACACTGCTTACGATCCTTGCCGTAGATGAGCAGGATGGCGTCGGCCGCCTTTCCCGCCCCGCCATCGCCCGCCCCTTGACCATCAATCTCGGCGTCCCGCCAATGCCATCGTAGCGATGGCGACACTTCGTCGTCGCCGAGGCCGCGCCCGCGGTTGGCCATACCCATGTTGAACGCGGCCGAAAACGTCGCCAATCCGTCCTGCTTGTCCGGTCCGCTCAGGCCAAGCTTTGCAAGGCCTTGCGCGGTGAAAGCGACGAATGCGGCGCTACGGGTTTTCTCCACATTGGCCGGGAACATGTGATCGCCAAACGTGATTGCGCACGAAGCGGGTGCGTCGTCGATCAGTTCCGGCACGAGACTCTCGAGCCAGTCGGCGCGAGCATTTCGACCGTCCTCGTCGTCGTCAGGCAGCCTTATCAACGCATAGTTCACGCAGTACAGGTGCCGCTGGGCGCTGAAGACCAGCGATTGGACCTCGTTGCTCTCGATCGAATAGTCCGGTCGAGGGATCGAGCCAAAGCAGTCTAGCCATGCACGCGCCTTCTCTTCGGTCATGGCGCGTGCGAGCCCGTCACGGATCAGCGCGTTGTTGCGAATCTGGTCGGTCGTCAGTTTGGGAAACCGGCTGTACCAGAACGGCGCCAGCACCTGCTGGCGCCGCACCCAACGCTTGAAGCGGTCGCCGTCCTGCGCGCCACCGTAGATCAGGAACTTCGTGCGAGGGAATCCGACCCCGTTGCTCCAGGCCGCGGTCTGCCCCTGATGAGCCTTCATGATGAAATCTTCAAGATAGCTTTCCCAGCTACCGTCATAGTTCGCCTGGAAGATCAATTTCTCCTGGCCCGGCAGGCGGAACCATTTTGCATAGTGGATGGTGCCCATGTTCAGCACGAAGCCCGGACGGAACCAATGCAGCACCATCTGCTTGATGACCCAAAGTGACAGCGCCAGGGTCAGTCGCCTGAACCAACCGCGTTTCAGCTCGGTGACCGCCATGAAATGGTTGTGCGCGAACCCTGGTGGGTCTTCGACGCGCGCGACCTTGCGAACCGCCTGCAACGGCGGATCCTTGTCGTCGGGAACGTCATGGAGGTCGTGATAGTGGAGCAGCGCGACGAAGCCGGCCGCGACGATGCCGACCAGCAGGGCCGTGCCGGCGATGCCGCCGGTCGTCGCGAGCAACAATCGGCCGGGAAGGCCAAGCCAGGTCGGGCCGACTGCCCGGGATATTGCGACCGACAGCAGCAAATCGACCACGGCAAGGACAACGGCAAAGCAGAAGAACGTCGGCGACCGAATGAACGCGAAAACCGCATCGCCCTTGGTGCGTGGTGTCCAGTCCGAGATCTTCAACCGGTTGCGGCTCGGTACGATCAGATAATCGGCAAACTCCGCCTCGCGTCCCCCCCATCCCTCCGGATTGCGGAAGTTGGTGGCGCGTTCGCTCATGTCCGCCGGGCGCCGAACGAAATCGCGGACATAAGTCAACGCCTGCATTGCGAGGCTTCCGTAACGGGCGTGAAACGCCATCGACGAATCGAGCGCCGCCCTTGCGAAGGCCGCGAGCTTGTCCTGCATGTCGATGTCGGCCACCGAAAATTCGGACGTGCCCGCGAAGTTGAGTCCGATCGTTCCCCATGGACGGGTTTGCAGGTCGCGCTTGTAACGATTGAGCACCGTTTCCAGCGGCACTTTTCCGAGCGGCGTGTTCTCGAAGATCGCCGTCAGGCTTCCGCCGGCGGCAATGTCAGCCGCGGCAACGGAAGCAATGGCGGCTTCCAGCGATCCGTCGACGTTCATCTCGAGCAGCAGCATCGGACACGGTGACGCCGCATCGCCGGCTTCGATCAGTGCGAGCGATGCGAAATGAACGATGTTGGTCTCATCCAGTTGCTTGCGCAAATTGCCCTCAGCGGGGTTGCCGAGCGTGCCGATTTTCGCCTCGATGGCTTCTCGATATGCGCCGTCTGCAAGCGGCGCGCAGATCGTCACCATCGTCTGCGTGCCGGGCGCCAGGGCCGGAGCAAAATCCATGTCCAGCCAGCGCGGAAATGGCCCAACCCATTTGATGCCGCCCCACCAGCCCCAGTTAGTCTTGCGGCGCCGCAGATTATCCTGCGACAGCAAGACCATGAACAACTCGGTGATTTGCTCGATAGCAAGATACTTGCCCAGGCACTCGTGAATGCCGGTGCCAAACAGGAGATCCGACGATGGCGCCGGGCGATCCGGGTTGAACCAGCCGGGAGATTTGATCTCACGGCCGTCGCGCAGCGCCGACATCGTCGAGACGACCACGGTCGCGCCCGCGGGGACCGAACGGCGAAACACTCCCTTGCCGACCTTGGACTTCTCCTTCGCATATCGCCACTGCCCCGGCGCGAGAGCCGGATTCAGGCGTGCAGCTTCGAGCAAGATGGCCCGCAACGCGTGCCGTTCCGGATGCTTCAGTTTGCCGATCCTCTGCTCGTCCTGTTCATCGGCCTTGCGGGCCGCACGCGCTCTTTGCATGGCGTCCTGCATCGCGAAGGGCCGGCGCAGCAATTCCTGCAGGATCTTGCCCGCAGCCAGGGTATTGGTCGGAATGAATCCGGTTATCAGGCCGACCAGGACGGCGCAGATTTTCTCGTCGGTGACGGCGGCCGGGTCCTTCCGCTGCAGCAGGATCAGCCTGCCAAGGATGGTATCGGAGGTATCGGCCGACGCACTCTTTGCTTTGATGTCGGCAATGGAATTGGCGATTACGAGGCGGATGCGCGCCGCGCCATTGAGCGCCAGACGCCGCGTAGCCCGGTCGCCGGTCGGGTCGGCGAACAGCAACGCCGAAATCGACATCGCCCATTCGGCAAACGCGTCGGGATCCTCGACCTTCAATCCGAAATATTCGATGCAGGTCTCAGTGGCGATCCGCGTAATGTAATCCTTCATCACGTCGATCCGTCCGGCGGACGAACGGATCAGCGCCTTGGCAAACCGGTTGCTGAGCCGGGCGACCAGTTCGGCATCCTCCCTGCGGACGGCGACACGCAGCACCTCGTCCTTCGTATCTAGGACGCTTTTGATGATCTCTCGCTGTTTGGCGTGAGGCTCTCCTTCGAGGCCAAGAACGAAGTTCTCGCCACCGGCGAGCTTCGTCATCTCCGGCCCAAACGGCACTTCGAACATTTCCGGCTGCGTCAGTACCTTGCGGACGTCTTCAGCGCGCGTGACGATGACGAAGGAGCCGATCCTGGCGACAGGCCAGAACGTGCGGAGCAGAAACAGTGCAGGCGGAAGCATGGCACCGATCAGCCAGACCTTGAAGCGGTGACGCCAGCTGTCTGCGCCGATCTCATCGAGATTGAAGGGCGGAAAGCGAAGGCCATCCTCCTGCGGATCTTCAGCTTGGGCCTGCTCGATGGCAGCGTAATATTTGGACTTCAACATCGGCCCCCCGACGACTTTTCAAGTACGAATGAACGAATATGATGCGCATCATGCGTTTGCGCCCTGGTCGTCGTTCGTCAGCCAGCCAACCGGGCTGTCCGGAACGCGCTTCAGGCCTTCCAGAAAATGATCGTTCCAGCGGCGGTCGACGAACGGCAGCCAGTCAATGTAGCGACGGGAAAAGTTCGGCTTCACGCGCAACAACTCTCTCAATGCGTCGCGCGCGGCGTCCAGTTCGCCTGCTCTCGACATCGCATTGATCCGGATCATGTGCGCATACCAATAGGCCGGACGGCGGGCGATGGCGTGGTGCGCATGCTCGATCGCGTCGCTCCAGCGGTCGAGCAGCGTGAAGGAAAGCGCAAGCTCGGCAAGCGTGTAGAAATCGTGAAGGTCGTTGGAGTTCAGGCGCAACGCGGCGTGAAGGTGCGGCAGCGCCTGCTCCGGCTCGGCCGAAAGGTTGAAGCTTCCCCCCAGATGTGCGCGCGCGAGCGCAAGGCTGGGGTTCAGCGCGATCGCGCGCTGCAGCAGCTCTCGCGCGGCGATCGGATGCCGCAGCCACATTTCGGCGATCCCGGCAAGCATGTAACCCCGGCCGTCGTCACGATCGGCATAGATTGCCTCCTGCGCGAGCTTTCTCATTTGCAGGATGCGCTCTTCGGCCTGGCGTTCGGCCCAAATCGCCCAGCCCATTGCGAATGTCGACTGGATCAGGGCTTCCGAGGAATGCGGGTCGAGCTCGCGGGCCTCGGCAAACAGCTTCTGCGCCATTTCCGAGTCGGCGCGCGTCAGCCGGTTCAGATGCCAGCGCCCGCGCCAGATCAGCTCGCTGACCGAAAGGCTATCGTGCCGCTTGCTTCGCGTGCGGACCTGTTCGGCATGATCGATGCGGGTCTCCAGATGCGCAACCAGCTCGGTCACGAATTGCGCGAACGCATCCATCGAGGTGAGCGACTTAAGTTCAAAGCGCTGGGTCCACACCGTATGCCCGCTGGACGCATCGACCAGGCTGGCGGCGATCAGATACGCATCGCGGTCGCGGCGGACGCGACCTTCCAGAAGGTACCGGGCACCGAGACTCTTGCTGATGAGCTTGCGATCGGCGTCATCCGGAAATGAAAAGCTGGAATTGCGCGCAATCACCGGCAGCCAGCGGATGCGGGACAGGCGGTCGATCAGCTCTTCGCTTATGCCCTCCGCCAGATAGTCATATTGCGCGTCGCCGGTCATGTTGAGAAACGGCATCACGGCAAGCGCCGAACTGCCCTCGAACCCGATCGGCAGCTGCGAGGTGTCGACGATATGGGCAGGCAGCGGCGCGGCCGCGGTCGGACCGTCCATGCGGGGATTGGCCGCAGGGAGCGTTTCGCGCCGGTCGCGCGCCGCTCGCGCGAGCGCGTTTCTCTGTTCCCGCAGCCATTCCTCGAAGCTGTCCTCGCCGGCGATATCGAGGCCTTCGAGGAATTCGCTGGCGAGAGCCTTCTCCGGCTCGTGCCAGACGTCGACGTCGATCAGGTCGAGGCGGAGCCTGACCCGGTCGCGCTCGCAGATCAGAATCTCGCTGGAATCGCGGTTGAGGAGCTTTCGCAGGTTCGATAGCTCGCGCCTCAGGCTGCCACGGCCTTCGGTGTGCTGGCGTTTGCCCCAAAGCTTGTCCTGCAGCCAGCCGCGCGTGCGCTCGCCGTCCCTGGTCATGGCGAGCATTGCCACCACCGCAACCCCCTTCTTGCTGGGGATTTCTATGCGCTCACCTTCCGGTCTCAAAAGCCGGAAGGGTCCCAAAAGGCCCAGCGAAAACCTCTTAGCCGCCGACATCATTGCCGAATTCGTCCTCACGCCCAAGGCGAGGATAGCATTTTTCACACCTCCATCACGTTTTTTTCACGAGGCAGGAACCCTTTGCTCGCGATTTGCGAACGGATGAGGGGAACAGTCGGGTCCAACTGAAGCGATCCGGAGCCCGAGGGTCTGGGTCGATACAACAGGGGAGCATGAGATGCGTTTACTTTCGCGATTTCTTCCGCGCTTATTGTCAACTTCCATCCTTGGCCTGATCATTTCCAGCCCTACGCACGCAGCCTATCCCATCATCGATGGGGTTGCCGGGTTGCCGTATCCCGAGCTCATTACCGTCTACCCTGATGACTCCGATCCAAATCTCTACTACTTCGTTCCGACCAGTCTGTCATTCGTCTATGAGAAGAAGGCGGATGGCACGCTCCGGCCGCGACTGGGCGTCCAGTATTGGGGCATCACCGGTCCGGACATCGATGGCGCAGGAGGCAATTTCGCATTCTCGGTTCAGCCGACGATCGATAAGGCCAAGGTCGATGCCGTCGTCACGGAATTGAAGAAGGTCAAGCCGAACGCAAAATTTGCCTATCCGGCGCTCGTCTCCAGCAAGATGGAGCTGATCATCAATGGGCAGTTGGTCGCCGACCATCAAGACAAGTCCTCGCCGACGTCTACGACGGGTGGGACGGTCGATGCCACGCAGGGATTTGCAATCGGTCTGTCGCGGCTGGGAGCCCGCGTATTCGCGCAAGGCGCCGCGGCGGACAGCGATGTCTTTGCGGCAAGGTACACCTACAAATTCACGGGCATCGCCAAGCGTCTGCATGCCAAGATCACCATCTACGACAGGCGGGTCTACGATCACTTCAAGGCATCCTCCAGCGGTTCATGGTGGGGCGGCTTCGTCAAGGCGGCCTGGGCGGCCGACTGGCAGAAGCTGACGACCGATGGCTCAATCAAGCTCGAATACCTGGAAGGCGGCGACACCGACACCGACAATTACATGCTCGAGGTCTTCAAGACGATCGTCAATGCGCGCGTGGGTCAGGAGGGCATGTTCAAGCCGGAACTGAAGGCGGGCGGCGTGCCGAATGCAGAAGCGCAAACGCTCGGTTTTGGATTCTCCGCCAGCGCCGGGTGGGAACACTTGGAGGAAACGCACAACTTCGCGTTCGAAATCAATAAGGCGAAGCTCGAGGACAGGGAATTCAACATCGGGCTCTCGTTCAACGCCGTCTGCGCCAAGTACCCCGACAGCTTCGCCGACATCACCAAGCCACCGGGCAAATGCGTCGACAAGAACAACTTCGGGACGACCGTCAAGGAAATCGCATCCTGCATCAAGAACAAGCTGGCGTTCTTCAAGGGTCTGCTGGATCAGGGGCTGATCAATCAGGCGACTTACGACGCCAAATCGGCAAAGGTTCTCGACGAGCCCTGTTACAAGGACGATGTCGGTCCGAACGCCGTGCAGGATATCGCGGCCGCATTTGCCCCGGTCCTCCAGGGGCTCAACGACGGTCAACTTTCCAGGGCCGACGCGGACCTGATTATTTCCCGGTGGATGGACCGGCCAAGCGCAATCGCGACGCCCGAGATTCGCGATTCGATCAAGGGGCTGACCAATGTCATCATCAACGGTCGTTCGTAAACTGGCTTTGGTTCTGGTGCTTGCGGGAGCGGCCGCCGCCAGCGGCCGCTCCGCCAGGTCGGCCATTCTCGTCAAGATCGATGGCCTGCCATATGCCGAAACCTACGACACGTTTCTGGTTGCGACTGACGTGGCGGGGCTGGCCAATCCGCGGCTTGGCATTGTCCCGAAGGTCCTGGAGTTTGAGCGGGACGCGGTGTCGGGACGACCGAAGTTCGGAGTGCAGTATGATCTGTCCGTCGGCAACACGTCTCCCTTCGTATCGCTGACGGCCTCGCTGCGCTATCGCCAGGACCAAACGGAAATCCGATCGGTCCTGACCGCGGCCGAAACGAAACTCGGCATGGGCAGCGGGACCCTGCAGCCGGCTTCACTCAATGCGTTCACCACCAAGATCTCGTTCTTCGTCAAGCTTGCTGACGGCTCCCTGAAGACCCAGGACCTCTCGCCGTCTCCGAGCGCGCTAAATGCGACCTATCCTGTTGTCGTCGACCTTTCATTTCTCGCGAAGCCGCAATTGAAGGACTTGCTCGCCGGTGCGGCTCCCGCAGGTGGCTTCGTCGGCGAGATCGAGGCCGCGACGCCGGCTTTCGAGCGCAAGAACGATGGCGGCGACTGGGAAAATGTAATCGGCTGGGCAGTCGCGTCCAAGGTGCTATCGATTCGAGACCTGACGTTTCCCGGCAACGACCTGGCGAAATCTCGCGTCGACATCAGGTTGGCCATTGCATTGGCTCTTGGCGCGCCTTCGATCGTTTCCACCGGCTCCAGCTATGTATTCGGCTGGGACACGACGCTTCCGGCTCACAAGGCAAAGCTGCAGAAGCTGGTTGACGATGCGAAATCCAGCGGAGCTTTGACCAAGATAGCCGACAAATATCGAAACGGCAGCGTCATGCCGCTCACGGACCTCTGTTCATCCTTCGGAGGTCAGATTGTTGACATCTCTACCGGTTCGCCGGGCTGTTCAGGATTGGCACCATGAAAATCAAGGCAACATTCCTTCTGGCATTGCTGGGTCAAGCGACGTCGGGCGCCGTGCTCGCAGCCGAGCCGCCTGCCGCCATGATGGATTTCGACCGGCAAATGTCGTTCAGCCGTCCGATGTTCGTGTCGGTATTCCGCGGCTACAACGACGATCACACCTATTACGTGTTGCCGAATTCGGTCACGCTCAAGGAGGCTAATGGAGGAGTTCCAGAGCTTTCCCTGGTCTATGAAAGTATCAAGCAGAGACGGAACGCGTTGCTGTCCGTCAAGGGGACCGTGGCCTATGGCCGGGATTATGCCGAGGCGCTCGACGAAATAAAGAGCATGGATCCCCAGGCCCGGTTTGCAATGCCGCAACCCTATTCATTCCAGTTCAGATTGATGACTCCATCCAGCGACGGCCAAGGCGCCGTCATCGAAGGAAGCAAGATCGGTTCGGCCGGTCAGTTTGAATTGATCGCCCGCGTTTCCGACATCACGTCCCGGATATTGCTCCTTCCCAACTCGTACAAATTCGAGTTCATGTCTGTTGTCTACGCGCCCACCTATCGAGGCATCGTCAGGGACGACGATGGCACGGTAAAGATCCGTGACAGGAGCTTTGAGGTCGGCGTCGTCAGCAACGGCGGTTGCGCCTTCAATCCCGACACCTATGTCGGATGGCCAAGCAACCGCTCCGGCTGCATGTTTCCGAAATATGATCCCGTCCTGGTGCGCGGACTGCAGAAGAACTTGCACCGCCTCGGACTCTACAAGTCCGGGATCGACGGCATTTATGGCCCGGCGACGGGCCAAGCCATTCGAAGCTTCCAGAAGTCGAAGACCCTCCCGGAGGACGGAATCCCAAGCGCGCAATTGCTGGCACTGTTGTCGGAAGCTGCCGCCTGATCTGAGGCAGCGCAGAAGTGGGGAAGTCATGGCCAATGGTGGAACGAGCAGAACCGAAGGTTGGCGGGCGCATGCCTTCCGGACGGCAGGGCTGGGTTTTCTCATTGTGCAGTTGGCCCTGATTCCCGGGTCTAGAAGCGCGGCGGCACAGCCAACAGTCAGCAACTATGCGGACCTTCCCGAACTGCCGGGGCCGTTCTCGGAGCTGGAGGACATGCCGCCGTCCTTGAAACAAGCTCCGATAATGAAGACGCCGACGGGTGACCTTGTTGTCCTTCCAACCACGCTGAGGTTGTACCCGGATGAAAGCGGGCTCCATCTCGAATACAACTTGCTGTCGGCTGCGGGCGCAATGCCGGGGCCGCCGGCTCGGCTCGAGCTTTTCGTTCAGACAACCGTCGATCACCTTGCCTCGATTCTCGCTGACGTCGCGAAGGCGTATCCACTGGCGAAAGTGGGCCGGCCGAAGCTAACGCGACCGATCACGGCGGAATTGGGCGTTGCCGGCCCATTCAGCAATGGTCACAGGGAATCGATTTTGGCGCTGGGACTGGATTTCTCCGTCAGCGACATTGCATTTGTGACGTTCGAGCCCACTCAGCTTTTCATGCGGTTGCCATTCAACGACGGCCCCGATCTGCTTTTCGTCAGGGTTGCCTACGAAATTCCCTACGGGAACGGGGGCAAGCAATATGCGATTGCGACGTCTTTCTCACCCAACTGTCGCACGTCACCGGGGTCATTTCTCGATTTGATGTACGCCAGATATGGCTGTCCGGATGCTGAATCGTGGAAGTTTGCTTCCCCCAACTCGCTGTTGAACGAACTCGTGGCCGACTGTGTCGCGAAAGCTGACGTTCCGTCCTCGATGCCGGAAGCAGTTCTCAGCCGCTTGAAGGAATGGCGGAGAAAGAATTGCGTCATAACCCTGTTCTCGGGTCGCCGCCCGGGCTAGTCGCCCGCGTGCTGGGGGTTGATTGGTCCCCCCGCCCCTGACACGAAGCGTAGCTGTTGCTTACCGAAGTATCTCTGATTGGCCTCCATCATCAACACAAACATTCCAGGAGTTGAAGATGCTCTGTAAGATGCGAAGCGAAGTCGTCACTCCGATCTCGGCGAACCTCCTGGTTGCCGGCGTTCTGGCGATCTCATCGGGCCATGCTGTTGCCGCAGACCATAATTTCATTGTCGAAGCCTTCCCCGATGCGGTTCAGGCCTCGATCGAAATCCACCAAAAGCAGATTGCTGCAGCCGCCCAGGGGGTGACGTCGCTGCCGAATTATCTGATTGTCCCCACACTAAATCGATGGCAGCCCGCCAGCACCGTCAAGGTTGCGTTCAGCGGAGGCGACAACGACCTCAGGTCCAGGATCGAGCGCACCGCAAACGAATGGACCAAGCCGGGCGTTGCGAACATCAAGTTCCAGTTTCGCCAGCCAAATGGATCGTTCCTGGAATGGTCTGAGAAGGATCAGCACTACAGCGCCGATATTCGTGTCGCATTCAACTCGGGCGACAGAGGCGGATACTGGTCTCATGTCGGGCGAAACAGCGTCAATGGCGATCTCGTCGGTGGTCGTCCGAACGAGGGCTCCCTCAACCTGGATTCCTTCGACAAGGCCCTGCCAGGCGATTGGCAGGCAGTCGTGATCCACGAATTCGGGCATGCGCTCGGATTTCAGCATGAGCATCAGAATCCGGTTGGCGGATGCGATTTCCGCTTCGAAGACGATGCCGGTTATATCCCGACCAAGAATGCGGAAGGCTGGTACGTCGTCGACGTAAACGGCCGGCGACCCGGCCTGTACACCTATCTCGGCGGCTACAAGAACTACTGGCCCAGGACGAAGGTCGACGCCAATCTGCGTGCCATTCCGGTCTCGTCCGCATACCTGGTGGGGCAGTTCGACAAGTTTTCGATAATGAAGTACGTCTTCAGCGCATTCATGTTCGTGAGCGGCGAAAATAGTCCTTGTTACACGAGCTCTGAAAACCTGACCCTGAGCGACCAGGATAAGGATGGCGCCAGACAAGCCTACCCGTCCGCGCCCGCAGCTGTTGCCAGCGCTGTCTCGCAGAAGAAGACGTTGTTGAACGAGATCCTTGCGAGCCCGCAAATCTCTGCGCCCTTCCAGGCCAACGTGCGCTCTCAACTCGACCTGCTGAAATAGAGAAATAGAGGAGATAGCGCGTCGGTCGGGGAACACCCGAAGCCGGTGCGAGCGTACGTTTGGCGGCGGCTTGAGGCCATCGTTGCAGCGTGGCTTCCCAGAGCGCAAACGTCCGCTCGACATTTGCAATTCAAGGGAGAGAAGCCGCCCGCCCTTCCCCTACCCTGACCTTGCCCCCAAGTTTTATCCAGGTCTGAGTTCGTTCGGGCGGTGGTTTTGAAGTGCTCCCGAAAACTAGGCCAGTCGAGACTGGAATTTTCCGGGTAGCGGCGGGAGCTGGCGCGGAGCCTTCGACACAGCGCAGCGCCAGATCCCGCCGCGGATTGCAGGCGGTGGCGAACTCGGATGGCGTCTTCCATCCGAGCTGGGAGTGCGGCCGAGCGTCGTTATAGTCGGCCAGGCAGCATCGCGACGCGGGCCTGTGCGAGCGGGTCTCGTTCAGCAGTTCATCCCGCAGGCGGCCGTTGAAGCTCTCAATGAAGGCGTTCCGCATAGGCTTCTCCAGTGCGATGCCAGGCGATGCGGCTCTGATCGGCCCATGTCAGGATGGCATTGCTGGTGAGTTCGCTCCCGTTGTCATTCACCATCATCCCGGGCTTGCCGCGCTCGGCGACCAGCCGATCCAGCTCCCGAGCGACCCGGGCGCCCAAGAGTGAGGTGTCGGCCACCAGCGCCAGCCATTCGCGGGTGCAGTCATCGACCACGATCAGGATGCGGAGGCGCCGGCCATCGGTCGTCTGATCCGACACAAAGTCGAGCGATCAGCGATCATTCGCGAGCAGCGGCACCGTCATTGCGCTCATGTGCCGAGGGCCCGCTTGCGGCCACCTCTGCGGCGCTCCGTGAGCCGTTCCTCCCGGTACAGCCGGAACAGCTTCTTGTGATTGACCAGGTAGCCCTCCCGCTTGAGCAGCACGTGCAGGCGACGATAGCCGAAGCGGTGGCGCTCAAGGGCGATCGCCCTCATGCGCTGCCGCAGTCCAGCATCCTCGGCCCGCCCCGTCTGATATCTGACCGTCATGCGACAACAGCCGATGGCTTTACACGCCCGCCGTTCGGTCCTCCCGTGAACGCCCGCGAGATGCGCGACAGCTTTCCGCTTGGCCGCGGGCGTTACCACTTCTTTCCCAGGAGATCCTTCAGGGCGGCATTGTCCAGCATGGCGTCCGCCAGCAGCCGCTTGAGCCGCGTGTTCTCGTCCTCCAGCGTCTTCAGACGCTTGGCCTCCGAGACGTCCATTCCGCCGAACTTGGCCTTCCACTTGTAGATGCTGCCGTCGCTCACGCCATGCTTGCGGCACAGATCGGCGACCGGACGGCCTGCCTCTCCTTGCAAATCCCGATGATCTGTTCTTCCGTAAAGCGGCTGCGCTTCATGCTCTGGTCCTCGTTGGGGCCAGAACGAACTTCAAACTGGATTGTGCCCGAGGGGCAAGGTCACACCGACCCGCCACTTCTGGTCTACCCCAATCAACGGACATATTCCGATACTGTCCAGATTGAAAACGAGCCGCGCGCGGGCGCGCGTATTTCGAAAGCGCGACCGAGACGCTCCTACAGCGGTCACCTATCGATGGTCTGACTCACCTGCCCCAGCATCTTCGAGCCGCGCGAGCACAGCGTATACGGCCCCTAGCAATATCGCCGATTGACGAAACCTGCGCGAGAGCGCCAGCTTGGAAGGGTTTCGGCAGTTGAATACTTTCAAGGCGCATTCGGACAAGAGGTACCTCAAAGCGCTATTGAACCGTAATAGCTTTTCCGGCTTGTCCGAATCAGTGCAGGCTCCAGAACGCCCCGTTGAGCCCATCCATGGCTGGAGACCTGTCAGGTTACCCAGAACACAATCCGCCTTATCGAGGAGCAGCGGGCCGCCTAAAGTGATGGCCGCGCAGTTTATGGTTCGCATCGGTGCGCATTCATTGCGAGTTGAGCTTGCCGTATAGTGCATCAAAGAATTCGTAGCGATCGCGGTGCAGCTCCCCACGCATGCCGATCTCCTTGCCGAGTTCCATCACCTGCCCGCCGCCGTTCGGCTTGTAAGCGCTCCATTGCGGCAGACCAAGTCCGTTGGGGTCGCCGGTCTTCGCAAAGTTCGCCCAATAGGACGACATGGCATCGGCGAGATGCCGGTCGTCCGTTTCCCACGGCCAGTCGCGCACGCCGAGCGTGTTGAAGACATAGTAGAGCTCTGCGCTGTGGTAGACGCCGGGCGCGGTGAGCGGGCCGATCGACGACAGCGGCGCGCCGGGCGGGCGGCGGATGAAATAATAACGGTAGACAGCGGGCCTGCCAGTGGCCGCGGCCCGCTCCGCCCAGGCCCAGCCGCCATATCCGATGATCTCGTCGCCGAACAGCGCCGCAAAGGCCGCCTTGTGCTCATCGGGCGTCGATCCCGGCGGGTAGAGTTTTAGAACCTGCTCAGCTTGGTCCTTGAACTGGGCGCGGACGCGATCGGCATAGGAGGGGGCGCCCGCCGAAAAGCTGACGCGCGCGGTGAACAACGTCCCCTCATCGGCATTCCAGCTGACCAGGAGCGGCACGTCGTTCTGCCGGCCCTTGGAGAAAGCCTGCGCCGGATGCTCGGTCACCACATGACCGTCGACGACACCGAAGCCGTAGGTGATCGGCTCCTTCAAAATGGCCTCCAACAGCTCGGCGGCCGGCCGTGCGCGCAACTCCGCAAGCGAAGGCTCTCCAAGCGAGGCGACGAAATCGGCACCGTCGCGCTCGCCGGCCGCAAGCGGCTTCGGCCCGAAGGCCTTGATCGGCGTCAGCGCACCGCCGCTCTCGCCGATCGCGCGCGCGAACAGGCCTTTCGCTAGCGGCGAGGTCATCAGCGCGCTGATATCGAGCGAGCCGGCCGATTCGCCGAACATGGTCACGCGGCTCGGATCGCCGCCGAAGACCGAAATATTGTTCTGCACCCATTTCAGCGCCGCGATCTGGTCCAAGGGCCCGGTAATTGCCCGACGCATGCGTGTCGGATTCCTTTGTCAGCTCAGGGGTGGCCAGAAAGCCGAAGATGTCGAGCCGGTAGTTGATCGTCACGACCACCACGCCCTTGCTGGCCAAGCGCGCGCCGTCATACTCGGGCTGGGAGCCCGCGCCGTTGAGATTGCTACCGCCTTGGATCCACACCATCACGGCCAGCTTCTCGGCTGCTGATGTCGGGTTGAATGGATCGATGTCGCCGAGCCGGTTGTTCTGCATGCAGCGCGCGCCCCACCCGGTGGCAGTTGGCAGGTAGATTTCGCTGAACGGAAGAAGCGCGCGATGCCTACGACGGAAGCGCCCCTTCAACTTTTCACGAACGCGCGGCCAGACTACACTAAAGCGCAATTACGATCAGCCACCGGCATTTCATCTGCTTCACTGAATCGGTTTTCGCATTGGGATGTGTTGGGCAAATTACCGGCAATGGGAGGTCGATCACGTAAGGCCGCTGTCGTCGGCGCGAACGCTGAGCGAGCTGATTGCTCTGTGCCACTTCACGAATCTTCAACCGCTGTGGCGCAGTGAGAATCTAAGGAAGGGCGGGGCGTAGTGCCCCGTCCTAAAACACGCGTACGCACCTGTCTTTTCGACGTTTGGCGCGCATCCCCTGATTGACAGCAACGCCTTTTACTCGATGATGCCGTCCAAGGACTTGGAATGGGAGGCGGTCAAATGGTTGCCAAACTGGCACGTGTCGCATTGCGGGCGGCGCTCCTCGTAGTCGTATTGGCCGCCATGAGCAGGGTTTCTTTTGCTCAATCCCCTCAATGTATGCCGGGCGGAAGCTGTTGTATCAACGGCACTTGCGGCACGCTAGAACAATTCAAGCGGAACGCGACAATCGTCTGCCTGCAAGCGGATGCAATCGAGAACAAATCTCTTCCGCAAAGCATCGAGTGGGCCGGCCGGTGCACGGCGGCGCAAATGATGGCGGAACGAGTTGAAGAGACGCAACTGGCCAACGCCAAAGAACATCGGCAGGCGCTCGAAGCACAGCGTAGGCTTCGCGAAATGGGCGCACCGATGCCGCCAGAAGACCCTATGGTGATCGCGAAAGACGAGATGGTCGCGGCGATCACTGAATGTAGGAATAAGAGAATTGAAGGCACGTTGAAGACCTTTGTTGCGTCGGCCGAGTGTGCCAATCCTCGCATCATCGAAGCGTTTAGCAAAGCCAAGTACCGCTACATGGACCTCATCGCGGCATTCAATGCGAAGCGCCTTCAAATATCCGAGCGCGTTGACAGAGAGGAACTCGCCGAAGCCGACGCACAAACTGAAAGTCAAAGGCTCTTCGCCAGTATCGTCGAGGCCGAGCGGCAACGCGACGCCATGCGGAAGTGACTGCGCGAGTGAACCACCGTTACCGCTTGCAAACACCATCATAAAGCGTTTCGCCGAGCGTGTCTGGCACGACGGCCGCCCAGCCGCTTCTGCCCTCATAGCTTCCTGTCAAATTGCCTATCCCATCGTAGCTTGCCGACGAAATCGTACGTATCCGCCGCGCGCCGCAGTTTAGTTCGAATTGCTGCACCGAATACGGGCTGTTCTCGTCGCGAGCCTGCTTCACCCAAATGTTTACGGCTTCGCCGCGCTCGTCATTGAACGTCTTCATGTCGATGTAGAGGCGCGCATTTTTCAGTGGGCCGATCTCGCGCCAGCGGTCTATCGCATCGGTAGCGTCGTTATATCCGCGCGCAGCACGCCGGAAGTCGAGTTTGGCGGCGTGCCAATTACCCGCTTTGAGGTTGGCGTCCGAACGCTTGAGAAAAAGGTCGCCGATCACGAAGTTTGGGAAGCCAAAGGAACCATTTCCAGTCAGAAACTTTCCTGCAAAATCTTCATACTTCCAATCCGGGTAGAAGGTCTGCTGTAACTTTCGCGCGACTGCATCGTCCGTGGCTGTCCTATATTCAGGGTAAAGTGCTCGGAATTGACGGATGTTGGCAAGCAGCACTTGCCCTCCTAGTTCAAGGGAAAGTGCAGCTGTTAAATCTCTGACGGACAGGTCCCATTGTCGCGTTTTGATATAAGCATCCGCGCGCGCCTGATAGCTTTCTGAGTGCTGTAGCTGACGCTCCCCCTTCTTGATCACTTCACTGAGATCCAAAATCGCAGCGAAAGTGTCGCCGATCTCGATTTTGGCCAGAGCGCGATCATTGAGGCTAACGAGATCTTTCGGATCGGCCACAAGTGCTCTGTCGTAGTCGGCAATCGCCTGTCGCCACTTCTTCAAGTGAGAATACATCAATGCGCGCTCTTTAAGTGCCCAGATGTTCTCGTTGTCGAATGCCAGAATTTGATCAAGCAAGTTGATCATCGTGTTATTCAGTTGATCGTGTTGAGGATCGTAAATACTCATCATTTGAAAAAAGAATGTTTTGAGAAATACCTCGGCCTTGAAGAGATGCGGCAACGCGGAGGCTGGATTTATCTTGGCGGCCGTATCGAAGTCATCAAACGTGCGGCTGAGTAAAGCTTTCTTCGTGGTCTCATTTTGTTCAAAAAATACGAAGAAGCCGTGATAGAGTCCTCGGAACAAATATGGTCGATAATCGCGGGCGAAGCGTTGCACCAGCTCGTCCAAATCTGTTTCGGTCCAGACGCAGACCGGGCCAGTTTTCTCCGGCTTTACGCCGCCGCTGTTCGAAAATTCTAAAGCCTTGCTGAGATCGGAACGAGTAGCTTGTTCTAGGTCGTTGATCGCGGCGACGTAGTCGCCGTTCAGATATTCGATTTTAGCTCGCGTTGCGAGCAGTGACCCAAACGGCGTTTTTCCGGCTCGAGAACCGCTGACGGATTTGAGGGCGCGGCCCACGTCTGCCGAGATCGCGGCACGATCATTACCGGCATCACAGAGCGCGAAAGCCCGCATAACGTAGCCATCTGAAAAATCGGGATACTGTGCAAGAATCTGATTGAGTGCTGGCAACAGTGTTGATGGCTTGCTGTTGTCGGAGGCTTTCAGCGCGTCGCCAAGCATTCGCTCCGGCGCAGTCAATTCGATTTTTTTGATCGGAAGCGGCTCGACCCGCATCTCTTCCGGTTCCAACACACCGGGTATCAAGACCGGGCTTTGCTGAGCCGTGGCAGTCGGGTTCGTCAAAGCAGAAGTCGCGGCGAAGACGAGCGCTTCCAAACTAGGTATCCAGAATCGACGCATCTAACCGCGCCCCCGTCCCGAAAAGGCGCAACCTAGACGGTCCGCTAAATGTCAGCAAGCGGTTTCCGCCTTTTCGCAATCGCTTCCGCAACCTTGCGCTCCGTTCAAATAAGAAGCCGTCGGCGGATTGGGGGGATAGTTAGTTCAGTTTGAGCTTCGCTCGTAGCTCTCCCAGATTTTGCTCTACACGTTGATTGAGAGCTTCTTCGTTAATTCCAAGCTTCTCGCGCACCGGTTTGGTCGCTATTCGTACATCTATGTCAAGCTGCTCAAGCGTATCGGCGTCCTTTGATAGTTCAGCGATCATTTCGTCGCGACCGATCTTGGTCATGAATTTTTCGGCGATCGAAGGCCAATAGTGATGCGCCAGGAAATTGCGCCGCAACGTTGCGTCCATAATCCGCTTGCGCAACTCCTCGTCGAATATCGGGTGCTTGGATACCCCCATGTTGAGGGTCCCCATTGTCTTCTTTGCCTGTTTTCGCATAAAGGCGTCCAACTCAGTAGCGAATGCCTTCGGATCGAAGCTCTTTCCATTGTCTTTAATAATCTTTTCGCGCGCCGGTGTAAGAAACTCTACCTGCAAAAGCGTCTGGATCATGCTCAACTCCACGACGTTCGCCATATACATGGCACGTCCGAACCGAGCGAATACTTCAACGATTTGTGGATCATCCTCTTTGTCGATCATTTCGCGCGCTCGCAGCTTTGGAACCTTGAGATGCAGAACACACCTACGCTTCGTCAAAAATTCTCGGCAAATTTTTTCGCGCGGGCATCCTATAGAATTTGGCGCTCGATTGTCCCCCGTGGCCCTCGCTTGATTCGCGTCGCGGCCACAGCTCGGTCACAACGGTCACACCAATTGCGTCTACTTGGACTTGACGTTTGGGAGGGCTTCCCCCTAACCTAAGGTCGTTGATCGCCTGTGTTTTCAGGTACTTTGGAGGCTAAGCACCAAAGAAAAGCCACCCACTGACCGGTTGAGTTGCCCTCCGAAGGCAGATGTCAAGCTGTTTTGCGGGGGCGTGAGAGTAAAAAGAGAGTTGAATTTCAGATACTTAAGAACTCGGCGCGGATCGCTTCACAGCCACGAAGTTTCCGCGTAAGCACTGCGTAAGCAGACAGGCACCCGTAGCTCAGCTGGATAGAGCGTCGCCCTCCGAAGGCGAAGGCCACACGTTCGAATCGTGTCGGGTGCGCCACCCACTGGATAGCTCTCTCGGAAGCCGAGATGAGCTAGCAGCACATCCCCGAGCCACTTGTTAAGATCGCGTTCAGCGCGAAAAGGCGCCATCGCTCGGTTGCGTTTGGTCGTTAGAAGCCAATTCATCTGCGTGAGTTGCGAACCTCGGTCCTGACGCCGTCGATCGAGGCAAGTGGGGGCAAGATTCGGGGTTGGTTAGGCCTTGGGGCTCTTGAGCCTCACGCCCTCGCCCTTCTGGTCGGCAACGAGAAATTCTATGCCGGCTTTGACCAAAGCGTCCTGAACCGCTTGCACCGTACTTATCCGAGAATCCACAACACCGCCTTCTAGCCTGGCAACGGCGTTCAGCGACACGATCGCCTTGTCCGCGAGTTGCTGCTGGGACCAGCCAAGCAACGCTCTAGCAGCCCGAATTTGTCGAGAGGTGATCATGAGATCACCATCGACACCCCTAGTAAAAGCGCCACTATAAGGTTATAAATACACCTCTTAAGGGTATTATATGCCCGTAACGGGATGAAATCTCATGTGGATAGTCAAGAGATCCCCGAACTGTGCCTTCCGCGCATTTTCCGGGTGCAGATCGTCCGTTGGGGATGCCTGAGCAATGAAGACCCCCTCGTCTCAACCGTCTTACAAGTCTCAGACCGAAGTCGGTTCTCACCCTGGCCGCTGCGATGGCGACAATCCTAGCAACGGTTCTAGACGCTCAACTTCAGACCTCGCCAACATACGGTTCAAGGCGACTGACGACGATTTCGGCTTGATCGTGTTGGGCAGGCAGCTCGAAGAGGCTCTTGCCAAGATACGAGCCTTGGACGATCCGGCATCACCAGACCATCTTGAACGAATTGAAACCTTGCTCGCTGGCCTCGCGCCGATAGAGCAGGCCATTATTGCCACACCGGCACGAACTATAGCCGGTCTGGGCGTAAAAGCTCGTCATGCAGCCTACGTCAATTCCGAACACTGGGATGCGCCAGTTGACGAGATCGATTGGGATGCTCGGGCTGTTCGTTCCTTGATTGAAGCAGTGTGCGACGTGGCCTCCATACCATTGATCTTGGGGTCGAACTCCAAGGAAGAGAAATAGTCGCTCCGTACAGTTCTTGCTGCCGTTCAACTTTCGATGAAAGGATCGAAGGGAATGAGCATCGTGTCGATCATGGCCGCGATCCTCCAAGAGGAGTTGCGAGAACATGGTATCCACGGACTATCACAACGCGACCGTGAAACCATCGTCCACAGCATGATCCAACGCACCGCCGAACTCGAAACAAACATCAAGCAGCGTCATTTGGGAGCACGCCTCGATGATCAAAATTGAGGGACTGTTGGTGTGTTGCGGACGGCTTATGAGCCTGGAGGAGCGGAGGGATCGCCGACCGAAGGCCGCTGGCGCTCCACAAACCTAAGAATAGGGGCGTTGCGAAAAGGCCGGCGGAGGTTTGCCTCCACCGCTGTGTACCACTTTTTCGGTAGTCGGGAAGGTTCGAGTCGAGCACGTCCAGGGCGGCTTGGGACGCTTCAAGTAAGCGTGGTGTTGGAGCCTTAGGAAGCGCATTGGACGAACGAGCGGTGGAATGGGCTTCGACGGCGGTTGACACTCTCTGGTAGAGGTGGATCGATGGTCCTGCCTCTCAGGCGAGTCGTCGCGAGGCGGATTTTTAATGCCCTTCAGCCTTGAGCCACGCTGTTGCACGATCTCTTTGCTCAGAAGATCGAACTCGACCTGCCCCGCCAGATCGACTGGTCGGCAAGTCGTCTTGGTAATCCCATCTACTGCCTGCGTCGTCCGGCACAGCGGCTGCCGGCGAGCGTCCTTGAGTTCGAACACAAGGGCGTCCGGGGATACAAGGCGGTTACGCAGGACGGGCACAGCATCGCCATCGTGGCGGAAAGGACTTCATTCACCTTCGGCTGCGATAGCGTCCTGCACGTGCCGGCGGCGAGCACCCTATCGGCGATCGCCGAGGGCTCGGCTGCCCTCAAGGAAGGCCAGTGGCTCTATCCGAAAGCGCGACGAGCCACGGGCGATGCGCTCGCGGCCGCTTCTCTGTTGCCTGAGGAAATTCTCAGGACCTGGCGCAACCAGATCGTGCTTAAGGCCGAGGATCCAGAAAACGGCACGCCCGGCCTCCGTTCACCGCAGATCGGTGCCGTCTATGCGACGCTCGCTCATTGGAGCACGTCCGACAAGCCGGCGACCGTCGTCATGCCGACCGGTACTGGCAAAACCGAGACGATGCTGGCGCTCCTGGTGGCGGCCGGGCTCGGGCGGCTGCTGCTGGTCGTGCCGAACGACAACCTCCGAAGCCAGATCGCCGCAAAGTTAATGGAGCTCGGCGTGCTGCGCGCATGCGGGTGCCTCGGCGACCGGGCGCGAACGCCGGCCGTCGCCATCCTGCGCCACCGGCCGAAGACCGTCGAGGACGTGGACGACGTCTTCCTGAGGGCCAACGTTGTCGTCTCGACGATGCAGATCGTCGGCGGCTGCTCCCCGGAGCTGCAGGAGCGGATGGCAGAAAACGTCTCGGCTCTTTTCGTCGACGAAGCGCATCATATGGGGGCACGCACGTGGAACGCCTTCAAGGGACAGTTCGTCGGCCGCCGGCGCGTTGTCCAGTTCACCGCTACCCCCTTCCGCAACGACGGGCGCCGCGTGGACGGAAAGTTCATCTACGTCTATCCGCTCAAGAAGGCTCAGGAAGAGCGCTATTTTAAGAAGATCGATTTCGTGCCCGTCAACGGCCTGGATCAGGACGACACCGACCAACTGATCGTCGCCGGTATTAAGAGCACCTTGGAACGCGACATCGCCGCGGGTTTCGACCACCGAGCCATGGCGCGGGTCGAAACGATTCCCCGGGCCATCGCCCTGCATCGCGCCTACCAAGCCGCGATGCCCGGATACCATCCGGTCCTGGTTCACAGCGGGCTCACACGCGCCGAGCGACGCGATGGGCTTGAACGGCTCAGATCGGGCAAGAGCAAGATCGTCGTCTGCGTCGACATGCTCGGCGAGGGCTTCGATCTCCCGGAACTGAAGATCGCAGGTCTCCACGACAAGCAGAAGAGCGAAGCCGTCACTCTTCAGTTTATCGGACGCTTCACGCGCATCCGGAGGGATCTGGGCGATGCGACGGTAATCGCGAACATCGCGCACGACAACGTCGCCGAAGCGTTGCAGGACCTTTACGCTGAGGACGCCGACTGGAATGCGCTGCTCAGCGTCGTCGGCGCGAAGTTGACCGAGCGCGAGGAACGGCGGGAAGCCATCTTCCAGGGATTCTCCGAGGAGTTCGAAGGCTTTCCCGTCAGCACTCTCTTTCCTCGCATGAGCACCGTCGTCTACCGCACGACGTGCGCCGCGTGGCGTCCCCTATCCGTCGCCGATGCGATTACCAAATCCTCGTCCATCATCGATGGTCCGGTCGTGAACGAGGAGGCGAGACTGGCGGTGTTCGTCACGAGGGACGATGAGCGCCTGCGCTGGACCACGCTGAAGGAGCCTCAAAACGTCTCCTTCAATCTCTATCTGGCTCATTGGGACGACGAGACTGGATTACTCTACATCAATAGTTCGAAGATGTCCGATCTGCACCTCAACGTCGCCAGAGCCCTGTGCGGAGAAGAGGTCGTCCGGCTGTCGGGCGACGCCGTCTTCCAGGTACTCGACGGATACCGCCGTATGGTACTCATGAACCTCGGCCTGAGCGAGACCCAGCGGCGCCCGGTGCGCTACTCCCAATTCATGGGCTCCGACATCGCCGAGCAGCTCGATACGCTGCCGGGCAACAGAAACCGGACCAAGACCAATCTGTTCGGCCAAGGATACACCGACGAGGGCCGCTCCACGATCGGCTGTTCCGTCAAGGGCAAGTTCTGGTCGTACGAAACAACCAACAATTTCAGCGAATGGATCGACTGGTCCCGCAATGTCGGTCGGAAGCTGCTCGATGATACGATCACGACCGACGGCATCCTGCGCAACCTCGTCCGTCCGAAGAAGCAGACCGTTCGCCCGGCGAAGCCCGCCATCGCGATAGCGTGGCCCGACGCGCTTCTGCTCACGCCGGAAGAACGGATTGACATCGTCTTCGGTGACCGCGTCGAGGCCTTCTACGATTGTGATATCGATCTCGCGGATCATGAAGCGGACGGGCCGATCCGCTTCACTGTAAGATCCTCAGGCGTCGCCGCGGACTTCAAGTTGACCATCGAGCCCAACGCCGCCGTATTCGTGCAGACGGCCGGCGATCCCGTGCAGGTCACGGTCGGCAAGAAGATCCGAAGCCTCACGGATTACTTCCACGAAGAACCGCCGCACATCTACTTCGCGGACGGCGACATGCTTCTGCTCGACGAACTCTTCATGCTGCCCCACGACTCGGAGCGGCCATCGTTCGATCTGAGCAGGATTGAGACGCCGGATTGGCGCGGCGTCGATATCACGAAGGAATCCCAACGCGACGAGAAGCGCTCCGACTCTATTCAGCGCCGCATCATCGACGACCTGCTTGCCCGCGGCGACCTTTACGAAGTAATCGTCGACGATGACGGCGCCGGCGAGTCCGCCGACGTCGTAGCTATGCGGTTGGCCGGATCGAAATTGCTCGTGGAGCTCTATCACTGCAAGTACTCGGCCGACCCCAAGACCGGCGCCAGACTGGACGATCTCTACGAAGTCTGCGGCCAGACGCAGAAGTCGATTCGATGGCGCGAGCGTCCGGACATCTTTCTCAATCACCTGCTCAAGCGGGAGAGCGACCGCAAAAGGGCCGGCCGTCCCAGCCGTTTTGAAAAGGGCACACGCGCGAACGTCATCGGTTGGTTGAACCGCTGGCAGAAGCTCCATTACGAATTCCACGCGGTCATCGTTCAGCCCGGATTCTCCAAGGCTAAGGCCGAACAAAGCCACCTCGAACTCTTCTCCGCGACGCAGTCGCTTCTCATGGATACGTGGGGGATGACACTTCGGATTCTGGCCAGTCCCTAGGACCCCCTCGCAATCGTGCGCGCAAGACTTCAGTCGGGCGGTTCTAACGCCCCAAGCGCAGAGGCGCGGTGTTCGCGTCCGCTGCCGTGAGATGATAACATGTATCGCTCGTCGCGCATCCCCTTGCGCATAGCCGGGTCAGCCTCGAACGCTTGCTTTCCCTTTGCCACCCAGAGCGCTCGCGCCCTTTCGCCCTGATCGCCTTGCAGCTTGTCGGCCATCCAAAGCAACGCGCCAAGAATGATGGCGCGGTCATCGCCGGTCAGATCAACGATTCCGGCTTTGACGATGAGGCCACCAAGTTCGATGAGGTGCCGCGTGCGCTTGCGGCGCTCGACTTGCCACGCACGCATGTCATGTCGCACCCTTGCGGCCTGGTACCGGTTGCGCGCCGCCCGGCTGCGCAGGAGGGCCGTCCAAGTTGCGTTCAGCTGCTGGCGCATTTCGTCGCGACCGGCTTCGAAAAAACGCCGCCCCGCGTTTGGCCCATGCCTCCCTCTTTCCGGCCTCTTTCGTCTCAGCCATTACGATCAGCGCGCCGGTCAGTTCTTCGGCAGTAAGCGTGTCGGCTCCAGTCGCGATAACCAGTTCGCCGAGCTGGCGCACTTTGCGAGTTTTCAGTCCGCGGGCCTTGTCTTCGAGAGCCTTCAGGTCTGCATCAAAGTCCCTTGGTTTACGCATCACTGTCTCCTTGAGGATTGATCCATCAATGATAGCTTGGCGCCCCACGCAATGCTGTAAGGTCATCAGGACGGGCTGAGACGGGATAGTCCCTCACGAGAATTTTTCGAGGGAGGGCGCGCTTATACGTCGTGCCGACGTGTGCTTCGCCGTGTAGATGATCTGACCGCGATGGCGATCTATCATCTTCACGTCAAGGTCATTGGCCGCAAGGCCGGGAGCAGTGCGGTGGCTTCAGCCGCCTACCGCTCGGCCTCGCGGCTGCGTGACGAGCGGTTGGGCCGTGAGCAGGATTTTTCTGCCAAGCGCGGCGTCGTCCATTCCGAGGTGATACTGCCGGAGAATGCGCCGGTGGCGTTTGGAGACCGCGAACGGCTTTGGAATAATGTCGAAGCACACGAAATCCGCGAGGACGCGCAGCTGGCCCGCGAGGTGGAGTTCGCCCTTCCGCGCGAGCTGAGTGAGGCCCAGGGCATTGAGCTTGCCCGCGACTTTGTTCGCGGCGAGTTCGTAGGCCTGGGCATGGTCGCCGACCTCAATGTGCATTGGGACAGGGCCGAGGACGGCCTGCCCAAACCTCATGCCCATGTCATGCTGACAATGCGCGCGGTCGACGAGAACGGGTTCGGCCAAAAGGTGCGGGACTGGAATCGTGTTGAGATGGTCGAGCGGTGGCGGCGGCGATGGGCGGAGCTTGCCAATGAGCGGCTGGCCGAGCTCGACATCGACGCGCGGATCGATCATCGCAGTCTGGAGGCCCAGGGCATCGCGCTGGAGCCGCAGAGCCAGATCGGCGCGCCGGCGAAACGGATCGAGGTTCGAGACATCTCGGGCGAAAGCGGCCAGGCGGACCGGGCCGAGATGCACCGAAAGATCGCGCGAAATAATGGCGTGCGGATCATCGCAGATCCCTCATTTGGGCTGGATGGCATCACGCAGCAGCAATCGACCTTTACGCGCCGCGACCTCGCGAAGTTTGCGCACCGACATAGCGACGGGCTCGACCAGTTCGACCAGGTAGTAGGCGCGCTGCAGAACGCGCCCGATCTGGTCGAACTCGGTAAGGACGCGCGCGGTGAGGACCGGTTCACCACCCGCGGAATGATCGAAGCGGAACAGCGCCTGCACCGTGCTGCGGAGCGGATGGCGGAACGGGAGCGCCACGGGATCCACGACATGGACCGCAGGGCCGCTCTGGCGCGGGCGGAAGCGCGTGGCCTGGTGCTGTCGGCCGAGCAGGCCGAGGCGCTTGCGCACGTCACTGAGGGGCGCGATCTCAGCGTCGTGGTCGGCCATGCCGGGACGGGAAAGAGCGCGATGCTGGGGGTGGCGCGGGAAGCCTGGGAAGCAGCCGGCTTCGAGGTCCGGGGCGTGGCGCTATCCGGCATTGCGGCTGAGAACCTCGAAGGCGGATCGGGTATTGTGTCGCGCACGATTGCCAGCCTGGAGCATGGCTGGCAGCAGGGCCGCGACGGGCTCACGTCCCACGATGTCCTGGTCATCGATGAGGCCGGCATGGTCGGCACGCGGCAGCTCGAGCGCGTGCTGTCGCGTGCGGCCGATGCTGGTGCCAAGGTGGTGATGGTGGGCGATCCGCAGCAGCTGCAGGCCATCGAAGCCGGCGCGGCGTTCCGGTCGATCCATGAGCGTCACGGCGGCGCAGAGATCGGTGACGTCCGCCGCCAACGGGAGGACTGGCAGCGCGACGCCACGCGCGATCTGGCAACCGGCAAAGTGGGACAAGCGCTTGGCGTCTACCGCGCCCACGGCATGGTGCAAGAGGCGCTGACCCGTGAGCAGGCGCGCGGCGATCTGATCGAGCGCTGGAATCGCGATCGGCAGGCCTCACCGGAACGGAGCCGGATCATTCTCACCCACACCAATGACGAGGTCCGGGCGCTGAACGAGGCAGCGCGCCAGCGGATGCGGGATGCCGGTGGTCTTGGCGACGAGGTGCGTGTGACGGTCGAGCGCGGGGCGAGAAGCTTCGCGAGCGGAGACCGGGTCATGTTCCTGCAGAACGAGCGCGGGCTGGGCGTGAAGAACGGCACGCTTGGGGCCATCGAGCTGGTCAGCGCACAATCCATGACCGTGAAGACTGACGATGGCCGGTCCGTGCGCTTTGACCTGAAAGATTACAATCGGATTGACCATGGATACGCCGCGACGATCCACAAAGCACAGGGCATGACGGTGGACCGCGTCCATGTGCTCGCAACACCGGGGATGGATGCGCACAGCAGCTATGTTGCGCTGTCGCGGCATCGCGACGGCGTGGATCTGCACTATGGTCGGGACGATTTTGCCAATGACGACCGGCTGGTCCGCGCGCTGTCGCGCGATCGCGCCAAGGACATGGCCTCGGATTACGAGCGAGCCGATCCGGTCCAGAGCTATGCCAAGCTGCGTGGAATCGCGATCCGCGAGCGTGTGGCCGAGATCGTGCGCAAGATCGTGCCGGAGACGCTGCGCGAGATGTTGGACGGCCTGCGCTCGCCTGTGGAGGTGCCCGGTCACGATCGCAAGCTGGGGCCACAGCGACAAGCGCCGGAAAGGGAAAGGAACGGTGCGGCCGTGGAGCGCCGCGGCATCGAAGCGCGAGAAACGCAGCTCGCGGAAGGCGCGGAAGCGGAAGCGCGCCGCGTGCGGACCCGGGCGCTGGTGCGCCATGCCCGCGCCGTGAATGCAATCTTCGCGACGCAGGAGATGGGCGGCGGGGCAAGCCCCGAGCAGCTGAAAGAGCTGCAGACCGCCCGCCAGACCTTCGAGGCGGTGCGGCCCTATGGCTCCCGGGACGCCGAAGCCGCATACAAGCAGAACCCAGAACTGGCCCGTGAGGCCGCGGGGGGCCAGGTGGGCCGCGCGGTGCGCGCGCTCCAACTCGAGACCGAACTGCGTATGGATCCGAGCCGCCGCGCCGACCGCTTTGTGGAGCGCTGGCAGAAGCTCGAGCAGACCAGTCAGCGCCTATATCAGGTCGGCGATATGACAGGCTACAAGGCCGCGCGCGCGGCAATGGGCGATATGGCCAAGAGCCTCGAACGTGACCCGCAGCTGGAATCCATCCTCGCCAGCCGCAAGCAGGATCTTGGCATCGCCTTCGAGTCGGGCCGCCGGCTCGGTCAGGAATTGGCGTTCACCCATGGCATCGACCTCGGCCGTGGCCGAGGTCTCGGAATCTGATTCATACCGTTTGCCGCCATTCCTACGCCACAGCCGACGACCCGCGAGATCGTCTTCTATTCGAGATGTTTGGCCTGTCTGGTCTCAAAAGTTCTCAGAGGCAGTCAGCAAGAGACATCGCCGCCATGCGCGAACCAGACCGTATCATCCGGATGAAAACTGTTCTCGCCAGAACCGGCCTGTCCCGGTCCACCATCTACCGCAAGATCGCCGAGGGCACGTTCCCGTCTCAGCTCAAAATCAGCTCCCAAGGCTCGGGCTGGCATGAATCCGATATCAACCGCTGGATTGCAGATCCAACTGGATGGCGCCCGGATAGAGGACAATGAATATGCTGCGGCAAGTGGAAGCGCGCATGCGTCTTGGAGTAGTCTAAGAGGCCATCGGTCATTAACGTCATGTGATAGGCGTCTATGTCTCCGCCCCAACTTACCAAAGAAGGCTCACCGCTGATTGCCTAGAGTCGTAGGTATCATACCCAACCCCAAACAAGACTACTGCAGATAAGCCGCAGATCATTACTAACGGCGAAACGCGATAAAACCGGCCATCTTCAGTTTTCTTGGCCCAGTCCGCATAAAGCTTCAAAGCGCTAATGACGAGCGCACCACATTAGAAATTACAAGGATCCAATAGCGGGCATCCATTGTAAAGCGCGATCTTGGTTGATTTCCCGTGTAGCGCCCTCACCGAGCCTCAGCGATTCCTTGCCTAAGAGGCAGGAAGACGTCTCAGTCTGCAGTCCACGTTCCACGTCTTCTCACTCATTCGTGTAAGGTCTTCGTCACCTCGGAAACGGCGATTGCAAATTCCGCGATGGTAAGCCCTCGCCCTCATATATCCTCCTGGACACGTCAAATATCTCCCTCTCCTTCGGGTCAGGCCGATCAAACCACGACCCCGGTGGATTGGAGGCAATTCGCTTCGCGAAGAGGGATTGCGGCTCCCACCCCTGACCTTCTTTCATCTCAAAAATGATAATGCCGTCACGAGTATAGTAGCGAGGCCCTGGGATATTGCAGTCCACCGAAATCTGGACCCGCCACAGATTGCCCCTTGCCGTCTGACTCTCGTCCAACTTCGGCAGATAGTCTACCCCAACTGGATCGCCGATGGTGCAGCGGCCAGCACGCAAGAGATCGCCAAGCTTACCTTGCGGAGTCGTAACGAAATTGAGGTTAGTCGGGTCGTGCAGAAAGCGACGATTCGCCCCAACAACATCTTCGCTGACCTCCGTACCGATGAGCGAAAGCGCGAAAGCCTGCCAGCCCAATTCCAAAGGCTTCGCGTACGGAGGACCAAGTGTCAGCTTCCCGTCTTTGGCGACGTCCCAGGCGAAGGTGAATTCGTCATCGGCCTTGTCCGTTTTGCGTCTCGCCCACGAAAATACGACGGACTCGTCTCTGTCATCGGACCTCGCGACCTCCCAACCTCGCGGGACGAAATGCGCGACCTTCGAAACCTTCGCTATGATCTCTTCGGCAGCTTCGCCGCTTTGCGCGCGCCACTTCGTCTTCACTTTTTGAATTAGCTTGCTGTCGTCCTCGGCACGTGCCGCAGAGGCGATACCTATCGAAATGATTCCGATTATGATCGCTCGACCAAGCGAAAAGCGCCCCATTCAAATATCCCCCAATCGAATTTCCTTCTCGCGACGCTTGCACGCTTGACTTGCCCAAAACAGAATACGAACATTGTACAGCCTTGGCTACTTGGCTTCTCCCGTTTGGTTAGATTAGCGGAACCTATATTGCTCCGATTAAGCGATCCGATCAGGCGTTGCCGCGCTATTCAAACATCCGCGTTGAGCGTGATCCTGTACGCGTCTCAGATCATCGCCAACGGCATTGGCAGCCGATCCCGCTACAATGCGCGTCACAGCCGCAGAGGCGACATTGGCGCTTGCTGCAAGCCCGCTGAGGGTCGATACCAGCGAGGCTGGCGGGTGCCTTCCGATCCGGTTTGCGAGAGAGACTTATGTTGGGAGACAAAGAAGACGGCAGGATCTGCACGATGTGCGGTGGCGGCCGTTTCAATAGCTGGAACCGCTGCATGGATTGCCGCAACGCACGCGGTAGACGTCGCAACACGCGCCTCGCCGCGAACGGCGGAAAGCACACGGCATCCGAATGGCGCGCTGTACTCGCGGTGTCTCCGACCTGCGCTGAATGCAAGCGTCCCTGGGCCACGATCGCCCCGCGTCCAGACCCGCGATACAAAGCGGTATGGACTAAAGGTCATAAAGTCCCAGTCTATCACGGCGGGACCGACGATATCCGTAATATTCAAGCCGAATGCTATGAGTGTAATTTTAGAAAGAACGCGGGAGCTCTAAGGTGAGCCGCGGGAAGCATCCTCTCAAAAGCACTAACTTGAGCTCGGAAGCTCCCTTGCCAATAGCGCCGCCAATTCGACGCAAAGATGAAGCGCAACATAGGCAGTTCCGACGTCAACCTCAGCCGCCTTGGGATGTACGCCAAAATCGCGAAATCCTTGCAGAGCGTTCGCCAGCACGTACGCATTCTTGGTCACCCGACGGGCCAGCCGATCACTTTTCTGAGTTCCCGTTATAAGATCGAGCAGGCGCAACCGCTGTCCCCCCTCCGGGAAGCGTGTCTTCCATTCCTCTAGAATTCTTTCGTCATTTCGTTGCCAGAGAGAAAACCATTCACTTGGAATCCAAGGTCTATCTCTTTTTGAATCCCAGCATTCAGCTTTCCAGATCAGCGCAAGCGCTCGTTCCAGGATGCCGTGGACACTTGAGAGGAACACTCCAGGATGCTCTGGGAAATCCCCGACTCCCTGCTCAAGGTACCGCTTGAGAACCTTGTCCATACCCTCGACTTGGCCCAGGCGATGCTCCAGAGCTCCTTTCAGGTTGTTGTTGTAGGAGGCGACATCTCCGAACATGCGCAGTAGCGCGCTATTCTCGTTCGGCTGCTCTTCGAGGTATCTTTCGAGCAATCGGCTAACGCCTTGCACCTTGTTGCCAGCGAGCCGGACAAATCCTCTCTCGATGAGGGTTTCGGCGTCAACCACGATAGAGCCGCTTCGAGGTACCGCGCCTTCTTCCTTGACGCGAAAAAGCAGATCTTGACATTGGGGAGAACAATCCTTCCACAGCGAGTCAATCTTGTCTCTAAGGTGGGGATAGGCGCTTTCACATGATGCTTTCATCGCTTCGGGCGTGACCGAGCCATCATTGGAGCGTTCACTGCAGACACAATTGAGTGCCTCGAGCATCAGGACAGGAAACCCGTTGCTCGCATTCCAGAGCTCTGTCTGAGCGCCACCCGTCAGACGAAGCCCGGGAACCTGAGCGAGTAATGCGGTAAGATCATTCTCATCAAAACATCCGACACGAACTGGCGACGGGTCGAAAATACCCCAGAAATCGCTGGTTTGAGATTCGGGATTACGGATCAGATCGCGCAGCGTTCGACGACTGGCGGTAACGAGTCTCAAGCTCGGCTTGAGCGCTAACTCTCGGAGCTGATCCCACAAGTTTCGCGTTAAGCGTCCGTTCGACAACGGTTTGTCGAAGCCGTCTAATATTGCGATAACTTTTCCACCTTCCTCCTTTATCGCATCAAGCACTTCCGCAATGTCCTGATATGCGTTGTCTCGGGGCTTCTTTAAGTGTTCCGCATAGTCGGAGTGCTTATCGACCAGCGCTACAGATAGCTCACTGGCTAAGCGCTGCATGAACAATTCATCAGTAACTGGAGTCTGATGACCAAGGTCCCAAAGCAGCACCGCAGTGTAAGTAGTGTTGTTGGCGCTTTTCAGCCGGCGCGCCAACTCGTGCAAAATGACGGTCTTGCCAGAATAACGCGGGCCGACCATCTGCAGGTGGTCGGGATTCGCTTTGGTCAGCGCCGCCAACATCCTCCCCACAATTAGCTCTCGGCCCAACATCGGTGGCACCGAAGTTCCGAGAACGGGGAATTTGCGATCAAGCATTCTCTTCCTCCGCCTCCGTGCGCGCACGGCTCGCGATCACGTTTGCGTCCTGTTGTTGTCCAATCCAGTCGGCCATCAGCGGGATCGTCATGTGGTAGCGTCCGTCACCAGTCGCGCCCGAGAAATCTACTAGCTCGAGTTCGCGCAAATAAGCCAGGTCAGCGTCCAACGCTTCGTCATCAACGTCGACACCGAGTTGAGCCAATTGCTCCTGAAGGGTACCAAAATTTACATGAGTGCCCTGCTTCGCATTCTGCGCGCAAAGCAACAGGACCAGCTGGCGACGACGGCGCCCGAGCGTTGGGCCGGCACCGGCATAGTCCCAAAGGCTCGCAAAATGCTCGTTGTCCCGAACTAAATTGTTGGCAGCGTCATTGACGATCCCAACCGTGATCGAACGGCTCTTAGTTTGCACGGCATAGTCAAAGACTTTGTTGCAAAGACATTGCATCAGGTAGGGCTGACGCGCCGTCAGCTCGACCACTCGTTCAATTGCCTCGGGTGAGTATGTGAGCTTACCCCGCACAGGCTCTGTAACGACGCTACGCGCACTCTGCATGTCCAGCGCTGTGACCTGCACACTAATGCCTAGCCCGTACAGTGCCGACCAATACTCTTCTCGAAGCCGTTTTAGCCGACGTGAACCCGTGAGGATCGCGGAGAAGTTTGGATACGTTTGTATGAGAAAGCGGATATTCTCTGGCACTTGAGGCGAGGTCACGCCGTTATCGATGCCTTCTTGCAGCTTGTCGAACTCGTCCAGCATGAGCAGCAAGCCAAGCCCAAGCGGCTCCAGAGTAGATAACAGGAGTTCGAGGTACTCACGAAAATCCGCGAACGGCGCCTCATCTCCAATACCATCGCGGCAGGCACGCGCAGTGCCTAACACTGCCTTGCCTGCTCGGATTACCTGACCATTGGGCAAAGGCACGTCCATGCCGAGTTTTGTTAGACCGGTTGCGATACTGCGCGCAATTTCGCGAAACACTTCAGGCGTGGGAATGCCGACCGCTTCTGTGGCGCCTTCAGCACCTTGCAGACTGGCATAAATTGCCATCCAGCCTGGAATGGCCTTACGACCTTCGAGATGTTTGAGGATAGACGTTTTACCCGCTCGTCGATTTCCTTCCAACAGCACAACATTGCCGTGCGTGGCGATTTGGCGACTAATCTGCCCGATGACGTCGTCGCGACCGAAGAACACCTCGTGACCGTGCCGCGGCTCCAGTGGGCTGCCCGTCACATAAGGGCTGCCCCCTAAATCGGCGGCCGTCGTCGGAGCAATTGATTCTCGCGACACGATGCGGATAGCCAGCTCAACCACACCCTTTACAGTTTGTTCGAGCAAGTTGCGCGCGGACCAACTTAGCCTCAGTGCCAGCTGGTCACCTTGCTTCGGTACATCGCCACGCAAATTCAATGAAAAGCGGCCACGCTCCGCCAAATAGGGCGTCTTCCCACTGCCCCATTCTGGTGCAGCATCTATTACGAAGTCTCGAAGCGGCAACGTACCCTCGTTTTCGAGCTCGATGGCGAACTCGGCGAAACTTCCAGCCGTCAAAATCTCCGGAGCAGCCCGCAAACGAATGTTGCTTGCATCTGCCAGGAACTTAATGGTTGCGCGCAGCAGAACGCTAAGTTGTTCGGCAACGCCGCGAGCTTGAGACTCGTAGGGAAGGTTTCCGGTGGCTAATTCCAGCACATCCCAGACACCGCGCTCGGCCTTCTGCAACACTGCCAACAAACCTGGACCGGCAGGTATGTGCACGATGCCCGAAAATGGCGACAGAGCCTCAATCAGAGGCACCAACCATTTTGCCGATTGGCTTGCGTCCTGCTCTTGTTCGGCCCATCGTCGCGCGTCGCCGGCCATGGCGCCTAGCGCATCGAACTGGCTTAGCAGCTGGGTTGCGTCGGTTCCCACCGTCGGCGCCGTTGCCTGAGTACTCGAAGCCGTTAGACTGCTCAGCTCGGCCAACCAGTTGGCCAAGCGATCTGACCTGCCTGCACCCGTTGCTTGTTGCAAGAATGTAAGAGCGTCTGTACCAAAATCGCGAAACTGCGCCGCCGCCCTCGCTTGCAGCTGCAGCGGAGGCAACGGAACGGGAAGCACGTTCAGCACCTCGCGATTGAGATGCTGGATCACCGCTCCCCGCGCTTGAGCCGTCAGCCAAGTCTGACAAGCTGTACTGGCGAGATACGCTATCAGAAAACCAGGATCTAACCTTTTTTGGTCGGCGCGTAATACATAAAGTCCATTCGCTGCGATGGAGCCCACGGCGCCGTTGCGCACCATAGCCACCTTGCCAATGGTGCCCGACTTAGACAGCAAAATGTCTCCGGGCAACAGAGTGAATCGTTGCTCAACAGCCGCCAAGTCAGGCGCCAGCCAGCTGGAGCAATTTCCGACCTTTCCTTGATTCAAATCCCTTATTCGAATGTAACCAACGGGATGCTCGTTCGGGGGTTCATTCCAAAGATCTGCAGATTTAATGGAACGGCCTGCGGTGATTTCCGCCACGCTCGCCAAGGTTACGACGGATCCTGTTTCCCCAAAGGCTCCCTCAATGGAAATCAGCAGGTCGCCCAAGCTACCCTTCTCCCGACGTCGAGGCGAAAGGTCCCAGTCGGCGGCAGCGAGTTCGGTTGCGTCTACTTCCCAAACGGAACGCGCCATCACGCCCGTTCCCGGCGCGCCTTCAGCAATACCGGGAGGGAGTTCACGGGATTTGCGAAGCTCTGTGCGACGAACTTCGGCCGCTAGTTGTTGCGCCATTACGTTCCGGAGAACCGGCGCCTTTCGGCCCGATCGTTGCTCGAAGAACGGTGCGGCGTCCACCATCCTTACTCGGCTTGCTCCGCCCGATTTGTTCAGTACCAGCAGACTCCCTTTAACATTCGTGTACGGGGCGAATGCACCTGCTGGCAGGCCGACAACGGCCTCTACCTGTCCTCGTTCAATGAGATAACGACGGAGCTCGCGTTCAGGACCGCCACGGAACAGAAATCCTTCTGGTACGGCAATTACGGCGCGCCCAAGCGGCTTTAGCTGTAATAGCGCATGTTGAATAAACAGGCCTACGCTATCGCTGGTTGGAATAGCATATTGCTGGTACCGCCAAGGCTCGCGGTTCGTCCGGACACCGATTGGCGGGTTAGCCAAAACCACGTCAAACCCCTGTCGGCTGAGGCTACCGGGTTGTTCGCGTTCGAGGCTGTTCCCCCGCTCTAGACTTGGCGTATCGACGCCTGCGAGCAACATACGGACGAGGCCAATCAGAAAGGCGCTCGCGTTAAGTTCAATGCCGGCAACTTCGAGTAACGGCCCAGAACGTCGAATCTCGCTGCGGCTGAACTCAGCCTGTTGCCAAGCTGCAACCAAAAAATTGCCGGAGCCGAAACAAGGATCATACACGCGCTCGCCGGGCTTCGGATCAGAAAGCGCTGCTACCAGGCGGGCAATACTACGTGGCGACGAGAATTGGCCATACGAAGGATCGCTGTCTTCCTCCGCCATCCGATCGAAAACCTCGAGTAGCGCGCGCCGCTCACTCGGGGTCTCGAACGGAAAGTTGCCTATCCGATTTACAAACTCCTGCAGATTCGCAGAATTTTCCTGCAATACGCGCCTTAGCGGCGCTGCCAGCGTGTGTAACCAAGCGCTCATTGGTTGGGCGGCATCCCCCTGTAGAGCCTCGGCCCGCCGCTCCAATTCATGCAATCGCTCTATCATTTCCCCACGATGCTTGAGCTGCGCCCAATGCCGCCACTGCAACGCCGCAGGCAAAAGAGGTTCGTACGGACGATCCTCGAAGATCGCCATTGCCTCCTGCTCGGCTTCCGCAAGATCAATCCAGCGCAGCAGCAAGAAGGTAGCAAAGGTCTCTCGGATTAATTGCTTCGAGAGCCCACCAACAAAGAGTTCGTCAGCGATGTGCCAAGCAGACTCCTGCAGCGCCCTGTCCGATGACACGCTCACAACTCACCAGCAAAAGCTTTCCGAAGCACAGCACTTCTGAGCGCCGCGATTTCCCCGGATTCAGATTCAACTGAGAGGTGACGCATAAGATCATGCGCGGCATCTAACCGGCCAACGATTCTTTCTTGTTCGACCAGCGAAGGCACGGGCACCGTGACCTCCCGCAGACGCTCACCGGAAATCTTGACCATCGATCGGCTCGAGCCCAATGCCCGGGCTTTGATCTGCCTCCGGGCGCTCGCACTCCGCAATGCGTAGGCAAGATAGCGCGGTTGTATCTGCGTGCGATCAATTTTTAGTTTGATTAGCAAATCGGGGTAGATGAGCCGATCTGCAGGCTTTTCCATCGCGACGGATGCTAGTCCCACAAGCTCAATTGTGTTCGCGCGAGAAACAAAAACATCACCTTGATCGATGCCGAATTGGCCGGCAACTTTCTCTGGGAGAACAATAGATTTCCGGAATTGAACGTCAAGAGACGGGCTCCGAACCGAGGTCAGCGTCAGCACCGCACCATCGGCATGGCCGTTGGTGTCCTGCGGTATGGACTTTCCATTGCGCACAGCGAAAACAAGCTCCCCTACTGCACGGGGCTGCCATTTGTTCGCGTCCGCAACATCGGCATGCAATTCAGACTCGATCAACGACGCAGATAAGTGCTGTTGCTCTTTTATAGAATCTGAACGAAGGCCTTCGATTTCCGCCACTCGCTCAATGCACGCATTGACGCGAGCGACAATGCGACGTTGGTCCGCGAGACTTCGAGGCACGGGTATTTTGTGCGCCCACAGCTCCGCCATTGCTATACGTGGCAAGTTTGCTCCCCGAGTGTTTGCATTCGCAAAATCGAGGAAGGCTTGACTCCGAAGATAGTGAGCAAGAAACTCGCGATCGAGCCGTTGCTCAACCGGCAACAACGGAATCAATTCACTTGTGCCCACGCCCGGCTCGTCCGGGAGCGCAACTTTGTTCAGATAAGGGCGCAGCTTGGAGAAGAGAACGTATCGACCATCGAACGAGCACTTCTGCGAACCTAGATCCTTAACGCGGCAGCGCTGCTTGTGTAAGATTCGACCAGTTGTCCCCTCGATATCCTCTAGTGACAAATTCCAGATGACCGCGTCTTCGGCCGGCATCGGCGCGGATCGAGCCGGCGCTATTTCACCCAGCGGGACGTAATCCCAGTTACTCTTCATTGTCTCAACTCGAGCAGCGACTCGATCTCATCCAGGAGGTCAACGATGCGCGCCTCCTTCGCCTTGATCGATTGCACCAGCTCCATCGCCGGGCGATGCTCATAGTCATCTATCTTGCGCGGGTTCTTGGCAGACAAGTCGAACTCCTTAGCTGCGATGTCGGCTATTGGTACGATCCATGAGTTTTCGCTCACAGCGCGTTCCTGCCACTTTGCTAGGAAGTCCGGCAACTGGCTGCCGCTGACAGGTTTGCGAGTCTGCTTGAGCTCAAAGCCATCATTGGTCAGGTCGTAATACCAAACAGATTCTGTTCCTGAGCCGTCCTCGGTGCGATCGAAGAACATCACGTTGGTTTTAACGCCTGTATACGGTAGGAAGCAGCCTGCTGGTAACGAAAGGATTGTATGTAGCTTGAACTGCTCGAGGAGCTCCCTGCGGACCTTTTGATCCGGTCCACTACGGAACAATACCCCCTCAGGGACAATCACAGCCGCGCGCCCGCCCCTGGCCAAGCTGGCCATAATATGTTGAAGGAACAAGCATTCCGTGGCACCGCTCCTCACCCGGAAGTTGGTTTGCAGCTCTTGCGCCATCTTGCCACCATAAGGTGGATTGGCGAGGATGACCCGATACCTATCTTTCTCCGCCACGTTATGGCTATGCACTTCCAGCGTGTTTACTAACTCAAGGTTGGCGCCTTCAATGCCGTGTAAAATCATATTCATTGAGCCCAGCAGGTAAGTCAGCGGCTTGATCTCGTTGCCGTAGAAAGTCTGGTGCTGCAGATCGTACAACTGCTGGCTGCTCAGGACGCTTTGTTTACGCACGAAGTCGGCGGCCTCCCCGAGAAAACCGGCCGTTCCGAAGCAGGGATCGTAGACGCGTTCGCCCGACTTTGGCTGCACCACTTGCACCATAGCGCGGATAATGTGGCGCTGTGTGTAAAACTCGCCGGCGTAGCCAGCCGAATCAGCCGCGACCCGCTTTAGTAAGTCTTCGTAAATCTCCGAGAGCACGATGACGTCGGTCTCACTGGAGAAGCGCAGTTTGTCGACTTGTTGCACGACTTTGGCAAACCCCGCGCCTCGGCGGCTATAGTTGCGCACGTTATCGAAGATCCGACGAAAGCGCTGGGCGAGCGGATCATTGCCCAAACCCTTAGTCGGATCAGGACTGGTGAGCTTGATCCACAACTTCCCATCTACAAACTCGAGCATCTCGTCCGGATGATCGGTGTCTTTCGCCCAACGGCTCCACGCGAACTCGCCGCCGAGGCGGCGCTCATATGGGGTGTCGTTGAAGCTTGCTTCTTGCTCCCTGCGCGATTCAGCCTCATCGAACGCCTTTAGAAAGAAGAGCCACGCAAGCTGCTCAACGTAGTTGCGCGCATCCACGCCCTCCGCATTCAACTGATCGCAGGCATTTTTTACGATCTGCTGCACTTCCTGGCGGCGGTGGTCGATCTGGTCCATGTCTTGTACTTCTGTTCTTCTGAGGGCCGTCGCGTCAGGCTACCATGGGCACGTAGATGTGTGCCTTCACCAGCTCTAGGTCGGCCTTGAGCAATGCAGGGCCGCCATAGCGCTGGGTGAGCGTCGAGAAGCTGCCGAACTGATCAGCGAACTGCGGCGTGCTATAGGTGCGAGCCTGCTCGAGCTCGTCGATGCCAAACAGGCGGTAGTGGTCAAGTGCGGTTTGCCAAACATGAGTCTTGAACCGCTGGCTTTCCGGCAGCGCGGATTCCCCTAAATGATTGAGCAGCCATGTCTGGTCTTCGTCCCAAAGCCGATTGGCGCGGTCTGCGCGATTGGGCACCAAGGGCAACTGAAAGCCAATCTTGGCGAGGATGTCGACATCATCTGCATCTGGCAGGTCAAGATAGTGCCGAAACGCTGACGGATAGATGTCGCGATCGCGCAGAGCCTCTCGGAGCTCGTGCCGACTGCCTTTGCCGATCCAGATCCGCAGTAGCTCATCCATTCCCTTGTTGCTAACATCGAGAATAAATTCGCGTGAACGCTCGGTGTACTCCTCGAACGGGATCTTCCGGCCATCGGCGAGGCACACATACCTATTCTCGGTCGAGATAACTACCGATACGCCTTCTCCGACAGGTTTGGGCGCAGCGTCTTCGCTCTTTTTCTTCGATTTGCTACGAGCTGACACCGCCTTCTGTCGATTGGCGGGATGACCATCGAATTCAGCGTCCTCAAGCCGACTTGCCCCCGAATAATCGAAGATCGTGAAGTAACGCTTATCAATGTCTTCGCACAGACGCGTCCCGCGTCCCTTCATCTGCTTGTAAAGAATGGCGCTGCGCAATGGGCGCACGAACACCACATTCTTCACATCGGGGGCATCATACCCTGTGGTGAGTAGATCGACCGTAACCGCCACACGCGGATTGCTTTGGCCAACCACAGCAAAATTTCGTTCAAGCTGATGGCTGTTGCGCTCGGCCCGAGTGATGCGAGCAGCGTAATCATTGTCTCCCGAAAGACGGCGAAGCTCTTGGGCCATAAAGGCCGCGTGCGTATCATCCACGCAAAAGACGATGGTCTTTTCGTTCCGAAGCTCATACTTACCCAGTACATTCCAAAGGTCTTCGGCAATCGCCTTGGTGCGATCCGGCATCCGGATCTCGCGTTCGAAATTCGCGGTGGTGTAGCGTTTGCCGTCCGGGCCAACAAATCCCTCCTCGTCGACGTTGCTAATACGCTCTTCCAGAAGATAAGGCACTAGGTACCCGTCTTCGATCGCCTGCTTTAGGCTATAAGTGAAAGTAGGATCGCCGAAGTAATGTTGGGTATCGCGCCGCTTTTCTGCGTCGGTCAACGCACGCTCGCCCTCTTCGAGCTCACGCGGAGTGGCGGTGAGACCAAGTTGCAGCGCGGAGCTGAAGTGCTCTAATACGCCAAACCAGTCGCCAAAGCCGGACCGGTGGCACTCGTCCACAACGATTAGGTCGAAAAAATCAGGATCGTAGTGCCGATAGACCGTCCTCCCATCAAGATCTTCGTCGAGGTTCTGGTAGTTAGCAAAGAAGATTTTGCCCACTAAATGCTGACCTCGAGCAACTGTGTCTCTGTCTATTTGGACACGCTCAGCCGCAGAAAAGGCTGAGAAAGCCCGATAGGCTTGATCCTTGAGACTATTGCGGTCCGTCAGAAAGAGTATGTGCTCGCGCTTGAGCGCCTTGCCGTTGAGCATCTTCCAAATGAGCTGGAAGATCGTGAAGGTTTTTCCGGTGCCTGTCGCCATCAGCAACAGCACTCGACTCACGTTCTGAGCGAACTGCCATAGCGCCTTGTTGATGGCGACATCCTGATAAGGTCGAACGCCTTTGCGCGAGACTTGGTCAACGTGGTAGTTTGCAGCGAATGCGCCCTCCCACCGAGACCAATCGATCGTCACGCCCATTCGAGCAACCAGCTCGTCGGGGGATGGCGGCGAACTTAGTGCTTCGAAGTTTCCCGTATCGTTATCGATCAGGATCCAATCGTTGCCATTTGAGGCGATTGCAAAACGCAGAGATAGGCGTCGGGCGTAACGCGACGCCTGTTGCATGCCATCGGCCGCCGTCTCGGTTTCAGCCTTGGCTTCGACGATGGCTAGTGGCACGCCTTTGTAGCGCAACAGGTAATCCGCGATGATCGACTGTGTTTCGTCGTACATCGCATCGCCTGTGAGATTCACGCGGCCCGGACCAATACGAAGCTGTTCCTGCAAATCCCAACCGAGCCCAATAAGCTGGGGCTCGATCAGTTCCTTACAGGTCAATCTCTCGTTGCGTGCCATTCGCCGAATGCTTTCCCTGGGTTCTTCCCACCGGGCTGGAGTTAGAAGAAATCTGTTGCCGGAGTGTCAGCATACGTCATGCCAACTATGAGACCCGATACTTTTCAAGCCAATTCGACAAGGTCTGATAGTTGGCCAACCCCAAGAGTTTTGCCGCTTTAGATTTGTTTCCGCTTGCCGCAACCATCGCTCGCCGCAAATAGTGCTCGGCGACCGAACCTATTATTGATTGAATATCAACGCCTTGCTCGAGCGGTCGATTGAGGATCGATTCGCTTGCAGCCCTACCAACGACTGCCGGCAGGACCGCCTCTTTGATGTCAGCCAGTGAGATTGTCTCGCCATCCCCCCATACTGCCGCCCGGCGCAGGGTGTTTTCCAGTTCCCGGATATTGCCCGGCCAAAGCTGCTGTATCATAAATTTCTTTGCATCCTCAGAAATTTTTTTACGGAGAAAGCCCGGCTCTCTGGCTTGCTCGCTCTGATCATTGATTCGCGCAAGCAGCCCAGTGATCAGGGGACCCAGGTCACCTTCACGCTCGCGAAGCGGGGGCACCTTCAACACAAGGACTGCCAAACGATAAAAGAGATCTTCACGAAAGCGCCCGGCCGCAGCCTCGATAGCAAGTTCACGGTTAGTGGCTGCGATTACGCGGACATCGAGCTTTACGGTCTTAACGTCGCCGACCCGCCGTATTTCGCCCTCCTGAAGGGCGCGAAGCAACTTCACTTGGGCCGAGAGCGGCAACTCACCAATCTCGTCGAGAAAGAGAGTCCCCCCATTCGCGGCTTCAAAGTGCCCGACGTGGTCCCTCGTGGCGCCTGTGAAAGCCCCTTTCACATGGCCGAATAGCTCCGACTCGACTAAGTCGACTGGAATCGCTCCACAGTTTACGACCTGAAATGCTCGACCACTCCTCATGCTCGCTTGATGGATGGCTCGAGCCAGCAATTCCTTTCCGGTGCCTGATTCGCCCTCGATCAAAACGGACACCGATCTAGGTGCCGCCTTTTGTGCGCGGGCGATCAATCGCCGCATAGCATCGCCTCGATAGATGATATCGCCGAACTTGAATATCTCTTGACCACCACCAGAGCTGAGGTTTTCAAGGCTTTTATCAGGAGCCCTTAACACGTCGGCTACGAACTCCGGCGACAGCGAAATGTCAAAAGGAACAGAGGCTGTTTCTACACCTCTCTCTCTCGACGACTGTATAAGCTCTGCTTTGTAGCGGGTCTTGCCGAGAATGACCCAAGTCGCCGCCATAGCAGGCGTTCCAGGGCTGAGATGGAATGTGAGATCGGGCTCTTCGGGCAGTTCTGCTAAAAGACGCTCGAGCGTTTGAGTAACTACGCTGTAGATATCATCGAAGTCAGTAGGACTTCTAAGCTGGACATGCTCCAGGCCAAGTACACAACGCTTCGAGCCAGCCAACCGCGTTCGCAGCCAGCCTTCGTATCTGCGAAGTTTACTCTTCTCCTGATCAGCTAAGAGCAAGACCCGATCGAACTTCCGCGCCTCAAGCGCCTGTGCGACGGGACCAATGCCGAACTCCTCCTCCGAGCCAGGAGCCCTTAAGTCAGCACTGCCGATCCAAGAGACAAGAAGGCGCATAAGCCACTTGTAATATTTCTTACGCGTTTAACAAGTTTTATTATGATAATCGACGGTTGGATACACAAGGGAAAACGCGGTTAAAGCTCTAACCTATTCTCATTTTTTTGCGCGATATCCGCTAGTTAAGCAACGTTGGGTCTTGGACCAAGCCACGCTGAATCGAAGATTGGCACGTCCGTTGCGAATGCTGCGTCATGACCAAGAACGTTTCATATTCCGAAAACAGCGGTCGTGCTGCGCCTTTTGCGAGGCGCCCCTTCGGAAGATCGAATGGCATTGAGTGCGCCCGGCCTGCACGTCACTCAACTCCTCGCACATGCGCTTGCGGCAATTGCGACATTGGTAGGGCCAGCAAATGGCGGTCATCTTCTACGATGCGGGAACCACTGGCAATGCGGCTGGCTGACGGTTTCGGCCGCTCGCGCTCGAGTGAAGGAGCTAAAGGACACCTACCGGATCGCCGCGGGTTCTTGAACATACTCGTTCGGTTCCTGGAACACATGTGCCCTGAAACTCTAACGGTAGCCTGATCGGAGACAGGCAAACTGCGCGGAGCGCGAGAGGCGAGCTTTGGCCAAAGTAGCAATTGTCCCAGAAGGCCCAGTATTGCGATATGCTATAGGCGAATCGGGGCCTCCACATTCGCAATTGGTGTATATTCACGTAAGCAACGACTGTGACATTTTTGAACTCGAGAGCCGTACAATGCTTCAGCAGATAAGCAGCGAAATCAAAAATGACCCTTACTATCAACAAAACTTCGCGAATGACGGTGAGCGGTTCGTTGCGTGGTATTTGCGACGTGTATTGTTGAGGGACGCAATTCAAGCTCGCGACGACCTTACTGACGGCAGCAACGACAAGCAGATGGACGCTGTGATCGTTGACGACGAGGAACGCCGAATCCTTATCATTCAAGGGAAGTTTCTGAAGTCTTCAACTGTCGATTCTGAACCACTCCGTGAAATCTTGAGCGCGTGGGTCAGGCTTCAAGATCTTGAAGCACTCCAGGAAGATTGCAACGAGAAGCTGAAGCTAAAACTTGAAGCCGTTCGCAACGCCCTAGAGGACGAATACCGACTAGAGTTCGAACTGCTGACGACTGGTAAGCTGTCGGAAGCCGCACAAGGCGACCTTAGAGCCTTCGCTGACAAGCTCGATCAAGATGGCTTCGACGAATTTTCTGCAAGTATTCATGTGATTGACAGTGAAATAATTGAAACGCGACTTGCGGAGGCCGAGGCTCAAGAACTCCCGTCGCTGAACCACGTCATGAATGTTGAGGCAAAGAACACGCTCGCGACGGAGATGAGCGGCGCAAAGACGATTATGACCGTATTGCCCTTAGCAGAGTGCTTGCGGCTGCCCGGAATCGCGGACGGCAAGCTCTTTCGGAAGAATGTTCGACAGTCGTTGGGAGCAAACAATAAAGTAAACAAGGCGCTACGAACTACAATAGCTGGCGAGCGCGTAAAGGAATTCTTCTACTATCACAACGGCATCACCGCTATTTGCGATGCGGTAACCTACGATCCGGCAAAAGAGACCTTGAAGATCGAGGGATTGAGCGTAGTTAATGGGTGCCAATCTATTTCGACAATCAATTCAGTCTCGCAGAGAGTTAGATCGCCCGAAGCAAAGGAAGCCAGGATTCTATTTCGGCTCTACGAGATCCCGGACCGCGCTCTTGCTGATCGAGTAAGTATCAACACAAATTCGCAGACGGCCGTTAAACCACGCGACCTGCGTAGCAACGACAAGGTTATGGTCGGACTAAAGAGAGCATTCGAAGCTCGCTTTCCGGACGGATCGTTTCTCACAAAGCGCGGTGAAGAACGTCCTACGGACAGGGACGCGAAGAAGACTATTGATGCCGCAGTTCTGGCTAAGATGCTAATGGCCTGGCATTGCCAGAGGCCTAACATCTCTTACAACGAGAAAAAGTTGTTCGACGAGTACTACAAAACGCTTTTCCGGACAGGATACGATCCCTCATCGATGCTCGCGCTACAAACCTGGCTAAATGCGATCGATGACGCTTGGCCGAATCTCGCTTTGAATGACGTACTCAAGGCTGGGAGAACATACGTCAAGTTTCACCTTCTGTTCTCGATTTCATCGATTTTTGCTGCGGTGAACAAGCAACCAACCAAAGTGGTGGCTCCAAGCGCGACAATGAATGCAGCCAATTCACCAGGCGATATTCTGCCTCTTGCCGCGAACTGTTTAGAAAACGCGCTGCAGAACGCGATCAACCAATCCCAAATCGGAGGCAAGATCTTCAGTCCGCAGAACTGGCTCAAGAGCAACGCTAGTGTCCAGGGTGAGACGCTTGTGGCCGGCACTATTGCAGGCATGTTGCCAGGCTTTCCAAATGGCGCGCATTTGCTAAACCTCATGCGCGTCCCAGCCGGAGACCTTTCGACAAGGTGGCAGGCGGAATAGTCGCCTATTAGGCCCTCGTTAGGTCTGGGTGGACCGATCCGTCCGCTCAATTACGCGAGCGCGATGAGCAATACTAAAACCGTTACCCTGCCGGATCATCGTAAATTCGTTCTCCACCCGGAACTTTGAATACTTGGCCGCGAGATCCTTTATGTATTGGTTCTCGCCGCTGCTAAGAATCAAGCTCTCAGCGCTTTTCGCAATCGTGATGTTGATACGTTCGACGGTCTCTAGCGGAACCTCGACGATCTCGATCTTTCCCTGGGACGGCTTGGTGAAGTCCCGCTCGCCCTCCCGAAGCTCTGGCTTTTTGGACAAATCGCACATTAGACACAACTTTGGTGTGATTGGCAGAATCTGAAAATGATCGCGTTGCCCCCATTTGCTATCGCCATAACTGGCGGGGTTATCGCTAGTTACGAAGTCGGTACCGGTCTTGTTTTCAAAAACTTGCCAGTCTGCGTTGTAGAGCTGCCAGGCGTACTTCATCGCATGAGCAGCCGCGAAGGCCCGGATCTCATCAGCGTCGACCGAGATTTTCAGCAGTCCCCGATCCATTGCCTCGATACCCTCGGCGAGCAAATGTTCTGGTTTTCCGTTTTCGGCCCCAAGTGAATTTCGCGCGCGTAACTTCAGCTCGATCGTGTGGTTGACAAGGTCGGTTCCAACCCGCCTAAATGTTGGTGTGCAAATCATCAGGTTGGCCCAATAGCCCGCGATATGGAGCTTGTCTGCGTCCGTCGGTGTCTTGGCTTCAAGAGCCGCGACGGCGCGATCCCACTCCTTCTCGAACGTGGCCCTAAAATTTCCGAGATACTTCTTATCGATCAGCAGATCAGGGATAACGTCGCCATCAAGCTCGGCACAGATGTCTTTTGGCGCGCATGGGAAGCTCTTTCCATCGGTCTTCTTCACCCCGTAGAGTTTGTCCGTCGCGCCAGCGAAATGCTTGAGATAGGTCCGAGCTACAATCACCAGCTTCCAGAGCGCGTTGACCTGGTTGGACGCGTGCCCGAGTGCAAGGAACAATGTGCGCTCCTCCTTGGCCATCGAGCGCAGCAGATCCTTGGTGACGCCGAGCCTGAGGATGTCGAGCTTCACTTCACAATGACCTTCGGGTCCGCTGCCATGACCGTGCCGACCAGCTTCGCCGGATCGACATTCTTTTCCTCGGACCATGCGACGAGGTTTGGCGGCCGATAGTTGCTGTCGCTGCGCCAGCGGTCAAACACCGAACCATCGATTGTCTCGTTGATGCGCGCCGTGGTCGCGTCGGTTCCGATCTCGGGCGCGATGCCGACGGACCGGAAGAACCGTTTCGAGAAGATGCGGTAGAGCCCCTCCCCGAATTCACAGTAGGAATCGTTGATCGCCGGGTCTATTGCCGTCACGTCGATTTCGACCTTGTCCCGATAGACAAGACCGAGCGCGCCGGCCTTGTCCATCAGCCAGACCAGCGGTCGCTGGGAAAGCGGATCGCTGGCGTAGCCGCCGCCGACGTTCGCGTGGCAGCCGACGAACCAGCGCTGCTCGACGTGCTCGATCGGACGTTCGGGTGCTCCCTTCTCCCCGGTCTTGACGGTCCGCGTCCAGAACGTCGCGTCGAAGTCCGCGCGGTGCTCGTCGAGCGCCAGCGCATGGAAGGCGTATTCGTTGTCGAGGCGCAGATGCGTGTCGAGGAAGCGGTACTTGTGAACCTTGGCCTCGACGCTGCTGATAGGGATGCCCATGGACCCGACCGTGTCCCACACGCCGACGAACTTGATCTTGGTCGGCCGTGAATACTTGGTCAGCCACTTCACCTCGAGCGACGCGTCCGCCGGCAGGGGCTTCTCGAGCAGCGACCTGATCGTCGGCGTGTCATATAGACGATACCTCTCATAGAGCTGCTCGATCGACAGCGGCGCGCCGAGCTTTAGGATCCCGCATTTGCTGATCAGCCCAGACAGTGATCGGGCCGTGTACGCCCCACGGCTGAAGCCGAAGATGAAGATTTCGTCGCCTTCTTCGAAGTTCTCGATCAGCCACGTGTAGGCGTGGATGATCTCGTCGTCGATTCCGTACCCGACGACGCCACCGCGGACGACCTCTCCGCGGATCGTGCCGACGCCCTGCGAGTAATAGACGCGCTGGTCGACAGTCTCCGCCGTGAGGCTCTTCAACCGCCAGACGTTCGTGTTGTTGTTGAGGGTGTTGAAGGTGCCATCGAGGTAGATCGCGAGCTTCTTCATTCAAGCCTCTGAAAGATAGGAGAAATCTGGGCAGCCACGGGACAAGCAAGTCGCAGCTGGCCTTCTACATAGGGTTGCAGGTCGCTGGCGCAACATGTACAGGAGAGTTTCCGGGCCGATACTACTGTCGTACGGTCTTGAAAAACTCTGCGAGATCTACTCGATCGAGCTCGACAATCATCATCGGGCTTTATGCGATGCGCTAGCCTCGGCGCACCTGTTGAATCTGATCAATCGGAAGCGAGGCGAGGAAACGAACCTGGATGCGGAGGCTGCCTAACCTGGCACGTCAGGAGTCCTCCATCTCCTGCTACATTTCTGCTACCATTAACCTTTCGGTAGAGACGGCCCGATGGCGGTGAATCAGCTATGGGTCGCTTTCGGTGCTCCGATTCACACACGCCTATAACGGTCGTCCATGTCGCGGCAGCGTAGCGCGGTCCTCATCAAGGTTACGGACGACGCGCTCATAGTCGCGAACGATGGAAAACGCGTATCCCGCCTCGGCGTTCTCGCACTCTGTGCGCTAGACCTCTCGGAAAAGACCGGGAGCGAAGACGAACTGCCCGAGGACTATCCAGACATCCCCGACTCGGAGCTTCTTCGAGCCATCGCGGACCGCTCGATTGCGGTCTATCGTGTGGACGCAAACCGTCTAAAGCGTGACCTCCGGCATGAAAGAGGCGTGGTGGCCGACTACGGCGGCCGCTACCTTTGGGAGCTGCTGCAAAACGCCGACGACGCGCTCGCAGACGATTCCGCCGAGGCCGCTGAACTGATCGGAACGAAAGGTCTGGGATTCATCTCGGTCCTCGAAGTCACGGAACGACCGGAGATCTTCTCGCGGCCTTTTTCCTTCCATTTCAGCAGGTCTGACACGGAAGCGCTTCTCCTATCGCAGCTAGGAAAGAGGATCGCTGGCCCGACCTTCGAGATTCCGCATGCTGCCGTCGAGTCGCCTTTGATCGCGAGTCTCCTGCAGGACGGATACGCGACCGCGATCCGTTTGCCGTTCCGGAACGCGGAGGCAGCGTGCAAGGTGCGGGAGGATGTCGGGCGGCTCGATCATCGATTCCTTCTGTTGCTGCAACATATCACGCGGCTGAGAATCGAGGTGTCCGGCCTGGCCTCGCGCTCGATCGAGGTCGACCGTTCGGTCATGGCAGCGGAGCGGGAACGGATTGCACTTTACGTACGCGTGGCGAACGGGAGACCGCATGTCGGCCGATGGGCCAAATGGTCGCGTCAGTGGCAAAGCGAAGGCGAAGACAAGCGCTTAAGCGTGGCCGTGTGCCTTCCGCTGGACGAAGCTGCAGTTGCCGTCGCGCTGCAGGAGAACGATAAACCTCCGGTGCATATGTTTTTTCCGACCGACGAAACGGTCGGCGCGAGGGCGATCGTGCATGCCTCGCTCGACGTGACCGAAAACAGAAAGCATTTCCGGGAAAGCCAAAGGAATGACCTCGTCTATCCGCGGATGCGCGAGCTCGTCGCGGAGATCGTCGCCGCCATACCGGCGTCGTCGTCGCTTGACGCCTTCGGTTGCGTCGATCCGAAGTCGACGAGCGGGGCCGCGCGGATTCTCGCTTCAACGATCTTGGACGCGGTCAAGGAGACGCCCTTCGTTCCGACCATCGGAGGGGACAAGGTGCGGCCACGCGACGTCGTGGTCTGGAAGGGGGACTTCGGGAAGGTCCTTCGTCAGGAAGCGCCGGGACTCAAGAACTACCGATTCCTCCACCCCTCCGTAATCGGCCGCAATTCCGTTCTTCAGGCGATGCAGGCCAAGGCGATTGGCCCTCATGACTTCTTCGGTGCGATGCGCCACTGCAGAAACGGATCGCCGGCGGAATGCGAGCGCGCGGTCGACGTTTTGCTCCAGGAGGGCGTGCCGATGCTCGACGCGTATCCGTACTACGCCTGGCTCGAGCAGGTGCCGTGCTGGTGGACCGAGGCCGGTCTGGCGCGGTCGATCGCCGGAGGCATCCTACTGTTCTCGCGGCCACGGAGTTGGCCGAAATCCGTGCCCGCCGATGCTCTCTCGACGGAAGCCCATAGTCATCTGGAGACTATCGAAAAGGCGCTCTCCGGCAACGTCTCCGCCAAGCACATGCATTCGGTATGGAGGGAGCACGTCGTCAAGCAGTTCGTCCACGAAGGCGAATACCTCGAAAGGGCATTGCTGCCCGCCATGGAGAAGATGAAGGCCGCGGAGTGGGACAAACATGGATGGGAGATCCTGCGCTGGTACCGCGACTGGTCGGAAAAGCCACGCTTCGAAGTTGTCTCGCCAATGCCCATCGTCCACGACCGCGAATTGGGCGAAGGCGACATCTTCCGAAGGCGGCTTTCGCGCGCGCTCCGGTTACCGACCGACAAGGGATGGCGCGCCGCGGAGCAATGCTACGCCAGCATGGCATGGGGCGCGCCGAGGTCGTTCAGGGCGTTCTTCGAAAAGGTTGGAGATCGGGCGGTGGTACGGCCTCTTCGCAGTTGGCAGGAGCCGCTGCGAACGCGCGCCGATCTGGACACCTGGAAGGGTCTACTGCGGTTCGCGGGTGTGGCCTGGGAGCCCAAGATGGTGACGGCCGGTCTTGGGGACGTAACCCGCGAGTACGCAGATCTGCATCTGGGTGATTTCAACCGAAGCGATTTCGATGTTCGGATCGAATACTTTCCGGAATGCCTCGCGACCGAGAACAGGCTTCTACCGCTGCTCGACGCGGGCCGAACCATGTGGACGACCGCGCAACGGCTTCCGGCGAAGTATCTCGCCTATAACAAACAGAAGCCGCAGACGCTGAAGACGAACTTCGCCCGCCATCAACTCGAATTCACCAAGTGGCTTCCGCACAAAAAATCGCTGCTCTTTCCAGAAGGTACGGTGGCCGGGTCGGACGCCTACCTGGCCGGAAAGGGCATAGAGGGACTGCTTCCCGAGATCGCCCTGCCCGACGTCGAGCCGAGACGGAAGAACGATCTGCTCCGATTCCTAAGGGCGATCGGCATCAAGGAATCCTTGCCCACGGACGGTTTCGCTTGGATTGGATGGATGCAGCGTCTCGCGGACGCATCCGATCAGGCCTCCGCCAACAAGCCCATGCTGTTCGAGGTCGCGAGAACGCTCTATCGCCGGCTATTCGAATCGAAGATCGAAGATCTCTACCCATCGCTCAGACTGCGCTTGCCGTGCTTCGTCGGAGGAGACGACCGGGAGCATTTGGGATTCGTCCGCGCGCAACAGGCGCAATGGCTCGACCAAGCGATCTTCGAGGCGCCCGACATCAGGCGGGCCCTCTTGGCTCACGGCTATCGCATATTCATCCTCTTCATGAACCAGGCAGATAGGGCGGACGAGCGCCTGGGCCTCGGTCGCCTCTCGGAGGCGGTCACGCTTGTGCCGGTTTCGGCCGGCGTCGACGACGAGGGCTCGGCATTCGCCGGCGAACTCTATCGGTCCAGAATACGCGCCCTGCGCGCTGTTGTCCCCGACATGCACAGGTCGCTCCTGAAGGAGGATCTCCGGATCGAAGCGACACCCGGTCTGTCGATCTCGATGCGGTCCGAGGATGGAAACGAGATTGCCACCACGGAAGTGCGGGCCTTCCGGAATCGGCATGGGACGCTAATGATCGTGGGCGACGGCGCTTACCATCGCTCCTTGGGATTGGGTCTTGCTCACTACCTCGTCGGTCAGCCCAGGCATACGGCGATCTTCGAGAACATCCTGTCCGCGGCGAACGAGCAGGAAGTCATCGAGCGGCTTCGGGATCAAGGCGTTCCCGAACAGGAGCTCGAGGCGGTCCATGCTGAGATGTCGAAGGAAGACGCCGCGCACGCGTCCCGATCGAACGATGTGACGGCGGGTGACGAAACTCGCGTCGATCGCGGGACGGATGCCACTTCGCCCTCCTCCGATAAGCCCTCCGTGACGACGTCCCCGAGTTACGTGCGCTCACGTCCCGCCGAGCCCTCACCGACCTTCCCGACGCCGACGGACAACTCCATAGGTCCGCGATCCGGCCCGAGCGGAAGCACAAACGCCACTGCGGGCCGGCAAACCATTCAGGTACAACGCCTCGGCACGCAGACATGGACGTCGCGAGGAGCCGGGATCGGAGATCCTTCGCTGACTTCGCAAGCCGGGAGACATGCCGAAGACTGGCTTCATGCCAGATTGACGGTTGCCTTTCCCGGACGTCCGATCACCAGGAACGAGCTCGACGACGAGAGGCGCGAAAGCGACTTCGTCATCCGCCTCGACCGACGCACCATCCATATTGAGGTAAAACGGCTTGGGACCATGCCGGGATACATCTACTGGTCCGACCTTGAATTCCGGAAGTGCGAAGCGCTCGGAGACGATTACTGCATGGCGGTCCTGCTTCCTTCGCAGGACGAGTACAGCGTCGCCTGGATTTGGCGGCCGATCGACGAACTCGCCGACGCCGAGCGGTTCGTGGACTGGATCTGGAACGAACGGAGAAGCGACCAACTGCCCGACGGCGACTGGCAGCCGACCTCGCCGCCTTCGATGCCCGCGCGCGGTTTCACGTACCGGATCTTTCTGGCGCAGGCCTTTGTCGATTCCCTCCCCAAGGACGCCGCCGACCTAACTCTGCTGAAGAGTCGCTCCGTTTGAAAGCTCAGGACGGCCGTTTCGGGGAGGTTGAGCTTCTGGCAGATCTCTGCCGGCTCGCCTCACCCGTAGTGGGTGGGTGTCTGGATAAAGGCCGCAGCAGTCACGTTGATCCGGCTGCCGGATGATTTTGAGTGGCAAATCACGAACACGGAACGCACGCGCCTGAAGTCATGGTGAGTCTCGAGACGCTGCACGGCGAGCTGCAGCGCTATTCAGTCACTCCTCCGAAGGAGTCGGAATTGTACCAAGTCTGGTAGCGTACGGAGGGGGACTACTTGTTGATCGAGTTGGCGAGGGCGGGGCCTTCAGCAGCCGCTTCATCCGCGGACAACCCCGACGGTGGGTCCCGGTGGGCGACGTCGAGGGCGCGGGCGAATAGCCACCGATGGCTACCTTAACTTGGATTTCAGCTCCGTGTACCATGCTGGGATCCATGGCATCTAGAATGTCGGCACCCGCATGCCGCCTTCGGAAATGCGCCTGAAACCCCCTTCGGCATCCGAGCGCCACTTGGAGATCGAACGCATGACGGCACAGGGACAGTCCGGCGGCAAACTCGTCTGCAGGACATGCCGCGACGAAGACGGCGTCGCGTCGTCCAGGACCGTTCAGCATCGCTGCACCAACGAACGGACGCAGAAGACATTCGACGCGTTCGTCTGCGCGCGCTGCCTGGAGGCTGGACGGGAAACGCGGGTGACCTGCCGAACCTTCGTGCGTACGGAACAGCCGGATCGGCCGCGACCGACCATGTCGTCGATCGACGGAAACGCAAAGCGAGACGCTCTCCTCCAATTGGCGAGAAAACGCCAGGAGGCGACATTCGAGCGCTACACGAAACGGTATTTCGATCTCGCCGATTTCCACGGCGGCTATTACGAGACCGATCATGTCGTGCCTTGGACGATATCGGCGTGCAACGTCGACGCCGAGCTGATGCTCATCTGCCAGGACTGGGCCTCTTCGGACTTCCTCAACAAGCCCAGAAATCCGGAGCAGAAGAAATCCGGCCACGACGCCACGCTGCCGACGAACATCAACATCAAGGAGATCCTCCGCGAGCATTTCGATCTGTCGTTCGCCGACACCTATGCGACCGACGTGTTTCCATTCATCAAGGAAGGCGCGATGGATGCGAAGATTCCACCCCGCGACTTGGTGAGAAGCGCTTCGGAATATGCGCTGCCTCAGATCGAGATCGTCCGTCCGAAGATGGTGATCTGCCTGGGGTCGGATCCCTTCAATGCGTTGCGATACGCCCTCAACAAGGGGAAACGGATACCCATGGAAAGGGCCTACATGGTCGAGACACCGTTCCACACCGAGTTCGCCGGCATCCCCATCTTCGGCGTCGTGCATGTGGGAGGACAGGCAACAGCATTCGCGGGCGGGAAAGCTGTACTCCGGCCCCGATGGCAGGCACTAGGCGCCTATTTCCGCTCCATCGGGACGCTCCCGGCCCCCGAAGTCGGGTAAGCCCACTGGCCGGGTCCGTAAGAGGTGCGAGATGCCGATCTTCGGCTGCTGACCAGTCCGAGAACGTTCGCCGAGTTGCGGAGGTTTTGCGTGAAGATCTCCTCCCGCGGCTTGCGTCGTCGCTTCTTCTTCCGGGACGTCTTCGGCTTCGCTTCTTCGCCCATCGCGGTCTCCGCCGGCATCCGAGGGCGCGGCGAGGCTAGTTGCTCGTTAGATCACCTTCAGAGGCTACGCACACAAACACAAGATTTCACCTGGGTCTCATGGCGAAAGAGAATCTGAACTCTTTGAGTAATCTCGAAATAGGATCGACGTCCGAAATAGGAAATAATATAACTTATTGATTTATAACATTTATTTGACTTTCCGCCGGGATCTGGTGAGAGTCCGCTCCTAACCTTCGCGGCCGTCGCGAAGGACATCTCTTGCAAAAAAAGGATTTTCAGATGGTTGAATATCTCGGAAAGCAATACATTGATGTCGACCAAGAGTTTCTCGCGCCGCCTGCCCATATCGTCGCCCCGAACCTGATCGGATGCGTGCTTCTGCACGACAACCGAGGGGTCGAGACCGGAATCATGCTGGTCGATGACGAGGGCTACGGGGGTGGCTCCGACCGCGCCTTCCACCTGCATCCCGAGAACCGGTCGCGTCGAAACCGAGGATCCAAGAACCTGACGCCGTTCGCCACCCTCCGCATCCATGGCTATCGCGACATGTGGGCTATCGACATCGTCTGCGGAAAGGAAGGGGAAGAAAGCACGGTTCTGGTCCGGGCCGGAGTGCCGGTCGCGGGAATGGACATCATGGCCGAACGCCGCAGCAAACCCGCTGCCGCCTCGAAAACAATCAAGGAGTGCAAGAAGGGGTACGAGAAGCAGCTGTGCCGCGGACCGTGCAGTCTGGCCGAGGCGCTTGGGATCTATCCTCTTCTCGATGGCGCCTCGCTCCTCAAGCCTCCTTTCCGTCTGCTTCGTCCCGTAGAGCCCGTCGCGAACCTGCTCAATGGACCTCGCGTGGGCGTCACCCAGGACAAGGAGCTTCCGTGGCGCTGGGGCCATCCGGGCTACTCGGGATGGGTCGCAAAGAAGTTTCCGCAGAGGGGGGCGAACTGACCGGCAGGATCCGCATTCCGGCCGATTTCGAGCCGCACACCCGCACGATCATGGCCTGGGCCATCCACAACGAGTGGGGAAGCGATCGTGAGCGGGTCGAGCGCGAGCTCGACACCGTCGTCCGCGCCATCGCAGATTGCGAGCCCGTCCTGCTGCTCACGCCGCCGGAACACTTGCGGTTTTATCGAGTGCCGACAAGCGTCCTCAGAGGAGGCGCAGCCCAGGGAATTGTTTGTTTCGTCGCCCAAAATGGGATATATGAACCCTAGCTGTTCAGGTCTCGCGCCGAGGCCGCTTAAAGCTGCTAATTGGTCTGCGCGCCGCAGATCGCCTGGTCGACGGGACCCCAGCGCGCCGCTTGGGAAGTTCGAACATCCGAAACCCAATCAGACGAGGCCACCATGTGCGGCTTCTGCGACAACTGGCGTGCGCGAATTTCCGATAGACGACGCCGGCTCGAAAGCCTGAAATCGGCGCCCTCCCTGTACCCGATGGGCGCCTCCATTGACGCTGCCGCTGCGGCAGTCGGGGAGCTGCGACGGCAAATCGGCGTGTACGAAACATTGCTCGATCGGCCGCCTTGCGGGCCAGCCAGGACGTGAAAAACACGGCCTCCGCCCCTTTGGGCGGTGGCCGTTGCGCCGAGAACCTCCCAAGAACGATGAAACCAAGTCTGGGACTTATTCTGGGACTTTTGGACCGGAAATCTCGGATTGTTCGGGTTTTTGTTCGATTTTCGTGCTCGGCCGAGAAGCCGGGGATGGACTAAAAACCCTTTAGATTCAATTTAGTTACGGGGCAAATTTCGCTCTCAAGCCGAACCCGAGCCCGACATCTGGAAGCTCGGATGCACCAGAGCTTCGGGGGCCGCGACCAGCACGATCATCGCGGCGACCGCGAGCGTGCGGAAGGTGACGGCGCGGCGGTCGACCATGACCGCGATCAGCACGACGGCCGTCATGAAGAACGACCTTTGGGTCGCGACCTCCGCGCCTGAGAGCAACAGATAGAACGCCGCCGCGACCAGCGCCGCGGCCGCCGCCCATTTCTTGATCGGATGGCTGATGGTGAGGCCGGGGATCAGCGCCAGCAGCGCGCGCACGGCGAAGAACACGACGCCGGCGACGACCGCCATGTGATAGCCGGAGATCGACAGCACATGGCCGAGACCGGAGACGAACATCGCGTCGTTGACATCGGGCGTGATGGCGTCGCGCCGGCCGGTCAGCAGCGCGGTGGCGATGGCGCGCTCGTCGCCCGACAGGCGGCCGCGGATGCGTGCGTCGATCGCATCACGCAGACCCTGCATGGCCGCCGCATAGCCCAGGCCGAAGCCGGCGGCCTGCGGCGGCGTCGCCGTCGTGATCGCGCCCATCACGAAGCCGGATGCGCCGATGCCCTGGAAGAACATGTCGCGCGCGAAGTCGTAGGATCCGGGCCGCACCGGGGCCATCGGCGGCAGCAGCCGCGCCTTGAGCTGCACGAAGCTGCCGACCTCGGGCGCCGCGCCCTTGCGCACCGCGAGCCTGACACGCGCGATGGTGACGGCGTTGCGCGGGCTCTCCATCGACGTCACCCGCAGCACGATGCGGTCGCTGCGCTCGCGGATGTCGCGCGCCTCGACGAAGCCGGACAGCGCCACCGAATACAACGGCCGCGCCAGCACCGGATGCGCGACGCGCGCGGTCTTGACGGTCGCCGCGGCGAAGCCGCACGCCGCCGCCGCGATCATCACGGCTACCGGAAACAGCCGATGCCGCCGCATCATGATGGCGACAATGCCGAGCAGCGTCGCGGTGGTGGCGGCAATCCAGAGCACCGGCTCGTGATCGGCGGTGAAGTACAGCGCGATGCCGGCCCCGAACGCCACCGGCACCCAGGGCAGCAGCCGGCCCGCCCCGGCCTCCTCGGCCGCCCAGCCCTTCAGGCGAGCGGCGAACGCCGACGACGCGCCGGACCCGATCGCGGACCGGCCGCCGGCCAATGCACCGCGCGGCGGCCAGACATCGGCCATCACGCCCGCGATCCCGCGACGCCCTCCTGGCGGCCTGACCGGCTCCGCCATTCCCTGCACCACCCGTTACCCGACGGGCGGAAAGGCTACCGAAAGCTGCGCGAGCGCGCCTAGCAGAACGGAACGGGAATCCTGAAAATCTGCAAGGCCGCTGTGCGGGAACTTTTTGCACCGCACGTGCTTTTTAGGGGATGGACGCCCACGACCCTGAAGACCCCTTCGCCGACCTCGCGCTCGAGAAGGCGATCCACCTGCGCTGGACTCTCCGGGACATCAAGGCCCACCGGCTGACGCTGTCCCCTGTCGCCGAGGAAGATCTTTCGCTGCTCACCGAGCGCGGCCTCGTCGAACTCACCGACGGCGTGCCGACGCTGACCGAGGCCGGGCAGGACGCGATCAGCTGAGCCACACGCGTCCCGCGGTCTCCGCTTGCCTCACCCCTTCGCGACTTCCTTGGCGAAGGTGTCGCGCAGGCCGATGGTGCGGTTGAACACGAGCTTGTCGGGTGTCGAATCCGGATCGCGCACGAAGTAGCCCTGGCGCTCGAACTGCATCGGCGCGTCGGAATTGCTCTCGGCGATCGCCGGCTCGATGCGCGCGTCGGTCAGGACCTCGAGCGAGTTGGGATTGAGGTCGGCGGTGAAGTCGGCCGCATTGGGGCTCGGATTGGCGAACAGCTGGTTGTAGAGGCGGATCTCGGCTGTCAGCGACTGTGCGGCGGCAGCCAGTGCATCGTCGCCTTGACCTTGCGTCCATCCGGCGCGTTGCCGCCCTTGGTCGCCGGATCATAGGTACAGCGCAGCTCGACGATCTCGCCGGCGTCGTTCTTGATGACGTCGCGGCACTTGATGAAATAGGCGTAGCGCAGCCGCACCTCGTTGCCCGGCGACAGGCGGAAGAACTTCTTCGGCGGATTCTCCATGAAGTCGTCCTGCTCGATATAGAGCTCGCGGCCGAACGCGATCCTGCGCGTGCCGGCCGACGGATCGTCGGGATGGTTGATCGCCTCGAGCTCCTCGACCTGGCCTTCCGGATAGTTCTCGATCACCACCTTCAGCGGCCGCAGCACCGCCATCCGGCGCAGCGCCGTGCGGTCGGTGCCGATAGATACTAGCCCCAAGCTTGTGTTCGAGGGCCGTTCTGGCGCCGAACTACTTTATTCGAATCGCGCGCCACAGCGCCACACCCAGAAGCACTACGCCTTCTGCGCCTTAGTCACTTCGCAGAAACACGAACTCATCCTGATTTTCATTCCAAACATACGTAGAGCGGGTAACATCTATGGCTTCGTCCAAGTCGAAATCAACAACGTGCACCATGCAACCTCCCGCGTTGTCAACGCAGCAACTGGAACCAGCGCAATAGATCGTCTGCGAGGCAACAGTTTTGACCAAAGCCTCATGGGTATGCCCACACAAAATTACCTTGATCCCCAGAGCTCTGGATGCATCGATTAATCTCTGATGATCATGCAGTTGGAGGCTGGATCCGCATTCATAAGGAGCGAAATGGATCAACCAAACTATCTGAACTCCATCTACGTCGCTTCTCAATCTGAGAGTCTCTGCTCGCAATTCATCAAGGACGTCGACATAAACCCTGCCCTGCCCATAGGCCATAGCTCTGCGCGGAAACGACGCCCCAAGCCTCATCGAAAGACTAAAATCGGCGTGGACGAAAGCAAGGTGCCTGTCATTCTTTTCGACTGTCCAAGACCCCACGCATGAGGTCTTGAGATCCATATAGTCTTTGAAGATGAAGTCGAAGTAATTGCTAAAAGGCTTGGCGCCATTATTCACGTACCTGTCGTGATTCCCTGCAAACAAATGAATAGGCAAACCAAGGGACGCAATTGTCGGAGTTCGGCTTTGAGTGAGATGCGCGAACGCTGCAGGCTCTTTTACGAACTGTTCTGCGACACCGATGTCGATAGCTAGGCCAGTCGTCGCCAAATCACCCGTTATAATTATTCCATCAACTCCATCTCGCCAATCAGCGCAAAATTGAGCTACCCCCTTGGCGATTTCTGGGTCAAAACTGGCGGGCAAAAAAAAACTGGAAAACCCCCACTGCTTCCGCTGCTCACCAATCGTATCTATGACTTCATTCCATCTTCGCCCCCATAGCGACACAGCGTTTTTTCTCAATGGTTGCTGACAAAGATGCAGGTCACTGAGATGAATGTAGCTGAACAGCGTCATGGACGAAATTCACGAGCTTTAACAAATCCCTCGCGCTTAATTCGGTTTGGCGGTTGCAACTGCAAAACTAATGTCTTGTCCGGTTCTCGAACTAGCGCTCCCCAACCCGCAGCGAAGATACTGTCATCAAAGTTTGAAAGATCGCGATATAGTAGATTGAAGAACAAAGCACTCTTTTGAGGTACTAAAAGGAACCTTTCGCTCACATCCAGTTGGAAGTCGAGATCGAACTCACCATTCTCATTGGCAACGATGACGCGACGGATTCCAGAATACCTTTTCTCTTGTGCGAAGGCTCCGATCAACCTCCGGAACATCTTGCTAAATTCAGCAGAAGCTTGGCCTACCTTAGCTCCAGAGATCGCTTGGCCATTTGGAAAGTGGGAAACGTTTTCCCGCCAAACCTCTATAAGTTCCTCACTTGGAACGAAGTTTATCGAGAGTGAAAGCGCAAGTTGGGATGTCTCTAGTTCTGCAGGCTCTGGCGCCACCGCTTCAGTTACTGAGTCTTCCAGCACGATCGGCGCATACACATTTAGCCGTGCAATAGCTCGTTCCATGACCTGAAAAAAGGCGACGTCTTGTTCACTTTGCAGCAACCTCGCAACATCGAGGGGCCTGACCATCGCTGGTTGCAAAATTCTAGTCCACCCAGAAATACTTGCGTTTGCCCAATCCGAAGCCACCGTGTCGGTGTTCGAAGTACAAATCTCCTCACTATCGAAAATGGCCTCGAAATCAGGGGTGGGCTGAAGCATGAAATTCATGTTGTGGCTCTCGGCAACAGATGCTGTGCAAGTGAAGGAAGTTCGTCCAATGCACGTATCTTAGCTCGGGCTCTATCGATCGCCTGCTGTAGATCGTCGAGCCCGTCTTCATTGATCTGGAAAACGAATTCTTTGGTCTTCTCCGCGTCCGCGTCAGTTCGAATGCGAAACTGGATCACCTTCAGAAATCCGCCAAATTGCAAATTTTCGTCACCCCCAAAGTCTGGCCGAAGGTCCACGAACGTGCGAAATCCGATAGCATTCGGCAAGAAGCCCTTCTCAAGCCGCTGAAGCTTCTGCGCCGCATCATAATTCTCGTTCTTACGGAGCAACTTTATGAGACGTTGTTCAAGCGTCACACGGAGTTCTGGCGAACACGGAACTTCAAAATCATCGATGATTTGGGCGACGATCGTCTCCAGGCTCGACTTCTCTCGGAGAAGAGCCAGCCTACCGTAGAGGAAATTCAGTGCTCCCAACGTGAAGGTAACTGTTGGTCCGAGAGCGGGGATCTCACTGGCCAGCTCCTTCGCAACTTTTGGCTTTACATTAAATAATCTGCGCGTGGAAGTTGCTTCTCGCAGTTTCTCGAACTCTTGCTGCGAAAGCGCTGCAAGAGGGGCGATCGCAGCGCCCAACGACTCAGGCGGCGACAGTTTAGGCAGTTGTGCCATGAGGCCAAAACTCAATTGTTACCAGCCTTGAAACGACGCGGCCGGTCGGGAAGACGCCAGTAAGGTAGCGGAGGCGCATCTTACGGTTACCAGTTTTCAATCCACCGATCTACCAGTGCTAACGGATGAGCGACGGTCGTGGTTCATGAGAGTATGCCAAGTATTAAGATGGAAGTTTGTGGGATTTCATGGGACTATCCCACGCAGAGGACAAATTTGTCCAAACTTGGCTTCACTGCGCTCCGGGCGCCACGCTCAATTTCAAAAAAACTACTTTAATTTCAATATGTTATGCGCATTTCCTGCCGCTGGGCGTGTAGGACAGATCTATGCTTGCAACTGCGCATTGGAACTTTAGGCACTTCTCGTGCTTATCCCGGTATGGACGACCGCGGCATCGAAGACCTTTTCACCCACCTCGCGCTCGAGAAGGCGATCCACCTGCGCTGGACTCTCCGGGACATCAAGGCCCACCGGCTGACGCTGTCCCCTGTCGCCGAGGAAGATCTTTCGCTGCTCACCGAGCGCGGCCTCGTCGAACTCACCAACGGCGTGCCGACGCTGACCGAGGCCGGGCAGGACGCGATCAGCTGAGCCACACGCGTCCCGCGGTCTCCGCTTGCC